>NZ_WMIF01000002.1 GCF_009711185.1 Paracoccus limosus
CGCCCGCCCCGGTGCCGTCGCCGCGCGCGGCTTCCAGCACCAGCCCCGGTTGCCGCCCGCCGCGCAGCGCCAGATAGACCTCGGCCAGCAATTCGCTGTCCAGAAGCGCGCCGTGCAGCGTCCGGTTCGAGTTGTCGATGCGAAAGCGCCGGCACAGCGCGTCCAGCGTGTTCTGTGCCCCCGGAAACTGGCTGCGCGCGATCTCCAGCGTGTCCACGGCGCGGGCATAGGGCATCACCGGATAGCCGGCGGATTTCAGCTCCCAGTTCAGGAATTTCATGTCGAACTGGGCGTTGTGGATCACCAGCTTGGCATCCTCGCCGATGAACTCGACGAACCCGGCCGCCACCTCGGCGAATTTCGGCTTGTCGCGCAGGAAATCGTCGCCAAGCCCGTGCACCGCAAAGGCCTCCTGCGGCATCGCCCGCTCGGGGTTGATATAGACGTGATAGGTCTGCCCGGTGGGCAGGTGGTTCATCAGCTCGACCGCGCCGATCTCGACGATCCGGTCGCCGGTGGCGGGGTCAAAGCCGGTGGTCTCGGTATCCAGAACGATCTCACGCATGTGGGGCTTTTGCCATGATCGCGGCGCAGATGTCCACGATGGCGGCCCGCGCGCCCTCCAGCGTCTCCGAAGGGATCACCCAATCCGCCCGCGCGCGCTTTTCGGCATCGGGCATCTGCCGCGACAGGATCAGCGCCAGCCCCGCCGCGTCCATGCCGGGCCGGGCCAGCACGCGGGCGCGCTGCACCTCGGGCGGCGCCGAGACGACCGCCACCCCGTCCATCTGCCCCTGCATGGCGTTTTCGTAAAGCAGCGGCACGTCCAGCACGATGATCGGCGCCCCGGCATGGCGGGCGATGAACCCGGCCCGGTCCTGCGTCACCAGCGGATGCACGATCGCCTCCAGCCGGGCAAAGCCCGCAGGCTCGGCGGCCAGCCGCGCCTTCAGCGCCACGCGGTCCACCGCACCACCCTGTACCACGCCCGGAAATGCCGCAGCGACCGGCGCCACCGCCGCCCCGCCCGGCGCATAAAGCGCATGGACGGCGGCATCGGCATCCCAGACCGGATGGCCCAGATCGCGGAACATGCCGGCGGCGGTCGATTTGCCCATGCCGATGCTGCCGGTCAGGCCCAGAAGAAAGCCCATCGCCTAGCCCAGAACGGCGGCGCGCAACGCCTCGTCGACCTCGGGGCGATGGCCGAACCAGCGCTCGAACCCCGGCGCGCCCTGGTGCAACAGCATCCCCAGCCCGTCGACGATCTCGCAGCCGCGGGCCTGCGCCTCGGCCAGAAACGGCGTGATCAGCGGCGTATAGACCAGATCGGTGACCAGCGTGCCCGGCGCCAGCGCGTCCAAAGCCACGCGCAGCGGCGGCTTGCCCACCATGCCCATCGAGGTCGCGTTGACCACGGTCAGCGCGCCCTCCAGCATGGCGCCGGCATCGTCCCAGTCATAGACCACCACCTTGGCGCCGAATTCGCTGCGGATCTGTTGGGCGCGCAGGCGGGTGCGGTTGGTGATGCGCAGTTCCGGCACGCCGCTTTCCAGCAGCGAGGCGACCACGGCCCGCGCCGCCCCCCCGGCACCGATCACCGCCGCCGGTCCCAGATCCGGGATCCAGCCCGGCGCGTTCTGCCGGATATTGGCGATAAAGCCATAACCGTCGGTATTGTCGGCATGGATGGTGCCATCGGGACGAAAGATCAGCGTATTGGCGGCGCCGATCAGCGCGGCGCGGTCGGTGACCACATCGGCCAGCGCCAGCACCGCCTCTTTATGGGGAATGGTGACATTGGCGCCGACAAAGCCCATGCGCGGCATGGTGTGCAGCACCTCGGCCAGATGCTCGGGTGCGACAGCGACCGGGACGTAATGGCCCTTGATGCCATAGCGCGCCAGCCAATGCCCGTGCAGCGCCGGCGACCGCGAATGCGCGATCGGCCAGCCCAGCACCCCGGCGATCGGCACCTGCGGCGGCGGGTTTGCGGTCTGGTTCTGGCTGTCCGATGTCATGCGGCCCCCCCTTCGTCTCCGGGCGTGCGCCGCCCGGTCATGCATTCCTGCCCGCGTGCCGCCGCGGGTCAAGCGTTACGCGCTATTCGACGCCGATGGCGGCCATGCTGCCTTCCTCGACCAGATCGGCCAGGGTCAGGCTTTCGATCAGCAGCAGATAGGACCAGAACACCTGCCCGAACATTTTGCGCAGCCGGCAGGTCGCCTCGTCGTCGCAATCCTCGCAGCGCTGATAGGACCGGCGCGACAGGCAGGGCAGCGGCGCGATCGGACCATCGACCTGACGCAGCAATTCGCCGATGGAAATCTCCTTCGGCTGCTTGATCAGCACATAGCCGCCGGCCCGCCCGCGACGCGAGCCGACATAGCCCGCATTGCGCAGTTCCAGCATGATATGTTCAAGAAACCGCTTTGGCGCGCCCGAGCGCGTGGCGATCTCTTCGATCGTCAGCGCATTTCCGCCTGCGGCCACTTCATCAGCAAGCGCCATCAGCGCCTTGATGGCATATTTTGTCTTCTGCGAGATCATGGAAAATCAATAATGATCGCCGTCGCAGCTTGCAATGATTTCGCCGAAAAACTCGGCGTGTGAGGGCACGGAACGCAGGACTATCGTCAAAGCGTTATAATTCTGACACATTGCCGGCGCATTCCGTGTCGGCAACACGAAGGAGGACGATCATGCGCATTGCTGTTCTGGGGGGCGACGGCTTCGTCGGCTGGCCAACCGCCCTGCACCTGTCGAACCTGGGCCATGACGTCCATATCGTCGACAACCTCTCGCGCCGCTGGATCGACACTGAACTGGGCGTGCAGTCGCTGACGCCGATGGATTCGATTCAGGAACGTTGCCGGATCTGGCATCAGCAGACCGGCCGCCGCATCCATTTCCACCTGCTGAACCTCGCCACCGAATACGAGCGGCTGAAACAATGGCTGGCCGAGACCCGCCCCGATGCGGTGATCCATTTCGCCGAACAGCGCGCCGCGCCCTATTCGATGAAGACCGACCGCCACAAGGTCTATACCGTCAACAACAACACCAACGCGACGCATAACCTGCTGGCGGCGCTGGTGGAAACCGGCATCGACGCGCATCTGGTCCATCTGGGCACCATGGGCGTCTATGGCTATTCCTCGGTCGGCGCGCCGATCCCCGAAGGCTATCTGGACGTGCAGATCGATACGCCCACCGGCCCGCGCGAACAGCAGATCCTTTATCCGACGCGGCCCGGCTCGGTCTATCACATGACCAAGTCGCTCGATCAGATCCTGTTCCAGTTCTACGCCCAGAACGACGGTCTGCGCATCACCGACCTGCATCAGGGCATCGTCTGGGGCACGCATACCGACCAGACCCGCCGGCACGAACAGCTGATCAACCGTTTTGACTACGATGGCGATTACGGCACCGTGCTGAACCGCTTCCTGATCCAGGCCGCCATCGGCTATCCGCTGACCGTGCATGGCACCGGCGGCCAGACCCGGGCCTTTATCCACATTCAGGATTCGGTGCGCTGCATCGAGCTGGCGCTGCAAGACGCGCCTGCGGCGGGCGAGCGTGTCCGCATCTTCAACCAGATGACCGAAACCCACCGCGTTCGCGATCTGGCCGAAATGGTCGCCCGGCTGGCCGGGGCCGAGGTCGCCTATCTGCCGAACCCCCGCAAGGAGGCCGAGGAAAACGACCTGATCGTCAAGAACGATCAGTTTCTGGCGCTGGGTCTGAAGCCGATCACCTTGGCCGAGGGGCTGTTGTCCGAAGTGGTCGAGGTGGCGCGCAAATACGCCCATCGCATCGACCGCTCGCGCGTGCCGGCGGTCTCGGCCTGGACCAAGGACATCGCCAAGCGCATCGATCACGACCCCGAGGGCAAAAGGCTGCGTTCCGTATCGTGACCACCGGACTGCATCTGACAGGCAAGGCGCGGTCCGACCGCGCCTTCGTCACGCTGGCGACCAACCCCGATTACGTCACCGGGGCGATGGCGCTGTTCAAATCCCTGATCCGCACCGGCACCACCGCCGATCTGGTGCTGCTTTATACCGACCTGCCGCCGGATCTGATCGACGGGCTGTGTACGCTCGGTGTACGCGTGGTGCACGCAGATCTGCTGCCCACTTCCAGCGATTTCAACGCTTTGCATGCCCGTGACCGGGTGCATGGCATCGCCCCCTTCACCAAGGGCGAAAAGCCGCCTTTCCACACGCCGCTCGACAACTTCGTCAAGCTGCGCCTCTGGCAGCTGGATTACGCGCGCGTGGTCTTTATCGATGCCGACGCCATCGTGCTGCAAAACATCGACCGGCTGTTTGACTACCCGGAATTCTCAGCCGCGCCAAATGTTTACGAAAGCCTCGCGGATTTTCACCGCCTGAATTCCGGCGTGTTCACCGCCCGTCCGTCGCAGGACACCTTCGCCCGGATGCTGGCGGCGCTGGATCAGCCCGGCACCTTCTGGCGCCGCACCGACCAAAGCTTTCTGGAGACGTTTTTCCCGAACTGGCACGGCCTGCCGGTCTTTGACAACATGCTGCAATATGTCTGGCTGAACCTGCCGCAACTCTGGCGCTGGCAGGACATCCGCGTGCTGCACTATCAGTATGAAAAACCTTGGCAAAATCACGCCAAGGCCGATGCCCTGCGCCCCTTGATCGACCTTTGGCACGCGCATGCCGGCGACGGCCCGGTGCCCGATCTGGCCGACCTGCCGGACCCGCCGCAACCATGAAAATCGCCCTGACCGGAGCCTCTGGCCTCTTGGGCCGCTGGATCGCCCGCGCAGCCATCGCAGCGGGCCATGACATCGACCCCCTGCCCGGCTGGCGCCTTGGTCAGCCCGTTGATCTGACGGGAAAAGACGCGCTGATCCATGCCGCCTTCCAGCACGTCCCCGGCCGCTATCGCGGCGGCGAAGGCGACGATCCCGATGGTTTCGTGCAGGCCAACCTGCAGGGAACGCTGGATCTTTTCCAGTCCGCCCGTGATCAGGGCGTGGGCCGGGTGCTGTTCTTGTCCTCTCGCGCCGTCCATGACGGCCACGACCCCGGGACCGACCTGACCGACAACCTGCCCCCCGCGCCGATCAACCTTTACGGCGAGGTCAAGGCGCAGGCCGAGGCGGTTTTGGCCCAGATGGCCGGCCCCGATTTCCGCACCGCCAGCCTGCGCCCAACCGGCGTCTTTGGCCCCGGCAAGCCGCAGAAATGGGCCGGCCTCATCCGCGATTTCATCGCCGGCCGCCCGGTCCCGCCCCGCGTCGCGACCGAGGTGCATGGCGCCGATCTGGGCGATGCCGCGCTGCTGGTGCTGGGCGATCCGGGCATGTCCGGCAGCTATAACGTCAGCGATATTCTGCTGGATCATCATGAGCTTCTGTCGGGCGTGGCCGTCCTGACCGGCAGCCCGCATCCGCCGCCGATGCGCTCGGATGCCGGGGTTTTGCGCGTGCCCCTCTGCGACCGGCTGCACGATCTGGGCTGGCAACCCGACGGGCTTTTGCGCCTGCACCAAGACCTTCCCGCCATTATCGAGGACGCCCTATGACCGTCGATTACGCCGAACTGGCCCGGACCCTGCGCAGCCTGACGCATGGCGAAACCGACGAGGTGGCGCTGATGGCGACGCTGGCCTGCGAGATCCATCATGCCGACGACCGCTTCGACTGGACCGGCTTTTACCGCGTCACCGAACCCGATACGCTGAAGATCGGCCCCTATCAGGGCGGCCATGGCTGTCTGGTGATCCCGCTCTCGCGCGGGGTCTGCGGCGCGGCAGCGCGGACGCGCGAAACCCAGCTGGTGCCGGATGTCGATGCCTTTCCCGGCCATATCGCCTGCGCCAGTTCGACCCGCTCCGAGCTGGTGATCCCTGTCATCGGCGCGGCGGACCGGCTGATCGGCGTCCTTGACATCGACAGCAACCAGCCCGACGCTTTCACCCAGGAAGACGCCGACCGCCTGCGGGAGATTCTGGATGAGTGCTTCGGACGAGGTTGAATTCACCGGCCATTGCCTGTGCGGCGAGATCCGCTTTCACGGCACCCATGACGCGACAAACGACCTGAAGGCCTGCCATTGCAGCCAGTGCCGGCGCTGGTCGGGGCATTACTGGGCGGCGATCCTGCCGAAATCCCTGACCATCAAGGGCACGCCAAAATGGTATCGCGCCTCGGATTTCGCCCGGCGCGGCTTTTGCGGCAATTGCGGCTCGTCGCTGTTCTGGCAGCATGACGACAGTGACATCATCGACGTGGCGGCGGGCGCCATCGACAGCCCGACCGGCCTGCATTTGCTGGGCCATATCTTTGTCGCCGACAAGGGCGACTATTACGAGATCGCCGACGGCCTGCCGCAGGACCCGGCCGAGAATTGACGCGCCGCCCCGCGCATAGCATTACCCCGGCCCAGCGAGGTGCGCGATGATCTGGGACACGATGGCGAATTTTCCGGTGCAGCAAGTGCTGGCCTTTATGGCCGGCGCCTTGGCGCTGAACCTGACGCCGGGACAGGATGTGGTCTTTGCCAGCGCCAGCGGCATTCAGGGCGGGCCGCGCGCCGGGGCTTTGGCCGGGCTTGGTGTCGGGATCGGTGGCATGGTGCATGTGGCTTTGGCGGCGGTCGGTCTGGGCGCACTGGTCGCGGCGCATCCGGGCGCGCTGCTGGCGGTGAAATATGCCGGCGCGGCCTATCTGGCGCTGCTGGCGTGGAAAAGCTGGCGCGCGACGGCACCGGCCGGCGGCGCGCGCATCGCTCGCGGTGGCTGGGAGGTGCTGGCGCGCGGGGCGCTGTCGAACCTTCTGAACCCCAAGCCGGTGCTGTTCCTACTGGCCTTCCTGCCGCAATTCACCCGGCCCGAATATGGGCCCATCGGCCAGCAAATTCTGGGCCTTGGACTGATGTTCGTCTGCTCGGGCACCTTGGTCACCATGGGCTATGGCATCGCCGCCGGGCTCGCCGGCAAGGCTCTGGCAGCGCGGATGCGGGTGATGAACCGCGTGGCCTCGGTGCTGTTTGCGGGGTTGGCGCTGCGGATGGTCTGGAAATGAGCTTTGTCTATCAACCGACCGAGGAACAGCCGCAGGTCATCCATGCCGATCACGAGGTGCTGGTGGTCAACAAGCCCTCGGGCCTTTTGTCGGTGCCGGGCCGGGGCGAGGATCGCGCCGATTGCCTGATCGAGCGGCTGCGGGGGGCTTTTCCGACCGTGCTGCTGGTGCACCGGCTGGATCTGGATACCTCGGGCGTGATGGTCTTTGGCCTGACGCCGCATGCGCAGCGGCATCTGTCCAGGCAGTTCGAGGAACGGCGCACGAAAAAGACCTATCTGGCGCGGCTCTGGGGCCGGCTGGAGCCCAAGACCGGCACGGTCGATCTGCCGCTGATCGTCGACTGGCCGAACCGCCCCCGGCAAAAGGTCGATCATGCCGAGGGCCGGCCGGCCCAGACCGACTGGCGCGTGGTCCGGGCCGATGACCGCGAAACCCGGGTGCGGCTGATGCCGCTGACCGGGCGCAGCCACCAATTGCGCGTGCATATGGCGGAACTGGGCCATCCGATCCTTGGCGATCCGCTTTATGCCTCGGGCGCGGCGGCGGATTTCCCGCGGCTGATGCTGCATGCCGAAACCCTGCGCTTCAAGCACCCCGAAACCGGGGTCATGCTGGGCTTTTCGGCACCCGCGCCGTTCTAGGCACCCTATCCTTGCCGGCGCGGCCCCCGCACGCCAATCTGGGCCAGACAGCGGAACCCCAGCTGCTCGGGCGGGTTGAGCGGGCGAATGGCAAAGGGGAGGCAGAGATGTCCGAGATCGCAATGAGTCGCCGGAACGCGCTGCTGCTGGCGGGATCCATGCCGGCCCTGCTGGCGGTGCCGGCCGTGGCCCAAACTGCGCCAGCGTCTGCGGCGCCGGGGTTTCAGGGCCGGGTGCATGCCTTTCGGCTGGGCGGGTTCGAGCTGGTGACGGCGCTGGCCGGCAGCGGCCGCAATGACGATCCCATCGGCACCTTCGGGCTGGACATCCCGCCCGAGACCTTTGCCAAGGTCAGTGCCGAGAATTTCATCCCCTCGGACTGGGCCGCAGGCTCGTTCACGCCGGTTCTGCTGCGCGGCCCCGAGGGGTTGGTCCTGTTCGACACCGGCATGGAGCCCGCCCATACGCGCGCCGCTTTGGCCCTGGCCGGGGTCAAGCCCGAGGACATCGGCCATGTCGTGCTGACCCATATGCACCCCGACCATATCGGCGGGCTGATGGAGGGCGACGCCCCTGTCTTTGCCGGCGCGCAGCTGATCGCCCCGCAGGCCGAGGCCGAATACTGGGCCGCCAACCCGACCGAGGCCTATAAGGCCAAAGTCGCGCCGTTGATCGGCAAGGCGCGGCTGATCGGGGACGGTGACGAGATCTTGCCCGGCGTGCGCGCCGAGGCCGCCCACGGCCATACGCCGGGGCACACCACCTATCTGCTGGAAAGTCAGGGGAAAAAGCTGCTGCTGACCGGCGACAGCTTCAACCATTACGTCTGGTCGGTGCAGCATCCCGAATGGCACGTGCGTTTCGACGTGGACAAGGTGATGGGCGCGGCCACCCGCCGCCGCGTGCTGGTGCGGCTGGCCAATGAACGCATCCCCTTTGTCGGCTATCACATGCCCTTCCCGGCGGTGGGCTTCATCGCCCCGAACAGCGCCGGCGCATGGCGCTATGTGCCTGCCACCTATCAATTCACCTGAGACCAAGGAGACTGCCTTGCCGCAAGATGCAATCCCGCTGCTGGCCCTGAACGATGGCAGCGACATTCCGGCCGTAGGATTCGGCACCTACAAGCTGAACGGTCAGGCCGGGGTTGCGGCCATGGTGGGCGCGATAGAGGCGGGCTACCGGCTGCTTGATTCGGCCTTCAACTATGAAAACGAGGGTGCCGTGGGCGAGGCGGTGCGACGCTCGGGGCTGGCGCGCGGCGATTTGCGCATCTGCTCGAAACTGCCGGGCCGGCGCCAGCACCATGCCGAGGCCATCGCCACCATCGAAGAATCGCTGCTACGGGCCGGTCTGGACTATTACGACCTCTACCTGATCCACTGGCCGAACCCGAGGCAGGGCCTTTACGTCGAGGCGTGGCGGGCGATGATCGAGGCCCGCGAACGCGGGCTGATCCGTTCGATCGGGGTGTGCAATTTCCTGCCCGAGCATCTGCTGACGCTAGAGCGCGAAACCGGGGTGCTGCCCTCGGTCAACCAGATCGAGTTGCATCCCTATTTCCCGCAGGACGAACAGCTGGCCTTTAACAGCGCGCATGGCATCGCCACCGAAAGCTGGAGCCCTTTGGGTCGCGGCCGCGAGATCATGGACGAGCCGGTGGTGCAGCAGATCGCGCAACGGCTTGGCCGCAGCGGCGGGCAGGTGGTGTTGCGCTGGCATGTCCAGCGCGGCGCGGTGCCGATCCCGAAATCCGCAGACCCCGGGCGGCAGCGCGAAAATCTGTCGCTGTTCGATTTCGAACTGACGCCCGAGGATATGCAGGCCATCGCGACGCTGGCGCGCCCCAATGGCCGGCTGAAGGGGCAGGACCCCGCGACTTACGAGGAATTCTGACCCAGGTTGAAGACGCGACCGGGTTGCACCTCGCCGCCCATGTAGCGGCCGATGCACAGCGCCTGTCCGTTGCGGCTGACCCAGACCTCTTCGCCGAATTCGGCATGGCCCAGCACCTGACCGGGATTGCCGTTCAGGATGCGCGTGGCACCGATGTCGGTCGCCTGCATCTGCGGCAGGTCGTTTAGCGCGGCGTGCAGCGGCAGCAGCGCGGCCTCGATCTCGGCCTGATTGGCACGGTCGATGCGGTCAAAGGCGATGCCGTCCTGCGCGTCGAACGGGCCGGACCAGATCCGGCGCAGATGCGCGACATGGCCAAGGCAGCCCAGGGCCCGGCCCAGATCGCGGGCGATGGCGCGCACATAGCCGCCCTTGCCGCAGACCATGCGCAGATCGGCGCTGTCGGGTGTCGTCCCCAGCAATTCCAGCGATTCCACCCACAGCGGGCGGGCGGCCAGCTCCAGCTTCTCACCTTCGCGGGCAAGGTCATAGGCGCGCTCGCCCTCGACCTTGACGGCCGAGACATTGGGCGGCACCTGCATGATCTCGCCGGTAAAGACGGGCAGGGCGGCGCGGATCGCATCGGCATCCGGGCGATTGTCGCTGGATTTCAGCACCGCGCCCGAGGCGTCGTCGGTCGCCGTCTCGGCGCCCCAGTTCACGGTGAAATCATAGGCCTTCAGCGCCTCGGTCAGGATCGGCACAGTCTTGGTCGCCTCACCCAGCGCGATGGCCAGAACGCCGGTCGCATCCGGGTCCAGCGTTCCGGCATGGCCGGCCTTTTTCGCGTCCAGCGCCCAGCGGACCTTGCCGACCACATCGGTCGAGCCGACGCCGGCCGGCTTGTCCACGATCAGCCAACCGTGGATCTCGCGCCCTTTTTTGCGTGCCATTATTCCTGTTCCGTATAGCCGATGATCGGTCCCAGCCGCCGCCCGAAGTCGGCGCGGTTGAGCGCGGGGGCATACAGCCTTGAGATCGAGCCGTCAAAGTAAAGCGCATCGCGCGCCCCTAGCCCGTCGCGGAACAGCCGGCCGAATTCGTGGAAGGTCACGGCGCGGTCGGAAATCGCGAACCACACCGTCTGGCCATCGGGCGAGACGCCGACGCTGTTCCGGATATAGCGGCTGTCGCTGTCGGCCAGAAACCGCGGATGCAGCGCGCCGTCGATGACCAGCATCGGTCCCGATTGCGTGGCGATGCGGCATTGCGGCCGGGCCTTGGCGAAGGCGCGGCTTTCGATGACCTGATAGGGCCGCTTGCCACCGGCGCAAAAGACACCGTTCGGCAGCATGCCGAAATTGCCGTCGCCGCCTGCGGTCACCAGATCGCCGGCCTTCTCGCCATCGCTGATGTAAAGGCCGACCGGCTGGTAATCGGGATGATACATGCCGGCATTCATCGCAAAGGCCAGCACCTGCCCCTGCGGCAGGTTGCGGCGCACACCGCTGAAATCGCCCAGCACCTTGCCGTCCGGGCCGTTCAGCCACAGCTTCAGCCCCGGTTCCTGTGCGCCGTCCAGCGTGCAGACGACATAGCCCTGCCCGTCGAAATCACGCTTTTCGCAAATCCCGGCCACGGCGGGCAGGGTCATCGCGATCAGCGCGCCGATCGCCAGCCCCAGCCGGCGCTTCAGCTCAATCCTCATCGCTCTCGTCGTCGCGGGCGTCGTCGTCCTGGCCCTCGATATCGCGGCGCACGCGTTCATCGGCGAACAGCCGCCGTGTGTCGTCCATGCGGTCGAAGGTCTCGTCCAGCACGAAACGCAGCTGCGGCGCGTATTTCAGCGTCATCGCCTTTGACACAAGATGCCGCAGCTCGGGCGCATTGCGGCGCAGCGCGGCCAGCGCATCCTTGGCGCCCTGCCCGCCCAGAGGCAGGACATAGGCCGTCGCGACCTTCAGATCGGGCGAGGTGCGCACCTCGCCCACGGTGATCGAATGCCGGTTCAGGTCCGGGTCATGAACATCCCCGCGGGCGAGGACATCGGAAAGCGTGCGGCGGATCAATTCGCCCACGCGAAGCTGACGCTGCGAGGGACCATTGCCGGAATGAAAGCGGTTCTGTGCCATGGGGCCAGATGTAGGGGGTCGCGGGCCGGGCCGCAACGGGATAGAACGGGCGCAAAGCAAGGGGGCGGGCATGGACAAGCCGGGAATCGTGATCACGGGCGCCTCGGGGCGCATGGGACAGATGCTGATGCGCACGGTGCTGGCCTCGGATCAGGCGCGGCTGGTGGGGGCGGTGGTGCGCCCGGGCAGCGGCTGGATCGGGCGCGACGTGGGCGAGGCGATGGGCGGCGCGCCGGTCGGCGTGATCGCCACCGATGATGCGGTCGAGGCCATCGCCCCGGCACAGGCGGTGATCGATTTTACCACGCCCGAGGCGACGCTGGCCTTTGCCGAGCTGACCGCGCAGGCCCGCGCCGTGCATGTCATCGGCACCACCGGCTTTTCCGACGCCCAGCTTGTCGCGCTGAAACCCGCCGCGCGCCACGCCCCGATCATCCGCGCCGGCAACATGAGCCTGGGCGTCAACCTGCTGGTCGGGCTGACCCGCAAGGTGGCCGCCGCCCTGGGCGAGGATTGGGACATCGAGGTGGTCGAGGCGCATCACAACCGCAAGGTCGATGCCCCCTCGGGCACCGCGCTGATGCTGGGCGAAGCCGCAGCCGAGGGGCGCGGCACCACTCTGGCCGATCTGCGCACCCCTGCGCGCGAAGGCATCACCGGCGCCCGCGAAAAGGGCAGCATCGGCTTTGCCGCCATTCGTGGCGGCGATGTGGTGGGCGAACATGACGTGATCTTTGCCACGGCGGGCGAACGGGTGGTGCTGCGCCATCTGGCCACCGACCGGGCGATTTTCGCGCGAGGCGCGCTGCGCGCCGCGATCTGGGGGCAGGACAAGGGGCCGGGTGAATATGACATGGCGGATGTGCTTGGCCTCTGACCCCGGCGCGCTTAGGTTGAGGCCATGACCCTGCTTGCGACGCTTGACCCCGCCGATGCCGATCTGACCGCCTGTCTGGGCCGGGTAATGGCCGCCGTGCTGAAACCCGGCGACACCGTTGCCCTGCAAGGCCCGGTCGGCGCCGGTAAGACGCATTTCGCCCGCGCCTTCATCCGCGCTCGTCAGGGCGATCTGGCCGAAGACGTGCCCAGCCCGACCTTTACCCTGGTCCAGACCTATGTCGACCCGCTGGGGACCGAGATCTGGCACGCAGATCTTTACCGCCTGACCCATCCCGACGAGCTGGCCGAGCTGGGTCTGGACGATGCGATGCGTGATTCGATCGTGCTGATCGAATGGCCCGACCATGGCGGCCCCCTGCCCGATCCGCTGACGATCGCGCTGGACCCGCATGCGGATTTCCCCGAATTGCGCCGCATCACCCTGTCGGGCAGCGAGGCGCGCTGGGGCTTTGCCACCCGCCTGCCGGCCATTGCCCGGCTGATCCATCGCGCCGGCTGGGTCGAGGCGCGGCTGATCCCGCTGGCGGGAGATGCCTCGTCGCGGCGCTATTTCCGCCTGCTGGACGGGGACCGCAGCGCCGTCCTGATGGATGCCGCCCCCGGCACCACCGATGGCTATGTCGCGATGACGCAATGGCTGCGGCACCGCGATTTCCACGCGCCCGAGATTCTGGCTGCCGACCAGCACGAGGGGCTGCTGCTGCTGGAAGACCTGGGCGATGATCTGGTGGCCCGCGTGCTGGCCGAGACGCCCGCGCTGGCACCCCGGATCTATGACCGCATGACCGATCTGCTGGTCGATCTGCACCGCCATGCGCCGCCGGATTTCGTGCTGCGGCTGGACGGGCCCGAGCTGGCGCGTCAGGTCACGCTGTTTGCCGATCACTATCCCGCCGCCGTGGGCGCGCCGGGTCTGGGCGCCGGCATCGCCCCCGCCATCGAGGCGCTGCATGCCGAATTGTGCGAAGGCATCGCTCCGGTGCTGGGTCTGCGCGATTTCCATGCCGAGAACCTGATCTGGCGCGGCGATGCGCCTTTGGGCGTGCTGGATTTTCAAGACGCGGTGGCGGTGCATCCGGCCTATGATCTGGTGTCGGGCCTGCAGGACGCGCGCCGCGATGTCGCGCCCGAGATCGAGGCCGCGCAGATCGCGCGCTATGTCGCCGCGACCGGGCTGGACGACCCCCGGTTTCGCGCCGCCTATGCGCTTTTGGGCGCGCAGCGCAACCTGCGCATCATAGGCATCTTTACCCGGCTGGCGCAGCGCGACGGCAAGCGGCGCTATCTGGCCTTCATGCCTCGGGTCTGGGCCGCAATCCAGCGCGATCTGGCGCATCCGGCGCTGGCGCCTCTGGCGCAGGCGATGCAGGGCATCCCGGAGCCTTCGGCCGAGGTGATCGAGGGCATCCTCGCATGAGCCTGCCGGTGATGATCTTTTCCGCCGGCAAAGGCACGCGCATGGCGCCGCTGACCGATGTGACGCCGAAACCGCTAATCCCGGTGGCGGGTCGCACGCTGTTGGACCGGGCGCTGGATCTGGCCCGCGCGGCCGGGGCCGGGCCCTTTGTCGTCAATATCCACCATCTGGGCGGCCAGATCCGGGATCACATCGGCGATCAGGCGCAGATCTCGGACGAATCCGATCTGCTGCTGGAAACCGGCGGCGGGTTGCGCAAGGCCCTGCCCCTGCTGGGCGCCGGGCCTGTGATCACAATGAATCCGGATGTGGTCTGGACCGGGCCGAACCCGATCTCGGCCCTGCTCGATGCATGGGATGACGACATGCACGCGCTGCTGATGCTGGTGCCGATCACCCGCACTCATGGCCGCCAAGGCCCCGGAGACTTCAGCCTCGACGCCGAAAAGCGCCTGATCCGCAAGGGCGATCTGGTCTATGGCGGCGTGCAGATCATTCGCCCCGACCGGCTGGAGGAGATCCCGGACGAGGTGTTTTCGCTGAACCGGCTCTGGGACATGCTGATCGCCGAGGGGCGGGCCTATGGGCTGATCCACAGCGGCGCATGGTGTGACGTCGGCCGGCCCGATTGCATCCCGCTGGCCGAGGGGCTGCTGCGTGGCTGAGTGGGAAAACGGGCTTTACGCCCTGCCCTGCGGCGCGGATTTTCCCGGCGCCTTTGCCGATGGGCTGATCGCCCGGATGCGCGCCCGCCCGCCGCAGGACATGGCGCGGGTCACGGTCTATGCGAACTCGGGCCAGTCGCTGATGGCCCTGCGCGAGGCGCTGATCTGGCGCGGGCCGATCGTGCTGCCGCAACTGCGGCTGATCGCGGATCTGGGCGGTGGCGGGGCCACGGCGCCCTTGGCGCGCCGGCTGGAACTCGGGCGTCTGATCGACGCCGCGCTGCGCGCCCAGCCCGATCTGGCGCAGGGGCAATCGGTGCCGGAACTGGCCGCCTCGCTGGCCGGGCTGATGGCCGAGATGCAGCTGGAAGGTCTGGATGCCGAGGCGCTGGACCGCATCGACGCCAGCGACCACGCACAGCATTGGGGCCGCGCGCTGGCCTTTCTGAAGATCGCCGCCTGCTACTATCTGTCGGACCCGCCGCAGGATCGCGAAAGTCGCCAGCGCGCGGCTGCCGAGCAGCTTGCCGAGGTATGGGCGCGGGGCGAGATGCTGCCGCAGGGGCCGGTGGTCGTCGCAGGCTCGACCGGCTCGCACGGGGCGACGCGGGATTTCATGCGCGCGGTGGCGCGGCTGCCGATGGGGGCCGTGGTGTTGCCGGGCTTCGATGCCGACATGCCCGCCGCGATCTGGGACAGTCTGGACGCGCGGGCCGAGGATCATCCGCAGGCGCGCTACGCCCCCTTTGTCGCGGAATTCGGCCCGCCCCGGGCCTGGGTCGAGGGGGCGGCGCCTGACCCCGCGCGCAACCAACTGATATCTTTGGCCTTGCGCCCTGCCCCGGTGACCGACCAATGGATCACCGAAGGCCCGGCCCTGGGCCCACTGATCCCCGCGACCCGGAACCTGAGCCTGATCGAGGCCGAGCAGCCCGCGCAGGAGGCCGAGGCGATTGCCCTGACCATCCGCGAGGCGGTCGGGCGCGCCCAGCCGGTGACGCTGATCGCCGCCGACCGCATGCTGACCCGGCGCGTGCAATCGGCGCTGGACCGCTGGGGCATCATCCCGGACGATTCCGCAGGCCAGCCCCTGCCCCTGACCGCACCCGGCCTGTTCCTGCGCCATGTCGCCGACCTCTATGGCGCCGAGCTGATGATCGACGGCCTGCTGGTCTTGCTGAAACATCCGGTCACCGCGACCGGCCTTGGCGCCGATTACCGGCGTGATCACAACCGCCACAGCCGCGATCTGGAACTGCATCTGCGCAAGCATGGCCCGGCCTTTCCGGATGGCGCGGCGCTGCGCGACTGGGCCGAAAAGGGCGACGAGAAAAGCAAGCCCTGGGGCCTGTGGCTGGCGGGCCTGCTGGACCGGATCGTGCCCTTGGCACAGGACCGCGCCGCGCGTCCGCTGGCGCAGCGGCTGGCCGATCTGCACGCTCTGGCCGAGGATCTGGCTGCCGGTCCCGCCGGCAGCGTCGAGGCGTCCGAGCTTTGGGCTAAGGCTTCGGGCGGGCTGGCGCGCGGGGTGCTGGCGCAGCTTGCCGACCATGCCCATCTGGGCCATGACCTGCGCCCCGGAGAGTTCCGCGATCTGCTCTACGAGCAATTGCAGGGTCAGGCCGTGCGTCAGGACGTGGCTTCGCATCCTCTGGTGCGGTTTCGCGGCCCGCGCGAGGCCCGAACCGAGGCCGTGGGCGAGGTCGCGGGACTGGTCGTGCTGGCCGGCCTGAACGAAGGGGGCTGGCCGCAGGCGCTGCCACCGGACCCGTGGCTGTCGCGGCCCATGCGCTCGGCCGCCGGGCTGACCTTGCCGGAACGCCGCGTCGGGCTGGCCGCGCATGACTTTCAGCAGGCGGTCGGCGCCGCCGAGGTGGTGCTGACCCGCGCCCGCCGCGATGCCGAGGCCGAGACGATCCCCTCGCGCTGGCTGAACCGGCTGACGAACCTTCTGGGCGGCCTGCATGCGCAGGACGGTCCCGCCGCCTTGCTGGCGATGCGCGCGCGCGGCCAGCACTGGCTGGCACTGGCCGAGATGCAGTCCCGCCCCGGGGCGTGCATTCCCGCCGCCCGCCGCCCGGCACCGATCCCGCCGCCGCCCGCGATGGCCGAGATGTCGGTGACCGAGGTCAAGACCCTGATCCGCGACCCCTATGCCCTCTATGCCCGCCGCGTGTTGGGCCTGTCGGCGCTGGACCCGCTGCGCCCGGAACCCAATGCGGCCGAGCGTGGCAATGTCCTGCACGAGATCATGGACCGCTTTTTGCGCGGCCTGCCCGACCTGCCGGAAACGCCCGAGGCGATGAAGGCGCGGCTGCTTGTGATCACGGATGAGGTGCTGGCGCGCGACGTGCCATGGCCCTCGGCCCGGCTGTTCTGGCGCGCGCGGATTGCCGGGGTGGCCGACCGGCTGATGTCCGACGAAGCGGCGCGGCTGACCGAGGGGCGTCCGGTGCTGATCGAGGACCGGGGGGCGCTGGTCGTTCCGGGCATGGAGTTTCGGCTGAAGGCCACACCCGACCGGCTGGACCTGCTGCAGGATGGCCGGGTTCAGGTCTATGACTATAAATCCGGCAAGCCGCCGACCGACAAGCAGGTCGCGCATTTCGACAAGCAATTGCCGCTGGAGGCCGCGATGGTCGAGCTGGGCGCCTTTGGCAAGCTGGGCCCTGCCGAGGTCGCGGGCATCAGCTACATCCAGCTGGGCGGCGAGGGCAAGACCGAGGCGCGTGATTTCGGCCCGGGCCAGGCCCTTGAAACATGGGCCGGCTTCGTCAACCTGATCGGGCAGTATCTGCGCGGCGAGCGCGGCTTTGTCGCGCGCCTTGCCATGGAGCGCAGCGACCATGCCAGCGATTACGACCACCTGTCGCGCCATGGCGAATGGGACGTGACCGAAGCGGCCCGGCCCCAGAGGTTCCGCGATGGCGATTGATTTCGACGAGGCGACGCGGGCGCAGATCCGGGCGGCGGACCCGCTGCGCTCGACCTGGCTGACGGCGAATGCCGGCTCGGGCAAGACGCGGGTGCTGACCGACCGGGTCGCGCGGTTGCTGCTGGCGGGCACCGCGCCCGAGCGCATCCTGTGCCTGACCTATACCAAGGCCGCCGCCAGCGAGATGCAGAACCGCCTGCTGAAACGTCTGGGCGAATGGGCCATGCTGCCCGAGCCCGCGCTGCGCGCCGAACTGTCGGGTCTGGGCGAAAGCGCTGCGCCCGATCTGCCGGCGGCGCGTCGGCTGTTTGCCCGCGCCATCGAGACGCCGGGCGGGCTGAAGGTGCAGACCATCCACAGCTTCTGCGGCGGTGTCCTGCGGCGCTTTCCCATCGAGGCCGGCGTGCCGCATGGCTTTACCGAGCTTGACGATCGCAGCGCCGCGCTGATCCGTGCCGAGATCATCGAGGACATGGCGCGCGAGAACGATCCCGCGCTGCAAGACCTGCTGGCTCTGCATTCAGGCGAGAACCTCGATGCATTCCTGTCCGGTTTGCGGGGGTTCGAGGCCCCCGCGGACCGGGACGCCATCTGGGCGGCCTGTGGCCTTGCCCCGGGGGCCGAACTGCCGGACCTGCTGCGTCAGGTCTTTGGTGATGGCGCGCTGGTCGTCGCCGCGCTGATCCCGCATCTGCTGAAAGGCAGCACCAATGACCAGAAGGCGGCAGCAAAGCTTTTGCCGGGCAACTGGACCGCGCCGGGGCTGGCCGAGCTGGTTGTTCTGGAATCCGTGCTGCTGACCGGGGCAACCGCCAAAGAACCTTTTGCCCCGAAATACGACACCTTCCCGACCAAGGCGCTGCGGCAGGGCTCTTGCGCGGCGCTGATCGACGATCTGGCGATCCTGATGGAGCGGGTGGCGGGTGCGCGATTCACCCGTGTCGCGCTGGGCCATGCCGACAAGACCCTGGCGCTGCACCGCTTTGGCCATGCGTTCCTGACCCGCTACCGGGCCGAAAAGGCAGCGCATGGTCATCTGGATTTCGACGATCTGATCGAACGCACCGCCCGTCTTTTGTCGGAAAACAGCATGGCGCAATGGGTGCTGTTCCGGCTGGACGGCGGCATCGACCACATTCTGGTCGACGAGGCGCAGGACACCAGCCCGGCGCAATGGCAGGTGATCCAGCGGCTGACGGATGAGTTCACCTCGGGGCAGGGCGCGCGCGACCAGAACCGCAGCCTGTTCGTGGTCGGCGATCCGAAACAGTCGATCTATTCCTTTCAGGGCGCCGATATTGCCGTGTTCGAGGCGCGTCGCGCCGGTTTCGCCGCAGGCTTTGCCGCGGTTGAAAATCCGATGCAGGTGTTGGAGCTGCGGCACAGTTTCCGCAGCTCGACCGCAATCCTGGGTCTGGTCGATCAGGTCTTTGCCGGCGAGGCGGCGCGGGGGCTTGGCGATCCGCCGCGCCATCTTGCGTTCCGGGCCGCGATGCCGGGGCGGGTGGATCTGTGGCCGCCGGTGCCGAAACCCGACAAGCCAGAGCCTGGCGACTGGACCGATCCGGTCGATCAGCCGGCAGAGAACTCGGAAACCACGCAACTGGCCCGCGCCATTGCCCGGTCGGTGGCGGGAATGCTGGGCCAGCCAATCTTTGACACCAAGACCGGCGGCGCGCGCGGGATCCGTGCCGGCGATGTGCTGATCCTCGTGCAGCGCCGCTCGGAGCTGTTTGCCGAGATCATCGCGGCGCTGAAGGCGGCGGGCCTGCCGGTGGCGGGCGCCGACCGGCTGAAGCTGGCCGGCGAGATGGCGGTCAAGGACATTCGGGCCGTGCTGTCGGTTCTGGCCACGCCCGAGGATGATCTGGCGCTGGCCGCCGCGCTGCGCTCGCCCCTGTTCGGGCTGAACGAGCACGAGCTTTACCGGCTGGCGCAGGGCCGCAAGCGCGGCGAATACCTGTGGCGGCGGCTGCGCGACAGCACGCATCGCGCGGCGGTCGAACTGCTGTCGGATCTGATGGGCCAGACCGGCTTCATGCGGCCCTTTGATCTGATCCAGCGCTTGCTGGTCCGGCATGGCGGGCACGCGCGCCTGATCGGCCGGCTGGGCCCCGAGGCGCAGGATGGCATCGATGAACTGTTGTCGCAGGCGCTCAGCTACGAATCCAGCGAGACGCCTTCGCTGACGGGCTTTTTGGTCTGGCTCTCGGGCGACGATGTCGAGGTGCGCCGCCAGCCCGGCAGCGCCGGTGACGGCGAGGGGCTGATCCGGGTGATGACGGTGCATGGCTCGAAGGGTCTTGAAAGCCCCATCGTCATCATGCCCGACAGCGCCAAGCGCCGCGCCCCACGCGAGGCGCCGGTGCTGGCCGGTCCGCAGGGGCTGTCATTGTGGCGAGGCCGCAAGGGGGAACGGCCCGAGACGGTCGAGGAACTGGCTGAGGACCAGACGCGCCGCCAGCTGGAAGAGCGCAAGCGGCTGCTTTACGTCGGCCTGACCCGCGCGGAAAGCTGGCTGATCGTCGCGGCGGCGGGGGAAACCGATGCCGAAAGCTGGCATGGCCTGGTCGAGGCGGGCATGGGCCGCTGCGAGCTTGCCGAAAGCCGGATTCCGGCCGAGTGGGGCGGCGAAATCCGCCGGCTGTCCTTTGGCGACTGGCCCAAAACCGCGCCGGAAACCCAGCGGCGCGAGCGAGCGGCTGTAGAGCGGCCGGAATGGCTGGATGCAGCCTTGCCGCCGGCGCCGGTAAAGCGCCGGGCGGTGGCCGCGACCTCGCTGGGCGGGGCCAAGGTGATGCAGGCCGGGGCAGGGGACGCGGCTGCGGCGATGCTGTTTGGCACCCGCCTGCACCTGCTGCTGGAGCATCTGCCGGGCCGGAGTGCAGCAGACTGGCCCCGGATCGCGCGCGACGTGCTGGGCGATGCCGAGGGCGGCTTGCCCGACCCCGAGGCGCTGGCCGCGCTGCTGGCCGAGGCGGGCGAGGTGATCGGCGCGCCCGATCTGGCCGAGGTCTTTGCCCTGCCCGATGGCGCCGAGGTTCTGCGCGAAATGGCGCTGGCCGCGCCCGTGCCGGGGATCGGCATGTTGTCGGGCACCATCGACCGGCTGGTGATTTCAGACGCGGGCCTGCTGGCGGTGGACTACAAATCGAACCGCGATGTGCCCGACCGGCCCGAGGCAGTGCCGCAGGGCATCCTGCGCCAGATGGCCGCCTATCGCGCTGCGCTGCGCCAGATCTGGCCGGCTGCCGACTGCCGGATGGCGGTGCTGTGGACGGCGACGCGCCACCTGATGGCGCTGCCCGATGGGCTGCTGGATGATGTGATGGCGGCCCTTGACCATGCCCCCTCGGGTGCCTAGCTGTTTCAGGACATTCCTGCCGGCTGCAGGCCGGCACTTCCAGGAGATCCCCCGATGGCCAATACCCAAGCCGTTTCCGACGCCGACTTCGATGCCGAAGTGCGTCAGTCCGACACGCCCGTCGTCGTCGACTTCTGGGCCGAATGGTGCGGCCCCTGCCGCCAGATCGGCCCGGCGCTTGAGGAACTGGCCGCCGAATATGAAGGCAAGGTCAAGATCGTCAAGGTGAACGTGGACGAGAACCCGGAAAGTCCGGCGGCGCTGGGCGTGCGCGGCATTCCGGCACTGTTCCTGTTCAAGGGCGGCGAGGTCGTCTCGAACAAGATCGGCGCCGCGCCGAAGGCCGCGCTGAAAGCCTGGATCGACTCGGAGATCTGAACCGGGGATGGCCGGTGCGGCGGCTCAGATCGGCCAGCCGCCCCGGCGCATCGCCGCAAGGATCCTGTCGCCGGCCTCGGGTCTGGTGGCGTTGATCGCCTGCTGTTGCAGGAACCAATACAGATAAAGGTCGAAATCCGGGCGATGGGTTTCGGCCTTTTTCAATGCCGGCCCGGTGTCGAGCTCGGCGACGTTCAGCGCGATATGGTGAAAGTCGATCTGGCCGAACAGCACCGCCGGCTTGCCCAGCAGATAGCCGTCAAAGGCCACGGCGCTGTTCTGGGTGGCGACAAAGGCGCATTGCCGCAAAAGCTGCATGGTGTCGCCGCCGATGGTCAGGTTCGCGTGGCGCGCCGCCAGTGATGCCAGCGCGGCGTGATCGGCGTCCTCATAGCGTTCCTTTGGATGTAGCGTCGCGACGCAGGGCCTGCCGGTTTCGGCGGTGCGGCGCACCATCTCGACCGGGCTCATGGTCTGGAAGCTGCGGCATTTGCGGATCACGCCTTGCAGCGGGATCAGGATGGGGCCGTCGAAGCCGGGGGCCGGGCCGGGCAGCACGCGCGCGCGCAGCGCATCGGCAAAGCGGCGCGCTTCGGCCGGGTCGATGGTGGACGGGTCAAACTGCGACCGGGCCACGGCAAAGCGCCAGCGCTGCTGCACCGGCTCGATCTGCCAGAACGGATAGTGATAAGCGCGGCGAAAGGTCAGGGCGCGGTCATGCGTCGGCGCCTCGGCGTGAAACAGCGCATAGCCGTCGCATTCGGGGGCGCGGCGGCGGGCCTCGTCCGAGGTCTGCTGCCATTCGAGCTGCCAGCCGGCGCCTTCGACGCTGGCTTTCAGCACGTTCAGAAAGTTGAACGTGCCGGCGCGGGCCGAGGCCAGCATTTGCGGTTCCAGATAGACGCGCAGGATCATGGCGGCAGGCTAGCCGTCCCGCGCCCGCGGCGAAAGGGGGGCGGCTTGCGAAAGGGGGCGGGCAGCCATATCTGATCGGGCGAGACGAAAGCGGAGAAACCGATGTCCGATGAGAAATTCCCCGGCTGGCACGGCACCACCATTCTGGCGGTGCGGCGCGGCGGCAAGGTGGTCGTGGCCGGCGACGGTCAGGTCAGCGTCGGCCAGACCGTGATGAAGGGCACCGCCCGCAAGGTGCGCCGGCTGAAGCCCGGCGGGCATGACGTGGTGGTGGGCTTTGCCGGCTCGACCGCCGATGCCTTTACGCTGCTGGAACGGCTGGAGAAGAAACTGGAATCGGCGCCGGGGCAATTGGCGCGGGCCTGTGTCGATCTGGCCAAGGACTGGCGCATGGACAAATATCTGCGCAATCTGGAGGCCATGCTGATCGTGACCGACGGGCGCGACATTTTCGTGGTGACCGGGGCTGGCGACGTGCTGGAGCCCGAGCATGACGTGGCGGCCATCGGCTCGGGCGGAAATTACGCCCTGGCTGCGGCGCGCGGGCTGATGGCCAGCGATCTGGATGCCGAGGGCGTCGCGCGCAAGGCCATGGCGATCGCCGCCGATATCTGCGTCTATACCAATGGCAACCTGACGGTCGAGGTTCTGGGATAAGGGGGCTTTGCCCCCGTCCTGCGGACTCCCCCAGGGTATTTGGGAAATGATGAAAGCTGCATTTCCCGCGATGAGAAAGGTTTCGATATGAGTGATCTGACCCCGCGCGAGATCGTGTCCGAGCTGGACCGGTTCATCATCGGGCAGAAGGATGCCAAGCGCGCCGTCGCCGTGGCCCTGCGCAACCGCTGGCGGCGCCGGCAGCTGGGCGATGATCTGAGGGACGAGGTCTATCCCAAGAACATCCTGATGATCGGGCCGACCGGCGTTGGCAAGACCGAGATCAGTCGCAGGCTTGCCAAGCTTGCGCGGGCGCCGTTTTTGAAGGTCGAGGCCACGAAGTTCACCGAGGTCGGCTATGTCGGCCGCGATGTCGAGCAGATCATCCGCGATCTGGCCGATGCCGCCATCGTCGAGACCCGCGAGCGCATGCGCGAGGAGGTCAAGGTGCGCGCGCATAAATCGGCCGAGGATCGTGTGGTGGCGGCCCTGGCCGGCGAGAATGCGCGCGAGCAGACCCGCGACATGTTCCGCGACAAGCTGAAGCGTGGTGAGCTGGACGATACGGTCATCGAGCTGGAGGTTCAGGACAACTCGAACCCCTTTGGCATGATGGAGGTGCCGGGCCAGCCCGGTCAGGCCATGGGTGGGATGATGGATCTGTCGGGGCTGATGAAAGCCTTTGGCGGGCGGCGTGTGCGGCGCAAGGTCACCGTGGCCGAAAGCTATGAGATGCTGATCGCCGAGGAGGCCGACAAGCTGCTGGATGACGAGGCGGTCAAGGCCGCCGCGCTGGAGAGCGTGCAGGAAAACGGCATCGTCT
Source organism: Paracoccus limosus (assembly GCF_009711185.1). Lineage (GTDB taxonomy): Bacteria > Pseudomonadota > Alphaproteobacteria > Rhodobacterales > Rhodobacteraceae > Paracoccus > Paracoccus limosus. The sequence goes on from NZ_WMIF01000002.1 coordinate 23,736, forward strand.
TTATCGACGAGATCGACAAGGTCGCGGCGCGCAGCGATGCGCGGGGCGGCGATGTGTCGCGCGAAGGCGTGCAGCGCGACCTGCTGCCCTTGATCGAGGGCACCACCGTCAGCACGAAATACGGGCCGGTGAAGACCGATCACATCCTGTTCATCGCCTCGGGCGCATTCCATATCGCCAAGCCTTCGGATTTGCTGCCGGAATTGCAGGGGCGTCTGCCGATCCGGGTCGAGCTGCGCGCCCTGACCGAAGAGGATTTCATCCGCATCCTGACCGAAACCGACAACGCCCTGACCCGGCAATATACCGCGCTGATGGCGACCGAGGGGGTCGTGGTCGAGTTCACCGAGGATGGCATCCGCGCGCTGGCCCGCATCGCCGCCGAGGTCAATGGCTCGGTCGAGAACATCGGTGCGCGGCGGCTTTATACCGTGATCGAGCGGGTGTTCGAGGAACTGTCCTTCAGCGCGCCGGATCGCTCGGGTGAGACCGTCGTCGTCGATGCGGCCTTTGTCGAGAAGCATCTGGGCGATCTGTCGCGTTCGACCGACCTGTCGCGATATGTGCTTTGACGGAACCTGCGGCTGCTGTCAGGGTTGATCCCGGCAGCAGCCCGAAAGGATCGCCATGAGCTATATCTTAGGCATCGTCATCTTTGCGCTGGACGTCTGGGCCATCGCCTCGATCATCAATACCAATGTGGCGACCTCGACCAAGATCATCTGGATTTTGCTGGTGGCGATCCTGCCGGTGGTGGGGTTGATCATCTGGTGGCTGGCCGGGCCCAAGGCCAATTACGGCGCCGGCGCCTGAGCGGTCAGCGCCGCAGATAGACGTAATAGGCTCCTTCGCCGCCATGGCGGCGATGCGCCGGGCGCACCTGAAGCACCAGCTGGCTCAGCGGTGCCATGTGCAGCCAATGCGGGACATTGTGGCGCAGCGCGCCCGGACGCACCGGCAGCGGTGCCTCGGGGCCGATGTCGCGGCCCTTGCCCGTAATCACCAGCACCAGACGCAGCCCGCTGGCCCGCGCGTTCAGCACGAAACGCGTGAGCGCCGGCTGCGCCGCATTCAGCGTCATGCCATGCAGGTCGATGCGCGCCTCGGGGACGAGCTTGCCTTGCGCCATGCGGCGATGGGTCTTGTGATCCATGCGCAGCGGTTGGTCGTGCAGGGCGCGGCCGGGATGCGGTGCAAGGTCGATCCGGGTCGAGGGTTTGATGGGCGTGGCGCCGATGCGGAAATCGGGCGGCGTGACCGTAGGTGGCTGGGCAGGGACGCGGCTGACGGGCGGGGCTGCGGGCTCGGGGTCGTCTGCGCCATGGGCCGCGCCATGAACGGTGGCGGGGCCATGCATCGGCACCGCCGTTGCGGCAATGCGGGACCAGAGGGCCTTTTCGTCGGCCGTCAGGCCCCGGCGTGCCATGTCACGCGGTGGCGACGAGCTGCCAGTTCGGGTCGTTCGACCCCATCTGGCGGGCAAAGGTCCAGGTGTCGCGCTGTTTGCGGGCCGATTTCGGGTCGCCATCGACGACATTGCCATCGGGATCGCGGGTGGCCACGATCATCTCGCCGACGAAGCGCACCGAGATTTCGGCCTGACGCGTCGCCGGGTTGAACTCGGCTGCTGCCAGAGCAGTCTCGCGCGTGCCAAGGAACTGCGCCTCGGTGGTCAGGCCGCGGTTCTTGCGGTCGGCGATGACACCGTCCAGTGCCTGTTCGACCGGCGGGGCCAGAAACGAGCGCACCTCGTCAAGATTGCCGCGTTCAAAGGCCATCAGGATCATCTCATAGGCGGCCTTGGCCCCGGTCAGGAACGGGCCGATGGCGAAATCGGGCTCGACCTGCTTCATCGCCAGAAGGGCGGTGGCATTGGCGCTGCCCGGCTCGGCATGGTCGTTGATGTCATTGTCCTCGGGCTCGGCGCTGCCCTCGATCACGTCGAAGCGGCGCGCCGGTTCCTGTTCGTCCGGTACGCGCGGCGGCTCGAAACCGTCGCGCGACCCCAGCACCCCGCGCAGGCGCAGGATCAGGAAGACGGCGATGGCGGCCAGAACAAGAAGTTGCAGCATGGGGTTCGACATGGGCCTGGGAGAGCTTTCTAATGCGGCGTCACATTCCTATGTAGGGTGCAGGGCGGCCCAAGTCCAGTTTGCCCGCCCAAGAGCCTGAGGAAAGGAAGCCCCATGCGGCTGCTGCTGCCATTCGTCATCCTGCCGATCCTTGAGATCGCGCTGTTCATCCAGGTTGGCGGCCTGATCGGCGTGCTGCCGACGATCGCTCTGGTGATCGGGTCATCGCTGCTGGGCGTGGCGGTGATGCGGCGTCAGGGCATGGTCGCGGCAATGGACGTGCAGCGCGCCATGCAGGAATTCCGTGACCCCGCCCGGCCGATGGCGCATGGCGCGCTGGTGATGATCGCGGGGCTGCTGCTGGTCGTGCCGGGGCTGTTCACCAGTGCGCTGGGGCTGCTGCTGCTGGTGCCGGCACTGCGCGAACTGCTGTTGGGTTGGCTGGGCCGCAAGGCCGGGGCCGCCGGCATGCGCTATGACTATCGCAGCACGGCCAGCGTCGATTTCGGCGATGTGCCGCCGCGGCAGCGGCGCGGGGCGGGCTGGCAGGACGAGGAAATCATCGACGCCGAATATTCGGTGCAGGACGACCCGCCGCAGCCGGTGCGTCAGGGCCTGACCGATCAGCAGGGTCCGGGCGCCGCTTCGGGGCGGCGCGGCAATTCCGGCTGGACCCGGCATTGAGCGTGACGCCACCCGGTGCTAGAACCGGCCCAAATCCCAGGGAGAGCCTTGATGAGCGACGACAACAGCACTGCCGGACAGAACGGGGCCCAGCCTGCGGTGCGGCTGCAGATCCTGACGCAATATATCCGTGACCTCTCGTTCGAGAATGCCGTGGCGCAACGCGGCATGCCCTCGGGCGAGATCCAGCCCGAGATCAGCGTGCAGGTCAGTCTGGATGCGCGCAAGCGCCCGACCGAAAACCAATACGAGGTCATCAGCAAGTTCCGCGTCCAGTCCAGCAATGCCGCCGACAAGACGCCGATCTTTCTGTGCGAGCTGGATTACGGCGGCATCTTCCATGTCGAGGGCGTGCCCGAGGACCAGATGCATCCGTTCCTGATGATCGAATGTCCGCGCATGATGTTCCCCTATGTGCGGCGCATCATCTCGGACATGACCCGCGATGGTGGCTTCCCGCCCTTCAATATGGATCCGGTGGATTTCGTCGCGCTGTATCGCGGTGAGCTGGCCCGCCGGATGCAGTCGGAGCGGCCGGCGGACGTGCCGCTGTCCTGAGGCATCAACTCTGTGTGAAGACCCGCGTTGCCGGCCGGCGGCGCGGGTCTTTTCCTGTCCCGGCGGCGGGGCTGTTCCAGCCGGGGAATCGGAGCGCGCAATGGCGAAACGGGCTTGGCAACGCATGCTGTCGGGGCGGCGGCTGGATCTTCTGGACCCGACCCCGATGGATATCGAGATCACGGACATCGCGCATGGCCTGTCCTTTGTCGCGCGCTGGAACGGCCAGACGCGGGGCGACTGGGCCTATTCCGTCGCCGAACATTCGCTGCTGGTCGAGGAAATCCATTACCGCTGCCAGCCCGATACCGACCCGCGCTGGCGGTTGGCGGCCCTGCTGCATGATGCTCCCGAATATGTGATCGGAGATATGATCTCGCCGGTCAAATCGGCATTGGGCAAGGAATATGGCGAAATGGATATGCGGCTGACGGCCGCAATCCATCGCCGTTTTGGCCTGCCGGCGCAATTGCCGCGCGCAGTCAAATTAACCATTAAGCGCGCCGACCGCATTTCGGCATGGCTTGAAGCCATTCATATCGCCGGTTTTTCCCAAGCCGAGGCGGATCGTCTTTTTCCGGTGCCTCGCGGAGAATTGATCGAGGGGCTGGAAATAAGGCTTCGGCCGCCCATGGAAACACGGGCGGCCTATATCGAAAGATTTGATCAATTGATCGGTGTCATCGACTCCGGCCGGGGCTGACAGATCCCCGGTGAGGAGCCGGGGCCGGTCAGATTTCCAGATCTTCCAGCTTTTTGCCGTTGTCCAGAGCGTCCTGAACCCAACGCGGCTTGCGCCCGCGGCCGGTCCATGTCGCCTCGGGATCCTGCGGATTGGCGTATTTCGGTGCAACCTTGCCGCGCGAGGTTTTCACCTCGGCAAGATCGGCAAAGGTAAAGCCGAATTCGCGCGCCGCATTTTCAACCGCAGCCAGAGCCTCGCGTTTGCGACGCTCCTCGAAGGTGGAAACGGCCCGTTCGATCTTGTTGCGCAGGTCGCGCAACTCACGAAGGGACATTTTCTCGAGTTCCAATTCCATTATCTATTTTCCTGGGGTGGTGGCAGATAAAGGAAAATATATTTTATTTTACCTTGGATTGGCAACTGAAGATTTGTTAACGCGGTCCGCGTTTGGCTAAAATACGCTGAAGTGTGCGGCGGTGCATATGCAGGCGGCGCGCGGTTTCACTGACATTGCGGTCGCATTGTTCATAGACGCGCTGGATATGTTCCCAACGCACGCGGTCGGCCGACATCGGCGTTTCCGGCGGCGGCGGCAGGGTGCCGGCCGAAAGCAGCGCGCGGGTGACCTCATCGGCATCGGCCGGTTTGGCCAGATAATCGGTCGCGCCCATTTTCACCGCCGCGACCGCCGTGGCGATGGCGCCATATCCGGTCAGCACGACGATGCGCGCCTCGGCCCGCGCCTCGCGCAGGGCATCGACCACATCAAGTCCGCTGCCATCTTCAAGCCGCAGATCGACCACGGCATAGGCCGGGGCCTTGTCGCGCAGGATCTCGCGCGCCGCGCCTACCGATCCGGCGCATGAAACCTGAAAGCCGCGCTTTTCCATCGCGCGGGCCAGGCGGTTCAGAAAGATCTCGTCGTCATCGACCAGCAGCAGGCTGGGATCGGGTCCGATATTCACGCCCTCGGCCATTGTCGCTCACCCTGATTTTCCTCAGCCGGTTCTAGGCGTATTTGCAAGGGGGGTCAAATCGACCGCCGGCGGGCGGCATTGAACCCCCGACCTGGGCTGCCTATCAAGAGGGCGCAATTTTCAGACCGGAGCGCGATCATGTTTCTGGGCCTTGTTTCGCGGCGTTTCGACCTGTTGCCGGGGCGCCCCGCCCCCGAGCCGATCCGGCTGCGCACGCTGATCCTGCTGCGTTGGGTGGCCATCGCCGGGCAGACGCTATGCGTGGTGGCGGCGCTGATGATCGGGGCGCATCTGACCGTGGCGCCGATCGTGCTGGTGATCGGGCTGGCGGTGCTGCTGAATCTGGCGCTGATGCTGCGCCCGTTGCGGCGCGTCGGCGCCAATGAGGCCGGCTGGCAGCTGGGCTTCGATCTGGCGCAGGTGGCGGCGCTGCTGTCGCTGACCGGCGGGCTGACCAATCCTTTTGCCCTGCTGTTGCTGGCGCCGGTGACGGTGGCGGCGACGACGCTGCCCGGTCGTCAGCTGCTGGCGCTGGGGGCGGCGACGCTGATCATGGTGTCGATGGCGGCCTTTTTTGGCCGGCCTCTGACCTTTTCCGCCGGTCGGGTGATGACCCTGAATGAGCCCCTACTGGTCGGCACATGGTTCGCCATCGTGATCGGGGCGTTGTTCTTTGCACTTTACGCTCGCACCGTGACCGCCGAGATCGCCGCCAGCTCGGATGCGCTTTTTGCCGCGCGCATGGCGCTGGAGCGGGAGCAGAAGCTGCAGCATCTGGGCGGCGTGGTTGCCGCCGCCGCGCATGAGATGGGCACGCCCTTGGCGACGATCAAACTGGTCAGCTCAGAGCTGGCCGATGAGATCACGCGCGTGCTGCCCGACCGCACCGATCTGGCCGAGGATCTGGCGCTGTTGCGTCAATCCGCGGATCGCTGCGGCAATATCCTCAAGTCCATGGGCAGCGCCGGCCGCGACGACCTGCTGATCCGCTCGGCGCCGCTGGCCGAGGTGCTGGATCAGGCGGCGGCGCCACATCGCGATCGTGGCATTCGCATCCGGCTGGACGTGCCCGACGATGCCCCCGAGGTGCTGCGCGACGCGGCGCTGATCCACGGCCTGCGCAACCTGATCCAGAACGCGGTCGATTTCGCCACCAAAGAGGTGCTGGTCGAGGTCGCCGTGGATCGGCGCGAGATCCGGTTGCGCATCTCCGATGACGGGCCGGGCTTTCCGCCGGCGCTTCTGCCCAAGATCGGCGATCCCTTCCTGACCACGCGCCCGCGGGCCGAAGATGGCCGCAGCTATGAGGGCTGGGGCTTGGGTCTGTTCATCGCCAAGGCGCTGCTCGAACGGTCGGGCGCGGTGGTTCGTTTCGGCAACGGTCAGCGCGGCGCGCAGGTCAGTGTGGTCTGGCCGCGCAGCCGGATCGAGGCCGACAGCCGCAGCGTTCTGGGCCGCAACCCGGAAATAATTGACTGATTTGTCGCCGCGTTAACCCTTTCTTATGAATTCTCGCTATAGGTGTTCACCAGTGGTTCGGTGAACAGGGGCGCAGGATGCTTGGCCAGTTTCTCATCGCGCTTGCGGCGGCCTTCGTGGCGGTCGCGGTGGCGCTTGGGCTGCTTCGCGCGCTGGAGCGGCGGGGCCGGCCGTCGCGCAATGCGCTGGACCGCGATCTGGAACCGATCGTGTTTCTGTTTCAGGGTCAGCGGCTGGTGGATGCGACCGGCCCCGCCCGCGCCTTGATCGCCGCCCTGCCCGGCGAGGGCGAATGGCCCCGGCTGATCGCCTGGCTGGGGATGCGCCTGCCGCAATCCGAAGCGGCGCTGACCGACATGGGCCAGCGCGCGCGGCTGGAACTGCTGGGCGAGGGCGCGGCTCCGCTGAAGCTATTGGCCGAGGATCTGGGTGAGGGGGTCTTGCGCATCACCCTGGCCGATCCCCGGGCTGAAAATGCCGGCATACTGGTCGATTCGCTGTCGCTGACCGCCATGGAGCACGAGCTGGAGATCCTGCGCAGCACCATGGACCATTCGCCGATGCTGGCCTGGCGGCAGGATGTGCAAGGGCAGGTGACCTGGGCCAATTCCGCCTATCTGCAACTGGCCGAGGCGCGGGCCGACGGCCAGACCGTCTGGCCCTTGCCGCAGCTGATCGACCTGTCGGCGCGGTCGGCGGGTGGCGGTGCCTTGGGCAGCGCCCGCCGCGTGCAGGTCCAGATCGAGGACAGCAGCCGCTGGTATGACTGCCACACCCATGAGGTTGCCGAACAGACGGTGGCCATCGCCCTGCCCGCCGATGCTGCCGTGCGTGCCGAACGCAGCCTGCGCGAATTCGTCCAGACCCTGACCAAGACCTTTGCCGATCTGCCGATCGGGCTGGCGATCTTTGACCGCGACCGCAATCTACAATTGTTCAACCCGGCCCTGATCGACCTGACCGGGCTTGCCACCGGCTTTCTGACCGCGCGCCCGACGCTTTACGCCTTTCTGGACCGGCTGCGCGAGGCACGGATGGTCCCCGAGCCCAAGGATTACCGCAGCTGGCGTAACCAGATGAGCTCGCTTGAGGCGGCGGCCTCGTCGGGGCACCATGTCGAGATGTGGTCCCTGCCCGGTGGCCAGACCTATCGCGTCACCGGCCGCCCGCATCCGGATGGTGCGGTGGCCTTTCTGTTCGAAGACATCACCTCGGAAATCTCGCTGACGCGCAAGTTTCGCGCCGACCTGTCGCTGGGGGCCGAGGTGATGGATGCGCTGGAGGATGCGGTGGTGGTCTTTGCCGCCAATGGCGCCATGCTGATGTCAAACCGCAGCTATGCCGCGCTTTGGGGGGGCGAGCTGCGCCCAATGTTGGGTGACCATATCACGCGCTGGAGCCAGGCCTGCGGCGAAAGCCCCGGCCTTGCCGGGCTGTGCGAGGCGCTGGACCAGCGTGCCGGCGAGATGACCTTGCGCGGCGCCATGGCCGGCCCCGAGGGCGGGCTGCTGGCCTGGACCATGCGCGGCCTGTCGGGTGGGCGGCTGGTGCTGAGCTTTCATGCCACGGTCTCGCCCGCACGCCCGGCCGCGCCGGCGCAGGTGGCCGAGGCCCAGCCCGCAGCCGAACGGACCGAGATCGAACGGGCGGCACAGGAATGGGCCGCGGACGAGCGGGTTGCGAGGGAGCTGGCCGAGGGCGGGCAGGAAAAGCAGCGCGCCTTGCAGGGCTAGCTTGCCCTTGACGCGCGCTTCATATTGGTTGTGCCAAGGCAAGCCGCAGGACCATCATGCCCGACAGACCGCCCGTTCAAGCCGATCGTATTGCCGATCATGACGTCCTGTTCGTCATGGCTGTCGATGCCGAATATGGCTTGCATCTGCGGGCGCGCATCACGCCCTTGATGACGGGCGTGGGTCCGGTCGAGGCCGCGGTCGAGCTGACGGCGGCGCTGGCGGCCCTGCAGGCTGCCGGGCGGCTGCCGCAGCTGGTGGTGTCCCTGGGCTCGGCGGGGTCGCGGGTCCTGCAGCAGGCGCAGGTCTATCAGGTCTCGGCGGTGGAATATCGCGACATGGATGCCTCGGCCCTGGGCTTTGCCAAGGGGCAGACGCCGTTTCTGGACCTGCCGCCGCGTGTCGGACTGGATCTGGTGTTGCCGGATATTCCTCAGGCGACGCTGGCGACCGGGGCAAGCATCGTCAGCGGTGCCGGTTATGAGGCCACGACTGCCGAGATGGTCGATATGGAGACCTTTGCCATCCTGCGCACCTGCCAACGTTTCGGCCTGCCGATGATCGGCCTGCGCGGCATTTCGGATGGCAGCACCGAGCTTTCGGGCCTGATCGACTGGACCCAATATCTGCATCTCGTCGATGAGCGCCTTGCCCATGCCGTGGACGTCTTGGCGCGCGCGCTGCATGAGGGCAGTTTGCGGCTTTGATTTGGGCCGGGCCTGCCGGTCGTCTGGCACGGATCGCCTTGAGGCGCTGATGCGGTTGCGCTTGCTGTTAAAGGAGCTTTGAACCCGAAAGGCCGCATTCGCAATTCGGGATTGGCGCAGAGACCGCGATCCTCCGGCAGGGGCGTAGGCGGATATGACGGGCGAGCGCTGGCTGGGAGCGCTCCCTCGGTGGAGGCGCGTGCCGATATGGCCGTCGCAATCCCCTGCGGGAGCGGACCCAATCAGGGGACAATTGCTCATGTGGCGGAACACCGTGCCAAACCCGCCGCAAGGCCGGATATGGTTTCCTGACATCGGCCTGAGCGCCGCTTCGAATCTCCTTGGTGTTTCGGATGCCGGCCGGCGCGACCTGGGACTGGCGCGTCTTGGCCATGTGCTGAAAACGGATCCGCTAGCGGATGAATTGCCGCCCGCCGATGCAACACCGCGATCCAAGGCGGGGCGTAACCGGGTCAGCTGCACCGTTTCACGAAAACCCACGCCGGCAATCGGCCTGCATCCCCTTGAAAACCAAAAGGGCGCCCGCAAGAGGCGCCCTTGGTTCATTCACTGGCGGTCATTCCTGACGAAGGCGCCGGCTTCAGCCTTTTTTCAGCACGCGATTGCCCAGCAGTTCCGCGATCTGCACCGCGTTCAGAGCCGCGCCCTTGCGCAGGTTGTCCGACACACACCACAGGTTCAGGCCGTTTTCGACCGTCACATCCTGACGGATGCGCGACACGAATGTGGCGAAATCGCCGACGCATTCGACCGGCGTCGCGTAGCCGCCCGGTTCGCGCTTGTCGATGACCAGAATGCCGGGGGCTTCGCGCAGGATGTCGCGGGCCTCGTCCTCGTCCAGAAAATCCTCGGTCTCGATATTGATGGCCTCGGAATGGCCGACAAAGACCGGGACGCGCACGCAGGTCGCCGTGACCTTGATCGAGGTGTCGAGGATCTTCTTGGTCTCGGCCACCATCTTCCATTCTTCCTTGGTGTCGCCACTGTCCAGGAAAACGTCGATCTGCGGGATCACGTTAAAGGCGATCTGCTTCTGGAATTTCTTGGGCTCGACCTCTTGGCCGGGGACATACATGCCCTTGGTCTGGTTCCAGAGCTCGTCCATGCCTTCTTTGCCGGCGCCCGACACCGACTGGTAGGTCGAGACGACGACGCGCTTGATCCGGGCGCGGTCATGCAGCGGCTTCAACGCCACCACCATCTGCGCGGTCGAGCAGTTGGGGTTGGCGATGATCATCTTGTTGCGGTAGTTTTCCACCGCATCCGGGTTCACCTCGGGAACGATCAGCGGGATTTCCGGGTCGTAGCGATAGAGCGACGAGTTGTCGATCACCACGCAGCCCTGGCTGGCGGCAATCGGGGCATAGATTTTCGTCGCGTCCGAGCCGATGGCGAACAGCGCGATGTCATAGCCGGTAAAGTCGAAACCCTCGATGTCCTTGCACTTCAGGGTCTTGTCGCCATAGCTGACCTCGGTGCCAATGCTCCGGCGCGAAGCCAGAGCGACAACCTCATCAGCAGGAAACTCGCGCTCGGCGAGAATGTTCAGCATTTCACGGCCCACGTTCCCCGTGGCGCCGGCGACAACGACCTTGTAGCCCATCTGGGGGTCTCCTCAATTCAGGACGCTGCGATATAGGGCGAATCCCGGCAAAGGAAAAGCAGGATTTCGGCGATTTGCCCGGCTTTTCGGCGGAATTGTGGCTTAATGCCGCGTAATCCGGCGATCTGCCAGCATGAGTTGGCCAACCCAAGCCGATTCCCCTTTGAAATCATGGGGCACCTGCGCGGCGGTGCGGCGGCCGGACAGCGACAGCGAGGCAAAGAAATCAAAGCCGTAAAGATCCAGCCGGGCAAGGTCCGAGCGCGCCAGCAGGTCGATCATCATTGCCCCGGTGGTCGGCGGTGCGCCGATCAGCTGCGCCAGCGCCCGGTAGTCGGGCAGGGGATGCAGGTAGAACCCGGGGCTGGTCGCGGTCTGCCAATCCAGCCGCTTGCGTTTGGGCGACATCCACAGGATGCGGCGCGGCGCGATGCGGTCGCGCTCGGCCTGCGGCAGGCGGGTCGCCAGCGCCAGCCAGTCGGTGCGGGTGCCGTGGCTTTGGGGGGATGGCTGTGGGGCGCGGTTGATGCGGATGACCAGATCGGCGGCGTCGATCTGTGGGCCGGCGTGCCCTTCGGCCAAGGCGCGGGCATTGCCGACCAAAGCGACTGTCTTGCCCGCGACCTCGGCCAGCAGATCGGCTTGCGGCACCGACAGGCGTTGCAGCGCGGGTTCATCGCGCAGGGTGCGGGCGATCAGGAACCCCAGCCGGGTCACGCCAGCAGCTTTCGATAGACCTCGACGATGGCGCGGGCCTCACCCTCGATGGCGTGGTTCTGGGCGACATGGGCGCGGGCGGCCTGACCTGCGGCGGCGCGGGCGGCGTCATCGTCCAGCCAATGCGCCAAGGCTGCGGTCAGGGCATCAACATCGTCGCGGGGGACCAGACTGCCGGTCGTGCCGTCCTGAATCAGCGTTTCATAGGCGCCGACACGGGCGGCGACGGTGGGCACGCCGCAGGCGGCAGCTTCCAGCGGGGTCAGGCCAAACCCCTCCCACCGGGCGGGGGCGGCGAACAGGTCCAGCGCCTGATAGTTCTGCACCACCTGTTCCCAAGGCACCTCGCCCAGAAAGCGGATGCGGTCCGACAGGCCGGCGCTGGCGATGCGGGTCTGCAGCTCGTCCGTGAACTTTTGGTTGTCGGCGGTGACCCGGCCGGAAAAGATCAGCCGGGCGCGTGGGCGGGTCGGGAACAGGCGCAAGGCTGCTTCGACCAGCAGATCGACGCCCTTTTGCGCGCGGACCCGGCCAAAGCAGCCGATGACGATATCCTCGGGTGCAAAACCAAGGTCGGCGCGCAGCGCGGCGCGGTCGGGCGCAGGGTGGAACACGGACAGATCGACGCCGTGCAGGATCACCGTCGCCGGACGTTCCAGATAGCTGGCGGCCTGCGGCGAGGTCGCGATCAGCGCGTCCTGCTGGCGGATCAGCCAGCGGGTAAAGCCGGTATGCTTGCGCTGCGCCGCCGAGGTGAACAGCAGACGGTAGCGCCGCCGCAACACGCGCCGCAGGATCAGCCCCAGCGCCATCTCGGTATTGCGGCGCGCGTGCCAGACCCGCCAGCGGTCGCGCGGCATCAGCGCCGCCTGCGACAGCGGGATATGCGGCAGCTCGGGCGGCAGGCCCGGCCCGGTGGTGGTGATGCCGATCATGCGCGCCTGCACCGGGATCAGCCGCACCACGGTTGCCGTCACCCCCGAGAGGCGGCGTTTCAGGTTGGGGGCAACGACTTCAATCATGGCGATCCTCGGGGCTGAAGACATAGAACAGCAGGCCGATGACCAGAGGTATCAGGAAGAACAGAAAGATGTAACCATAGGCCGCAGCCGGTTCGTGCCGGGCCGAGGCCGCCAGATAGACCGGGCGCGAGGCGAATTGCATGACGCCGACCCCGGCGATCGAGGTCATGTTCATGAAGGTGATGCCGCGCCCGACCAGATGCTGCGGCAGAAACGCCCGGCCATGCGACATGATCAGCGAATAGTTGCTGTCCGAAATGCAGACCATCACCAGCAGCACTGCCGAAAGCCAGACATTCACCCCCGAGCTTAGCCACAGCGCCGCCAGCACGCTGCAGAGCAGCAGCGTATTGGCCAGCGAGGTGCGCTTGTCCGAACCGATGCGGCGCACGATCCGGCCCACCGACAGGTTCGCCGTCACCATGGCCAGCCCCATGCCCAGCGTCACCCAGCCGATCAGATAGTCGCTGGCCCCGAACACCTCGCTGAGATAGGGCCCGGCCCATAGGCCGCGGATGCAGGCCGAGGCGGCATAGGTGATGCCCAGAAGCGGCAGGATGCACCACAGCTCGCGCACCTTCAGCAGTTCCAGCAGCGAGCCGGACCGATGCGCGCCCTCGGGGCGGGGCGGGTTCCTGACGCAGGCCGCGATGGTGGCGGCGACGGCCAGCGTGACGACGGCAAGGATCGCCAGCGTCTCGCGCCAGCCGATGGCATTGACCACCCCGACCAGCGGCGCCGCGCCCAGCATGTTGCCAAGCGAGCCCAGCCCCACGACGGCGCCGCCGGCCGCGCTCATCGAGGCCGGGGGCAGGGTGCGGGCAAAGATGAAGAAACTGCCGATCATCACCGGCGCGCAGCCCACGCCCAAAAGCGCCATGGCCAGATGGATATGCCAGGGCGCCTGCGCCAAGGCAAAGACCGTGGCGCCGCCCGCGCCACCCAGCGCCAGCAGCACCGAAACCGCCTCGCGCGGGCCCCAGCGGTCCAGCGCCCAGCCGACCGGCAGTTGCATGGCGGCAAAGGCGATATACCAAAGCCCCGAGGACAGCGCGAGATCGGCAGGCCCGGCGCCCAGTTCGGCCTGCAATGTCGGCGAAAGCACGGCCAGAAAGGCGCGATAGAACTGGCTGAGCGTATAGCCGAGCACCAGAGACAGCAGTCCCGGCGACATGATCCAGCGCATGGCTTCCCCCCATGTTGCAAAGGGGGAAGCTGCGTCACCGGATCGGAAAGTTCAAGCCGGGCTTATTCGGTCTTGAGCGGCGCGTCCCATGCTTTCAGCGGCGCGGTGCTCCAGTCGCCATAGGTCGAGTTGGGGAACACGATCCAGTCGGCGCCGAAATGTGCGGCGTTCTTGCCGACCTCTTCGCGCTTCACCTCGGTCGGGGCCTTGCGGAACACGGCGTCAAAGTCGTGCAGCGTGTCGCCCAGCAGCAGCACGATCTGGTGGTCCTTGGCGACCACGGCGCGGCGCTCGGCCTTGGAGGTGCCGTAAAGCATCACGTGATCGTCCGAGACCTGCGGGAAGCCCAGCTCCTTCAGCGTGGCGACGGTCGCGGCCTTGTTCGCCGGCTCGCCGTAGCGGTCCGAGATGTAATAGATCGCGACGCCCGCCTTGTCGGCAAAGTCAAAGAAATCCAGCGCGCCGGGGATGGCGGTCGGATGGCCGTGCAGTTCCCAGTCGCTCCAGGTGTCCCAGGTGTCATAGACATGGCATTTCTCCATGTCGCGAACCAGAAGTGCGCTGTTGTCGATCGCGGTCTCGTCCAAATCGGTGACCACGGCCAGCTTCTTGGGATCTTCGGCCTTGGCGATGGCGGCTTTCAGATTGGCGGTGGCCAGCGCATAGGCCTGCAGCTGCAGGGCGCGGACCTCGGCCGATTGCTGCTGATAGCGCAGGCCCATGGCATATTCCTGCACCTGACACTGCGGCACGGCCGCTTCGGCGGTGGGTGCAGTGGCGGTTTCGGCCATGGCGGCGGGGGCCATCATGGCCGTGACCGCAAGGCCCAGCAGGGCGCGAGAGAGGAAACGGTCGCTCATGCAGGTCTTTCCTGTTTGCTGAGGGGTATAGGATGCAGGCTGGCGGACATTGATTGATCCGTCAAACAAATTCCTCAAGCCGCCGGCGCCAACCGCGCCGGCGCCTCGCGGACCGGCAGATGGATCAGCGCGCTGAAGGCGCCGACGCCCACGCCAACCCACCACACCAAGGTGTAGTTGCCGTAAAGATCATACATCTTGCCGCCCAGCCAGACGCCCAGGAACGAGCCGAGCTGATGGCTGAGAAAGACAAAACCGTAAAGCGTGCCCATGTAGCGCAGCCCATAGATATAGGCGACCAGACCCGAGGTCAGCGGCACCGTGGCCAGCCATAGCGCGCCCATGACCAGCGAAAACACGATGACGCTGCCCGGTGTGATCGGCATCAGGATGAACACTGCCGAGGCGATGGTGCGCAGGGTATAGATCCCCGCCAGCAGGTATTTCTTGGTATAGCGCTTGCCCAGCCAGCCGGCAAAGATCGCCCCGCCGATATTGGCCAGCCCGATCAGCGAGATCGCCACCGCCCCCAGAGCCGAGGTCGTGGTGATGCCCAGACCCGCCAGCGTGCTGCCCGGCGCGATCGGGCCGCACATCTCGGTAATCATCGCCGGGAAATGCGCGGTGATGAACGCGAGCTGATAGCCGCAGGAAAAGAACCCGGCAAAGATCATCAGATAGGACGGATCGGTAAAGGCGCGTTTCAGCACAGTGCCCATGCTGTCTTCCAGCTCGCCGCGGCTGGCCGGCCGGGTCTTGCCCAGCATCGGCAGGAACAGCAGACAGGCCAGCACGATCACGCCAAAGATCATGAACACCGTCTGCCACGGGTAATGCGCCAGCAGCCCCTCGGCCAGCGGCGCGCCGAACACCTGCCCGGCGGAGCCGGCGGCAGTGCCGATGCCAAGCGCAAGGCTGCGGTTCTCGTCGCTGGCGGCACGGCCGATGATCGCCAGGATTACGCCAAAGCCGGTGCCGGCGATGCCAAAGCCGACCATGATCTCCAGCAGCTGCATCGAGGCGGGGCTGCTGGCATGGGCGGTCAGGATCAGCCCGGCGGAATACAGGAATGCGCCGATGATGATCGACCAGCGGTCGCCAAAGCGCTCGCCAAGGGCGCCAAAGATCGGCTGGCCGATGCCCCAGGCCAGGTTCTGAATGGCGATGGCCAGGCTGAACTCGGTGCGGGGCCAGCCGAATTCCTGGGCAATGGGGATCTGGAACACGCCGAAACTGGCGCGCAGGGCAAAGTTGATCAGCAGGATGATCGCTCCGCCGACCAGAACCGGCGTGAACAGGCGGGATTGGCTCATGGGGGGCTCCTTCCGGCCCAATTCCTGCGCCTTGGCCGGGGCCTCGTCAATGGGCCGCATTGCCTTGGCGTAACCGCCCGGCTAGCCTTGGCAAAAGCTCGGGGGGCGCGATGTATCAGGTGATCGGAACAGCACAGAGCCGCGCCTTTCGGGTGCTCTGGATGCTTGAGGAACTGCAGCAACCCTTCGACCATGTCGCGCTGGCCCCGCATGCCGAGGGCCTGACCTCGTTCAACCCGGCCGGCAAGGTGCCGGTGCTGGTCGTCGATGGCACGCCGATCACCGATTCGACCGCGATCCTGACCTATCTGGCCGATCGGCATGGCGCGCTCAGCCATGCGCCCGGCACGCTGGACCGCGCCCGGCAGGACAGCCTGACCCAGTTCATCCTCGACGAATTCGATGCCGCGCTCTGGCTCGCTGCGCGCCACAGCTTCATCCTGCCCGAGGAGATGCGGCTTGCCGCGATCAAGAACACCCTGCGCTGGGAGTTCGAGCGCAGCCAGCGCACCATGGTGCATCGCATGGCCGAGGACGGCTTCCTGATGGGCGAGCGGCTGACCGTGCCCGATATCATCCTGACGCATTGCCTGACATGGGCGCTGACGGCGCGTTTCCCGATCGTCGAGCACCGGCTGACGGATTACCTTGACCGGATGCGCGTCCGCCCGGCCTATCAGCGCGCGGCGGCCAGATAGGCAGCAGCCCCCAGCCCGGCGCGCCGTCCGGTCTCCAGACAGCCGGTCAACAGATAGCCGCCGGTCGGCGCCTCCCAATCCAGCATCTCGCCGGCGGCAAAGACCCCCGGCATCGCGCGCAGTTCCAGTGTTTCGGTCAGGCTGGCGCCGGTGATGCCGCCGGCGCTGGAAATCGCCCGCTCCAGCCCCATCGGTCCCTGATGGCGCAGCCGCAGCGCCTTGGCCCGCGCCGCCAGTCGCTCAGGCTCGGGGGGCAGGGGCTGGCCCCATTCCATCAGCAGCGCGGCGCGCACCGGATCGCCCAACAGCCGCCGCAGCCGGTTGCCGACCGACAGCTTGCCCGGCAGTTGCGCCACCCGGCGTGCCAGTTCGACCGCCTCCAGATCCGGCGCCAGATCGACCAGCCCCGGCGCGCCGTCGCGCAACGCGGCCGAGATCTCATAGACCCCGCCACCCTCGATCCCCTGCGCGCCGATCACCCATTCGCCCCGGCTGACAAGATCGCCCGCCGACAGCGCCACGCCCTTGACCGCTTGCCCGAAATGCCGCGCCATCGCTGGCGACCAGTCGACGCGAAACCCCATGTTCGCCGGCCGGAACGGCGCCACCTCGACGCCGCGCGCCGCGAGCCAGGGCAGCCATGCTGCATCCGAGCCCAGGCGGGGCCAGCTGGCCCCACCCAGCGCCAGCACCACCGCATCGGGCCGCAGCAGCACTTCACCCTCAGGCGTCGCGAACCGCCAATCCACTCCCGCGAACCCGGTCCAGCGCCAGCGCATGCGCAGCTGAACCCCCAGCCCCTCCAGCCGCGCCAGCCAGGCCCGCAGCACGGGCGAGGCCTTCATGCCGGTCGGAAACACGCGCCCGGTCGAGCCGGTGAACAGATCGATCCCCAGACCGCGCGCCCAGCCGATCACCGCCTCGGGCCCGAACCCCGGCTCGGCTTCTGTCGTGTCCAAATATCCCGGGGGAGTCCGCAGGACGGGGGCAGAGCCCCCAAACCGCGTTGCAAAATCGGCCAAGGGTTCTGATTTGGTCAGGTTCAGCCCGGATTTCCCGGCCATCAGTAACTTGCGGGCCGGCGTCGGCAGCGCCTCGGCCACCGTCACGGCATGGCCCGCCTGCGCCAGAACCTCGGCCGCCATCAGCCCGGCGGGCCCGGCGCCGATGACCAGCGCCCCGTTCATCGGCCGCCCCTTGGCATCATGCAAAGCCGCAGCAGCATCCGTTCCATCACCGCCATGGCCGGGGCCTTGGACGCCGAGCGCAGGGTCAGGTCGGTGTCGATCAGTTGATGCAGGGCATCTTCCAGCGCCCGCATGCCCCAATTCTGCGCCTGACGGATCATGCGGTCGCGGCGCGGGCCAAAGACCGGCGGTCGCAGCCGTGAAAAACCGGCGCCGGGCCCGCCGGGGTCCGAGGCCCCGGCATGCAGCGCCCGGAAATGCCGCAGCGCCGCAATGCAGAGCGTGACCGGCAGGATGCCCTGTGCCTCGATCCGACGCATCAGGGGGCCGAACTCGCGGGCCCGGCCCTCGGCCACGCAATCGATCAGGTCATCGACCTCGGCCTCGATGGTGGCAGGGGCCAGTGCCGCGATCTCGGCGGGGGTCAGCGGGCTTGGGTCACCATGCTTGTATAGCCCGATCTTTTCCACCGTCTGACGGAAATCGCCCGGATCCAGTGCCCGCGACAGGGTCATCAGATCGCGCATCGCGTCGCGCGGCACTTCGCGCAGGCCGGCACCGGCAAGCCAGCGGGTGATTTCCTCTTCTCCGGGCGGGTCGTCATAGATCGGTGCGGTCACCGCCGCCGGATGCGGCTCAAAGAGTTTGCGCAGCGCCGAGCCCTTGTTCAGCGCCCCGGCCGCCACCACGATCACCGCATCGCCCGGCCGCCAGTCGGCAATCGCCGCCGAGACTGCCGGTGCGGCTGCGTCCGGCGTATCATCGACCAGCACCACGCGCTGCCCCGGGAAAAAGCCGACCGCCTTGACCGCGTCCAGCAGCGCCGCCGGGTCCTTGCGCAGATCGGCGCCGGGCAGGCGGGTCAGGCGCATTTCTTCTTCGGCATTCGCGCCGACCAGCGCGGCCACCGCCTCGGCGCGTTTCAGCGCCACCCGCATCGCGTCCTGACCATGGATCAGCAGCGCCGGCCGCGTCGGATCGGGGCGCGCCAGATAGCGGCCGATCTCGGCGCCCTTCAGGATCATCCGAACTGCGCCGGATCAAGCGCCAGAAGCCGCGTCACCACCTCATCGGCCAAAAGCCGCGCCAGCCGCTGATGCGCGTCCTGTTCGGCGGCCATGGTGGCGATGGTCGTGCCCGTGGTGGAATACGAGGTAAAGCTGCTGACCTGTCCGCGCGTGATCGCGCGCTGCGAGGCCATATCGGTCAGCACATAGCTGGCGGTGCCGTTCAGCGAATAGCGCGTAGTCACCTCGTCGGGGGTGATGGCCTGCGCCACCACGGCCACGCGCAATTGCCAGTCCAGCTCATAGATCGCGGCCTGATCCGGGCCCAGCCGCTCGGCGATTCGGCCGGCAAAGGCGAAATCGTCCGGCGTCTTGGGATCGGCGGTGCGCAGCTTGTTCTGCAGCTTGCTGCCGGTGCCGCCCGGTCCATAGACCGGGCTGAAGCTGCAGGCGGCCAGCACGGCCGGCAGGGTCAGGATGGCGCGCCTAGACCACGACATTGACGATCCGCCCCGGCACCACGATCAGTTTCTTGACGGGCGCACCCTCCATGAAGCGCAGCACGGTTTCATCGGCCAGAACCATGGCCTCGATCTGTTCCTTGGGCATGTCCTTGGGCACCTCGATTTCCGCGCGGCGCTTGCCGTTGATCTGGATCGGCAGCACCACCGAATCCGAGATCAGCAGCGCCGGATTGGCCTTGGGCCAGGGGGCATTGACCGCCATGCCCTGTCCGCCAGCCCTGGTCCAGATTTCCTCGGCCAGATGCGGCACCATCGGCGCCATCAGCTGCGCAAGGATGCGCAGCATGGCGCTGCGGTCATCGCCGCCGGCGCTGGATTTGCCGATGGCATTGGCCAGCTCGTAAAGTTTCGCCACCGCCTTGTTGAAGGCAAAGCCCTCGATGGCGCGGGTCACCTCGTCGATGGCGCGATGGGCGGCGCGCAGCAGATCGCTGTCTGCCCCGCCTTCGGGGATCTCGTCGGCCAGACGCCAGACGCGGGCCAGAAACTTGCTGGCGGCTTCGGCGCCCGAGGCGGTCCATTCCACGTCCCGCTCGGGCGGGCTGTCCGACAGCATGAACCAGCGCGCGGTATCGGCGCCGAAGCTGGCGACGATATTGACCGGATCGACCACGTTCTTTTTTGATTTCGACATCTTGGCCGAGGGGATGACCTCGACCACCGTGCCATCGGCCAGCTTGCCGTCCGTGACCGTCTCGGGCAGGTGATAGACCGGGCGGCCGCGGTCGTCGCGGGTCAGGTAGATCTCATGCGTGACCATGCCCTGCGTGAAGAGCGCGTCGAAAGGTTCCTTGGCTTTTTCCGGCAGATGCCCGGTCTTGACCATCGCGCGGGCAAAGAAGCGCGAATAGAGCAGGTGCAGGATCGCATGCTCGATGCCGCCGATATACTGATCGACGTTCATCCAGTAATCGGCATCCTCGGCCACGGTCGGCGTCGGCGCCTGCGGCGCGGTAAAGCGCGCGTAATACCAGGACGAATCGACGAACGTGTCCATGGTGTCGGTTTCGCGCCGGGCGGGCTTGCCGCAGACCGGGCAGGCGACGTTGCGCCAGGTCGGATGGCGGTCCAGCGGGTTGCCGGGCACGTCGAAAGTGACATCCTGCGGCAGCAGCACCGGCAGGTTTTCCTTGCGCTCGGGCACGGTGCCGCAGTCGTCGCAATGCACGACCGGGATCGGGCAGCCCCAATAGCGCTGGCGCGAGATGCCCCAGTCGCGCAGGCGGAATTTCGTGACGCCCTCGCCATAGCTTGCGGCCTCGGCGTGCCGGATGGCAGCCGCGACCGCCTCTTCGCCGTTCTGGTCTGCCGCACCGGCAAAGCCGCGCACATAGGTCACGGTTTCGGTCTTGGCAGGCACGAAGGGCGCGGTGGCGACCAGCGCATCCGCCTCGGCCAGCGTCGCACCCTTGGGCCCAAAGGTCGCGCGGATCGGCAGGCCGTATTTCGTCGCAAACTCATGGTCGCGCTCGTCATGCGCCGGGCTGCCGAAGATGGCGCCGGTGCCGTAATCCATCAGCACGAAATTCGCGATCCAGACCGGCAATTGCCAATCGGGGTCCAGCGGGTGGCGCACGGTCAGCCCGGTGTCAAAGCCCAGCTTTGGCGCGGTCTCGATCGCTTCTTCGGTGGTGCCGATCTTGCGGCATTCGGCGGTGAACGCGGCGATTTCGGGGCGCGTCTCGGCCAGATGCTTGATCAGCGGGTGATCGGCAGACAGCGCGACGAAGCTTGCGCCCATCAGCGTGTCGGGGCGGGTGGTGTAGACCTCGATCTGGTCGAAGCCCGCCGGGGCATCGACGGTGGCAAAGCGGAATTGCAGGCCGCGCGACTTGCCGATCCAGTTGGCCTGCATCAGGCGCACCTTTTCTGGCCAGCCGGTCAGCCTGTCCAAGGCGGACAGCAGCTCATCCGAGTAATCCGAGATGCGGAAGAACCATTGCGTCAGCTCGCGCCGTTCGACCAGCGCCCCCGAGCGCCAGCCGCGCCCATCTTCGACCTGTTCATTGGCCAGTACGGTCATGTCGACCGGGTCCCAGTTCACCATGGCCGATTTGCGATAGATCAGCCCGGCTTCCAGCATGTCGAGGAACATCGACTGCTGCTGATGCACATAAGAATCGTCGCAGGTGGCGAATTCGCGGCTCCAGTCGATCGACAGGCCCAGCGGTTTCAGCTGATCGCGCATGGTGGCGATATTGCCATAGGTCCAGTCGCGCGGATGGCCGCCCTGTTCCATGGCGGCGTTTTCGGCGGGCATGCCAAAGGCGTCCCAGCCCATCGGATGCAACACGCTGAAGCCCTGCGCGCGTTTGAACCGCGCCACCACATCGCCCATCGTGTAGTTGCGGACGTGCCCCATGTGGATGCGCCCCGAAGGATAGGGGAACATTTCCAACACATAGTATTTGGGCCGCTCGTCCCGCACCGCGCGGAACGTGTCCGCGTCGTTCCACGCCTTTTGCCAGCGCGGTTCGCTGATTGCGGGATCATAGGGCATGGGAACCTCCGGGCATCAGATTGCCCGCAGGGTATTATCCCTTGCGCGTGCGCAGGTCCAGAAGGCTTAGAGCTTGCCGTCCTGCACGCGCAGCTGCCGGGCGCGGGTCAGGATCGCATCCTCGACGGCGCGCACGGTGTCCGGCGCCACGGCCGAGCCGCCGGCGCCCTGCAGCGACAGTTTCAGCGCGCGGGCATCCAGCGACGGATCGGTGATCTGCACCGTCGCGCGATAGGAACGGCCCCCGCCCGGAGGCGTGCCATAGCCGGTGACGATGACGCCGGTGAACGGGTCGATCGACTGCACCGGCAGGAAGTTCAGCACTTCGAGGCTGGCGTTCCACAGGTATTTGTTGACCGCGACCGTGTCGTTCGGGCTGCGCCGATTCGAGAACAGGTCCCACAGCGTCGATTGCCGCTGCGGCTGCGCCGCCGGTTTCGAGGCGCCCCCGCCCGAACATGCGGCAAGCCCCGCTGCAATCAACAGGGCGGCGGTCAGCCGTGCGGCGCGTCTGGTCATCTGTCGTCCCCCGGGATCGTCCTTGCGCATGGACATAGCGCAATTCCTGCCCAAGCGACAAGAGAGCCGCTGATCTGTCGCCGTGCAGAAAAGGCGGTCCGCTGCCGATTCCACCCCGATTCCGCTGCTGCACTCCTATGCATGGCACGTGACAAGTGGCTGGTGCTGGCCCTGCCCGGCGGCTCTGCGGGCGGGCGGTGGGGTGTGGCGCGCGAAGCGCGATCCGCGCTTTCAGGTCCGATCCCAGGGGAGGTGGTCCCGCGCGTGCAATGGTGGTGCCTCCGCGAATTTTCAGCATTGAGAAGGGTTTGGCGGGCGCGGGTCTGGGGTCCCGGGGCGGCTGGGGTGGGGTGTGGCCCTTGTGCATCACAGCAGTTGCGATTCCAAAAGGCCGGATTTGATTCCGTTGCAATGCAATGGGGAAAGCGCGACACAACAACTCATGACCCCAAGCCGGCCTGCCCGGGCTGGGGCACACGAGAGAGACAAGAGGGAAAACCATGAAAAAGGTTCTTTTCGCCACCAGCGCCCTGGTGCTTTCGGCTGGCTTCGCTTCGGCTGAAGTCGCCGTCTCGGGCGACGGTCGCATGGGCGTGATCTATGACGGCAACGATGCGCAGTTCTCGAGCCGCGCTCGCGTGAAATTCACCCTGACCGGTGAGTCGGATGCCGGCCTGTCGTTCGGTGGTTCGTTCCGCGTCGACCAAGAAAACTTCGGCACCACCCGCGCTGCTTCGAACGGCACCCGTGGCGCCGTCTGGGTTTCGGGCACCTATGGCAAGCTGTCGATGGGCGACACCCTGTCGGCTTCGGAAGCTGCGATCGGCGACCTGTATGAAGTCGGCTACACCGAAGGTTCCTTCGCCGACGACGTCGAGGAAATTTCCTACCTGACCGGTGACGGCGCTGATCGTGATCAGGGTTCGAACATCCTGTACGAATACACCATCAACCAGATCTCGCTCTATGCGTCGGCCACCGACGGTTCGAGCAACTCCTGGTATGCCGACACCTACGGCGCCAACAACACCGACGACGACAACGCCTATGCTCTGGCCGCGAAATACAGCGCGGACAGCTGGTGGGCCGCTCTGGGCTACGCCAAACGTGGCGATGCCGACGAGATCTCGCTGGCCGGCGAAGGCAAGTTCAACAACTTCTCCGTCAAAGGCGTTTACGTAAAATACAGCGACAACTATGTCGTTGAGCCGGTGTTCGGTCAGAGCCACACCAGCGGTGACGAGGGTGTTGTCGGCTTCGACGCCGGCGTTGGCACGAACGTCAAACTGGACAACACCATCGGTCTGGCCGCTGCCTACCAGATGGACGCGATTGCGGTGAAAGGCTTCTACCGCAAGGACAAGTACAAGTCGGACGCCGACAGCCAGAGCTTCGACTCGTTCGGCATCGGTGCTGACTACGACCTGGGCGGCGGCGCTGTTCTGGCCGGTGGCATCATCGACACCGACTACCTGAACGACACCGTGCTCGACATGGGCATCAAGTTCAAATTCTGATCCGTCAGAACCAGAACATGAAAGAGCGGGCCTTGTGCCCGCTCTTTTCTTTTGGGAATCTCGTGCCATGGGACTGGATCAGATCAAGGGCCGTATCGCGGCCGCCGAAACTGCGAACGGACGTGCGCCGGGATCGGTGACGCTGATTGCCGTCAGCAAGGTGCAGCCGCCGGACCGGGTTCAGGCGGTTCTGGACGCTGGCCAGCGCGTCTTTGGCGAAAACTACGTGCAAGAGGCGGCGGGGAAATGGCCCGACTGGCGCGCCCGCTATCCGGGGGTCGAGTTGCATATGATCGGCCCGTTGCAGACCAACAAGCTGAAGCCGGCGCTGGAGCTTTTCGACGCGATCCATACTTTGGACCGACCCTCACTGGCGCAAAAGCTGGCCCGGCAGGTGCAGGCGCGCGGTGCTTGCCCGCAATTGTTCGTGCAGGTCAATACCGGCGCCGAGCCGCAAAAGGCCGGCATCACGCCCGACGTCGCCGATGAGTTCATCGCCGAATGTTGGGCGCTGGACCTGTCCCTGACCGGATTGATGTGCATCCCGCCCGATGAGGCTGATCCGCTGCCGCATTTCCTGTTGCTGCGCGCGCTTGCTGCCCGCAACGGGCTCACCGGCCTGTCGATGGGCATGAGTGCGGATTTCGAAACGGCCATTGCCGCCGGCGCCACCCATGTTCGGGTCGGCAGCGCCATCTTTGGTCAGCGCAGCTACGCCTGAGCGCGCGGCGGCAAAATCCGTGCCGCCCACCTTTGGGCAACGCTGGTGAAATATTCTCCATAATTAACAACCGATGGTTGTTTTTATTCCATTAACCCGTTACTTCCAAAGAAAGTGCGCCGCCCGGAGTGGTGTCTTAATATCCTGTTAACATTTCCCCGAGTCTGACGAGTATTTGCGATGTTTATGCTGGGCAGCCTGATCAGTCTTTTGTTCATGGGTATTGCTGTCGATGTGTCCGCCGCGACGCGCATGCCCGGCGACGACGATATTGACCCCGACGACCCGGACCATCCGATCGACCCCGGCGATCCCGATCAGGGCGGAGACGGGGATGACGACGATCCCGATGACCCGGACGATGATCCCGACACGGAGCCAGATGGCGTCGTGGTCGACGGTACCAGCGATTCCGACTGGCTGGCCGGCGGCGACGGCGACGATTCCCTCAGCGGTCATGGCGGCAATGACGACCTGCACGGCGGTCTTGGCAATGACACGCTGCTGGGGGGCGACGGCACTGACTGGATCTATGGCGATGACGATTACGGTCCGGGCGGCGACGATTCCATCGACGGCGGCGCGGGGGATGATTACCTCGCCGGTCAGGGCGGCGACGACACCGTGCATGGTGGGGCCGACAATGACACGATCTTTGGCGGCGATGGCGACGATCTTTTGACCGGCGGCCCCGGCGATGACTGGATCTCGGGCAATGCCGGCAATGACACGCTGATCGCCGGTCCGGGCAATGACGATCTGGATGGCGGCGATGGCGATGACGAGCTGCATGGCTCCGCTGAGGATGACACCGCCTGGCTGCACGGTGGCGCAGGCGATGACACGCTGCATCTGGGGTCGGGCGATTTTGGCGAGGGCGGCGCGGGCAAGGATCTGTTCGTCCTGACCGATCCCGGCAACAAGGTGCCGACGATCGGCGATTACGACCATGCCGAGGACCAGATCGAGCTGCGCTATCACGCCAGCCCCGACCAGCCGGCGCCCAGCCTGACGATCGACCGCGACGAGGATGGCGCCTCGGTGATCCGGCTGGATGGCGAGGCGGTGGGGCGCGTCCTGAACGGCGGTGGCCTGCGCCCCGAACATGTGACGCTGGTTCGGCTGGATCTGAACGGGGCGCGATAATCCTTTCAATTTCCGGGGAATTGGGCTATAGCCGCGCATCCGCCGGCCTGCTGGCGGATTTCTCCACGGGCCTGTGCTGGACGACATCCCGGCCTGTGCCATAACCCTTTGACTCTGAAAGGAGACCCCGATGTCGATCACCGTTGAAGAAAAGAATCGCGTGATGACCGAATTCGCCACCAAGAAAGGCGACACCGGTTCGCCCGAGGTGCAGGTTGCGATCCTGTCCTCGCGCATTGCCACGCTGACCGAGCATTTCAAGACCCACAAGAAAGACAACCATTCGCGTCGTGGTCTGCTGATGATGGTCGCGCAGCGCCGCAAGCTGCTGGACTACCTGAAGCGCAAGGACGAAGCCCGCTACACCGACCTGATCGGCAAGCTGGGCCTGCGCCGCTAAGCCGCAGCGCATTGCACAAGGCAATGAACGCCCGTGGATTCCACGGGCGTTTTGCATTTCCGGGGCACGTTCGGCCTGCCGATCCGTGCCGGGAAAGCGCCCCGGAAGGGTCGGGAAAAGCGGCGGAATGCGGGCGGCACGGGCCCGCTTGCGGCCCCGCAAGACGCTTCCCAAACCTCCAATTTTCCTGTATGGGCCGTCCATCTGTGACGTGACGCCCGGGCCCCGGGGCACATGCAAAGGATAGGGGCGGGCGGCAATGGGGCCGCCATAGGACATAGGGGCGCCGGAGGGTCCGGACGCACCCAGAGGAAATCAGATGCATTTTGACGAAGTGAAGAAATCCATCCAGTGGGGCCAGGAAACGCTCACGCTGGAAACGGGCAAGGTTGCCCGTCAGGCCGACGGCTCGGTCATCGCCACTCTGGGCGAAACCAGCGTCATGGCCAACGTGACCTTCGCGAAAGAGCCGAAGCCGGGGCAGGACTTCTTTCCCCTGACGGTTCACTATCAGGAAAAATACTATGCCGCCGGCAAGATCCCGGGCGGTTTCTTCAAGCGCGAGGCGCGCCCGAGCGAGAAAGAGACGCTGACCGCGCGTCTGATCGACCGTCCCTGCCGCCCGCTGTTCGCCCCCGGATTCAAGAACGAAGTTCTGGTCATGTGCACGGTGCTGTCGCATGATCTGGTCAACGATCCCGATATCGTCGCCATGATCGCCGCCTCGGCTGCGCTGACCATCTCGGGCGTGCCCTTCATGGGCCCGATCGGCGCCGCGCGTGTCGGTTTCGCCAATGGCCAATATGTGCTGAACCCCGAGGTTCAGGACATGGACCACCTTCGCTCGAACCCCGAGCAGCGTCTGGATCTGGTCGTCGCCGGCACCAAAGACGCCGTGATGATGGTCGAATCGGAAGCCTATGAGCTGACCGAGGAAGAAATGCTCGGTGCCGTGAAATTCGGCCACGAGGCGATGCAGCCGGTGATCGACCTGATCATCGATCTGGCCGAACTCGCCGCGAAAGAGCCCTTCGACTTCCGCTCGCCCGATTACAGCGCGCTTTATGCCCGCGTGAAATCGCTGGGCGAGGACGCGATGCGTGCCGCCTATGCGCTGCGCGACAAGGGCGAGCGTCACGATGCCATCGAGGCCGCCAAGGCCGCGATCAAGGCCGGCCTGACCGAAGAAGAACTGGCCGATGCCAACATCGGTTCGGCGCTGAAAAAGCTGGAATCGGGCATCCTGCGCGGTGACATCATCAACGGTGGCGCCCGCATCGACGGCCGCGACAACAAGACCGTTCGCGCCATCGACAGCGAAGTCGGTATCCTGCCGCGCACCCATGGTTCGTCGCTGTTCACCCGTGGCGAAACTCAGGCGCTGGTCGTGACCACGCTGGGCACTGGCGACGATGAGCAGATCATCGACGCGCTGCACGGCAACTCGCGCTCGAACTTCCTGCTGCATTACAACTTCCCGCCCTATTCGGTCGGCGAGGTTGGCCGCGTGGGTTCGCCCGGCCGTCGCGAGATCGGCCACGGCAAACTGGCATGGCGCGCGCTGCAAGCCGTGCTGCCGGCTGCGACCGACTTCCCTTATACCATCCGCGTCGTCAGCGAGATCACCGAGTCGAACGGCTCGTCCTCGATGGCCTCGGTCTGCGGCGGCTCGCTGTCGATGATGGATGCGGGTGTGCCGCTGAAAGCGCCGGTCGCCGGCGTCGCCATGGGCCTGATTCTGGAAGATGACGGCAAATGGGCGGTTCTGACCGACATCCTGGGTGACGAAGACCACCTGGGCGACATGGACTTCAAGGTGGCCGGCACGGCTGACGGCATCACCTCGCTGCAAATGGACATCAAGGTCGCGGGCATCACCCCGGCGATCATGGAGCAGGCCCTGGCACAAGCCAAGGACGGCCGGATGCACATTCTGGGCGAGATGTCGAAAGCCCTGACCGAGGGCCGCCGCGAGTTCAGCGCCCATGCCCCGCGCATTGAAACCATGACCATTCCCACCGACAAGATCCGCGAAGTGATCGGCTCGGGCGGCAAGGTCATTCGCGAGATCGTGGAAACCTCGGGTGCCAAAGTCGACATCAACGACGATGGCGTGATCAAGATCGCTTCGGCCAATGCCGATTCGATCAAGAAGGCCTATGACATGATCTATTCGATCGTGGCCGAGCCCGAAGAAGGCAAGATCTATACCGGCAAGGTCGTCAAGCTGGTCGATTTCGGTGCCTTCGTGAACTTCTTTGGCAAGCGCGATGGTCTGGTGCATGTGTCGCAAATCGCGAACAAGCGCCTGAACCATCCCAACGAGCTGCTGAAGGAAGGCCAAGAGGTCAAGGTCAAGCTGCTGGGCTTTGACGATCGCGGCAAGGTCCGTCTGGGCATGAAGATGGTCGACCAAGAGACCGGCGAAGAAATCGCCCCTGAGAAAAAAGAGGAAACTCAGGCCGAGTGATCCCGACCTGATCCTGCAATTCGCAGCCCCGGCAATGCCGGGGCTGTTTCACGTTCGACGGGGGCTTATGGTGCAAACGGATTGGCCGATCCTCGTGCTGACGCTTGTGGGCGATGACGCCCGCCGCCAGCCGCTTTTGACGCAGCTCGCCGAGGCGGGCCTTTCATGGCAATTGCTCATGGGGGTGGATGGCAGGCGCGGTCTGCCTGCGGAATATCTGCCGCTGATCGACCGCGAGGCGGCACAGCAGCAGCTGCGCCGCCCGATGACCGATTGCGAATTCGCCTGCGCCCTGTCGCATCGGACCATCTATCAGACCATTCTGGACAAGGGGTGGGCCGGCGCGGTCGTGCTTGAGGATGACGCCATCCTGACGCCGGATTTCGCCGAGTTTCTGCGCGGCGGGTTCCACCGGGTCAAGACCATGGCGCTTCTGGATTACCGCTTTGGCCGCGCGCTGCGCTGGCAAAGGCGGCGGGTCGGGCGCTGGACCCTGTATCGCGCCGCGCAGCGGGCGACGCTGACCTCGGCCTATACGCTGTCGCGGAAATCGGCGGCCGATCTTTTGGCGGTGACGACACCGGTCAGCCAGGCCGCCGACTGGCCGGCCGATCTGCATGATCTGGACGCCTGGCTGGTCGTGCCGCGCATCGCCGATCACAACGAGCCGGGCGCCGGCCCTTCGCATCTGGAAGGCACCCGGCGGGCCGTCGCCTGCCAGGGCAAGCATCGGGGCCGCTATCTTGAGGCGCGCTATTGGCGCGGGCTGATCCGCCGCAAGCTGGCCCGCAAGGTCGGGCGCTGACCAGCGCCCAGACCGCGCGGCCCGGCATCAGCCGCGCGCATCCTCAAGGATCATGCGCGCGGCCTTTTCCGCGATCATCATCACCGGCGCGTTTGTATTGCCGCTGGTGATGGTCGGCATGACCGAGGCATCGGCGATGCGCAGCCGCCCCAGCGCCCGCAGCCGCAGGCGCGTGTCCACCACCGAATCCGCATCCGCCCCCATGCGGCAGGTGCCGACCGGGTGAAAGATCGTCGTGCCTATGGCGCCGGCGGCCTGAACCAGCTCGTCCTCGGTCTGATAGGCGGGGCCGGGCAGGTGTTCTTGCGGATCGAAGCGGGCAAAGGCCGGTTGCGCGGCGATGCGGCGGGTCAGCCGGATCGCCCGCGCTGCCACCTCGCGGTCGCCGGCGGTGGACAGGTAATTCGGCCGGATCGCCGGCGCGGCGCGGAAATCCGGCCCGGTCACATGCACCGAGCCGCGGCTTTCCGGGCGCAGGTTGCAGACGCTGGCAGTCATCGCCGGAAAGGGGTGAACCGGGTCGCCGAACTTGTCCAGACTGACCGGCTGGACGTGATATTCCAGATCCGCCGTCGCCTTTTCCGGGCCCGAGCGGGTAAAGATCCCCAGCTGGCTGGGCGCCATCGACATCGGCCCGGACCGTTTCAGCAGATATTCCAGCCCGATTGCCGCCTTGCCTATCAGCCGCGAGGCCTTTTCGTTCAGCGTCGGCACGCCCGAGACCTTGTAGACCATGCGCAATTGCAGATGGTCCTGCAGGTTTTCGCCCAAGGCGCCGACCTCGGCCAAGGGTGCGATGCCGGCGGCCTGCAGCACCTCGCCGCGCCCGATGCCGGACTGTTCCAGCACCTGAACCGAACCGATGGACCCCGCCGCCAACACGGTCTCGCGGATGGCGCGGGCCTCGACGCGCTGGCCCTGATGGTGAAAGGCAACGCCTTGCACCTCGCCCGCCTCGATCAGCAGGCGTTCGACCTGCGCCCCGGTCAGGACGCGCAGATTGGGGCGGCGGGCGGCGGGGCGCAGAAACGCCTTGGCCGCGCTCCAGCGCCAGCCGCTGCGCTGGGTCACGTCGAAATAGCCGCCGCCCTCATTGTCGCCACGGTTGAAATCAGAGGTGCGCGGAATGCCGGCCTGTTCGGCGGCGGCCATGAATGCGTCCAGCACCGCCCAGCGGACCCGCGCGGTTTCCACCCGCAGCTCGCCGCCGGCGCCATGCATGTCGTCGCCGCCGCGATAGAAATCCTCTTGCGCCTTGAACAGAGGTAGCACGTCATCCCAGCCCCAGCCGGTGCAGCCCAATTGCCGCCAATGGTCGTAATCCGCCGCCTGACCGCGCATGTAGATCATGCCGTTGATCGAGGAGCAGCCGCCCAGCACCCGGCCGCGCGGATAGATCAGCGCGCGGCCGTTCAGCCCCGGCTCGGCCTCGGTGCGAAAGCACCAGTCGGTGCGCGGATTGCCGATGCAGTAAAGATAGCCGACCGGGATATGGATCCAGTGGTAATTGTCGCGCCCCCCGGCTTCGAGCAGCAGCACCCGGTTGCGGGGATCGGCGCTCAGCCGGTTGGCCAGCACGCATCCGGCGCTGCCCGCGCCGATGACGACATAGTCATAGCTTTCCATTGTTCTCTCCATCTGCGGCTCGGCCGGGGCCGGGCCGCGACTTGTCACTTGTCAGCCCGGAAGCCGAGCTTGCGCCCAAGGCCCGAGGCAAAGAATTCCCCGACGAGGCCGCGCCGGAACAGCAGCACGCAGACCATGAAGACCAGCCCGGTGATGATCGTCACCGGAAAATCCGAGGTGGCGAGGTAGTTCTGCAGGCTGACCACCAGCCCGGCGCCGACGATCGGCCCCAGCAGCGTGCCGATGCCGCCCAACAGCGTCATCAGGATCACCTCGCCCGACATCTGCCATGCGACATCGGTGAGCGTCGCGAACTGAAAGATCAGCGCCTTGAGCCCACCGGCGAGGCCTGCCAGTGCCGCCGACATGACGAAGGCGCCCAGCTTGTAGCGGCTGACCGAATAGCCCAGCGAGATCGCGCGCTGTTCGTTTTCGCGGATCGACTTCAGGATCATGCCAAAGGGCGAATTCACGAAGCGCCAGATCACCAGCAGCCCGATCAGGAACACCCCAAGGACAAAGTAATACATGTTCATGGTGTCGTTCAGGTCCACCAGCCCGAACAGGTGGCCGCGCGGCACCGACTGGATGCCGTCCTCGCCATGGGTAAAGGGCGCCTGCAGGCAGAAAAAGAAGAACATCTGCGACAGCGCCAGCGTGATCATGGCGAAATAGATGCCCTGGCGGCGGATGGCGATGGCGCCCATCACCAGCCCCAGCGCGGCGGCGCCAAGGACGCCCAGCAGGATTCCGGCCTCGGGCGACCAGCCCCATTCCTTGACGGCATGGGCGGTGAAATAGGCCGCGCCACCAAAAAAGGCCGCATGGCCAAAGGACAGTAGGCCGGTATAGCCCAGCAGCAGGTTGAAGGCCGAGGCAAAGAGCGCGAAGGCCAGCAGCTTCATCAGAAAGATCGGGTAGAGGAACTGCGGCGCGATGAACAGCGCCGCCAGCATCGCCAGCCCCAGCACCAGCCGGATGCTGCGTGCCTGCGGGTGGACCGCGACGGTATCGGTCGGGATCGGCTCGGATTTGCCGGCCATGTCAGGCCTCCTTTCCGAAAAGGCCCGCAGGCCGCAGGATCAGCACGATGGCCATGATGACGAAGATCACGATGTTCGAGGCCTCGGGGTAGAACACCTTGGTCAGCCCCTCGACCACGCCCAGCAGATAGCCGGTGACGATGGCGCCAAGGATCGAGCCCATGCCGCCGACCACCACCACCGCAAAGACGATGATGATCAGGTTCGAGCCCATCAGCGGGCTGACCTGATAGACCGGCGCTGCCAGCACGCCGGCAAAGGCGGCAAGCCCGGCGCCAAGCGCATAGGTCAGCGTCAGCAGAAGCGGTACGTTGACGCCGAAGGCCTGCACCAGCACCGGGTTTTCCGTCGCCGCGCGCAGATAGGCGCCCAGCTTGGTCTTTTCGATCAAAACCCAAGAGGCAATGCAGACCGCCAGCGAGGCGATGACCACCCAGCCGCGATAGACCGGCAGGAACATGAAGCCCAGATTGACCGCGCCGGTCAGTTGCGGCGGCGGTGCATAGGGCTTGCCCGAAGCGCCGTAGAAATAGCGGAAGGTGCCCTCGATCGCCAAGGCGAGGCCAAAGGTGAACAAGAGCCCGTAAAGCGGGTCCAGTTTGTAAAGCCGCGACAGCATGGTGCGCTCGATCACGGCGGCGAACAGGCCGACGATCAGCGGCGCAAGGATCAGCGCGAACCAGTAGTTCACCCCGCCCACTGTCAGCAGCAACAGCGCGGCAAAGGCGCCCAGCATGTATTGCGCACCATGGGCAAAGTTGATGACGCGCAGCAGGCCAAAGATGATGGCCAGCCCCAGGGACAGCAGCGCATAGAAGCTGCCGTTGATCAGCCCGACCAGCAACTGCCCCATCAGCGCCTGCAGGGGCACGCCGAAGATCATGGTCATGTCATACCCCCAATTCGCGATGCAGAAGGTCCATCCGGTTCGGCAGTTCGGCCACCGGGAATTCGGCCACCATCTTGCCGTGGTCCATCAGATAGAAGCGGTCGGCCACCTTGGCGGCAAAGCGGAAGTTCTGTTCCACCAGCACCACGGTCATGCCGCGCGCCTTGAGCTGCACCAGCACATCGCCGATGGCCTGAATGATGACCGGGGCCAGCCCCTCGGTCGGCTCGTCCAGCAGCAGGCAGCGCGCGCCGGTGCGCAGGATGCGGGCCAAGGCCAGCATCTGCTGTTCGCCCCCTGACAGCTTGGTGCCGGGGCTGTTGCGGCGCTCCTTGAGGTTCGGGAACAGCGTGTAGATTTCCTCGACCGACATGCCGCCCTCGGCGACTTTCGGCGGCAGCATCAGGTTTTCCTCGACCGAGAGGCTGGCAAAGATGCCGCGTTCCTCGGGGATGAAGCCCAGACCGGCGCGGGCGGTCTTGTGCAGGGGCAGGGCCATCATGTCCTGCCCGGCAAAGCTGATCTTGCCGCTGCGCTTGCGCAGGATGCCCATGATGCTGCGCAGGGTGGTGGTCTTGCCCATGCCGTTGCGGCCAAGGATGCAGATCATCTCGCCCTGGTTCACATGCAGGTTCACCCCGTGCAGGACATGGCTTTCGCCATACCAGGCTTGCAGGTTCTCGACGGACAGCAGGGCGCTCATGCCTCGGACCCCATATAGGCGGTGCGCACGCGCGGATCGTTCGACACGGTGGCGTAATCGCCCCGCGCGATGATCTCGCCGCGTTGCAACACGGTGACGTGGTCGCAGATGTCGGCCACGACGTTCAGATTGTGCTCGACCATCAGCACGGCGCGTTCGGTGGCGACGTTGCGGATGATCTCGGCCACCATCTGCACGTCCTCCTGTCCCATGCCGGCCATGGGTTCGTCCAGCAGCAGAACCTCGGGTTCCAGCGCCAGCGTGGTCGCGATCTCCAGCACGCGCTTGCGGCCATAGGACAGATCGGCGGCACGATGGTCGCGCCAGCGGGCCAGCCCCAGCTGTTCGATCAGCTCATCCGCCCGCGCGTCCAGCCGGTCCAGCGAAGACAGCGGCAGCCAGAACTGCGTCGCCAGCCCCGCCGGGCGTTGCAGCGCGACCTTGACGTTTTCGCGCACGCTCAGATGCGGAAACACCGCCGAGATCTGAAAGCTGCGCACCAGCCCCATGCGGGCGACCTTGTCGGGCGGCGTGCGGGTGATGTCCTGACCCAGCAGCGTGATCTGGCCCCGCGTCGGTTGCAGGAATTTGGTCAAAAGGTTGAAGACCGTGGTCTTGCCGGCGCCGTTCGGCCCGATCAGCGCGTGGATCCGGGCGTGATGCACGTCCAGATCCACCCCGTTCACCGCCGTGAACCCGGCGAAATCCTTGCCCAGACCGCGGGCGGACAAAACCACCCGCGGCTCGGCCGTTGCAGCCGGACCTGCCATCACTTGACCAGCGGGCAGCCGCTTTTCGCGGGATCAAGGAAAGCCTGGTCGCCGGGGATGGTGGCCAGAACCTTGTAATAGTCCCAGTCCTCCTTGACGTCGGCGGGGGCCTTGACCTCCATCAGATAGGCGTCCTTGATCAGCCGCCCGTTCGGCCCGACCTTGCCGCCTTGGGCAAAGACGTCATCGACCGGCATCTCATGCAGTTTCTTGGCGACGGCTTCGGTCTCATCGGTGCCGGCGGCCTGCACGGCCTTCAGATATTGCGTGACTGCCGAATAGGTGCCGGCATGGACCATGTTCGGCATCGCGCCGGTGCGCTCGAAGAAGCGCTTGCCGAAGGCGGCCGATTCCGGGTTGCGGTTCCAGTAGAAGCTTTCGGTCAGGGTCAGGCCCTGCGCCGCCTCGACGCCCAGCCCATGCACCTCGGCGATGGAGAACAAGAGTGCCGCCAGTTTCTGGCCGCCGGCGGTGATGCCGAATTCCGCCGCCTGCTTGATGGCGTTCTGCGTGTCGAGGCCGGCGTTCGCCAGACCGATCACCTTGGCGCCCGAGCTTTGCGCCTGCAGCAGGAAGGACGAAAAATCCGTCGTCGCCAGCGGGTGACGCACGGTGCCGACCACGGTGCCGCCATGTTCCTTGACCACGTTCGAGGTCTGCTCTTCCAGAGAATAGCCAAAGGCATAATCGGCAGTCAGGAAGAACCAGCTGTCGCCGCCCTCTTTCACCAGCGCGCCGCCGGTGCCCACGGCCAGCATATGCGTGTCATAGGCCCAGTGGAATCCATAGGGCGTGCAGGCCTTGCCGGTCAGGTCGGTGGTGGCGGCGCCGGTGTTGATGGTGATCTTTTTCTTGTCGAGGCTCAGCGCCTGCACGGCCAGACCCACCGAGGAGGTGGTCAGGTCCATGATCGTGTCGACCTGATCGGTGTCATACCATTGCCGGGCGATGTTCGAGGCGATGTCGGGCTTGTTCTGGTGGTCGGCGCTGACCAGCTCGATCGGCGCATCCAGCACCTTGCCGCCGAAATCCTCGATCGCCATCTTGGCCGCCTCGACCGAGTTCTTGCCGCCGAAATCGGCATAGACCCCGGACTGGTCGTTCAGGATGCCGATCTTGACCTTGCCATCCGAAACCTCGGCCATCGCCGGCACCGCCATCACAGCGGTCGTGAGCAGAATCTTGTGCATGTTTCCTCCCTGACCGTCCGTTACGCCGGCGCCTGCGCCAGCGGGGGACGTTTTTTCGGGCGACCTTCCTCCTGCCGCCCCTTGTGGAACGATGCAGGCAAAATCGCTTTGACACAAGCGTTCAGATAGGTTCTATTTCTTACAGCTCCTGTCCATTTATGAACATATGTCGACGCTCAGCTGGGACGATCTGCAATTTTTCCTTGCCGTGGTGCGCGAAAGGCAATTGTCGCGGGCGGCGCGACAGCTGGGCACCTCGCATGTCACCGTCTCGCGCCGCATCGACCGGCTGGAGCGGGCGCTGAACACCCGGCTGTTCGAACGCAATCCGCGCGGATACGAACCCACCCCGGCCAGCATGCGCCTGATCGAGACCGCCGAGCGCATGGAAGAGGCGGCAAGCCAGTTGCCGCGCGGTCATGGCATCGCCTCGAACCCGCTGCGCGCGCTGCGGCTGGCGATGCCCGAGGGATTCGCCAGCCTGTTTTCCACCTATCTGCTGCCCGAATTCATCGCCCGCTTTCCGCATCTGCTGCCCGAGATGATCCCGATGCCGCAGGTGCTGTCGCTGTCGCGGCGCGAGGCCGATATCTGGGTCACGCTGGACCCGATGGCGGGTGGCCCCTATCGCTCGCAGCGGCTGGCCGATTATACGCTGCATCTTTATGCGACGCCGCACTATCTGGCCACGCATCCGCCGATCACCAGCCCCGAGGATCTGCTGGAACACCGCATCATCGGCTATATCGAGGAAATGATCTTTGCCCCCGGCCTCGACTACTTGCGCGAGGTGCATCCGGCGCTGCGGGCCACGGTCAAAAGCTCAAGCATCTTCAACCAGCTGGCGGCAGTGCGCAACGGGCTGGGCGTGGGGGTTCTGCCCTATTTCATCGCCGGAAAATACCCCGAGGAGCTGCATCTGGTCCTGCCCGGACAGGTGCGCCTGACCCGCAGCTATTGGCTGACCTGTCACCGCGACCTGCGCATGATGCGCTGGGCCGGGGCGGTGATCGAGTTTCTGACCGACACGCTGCATGCGCGCGGCTCGGAGCTGGAACTGCCGCAGGGGCTAGGCGCGCCCGCCACCTGAATAGGGGCGCGTGAAGCCGGCCCCGGTCAGTCCGGCGTGCCGGCGGGTTCGATGATCGGGACATGGCTGGCGCAATCACGCGGCAGGGTGCCGGCAAGGCGCGGGTCCGGCCCGGTCTCGACCTGCACGGCATAGGGCGTAAAGCCCGAGCGCCGGTAAAAGGCCAGCGCGGCCGGATGGTCCAGCGTGCAGGTATGCACCCAAAGCCGGTTGATCGGCTGCGACCATGCCAGCGCCAGCGCCTCGTTCATCAGCGCGCGGCCGGTGCCGGTGCCGACCGCCGCCGGCGTCAGGCCAAAGAAGGCAAGTTCGCATTCGCCGGGAACCCGGAAATCCAGTTCTAGGATGCCCAGATCCTGCTGGCCGTCTTGTAGCGCGTAGATATGGACCAACGGATCGGCAAGGATCGCGGCCAGCTTGTCATCGGCCATCACCAGCCGCGAAAACCACAGCCAATCCTGCCCGACGGCACGGTAAAGGTGGCGGTAACGCTGGATCGAGGGGCGTTCCAGCCGGCTCAGTTGCAGGCCCGGCGCAAGGCCGGCACCCGGGCGTGGCGCCGGGCGCTGGAACATCTGCAGGCTGGTCACCACGGTCGCGATATGTCCGGGGGCGACGGCGCTGTATCCGGGCGGCAGGCAAGGGATCTTGTCCATGGGAGGCGGCCTTGATCAAGGTGGTCTTTGGGGGGCCGGGCGCGGCCTAGTTCATCCTGAAGCCTTCGCCCAGATAGACGCGGCGCACCTGCGGATCGGCGACGATCTCGGCGGTGGTGCCCGACATCAGCACATGGCCATCGTGCAGGATATAGGCACGGTCCACGATCTCAAGCGTTTCGCGGACATTATGATCGGTGATCAGCACGCCGATGCCGCGGCTTTTCAGGTCATGCACCAGCCCGCGGATTTCGCCCACGGCAATGGGATCGACGCCGGCAAAAGGCTCGTCCAGCAGCAGATAGGCCGGATTGGCGGCAAGGCAGCGCGCGATTTCGACCCGGCGGCGTTCGCCCCCCGACAGCGCCATGGCCGAGGCATTGCGCAGATGCTCGATCGAGAACTCGCCCAGAAGCTGTTCCAGCCGGTCGCGGCGGTGATGCGCGTCGCGGCAGACCAGCTCCAGAACGGCGGTGATGTTCTGTTCGACCGTCAGCCCGCGAAAGATCGACATTTCCTGCGGCAGATAACCGATGCCCATCTGGGCGCGGCGATACATCGGCAGCGCGGTCGCATCCTGGCCGTCGATCAGCACCTGTCCGGCATCCGGCGCCACGAGGCCCGCGACGCAATAGAAACAGGTGGTCTTGCCCGAGCCGTTCGGCCCCAACAGCGCCACCACCTCGCCCCGGTCCAGCCGCAGCGCGACCTCGCGGATGACGGGGCGGTTGCGATAGGATTTGCGCAGGCCGCGCACCCGCAGGCCATGGCCGGAATGATCGCCCTGCGCCATCACTTCTTCCCCGGTTGCAGCACGCTGCGCACCCGGCCCGAGGCATTGGCGGTGCCGCTGGCCAGATTGACCGTCACCGTATCGCCGGCCAGCACATTGCCCGACTGGGTCAGCAGCACGTCGCCCTTCAGCACGACATTGCCCGAGGCGACATCGTAATCGGCGGTTTGCGCCTCGGCGGCGTCCTGACCGCTGGCCAGCGTCACATTGCCCTGCGCGCTGAGCTTGCTGATCTTTTGCGCATTGCCTTGGGCATAGATCACCGTGACCTTGTCGGCTGACAGCCGCATCTCGCCCTGACCGATCAGCACATGGCCGGAAAAGGTGGCAAGCCCGGTCTTTTGATCGACCTGCAACGTGTCGGCCGTCACCTCGACCGGCTGGCCGACATCCTGCGCGCGGCCAAAGCCGGTCTGGGCCAGCGCCGGGCCAGTCATGAGCAGGGACAGGGCAAAGGGCAGCAGGCCAAGCCGGGTCATCAGGATTCCTTTCTGCCGCACGATATCGCTCGGGGCCGACGCAGCCCGGGTCATGGCCGATATATCAAGCGGACTCCGCCCTTCAAATCAAGAATCTGCTCGCTCGCATCGGGTGCGACCGGGCGTAATTCCATATTGCCGGCGGTCAGATCGCCAAAGGGGGCGCGCACATCCACCTGCTGGTCGGACCGCACCGTGCCGGCGCTGGTCGAGGCAAGGAATTCGGGCGCGGTCAGCACCCAGCCATCGGCGGTAGTCATGCGCACACCGTCGCCCAGCGTGACCTGATCGCCCTCGACCCGGGCCGAGCCCGCGCTGACATCGGCGGCGCGGCCGTCCTGCGCACGGATCGTCATGCGCACCGCGCTAAGGCTGCCGCTGCCCTTGCCTTTGCCCGGCACCGCCTCGGCCCCCGAGATGGTCAGCTGCGCGCCATTGTCGGTGACGCCGGTATAGGTCGGATTGGTCACCGCCTGCCGCTCGGCCAGATCCTGCGGATCGACATTGGCATAGGGGATGCCCACGTCGGGTTCGGGCTTGCGGCCCAGAAGGAACAGCACCGACAGGATCGCCAGCGCCGTCAGCGGCAACAGCACGCGCAGCCAGGCGACGATCCGCGAGCGCAGCATGGCCTAGACCATCCCGGTGCGCAGGAAGTCGTGGATATGCAGCAGGCCGACGGGCTTGCGATCCTCAAGCACGAACAGGCTGGTGATCTTGCGCTCCTGCATCTGGGCCAGCGCCTGCTCGGCCAGTTTCTCGGGCGAGATGGTGCGCGGATCGCGCGTCATCACCTGTGCAGCGCGCAGGTCCAAAAGCCCCTGCATGTGCCGCCGCAAGTCCCCGTCGGTGATGATGCCGGTCAGGTTGCCCTGCGCATCGATGACGCCGGTCACGCCAAAGCCCTTTTGGCTGATGACCAGCAGCGCCTCGGACATGGGGGCGGTTTCAGCCACCAGCGGGATGTCGCGATGCATCAGATCGCCCACCCGCGACAGTTTCGCCCCCAGCTTGCCACCGGGGTGGAAGGTGCGGAAATGTTCGGGCGTGAATTTGCGATGTTCCATCAGCGCGATGGCCAGCGCATCGCCAAGTGCCATGGTCATCGTCGTCGAGGTGGTGGGCACGATGCCCGAACCACAGGCCTCGGGTGCAGCAGGCAGCAGCAGCGCCACATCCGATTGCCGCAGCAGCGTCGAGTCGGGGCGCGAGGCCACGCCGATCAGCGGGATTTCAAAGCGGCGGGTATGGGCGATCAGGTCGGCCAGTTCCGGCGTCTCGCCCGAGTTCGACAGCACCAGCGCCACGTCGTTTTGCGTCACCATGCCCAGATCGCCATGGCTGGCCTCGCCGGGATGGACGAATTGCGCCGGCGTCCCGGTCGAGGCGA
Organism: Paracoccus limosus; assembly: GCF_009711185.1. Classification (GTDB taxonomy): domain Bacteria; phylum Pseudomonadota; class Alphaproteobacteria; order Rhodobacterales; family Rhodobacteraceae; genus Paracoccus; species Paracoccus limosus. The sequence goes on from NZ_WMIF01000002.1 coordinate 63,476, forward strand.
AGGTCGCCGCGATCTTGCGCCCGACATGGCCCGATTTGCCCATGCCCGAGACGATGACCCGGCCCTGCGCGGCCAGGATCAGTCCGACCGCGCGGTCGAAACTGTCGTCAAGGCCGGCGGCCAATGCCTCAAGCCCCGAGATTTCGGTGCGGATCACCCGCCGGGCGGTATCCAGATATGCGCTCATGCCGCCCATCTAATGATGAAATATGTCTTTTTCATCGCCCCAGCCCATCAGGTCAAGATGGGCGCGGGCGGGCAGGAAATCGAAACAGGCCTGCGCCAGTCCCAGGCGCCCCTCGCGTTCCAGGCGCTTTTCCAGCTCGGCCTTCAGCCGGTGCAGGTAAAGCACGTCCGAGGCGGCATATTCCAGCTGCGCATCGGTCAGTAGGGCGGCGCCCCAGTCGCTGGTCTGCTGCTGTTTCGAGATGTCCACGCCGACCAGTTCGGACAACAGGTATTTCAGCCCGTGCCGCTCGGTAAAGGTGCGGATCAGGTGGCTGGCGATCTTGGTGCACCAGACCGGGGCGGTAACGACGCCAAAGGCCGCCTCCAGCGCAGCGATGTCGAAGCGGCCGAAATGGAACAGCTTCAGCACCTTGGGATCGGCCAGCAGCCGGGCAAGGTTCGGCGCCTGCCGTTGGCCACGCGCGATCTGCACCAGATGCGCGTCGCCATCGCCCGAGGACAGCTGCACCAGACACAGCCGGTCGCGGCGCAGGTCCAGCCCCATCGTCTCGGTGTCGATGGCCACCACCGGACCAAGCTGCAAATCGTCGGGCAGGTCGTTCTGATACAGGTGAATGCTCATCGCAGCTCCGCGCAGGGCCATGGGGATGGGATGGCTTACCCCCATTTGCGGCCGGCGCGCCAGCCCCGGCGCATCCCGGCCCGGGCCGGCCCGGCGGTGGCCCGCGCAGCCTTGGTTGCGGTTGCGGCATTGCTGCAACAATCCTTAGTGTTTCTCTTTGGATTCTGGATAATCCCTTAGTAAAATACTTGTGTATTATGCCGGCGTCCCGATAAATCACCGCGGACCCCCATGACCTTATAGGCAAGCAGATGAAATTGCACCATATTATTCCTTTGGCGGGCGTTTCGACGCTGGCCCTTGCGACGGCGCTGGCCGCGCAAGAGGCGGCCCAGCCCGCCGGCACCATCACGCTGGACCCGATCACGCTGGTCGCCAATGGCAAGGAAAACGTCGAAGCGACCGGAGGTGTCGCCGTCTCGCAAGAGGATATCGAGGCGCTGCAACCTGCCGATGTCTCGGACCTGTTCGCACGCGATTCGGCGATCACCGTGTCGGGGGGCGCCGGGCCGGCCAAGCGGATCCATGTTTTTGGTCTGGAGCAGTCGAACCTTGCGGTCAGCGTCGATGGCGTGCCGCAAGGCCCAACCAGCTGGCACCACACCGGCTCGAACGTGATCGACCCGGCTTTCCTGAAGTCCGTCGAGGTCGAGGCCGGTGCCGCCGCCGCCGATGCCGGTTTCGGCGCGGCCGCCGGTGCGGTGCGCTATGAGACCGTGGGCGCCAAGGATCTTTTGACCGATGGTCGCAGCCAGGGCGGGCGCGTCGGCCTGTCCTGGGGCACGAACGGGCGCGGCTGGTCGGGGTCGCTGGCCGGTTACGGCATCTATGGCGGCTTTGACTGGTTCGCGATGGTGCATGGCACCCATGGCAAGAATTACAAGAACGGCGCCGGCTATGAGATTGCCGGCACCGAGCCGGGTGCCGCCGGGGCGCTGGTCAAGCTGGGCTATGAGGCCGAGGGCCACCGTCTGGAGCTGGCTTTCGACCACAGTCAGGACGACGGCGACCGCACCACCAAGATGAACATGGACCTGAACGCGGACAAGCTGGTCTATCCGCTGAAGGTCACGCGCGACTCGCTGAGCCTGAAATACAGCTCGACCGCGCCGACCGATGCCTGGGATCCGGCGGCCAAGCTTTATATCACCGAGAACAAATATGACCGCCCGAACTATGTCCCCGATGGCACCAACGGCGATATGAAGCTGAAGAACCGCACCATCGGCGGTGAGTTCAAAAACACCTATACGCTGGGCGCGGGCAAGATCACCTCGGGCATCGACTGGGCCTATAACGATTACGATGTCGACAACTACGGCGACACCGATCACCGTTACTGGACCATGGAGACGATGCAGATCGGCGCCTATGTGCAGGGCCGGTTCGAATTCGACAATGGCATCGACCTGTCGACCGGCGCCCGCGTCGACAATTATCGCTTCACCGATTTCAACGGCGGCCGCCATTCCGACACCGGCGCCAGCGTCAACGGCACCCTGTCCTATGAATTCGCCCAAGGCTATGAGGTGTTTGCCGGTGCCTCGCACACCTGGCTGGGCTATCGCTTTGGCGAATATGCGCTGCTGCATGCGCGCGGCTCGAACCTCTATGTCGCGGATGAATACAAGGCGTCCAGCGCGCGCAACATCAAGCTGGGTCTGAACGCCAATCAGGACAACTGGACCGGCAACCTGACCTTCTTTGACACCCGCCTGAAGAACATGGGCGAGTTCATCTTCCCCGAGGTGGAAACCGAAGCGCCCTATCTGGGCAATGTCGATGAATACCGCAGCAGGGGCTTTACGCTGCAAGGCACCTACAGCTGGGGTTCGGGTCGCGTCGGCGGCAGCTTTACCAAGGCCAATGTCAGTCAGGGTGGCATCGACGTGCTGCCGGGCGGCGGTGCGGCGGTCCCGGTCGGCAAGGTCGCGACGCTGTTCGTCGATCAGGAGCTTGCGCAGTATAACGCCAAGGTCGGCGCCTCGCTGGAATGGGCCGACAAGCTGAAGGGCAACTACAATACGACCGACGGCGGCTTTTACGATGAAAGCTCTTATACGGTCGTGAACCTTTACGGCGAATGGCGGCCCGAGAGCTATCAGAACGTCGTCCTGCGCCTTGGCGTGGATAACGTCTTTGACCGCACCTATTACGAACGGTCGAGCTATGGCGAACGCGACGTGATCCGCGGCGGCGCGCTGGCGCGCGACATCAACCCGCTTTACGCGCCGGGCCGCACCGTCACGCTGGGCCTGAAGCTGGATTTCTGATCCCGCCCGATGACAGGACAAGGCCCCGCGCGCTGCGGGGCCTTTTTCCTTGCCGCCATCAGCCCCGCGCCGGGACCAGCCATGGCGGCGTGCGCAGTTCGGCCGCGAGATGGTCGATAAAGCGGCGCATCTTGGCCGGCAGCGGCGTCACCGGCGGCCAGACCGCGACGATGGGCATGCGCCGGGTCGGATGATCGGGCAGCACGCGTTCCAGCGTGCCCTCGGCCAGCGCCGGCGCGACGATGAAGCCCGGCAGCATCGCCAGCCCCAGCCCCTGGATCGCCATGCAGCGGATCGCCTCGCCATTGTTCAGCGAGATCCGGCTTTCGACCATGGGCGAGACGAAACGCTCGCGTTCCTGAAACTGCCACAGCGCGCTGTTGGGGACATGGCTGTAGCCGATCACCTGCAGGCCGCGCAGGTCGTGGATCGAGGCAGGGCGGCCATGCCGGTCCAGATAGGACGGGGCGGCCACGGCCATGCTTTCATCTTCGCACAGCTTGCGCTGCATCAGCGCCTTGTCCCGGATCTTGCCGATGCGGATGCCGATGTCGAAGCCCTCGCGCGCCAGATCGCGGGTGCGGTCGTCGTAATCCACCGTCAGCTCCAGCCCCGGGTTGGCCTCGGCAAAGCGGGCGATGATCGGCCCCAGATGCAGCACGCCAAAGCTCATCGGCGCGGCGATGGACAGGCTGCCGCGCAAGGGCGCCACCCCGTCCATGTCCCAAGCGGTGGATTCCGCCGCCGCCACCAGCTCGGCCACGGCAGGGCGCAGGCGTTCGGCCAGACGCAGCGCCGCCTCGGTCGGTGTGATCCGCCCGGCATTGCGGCGAAACAGCGCCGCGCCCAGCGTCGCCTCCAGATCGGTGATCCGCTTGCTGACCACGGATTTCGACAGGTTCATCCGGGCCGCCGCCGCCGTGACGGTGCCCAGCTCCATCACGGTCAGAAAGGTTTCCAGATCGTTCAGGTCGTAGCGCATGCCCACAGGATAGCCATGCCGCCCACCGACGGAAAGCCCCGGCGTTCGTGCCGCCCGAACACAAGGTTCGGCCCCGCGCCGCTGGCGGAAACATCCGTCCGGGCCGATATCCCTGCCAACCAAGAGAGGAGCCGTCATGCAACTCACCGGCATTCACCACCTGACCGCCATCACCGCGCAAGCGCGCGAAAACAAGCGGTTCTACACCGACACGCTGGGCCTGCGTCTGGTCAAAAAGACCGTCAATCAGGACGACACCAGCGCCTATCACCTGTTCTATGCCGACGGGCTGGCCTCGCCCGGCACCGACCTGACCTTTTTCGACTGGCCGGCGGCGCGCGAACGACGCGGCACGCATTCGATCAGCCGCACCGGGCTGCGCATCGGCAAGGACAGCTTCGACTATTGGGCCGCGCGTCTGGGGGATGCAGGGCTAAGCATTGCGGCGCCCAGCCTGCTGGATGGTCGCGTCTCGCTGGATTTCGAGGATCCCGAAGGGCAGCGTTTCCGCCTGACCGAGGATCTGGCCGAGGTCGCCGCCAACCCGTGGCAGAAATCCCCGGTGCCGGCTGCCCATCAGATCCACGGGCTGGGGCCGATCACCATTTCGGTGCCCGACCTTGCGCCGACCGAGATCGTGCTGACGCATGTGATGAACATGCGCCGGGGGCGCGACTATGCCAGCCCGGACGGCCATGGCACCGTGCATGTCTTCGAGATGGGCGAGGGCGGCCCCTCGGCAGAGCTGCATGTCGCGGTCCAGCCCGATCTGCCGGTGGCCCGGCAGGGTGCGGGCGCGGTGCACCACGTCGCCTTCCGCGTGCCCGATCACCCGACGATCCACGAATGGGCCGAGCGTCTGAACCAGATGCGCATCCCCAGCTCGGGCGAGGTCGAGCGTTACTATTTCCGCTCGCTCTATTTCCGCGAGCCGGGCGGCAATCTGTTCGAGATCGCGACCGATGATCCGGGCTTTGCCGTGGACGAGCCGCTGGCGACCTTGGGCGAAAGCCTGTCGCTGCCGCCCTTCCTTGAAGGCCGGCGCGAGCAGATCGAGGCCGGGCTGAAGCCGCTGGACTGACATGAATGCGCCGCCGGAGCGATCCGGCGGCGCCTTTCGCATGGGCTAGGCCTGCGGACGGTCACCCGTGTGCAGCGCCCGGATCTCGGATGCGACCAGTTTCTGCAACCGCCACAGGTTGCGGTCCTGAATGCCGAATTGTTCCAGATGGCTGACGGTGTTGAACAGGTATTCGGCGCAAGAGCCGATCGGCCCGCAGGCCCGCGCCAGCAATTGCGCCACCTGTTCCAGCGGCAGCCGGCTAAGGATGCGCGGCCCGGTCGGTCCGGCCCAGAACACCAGCACGCGCCGGCTGCCCTGTTCGGTGCGGACCGGGATCCAGCGCACCATGTCGCGGTTCTGGTGAAAGCGGATCTCGCGGCGCAGCATCCGTCGCAACTGGTCCCGGCGGTCATGGTCGGGGATGCGATAGATCACGCCGTCGCAGCGCCCGCCGCGCTCCAGCGCCATCATCAGCCCCATGTGCTGCGGCGAGCCGCGCCAGCGGTGCATCTTCAGGCAGAACGAGCGGTGCCAGCCCCAGGCCGAGGCGCGGCGATGCTCGATGGCGTCGAAATCCGGTTTCCAGATCAGCGAGCCATAGGCAAAGACCCACAGCGGATCCGGGCCGCAATCCTCGTCCAGCGCCTGCGCCATGGCATCAAGTTCACTCTCGCCCATTTCGGTCCAGCCGGGTTCGGGGCCAAGGTCGGGCTCGGGCCGCAGGGTCAGCGCGACCAGTTCGGGGGTCAGGGTCATCTGCCGCGGCGGGCGGCGGGGCGGGGCATTCATGGCGCTCTTTCGTCAGTCCATGCCGGGCCGGCGTCAGGGGCGCGCCGCCCGATATCGGGCCAAGGTGGCGCGATCCTGCCATAGCTGCAACCCCCGAAGCCGGGAATTCGCTGCCGGTTGCGGTTCTGCGGGATCGTGAGGCCGGCGGCCTTGCGTAGCGCCCCGCCGCTGGGCAGGCTGGCGCGGAACCGACACAAGGACCACCCATGCCCAGCCTTGCCGATGCCCTGCCGGGCACCCTGTCCAACCCGCCGCTGGCGGTGGGCCTGAACGGGTTGCATGACTGGAGCACGGCGCAGCCTTTCCTTGACCATTTCAAGATGGCGCGGCCCTGGTCGGGCACGATCAGCGGCCAGTTCGGCGCGCGGTCCTTTGAGGCGCTGCAGCAGGCGGGGGCCGTGGACGCGCAGGGCTGGCTGGTCGCCGTGCCCCCCGGCGTGGACTGGGTCAGCACGGTCTTGCTGACCGGGCTGTATCCGGGCGCACGGGATCTGGCCGACCGCTATCAGATGACCTGGACCGGCACGGCCGAGCTGGAGCTGCTGGGCGGGCGCAACCTGCTGCGCGACGGCAACCGGATCGAATTCGATTACGACCCGGCGCTGGACAGGATGATCGAGCTGCGGATCCACGCGCTGACCAGCCCCCTGCGCGACATCCGCGTGGTGCAGCTCGACAATGCGGCGCGGTTGCGGGCGGGCGGGATCTTTCGCTGCGAATGGCTGGATGCGATCCGCAATTACCGGCTGCTGCGCTTCATGGACTGGATGGCGACCAATGGCTCGGCGCAACGCGGCTGGCAGGGCCGGCCACGGGTCGATGATGCCTTTTACACATGGCGCGGCGCTCCGGTCGAGGTGATGCTGGCGCTGGTGGCCGAGGTCGGCGCCGATCCGTGGTTCTGCATCCCGCACCGGGCCGATGCCGGCTGGATCGAGGGCTTCGCCCGGCAGATCAGCACCAGCCTGCGTCCCGGCCTGACGGCATGGTATGAATATTCGAACGAGGTCTGGAATTTCGGCTTTGAACAGGCGCGATGGGCCGTCGAGCAGGCGCGGGGGCGCTGGCCCTCGGCCGGGGACGGGTTCATGCAGCTCTATGCCGCCCGCGCCGTCGAGATGGCGGCGATTCTGGATCGGGTGCATGCCGGTTCGGGCGTCGGTCATGTCAAGGTGATCTCGACCCAAACGCATTGGCTGGGTCTGGAAGAGGCAGTGCTGAACGCCCCCGAATGGCAGGCCGAAAATCCGCTGCAACCGCCGCCCTATCGCCATTTCGATGCCTATGCCGTCTCGGGCTATTTCGAGGGCGGGCTGAGCGCGGATGAGAATGTGGCGCGGGTCCGGGCGCTGCTGGCGCAGGGCGGCGAGGCGCAGGCCCGCACCGCGCTGCGCGACCAGCTGCTGAGCGGCGGCTGGCCCAACAGCGGCCGCACCATCGCCAATCTGCGCGAGACATGGGACCATCACGCCCGCGTCGCCGGTAAACATGGCTTGCGGCTGGTCATGTATGAGGGCGGGCCGCATATCGTGCTGCCGGATGAGGTGGCCGAGGATGCTGCGCTGGCCGCGTTTTACGAACGTTTCGCCTATTCCGCCGAGATCGCGCAGGTGCAGGCGGCGGCGCTGGACGAATGGCGTGCGGCCGGTGGCGAGCAGTTCAACCTCTTTGTCGAATGTGCCGGACCCAGCCGCTATGGCTATTGGGGATTGCAGCGCCATCTGGGCGATGAAAACCCGCGCTGGGCCGCCGTCGAGGCCTGGAATGCTAGCCACGACGGCCCCGAGGGGCGCGACGGCGCCTTCATCGGGCCGGCGGACCTGACCCGATGCGCGCCGGGCTGAGCGTCAGATCCAGCCGCCCAGATTCTCGGTGATGATCGTGGTCAGCACGTCGATATGGTCGGGATCGGCGTTCAGGCAGGGGATATAGGTAAATTCCTTGCCGCCGGCATGCCCAAACGCCTCGCGGATCTCGCCCTGGATTTCCTCGAGCGTTTCGATGCAGTCCGACGAGAATGCCGGCGAGATCACCGCGATCTCGGTGATGCCCTGCCTTGCCAGCTCGGCGACATGCTCGACCGTATAGGGCTTCAGCCATTCCTCGCGGCCAAAGACCGACTGGAAGCTGGTGTCGATCACGCCCTCGGGCCAGCCAAGCGCTTCGCGCAGCAGGCGCGAGGTCTTCTGGCACTGGCAATGATAGGGGTCGCCCTGCATCAGATAGCGTTTCGGCATGCCGTGATAGCTGGCGACCAGCTTGCGCGGCACCCGGCCGTTCAGCGCGCGGGTGACCGAGCCCGCCAGCGCGGCGATATAGTCGGGCCGGTCGAAATAGGGCGCGACGGTGCGCGCCGCCGGCTGCCAGACCTGTTTCATCAGTGCGCGGAAGAACTGGTCATTGGCCGTGGCCGAGGTCGCGCCGGCATATTGCGGGTAAAGCGGCAGGAACAGGATGCGGTCGCAGCCGGCCTTGACCATGCGATCCACCACCGCCTCGGTCGAGGGATTGCCGTAGCGCATGCAGAACTCGACCATCACTCGATCGCCCCAGAGGCCCGCGGCGCGGTCGCGCAGCGCCGCCACCTGCTCTTTGGTGATGGTCATCAGCGGGCTTTCATTCGCCTCGGTGTTCCAGATGGTCTTGTAATTCGCCCCCGAGGTGAAGGGCCGCTTGGTCAGGATGATGCCCTGCAGGATCGGCTGCCATTTCCAGCTTGGCAGGTCGATCACCCGCTTGTCCGAGAGGAACTCGTTCAGATAGCGGCGCATCGACCAGTAGTCGGTGCCATCGGGCGTGCCCAGATTGGCGATCAGCACGCCGATGCGGCGCGGCGGGATGGCCGGATGCGCGGAGGGCAGGGTGTCTTGCGTCATTGCGGTTTCCTGAGGCTGGCCAGCGCCTCGGCCAGCGGCACCTTGGCCGAGCCGGGTTTCAGCGGCTGCTGCTGGCTGGCATCGGGCGCCCAGCCGGTCAGAAAGACCAGCTCATAGGTGGCGCGGATGCGCTGCGGGTCATGCGGATCGGGGTGGCTTTCGGCATAGATCTGGCCGGCGCGCGCCAGCACGTCGCGCCGGGTCGGGCGGCGCAGGCGCTGGGCCAGCGCATTGCCCTCGCCCATGGCGCGCAGATCCTGCGCCAGATGGAACAGGCTGCGATAGCTCGCGGCCTGCGTGATCTGGTCGGCGACCGGCAGCGCCAGTCCGGCGCGCGGCAAAAGCGCGCCCAGATCGCGGATCTCGCCCATCGGCAGGACGCGCGGCGACAGCCCTCCCGCGACCTCGGCCTCGGCGCGGGTCAGCACCTCGCGCAGTTCCTGCAGGCTGCGACCGCCGGGCAGGGCGGCGATGAACAGCCCGTCGGGGCGCAGGGCGCGGGCCGATTGCACGATCTGGCCCACCGGATCATCGGCCCAATGCAGCGCCATGGCATGGATCACCAGATCATGCGCGCCGGGTTGCAGATCCAGCACGGGCGCATCGGCGGTGATGCGGGCGCCGGGGAATTCGGCGCACCAGAAATCGGGGTGGCCGGTCACGACGGCGGCGGCGGTAAAGGTCCTGTTAACCTCGGCCAGCCTATCCTGGATCTCGTCGGCGGCGATTCGATGCAGGAAATCGACGTGGCCGATACGGCCTGCCCGGGCGCGGTTGCGCAGCAATGCGTCGCGGTCGGTCAGGCTGGAAACGGGGCTTTGACGGGCAGGCATCATGGTGGCGCACCATAGGGGGCTTCGCGCCCTGATGAAAGGCGCATTGCGGCTGATCTATCCGCCGCAATGTCTGGGCTGTGGCGAGCCGGTGGGCGATGATGGCGGGCTGTGTCCGACCTGCTGGGCCGAGGCGGAATTCATCTCGGGCACGGCCTGTTCGCGCTGCGGCACGCCGCTGCCTGATGAGGGGCTGGGACAGGACGATGCCGAGGGCGCGCTGATCTGCGACGACTGTCTGGCGCGCGCCCGGCCATGGGTGCGGGGGCGGGCGGCGCTGGTCTATCGCGGCACCGGGCGCAAGCTGGTCCTGATGCTGAAACATGGCGACCGGCTGGATCTGGCGCCGGCGCTGGGCGACTGGACGGCGCGAGCGGCGACGCCCCTCGTGCGTCCAGATATGGTCGTGGTGCCGGTGCCGGTGCATTTGCGCCGGCTGGCCAAACGCAAATACAATCAGGCGGCGCTGTTGTCGGCGCGGGTGGCGCAGGTGCATGGGCTGACCCATCTGCCGCAGGCGTTGCGCCGCACCCGGCACACGCCGATGCAGGATCACGGCAGCGTCGCCGACCGCTTTGCCAATGTCGAGGATGCGATCACCGTGGCGCCCCGGCAGGCGGCGCGGTTGCAAGGGCGCGCGGTGCTGCTGGTCGATGATGTGATGACCTCGGGCGCGACGCTGGCGGCGGCGGCCAATGCGCTGCGTGCGGCGGGATCGGGCCCGGTGTCGGTGCTGGTGCTGGCGCGGGCGGTCAAGGATACCTAGATAGCAGGAGAGACAGCTGAAAAGGAGCCGCGCATGGCCAAGGTCGAGATCTATACCACCCCCACCTGCCCCTATTGCATGGCCGCCAAGGCCCTGCTGCGCAAAAAGGGCGTCGCCTATGAGGAAACCGATGTCAGCCGCGATCCCGACCTGCGCATGGCGATGACGCAGCGCGCCGGCGGGCGGCGCAGCGTGCCGCAGATCTTTATCGACGGCCAGTCGGTCGGCGGCTCGGACGACATCCATGCGCTGGACGCGCAGGGCAAGCTGGACGGGCTTCTGGGCCTGCCGGCATGAGCCTGCCCGGATCGGGGCGCGGGGACGGGCCGGCAGCGGATCTTGCGGTGCCAGGTTTTGCCGCGCCGGATTTCGGCGCCCCTCTGCGCGCCGGGCTGGTGCAGCTGTCCGTCTCGGACGATCCCCAGGCGAACCTGCCTGAAACCCGCGCCCTGATCCGCGAGGCGGCCCAGGGGGGAGCATCATTGGTGCTGACCCCCGAGGCGACAAATATCCTGAACGCCGACCGCGACACGCAGGAACGGGTCCTGCATCTGGAAGGCGACGATCCGACGCTGGCGGCGCTGCGCGCGGATGCGCAGGCCTTGGGCATCTGGCTGCTGATCGGTTCGCTGTCGCTGAAGGTCGCCGACAGCTGCGATGGCCGCTTTGCCAACCGCAGTTTCCTGATCGGCCCGGATGGCGAGATCCGCGCCCGCTATGACAAGCTGCACATGTTCGACGTGACCGTGTCCGAGACGGAGAGCTATCGCGAATCGGCGGCCTTCCGGCCCGGCGAACGCGCCGTGCTGGGGCAGGGGCCATGGCCCGTCGGCATGACGGTCTGCTACGACCTGCGCTTTCCGCAGCTTTACCGCGATCTGGCGCGGGCAGGGGCGCGGGTGCTGACCGTGCCCGCCGCCTTCAACGACACCACCGGCGCCGCGCATTGGGAGGTGCTGCTGCGCGCCCGCGCCATCGAGACCGGCTGCTATGTTCTGGCCCCGGCGCAATGCGGCCAGCATGAAAACCGGCTGTGCCCGGACCGCAAGCCCCGCCGCAGCCATGGCCATTCGCTGGCGGTCGATCCATGGGGCCGGGTGCTGGCCGATGGCGGGACGTGCCGTGGCGTCACTTTCGTTCAGCTTGACCCGGCGGCAGTAGTCGGGGCACGGTCCCGCATCCCGTCGCTGACCCACGACCGGCCCTATGCCGCTCCCCGAGAAACCGATGCCTGACAAAGCCTTGCCCGTGACCGAGCCCACCGGCTCAGAAGCCGCGCCCGATTCGCTGGCGGCCAGCCTGTTTGCCGAGGTGTTCATCGCCGACCAGCTTGCCCGTGACCTGATCGGCAAGTCGCTGCCCAAGGGTATGCAGATCTCGCATTTCTCGGTGCTGAATCTGCTGGCGCATATGAATGCCGAGCGCACGCCGGCCGAACTGGCCGAGGCGTTCCATGTCACCCGGGGCGCGATGACCAATACGCTGTCGCGGCTGGAATGGGCGGGGCATGTGCATATCCGCCCCGATTGGGACGATGCCCGGCGCAAGTTCGTGGCGATCAGCCCGGCGGGCCGTGCGGCGCGCGACATGGCGCTGGCGGCCTTCATGCCGCGCATCGCCGATGTGGTGCGTGATGTCGGCCCCGACCGGGTGCGGGCGGCGCTGCCGGTGCTGCGCGTCCTGCGCCGCCAGCTGGACGAGACGCTGCGCCAGCCGCTGCGCTGAGCCGGATCAGGCGGTGCGCAGCGCCGTCATGGCATAGTTCACTGACAGGTCGCGATGCGACAGCGACCAGCTCCAGCCCAGCGGGTTGAAGACCATGCCGCAGCGGTCCACGACCGACAGGCCGGTGGCCTCGGTCATCGTGGCCAGCTCGTCGGGGGTGATGAAGCGGCGCCAGTCATGCGTGCCCTTGGGCAGCCAGCGCATGATCCATTCCGCGCCAATGATCGCCGCGCCAAAGCTTTTGGCGGTGCGGTTCAGCGTCGACTGGATCAAGAGCCCGCCGGGTTTGACCAGATCGCGGCAGGTCGCGATGAACTCGGCCGGATCTGCCACGTGCTCGACGATCTCCAGCGCCATGACCGCGTCATAGCTGTGCCCCTCGGCAGCCAAGGCCTCGGAGGTGGTGGCGCGATAGTCGATCGCCAGCCCCTGTTCCTCGGCATGAAGGCTGGCGACGGCGATATTGCCGGTTGCAGCATCGGCGCCGGTGACTGTGGCACCCAGCCGCGCCATGGGTTCAGCCATCAGCCCGCCGCCGCAGCCGATGTCGAGGATCGTCAGCCCCTCGAAGGGCAGGGCGGCATCGCGGTCGCGCCCGAACTGCCCGGCGATCTGCGCGGTCACATAGTCCAGCCGGGTCGGGTTCAGCATGTGCAGCGGCTTGAACTTGCCCTGCGGATCCCACCATTCTGCGGCCATGGCCTGAAACTTGGCCACTTCGGCCGGGTCGATGCTGCTTAGTCTTTCGGTCATCAGGCCGTCCTTCGTATGGCGGGCGCGCGCAGCGCGTTATATAGTCAGGGGATGGACAGATTGGCAGGGCAAATCGGCGGCACACCGTCGCATGGCAGGCTGCACCCGATGGTCGAGCCTTTCGACCAGCGCCAGCTGGACGTGGGCGATGGCCATGTGCTGCATGTCGAGCAAAGCGGCAATCCCGATGGCGTGCCGGTGATCGTGCTGCATGGCGGGCCGGGTGGCGGTTGCAGCCCCTATATGCGGCGCTTCTTCGATCCGGGGCATTTCCGGGTGGTGCTGTTCGACCAGCGCGGCTGCGGCCGCTCGCGCCCACATGCCGAGGTGGCGGCGAACACCACCCAGCACCTGATCGCTGATATCGAGCGCATCCGCCGCGAGCTGGGCCTTGGTCGCGTCATCCTGTTCGGCGGCAGCTGGGGCGCGACCCTGGCCGTGGCCCATGCCGAGGCGCATCCCGAGGCGGTTTCGGCTTTGGTGCTGCGCGGCGTGTTTCTGGGCCGCAAAAGCGAGCTCGACTGGTTCTATGGCGGGGGTGCGGCGCGGTTCTTTCCCGACCGCTGGGCCGAATTCCAGTCGGTGATCCCCGAAAGCGAGCGTGGCGACATGATCGCGGCCTATCACCGCCGGCTGTTCAGCGGCGAGCGTGGCCAGGAAATCCGCCACGCGCTGCCGTGGCTGATCTGGGAAAACGCGCTGGCGGGCCTTGAGATCGCCGGCCCCGGCCATGCCCCGCCCGATTACGCCCGCGCCTTTGCCCGGCTTGAGAACCATTATTTCGTGCATGGCTGTTTTCTTGAGGACGAGCAGCTTTTGCGCGACCGCCACCGGATCGAGCATATTCCGGCGGTGGTCGTGCAGGGCCGCTATGACATGGTCTGCCCGCCGCAGACCGCATGGCAGTTGGTCGATGGCTGGAACAAGGCCGAGCTGCGGTTGGTGCCCGCCTCGGGTCATGCGCTCAGCGAGCCGCGAATCGCCGCCGAGCTGGTGCGGGTGATGGACGGGCTGCGCGATGCCGCCCGCCCGCCGCGCCGGGCCGGCGAGGGTATTTGACGCCTCTTCGGTTTTCCTTGCAAAAGCCGCGCATCTGGCCTATATGCAGCTCAACAGCGGCGCAGGCGTCCAAAACCTGCCCCACCGGTAAGACGCACGGGCCGCCCAATCGGCCCGTTTTTTGTATTTGGGATAGCGATATGACCGACCTCATCGCCAAGACCGCCATCGACCGGCGCCTGGCCGAGATCATCGGCCCCGTGATCGAGGATCTCGGGTTCGAACTGGTGCGCATCCGTCTGCAGAGCGGCAAGACCGCGACCCTGCAGATCATGGCGGACCGGCCCGATGGCGGCATCAATGTCGACGATTGCGCCGATATCTCGACCGCCGTCAGCGCGGTTCTGGATGTCGAGGACCCGATCGAGGACAATTACCACCTTGAGGTCAGCAGCCCCGGCATCGACCGACCGCTGACCCGGATGAAGGACTTTGACACCTTCGAGGGGTATGAGGTCCGGCTGGAAACCAACCAGCCCATCGACGGCCGCAAGCGCTTCAAGGGCGTGCTGGCCGGCACCGAGGGCGACGAGGTGCTGCTGAACATCGAGGAAGGCGGCGCGGTCCAGACCATCGGGCTGAATTTCGACTGGCTCAGCGATGCCAAGCTGGTGCTGACCGATGAACTGATCGCCGAGATGCTGCGGCAAAAGAAAGAAGCGGGCGTGCAGATCGACAACCTCGACGAAAGCGCCTTTGACGAGATCGAAACGGAGGCGGACGACGACAGCGCCGCCGCGAAGGAGTGAGCCATGGCCATCACCTCTGCCAACCAGCTTGAACTGCTGCAAACCGCCGAGGCCGTCGCGCGGGAAAAGATGATCGACCCCGATCTGGTGATCGAGGCCATGGAGGACAGCCTGGCCCGGGCCGCCAAGTCGCGCTACGGCAGCGAAATGGACATCCGGGTCAAGATCGACCGCAAGACCGGCAATGCCACCTTTACCCGCGTCCGCACCGTCGTTGCCGATGAAGAAGTCGAGAATTATCAGGCGCAACTGACCGTCGCCCAGGCCCGCCCCTATCTGGACAATCCGCAGATCGGCGACGAGATCATCGACGAGGTGCCGCCGGTCGAGCTGGGCCGCATCGCCGCGCAATCTGCGAAACAGGTTATCCTGCAGCGCGTCCGCGAGGCCGAGCGTGATCGCCAGTACGAAGAATTCAAGGACCGCGCCGGCACCATCATCAACGGCGTCGTCAAGCGCGAGGAATATGGCAACATCATCGTCGATGTCGGCCGCGGCGAAGCCATCCTGCGCCGCAACGAAAAGATCGGCCGCGAAAGCTATCGCCCGAACGACCGCATCCGCGCCTATGTCAAGGATGTGCGCCGCGAAGCGCGTGGTCCGCAGATTTTCCTGTCGCGCACCGATCCGCAGTTCATGGCCGAGCTGTTCAAGATGGAAGTGCCGGAGATCTATGACGGCGTGATCGAGATCAAGGCCTGCGCCCGCGATCCGGGGTCGCGCGCCAAGATCGCCGTGATTTCCTATGACAACTCGATCGACCCGGTCGGCGCCTGCGTCGGTATGCGCGGCTCGCGCGTGCAGGCCGTGGTGGGTGAACTGCAAGGCGAAAAGATCGACATCATCCCGTGGTCGGATGATCAGGCGACCTTCCTGGTGAACGCGCTGCAACCGGCCGAGGTCGCGAAGGTCGTTTTTGACGAGGACGCGACCCGCATCGAGGTGGTGGTGCCCGACGAACAGCTGTCGCTGGCCATCGGCCGTCGCGGCCAGAACGTGCGTCTGGCCAGCCAGCTGACCGGGCTCGACATCGATATCCTGACCGAGGAAGAAGAATCCAAGCGCCGTCAGGCCGAGTTCAACGCCCGCACCAAGCTGTTCATGGACACGCTGGATCTGGACGAGTTCTTTGCCCAGCTGCTGGTCGCTGAAGGCTTCACCAATCTGGAAGAGGTGGCCTATGTCGATCAGGACGAGCTTCTGTCCATCGACGGCGTGGATGCTTCGACCGCCGACGAGCTGCAGACCCGTGCCCGCGAGCATCTGGAAGCTGCGAATCGCGCCGCTCTGGAAAATGCCCGCGCCCTTGGCGCCGAGGAAAGCCTGATCGAATTCGACGGTCTGACCCCGCAGATGGTCGAGGCGCTGGCCAAGGACGACGTCAAGACGCTGGAAGATTTCGCCACCTGCGCCGATTGGGAACTGGCCGGCGGCTGGACCACCGAGAATGGCCAGCGCAAGAAAGACGACGGCATTCTGGAACCCTTCGGCGTCAGCCTTGAGGATGCGCAGACCATGGTCATGACCGCCCGCGTGATGCTGGGTTGGGTCGATCCGACCGAGCTGGAGGCCGAGGCGGCCGAAGGCGAAGACGAACAGGAGGCCGGGGTGTAACGCCCCGGGGACCTGATGACACGCGGGGGCCGTATCAAGGACCGCGAGACGTCGGAACGTCGCTGTATCGTGACGGGCGAAACCCAGCCAAAAGCTGGGTTGATCCGCTTTGTTGCGGGCCCTGATGCGCAGGTGGTGCCGGATCTGGCCGAAAAGCTGCCGGGGCGCGGCTTTTGGGTGCTGGCCGACCGTGCCGCGCTGGACAAGGCGGCGGCCAAGGGACTGTTCTCGCGTGGGGCCAAGGCGCAGGTTTCAGCTCCTCCGGAGCTGGTTTCCATGATAGAATCCGGGCTGGCAAAGCGGGTGACCGATACCCTGTCGCTGGCCCGCAAGGCCGGCATCGCGGTGGCCGGCTTTGAAAAGGTCAAGGAGTGGCTGGCAGGCGGCAGGGCCAAGGTGCTGTTGCAGGCCAGCGACGGATCGGAACGCGGCAAGGGCAAGCTGTGGACACCGCCCGGTGGGCGCTGGTTCGGCTGCCTGACCGCATCAGAATTGGGTTTGTCCTTTGGGCGTGATCATGTCATACACAGCGCGCTTGCGCCGGGGGCACTGACCGACACGTTGATCAGGGACGCGAGCAGACTGAATGGTCTGCGCGGGCATGACGGCGGCAATGCGGCCGCCGGGAAGGAATGAAATCGGAATGAGCGATACTGACGGAAAGAAACCCCTGGGTCTTGGTGGCGGCTCTGGTCGTTCGGGCCAGGTGAAGCAAAGCTTCAGCCATGGCCGGACCCATAATGTCGCGGTCGAGGTCAAGCGCAAGCGCGTGATCGTGCCGGGCAAACCGGCTGCGGCGGGCGGTGCGCGCGCGGGCTCTCCCTCGGCGATCGGCGGCGATCCTTCCAAGCGCCCGGCGGGCATCTCGGATGCCGAGATGGAGCGCCGCATGGCCGCCCTGCGTGCCGCCAAGGCCCGTGAGGTCGAGGAAGCCGCGCAGCGCGAAGCCGAGGAAAAGGCCCGCGAGGAAGAGCGCGAACGTCGCCGGCTGGAGGCCGAGGCGAAAGAGCGCGAGGATCGCGAACGCGAGGAAGCCCTGCGCCTGAAGGCCGAAGAGGACGAGCGCCGCGCCCGCGAGGCCGAGCTGCGCGCCCAGAAGAAAGCCGAAGTCACCAAGCCCAAGGCCCCCGAAGCCCGTCCCGCCCCCGCCGACCGCGCTGCGGCCGAAGCGGCGGCTGCGCGTGCCGAGACCAAGGGCGTGACCTCGACCGCGCCGCGCAAGACCGAGCGCGAGCGTGACACCCGCACCACGACCGATGATCGCGACAACCGCAACAAGGGCCGCGACGACAGCCGCCGCACCGGCAAGCTGTCGCTGAGCCAGGCCATGGACGGCGAAGGCGGCCGCCAGCGTTCGCTGGCCGCGATGAAGCGCAAGCAGGAAAAAGCCCGGCAAAAGGCCATGGGCGGCAACATGCGTCAGGAAAAGCAGGTACGCGACGTGCAGCTGCCCGAAACCATTCTGGTGTCGGAACTGGCCAACCGCATGGCCGAGCGCACGCCCGATGTCATCAAATCGCTGATGCGCATGGGCCTGATGGTCACGGCGAACCAGGCGATCGACGCCGATACTGCGGAACTGGTCATCGATGAATTCGGCCACCGCGCCGTGCGCGTCTCGGATGCCGACGTGGAACAGGTCATCGATCAGATCGAGGACAAGGACGAGGATCTGAAGCCGCGCGCCCCGATCGTCACGATCATGGGCCACGTCGACCACGGCAAGACCTCGCTTCTGGATGCGATCCGCAAGACCAGCGTCGTCTCGGGCGAGGCCGGTGGCATCACCCAGCATATCGGCGCCTATCAGGTGAAAGCCTCGAACGGCTCGACGCTGACCTTCCTCGATACGCCCGGCCACGCGGCTTTCACCTCGATGCGGGCCCGTGGCGCGCAGGTGACGGATATCGTCGTGCTGGTGGTTGCGGCCGATGACGCCGTGATGCCGCAGACGATCGAGGCGATTGCCCATGCGAAAGCGGCCAAGGTGCCGATGATTGTGGCGATCAACAAGGTCGACAAGCCCTCTGCCGATCCGCAAAAGGTCCGCACGGCCCTGCTGCAGCACGAAATCGTCGTCGAGGCGATGTCGGGTGACGTGCAGGACGTGGAAGTGTCGGCCAAGACCGGCCAGGGTCTGGACCAGCTTCTGGAAGCCATTGCCCTTCAGGCCGAGATCCTTGAGCTGCGCGCCAACCCCGATCGCCCTGCCCAAGGTGCGGTGATCGAGGCCAAGCTGGATGTCGGTCGTGGCCCGGTCGCGACGGTTCTGGTGCAGAATGGCACCCTGCGTCGTGGCGACATCTTTGTTGTCGGCGAACAGTGGGGCAAGGTGCGCGCGCTGATCAACGACAAGGGCGAGCGCGTCGACGAGGCCGGTCCTTCGGTCCCGGTCGAGGTTCTGGGTCTGAATGGCACGCCTGCGGCAGGTGACGTTCTGAACGTGGTTGAAACCGAAGCTCAGGCGCGTGAAATCGCCGATTATCGCGAACAGACCACCAAGGACAAACGCGCTGCTGCCGGTGCTGCCATCACGCTGGATCAGATGTTGGCCAAGGCCAAGGCGGACGAAAACGTCGCCGAGCTTCCGGTGGTGCTGAAGGCCGACGTGCAGGGTTCTGCCGAAGCCATCGTTCAGGCGCTGGAAAAGATCGGCAACGACGAGGTGCGCGTCCGCGTGCTGCATTACGGCGTCGGTGCCATCACCGAGTCGGATGTGGGTCTGGCCGAAGCCAGCCAGGCACCGGTCATCGGCTTCAACGTCCGGGCAAACGCGCCGGCGCGGAATGCCGCCAACCAGAAGGGCGTCGAGATCCGTTACTACTCGATCATCTATGATCTGGTGGATGACATCAAAGCGGCCGCTTCGGGCCTGCTGTCGGCCGAGGTGCGCGAAAACTTCATCGGCTATGCCGAGATCCGCGAAGTCTTCCGCGTCACGGGCGTCGGCAATGTCGCCGGCTGTCTGGTGACCGAGGGCGTGGCACGCCGTTCGGCAGGCGTGCGCCTGCTGCGCGACAACGTCGTCGTCCACGAAGGCACGCTGAAGACGCTGAAGCGCTTCAAGGACGAGGTTCGGGAAGTGCAATCCGGTCAGGAATGCGGCATGGCCTTTGAAAACTATGACGACATCCGCAAGGGCGATGTCATCGAGATCTTTGAGCGCGAGGAAGTGCAGCGCCAGCTGTGATCCGGGCGACATGATCCAAGAACGGGGCGGTCCTGCGGGGCCGCCCTTTCGTTTTGGGTATCCGGCGGGCGCGGTTCAGCCGGGGCAGGCCGAGCGCACGGTGCCGGAAAAGGTGAGTTTTGGGCACCCGTGGGGGCAGCCGCAGCAAAGGGCGGTCAAGCCGCTGATCTTGCGTCATGATCCGGCCCGCGCCTGCGGCAGGACCACCGGGAAAGGCGCGGCACAAAAAAAGACGGGGCCCGTCCGCGCGAGCCCCGTCAATGGTGTTGTGGCACTGCTGGGGCGCTTGTCACGCCATCACTACGGGCTTGCCTTCGTAAGTCTTGCTGCCGACGCGCACAATGATATTGCCGTTCGAAGCATGACGTTCAAAGACGCCCTGGACAGAAATGCAGCTCCCGATCGTGATCGTGCGAATCATGTCCAGATCTCCTCCTCTACAGGATTTCAGGATTGCCACAGAATCGTTAAAAGTTAACTAATAATGTGTAACAGGCCGGCAGAATAATTAAATTACCCACCCGTTGTGTTGTATTAGTCTCATATCCACTCGCGTAAAACGGGAATTAAGGGGATATCGGCCGGCGGCATGGGGTATTTGTTC
This sequence comes from Paracoccus limosus, assembly GCF_009711185.1. Classification (GTDB taxonomy): domain Bacteria; phylum Pseudomonadota; class Alphaproteobacteria; order Rhodobacterales; family Rhodobacteraceae; genus Paracoccus; species Paracoccus limosus. The sequence continues at coordinate 83,563 of NZ_WMIF01000002.1, forward strand.
AATTCTTCGGCAGTAGCCCAAGACAGGCGCTGCCCTTCCTGAGGCATCGGCACACCCTGCCAGCGCCGGCAGGCGAACAGCGGCATCAGCAGGTGGAAATCGTCATAGCTGTGGCTGGCAAAGCTGAGCGGCGCCAGACACGAGGACCAGGTCTCGATGCCCAGTTCCTCATGCAGCTCGCGGATCAGCGCCGCTTCGGGGGTCTCGCCCGGCTCGACCTTGCCGCCGGGAAATTCCCACAGGCCTGCGAGGGACTTGCCCTCGGGGCGCTGTGCCAGCAGCACGCGGCCGTCCTTGTCGATCAGGGCGACGGCCGCGACCAGCACGATCCTCATGAGCGGTAATCGGCGTTGATGTCGATGTAGCCATGCGTCAGGTCGCAGGTCCAGACCGTGCGCTCGGCCTTCCCCAGCCCCAGATCGACGCCGATCACCAGATGATCGCGCTTCATATAGGCGCTGGCCTTGGCCTCGTCATAGCTGGGGGCGCGCCAGCCGTTTTCGGCCAGAACCATGTCGCCAAAGCGGATGGTCAGCCGGTCGCGGTCGGCGGTGGCGCCGGATTTGCCCACGGCCATGACCACGCGGCCCCAGTTGGCGTCCTCGCCGGCGATGGCGGTCTTGACCAGCGGCGAGTTGGCGATGGCCATGGCGACGCGATGGGCGTCCTCGGGCGTGGTCGCGCCGGTCACCTGCACCTCGACGAATTTCGTCGCGCCCTCGCCGTCGCGCACCACCTGCTGGGCCAGATCCAGCATCACCTCACCCAGCGCCTTGACGAAATGCCGGGCCGGGGTCGAACGCAGATCGGTGATCTCGGCCGCCGGGGATTTGCCGGTCGCGGCAAGGATCAGCGAATCCGAGGTCGAGGTGTCGCTGTCCACGGTGATGGCGTTGAAGGTGCTGTCCATCTGGCTGCTGAGGATGCGTTGCAGCAGATCGGGTGCGATCTTGGCGTCGGTAAAGACATAGACCAGCATGGTCGCCATGTCCGGGGCGATCATCCCCGACCCCTTGGCGATGCCGACGATATTGATGGTGCCGCCCTCCGCCTCGAACGAGGCCGCGGCGCCCTTGGGGAAGGTGTCGGTGGTCATGATCGCGCGCGCGGCGGCGGCGGCGCCCTGTGCGTCCAGCTCGCCTGCAAGCTGATCGACGATGGCGGTGATGCGCCCGGCCGGCAGCGGCTCGCCGATCACGCCGGTCGAGGACGAGAACACCCGGTCACGCGGCACGCCAAGCGCCGAGGCGACGCTGCCCGTCACCTTGTCCACCGCCTGCTGGCCATCGGCGCCGGTAAAGGCATTGGCATTGCCCGAGTTCACGATGATCGCCGCGCCGGCCCCGGTGTCGGGTTTCAGCGCCAGCTTGGCCTGACAATCCAGCACGCTGGCCGCCCGGGTCGAGGATTTGGTAAAGGCGCCCGCGATCGCCGTGCCCGGCGCCAGCCGGACCAGCATCACGTCGGTGCGGCCCTGATATTTCACCCCGGCCGCACCCGAGGCGAATTCGGCCCCGGCGATCACCGGCAGTTCGGGAAAGCTGGCCGGCGCCAGAGGCGAGACCAGCTTGGTCTTTTTCGCGGCGGCCTTGGCCGTCACCTTGGCGGTTGCCTGCGACGCGGCCGAAGCGGCGCCCGGCAGATGGTCCTCGATCCGGGTCTCGATCTCACCCACAGCCTGTTCGGCGCGCTGCTTGAGCTTTTTCAGCTTTTTCTTCAGCGCCTGCAGCCGTTCGCTATCCGAGCGTTTCGCTTTTTTTTCAGCCTTGGCCATGGCTCATTCCCCCAGGATATCGGTCTTGTTCAGCAGCGCCGGATCAAGGTTCGGCGTCTTTTCGATCTTGGACTCGGTCACGCGCTTTTCGATGGCGGCCTGCACCTTGTCGCGGCGCACCTGCACGGCCAGCTGGTCCTTGATCTCGTCGAACTTGGGCGGCGTCACCTCGCGCGAGTCGATCAGCTTGATGACATGCCAGCCGAAACCGGTCTGCACCGGGGCCGAGATCTCGCCCTTTTTCAGTGCCTTCACCGCCTCGGCAAAGGGTGGCACCATCTGTTCTGCCTGGAACCAGCCCAGATCGCCCTTGTTCGGGCCCGAGGTCGGGTCGGTCGATTTCTGCTCGGCCAGCGTGCCGAAATCGGCGCCGCCCTTCAACTCCTTCTCGATGGCGTCAGCCTCTTCCTTGGTTTTCACAAGGATATGGGCGGCATCATATTCCAGCTTGGGCGTGGTCTGGCCGCCAAAGGCCTGATCATAGGCGGCTTTCAGCTCGTCCTCGGTCGGCTCGGCGGAGGCGACCTTTTCCAGCACCGAACCGGCCAGATAGGCGCGCTTTTCGATCTCAAGCGCGGCAGTGTCACGCTTGCTCAGCGGCTCGGCCTCTTGGGCCACGGCGGTCTGGCGGATCATCTGGTCCAGCATCAGATCCCACAGCGCGGTATCGGGCAGGCCCTGCGTGGTCTGCGCATCCATGCCCTGACGCATGGCGATCATCTGGCCCAGCGTCACGCTCTCGCCATTGACGGTGGCGACGACCGTGCTGGCATCCTGGGCAAAGGCGGGCAATCCGCCGAAGGCGGCGCCGGCAAGCGCGGTGGCGGCAAGAAGCGATTTCAGCATGTTTTCCCTTTCCGGGGACTGGTTCCAAAAGGTCGCGCCACGCATCGGTGAACCGGCGCAAAGATTGACAGCATGGCCCTTGGCGCATACATCCGGCCCAACCGAAAATGCGCGCCCGTCGCCGTTTTTCCGGCCCAAGTGATAGGGCAAGGCGAATGGTGGCGGCAAGTGGTCGGAACGTCCCGCGCACTCCCAGATACGCGATTTTGAAGGCTCACATGCTCGGCATCGGAAACTTGGCGAAACTGGTCTTTGGCACGCCCAACGACCGCAAGGTGAAAACGGCCCGCCCGCTGGTGGCCCAGGTCAATGCGCTGGAGGACAAGTTCCGCGCCCTGTCCGATGAGGAGCTGATCGCGAAAACCCGCGAGATGCAGGCCCGCGCCCAGGGCGGCGAAAGTCTGGATGCGCTTTTGCCAGAAGCCTTCGCCAACTGCCGCGAGGGCGCGCGCCGCGCGCTGGGTCTGCGGGCCTTTGATGTGCAGCTGATGGCGGGGATCTTCCTGCATCAGGGCAATATCGCCGAGATGAAGACCGGTGAGGGCAAGACGCTGATGGCGACCTTCCCGACCTATCTGAACGCGCTGGCCGGCAAGGGCGTGCATGTCGTCACGGTCAACGACTATCTGGCCAAACGCGACGCGCAATGGATGAGCAAGGTCTTTGCCCAGCTTGGGATGACCACGGGCGTCGTCTATCCGTTCCAGGACGATGCGGAAAAGCGGCAGGCCTATCAGGCCGACGTGACCTATGCCACCAACAACGAGTTGGGCTTCGACTACCTGCGCGACAACATGAAGGGCTCGATCGATCAGATGGTCCAGCGCGGCCATTTCTATGCCATCGTCGATGAGGTCGACAGCATCCTGATCGACGAGGCGCGCACGCCGCTGATCATCTCGGGCCCGTCGCAGGACCGCAGCGAGCTTTACCGCACGCTCGATGCCTTCATGCCCGAGCTGACGCCCGAGCATTACAAGCTGGACGAAAAGTCGCGCAACGCCACCTTCACCGAGGAAGGCAACGAATATCTGGAAAAACGCCTGCAAGCCGCCGGCGTGCTGCCCGAAGGTCAGACGCTTTACGACCCGGAATCGACCACCATCGTGCACCACGCCAATCAGGCGATGCGGGCGCACAAGCTGTTCATGCGCGACCAGCATTACATCGTGCGCGATGGCGAGATCGTGCTGATCGACGAATTCACCGGCCGCATGATGAAGGGCCGCCGCCTGTCGGACGGTCTGCATCAGGCCATCGAGGCGAAAGAGGGCGTCGATATCCAGCCCGAGAACGTGACGCTGGCCTCGGTCACCTTCCAGAACTATTTCCGCCTCTATGACAAGCTGGCCGGTATGACCGGCACCGCCGCCACCGAGGCCGAAGAATTCTCGGAAATCTACAAGCTCGGCGTGGTCGAGGTGCCGACGAACCGCCCGATCCAGCGTATCGACGAACATGACCGCGTCTATCGTTCGGCCACCGAGAAATATGCCGCCGTGCTGGAGGCGATCAAGGAAGCCCATGCCAAGGGCCAGCCGATGCTGGTCGGCACCACCTCGATCGAGAAATCCGAGATGCTATCGCAGATGCTGACCGAAGCTGGCATCGCCCATAACGTGCTGAACGCGCGCCAGCACGAACAGGAAGCCTATATCGTCGCCGAAGCCGGCAAGCTGGGCGCGGTGACCATCGCCACCAACATGGCCGGTCGCGGCACCGACATCCAGCTGGGCGGCAACGTCGAGATCAAGGTGATGCAGGCGCTGGCCGCCGATCCCGAGGCGCATCCCGACGAGATCCGCGCGCGCATCGAGGCTGAGCATGCCGCCGAGAAGCAGGCGGTGCTGGACGCAGGCGGGCTCTTCGTCCTTGCGACCGAACGCCACGAAAGCCGCCGTATCGACAACCAGCTGCGCGGCCGTTCGGGCCGTCAGGGCGATCCGGGCCGCTCGCTGTTCTTCCTGTCGCTGGAAGACGACCTGATGCGGATCTTTGGCTCGGAGCGTCTGGACAAGGTGCTGTCGACCCTCGGCATGAAAGAGGGCGAGGCCATTATCCACCCTTGGGTCAACAAGTCGCTGGAGCGTGCCCAGGCCAAGGTCGAGGGTCGCAACTTCGACATCCGCAAGCAGTTGCTGAAGTTCGACGATGTGATGAATGACCAGCGCAAGGCGATCTTCAGCCAGCGCCTTGAGATCATGCATACCGACGAGGTCGCCGAAGTTGCCGCCGACATGCGCACGCAGGTGGTGGATGACCTGATCGACGAATACCTGCCGCCGCGCGCCTATGCCGAGCAATGGAACGTCGAAGGCCTGCACGATGCGGCCATCGAACAGCTGAATCTCGACCTGCCCATCGCCGAATGGGCAGCCGAGGACGGCGTCGATCAGGACGCGATGCGCGAACGCCTGCAACAGGCGAGCGACGCCTATATGGCGCAGAAGGCCGAGCAGTTCGGCGACGAGAACATGCGCCAGATCGAAAAGCAGGTGCTGCTGCAACAGATCGACGCCAAATGGCGCGAACATCTGGTGACGCTGGAACATCTGCGCTCGGTCGTGGGCTTCCGTGGCTATGCGCAGCGCGACCCGCTGTCGGAATACAAGACCGAGGCTTTCCAGCTGTTCGAAACCATGCTGGACGGGCTGCGCTTCGACGTGACGCAGCAGTTGGCTCGCATCCGCCCGCTGACCGATGCCGAGCGCGAGGAGATGCTTCGGCAACACCAGCAGCAGCAGGACGAAACCGAGACGCATCTGCAGCCCGAACATGAAGAGGCCGAAGGCGGTGAGGTCTCGGGCCGCGTGCCGGGCTTCGACGAAACCGACCCCACCACCTGGGGCAACCCGTCGCGCAACGATCCCTGCCCCTGTGGTTCGGGCCAGAAGTTCAAGCACTGCCACGGCGCATTGGCATGAGATGGGGGCCTTCGGGCCCCTTTTTTCATCGCCGACGCCTCTGGCCAGCTTGGCATTGGGTATTTGGAAAATGGTGAAGAGTTGGGGGGCGGTGCGCCTCCAGCCCTTTCACCATTTCTTAAATACCCAAATCCGGCGGTGCTGTCAGAACGGCGCTGGTCAGTCGGGCACCAGCATGTACCCGGTGCCGCGCACGGTTTGCAGATAGCGCGGCTCGCGCGGGTCTGGTTCGATCTTGCGGCGCAGCCGGGTGATCTGCACGTCAATGGCGCGTTCCGAGTTTTCGCCGGCGTCTTCGCCCGGGCTGCGGCCAAGATCCTCGATCAGCGTGCTGCGGCTGACCGGTTGGCGCGGCGTATCGGCAAGGCGTCTCAGCAGCGCCTGTTCGGTGCCGGTCAGGCGCAGCGGCACCTCGCCCTGCCAAAGCTCGCCCTTGTCGGCGTCATAGCGCAGCGGGCCGATCGACAGGAACTTGGGGCCGCGCGTTTCGGCCGCCGGCATGCGGCGCAGGATGGCGGCGATGCGCAGCAACAGCTCGCGCGGTTCGAAGGGCTTGGCGAGGTAGTCGTCGGCGCCACTTTCCAGACCTGAGATCCGGTCCTGCGTCTCGCCCTTGGCGGTCAGCAGCAGGATTGGCGTCGCCATGCGCTGGCGCAGGTCGCGGGTCAGCGAGAATCCGTCCTCGCCGGGCATCATCACGTCCAGCACGATCAGGTCGAAATCCAGCCCCGACAGCAGCCGGCGGGCATGGGCGGCGTCGCGGGCCGTGGTGACCAGAAAGCCGCTGCGCATCAGGAAGCGCCGCAGCAGGGTGCGGATGCGTTCGTCGTCATCAACGATCAGGATATGGGCAAGCGGCTGGTCGGGCTGGGTCATGTCGGCTCTTGCAGGTCTTTCAGGGCCTTGTATTGGCGCAGCGTATCACGATCCATCATCGCCTCAAGCACCTGACGGAAGCCGGCCACCGCATGCGGGCCGGCGGCGCGATAGGCGGCTCGCATGCGGGCGCGCTGGGTTTCCGAGAGGCGACGTTCAAGTGCGATGCCCTGTTCGGTCAGGAACAACTGGCGCTCGCGCCGGTCGCGGCGGCCGACGCGGCTTTCCACCAGCCCGTCGTCAAGCAGGGCGCGCAAGACCCGGTTCAGCGATTGCTTGGTCACGCCCAGCACATCCAGCAGCGCTGTGACCGTCAGCCCCGGATCGCGGTTGATGAAATGCAGCGCGCGATGATGGGCGCGGCCGTAATCCAGTTCGGACAGGATCAGGTCGGGGTCGCTGGTAAAGGCACGATAGGCAAAGAACATCGCCTCGATGCCGCGGCGCAGCTGGTCATCGGTCAGGAACAGCAGGTTCTCGCCGCCGGTCGGGATCTGGCCGGGCTGGTTCTGCATGGTTTCCCCCTTGTTTCTGTCACGTCTTATTACGTCAGAATTGTTGACATTCCAATCGCTGAAAGTTAGCCCGGGTGACGAAATGCGCAACTAAAATGCGTGCTAATCTGCATATGCGAAATAATCGTAAATAAATGGCCGGAGGAATGGATGGCTGCCGCCTATGACGATCGTGACGGGAAAATCTGGATGGACGGCGCGCTGGTCGAGTGGCGCGAGGCCAAGGTGCATATCCTGACCCATGCGCTGAACTATGCCAGCTCGGTGTTCGAGGGCGAGCGCTGCTATGGCGGCAAGATCTTCAAGGGCCGCGCCCATTCCGAGCGGCTGATCGAATCGGGGCGGCTGCTGGACCTGAAATCACCCTATGACGCCGATGCGATCGACGCCGCCAAGGCCGCCGTCTTGCAGGCCAATGGGCAGAGCGACGCCTATATCCGGGTGATCATGTGGCGCGGCTCGGGGATGGACATGGGCGTGTCAGCGGTGCGCAACCCGATCCGGCTGGCGGTCGCCGCCTGGGAATGGGGCAACTATTACGGCGATGCGAAATGGCAAGGCGCCCGGCTCGACATCGCGAAATGGAAACGTCCCAGCCCCGACACCATCCCGACCGCCGCCAAGGCCGCCGGGCTTTACATGATCTGCACCATCTCGAAACACGCGGCCGAGGCCAAGGGATGCTCGGATGCACTGTTCATGGATTACCGGGGCTATGTGGCCGAGGCGACCGCGGCGAATGTGTTCTTCGTCAAGGATGGCGAGGTGCATACGCCGCTGGCCGACGCCTTCCTGAACGGCATCACCCGCCAGACCGTCATTGGACTGCTGCGCGACAGGGGCGTGGCCGTGCATGAACGCCATATCCTGCCCGCCGAGATCGCTGGTTTCGAGGAATGTTTCCTGACCGGCACCGCCGCCGAAATCACCCCGGTGGCGCAGATCGGCGAGGATTGGCGCTTTCGCATCGGCCCGGTCAGCCGCGACATCGCTGCCGCCTACGAGCGGCTGGTGCGCAGCTGATCGCGCCGCGACCAAAGGGGCGGCCGCGCCGCAAGGGCCGGCCGCCGCCGATCAGACCTGTTGGCCGCGTTCGATACGGGCGAATTCGCGGATGCGCCGCGTCGCCTGCGCATTTTCGTTGCGCGCGCGCGCATGCAGGCGGGCCACTGCAGGGTGCAGCCCCGATTCGCGCTCATGTCGGGTAAAGTGCAGGATCCGGCCCGCGCCGGTCTCGTGCTGCTTGTCGGCAACATGTTTCATGCTGTGCCTCGCTGATCAAGAAGACCCGACTATAGCCCAGGATCGGCGGAAATTCATCCTGAAACTGCCGTCCAAGGCCGGACGGGCGGATTCAGGCCGCCTTGATGCCCGGCGCGGCCGACAGCATGGCGTGCAGCGCCACCGGGTCGTCATTGGCCCGCAGCTTGCTGCGCAGATCCTGATCGCGCAGCGTGCGCGAGACCAGCGCCAGCGCCTTGAGATGGTCGACGCCCGAATTCTTGGGCGCCAGCAGGGCAAAGATCAGGTCCACCGGCTGGCGGTCCACCGCGTCGAAATCCAGCGGCTTTTCCAGCCGCAGGAACAGGCCCACCACCCGGTCCAGCCCATGCAGCCGGGCATGCGGCAGGGCGACGCCATGGCCGACCCCGGTCGGGCCCAGCGTTTCACGCTCTTGCAGGGCATCCAGGGTCTGGGCGGCATCGACGCCATAGACCGCGCGGGCCTGTTCGGCAATTTCCTGGAACAACCGCTTCTTGCTGGTGCTCTGGGTCATCGTCCGCACGGCGGCGGGTGATAGAATGTCGCTAATCTGCATATCGCCCGAAATTGTCCTTGTCCCGGCCACGCCAAACGTGACCGGGACGTTTATTCGTCACACTGTTCGTCGGACAGTCTAGCTCAGATTGCGGGGATCAATCCAGCCCACGTTGCCATCGTCACGACGATGAACGACGTTGACGCCCCCATGTTTCTCATTGCGGAACACCAGAAGGGGTGATCCCGACAGTTCCATCTGCATCACCGCCTCGCCGACCGACAGGGTCGGGACGCTGGTTTCCATCTCGGCGATGATGACGGGTTGCAGGGCGTCGTCCTGCGCCTCCCATTCGTCCTCGTCGGCGGCCAGCACATACATTCCGGCCTGCTCGAAGGCCACAGGCTCGACCCGGTCCTTGTGATGGTCTTTCAGCCGGCGCTTGTAGCGGCGCAGCTGCTTGTCCATCCGTTCCTTGCACTGTTCAAAGGCAGCATAGACCTCGGTCGAGCCACCCTTGGCCTGAACGGTCAGGCCGGTGGACAGGTGCACCACCGCGTCGCAGATGAATTCATGCGCATTCTTGGAAAAGATGACCGTCGCATCGGTCGGGCGCTGCGAATATTTGTCGATGGTCTCGCCCAGTTCTGTTTGCACATGTGTCGAGAGGGCATCTCCGACGTCGATCTGCTTTCCGCTGATTTGATAGCGCATGTTGGTCCGTCCTTTCCTTTGTCCGGCCTGTCGTTACGCCGCCCGGGCGGGCTGGCCGCCCGGGGTGTTCGCGGCCCGCCTGGGCGATCCGCAACATGGCTATTTGGTAACAGCCCTTCGATCCTGTCAACGGCCCGGCGCCGAAACTGGTTTCAGGCTCTGAGGGCGAATATCGCGCGGGTTGTTCCACCCCACCGGAAGGCAAGGCATTTTCCCGACTTCAAGCCCGGCGGGAGCCCGGCTAGTCTTGGTCAGAAACGCGTGATCAGGAGTGGCAGGAATGGAAGGGACTGAGGCGGCGCATCAGGTCGCGCAGCATGTAGAGCACGGCGCCAATATCGGCCCGGTCGTGGTGCTGCTGGCGGCGGCGGTGATCGCCGTGCCGCTGTTTCGCCGCGCAGGGCTGGGGTCGGTGCTGGGCTATCTGGCGGCCGGGCTGGTGGTCGGGCCCTTTGGGCTGGGCCTGTTCAACGATCCGCAATCGGTGATCGCCGTGGCCGAACTGGGCGTGGTGCTGTTTCTGTTCATCATCGGCCTTGAAATGCAGCCCTCGCGGCTGTGGTCGATGCGGGGCGAGATCTTTGGCATCGGTCTGGCGCAGGTGGTGCTGGCCATGGCGGCGCTGACCTGCGTTGGTCTGGCACTGGGCTTTCCGGCGCCGGCCAGCTTTGTCTCGGGCGCGGGCTTTGTGCTGACCTCGACCGCGATCGTCATGCAGATGCTGTCCGAGCGCAACGAGATGTCGCTGCCCAAGGGGCGGCGCATCGTCTCGATCCTGCTGCTTGAGGATCTGGCGATCGTGCCGCTGTTGGCGCTGGTCGCCTTTCTGGCGCCGGGTGGCGAAACCGTGACGCTTGCGCAACGGCTGGTCGGCATCGGCATCGGTCTGGGTTGCATTGCGGCGCTGGTGGTGGCTGGCCGCTATCTGCTCAATCCGATGTTCGGCCTGCTGGCACGGTTCGGCGGGCGCGAGGTGATGACCGCCTCGGCGCTGCTGGTCGTGCTGGGGGCGGCGCTGCTGATGCAATGGGGCGGGCTGTCGATGGCGATGGGCGCCTTTCTGGCCGGTGTGCTGCTGTCCGAATCAAGCTTTCGCCACCAGCTCGAGGCCGATATCGAACCGTTCCGGGGCCTGCTGCTGGGCCTGTTCTTCATGGGCGTCGGCATGGCGCTGGACCTTGACGTGATCGTGGCCAACTGGGCGCTGATCGCGATCTGCGTGCCGGCCTATATGGTCCTGAAGCTGCTGGTGATCTATGTCGTGGCCCGGCTGTTCCGCGCCAGCCATGCCGAATCGCTGGAACGCGCGGTGCTGATGGCGCAGGGCGGCGAATTCGCCTTTGTGCTGTATTCGACCGCCATGCAGTTCGGCATCATCAACGGTCAGGAAAACGCCACGCTGACCGCCATCGTCATCGTCTCGATGGTGCTGACGCCGCTGATGATCATCCTGCATGACCGTCAGGCCCGGCCGGCGCCGGTGTCGCTGGAGGGGGTCGAGCCGGCCCGTGATCTGGAGGCGCGGGTGCTGATGATCGGCTTTGGCCGCATGGGCCAGATCGTCAGCCAGCCGCTGATTGCGCGCGGTCATTCCATCTCGATCATCGAAAGCGATCCGCAGACCATCCGCGACGCCGATCAGTTCGGCTTCAAGGTCTGGTATGGCGATGGCTCGCGCAGCGACGTGCTGCATGCCGCCGGCGCCGAAAAGGCCAGTCTGATCGTTGCCGTGCCCGGCGACAAGCACGCGACCACCCGCATCGTCGAACTGGTCAAGCATGAATTCCCGCTGGTTCCGGTTCTGGCGCGTGCCTATGACCGCGAACATGCGCTGGAGCTGGTCAAGGCCGGGGCCGATTTTCAGGTGCGCGAGACGCTGGAAAGCGGTTTCGTTATGGGGCGCGAGGCCTTGGTGCAACTTGGCGATGATCCCGACGAGATCGACAATGTGATGGAAGAGATCCGCAGCCGTGACAGCAACCGCTTCCAGATGGAATGCGTCGGCGGGATCTTTGCCGGCCGCGACCTGATCCTGTCGAACCGCAACAGCTAAGACACGCACCCCGGCCGGATCGGGCCGGGGTCACGCCTTTGGTGCGTGGCTCAGGCCAGAAAGGCGTCGAAGTCGCCCAGAACCTGCTGATAGACCGCGCGCTTGAACGGCACGATGCTGTCGATCAGATCGGCCGCGCGCATCCATTGCCAGCGGTCGAATTCGGGATGGGCGGTTTCGATGCGCACCTGTTCGTCCCGGCCCTGAAAGCGCAGCGCCAGCCATTTCTGCCGCTGGCCGCCGTATTTGCCCTTCCAGACCTTGCCCAGCAATTCGGGCGGCAGGTCATAGGTCACCCAGTCCGGGCTTTCGGCCAGCACCTCGACCAGATCGGGGGTGACGCCGGTTTCCTCGACCAGCTCGCGCAAGGCCGCCTCGCGCGGGGTCTCGCCGGGGTCGATGCCGCCTTGCGGCATCTGCCAGGCGTGGCCGGGATTGTCGATGCGCTGGCCGGCAAAGACCAGCCCGCGATCATCGATCAGCACCACACCCGCGCAGGGCCGGTAGGGCAGGCCCGAGGGGCCGGTCATGGTCTCGGCGCCGCTCATTGCTGCTTGGCCCCCTGACTGGCGGCATCCTCGCCGGTATTGGCGGGCTTGGCGCTGTCGGGCACGTCATCGGAGCGCACGTTCATCGCCGACAGGCCTTTCAGGATGTCGACGGCATAGGCCAGCTGATAGTCCTCTTCGCGCAGCTTGGCGGTGGCCTCGACCTGCTGGGCCTCCTGCTCGATCTGCTTCTTCTCTTCGTCGGACACCGCGTCATTGTTCAGCGCGCCGCGCAGATCGGCTTCCGAGTTCAGGAATTTCGAATCGGTCTTGGGCTTGTCGGCATTCTCGTCCTCGCCGGGCTTGGGTGCCGGCTGTTCGACGATGATGTCGGGCTGAATCCCCAGCGCCTGGATCGAGCGGCCCGAGGGCGTGTAATAGCGCGCCGTGGTCAGCCGGATGGCGCTGTCGGCGGTCACCGGCATCACCGTCTGGACCGAGCCCTTGCCAAAGGATTTGGTGCCGACGACGATGGCGCGGCGGTGATCCTGCAGCGCGCCGGTCACGATTTCCGAGGCCGAGGCCGAGCCGCCGTTGATCAGCACGACCATCGGCTTGCCCTGCGCCAGATCGCCCGGCTCGGCGTTCCAGCGCTCCGATTCCTCGGGCTTGCGGCCGCGGGTCGAGACGATCTCGCCCTTGTCGAGGAAGGCATCCGACACCGAGATAGCCTGATTGAGCAGGCCGCCGGGGTTGTTGCGCAGATCCAGCACAAAGCCCGTGACCTTGTCGATGCCGCCGGCGTCCTTGATCGCCTTGGCCATCTCGGTCTTCAGCGTGTCCATGGTCTCGTCGTTGAAGGTGGTGACGCGCAGCACCACGGCATGGCCGACGATGCGGGTCTTGACCACGGTCAGCTTGATCGTGTCGCGGGTCATGGTCAGGTCGAAGGGTTCCTTGACCCCCTGACGCAGGATGGTGATCTTGATTTCCGAACCGATGGGCCCGCGCATCTTTTCGACCGCCTCGTCCAGTGTCAGCCCCATCAGCGATTCGCCGTTCACATGGGTGATATAGTCGCCGGCCTTGACGCCCGCCTGCGCCGCAGGGGTGTCGTCGATGGGCGAGATGACCTTGACCAGCCCGTCCTCTTGCCCGACCTCGATGCCAAGGCCGCCAAAGCTGCCCCGGGTCTGGGTCTGCATGTCCTCGTAATCCTTGGCCGACAGGAACGAACTGTGCGGGTCAAGCGAGGTCAACATGCCGTTGATCGCCGCTTCGATCAGCTTCTTGTCGTCCACCGGCTCGACGTAATCCGAGCGCACGCGCTCGAACACGTTGCCGAACAGGTCGAGCTGCTCATAGACCGAGGCATTCTTGCCGGTCTCTTGCGCAAGGATCGGGCCGGCGAATTGGGTGGCCGCGACCGCGCCTGCGAGGGTGCCGATCGCGCCGGCCAGAAGGTAATGTTTCATTCGTCGTTCCGTTCTGCCGGGTTCTGCTCGGTGTCTGGGCTGGCGGAGGCTTGGGATTTCTCGCCGATAATCGGATTCATCACGAACCACTCTGCCGGGTCCAGCGTTTCCTTGCCTTTGCGCAGTTCAACATACAGTGTTTCATCCTGCCCCGCGCCGCCGCCGATGGCGGCATTGGCGACGAAGTCGGCGCCGAACTCCTGTGCGCTGGGTTCAGTGCCGCCCATCAGCCCGACCGGCTCGCCGGCCTGCAACACGTCGCCGGTCTCGCCAAAGACCTGACCAAGGCCGGCAAAGATCATCAGATAGCCGCGCGCCGGCTCAATGATCACTACATTGCCATAGTCCAGAAGCGGGCCGCGATAGCGGATCGTCGCCGGCCAAGGCGTGGTGACCAGCGCCGCCGGGCCGGTGGCGATGACCAGACCCGGCCGCTTGACCCCGGCGGCATCCGGCTCATTGTAGCGGCGCAGCACGGTGCCCATCACCGGCAGCGGCAGGCTGCCCTGCGCACCCTCGAAATCGGCCATCGGCGGGCCGACATCGCTTTCCATGCCGCTGATCCCCGAGGCAAAGGCATCCAGCGAATCCGCCGATTGCACCAGCGTGCGCAGCTCTTCGGGGTCCTGACCATAGCGCACCGGCATCTGCGAACGGTCGGTGGTGGCCGAGGTCAGCAGCCGCCGCGCCTCTTGCACCTGCGCCAGCCCTTGCGCCAGCGTATTGGCGGCGTTCAGCTGGATGGCGCGGACGGTGCGGATTTCTTCAAGGTCCTTCTGCATCGACTCGGCCTCGGCCTGCAGGCTGGGGCCGACCGAGCTGAGAATCATGCCGGCGCGGGCCGAGGCCTCGGGGCCGGCGGGATGCAGAAGCAGCAGGGTTTCGGGCGATTTCTGCATCGCCGTCATCACACCCAGCACCCGGCCCAGCTTGTCGCGGCGGGCGTCGAATTCGGCACGGATTTCCTGCTCGCGGATGCCGGCGCGGCGCAGCCCTTCGCGCAGGGCGGCAAGGCCGCGCTCATAGGCCTGAATCATCTGGGTCAGCGAGGCGACCTGATCCTCTTGGGTCAGGGCCTGATCCAGCTGGCCGGTGGCATCGCGCAGCATCTGGGCGGCGGCTGCGGCTTCGGCTGCGGCCTGCCCCAGCGGCTCGGCCGGTTCGGTGGCCGGAGTGCCGGCCTGCTGCGCCGAGGTCGCGGGGGCTGCGGCACAAAGGCCGGCAGCCATGAGGCAGGGCAGAAGGAAACGTCGAATCATGCTTTGTCGATCAGGGTGCGGCCGGTCATTTCGGACGGCAGGTCAAGGCCCATCAGGTCCAGCACCGTCGGCGCGACATCGGCCAGCCGGCCGTTGTGCAGGCTGCTGCCCGCCGGGCCGCCATAAACGATCACCGGCACCGGGTTCACGGTATGGGCGGTATGCGGACCGCCGGTGTCGGGGTCGATCATGGTTTCGCAATTGCCGTGGTCGGCAATCACCACCGCCGCGCCGCCGGCCTTGTCCAGCGCCGCCAGCATCATCCCCAACCCCTTGTCCACCGCCTCGCAGGCGCGAACGGCGGCGGGCAGGCTGCCGGTATGGCCGACCATGTCGGGGTTGGCAAAGTTCACCACGATCAGATCATAACCGGCCTCGATCGCCTCGACCAGCTTGGCGCTGACCTCGGGCGCGGCCATTTCCGGGGCCAGATCATAGGTCGCGACCTTGGGGCTTTGCGGCATGAAGCGGTCTTCGCCCGGCTCGGGCGATTCCTTGCCGCCGTTCAGGAAGAAGGTGACATGCGGGTATTTCTCGGTCTCGGCCAGACGGAACTGGCGCAGGCCCTTTGCGGCGACCCAGGCGCCCAGGGTATTGACCACCTGCCGCTTGGGATAGGCGGCGGTCATGTATTCGTCGTGCCGGGCCGAGTAATCCACCATGCCCAGCAGCGCCGCCCATTCCGGCCGCTTGCCGGTGTCGAAGGCGTCGAAACCCGGCTGGCCGATGGCGGCTAGGATTTCACGCGCGCGGTCGGCGCGGAAATTGAGGCAGAAGAAGCCATCGCCATCGCGGGCGCCGGCATAATCGGCGATTACGCTGGGCTGGATGAATTCGTCGGTCTCACCGCGCGCATAGGCATCGACGACGGCCTGCGCGGCATCGGGCTCGGCCTGACCCTGGCCCTGGATCATGGCGGCATAGGCACGGCTGACGCGTTCCCAGCGGTTGTCGCGGTCCATGGCGAAATAGCGCCCGCAGACCGTGCCGATGCGCGCGCCCTGCGGCAGATTGCCCTGAAGTTCGGTGATAAAGCCCATGGCCGAGCTGGGCGGCACGTCGCGCCCGTCGGTCACCGCATGGATCACCACCGGCACCCCCTTGTCGGCAACCGCGCGGGCGGCGGCGATGACATGCTGGATATGGCCATGCACGCCGCCATCCGAGATCACGCCCATCAGATGCGCGGTGCCGCCGGTCGCCTTGAGCTTGCGGATGAAGTCGCCCAGCCCGGTATTGGCGTAGAAGCTGCCATCTTCGATCGCGAGGTCGATCTGGCCCAGATCCATGGCGACGACGCGGCCGGCGCCGATATTGGTGTGGCCGACCTCGGAATTGCCCATCTGGCCGCGCGGCAGGCCGACATCGGGACCGAAGGTGATCAGCGTGCCATGCGGGCAGTCGCGCATCAGCCGGTCGAAGTTCGGCGTATTTGCCTGATCCGGCGCGCTTTGCTCGGGCCGCGACGAGATCCCCCAGCCATCGAGGATGCACAGGACGACGGGTTTGGGATGGGTCATGGGCGGCCTCTTTCGCTTGTACCGTTGCTTCTACGATTCCCGGCGGCAGGGGGCAAGTTCGGCAAGTGGCCGTGGCGTGGCCCCGCCGAATCCCGTTGTCGCGCCAGTGGCGCGGTCGCATGGGTATTTGGGAAATGGTGAAGATGCGGGCGCCGCCCCGGATGGGCAGGGGCGGCGCCCGGTTGCGGCCTAGGCGGCGATGGGGGCGGCAGTGATCTGGTAGGCAAAGCCCTTGGCATCCAACTCATTCAGGGGCTGGCCGGCGATTTCGGCCTGAGGATACATCAGGAAGGGCAGGCGGGTGGCGCGGTCGGCCAGCGCGAGGTCTTCGGCCGTGTTGAAGCCGACCCAATTGCCTTCCCAATTGCCCAGAAGCGCGGCATTCACCTGGCTGACCACCGGATCGCCGGGATCCTTGATCCAGGTTTCGGTTTCGGCGCGCATGACCTTGAGTACGTCGGCGGGGTCCATGGCCACCCAGCCGTAATCCGAGAGCCAGACCTCGGCCCGGCAGTGCTGGGCGGCGGTGATGGTTTCGCTGTTGGCGCCGAGCTGCTTGAAGCCGAAGGACGAGGGGGCGACCCGCACGCCGTAGACGTCGCGGGCCGGAACGCCCGAGGCCCGGGCCAGCGCCACGAAGAGCCCGTTCAGATCGGCGCATTTCCCGCCGAGCCCGGCGCTGGTCAGGGTGGCCACGGCATGGCCCGGGCCGCAGCCGGGCGTGTCGAGGTTGCGGTAGCAATGCGCGACGATCCAGGCATAGATCGCCCGGACCTTGTCGAGGTCGCTGCCCGCGCCGGCGGTGATGCGGGCAGCGGTTTCGGCGACGATGCCGTCCAGCGGCTTGCTGCCGCTGGGGCGCAGCGCGGCCTGCAGGACGGCGGGATCGGCACTGGCTGGCATGGGTTTCGACCAGTCGACCGTGCGGTTGCGGGTCTGGAAGCGCGAGGTCAGCGCCAGTTCGGGCGGAGCGCTGCCGTCGAAGCGGGCGTGCAGGTAACGCGCGCCGTTGGCCGGGTCGAGGATGATTTCGGCCTGCGTGGCATTGCCGGAATGGCTGTCATCGAGGCTGTGCTGATAGTCGTTGTCGAGCGATGGCACCGGCAGCCAGATCTGGGCCGGCGCGGCCTTGGGCAGGGTGACACGGGTGGTGATCTCGTAGCCCCGCCAGTCCGAGGGTTGCGGCGCGAAGACGCGCGGCTGGGCGCCCCGCGCCGCAAGCGGCAGGGCGGCGAGTGCCGGGGCGATCCCGGCGGCAAGTCCGACTTTCAGAAAGCTGCGGCGAGATTGGGCGGTCATGGTCCGATCCTTTGCATGGCTTTGCAGCAGGGGGCGAGCCCCGCCCCCGGGATCGCTTCAGGCTAGGCCGAAACCGGCCCTGGCTCAAGCCTTGTGCCCCGGGCCGATCAGGCGCCGGTGCCGGTTTCCGCCGCGATTTCTGCCCGCGATTTGCGGCCGCGCTCGGTTGCGGATTTCAGCTGGCCGCAGGCGGCCATGATATCCTCGCCGCGCGGGGTGCGGATCGGGCTGGCGTAGCCCGCCTTGTAGACGATGTCGGCGAATGCCTCGATCCGTTCCCAGCCCGAGCGGCGATAGGCGACGCCCGGCCATTCGTTGAACGGGATCAGGTTGATCTTGGCCGGGATGCCCCGGATCAGCTTGACCAGACGGCGGGCGTCCTCGTCGCTGTCGTTCACGCCGTCCAGCATGACATATTCAAAGGTGATGCGTTCGCTGTTCGACAGGCGCGGGTATTCGCGCAGCGCGTTCAACAGCGTCTCGATGTTCCATTTCTTGTTCACCGGCACCAGCTTGTCGCGCACCTCGTCGGTGGTGGCGTGAAAGCTGACCGCCAGCAGGCAGCCGATTTCCTCGGCGGTCTTGGCAATTTCCGGAACGATGCCGCTGGTCGACAGCGTGATGCGGCGGCGCGACAGGCTGATGCCTTCGCCATCCATCACCACCTTCATCGCGTCACGGACATTGTCGAAATTGTAAAGCGGCTCGCCCATGCCCATCAGCACGACGTTCGAGACCAGCCGGCTTTCATCCTTGGGCGCGCCGGGTTGCGGCCATTCGTCCAGATCGTCGCGGGCGACCATGACCTGACCGACGATTTCCCCGGCCGTCAGGTTGCGCACCAGCTTTTGCGTGCCGGTGTGGCAGAAAGAGCAGGTCAGCGTGCAACCGACCTGACTGGAAATGCACAGCGTGCCGCGGCTTTCCTCGGGGATATAGACGGTCTCGACCTCATGCCCGCCGGCGATGCGCAAAAGATATTTGCGCGTGCCATCCGCCGAGACCTGACGGGTGACGATTTCCGGAACCGCGATCTCGAACCGCTCGGCCAGAAAGGCGCGGTAATCCTTGGCCAGATTGGTCATCTGCGCGAAATCGCGCACCCCCCAGTGATAGACCCATTGCCAGATCTGGCCCACGCGCATCTTGGCCTGCTTGTCCGGCGTGCCGGCATCGACCAGCGCCTGACGCAGCTGGTCGCGGGTCAGGCCGACGATATTGGTCAGCGCCGTCTCGGGCAGCTTGCGCGGGATGGTCAGGACGTCTTGCGTGATCGGGGCGTTCATGGCTGGGCAATCCGGGCGGAAGGGGGGCAAGCCGCCTATATAGGGCAAAACCCCCAAAAAGAAAACAGGGGCCGGTGCCCCTGTTCATGTCGGTCGCGATTGGCCGGGCTTATTTGCAGGCGGCCTGTGCCTTGTTGGTCATCGCGGTGATGCCCTTCAGGCTGAACGTGTCCTTGGTCTGGGTGCCGCGCGCCGAACGGCCGCTGATCACCGCCGAGGAACCGGCACGCAGCGCCGAGATCAGCTTGCCGTCTTCCGTGGGCGAACCGGTCCACGCGCTTTCGCCTTCGGTGAACAGCTTGAACACATTGCCGCCGATATTGACCTCGACCGCCGAGTCCGGCGCAAAGGGATAGCCGCCCGAGAACGAGACCTCGCCCGACTGGCCGGGGCGATAGGCGATATACAGGCGGATGTCGCTGCGGGTCACATCCTTGGGCTTGCCGCTGGCATCGGTGTTCTGCGTCGATTTCGGCGCGGACACTGCCCAGCATTCCTTGGGGCTCGAGGCCGAAAAGGCGGTCCAGTCACCGTCGGTCCCGATCACATTGGTCGAGTCCTGTGCAAGCACGGGGGTCGAAAGGGCGATTGCGAATGCGGTGGCGGCAGCCGCCACACGCGGCGCGGATGTGAACATGCTCTGGCCTCCTGCCATGGTCCGGTTTATCCGGGCTTGTTGCCGATCATTGTGGTGTTTTCAACCATCTCTCGGCAGAATAATGCGAAAACTGCGGCGCGAGAAAGCCCTCGGTGACAAAAATCGCGCGATTGTCAGAGGAAAACGACCCATGACGGCGGCAAGGCTCATCGAATTGTGGCGCGGCGGGCTGCGCGAAAGCGTCCATAGCGGCCATGTGGTGATTGCCGATGTGAACGGCATCGTCGAGGCCTGGGGCAATCCCGGCGCGGTGATCTTTCCGCGCTCGTCGTGCAAGATGATCCAGGCGCTGCCGCTGGTGGAAAGCGGCGCGGCCGATGCCGCCCGGCTGACCGACCGCCAGCTGGCTCTGGCCTGCGCCAGCCATGAGGGGGCGGCGCTGCATGTCGGCGCAGTCGGTGAATGGCTGGCGCATCTGGGACTTGATGAGGGCGACCTGCGCTGCGGCGCGCATCTGCCGGGCGATGCACATGAACGGCGCCGGCTGGTCTGTTCGGAGACCGCGCCCTGCCAGCTTCACAACAATTGTTCGGGCAAACATGCCGGCTTCCTGACTCTGATGCGCCATATCAAGGCCGGTCCCGAATATGTCGAACTGGATCACCCGGTGCAGCGCGCCGTGCGTCGCGCCTTCGAGGAGGTGACGGACGAAAAAGCCGCCGGCTGGGGCATCGACGGCTGCTCGGCGCCGAATTTCGCCTGCACGATCGAGGGGCTGGCCCGCGCCATGGCCGGTTTCGCGGCACCGGGCACCGGCGCGCGCGGGCAGGCGCAGCGTCGCCTTTTCGACGCGATGGTCGCCCACCCCGAGCTGGTCGCGGGCGAGGGCCGGGCCTGCACGGCGCTGATGCGGGCGATGCGCGGCCGCGTCGCGGTCAAGACCGGCGCCGAGGGGGTCTTTGTCGCCATCATCCCCGAGCGCCGGTTGGGCATCGCGCTGAAAATCGCCGATGGCGGCACCCGCGCCGCCGAGGCCGCGATCACCACGCTGATGCTGCATCTCGGGCTCATCGACCGCAATGATCCGGCGGTCGCGCGTTACCTGACCGGCCCGCTGACCAATTGGCGCGGCAAGGTCACCGGCGAGCTGCGCCGGGCCGAGGGCTTTCCGTAAGCCGCCGCCCTTCCGCTTCTTTCGTGGTGAAATATCCCGGGGGTCCGGGGGCAGCGCCCCCGAACGCGCCCTCACAGAAAGCTCTGCGGGTCGATATCCACCGCCAGCCGCAGATTGGTTGGCGGCTTTGGCGCCAGCCGCAGCCAGTCCGCGATCGCCAGCTGCACCGGCGCCTGCCGGGCCGAGCGGATCAGGATCCGCACCCGGTAACGCCCCCGGATGCGGGCGATGGGCGCCGGCGCCGGACCCCAGACCTCGGCGCCGATCTCTTCCAACGGCCCGGCCCGGCGCACCAGTTCGCGGGAGTAATCCTCGACCACTGGCTGATCGGGATGCGACAGGATGATCCCCGCCAGCCGGCCAAAGGGCGGCATGCCGACCGCCTGCCGCTGCGCTGCCTCGGCGTCCCAGAACTCCTCGTCCTGCCCCGACAGGATGGCACGGATCACCGGATGCTCGGGCTGATGCGTCTGCAACAGCGCAAGGCCCCGCGCTTCGCCGCCTTCGCGCCCGGCGCGGCCCGCAACCTGCCGCATCAGCTGAAAACTGCGCTCGGCCGCGCGCAGGTCGGCGCCTTGCAGCCCCAGATCCGCATCGATCACCCCCACCAGCGTCAGCCGGGGAAAGTTGTGCCCCTTGGCGACCAGCTGGGTGCCGATGATGATGTCGGTCTCGCCGGCGCTGATCGTGGCGATGGCCTCTTTCAGCGCCCGCGCCGAATGGAACAGGTCCGAGGACAGGACCGAGGCCCGTGCCTCGGGGAAACGTTCGGCCACTTCCTCGGCCAAGCGCTCGACGCCGGGGCCGATGGCGGTCATCTTGCCCTCGACACCGCAGGAGGGGCAGGCAGTCGGAATGGGCTTTGTCGCGCCGCATTGGTGACAGACCAGACGGTTCTGGAACCGATGCTCGACCATGCGGGCATCGCATTGATCGCAGCCGATTTGTTGGCCGCAGGCCCGGCAGGCGGTGATCGGCGCATAGCCGCGCCGGTTCAGAAACAGCAGAGACTGCTCGCCCCGCGCCTGCCGCTCGCGGATTTCCCGCGCCAGCGTCGGGCTGATCCAGCGGCCCTTTTCCATCTCCTCGGCGCGCAGGTCGATGGTGCCCATCTCGGGCAGTTCGGCGGTGCCATAGCGCGCGCGCAGGTCCAGCCGGGCATATTTGCCGCTGGCTGCATTGACCCAGCTTTCGACCGAGGGCGTGGCCGAGGCCAGAACCACCTGCGCCTGCCCGATGCTGGCGCGCAGCACCGCCATGTCGCGGGCGGAATAATAGACCATGTCTTCCTGCTTGTAGCTGGAATCATGCTCTTCATCGACGACGATCAGCCCCAGATCGGCAAAGGGCAGGAACAGGGCTGATCGCGCGCCGACCACCATGCCGACATGGTTTTCGGCCGCCATCATCCACAGCCGGCGCCGCTCGGTCCGGGTGATGCCGGAATGCCATTCGCCGGGACGCGCGCCGAACCGCGTCTCGACCCGGTTCAGAAATTCGGCCGACAGCGCGATCTCGGGCAGCAGCACCAGCGCCTGCCGGCCCTGGCGCAGACATTCCGCCACCGCCTCAAGGTAAACCTCGGTCTTGCCCGAGCCGGTGACGCCGCGCAGCAGCGTGGTGCCATAGGTGCGGCCCTGCACCGCCTGCCGCAACAGCGCCGCCGCATCGGCCTGATCGGGGGCCAGCGGCTTGCCGGGCAGGTCCGGGTCCAGCCGCGGAAACGGCAGGTCGCGCGGCGCCCGCACCTCGGCCAGCGTGCCAGCCTTGACCAGCCCCTGCACCACGCCGCCGCTGACCCCGGCCAGCTGCGCCAGCTCGCCCGGGGCGAAGCCGGCACCGCCGTGATCCTCGATCACCCTCAGCACGGCGGCGCGGGCGTCGGTCATGCGCTCGGGCGGAGGCCCGGCACGATGGATGATGCGCCGCGCGGCCGGCGGCTGGTCCAGATCCGGCGCCCGCGTCGCCATGCGCAGCATCATGGGCAGCGGCGTCAGGGTGTATTCGCCCATCCGCGTCAGGAATTCGATCATCTCGGGCGTCAACGGCGGTGCCTCGACCAGCCGCGCGACGGGGCGCAGCTTGGCCATGTCGAAATCGCCCATGCCCGGCCCCCAGACCGCGCCCATCACCCGGCGCGGCCCCAGGGGCACCACGACCAGCTGCCCCAGCCGCACCCCGCCCTCGGGCGCAAGATAGTCGAGCACGCCGACCACCTCTTGCGTCAGCACCGCGATGCGGGCGCCATGCGGATAAAACAGCGGCTGCCGCATCGTCAGCCCGGAAGGCCCAGCCACATCAGTAGCAGGGGCAGTGGCCAGTTCCCCACCAGCCATGGCCCGGCCAGCAGGCCGGCCAGCACGGGCGAGATGCCGGGATCTAGGGCTTCCATAGGGTCTCCTGCGACGAACGAGCCCGACTGTGCCACGGGCGCGACATTGCCCGCAACCCGGGCGCGCGCCATGCCGGCTGCCCTTTCCGCAGCGACTGTTATGCGCTAAACCCCCAGGGAAAGCCTAAGGAGGGGCACGAGCATGAAGTTCTTCGTCGATACCGCAGACACCGCCGCCATTCGCGAGCTGAATGAACTGGGCATGGTGGACGGCGTCACGACCAACCCGTCGCTGATCATGAAATCCGGCCGTGACATCCTGGAAGTGACCAAGGAGATCTGCGAGATCGTCGCAGGCCCGGTCAGCGCCGAAGTGGTCGCCTCGGATGCCGAGGACATGATCCGCGAGGGCAAGCATCTGGCCAAGATCGCCTCGAACATCGCGGTCAAGGTGCCGCTGACCTGGGACGGGCTCAAGGCCTGCAAGGCGCTCTCCTCCGAAGGCCATATGGTCAACGTCACTCTGTGCTTTACCGCTGCCCAGGCGCTTCTGGCGGCCAAGGCGGGCGCGACCTTCATCAGCCCCTTCATCGGCCGCATGGACGACATCAACCTCGATGGCATGCAGCTGATCGAGGACATCCGCACCATCTACGACAATTACGGCTACACGACCCAGATCCTTGCCGCCTCGATCCGTTCGGTGAACCACATCACCGATGCCGCGCGCATCGGCGCCGACGTGATCACCGCGCCGCCCTCGGTCATCAAGGCGATGGCCAGCCATGTGCTGACCGACAAGGGGCTGGAACAGTTCAACGCGGACTGGGCCAAGACCGGCCAGAAGATCCTGTAATCCAGCGGCGGGGCCCCGGTATGAGCCTTCCTGACGAACTGCGCGCCCGGCTTCTGGCGCAGCCGGACCTGATCCTTGCCGATCGCGACCTGATGCGCGCCCTGATCGGGGCGCGCGAGGCGATGCTGGGCGAAAACGTCATCGACATCCGGGGCCTTGCGATGCAGGCGCTGGAATCGCGGCTGGACCGGCTGGAGGCCACGCATGAATCGGTGATCTCGACCGCCTACGAAAACCAAAGCGGCATGCACACCATTCATCGTGCGGTGCTGTCGCTGCTGGAGCCCGACGATTTCGAGGGGTTTTTGGAAAACCTCGACAGCAATGTGGCGCCGATCCTGCGGGTCGAGACGCTGCGCCTGATCATGGCCTCGGGCAGCAATGACATGCTGCCGCGCGTGCCGCCGGGCCTGTCCATCGTCACGGCCGATGCCATGGCGGAACTGATCGCCGGCGGCCGGCGCGCGCCACGCGGCGATGACATCATCCTGCGCCGGGCGGCGGCGCAGACGCTGCCCCATCACGGCGACACCCGCGCGCCGATCCGCTCCGAGGCGCTCTTGCCGATCGAGCTTGGCCGGGGTCGCTTTCCGGCGCTGCTGCTGATGGGCTCGGCCGAGCTCGGACGCTTCACCCCGGCGCAGGGCACCGATCTCTTGCGCTTCTTCGGGCAGGTGTTCCGGCTGGTGCTTTTGGGCTGGCTGCGGGAATGACCGGGCCGGCGGCCAGCACCGAGGCCGCGACGCGGACCCTGCTGCTGGCGCTGGCACCGCTGATGGCCGACGAGCTGGCGCGCTGGCTGGATGGCGAGCGCGCGGTGCGCGGCCGTTCCGACCACACCATCCGCGCCTATCAGGCGGATCTGCTGAGCTTTCTGGCCTTTCTTGGCCGGCATCACGGCGAACCGGCGCTGCCGGGCAATCTGGGCGCGCTGACCCAATCCGACATGCGCGCCTTTGCCGCCGCCGAGCGCGGGCGCGGCCTGTCGGCACGCTCGCTGGCCCGCCGGCTGTCGGCGGTGCGCAGCTTCATCCGCTGGATGTCCGACCGGCACGGCTTCGACGCCTCGCGTGCGCTGGCCTCGCGTTCGCCGAAATTCACCCGCTCGCTGCCGCGCCCGCTGGCCGAGGCACAGGCCCGCGAACTTCTGGACCTTGCCGCCGAAACCCACCCCAAGCCATGGATCGCCGCCCGCGACACGGCGGTGCTGACGCTGCTTTACGGCTCGGGCCTGCGCATCGGCGAGGCGCTGGGCCTGAACGGCAGCGACTGGCCGCTGCGCGAGGCGCTGACCATCCGCGGCAAGGGTGGCAAGGAACGGCAGGTGCCGGTGCTGCCCGTCGCGCGCGAGGCGATTGCCGCCTATCTCGTCCTGTCGCCTTGGCCCGTGAACCGCGACGAGGCGCTGTTTCGCGGTGCGCGCGGCGGCAGGCTCAGCGCCTCGGTGCTGGAAGGCGCGATGCGCGGGCTGCGTCAGGCGCTGGGCCTGCCGGCTTCGGCGACGCCGCATGCGCTGCGCCACTCCTTTGCCACGCATCTTCTGGCGGCAGGGGGCGATCTGCGCACGATTCAGGAATTGCTGGGCCATGCCAGCCTCTCAACGACGCAGGTCTATACCGGCGTCGATGACGCGCATCTTCTGGCCGTCTATCGCGCCGCGCATCCCCGAACGTAAGCTTCCTGACCGCGATCCTGGATATGGGTAATGGGTATTTGAAAAATGGTGAAATGCTCGAGGTCGCGCTCAGCTGGCGCGGCCTCTGCCTTTGGGGCGCGTTCTGGCATTTCACCATTTTCCAAATACCCATCGGCCTTGCCACCCGCGCCGGGCTTTACAATTTCGCGCGGCAGCCGCATCAGCGCCATTATGTTCGACCTTTCGCTTGATCTTGTCCTGATGCTGGTGGGCGCGGCCTTTGCCGCCGGTTTCGTCGATTCCATCGCCGGGGGCGGCGGGCTGATCACCGTGCCGGCGCTGCTTTTGGCCGGGATCCCGCCGACGCAGGCCTTGGCCACCAACAAGGTGCAGGGAGCGTTCGGCGCTGCCACTGCCGCGATTTCCTATGCCCGGCGCGGGCTGGTCGATCTGCACAGCCAAAGGCGCGCCGCGGCCATCGCCTTTGCCGGCGGGCTGGCGGGCGCGCTTTGCGTCGCTGCCCTGCCGACGCAGCTTTTGCGCTATGTCCTGCCGGTGGTGCTGATCGGGATTGCGCTGTTTTTTGCGCTGAAGCCGGGGCTGAACGATCTTGACCGCACGCAGCGCATGGCGCCCGCGCTGTTCAGCCTGACCGTGGTGCCGGCCATCGCCTTTTACGACGGGCTTCTGGGGCCGGGGACCGGGGCATTCCTGATGCTGGGGTTCGTCATGCTGGCGGGCTATGGCGTGCTGAAGGCCACAGCGCATACCAAGCTGCTGAATTTCGCCTCGAACCTTGGCGGGCTGGTGGCCTTTGCGGCGGTTGGCAAGCCGCTATGGCTTCTGGGCGCGACGATGGCGGTGGCGCAAGTCGCCGGCGCCACGCTGGGCGCGCGGCTGGCCATGCGGATCGGCGCGCGCATCATCAAGCCGCTGCTCGTCGTCACCTCGACCGGGCTGGCGCTGCGGCTGATCTGGCAGATGCTCTAGCCCGGCAGATCCAGCAGCGCGGGCAGGTGCGTCATGTCGTCAAACAGCCGCGCCCCCTCGGCGGCCAGCGCGGGATTGCCCTCGGGCGCATAGCCGAAGCAGCGGATGCCGGCGGCGCGCGCGGCGCGGGCGCCGGTCGGGCTGTCCTCGATCACCACGCAATCGGCGGGTGCCGCATTCAGAGCGCGGGCGGAAGCAAGGTAAAGATCCGGCGCCGGTTTCGGCAGCGTATCCGCCTGACCCGAGAGCACGGCGCGGAACCTTTGCGTCAGGCCGGGAAACTGGCCCAGCGTCACCAGCATCTTTTCCGGCGAGCCGTTCGAGCCAATGGCATAGGGAATGCCCGCCGCGTCCAGCCGGTCCAGCACCGTCAGGATGCCCGGCACCAGCGCGACGCCCTGTGCCAGATGGTCGTAAAGCCGCGCATAGAAGCGCTCGACCCAATCGGCGGGGATCCGGGCGCCCATGGCGCGGGCGCGGGCGCCGACCTCGGCCATGACGCTGCCGACGAAGCCTTCGTTCAGCTGGTCCAGCGTCAGCTCCAGCCCGCGCTCGGCGAAATCCCGTTGCAACAGCGCCAGCGTCGCCGGTTCGGTATCCACGACGACGCCGTCGCAGTCAAAGATCACGGCCTTGGGCGGCATTGGGGGCTCCGTGGGTTGGGGCGGGTATAGGCCCGTCCCTGACGCCTGACGGCGCCCGCGTCAAGGTGGGCTCAGACCCCGCAGCGTTCCAGAAAGCCCGCAAGGATGCCGGCCAGCCGGTCGGCCCACAGGCTCTGGCCCTCGGCATCGGCGATCAGGTCGTTGCGCACCTCGATCAGCACATTGGGCCGGCCCTGCGCCAGCCCGTGCCGGTCGATCGAATCGCCCTGCAGATGGCCGGAATAGGGTTCGTTGTCGCCGGTGACCCAGCCTTGGTCGCGACATTCGCGGATCAGCGCCGGGCCCAGCCGCGTGTCCAGATGCGAATAAAGCACCCCCACCGACCAAGGCCTGCGCGGGCGGCCACGCAATTGCCGGGTAAAGCTGTGGATGGCGCAGATCGCCCGGTCGGGCAGCGCTGCGGCCAATTCCGCATAAGCCTGGTGATAGGGGCGGTAAAGCCGATCCAGCCGCCGCTCGCGTTCGGCCGCGTCGGCATGGCGGTTCGCGGGGATCACCGTGCCGTCATAGATCCGCATCAGCAGCGTCGGGTCGTCCTCGCCCCGGTTCGGGTCGATCACGAGGCGCGAGAAATCAGACAGGATCGCCGGCGCATCCAGCCGCAGCGCCAGGTCCCGCGCCAGCCCCGCCGCGCCGATGTCATAGGCGATATGGCGGCCCATATCCTCGGGCGCGATGCCCAGATCGCCGCCGCCGACCCAATCGGGCACCCGGTTGGTGGCGTGATCGCAGGTGATGAGCCAACGCGACGGGCGATCCGCGCCCAGCATGGAAAAAGGTCTGGCTGTCATGGTGCCTTTGCTTGCATGGGGCACGCATTAGTGCAAGCCATGGCCCCAGCGCACCGTTGCCGCCCATGGCCGAATGGGACTATACAGCGCCTGCTAGCGCAATCATCGACGGGAGAGAGACGGATGAGACGGCATCGCAAGGTCAAGATCGTGGCAACCCTCGGGCCGTCGTCCAGCGATTTCGCGACCATCCGCGCCCTGTTCGAGGCCGGCGCCGACGTGTTCCGCCTGAACATGAGCCACGGCACCCATGACGAACAGCGCGCCCGCTATGACATCATCCGCCGGGTCGAGGCGGAATCGGGCCGCCCGATCGCGGTGCTGGCCGACCTGCAGGGCCCCAAGCTGCGCGTCGGCGCCTTTGCCGCAGGCCCGCATGACCTGCACGAAGGTCAGGCCTTCCGCTTTGATCTGGACGACACGCCCGGCACCGCCGCGCGCGTGCAGCTGCCCCACCCCGAGATCTTTGCCGCGCTGGAGCCCGGCTCGCAGCTTCTGGTCAATGACGGCAAGATCCGCCTGCGGGTCGAGGCCTGTGGCCCGGATTTCGCCGATTGCGTGGTGACGGCGGGCGGGCCGATTTCCAACCGCAAGGGCGTCAACGTCCCCGATGTGGTGCTGCCCCTGGCGGCGCTCTCGGACAAGGACCGCGACGATCTGGAATTCGCCTGCCAGCTGGGCGTGGACTGGCTGGCCCTGTCCTTTGTCCAGCGCCCCGAGGATGTGCTGGAGGCACGCGAACTGGCCAAGGGCCGCGCCGCCATCCTGTCGAAAATCGAGAAACCCGCCGCCGTGCGCGCCTTTTCCGAGATCCTGAAGGTCTCGGACGGGATCATGGTGGCGCGCGGCGATCTGGGCGTGGAACTGCCGGTGCATTCGGTGCCGCCGATCCAGAAACGCCTGACCCGCGCCTGTCGCGCTGCCGCGAAACCCGTGATCGTCGCCACGCAGATGCTGGAATCGATGATCGAAAGCCCGATGCCGACCCGCGCCGAAGTTTCGGACGTGGCGACGGCGATCTATGAGGGCGCCGACGCGATCATGCTCTCGGCCGAAAGCGCCGCCGGCGCCTATCCGGTCGAGGCGGTGGCGACCATGGACAACGTCGCGCGTTCCGTCGAAAGCGATCCGACCTATCGCGAGATCATCGAAAGCTCGCGGCAGGCCAAGCGCCAGACCGTGGCCGATGCCATGGTGGCGGCGGCGCGCGAAATCGCCGAGACCACCGATATTTCCGCGATCTGCGCCTATACCTCGTCGGGCACCACGGTCAGTCTGGTGGCGCGCGAACGTCCCCGCGTGCCGATCATCGCCATGACCGCCGAGGATACCGCGCTGCGCCGCATGTGCCTGACCTGGGGCGCGCATTGCGTCAAGACGCCCGAGCTGGAGCGGTTCAAACAGGCCGTGGTCAATGCCGCGAAAGCCGCGCGCGATTTCGGTTTCGCCGATGAGACCAACCAGATCGTGGTGATGGCGGGCGTGCCCTTCAACCAGTCGGGCACCACCAACATCCTGCGCGTTGCGCCTTGCGACGAGCGCTTGATCTATCGCACCGATCCGGAATAAGCCGCTGATCCAACAGGTCCGCCGGCCATGCACGGGCGGACCCTTCAAGCAAGAGGGCTATGCGATGATCGATCTGCTGCTGCTGTTGGGCGTGGCGCTTTGCGTGATTTCGGTGCTGATGGCGGTGGTCTCGGTGATCCGCACCCAGCCGCCACGTGGTGCGGCGGTCCTGGTGGTGCTCGGCATCGCCGTGCTGTTCGCGACCAGCTGGATCGGCAACCGCGCTTTGGGCGTCACCGATGTCAGCGAGGCTTGGCAGCGGGTGATCAGCGGCGCAAGCTTTGCCCCCGAAAGCAGCAGCGTGACGGCCGAACCCGCCGCTGCGACCGCTGCCGCGCCTGAAACCGCCCCGGCGGCGGCGACGGCCGCCGAACCTGCCCCTGCGGCCGAACCCGCACCCGCGACGGTACCTGCGGCCGAGCCTGCCACCCCGGCCGAGCAATCCGCAACCAGCCCGGATGCTGCGGCTGTGCCGGCCCCCGAGACGGCCCCCGCCGCAACCGGCGACACGGCCCCCGCCGCGCCGGCCGGTCAGCAGTAATCACCCGGCCAAGGCTGCGGCCAGCGCCTCGGCCTCGGCCGCATCATTGTCGAGATGCGGCGTGATCCGCAGCAGCGCGACCCCGGGGTTAAGCTGCGCCTGCGGTTCCTCGACGGCGGGATCGGGCCATTTCGCGACGATCCCGGCCCGCTCCAGCGCCTGCGCCAGCCGCGCC
This sequence comes from Paracoccus limosus, assembly GCF_009711185.1. Classification (GTDB taxonomy): domain Bacteria; phylum Pseudomonadota; class Alphaproteobacteria; order Rhodobacterales; family Rhodobacteraceae; genus Paracoccus; species Paracoccus limosus. The sequence goes on from NZ_WMIF01000002.1 coordinate 113,678, forward strand.
CGTTCGCTGGCCGGCACCGCCAGCGTGATATGGCCCGGCGCCTGTTCGCCTGCCGGCGTGCCCGCCGCCAGCCATCCGGCCAGCCGGTCGTCGCGCCCCAGCGCCCGGCGAAACAGCGCGGCAATGTCGTTCAGCCGCGCGCCCGCCTGCGTCACGCCCATCGTCAGCACCTGATCCAGCGCCGCCGCCATGCCCAGCCGCAGCGCGACATTGGCATCCATCGGCTCAAGCCCTGCGGCTTGTACGCCCAGCACGGCGCTGGCGCGTGGCGACAGCGCCAGCAGTGCCGTGGCACGCGGGCCGCGCAGCCATTTGCGCGCCGTGCCGGCCAGCACGTCCCAACCCTGCGGCACCTCGATGCGGCCCAGCGATTGCGCGGCATCGACGATGACCAGCGTCTGTTCGGGCCGGGGCAGGGCAGCAATCCGGGTCCCCGGATAGACCAGCCCCTGCGCGCTGGTAACCTGCGGCAGCAGCAATGCCGCCACGTCCTCGTCCATGCGCGCGGCCCATGCGGCGGGGTCCAGTGCCTCGTCGCGCGGCAGGATGTCCAGCCGCAGGCCCAGATCCGGCGCGACATGGCGCAGATGGCGCAGGTGGTTGCCCCATTCATGCGGCGCGATCAGCAGGCGCCGCCCACTCAGCGGCAGCCGCGCGATGGCGGCCAGCCAGAATTGCGAGGTGGTATGGCCAAGCGCGACCTGCGCCGGCGTGGTGCCGACCAGCCGCGCCGCCTTGGCGCGCAGCTGGGTCAGCTCAGCCTCGGCCATGCTCAGGGCGGCCAGACTGCCCGCCTCGGCCTCGCAGCGGGCATGGGTCAAAAGCCGCGCCCGGGTCGCGGCGCTGGGCAGGCCATGGCCGCCGGCATTGAGATAGATCGTCATCCGTGCCATTCCCTTGTATGCAGTCGCGGGCAGGCTGCCCCGCCGGGCCGGCAGGGTCCAGCCTTTGTGCTTGCCAAGATCCGTGGCGCGCCTTATAGGGCACGCTTCCACCCGTGCGGCCGGCCGATATGGCATTGCCGAGTCGCGCGTTCACTCTGACCGCAAGGAGAGTAAAATGCCGAAGATGAAGACCAAATCGGCCGCGAAAAAGCGGTTCTCGATGACGGCCTCGGGCAAGGTGAAAGCCGGCCCGGCTGGCAAGCGCCATGGCATGATCAAACGCTCGACGAAATTCATCCGCGACGTGACCGGGACCATGATCCTGTCCGAATCGGACGCGAAAATCGTCAAGAAATACATGCCTTACAACCGCTAAGGAGAACCGGACATGGCACGAGTCAAATCGGGTAAAGTCACCCACGCCCGCCACAAGAAGGTTCTTGACGCGGCAAAAGGCTATTACGGCAACCGTTCGCGCAACTTCCGCACCGCGACCCAGGCTGTCGACAAGGCGAACCAATATGCGACGCGCGACCGCAAGGCCCGCAAGCGCAATTTCCGCGCGCTCTGGATCCAGCGCATCAACGCCGCCGTTCGCGCGGTCGATGCCGAGATGACCTATTCGCGCTTCATCGCCGCGCTGGCGAAAGCCGGGATCGAAGTGGACCGCAAGGTTCTGGCCGATCTCGCCGTGCACGAGCCCGAGGCCTTTGCCGCCGTGGTCGCACAGGCGAAAGCCGCCGCCTGATTTTTCGGGCAAGGCTGACAGGAAATTGACCCGCGCCAAGGCGCGGGTTTTTCTTTGTCCGGGGGGCTCTGCCCCCATGCCGGGCCGGGCACGGCATTCCCCCGGGATATTTTCCCACGAAAGAAGCGCGCGGCGGCGGAACCGGGGTGGCGGGCGATGGTTGCGGATGCGATGGAACAAAAGCCTTATCCCGTTCGCGTGCCTTTGCACCGCAAGCCTTTGGGGGTGATCGGCTCGGCCATGGTCGCGCGGCGCAATGTGCTGGAGCTGATCCCCGAGATCGCCACCCGTCAGCCGATGGTTTCGGGCAAGGTCGGCAAGCGCTGGCATATGGTCATGGACCCCGAGGCCCTGCGCATCGTGCTGAAGGACCGGGTCGAGGATTATCCGAAATCGGTGGTGACCAAGCTGCTGCTGGAGCCCGCTATCGGCCAGTCGCTGTTCGTGGCCGAGGGCGCGCATTGGCGCTGGCAGCGCCGGGCTGCCGCCCCGGCCTTTGCGCAGCGCCATGTCGAGGCACTGGCCCCGGTGATGACCGCCGCCGCCGAGGCCAGCGCCCGGAGGCTGGCTGCCGCGCAGGGGCCAGTCGATGTCTTCGCCGAGACGGTGGCCGCGACCTTCGAGGTGATCTCGGATGTGACATTTTCCGGCGATGAGGGGTTCGACCGGGATGCGGTGCATCATGCGATCAATGCCTATATCGCGCGCATGGGGCGGATCTCGGTTCTGGATATTCTGGGCCTGCCGGGCTGGATCCCGCGTCCGGGGCGGCTGTGGGGCGGGGGCGATCTGCGGCGGATGAAGCGGGCCGCCGATCAGGCCATCGCCGCGCGCGCCCGGACCGGCCCGCGCCCTGTGCCCGATCTGCTGGACCTGCTGCGCGCCGGCGAGGACCCCGAGACGCAGCGTCGCATGTCGCTGGCCGAGCTGCGCGACAACCTGCTGACCTTCATCGTCGCCGGGCATGAGACGACGGCTCTGACGCTGGCCTGGGCGCTGTATCTGCTGGCCTTCGATCCCCAAGTGCAGGAGCGGGCGGCAGCCGAGGCGCGGGCGGTGCTGTCGGGGCGTGCGGCCACGGCGGCGGATCTGCCGCGCCTGCCCTATATCCGGCAGGTGGCCGACGAGGCCTTGCGGCTTTATCCGCCCGCCGCCCTGCTGTCGCGCACCGCGCTGGTCCATGACAGCCTTGGCGGGCGCGAGGTGCTGCCGGGCGACACGATCATGCTGCCGGTCTATGCGCTGCATCGCCACCATCTGCTGTGGGACGACCCGGACGCCTTTGATCCCGACCGCTTTGCGCCCGGCGTCACCCGCGACCGCTATGCCTTTCTGCCCTTTGGCGGTGGCCCGCGCATCTGCATCGGCGCCGGTTTCGCCCTGCAAGAGGCGGTGATCATTCTGGCCACGGTGCTGGACCGGCTGGAGTTCGCGCTGACCGCGCGCCTGCCGCAGCCGCGCATGATCCTGACGCTGCGCCCGCAGGGCGGGGTCTGGCTGAACCTCCGCGAACGCGCTTGAACCCGCGCCCGCACCGCGTCAGGATGGGGCCATGATCACCATCTATCACAAGCCGACCTGCTCGACCTCGCGCAAGGTGTTGCAGATGATCCGCGACGCCGGGCACGAGCCTCATGTCATCGACTATGCCCAGACCGGTTGGACCCGCGGCCAGCTGCTGGGCCTGTTCTCGGCCGCCGATGTGACGCCCGTGCAGGCCCTGCGCGTCAGGGGCACCGATGCGGCGGAACGCGGTCTGGTCGGCGCCGACGATGACACCATCCTGGATCACATGGTGCAGAACCCGCTGCTGGTCGAACGCCCCATCGTCTGCGGACCCGGCGGCGTGCGCCTGTGCCGCCCGGCCGAGCTGGTTGCCGAAACCCTGCGGCGCTGAGGCTTTTCCCGCGCGCCCCTGCGTGCTAATCGGCGCGGGAACCGCAAGGAAAGCCGCCTCCATGTCCGACCAGTCCGATCTGATCTCCCTTCGCCAGTCCTATCTTGACCGCATCTCGGGCGCCGCCGACGCCGATACGCTGGAGCAGGTGCGCCTGGCCGCCCTGGGCAAGAAGGGCGAAATCAGCGGAATGATGAAGGAACTGGGCCGCATGACGCCGGAAGAGCGTCAGACCCGCGGCGCGGAACTGAACCGTCTGCGCGATGAGGTCGACACCGCGCTGCGCGCCCGCAAGCAGGGGCTTGAGGATGCGGCGCTGGACGCCCGGCTCAAGGACGAATGGCTGGACGTGACCCTGCCGGGGCGTCCGCGCCCGCAGGGCTCGATCCACCCGGTCAGTCAGGTGACCGAGGAAGTCACCGCGATCTTTGCCGACATGGGCTTTCGCGTCGCCGAAGGGCCGCAGATCGAATCCGACTGGTTCAATTTCGACGCGCTGAACATCCCGCCCGAGCATCCCGCCCGGCAGGAACACGACACCTTCTTCATGGCCCGGGCCGAGGGCGACCTGCGCCCGCCGCATGTGCTGCGCACACATACCTCGCCGGTGCAGATCCGCGCCATGCAGGCGACCGGCGCGCCGATCCGCGTCATCGCGCCGGGCCGCGTCTATCGCATGGACATGGACCAGACCCATGCGCCGATGTTCCATCAGGTCGAAGGTCTGGCGCTTGGCCGCGACATTTCCATGGCGAACCTGAAATGGACGCTCGAGGAGTTCTGCCGCGCCTTCTTTGAACTCGACGAGGTCGAGCTGCGTTTCCGCGCCAGCCATTTCCCCTTCACCGAGCCCTCGGCCGAGGTCGATATCCGCTGCTCGTGGGAAGGCGGCAAGCTGACGCTGGGCCAAGGCAATTCCTGGCTGGAAATCCTCGGCTCGGGCATGGTGCATCCCAAGGTTCTGGCCGCCGGCGGCATCGACCCGGACCAATGGCAGGGCTTTGCCTTCGGCATGGGCATCGACCGGATCGCCATGCTGAAATACGGCATACCGGACCTGCGCGCGTTCTTTGAATCGGACCTGCGCTGGCTGCGGCATTATGGTTTTGCTGCCGGCGACGTGCCGAGCGTGGCGGGCGGGTTGTCGCGGTAAGCGGCAAGGAGAATTTAAACTCCAATCCATTAACTTGATATGATGCGCTGATTTGTGTGCCACTAGGCCAAAGCTATTAAACGGCGGTCTTATTATGTGGATGGGCACTTTCTTCGCAATCGCGCTGCTTTTTCCTTTTTCTGCTGCGGCGTGGGAGTTTTTGAATATTGAGGGGGAAGGAGCAGGCACATTGAATGCCTGCGCTGCTATTCAGGACTATCGGGACAGTTTCGTCATAGTTCGCCTTTATGGCGACGTGCTGGACATCGTATTTCACCATCAGGATTTCGCCTTGCCCTACGATCAGGTGCTCGGACCGGTTGGTGTCGACCTTGATGGTGCGATTTACATCGCTGCGGCGAGCACATTCGCGCGTGGTGGCTCCGATACCCATTCTACGACATCAACCGTGCAGATGCTCTTCAAGCCGGACGAATTTGGGAAGATCTTTAACGCATTTCGTAACGGACGCATGCTGCGCGTCGTTTTTCCTAACGGTGACAGCTACAGCATTCCGCTCGCCGGCAGTGCCCGCGCTTTGAATATGGCCTCAGATTGCTGGCGTGCCAAGCAGACCGGTCCTGATGAGAAAAATCCTTTCGTGGTTCCCGAGCAGAAAAATCCGTTTCAAACACCTGCTAGCCAGCCTGGCAATCCTTTCGAAGTGCCTGCCTGATCCTATACCCCCTCACAACGCCCCCTGAATCATCAAAAACCCTGGCAGCCAGCCGGTAAACACGCCCACCAGCAGCGTCACCCAGCCCGCCTTGCGCGCTACCGGCATCCGCAGCGCCAGCATCAGGAAATACAGAAACCACAGCCCTGCCCAAGCCAGCCAGTTCACCGCCATCCATGTCTCGCCGGCGCCAAGCGCATCGCGGAACGCCAGCACTGACACCGGCAGCGCCGTCACGGCGACGAACAGGCTGAACCAGCCAAGGCCGCGGCCATCCGCGCCCGAAATCCGGTTCCATGCCACCCACAGATAGGTGGTGCAGAACAACAGGGACAGCGTGGCGTTGCGGATCGAGGCCGCGTCGGCCTGATGGCCAAAGGCATCGTGCAAAACCACCGCGCCCGAGACCAGCGCCGTGACCAGATTGATCACCACGATCTCGCGCCCGTCGATGCGGTCCAGAAGCCACAGCCCGTTGATGACCAGAACGGCCCCGACATAGAACAAGACGAACCCGGTCAGCATTTCCCCCTCATGTCAGCCTGAAAGGCTGACCGAGGCTCTAGCCGGGCGCGCGCGCCGGCACTACGCGCCGGCGTCGATAATCAGCATCAGAAATGCCGGGGGAATGACCCGCGATCAGCCCAGCCGCGAGCCAAGCCGATAGCGGATCTCGTCCTTGTCCTCCTGGATCATGCCGGGGATCAGGAACAGGTCGATCAGCGCCCACAGGCAGACCAGCCCGATCAGCGGCCAGCCGATCAGGATCGGTGCCGTCAGCCAGCCCAGACCCCACATCGCCAGCATCAATAGGCCGCTGACCCAGCGCCCCAGATACATGCGATGCGCGCCAAAGCCCCACAGAAAGATCGCCAGCAGATAGGCGACCAAAGGCGATTTGGCGTCATTGGCGACCCGTTGCTCGATCAGCATTTCGCGTTGCGTGTCCATTGGCTCCCGTGTCCAGAATATCTGGTCTATGTTAATGTCCCTTACATATAGGGCGGCGGCGGCGCGCGACAAGATCGGTGCACAGGCTGTGTACGCCCGGTGTACGCGCCGTGTACGGCTGTCACAGCGCCATCCCCAGCAATTGCTGGAAAATCCGCGTCAGGCGGGTCGGGGCGGTGCACAACCCTACCATTCCGCCGCGCCATGCGCTAAGGGACGCGCAAACGACCGGAGCCCGCGCCCATGAAATTCACCCTCTCCTGGCTCAAAGAGCATCTCGACACCACCGCCTCGCTGGATGCGATCACTGAGGCGCTGACCGATCTGGGTCTGGAGGTCGAGGGCGTGACCGATCCGGCCAGCCGCTTGAAATCCTTCACCATTGCCAAGGTGATCGAGGCCGTCCAGCACCCGGATGCCGACCGCCTGCGGGTCTGCAAGGTGATGACGGACGAGGGCGAAAAGCAGATCGTCTGCGGCGCGCCCAATGCGCGGGCCGGCATTACCGTGGTGCTGGCCAAGCCCGGCGATTACGTCCCCGGTCTGGATGTGACGCTGAGCGTGGGCAAGATCCGCGGCGTCGAAAGCCATGGCATGATGGCGTCCGAGCGCGAGCTGGAGCTTTCCGACGAACACAATGGAATCATTGAGCTTTCCTCGGGTGAAGTTGGCCAGAAATTCGTCGATTGGCTGGCCCTGAACCGCCCCGAGGCGGTCGATCCGGTCATCGAGATCAAGATCACCCCGAACCGTCCCGACGCGCTTGGCGTCCACGGCGTCGCCCGCGATCTGGCCGCGCGCGGTCTGGGCGTTCTGAAACCCATTGCCGACGTTTCGGTGCCGGGCACGTTCCCCAGCCCGATCAAGGTGGTGATCGCGCCAGAAGTGGCTGAAAAGGCGCCGTTCTTCAGTGGCCGTCTGATCCGGAGCGTCGAGAATGGCCCCTCGCCGGAATGGCTGCAAAAGCGCCTGACCGCCATCGGCCTGCGCCCGATCAACACGCTGGTCGACATCACCAATTTCTTCACCTTTGACCTGAACCGCCCGCTGCACGTGTTTGACGCGGCCAAGGTCAAGGGCGACCTGCATGTCCGTCCCTCGGCCCCGGGCGAGGAACTGCTGGCGCTGGACGGCAAGACCTATGCCTTTGCCCCCGGCACCATGATCATTGCCGACGACCAAGGCCCGGAAAGCATTGCCGGAATCATGGGCGGTGAGCATTCGGGCTGTTCGGATGAGACCACCGATGTGTTTCTGGAAAGCGCCTATTGGGACCCGATCGCCATCGCGACCGTGGGCCGGGCGCTGAAGGTCAATTCGGATGCGCGCTACCGCTTTGAACGCGGCGCCGACCCGGCATTCACCCAAAAGGGGCTGGAGCTGGCGACGCAGATGATCCTTGATCTGTGCGGCGGCGAGCCCTCTGAGGTCGTGACCGCAGGCGCGATCCCCGACACCACCCGCAGCTATGCGCTGGATCCGGCCCGTGTCATCAGCCTTGTCGGCATGGAGATCCCCGAGGCCGAGCAGCGCCGCACCCTTGAGGCGCTCGGCTTCCGGCTGGAAGGCGATCAGGCCTTCGTGCCCAGCTGGCGCCCTGACGTGCTGGGCAGTGCCGATCTGGTCGAGGAAGTCGCCCGCATCGCCAGCCTGACAAAGCTGCAAGGCCAGCCTTTGCCTCGCCCGCAGGCCGGCGTGCCGCAGCCGGTGCTGACGCCTTTGCAGCGCCGGGAATCGGCGGCGCGGCGCCTGGCGGCCAGCCTTGGCTACAATGAATGCGTCACCTACAGCTTCATCGACCAGCCGGCAGCCGCGCTGTTCGGCGGCGGCGCCGACGCGGTGCGGATCGAAAACCCGATCAGCAGCGAGATGACCCATATGCGCCCCGACCTGCTGCCCGGCCTGCTGGCGGCGGCGGCGCGCAATCAGGCGCGTGGCTTCATGGATCTGGCGCTGTTCGAATGCGGCCCGGTCTTTGCCGGCGGCGAGCCGGGCGAGCAGGACCTGCATCTGACCGCGATCCTGGTCGGCAATACCACGCCGCGCGACCCCTATGCCTCGCGCCGCAAGGTCGACATCTATGACGCCAAGGCCGATGCCGAGGCCGTGCTGGCCGAGATCGGCGCCCCCGCAAAGGCCCAGATCAACCGCAAGCTGGCCGCGTGGTGGCATCCCGGCCGCGCCGGCAATGTCGCGCTGGGTCCGAACGCGCTGGCCACCTTTGGCGAGATCCACCCCAAGGTCGTGCGCCACTTCGGTATCAAGGGCACGGTTGTGGCCTTTACCGTCCGTATCGCCGCCGTGCCGCTGCCCAAGGTGCGCACGCCGTCCCGTCCGGCGTTGGCGCTCTCGGGCCTGCAAGCGGTCGAGCGTGATTTCGCATTCGTCGTCGATCCGCAGGTCGAGGCGCTGACGCTGGTCAATGCTGCAGCCGGCGCCGACAAGGCGCTGATCGAGCGGGTGACGGTCTTTGACCAGTTCACCGGGCTTGAGGGCGGCAAGAAATCCATCGCCATCACCGCCCGACTGCAACCCAAGGACAAGACCCTGACCGATGCCGAGATCGAGGCCGTCAGTGCCAAGATCGTCGACAAGGTCAGCAAGGCCACCGGCGGCGTGCTGCGGGGCTAAGCGAATGCCGGCCCTATGGGGCCGGCGGCCTGCCCTTACTGCACCGTGACCGAGACGCAGCCTTTCAGGCTGCCGGGCATGCCGGGGGCCGTATTGTTGGTGCAAAACTTGTCGGTGCCCTTGAAACCAGCAGCGGGCGTATAGATTATCCCTTGCGGTGACAAAGTGATCTTGCCCGATTTGGGGGCGCGGGTCAGCTTGACCTGCGTTGCCGGGGTCTTGCTTTGCCCTTTGATAAAGCTGGGATAGCCGATCACGCACTGCTTGTCGCCTGCGGACATCTGGAATTTGCCATTGCCTTGGCCGCTGGCCCAGCCGCGCCCGTTGCTGCCCGAGCATTCCGCCTGAGCGGCGCCCGCTGCCAAAAGCCCCCCGATTACAAGACCGAAAAAAGCACGTTTGAACATGATGACCTCATTACATGGAAACTCGTTCGAGCGTATCACGGAAAGGTGATTCTATAAGGCCGTATTTTGAGGTGATCTGGCAGGATTGGGGCCAAGCGACAGCGCAGGATCACTTGCAGATTGCCGAGCCGTCGTAATGCCGACACGGGGGCAGTCATCGGGCGAGCGCGAGCTGAAATCCCGCCTTTTGGAGAATGCTCATTGCATGCGTCGCGCGTACTTATGGGACGACCCGACGACCGATATTTCGCAATACCGGCAAGCCCGCCGAATAACGCCCCCATGTGCAATCAGCCCCAGCCTGATTACGGCGCCACCAAGCCCATCATATTCCGGCCCATGCCGCGCCGAAATCAGGGCACGAATGCCGACGCTGCCATGATCCAGCTCACCGGTGGGTCGCTCATGCGTTTGCTTTCCCAGCCTGCAGCAGGGCGCAGCGCAGGTGCGCCTCGCCCCGGCCCGCAGCCCCGATCCGCCCTTTACGCCGCGCCGACCTCGATGCCGCGCTGAACGGCGGGGCGGGCAAGGAAGCGGTCCAGATAGGCCTGCACATTGGCAAACCCGTCCATGCCGGTTTCCGCCTCGGCCTCGTAATTCACCCGCACCGTGCGCAGCCACGGCCCGATCGCCATATCGGCGATGGAATATTCGCCAGTGATCCAGTCGCGGCCCTGCAATTGCTTGTCGAGCACACCCAAAAGCCGCCGCGCCTCGGTGAAATAACGGGTGCGCGGGCGGGGATCCTCGATCTCCTTGCCCTTGTAGCGGTGAAAGAACCCGACCTGACCCAGCATCGGCCCCAGCCCGCCCATCTGCCACATCAGCCATTGGATGGTGTGATAGCGCGCGGCGCCCGAGGCGGGCAGGAATTTCCCGGTCTTGTCGCCCAGATAGATCAGCATGGCGCCGGTCTCGAACAGGCCGATGGGCTGGCCGTCCGGCCCGTTCGGGTCGATCATCGCCGGGATCTTGTTATTGGGGTTCAGCGACAGGAACTCCGGGGTGAACTGGTCCTCGGGGTCGGTGATGCTGATGCGATGCGCGTCATAGTCCAGCCCGCATTCCTCAAGCATGACCGAGGTCTTGATGCCATTTGGGGTATTCAGTGTATATAGCTGGATCACGCCGGGCCGCTTCGGTGGCCAGCGGCGGGTGATCGGAAACGCGGCAAGATCGGTCATATCGGCCTCTATGGGTATGGGCTGGATTTTCGCCGTCCGTTGTGGGCACACTCGCGCCAACGCGTGCGACATGAAAAAGGTAAGTACATGCTGAAGGAATTCAAGGAATTCATCGCCAGGGGCAATGTCGTCGATCTGGCAGTCGGTATCATCATCGGTGCCGCGTTCACGGCGATCGTGAACTCGCTGGTGGCCGATCTGATCAACCCGATCATCGGTCTGCTGACGGGCGGCACCGATTTCAGCGGCCATTATCTGGTGCTCAAGGGCGACGTGCCCGCCGGGGCCAGCCTGAAGGCCGCCCGCGATGCCGGGGCCGCGGTCTTTGCCTATGGCTCGTTCCTGTCGGCGGTCATCAACTTCCTGATCATCGCATGGGCGGTGTTCCTGCTGGTCAAGGGCGTGAACAAGCTGCAAAGCGCCGCTGTCCGCAAGAAAGAGGAAGAAGCCGCGCCGGCCGGCCCGACGCAGGAAGAGCTGCTCATGCAGATCCGCGACGAGCTGCGCGCCAACCGCGCCTGAGCCTGAACAGATCGGCGGCGCATGCCTTGGCCTGCGCCGCATTTCTTTGCGCCACCCCCGTAATCGTGCAAAGATCGGACGCGAAAGCCCGACTTTCCCGCAGGAGATCCCGGCATGATCGAGCTTGACGCAATCGACCGTCGCATCCTTTCGGTGTTGCAGCGCGACGGGCGCATCACCAATGCCGAACTGGCCGCCGAGGTTGCGCTATCGGCCAGCGCCTGCCACCGCCGTGTGCAGCGGCTTGAGGAAACCGGGCTGATCCGGGGCTATGTGGCGCTGCTGGACGCGCGCAAGCTGGAGCGGCCGACGACGGTTTTCGTCGAGATCACGCTGTCAGGACAGGCCGACGAGCTTCTGGAAGCCTTCGAGCGCGAGGTGCGCAAGATCCCCGATGTGCTGGAATGTCACCTGATGGCCGGATCGGCGGATTACCTGTTGAAGGTGGTGGCGCAGGATACCGACGATTTTGCCCGCATCCACCGCCAGCGGCTGGCCAAGCTGCCGGGCGTGGCGCAGATGCATTCGTCGTTTTCGCTCAAGACGGTGGCCCAGACCACGGCCCTGCCGGTCTGAGGGCAAAGATCCAAGGGCAAAAGAAAACCCCCGCCGGGGCAGGGGTTCTCGGAAACGAACGTGTCGCTCGTCTTACAGTGCGCCTTCGCGCTGTGCCTTTTTACGGGCCAGCTTGCGGGCGCGGCGGACGGCCTCGGCCTTTTCACGGGCCTTTTTGACCGAGGGTTTCTCGAAATGCTGCTTGAGCTTCATTTCACGGAACACCCCCTCGCGCTGAAGTTTTTTCTTCAGAGCACGAAGCGCCTGTTCGACGTTATTGTCGCGAACACTTACCTGCATGTGGTTGTCACCACCTTCCTAGGTTAAAGTTGAGCTGAATTGCAGGACGCGGCCTTCTAGCAAGGCGAATCGCTTTTGTCCAGAATTTCCGGCCACCACGAGGAGGGAGCCATGACCAGCGAAAAAGACCGCCTGATCGAGGCGGCGCTGCAGCATGTGATTTTCGACGGCATGTCCGACCGCGCGGTGGAACAGGGCGCGCGCGACATCGGCATGACGGCGGCGCTGGCGCGGGTGCATCTGCCGCGCGGCGGCGTCGATCTGGCCGCCGCCTATCACCGCCGCGGCGATGCCGCGCTGCGCGCCGACCTTGCCGCCAACCCGCCGCAGGGCCGCTTTCGTGACCGCGTGGTCGAGGCGGTGATGCGCCGGCTGGCGTTGTCGGATCGCGAGATGGCGCGGGCGGGGGCGGTGGTCTTTGCCCTGCCGCAGAATGCGGCCTTGGGCGCGCGGCTGGTCTGGGAAAGCGCCGATGCGATCTGGGAGGGGCTCGGCGACGAATCCCGCGACGTGAACTGGTATTCCAAGCGGGCGACGCTTTCGACGGTTTACGGCGCGACGGTGCTTTACTGGCTGGGCGACGGCTCGCCCGAGGCCGAAGAGACCCGTGCCTTTCTCACCCGCCGCGTCGAGGGGGTGATGCGCTTTGAAAAGTTCAAGGGGCGGATGGCGGCCCTGCCGGGGGTCTCGTCGCTGGCGGGGCTGGCGACCGGCTGGATCCGCCGCCCCGAGGCCCGGCGCGCGCCGGGATATGCCGCAGGCCAGCCGGCGGCGGCCATGGACAAGGGTGACGCATGAAGATTCCGGACGTGATGCAGGCCATCGAGATCACCGCCCCCGGCGCGGCCGAGGTGCTTCAACCGGCGACCCGGCCGGTGCCGGTGGCGGGCCATGGCCAGATCCTGATCCGGCTGGCCTGGTCCGGGGTGAACCGGCCCGATGTGCTGCAGCGCGCCGGCGCCTATGCGCCGCCTCCGGGGGCGTCGGACCTGCCGGGGCTGGAATGCGCGGGAACGGTCGCGGCTTTGGGTGGTGGCGTCACCGGTTGGCAGGTGGGCGATGCGGTCTGCGCCCTGCTGCCCGGTGGCGGCTACGCCGAATATGCCACCTGCGCGGCCGAGCATGCGCTGCCGGTGCCGGCGGGTCTGGATCTGCGTCAGGCGGCGGCCCTGCCCGAAACCGCCTTCACGGTCTGGTCCAATGTCGTCATGCGCGGCGGGCTGCGCGCGGGCGAACGGTTTCTGGTCCATGGCGGCTCGTCGGGCATCGGCACCATGGCAATTCAGGTGGCGCGCGCGCTGGGGGCGCGGGTCTGGGCCACGGCCGGATCGGATGAGAAATGCGCCGCGATCGCTGCCTTGGGCGCCGAGCCGATCAATTATCGCGAACAGGATTTCGTGGCCGAACTGCAGCGGGCTGGCGGGGCCGACCTGATCCTCGACATGGTCGCCGGCGATTATCTGGCCCGCGATCTGCGCGCGCTGGCCGATGACGGCCGGCTGGTGCTGATCGCCTTTCTGGGCGGGGCGCGGGCCGAGCTGAACTTTGCGCCGATCATGTCCCGGCGCCTGACGGTCACCGGCTCGACCCTGCGCCCGCAATCGGATGCCGCCAAGGCCGCTATCGCGACGGAATTGCGCGAGCGCCTCTGGCCCTTGATCGAAACCGGCGCCGTCAAGCCGCTGATCGACAGCACCTATCCTTTGGCCAGGGCCGCCGAAGCCCATAGCCACATGGAATCGAGTGGCCATATCGGCAAGATCCTGTTGCAGGTGGCGGCCGAGGACTGAGCCCGCAACGCCTGCTGCGGCTGCCGGTGCCTCCGGCGGGGATATTTGAACACGAAAGAAGCCGTTAACCGAATCGCAAGCTTTTGGTGCCAGTCTGGCACTACGGGACAGGCGGGGACGCCGATGACCGTCACGAGAGAAGCCACACCCCGACCTCAGCTCCGGCGGGCGGGGTGTGTGCGTTTCTTTCGTGTCTAAATATCCCCGCCGGAGGCACCGGCCGCGCCGTTAGCGCGGCGCCTGCATCAGGAAGCTGCCGTTGCAATCGCGCTGGCTGTCGGAGGCGCAGGCGCGGGGTTCAAGGTCGCGGGTCAGGCAGATCCGCACCTCTTGCAGCGCCTTGTTGCGGCAGGTGACGGTGATGCCCTGCGGCTGCATGCCGGGGTTCGCCTCGATGAAGGCGTCTTCGACCACCTTGGCCGGCAGGTTCACGTCGCGCGACAGCCCGGCCAATGTTTCCGGCACCCGGATGCGCTGTGCGGCCTTGCGGGTCAGGGCAAAATAGTCCTCTGCCGGCAGACCCGTGCAGCGGCCGTGTTTCTTCCATTGATACCAGGCCAGCCCGCCCGATCCCATGATGTCCGACATGGCGCCGCTTTCCTGGCGCGAGGGGTTTCTGGCCGTCGTGCGGCAGTCCGAGGGCCAGCCCTGTTCGTATTGCGGCCAGAGCCCGTGCACGGTGAAGCCCAGCTTGCGGCCGGTGGCGCATTGCCCGGCGTCGTCCCTGTCGCCTTCGCTGCTGCACCAGCTGGGCGACCAGCTGAGCGACAGGACATAATAGTCGAAACGCCCCGCCACATCCTGGGCGAAGGCCGGCGCTGTGATCAGGGTCAGGGCAAGGGCAAGCAGTCTCATGCGCCGATCCTAGCCGGCCCCGGCAGCGCAGGCTACGAAATTCAGGCTTTATTCCAAGCCCGCGACAGCTTATATAACCCGGCAATCCCCCCTGAAAATGGAATGGCGCCCGCCAGAAGCCGTTTTCCCGGCCGAAGAACTATTGTTTAAGGAGAAGGTCATGAACAAGCCGCTGATGGCCAAGGCCACCGCAGTCTGGCTGGTCGACAACACGACGCTGAGCTTCAAGCAGATCGGCGATTTCTGCGGCATGCACGAGCTGGAAGTTCAGGGCATTGCCGACGGCGATGTGGCCGCCGGCGTCAAGGGCTTCGATCCGGTCGCCTCGAACCAGCTTGACCCGAAAGAGATCGAAAAGGGTCAGAAAGACCCGCGCTACAAGCTGAAGCTCAAGCACAACCCCGCCGCCGAGGGCGAGGAAAAGCGCCGGGGCCCGCGCTACACCCCGCTGTCGAAACGTCAGGACCGGCCCAATGCCATCTTGTGGCTGGTCAAGTTCCACCCTGAATTGGCCGATGCGCAGATCGCCAAGCTGGTCGGCACGACCAAGCCGACCATCGCCTCGATCCGCGAGCGCACGCATTGGAACATCCAGAACATGCAGCCGATCGACCCGGTGGCCTTGGGTCTGTGCCGTCAGTCGGAGCTGGATGCCGCCGTGCAGAAAGCCGCCAAGCGCAAGGCCTCGGAAGGCGGCACCATGACGGATGACGAGCGCCGCAAGCTGCTGTCCACCGAAACCTCGCTGGCCATGTCCGACGAGCCGCGCATGCCGTCGAGCATCGCCGGGCTGGAGAATTTCAGCCTGACCCGCGAAGAAGAACAGCCGGCTCCGGCGGATCTGGATGCCGACAGCTTCTTCAACCTGCCCGATGCGGATGACGAAGACGACGAAGACGACAACTGATCGCAAAACCCCCGAAGCAGATGCTTCGGGGGTTCTTCGTTGCAGCTTGCCGGTTCAGATCGACAGGCAGATGTATTTCATTTCCAGATAGTCTTCGATGCCATGGCGCGAGCCTTCGCGCCCCAGCCCCGATTGCTTGACGCCGCCAAAGGGCGCAACCTCGGTCGAGATGATACCAGTGTTGACGCCGACGATGCCGTATTCCAGCGCCTCTTGCACCCGTGTCACCCGGCCGATGTCGCGGGCGTAGAAATAGGCGGCAAGGCCAAAGATGGTGTCATTGGCGCGCGTGATCGCCTCGGCCTCGGTGTCAAAGCGGAAGAGCGGCGCCAAGGGCCCGAAGGTTTCCTCGGTCGAGACC
Organism: Paracoccus limosus; assembly: GCF_009711185.1. Taxonomy (GTDB): domain Bacteria; phylum Pseudomonadota; class Alphaproteobacteria; order Rhodobacterales; family Rhodobacteraceae; genus Paracoccus; species Paracoccus limosus. The sequence continues at coordinate 129,499 of NZ_WMIF01000002.1, forward strand.
TGCATGGCGTCGGTGATCCCGGTCAGCACCGTCGGTTCAAAGAAGAGCCCTTGCATCGGCTTGCCGCCGGTGACGACGGTGGCGCCGCCCGCCAGCGCGTTCTGGATATGCTCCTCGACCTTGGCGACGGCTTTCTCGTTGATCAGCGGGCCGGTGGTCACGCCCTCGGTCAGCCCGTCGCCGACGCGCAATTTCTCGACTGCCGCCGCCAGCTTTTCGGCGAAAGCGTCATAGACCCCGGCCTGCACATAGATGCGGTTGGCGCAGACGCAGGTCTGGCCGTTGTTGCGGAATTTCGAGGCCATGGCGCCCTCGACCGCCGCGTCCAGATCGGCGTCGTCAAAGACGATGAAGGGCGCGTTGCCGCCCAGCTCCATCGAGCATTTCAGCACCTGATCGGCGGCCTGACGCAGGAGCACGCGGCCCACCTGCGTCGAGCCGGTGAAGGTCAGCTTGCGGATCAGCGGGTTCTCGCAGAACTCCTTGCCGATGTCCGAGGCGCGCGACGAGGTGACGATGCTGAACAGCCCGGCCGGCACGCCGGCGCGTTCGGCCAGCACCGCCAGCGCCAGCGCCGAAAGCGGCGTTTCCGCTGCAGGCCGGCCGACAAAGCCGCAGCCCGCCGCAAGCGCGGGGGCGCATTTGCGGGTGATCATCGCATTCGGAAAGTTCCAAGGCGTGATCGAACCCACCACGCCGATCGGCTGGCGGATCACGGTCAGGCGCTTGTCGGGCTGGTGGCCGGGAATGGTTTCGCCATAGATGCGCTTGGCCTCTTCGCCGAACCATTCGATGAAACTGGCACCATAGGCGATCTCGCCTTTGGCCTCGGCCAGCGGCTTGCCCTGTTCGGCGGTCAGGATCTTGCCCAGATCCTCCTGGTTCTCCATCATCAGGTCGAACCATTTGCGCAGGATCTGCGCGCGCTCCTTGGCGGTGCGCGCGGTCCATGCGGTCATCGCCCCGGCGGCGGCGGTGATGGCGCGGGCCACCTCGGCGCGCGACAGATCGGCCACCCGTGCGATCACGTCGCCGCGCGCGGGGTTGGTCACCTCGAAGGTGGCGCCGTCATCGGCGTCGATCCATGCACCGGCCACATAGGCGCGGGTCTGCAGCAGTGTGGGATCCTTGAGCAGCGTTTTCAGGTCGGTGGTCTGCGTGGTCATGGCGGTATCATCCCTGTTTTCGTTGGCCGCAGGCTTGCGGTTTCCCTGTGCAAACGCAAGTGCGGCACATTCAGGGGCGCGATCACGCAAAACTTGATGGACCCCGAAGGCTGCGGCTGCGTTGGGCAGATATCGTCAGGCTTTTCCCTCTTGGCGTGTTCAGACTGCGGGGCGGCGGATCTCTCTCCTGCCGCCCCGCTTTTTCATGGCGCGGGGCGGCCGCCTTTCCAGCAGGGTTGCAGATCGCCCGGACGCGGCGTGGCGGCATGGACGCCGCGCGCAATGGCGCGGGCCAGCACGCAGGCGGCGGCATGGCCCAGCTGAAAGGGCGTCAGCACCGGGTCGGGCAGGGCGCGCGCCCCGGTCGACACGGCAAAGACCAGATCGCCGTCCAGCGGCGTGTGGCTGGGCAGGATGGCGCGGGCCATGCCGTCATGCGCGGCGGTGGCAAGCCGCGTCAGCGCCGCCTTGTCCAGGGCTGCATCGGTGGCGACAATGGCGATGGTCGTGGCCTCGCCCAGCCTTTTGGCCAGCGCGGGCTCGGCGCCGCCGTCATGCATCCCGGCCATGCCAAGGCCGCCGAATTCGCCATCCAGCTCCCATGGCGCGGCCCAGAACTGCCGGGTTTCGCCCACGGTGACCGAGCCCAAGGCATTGACCACGACCAGCGCCCCCACCGTGATCCCGCAATCCAGCACCGCCGAGGCCGAGCCGAGGCCGCCTTTCCAGCGATGGGTCATGGCGCCGGTGCCGGCGCCCTCGCTGCCAAGCGCGAAATCGGCCCCGGCCCCGGCCAGCGCCGCCCGCCCCAGCGCCGGATAGGGGTTGTCCTGCCAGTCCTTGTCGCCGCCGTTCAGCAGGTCAAAGACGATGGCGCCGGGCACGATCGGCACCCGCACCGGGCCGACAGGAAAGCCGCGCCCCTGCGCGCGCAGCCCCGCCGCCACCCCGTCGCAGGCCGCCAGCCCAAAGGCCGAGCCGCCCGACAGCACCAGCGCATCGACACTGGGCACCATCTTGTCGGGCGCCAGCAGATCGGTTTCGCGCGTGCCGGGGGCGCCGCCCATGACATGCACGCCGCAGGCCAGCGGCATCGGTGCGGTCAGCACGGTCACGCCCGAGCGCAGCGCGTCGTCGCGGGCATTGCCGACCATCAGGCCGGCGACATCGGTAATCAGGTTGCGCTGTCCGCGACGCATCTTTGCCCTCAGCCTCGTGACCGAACCGGGGTGCTGCGCCCGGCGTTGCAGGACGGTAGGCCCGCGCCTAGATTACCTGCAACCGCTTTTCGAAAGGCCGTGACCATGACCGCACCGCTGCACCGCATCTTTGATCGCCCGCTGGACGCCGAGGTCCCCAAGGGGCTGGACCAGGCCATTTTCGGCATGGGCTGCTATTGGGGCGTCGAACGCCTGTTCTGGCAGCTGGACGGGGTCTGGCTGACCTCGGTCGGTTTTGCCGGCGGCAATGTTCCCGATCCCACTTACAAGCAGGTCTGCGAGGGCGGCACCGGCCATGCCGAAGTCGTGCGCATCATCTATGACAGCTCGCGCATCAGCTATGAGCGGCTGCTGCAGGTGTTCTGGGAAAACCACAACCCGACGCAGGGCAACCGGCAGGGCAATGATGTCGGGTCGCAATACCGCTCGATGATCATGTATTTCACCGACAGCCAGCGCGCGGCGGCCGAGCTGAGCAAGGCCGATTATTCCAACCGGCTGGCGGTCGAGGGCTTTCCCGACATCACCACGCAGATCCTGCCCGCCGGCCCCTTCTATCCGGCGCAAGAGGATCACCAGCAATATCTGGACCGCTACCCGGACGGCTATTGCGGGCTGCGCGGCACCGGCGTACAGGCGCCTCTGACCGATGTTTCCGAGGAGCTCTGATGTCCACCTGGACCGCGCTGACCCAGACCAGCGGCCGCGATGCCGCCGAAGCCCTTGCCGAACTGGGCGAGGAGCTGACCCCCGAGCCGGTCGGCAGCGGCGTCTTTGAAATCGAGGACGGATCGAACCGCTGGGAGGTGGGTCTGTATTTCACCGAGGCGCCCGACGAGGTCGCCTTGGCGCTGCTGGCCGCAGCCTGGGGGGCCGAGCCCTTCGTCGTGTCGGAACTGCCCGAGGTGGATTGGGTCGCGCATGTCAAACGCGAGCTGGCCCCGGTCGAGGCCGGGCGCTTTTTCGTCTATGGCAGCCATGATGCCGACAAGGTCCCCGAAGGCGCCGAGGCGCTGCTGATCGAGGCGGCGATGGCCTTTGGCACCGGGCATCACGCCACGACGCGCGGCTGTCTGCTGGCGCTGGACCGGCTGATCGGGCAGGGCGTCTCGCCCGCCCGCATTGTCGATGTGGGCTGTGGCACGGCGGTGCTGGCAATGGCGGCAGCGCGGGTATTCCCGGTCGTCGTGCTGGCCGGCGACATCGACCCGCAGGCGGTTGACGTGGCGCGGGCCAATGTCATCGCCAATGGGCTGGACGGCAAGGTCGAATGCGTCGAGGCCATGGGCTTTGACCATCCGCTGATCGAGGGTGCGGCGCCCTTTGACCTGATCTTTGCCAATATCCTGAAACAGCCGCTGATCGATCTGGTGCCGGATATGGCGCGCTATCTGGCGCCGGGCGGCCGGGCGATCTTGTCGGGCATCCTGACCACGCAGGCGGATGAAGTCGCCGCTGCCTATTCCGCAGGCGGTCTGACGCTGGAGCGGCGCGACGATTACGGCGACTGGTCGACGCTGGTGGTCCGCAAGGGCTGAGCCCCTTGCCCGCACACTCGGGCAAGGGCGCCCCCGCGTGGGGGTAGACAGATCATTCCTCGACAGGCCATGCTTCATCGCCTGTCGAGGATTGCACCATGTCCCCTGAAACCCTGCTGCTGTTCGTTCCCGCCTGCTTTGCCCTGAATATGGCCTTTGGGCCGAACAACCTGCTGTCGGTGACGGTTGGCGCCCGGCTGGGCTTGCGCGCGGCCGTGATTGCCGGGACGGGGCGGCTGGCGGCCTTTGCCATGATGATTGCCGTCGCCGCGCTGGGCATGGGCGCGCTGTTGATGGCCTCCGAGATGGTCTTTACCGCGGTCAAGATGCTGGGCGCGGCCTATCTGGTCTGGCTGGGCCTGCGCATCCTGCGCGCGGACGCCGGGCTTGCGCTGCCGGGCGGGCAGGGCACCCCGGACGGGGTCCGGGCGCGGATCCGGCGCGAATTCATGATCGCGATCGGCAACCCCAAGGCGATCCTGATCTTTACCGCCTTTTTCCCGCAATTCGTCGCGCCTGCGCATTATTGGAGCAGTTTCCTGATCCTTGGGGCGATCTTTCTGGCGCTCGAAACCGTGGCCATCGCGCTTTATGCCTATGCGGGAACCCGGCTGTCGGGGGTGATGGCCAAGGCGGGCGGGCTGCGCTGGATCAACCGCATCAGCGGTGCCGCCATGATCGGCTTTGGCGCCCTGCTGGCGTTGGCGCGCCGTCCTGCCGGCTGATTGCGGCCCCCGCCGACCGCCTGCTCTTGCGTCGGCCTTTCGGCATGAAAAAGGCGCCTGCGGGACAACCCGCGGGGCCTGTTTGCATAGTCAGTCGCGCCTGAAATCAGCGGGCGTGCGCGATACGCTCGATGTCGCCGCGGCACAGACCGATATCGTCCAGTTCGCGATCCGACAGACGGTTCAGCGCGTTCTTGGTCACGCGCGCATCGTTCCACGCGGCCAGAGCGGCAAAGAATTTCGAGCCGAAGCCCAGCGAGGCCACGCCACCATGGACGCGGTTGGTGTCGATTGCCGACATGATGTCACCTGTGAATTGGGTTTGCCCGCAACGGGGCGTTTACTTGATGACCAAGCATATAGTTCGGGCAGTTTGAAAACTCTACGTGCGTGGCGGCAATCCCGCTATGCAGTGCGCGCATAAGCCGCCGTTTTCATTAACTTTTTGTAACGCAAGCCGATTCCGGGGGCAAGTTTGCAAGAAAGCGCCGCTTCTTGCTTCAAAACCGGCATCCGATTGCGACAAAAACGCTCGGATGCGTCAGCCCCAATCTCCCAGCGCTGCCTGCCACAGGGCAAGTGACGCCACGGCAGCTGTGTCGGCGCGCAGGATCCGCGGGCCCAAAGAGACCGGAGTGACATGCGCCAGCCGGGTCAGGCGGGCCCGCTCTGATTCGGAAAACCCGCCTTCGGGGCCGATCAGGATCGCCCATGGCCCGCGCGGCAGCCCGGCCAGCACCTGTGCCGGGCCGGCAAGTGCCTCGTCTGCCCACAGAATACGCCTTTGGCTGTCCCAGCCGTCCAGCAGCCGCGACAGCGGCGCCAGGTCGGCGACCTCGGGCACATAGGTGCCGCCGCATTGCTCGGCAGCCTCTACGGCATGGGCCTGCAAGCGGTCCTGCCGGATGCGTTCGGAATTGGTGTGCTCGGTCTGCACTGGCATGATGCGGGCCGCGCCCATTTCCGCCGCCTTTTCCACGATGAAATCGGTGCGGGCCTTCTTGATCGGGGCAAACATCAGCCACAGGTCCGGCGGATCGCGTTGCGGCGCGGTCTGCGCCTCGGCCACCGCCGTGCCGCCACGCCGGCTGAGCCCGTCGATGCGTGCCAGCCATTCGCCGTCGCGGCCGTTGAAGGCCAGAAACGCGTCGCCCGCGCCCTGTCGCATCACCGTGCCCAGGTAATGCGCCTGATCGGCATTCAGCGGGATGCCTTGTCCCTCGGCCAGCGGGTGCTCTATGAACAATCTGATTTTCGCCATGATGGGGCGCAGCCTAATGCAGACCGACCAGCCTATGCCAGAGGCTCACCGCAGTGTTTCGGACGCCCCGCCCGACAATTGGGTGGACCGTTACGCGCCGTCCGGCTGGCGGCCATGGCTGCGGCTGTCGCGCGCCGACCGGCCGATCGGGACATGGCTGCTGCTTTTGCCCTGCTGGTGGGGGATCGGGCTGGCAATGATCGCCGGCGTGCCACAGTGGCGCGACCTGTGGATCGCCGTGGCATGTGCGCTGGGGGCGGTGCTGATGCGCGGCGCCGGCTGCACATGGAACGACATCACCGACCGCGACATCGACGACAAGGTGGCGCGCACGCGGTCGCGGCCTATCCCGTCGGGGCAGGTCACGGTCCGGGGCGCGGTGCTGTGGATGGCCGCGCAGTCGTTGGCCGGGCTGGTGATCCTGCTGACGCTGGGGCCGGCTGCGGTGATTCTGGGCGTGGCCTCGCTGGCGCTGGTGGCAATCTATCCCTTTGCCAAGCGCTTCACATGGTGGCCGCAGGTGTTTCTGGGGCTGGCCTTTAACTGGGGCGCGCTGCTGGCATGGGCCGCGCATATGGGCAATCTGGCGCCGGCGCCGCTGCTGGCCTATGCCGCCGGCATCTGCTGGACGGTCTTTTACGACACGATCTATGCCCATCAGGATACCGAGGACGACGCGCTGATCGGCGTCAAATCCACGGCGCGGCTGTTTGGCCGCGACACTGCGCGCTGGCTGGTCGTCTTTGGCAGCGCGGCGGTGGGGCTTCTGGTGCTGGCGGTGCTGGCAGCGGGGCCGCATGGGCTGGCGCTGCTGCTGGCGCTGGTGGGCATCGCCGCCTTTGCCGGGCATCTCTTGTGGCAGCTGAAGCATTTCGACATGTCGAGCCCGGCGGTCTGCCTGCGGCTGTTCCGCTCGAACCGCGATGCCGGACTGTTGATCGCGGGGTTTCTTGCCTTGGCCGGGCTGGTCTGATTGTGAATCTGGCCGGGCCGCGCTACATGCGGTAAACCGGAAACAGCCCGAAGGTCCCCCGGATGGCCAATCCCAAACGGCACCGCGCGCCGATCCTGAGCAGCCTGATCGCGCTGATCGCCGCCGGCGGTCTGGCTTGGCTGGGAGCCAGCAAGGCGGCCGAATTCATCGAGCATCGCAATCAGGCCGAGGTGACGCGCGCCCTGCAGCAGGGCGGCTTTGGCTGGGCCGGTGCCGCGACCGACGGGCTGTTGGTGCGGTTGACCGGCACCGCTCCCGACGAGATCCAGCGTTTTCGCGCCAAATCCGCCGTCGATGCCGTGGTCGAGCCGGGCCGGGTCATTGATGACATGCAGGTGGCCGCCAGCCGGGCGCTGGCGCAGCCGCAATTCGCCATCCAGCTTTTGCGCAATGATGACGGTATTTCGATCGTCGGGCTGGTCCCGGCCTCGCTGGACCGGGCGGCCATGGTGGCGGCGCTGCGTCGGCAGGCCGGCACCGCCACGGTCACCGATCTGGTCGAGGCCGCCGATTACCCGGTGCCGCCGGGTTGGGACGCGGCCTTCGTCTATGGCATGAAGGCGGCCGAGATGGCCCGGCGCGGCAAGGTCTCGGTCACGCCGGGCAAGGTCGCGGTGCGCGCCATCACCGACAATGCCAATGAACGCCACGATCTGGAGCAGATGCTGCGCCGCGCCAAGCCGGCCGATGTCGCGCTGGAGCTGGACGTGACCGCGCCGCGCCCGGTGGTGACGCCCTTTACCCTGCGCTTCGTCAAGGACATGGCCGGGGCGCGTTTCGACGCCTGCGCCGCCGACAATGCGGCTGACCGCGACCGCATCCTGCAGGCCGGGATTCAGGCCGGCATCCCCGGCGAGCCGCAATGCCTGCTGGCCCTGGGTGTGCCCAGCCCGGTCTGGGCCGATGCCGCCGTGGCCGGGGTGCGCGCCGTCGCCACGCTGGGCGCGGGTGCGGTCACCCTGTCGGATACCGAGATGGCGCTGTTCGCGCCGGCCTCGGTCGATGATGCCGCCTTTGACGAGGCCGTGGGTCGGCTTGAGGCAGGGCTGCCGCCGGGATTCACCCTGAGCTCGGATCACGAGGTCAAGGTGGTGGCGCCGCAGGGTCCGGCGGAATTCAGCGCCAGTCTGAATGGTGGCGGCGTCATGCTGCGTGGGCGTATCGGCGACGACCGCATGCGGCAGACGGTGGAAAGTCTGGCGCGGGCGCATTTCGGCGCCGTGGACAGCGCCTTGCGCGCCGATGCCTCGGTGCCCGAGGGCTGGACCCTGCGCGCCATCGCCGCGCTTGAAGTGCTCGAAGGGCTGGATCACGGCGCGGTCACGGTGACGCCGGGGCTGATCAAGGTCAGCGGCGTGTCGGGCAGCAAGACCGCGACCGACCTTGCCGCCGCGCGGCTGGCGCAGCGGCTGGGCGCGGGCGCGCGCTATGAGCTGGCGATCCGCTATGACCGGCGGCTGGACCCGATTCTGGGCCTGCCCTCGGGGATGGAATGCGTCGATGCGCTGAACGCCACCATGCGCGAATCCGAGATCGGCTTCGAGCCGAGCAAGGCGCTGATCGCGGGCGACCCCAAGCCGGTGCTGGAGCGGCTGGCCGAGACCATGCAGGACTGCGGCGACTATCGCATCGAGGTCGGCGGTCATACCGATTCGCAGGGCTCCGAGGCCGTGAATGCCGAGCTGTCGCGCGGCCGCGCGCAGGCGGTGCTGGAGGCGATGACCAAGGCCGGCATCGACACCTCGAACATGACCGTCAAGGGCTATGGCGCCGCCGTGCCGGTGGCCGACAATGACACCGACGCCGGCCGCGAGGCGAACCGGCGCATCGAATTCACCCTGCTGTCGGAAATCCCGGTGCTGGCCGAGGCGCCCAAGCCTGCGGTCAAGGTGACCGGCGTCACCGACAGCGCCGAGGTGGCGACGCAGCGCGTGGAACAGGCGGCGGTGGCCGCTGCGACCGGCGCGATCCGCCCGGTGCTGGCGCCGGTCGCCGTGAGCCCCGGGCTGGCCCCGGCCCATGCCGGCGCTATCGCCAGCGCGCCGGCGGCCATCGTGGTCCATCCCGCCGTGGCGACGGCGATCATCGACGCGCTGACCGTGCCAGCGGTCGAGGCCGCCTTCCCCGATCCGGAGGCCGGCACCGATGCGGGCATCCCGCTGGAGGCCCTGCCGCCGCTGAACCCGCTGGCCCCGCCCGAATTTCCGCAGGCGGCCAAGCCGTGAGTGCAAATCTTTCCCACGGGAGCCGCCCATGAACCGTCAGGAATTCATCATCGCCACCGCGATCATCCTGTTCGCCGCCTTTGTCCTGGGCTGGTTCGCAAGCTGGCTGATCCACCGCCTGTCGCGCGTCACCCGCGCCGAGATCGGCGCACTGGAGAGCATGGCGCAAGAGCTGCACGAGGCCGAGGAAGCGCGCGACAGCGCCGTGGCGCAGCTGGAAGAGCGCGAGGCCGATCTGGTGGCGCGGCTGGGCACGGCGGAATCGGCGCAGAAGGCCGCCGAGGACGAGTTGGCCGAGGCCCGGGCCGAGATCGAGGAACTGCGCGCCTATATCGACCGCAAGCTGGGCCGCTGACGGCACGGCCTTTCGAAGTCAGACGTCGTTGCTTTCTTGTTGTAGCCGGGCCAGCGCGGCCGTCATCCGCTGGTCGGCCTCGGTGCCAAGCCGGGCATGACCGGGGGTGCGGGCGCAGATCCTCCACCAGTGTCGCAGATAGGGCAGGTGCGCGGCACGCAGGGGCAGGCTATTGTTTAGCCGCAGCACCGCGCTGCCGCTGCGGCGCAGGTGCTTTAGTACCTGCTGTTCCTGATCCTCACTCAACCGCCAGTAGGCCGGCTTCAGCACCGGACCGGCGAAATGCAGCACGGCAGGGTCGGACATGATCCGCTTGGGCGATTCTGCCCAAAAGCGGTGATTGTAACGGTCACGCAACCGCGTGTAATGGCTGCCGTGGCTGAGTGAAAACAGGCCTTGGTCGCCGAAACGCAGCCCCAGCCGCTCGTGTGCCCATTCGGCGGTGTCGAGATAGGTTGCGATCCCAATCCCGTCGCGGCGGAACCGGCTCAGGTTTAATACGATGGCACCGCTGTTGATCAGCCCGCGCGATACTCTGCGAATCACCGCCGCCGGCACACCGCAGTGATGTGCCCGGCGCGCGTTCCCGATCAGCAGCGGTGGCAAGTCAATGAACTCGCGACAGGCCACCAGATATTTGCCTAGGAAGGGGTGGTTCAACAGTGGCACCAGATCGCCGGTGACGATGATGTCGCTGGCATCCAGATAGATTATTCGGTCCAAGTCATCGGGCAGCTGCTGATGCGCCACAAACCACAGGAAACGCGCACTGTCTGGCTTGCCGCCAAGTTCTTGCAGCCGGGCAAAGCTGGCAGCATCGGGGACTCGCACCGGGCGCAGCTCAATATTACCGAGGGTGGCGCAGAATTCCGCCAGTGCCCGGATCTCGAGCATCGGAATATCCTGCTCGAAAAGCCATAGCCGGATATGATCCAGTGGGTGTGCCTCGGCCAGGGACAGTATCATCACCTGCACGATGTCGAGATGCCGGCCGGCGAATGAGGTCATCACGTCTAGCCGGGTCGGTTTGCGGTCGCGATATCGTCGCCGCAGATGTCGGTCTATTCCCGGCGCCCAGATCCCCGGCAGTTGCGCGAACAACTGCCGGGCAATCGGAATGGCTCTTACGGGCCGCATCAAGCGCTTGAATGAGCGACATGGGCCAGCGGCGTCGGATCGCTCAGGCGCATCTAGATCAGACCCCGGCTTCGATGATGGCGCGGGCCAGGACCGGGATGGTAGCCTGGTTCAGGCCGGCGATGTTGATGCGCGAATCGCCCACCATGTAGATGGCGAACTCTTCCTTGACCTTGGCGACCTGCTCGGGCGTGGCACCAAGGCGCGAGAACATGCCGCGATGGCTTGCCACGAAGTCAAAGCGGTCCGACCCGGACAGGGTGCGCAGCTCGGCGGCCAGTTGCTGGCGCAGGTCCAGCATGCCGCGGCGCACGGCCTCAAGCTCGGCCATCCAGTCGGCACGCAGCGCGTCATCGGTCAGGATGGTCGCGACGATCTTGGCACCATGGAAGGGCGGGAAGGAATAGGTCTGGCGGTTCAGGAAGGCCATCGCCCCCTGCGCCAGATCCTTGGTCGCCTTGTCGGTGCACAGCGCCAGCAGGCAGCCGGTGCGTTCGCGGTAGATGCCAAAGTTTTTGCTGCACGAGGCGGCGATCAGCACTTCCGGGATGCGCGCGGCGATCAGGCGGGTGCCGGCGGCGTCCTCTTCCAGTCCGTCGCCAAAGCCCTGATAGGCCAAGTCGATCAGCGGCGTCGCGCCGGTCTGTTCAAGGATGGTCGCGACCTCGGCCCATTGCTCCAGCGTCAGGTTGGCGCCGGTCGGGTTGTGGCAGCAGCCATGCAACAGCACCACATCGCCCTTTTTCGCCGCCGAGATGTCAGCCTTGAGCCCGTCGAAATCGACGCCGCGCGTGGCCGCATCGAAATAGCGATATTCGACGACCGGCACGCCCATGAAGTTCATGATCGAGACGTGGTTCGGCCAGGTCGGGTTCGACACGAAGACGCGCAGATCGGGGTTTGCCATGCGCGCCAGTTCCAGCGCCTGACGGATGGCGCCGGTGCCGCCGACGGTGGCCAGCGCCGCCGTGGTTTCGGGCTTGTACAGATCGCCAAGGATCAGCTTGCCCATGGCCTGCTGGAACTCGGGCTCACCGGCAAGGCCGGCATAGGATTTGGTGGTCTCGGTCTCCAGCATGCGCTTTTCGGCGTCCAGAACCGCGCGCATGATCGGCGTGTGGCCGGTCGCATCCTTGTAGACCCCGACGCCAAGATCGATCTTGCCCTGACGGGGATCGGCCTTGAATTCGCCCATCAGGGCCAGGATCTTGTCGGGGGCCTGCGGTTTCAGATTGCCCAGCATTCACGCGTCTCCGGTTGCGATTTTAAGGTCCGGGAAGCTGCCCCATTCGGCCCAGCTTCCGTCGTAAAGCGAATGATCCCGATGCCCGATGCGGTCCAGCGCCAGAAACAGCGAGGCCGCCGTCACGCCCGAGCCGCAGGTGGTGACGACCGGCCGGGTCAGATCGACGCCGGCGGCGACGAATTCGGCCCGCAGCGCCTCGGGGGATTTCATGGTGCCGTCGGCCTCATAGAGCCGGCCAAAGGGCAGGTTGCGCGCGCCGGGGATATGGCCCGCGCGCAGGCCGGGGCGCGGTTCGGGCACCTCGCCGCGGAAACGGGCCTCGCCCCGGGCATCGACGATCTCGTGGCTTTCAAGCTTGCTGGCCGAGGCGACCTGCGTCACGTCGCGCACGAGGCCGGCCTGACGCTGCACGGTGATGTGGCGGTCGCGCATCACCGGCGGCATGTCCTCAAGCGGGCGGTCCTCGGCGCGCCATTTGGCAAGGCCGCCGTCCAGCACCGCCACATCGGTCTTGCCCATCAGCCGGAAGGTCCACCAGACGCGGGCGGCGGAATGCACGGGCGAATTGTCATAGATCACGACCTGATGGCCGTCGCCGATGCCCATGGCGCGCATGCGGCTGATGAACATCTCGGGTTGCGGCGCCATATGCGGCAGGCCGGAACGCTTGTCGGCGATCTCGTCCAGATCAAAGAACCGCGCGCCGGGGATATGCCCGGCATCGTATTCGGCGCGGGCGTCGCGGCCCGGTTCCAGAAACCATGTGGCGTCGATCACCCGCAGATCGGGGTCGTTCAGATGCGCCGCCAGCCAGGCGGTCGAAACCAGTGTTCTGGGATCGTCGGAATCGCTGGTCATCGGCCTTCCCTTCCTCCGGTTGACGCAAGGCGCCATCCATGTAACCGGACGGGTTGGGCGCCGCAATCGCTGTTCGCCCTAGCCCTGCTTCAGCAGCCGCTGTTTCTGCCGGTTCCAGTCACGCTTGGCGTCGGTTTCGCGTTTGTCGTGGTTCTTCTTGCCCTTGGCGATGCCGATCTTCAGCTTCACCATGCCGCGATCGTTGAAATACATCACCAGCGGCACCAGCGTCATGCCCTCGCGCCCGATGGCCTGCCACATCCGCGACAGTTCCTTGCGCGAGACGAGAAGCTTGCGCTTGCGGCGTTCCTCATGGCCAAAGACGCCGGCCTGTTTGTAGGCGGCGATATAGCCGTTGATCAGCCACAGCTCGCCCCCCTCGACCGAGGCATAGCTTTCGGCGATATTGGACTGGCCGGTGCGCAGCGACTTGACCTCGGACCCGGTCAGCACGATGCCGACCTCCAGATCGCTTTCGATGAAGTAATCGAAGCGCGCCCGGCGGTTCTCGGCGATGATCTTGTAATTCGGGTCGGACTTGGCTGCCATGATCGGGCAGAGATAGGGCCAAGCCTGGGCTCTGTAAAGGCTTGGCCGCTGTTGCGCGGCACCAATCGGCTAGCCGCGCAACTGCACCAGCAGCGCCTCGACCCCCTGCACCACGTCGGTCCATGTGGTTTCGAACCCGTCCGAACTGCCGAAATAGGGGTCGGTGACGGATTGCCCCTCGCGGCCGGGCACGTGATCCATCAGCAGCGACAGCCGGTCCACGGCATCGGGCGGCGCCAGCTGGCGCAGCGCGGCCAGATTGTCGCTGTCCATGGCGACGATCAGGTCGAAGCTGCGGAAATCGCGTGGCTGCACCTGCCGCGAGCGCAGGCGCGAGATATTGATGCCATGGCGCGCCGCGATTGCCTGCGCGCGGCGGTCGGGTTCGGATCCGACATGCCAGTCGCTGGTCCCGGCCGAATCGATGTGCAGGTGCAGATCCTCGGCCTCGGCCCGCTGGCGCAGCGCGCCCTCGGCCAAGGGGGATCGGCAGATATTTCCCAGACAGACAAACAGCACGGACTTGCGGTCCATGATTCCCCTCGGCGCCGCCGGGCATATGCTTGCCCCGCAGCGGCAACCTAGCCCAGAGTAACGACAAGGCAAGAGGAGATCGGCAATGCGGCACGGCGGGCAGATTCTGGTGGATGCGCTGGCGGTCAATGGCGTCGCGCGGGTGTTCTCGGTTCCCGGTGAAAGCTTTCTGGCGGCGCTGGACGGGCTTTATGCCTCGGGGATCGCCAATATCGTCTGCCGGCACGAAGGCGGCGCCGCGATGATGGCCGAGGCGCAGGGCAAGCTGACCGGCCGCCCCGGCGTGGCCTTTGTCACGCGCGGGCCCGGCGCCAGCAATGCCAGCGCAGGCGTGCATGTGGCGCGGCAGGATTCGACGCCGATGATCCTGTTCGTCGGCCAGATCGCGCGCGGTGACCGCGACCGCGAGGCGTTTCAAGAGGTGGATTACCGGCAGATGTTCGGCGGTCTGGCGAAATGGGTGGCCGAGATCGACCAGACCGAGCGCATCCCCGAATATGTCGCCCGCGCCTTTCATCTGGCGATGTCGGGCCGGCCCGGTCCGGTGGTGTTGGCCCTGCCCGAGGATATGCTGAGCGCGCGGGCCGATGTGCCGGACCTGTCGGCCTTTCGCCCCGCGCTGCCCGATGTCGCCGACAGTGCCGTGGCGGCGCTGGCCAAGGCGCTTTCTGCGGCCGAGCGCCCGCTGGTGGTGCCGGGTGGCACGCTGTGGTCGCAAGCGGCGGCAGAGGATCTGGCGCGATTCGCTGTGGCCTGGGGCCTGCCGGTCGCGGTGCCCTTTCGCCGGCAGGGGCATATGGACAATGCCCATCCGAATTACGTCGGCGATCTGGGCGTGGGCATGAGCCCGGCGCTGGGGCAGGCGTTGCAGAAGGCCGATTGCATTCTGGCGCTGGGATCGCGGCTGGGGGATACGCTGACGCGCGGCTATGAGCTGATGGACCCGGTCAGGCCGCATCTGCGGGTCATCCATGTCCATCCCTCGCCCGATGAGCTGGGCCACCTCTGGGCGCCCGATCCCGGGCTGGTGGCCGATCCGCGTGCGGTGGTCGCGGCCTTGGCGCGGCTGCCGGCGCCCCGGCGCTGGGACGATTGGACCCAATGCCTGCGCCGCGCCTATGAGGGCTGGCAGCAGCCCCGGGCGACGCCCGGCGCGGTGCGGATGGAGGATGTGATCACATGGCTTTCGGCGCATCTGCCCGAAGATGCCGTGCTGACCAATGGCGCCGGGAACTATGCGGCGTTCATCCACCGCTATTTCCGCTTCCGTCGCTTTGGCAGCCAGCTTGCGCCGACCTCGGGCTCGATGGGCTATGGCCTGCCCGCAGCCATCGCGGCCAAGCTGCACGATCCCGGCCGCAGCGTGGTCTGTCTGGCCGGAGACGGTTGCCTGCAGATGACCGTCAACGAGCTATCGACCGCTGTGCAGCATCGTGCCGGGGTCATCGTCATCGTCGCCAACAATGGCCGCTTTGGCACCATCCGCATGCATCAGGAACGCAGCTATCCCGGTCGCGTCTCGGGCACCGATCTGGTCAACCCGGATTTCGCCGCGGTGGCCCGCGCCTATGGCGGCCATGGCGCGCAGGTGACGCGGCAGGATCAGTTCGCCCCGGCCTTTGCGCAGGCGCAGGCGCATGTGCGATCCGCAGGCACGCCGGCGGTGATCGAGCTGCGTCTCGACCCCGAGGCCCTGTCGACCGGCGCCACCCTCTCCGAGACCCGTGCCGCCGGCGAGGCGCTGCAAAGCCGCGCCTGAAGCGCGGCTATTTCAGCACCAGCACCAGCAGCGCCGCCATCGCGGCATTGGCCGGCACCGTGATCAGCCATGCGCCAAGGATGCCGCGCACATAGGACCGGCGCACCAGATGGCGGCGGCCGCGCTCTTCCTCGGGCATGGGGGCGCGGCGCCGGCTTTGGGCGCGGTCGCGCTGCTCGCGCCAGAAGCCGACGCCGAACACGCCGCCGACCGCGATATGCGTGGTCGAAACTGGCAGCCCGGCCAGCGAAAAGCCCAGCACCGTCAGCCCCGCCGACAGGGTGACGCACAGGCTGCGCGCCGGGTTCAGCCGGGTGATGTTGCTGCCCACCATATGCACCAGCCGGCCACCGAACAGCAGGATGCCGACGCCGATCCCCAGCCCCGACAGCGCCATGACGGCGTGCTGCGACAACAGCGGCTTGTCACTCTGACCGACATGACTCAGCACGATGCTGAGCGGGGCGGCGATGGTCGAGGTGTCATTGGCGCCATGGGCAAAGCCCATGACCAGCGCCGCCACGATCAGCGGCAGGCCCAGCAGCGCCTTCAGCGCCTTGCTGTCCTTTTCGCCCTGCCGGATCTGCAGGCCAAGGGTGCGATGGGCATAGACCGCGCCCAGCAGCCAGCCGGCCCCGGCCAGACCCAGCACCACCGGCCAGCCCAGCCCGCCATAGAACAGCGCCGCAACGCCGATCAGGATGCCGGCGGCGCAGGCCACCATGACCGTCAGCCAGATCCGCCCCGAGGGCAGCGGGTCGTCCTTGTCCAGCACATGGCGGTGCAGACTGGCCAGCAGCGCCGCCGCCAGCCCGCCCGAAACGATCGGCGACACCAGCCAGCCAAGGGCGACGACACCCAGGGCCGGCCAGTTGACCGAGGCAAAGCCATAGGTCGCCATGCCGGCGCCGGCGATGGCCCCCACCACCGAATGCGTGGTCGAGATCGGCGCATCCAGCCATGTCGCCACGCTGATCCATGTCGCGCCGCTGGCTAAAGCGGCCAGCATCATCAGGGCCGTAGGCGAGCCCTGACCCAGATTGTTGCCGACCAGCCCGGCGGCAAGGGTCTGGGTGACGGGGCCGCCGGCGATCACCGCCCCGGCCACATCCATCATCGCCACCAGCCACAGGCCGGCGCTCAGCCCGATGGCCCCGGCGCCGACGGCGGGGGACAGGGCGTTGGCCACGTCATTGGCGCCGATCGACAGCGCCAGATAGATCGCGATCGCCACCGAGGCCGCGACGATCCCCAGCGCCGGCTGTCCGGCCAGCACCGTCGCCGCCGTCTCGGCCGCAGCGGCGATGAACACCAGCGCCAGCCCAAAGCGCACGCGCGGCCGCGCCAGCGCCAGCGCCGCGTGCTCGGCATTGCTCATCCGGCCCAGATCCTTGTCCAGGATGCGGTAGTCCCGCTCGGGTCGCTGGCTCATCCGGCCTGACCGTCGCCCGGGCGCGGCTGCGGCCCGGAAAAGGGCAGCCTGCGCAGCAGCGCCTGCAATCCGACCTCGGCAACCATCTCGGCGGCGCGCGCCGGCGCGAACCAGCGCCGCTTGCGTTCCTTGGATTCGGGATAGCGCTCGGCCAGCTCATCCACCGACATCGCATAGACCCGCACCTGGACCGGGATGGCAAAACCGCGATCCTGCAGCTTGTCATAATGATAGGTGCCGATCTCGGCCTGCTCGACCGATCCGCGCACGCCGGCCTCTTCCCAAGCCTCTTGGGCGGCGGCCTCGGCAAGGCTGCGGCCTGCCATCGGCCAGCCCTTGGGCAGGATCCAGCGGCCGGTGTCGCGGCTGGTCACCAACAGCACCTGCCCCTGCGCATCGCGGCACAGCGCCGCCACCTGCATCTGCGGCGGCTTGCGGCCCAGCAATTTGCCCAGTTTGTCGCGCATGATCCTGTTCATTCGTCGCCCTCCGGCTGGCGGATGCGGCCGCGCAGGTTCTTGACATCGCCCCGTTGTGTCTTGGCAGCCAGACGGCGGCGCTGACTGCCCAATGTGGGGCGGGTGGCGATGCGCTTGCGCGGCGCGGCAAGCGCGCTGCGGATCAGTTCGGCCAGCCGTTCGCGTGCGATCTCGCGGTTGCGGGCCTGACTGCGGGTTTCCTCGGCGCGGATCAACAGCGCGCCATCCTGCGTCCAGCGCCGCCCGGCCAGACGGCGCAGGCGCTGCTTGACGGCCTCGGTCAGATGCGGCGAACGCTCTGCCTCGAACCGCAGCTCGACCGCTGTTTCGACCTTGTTCACATTCTGACCACCGGGTCCCTGGGATCGGCTGAATTGCTCCGACAGCTCCCACTCTGCAATGAATAATGTATCACTAATACGCAACATGGTCGGAATATGTGGCAAAACCCGTCGGAAAAAAGGCGTCAACCGCCATTCACGCAGGAATTACGGCGATTGCAACCGGATTGCCGCAGTATCTGATGCTCCTGTCGCGTCGATGACCGTCAATTCGGCAAAACCCGGGCCGGGGCTGTCCAGTTCCGCCTCGGGCCGGGCCGAGGCCAGCACCGCAGGCACCCCGTTCACCAGAAAGCTCCACGGCCCCTTGCCGCCGCGCGCCTTGGCGATCAGGCGCGGACCGGCCTCGATCTCGGCGCCGTCGGGCGGGTAGGTCAGGCGCAGGGGATCGGGGCTGGCCGGCCGCGACAGGGTGGCGCTGGCCTCTCCCGGCGGGGCAAAGCGGCGCAGCGCCAGGGGCAGGGCGCTGCCCGGCACGGTCAGCACCTGCGGCGGTGGTGGCGGCAGCGCGACCGAGGGCAGCGCATCGAACAGATCGAACAGAACCGGCGCGGCCAGTTCGCCGCCAAAGGCGCCCGGCACCGGCGTCCCGTCCGGCCGGCCCAGCCAGACCGCGCCGACATGGGCGCCGTCATAGCCCAGCGACAGCGCATCGCGATGCCCATAAGAGGTGCCGGTCTTGTAGGCCATCACCCGCTGGCGCACGCCATGCGGGGCGGGATTGCCCGACAGGATCGCGCCGACCTGCCATGCCGCCGCCGGTCCGAACATCGGCTGCGGCAGCGGCGCAGACTGCCCCGGCAGCGCCGAAAGACCGATCCCCTGCCCACCGCGCGCCAGAGCCGCATAGCCCTGCGTCAGCCCCTCCAGCGTGACGCCGCCGCCGCCCAGCACCAGGGCCAGCCCCGGCGTGTCGCCCGGCAGGCGCAGCGCCACCCCGCCGCGCGCCAGCGCCTGCGCAATGCGATTGGGCCCCACCGCCTCGGCCAGCTTCACGACCGGGATGTTCAAGGACCAGATCAGCGCATTTCTCAGGCTGACCGTGCCGCGGAAATGATGGTCGAAATTCTGCGGCTGCCAGCGCCCAAAGGCGGTGGGCCGGTCCTCGATCAGCGTTTCGGGATGCGCCAGCCCGTCGTCAAAGGCCAGCCCATAGACAAAGGGCTTCAGCGTCGATCCGGGCGAGCGCCAGGCCCGGGTCATGTCCACGAACCCGGCCGAGCCTCCATCGGTCCAGTCCGCCGCCCCGACGTCGGCCAGAATCTCGCCATTGCGGTGATCGGCCAGCACGATGGCCGCCGACAGACCCGGCCGCCCGCGCACCGCACGCGGGGCCAGCTCCTCGGCGCGGATCTGCAGGCGCGGGTCGATCGTGGTTTCGATGCGACCGGCGCCCGGATGCTCGCGCATCAGCCGTGCCGCCAGCAGGGGCGCGCGGGCCGGAAAGGCGCGGCGCTGGCGCGGCACCGGCTCGGCCATGGCGGCGCGGGCATCCCCCTCCGAGATCAGCCCCACCGCCGCCGCCCGCGCCAGCACCCGGTTGCGCGCCGCCCGCGCCGCCCCGGGGAAACGATCCGGCCGGCGCGCCTCGGGCGATTGCGGCAACGCGACCAGCAGCGCGGCCTGCGCCGGGCTCAGCCGGCGCGGCTCCTTGCCGAACCATTGCAGCGCCGCCGCTCTGACACCTTCGACATTGCCGCCATAGGGCGCCAGCCGCAGATACAGGCCCATGATCTGCGCCTTGCTCAGCCGCCGCTCCAGCGCCAGCGCCAGCCGCATCTGCCGCAGCTTGCCGCCCCAGACGCCGGTGGTGCCCTCCTCCAGCAGCCGCGCCACCTGCATGGTCAGCGTCGAGCCGCCCGAGACTACCCGTCCATGCCAGACCGCCTGTCCCCCGGCGCGCAACAGCGCCAGCACATCGACGCCATGGTGGCGTTCAAACCGCCGGTCCTCCCAGGCGGTCAGCATGTCCAGGAACAGCGGGTCGACCGGACCGGCATCCAGCCGCCAGCGCCCATCGGCCACCTGAAACGCCCGCAGCAACGAGCCGTCGCGCGCCAGCACTTCGACCCCCACCGGCACCTCCAGCCGGGGCAGCTGGGTGGCGGCGATCCAGTCATCGAACCGATCCCGCGCGCCCGCCGCCAGCCCAAGGGCCAGCACGGCGGCGCAGATCGACAGGGCAAGGCGGCGTGGTCTCATATCCCCTGCTTACGCCCTCCGGTCTCGGCTCCGAAAGCCCGCACCCGCCGCCACCTCGCGATGCCCTGCGGCTTTCACCATTTCCCAAATACCCATGCCAAGCCTGCGGTCAGGCGGCTACCTCGGCCCGTCCTCGCCAAACAGCCCCTTCAGCCCGCGCGCGATCAGATTGCTGACCGCCGGGCGCGGCTGGTTGACAAAGGGCAGCGGCCGGCAGACCTCCATGGCGGCGATGCCAACGCGGGCGGTCAGAGCGCCGTTCACCACCCCCTCGCCAAAGCGTTTCGAGACCTTGGCCAGCAGCCCGCCGCCCGCCATCGTATGGATCAGATCATCGCCCGCCGCGACGGCGCCGGTGGCGATCAGATGCGTCATCACCGTGCGGGCCAGTCGCCAGCCGCCCACCGCGCCCGCGCGGCCACCATAGATCTCGGCCATGCGCCGGATCATGCGCAGGTTCGCGGCCAGCGCCGCGATCACATCGGCCAAAGCCAGCGGGATCAGCGCGGTCGCGGCGGCGACGGTGCGGGCAGCGGCCTCGATCTCGCGCCGGGCCTGCTGGTCCAGTGGCGCCAGCAACTCCGTCTCGGCCAAAGCGATCAGGCTATGGGCGTCATAGGCCTCGGGCTTGCGCTCGCGCACCCGGCCCAGACCCCATTCCAGTTCGGGGCGGTGGCGATACAGCCCCTCAAGCCGCGTCACAACCTCTTGCGCCGATTTCACATCACCCGAGGTCATCGCCGCCCCCGCCTGCCGGTTGATGCCATCGATGGCGGCAAAGCGCGCCCATGCCCGGTATTCGCGCACCGCCATCGCCAGAGCCGCGATGCAGAACAGCGTCAGCAGCCCGATGCCGATCCAGCCCAGCAGCGGATAGGTCCGCAGCAGGTTGGTCAGATAGTTCAGTGCCGCGACCGACAGGAAAAAGGTGAACAGTGCCACGCCGCTGTTGATGAAGAACCGCGTCAGCGGCGAGGGGCCGCTGCCGACCAGCCGCGCCACCAGTTGCATGGTGCGTGGTTGCGGCAGGCCCGGGGCCTCGCCCGCGTCCACCGGCGGCGCATCGGCGGGCGAGGGGCCAGCCTCTCGCAGCTCGCTGCGCGGCGCACGGCGCTCGCGATTGTCCGTGCCGCGCGGCGCGTCGGCGGCGGGGGCATCTGTCACGTTGCCGGGTGGGTTTTCCAGCATCACCGGCCGCTCGCTGGGCGCGGTCGTGCCCAGTTCCACCAGCAGCGGGCCGCGTCGCTTTCCGTTCTCAGACATGACCTCTCCTCAGATCTGGTCGCCGATCAGGAATTCGGCGGCGCGGTCCAGCCGGATATGCGGCGGCCCGTCGCCCGGGCGCAAAGTGCTGCGCGCCGGGGCGAAGTCCATGATCGCGTAATCGCCGTCCAGCCAATGCACCGCGCCCTGACTGGCCGGCACCAGCAGCTCGGCCGGATTGGCCGGCAGCTCGCCCGGATAGAACGCTGCCTGCCGGCCATCCATCAGCGTGCCGCGCACCGCCGGCAGCTCGTCGCCGTCCTGACGGATCATTTCCTCGGTCGTGGTGCGCAGCGAGGCGATGGACATGGCCTCGGTCCGTGCCCCCGAGAAATCGGCCCGGTCGCGCGCCTCGCGCAGCATGGCGCCCGTGATCGCGGTCAGGCGTGGGTGCTGGATGTGGTGCAGGTGATCGGCCTTGGTCGCGGCAAACAGGATGCGCGACACCCGGCGAGAGCCCAGAAGCTGTGACAGCCAGCCCGCGCGACCGGGGCGAAAGGCGGTCAGGATATCGGCCATGGCGCGGCGCATGTCCTCGACCGCCTGCGGCCCGGCGTGGATGGCGCCCAGCACATCCATCAGCACCACCTGCCGGTCGATGCGGGCGAAATGATCGCGGAAGAACGGCTTGACCACGCGCGACCTGTAGGCGCCGAAGCGGCGGGCGAATTCGCGGCCCAGCGGCGTGCCGGCCATGTCCGGCGGCAGCGGCGTAAAGGTCAGCGCGGGCGAGCCTTCCAGCTCTCCGGGCATCAGGAAGCGGCCGGGCGTGCAATCCGACCAGCCGGCGTCGCGCGCCTGATGCAGATGCGCCG
Source organism: Paracoccus limosus (assembly GCF_009711185.1). Classification (GTDB taxonomy): domain Bacteria; phylum Pseudomonadota; class Alphaproteobacteria; order Rhodobacterales; family Rhodobacteraceae; genus Paracoccus; species Paracoccus limosus. The sequence goes on from NZ_WMIF01000002.1 coordinate 151,598, forward strand.
TATAGGCCGTGGCCAGCGCCTGCGCGGCCCTTTCGTCGAAATTCTGCGGATCGGTCGCGGCCAATGCGGCGCGAAACGCCTCGGCCCCCGGGCGGCCCTCGATACGGCCCAGAACCTCGACCGACCAGGCGTCGAATTCCCGGTCCATCAGCCGCAGGTCCAGAAGCCATTCGCCGGGATAGTCCACGATGTCCAGATGCATCACCTGCGTGCCGCGCCAGCCCGAGATCAGCCCGCGCGGCTGCACCCGCAGCGACAGGCGCAACTGGCTGACATGGCGCGTGCCCTCGGGCCAATGCGGGTCGGGGCCGGTCATCGCGGCCAGATGGCGTTCGTAATCGAAACGCGGCACGGTATCGTCGGGCTGCGGCTGCAACCACGCCGCCTTGATCGAGCCATCTGCCGCCGCGCGCAGCGCCGACATGCGGCCCCGGTCCAGCAGGTTTGCCACCAGCGAGGTGATGAACACCGTCTTGCCGGCGCGCGACAGGCCCGTCACTCCCAGCCGGATGACCGGGTCGGACATCCCCAACCCCTGCATCAGATCGTCGGCAAGTCCCATTCCCGTCCCTCGCATGTCGCCCGGTCAAGATAGGCAACGCCGTCAGGGATGTGTAGGGCTTCAGGTATAGAGCGTCAGATAGCTGTTGATCACAACGTCGAGCGAGCCGCGGTCGACCTTGTTGCCGTCGAGGTCGGTAAATATGGTGTGGTCGTTCAGCACCTCGCCGTCACCCTCGCTAAACTCGCCCTCGTGGATGCTGCCATCGGACCATTCCTCGCGGTAGCGGTCGGTCTGGAAGCCGATGTTGAGGCCGGTGGCGTTCTCGATCCGCATCACTTCGTCGGTGCCAAGCCGGATGATGGTGTCGCCGTCCTCTTCCGCCACCGAGACATTACCGAAGCGGTCGCTGTCGTCACCCGCCTCGGCGGGCGGGCTATTGATGCGCAGCCAGTCCTCGGCGGGGTTGAAGTCGGTGACGGTGGCGTGTTCGCGACTGTCCACGAAACCGTCCATGCGGTCGGCACCGCTGCCGCCGGTTATGGTGTCGTCCGTATCATAGCCGATGAGGTCGTTGCCATCGCCGCCGTCCAGGCTGTCGCTCGATGCGCCGACGCGCCAACGGTAACCGTCCTGCGCCGTGCTGGCATGGGCGCCGACGGCATCATTGCCGACCAAACTGTCGTCGCCGGCCCCGCCGATCAGCGTGACCGAACTGCGATCTAGATAAGAATTGGTCAGCAGGTCGTTGCCGCCGCCGCCATCGACTCGCGACCCCTCGCGCGCCACGAAGCTTTCATCGCTGTTATTGCCCGTGAAATCGGCGCCGTCATGCAGGCGAAAGCGCAACCCGTCCGCCGTCTCGCTGCGCCCGGTCACCACATCGCCGCGTCCCAGCACGATCTCGCTGTTGCGCAGGCCGGCCACGTCGATATGGTCCGCGCCGTCGCCGCCATTGATGACCATGTTGTCACCCGAGGCGCGGATCGAATCGTTGCCGGCATCGCCCAGCACCAGCGCGCCGCTGCCCGAGACGATCATCTCGTCATCGCCGTCGCCGCCGCGACCAACCACGGCGAAATCGCCGCGTCCTTCGCCGAGGTCGCCCGGCTGGCTGTGCAGTTCGATCCGGTCATCTCCGGCGTCGCCCTGGGCATGGATGCCGCGTCCGCTGCCGATGATGGTGTCCGCGCCCTCGCCGCCGCGCGCCAATACCACACCGGGCGGTACAGCGCCGGGCGAATACGGATCCCAGTCCGGCCAGCCGTTCCACTGCCCGTCGTCGGGCGTCAGGTTGGTGCCGTCGTGGTAATGGCTGGCGTTCTCGGGCGAGCCGACGGTGATCAGGTCATCGCCGTCGCGGCCCATGACCCGGCCATGATAGCCATCGGGCGCGCTCAGCGTGTCGTCGCCAGCCGTGCCGTCGGTCTGCGGCTCGGGTTCGGGCCGGGGCGCGGAATTGTCCGTCTCCTCGTCCTCGTGCTGAAACAGGTCGGCAAAGGCCGCCGCGCCAAGCGGAAGCAGGAAAAGCAGCAGCCATTCGCTCATGGAAAAACCTCTGGTCTTGCACGTTCACGAAGCCGCGAGCGGCGCCCCGCGTCAAGTGCCTGCTCATGCCCTTTCACCGTCCCAGCGCTTTTGCCATAACACCGTCATGCAATTGCCCATCGACGCCGTTCTGCCCGATCTGACCGTAGCCCTGCTTGCGCATGGCCGCGCGGTGCTGGTGGCCCCGCCCGGCGCGGGCAAGACGACCCGTGTGCCGCTGGCGCTGATGCCGGTGATCCGGGGCCGCATCGTCATGCTAGAGCCCCGCCGCTTGGCCGCCCGTGCCAGCGCCGAGCGTCTGGCCGAAACGCTGGGCGAGCCCTTGGGCCAAAGCGTGGGCTATCGCATCCGCGGCGAATCCGTGCCCGGCCGCCGGATCGAGGTGGTGACCGAGGGCATCCTGACCCGGATGCTGCAATCGGACCCGGCGCTGGACGGCATCGGTTGCGTCATCTTTGACGAGTTCCACGAACGCAGTCTGAACGCCGATCTGGGCCTTGCGCTGGTCTGGGAGGCGCGGGCCGCCCTGCGTCCCGATCTGGCGCTGCTGGTCATGTCGGCCACGCTGGATGCCGGGCCGGTCGCCGCGCTGCTGGACGCGGCCCCGGTGATCCGCAGCGAGGGTCGGGCCTATCCGGTGGAAACCCGCTGGCTGGACCGACCCTTGCCCGCCGGCGCCCGGCTGGTCCCCGAGGCCGCGCGGCTGATCACCGAAGCCGATGCCGCGACCCGCGATCTGGGCGGCACCGTTCTGGCCTTTCTGCCCGGCGAGGGCGAGATCCGGCGCGTGCAGGCCGCGCTGGATCTGTCCTGCGACGTGGTGGCGCTTTACGGCGCCATGGACTTCAAGGCGCAGCGCGCCGTCATGCAGCCGACCGGCGCGCGGCGGGTGGTGCTGGCGACCTCGATCGCCGAAACCTCGCTGACCATTCCCGATGTGAAAGTGGTGGTCGATGCCGGCCGGGCGCGCCGCGCGCGCTTTGATCCGGGCAGCGGCATGTCGCGGCTGGTCACCGAGCGCGTCAGCCGGGCCGAGGCCGAACAGCGCCGGGGCCGCGCGGGCCGCGTCGCGCCGGGCATTTGCTATCGCATGTGGGCGCGGGCCGAGGAAGGCGCGTTGCCCGGCTTTGCCCCGCCCGAGATCGCGGTCGCCGATCTGGCCGGGCTGGCGCTGGAACTGGCGATCTGGGGCTCGGACGGGTCCGATCTGGCCTTCCTGACCCCTCCGCCCGAGGGCGCTTTGGCCGAGGCACGGGCACTTTTGCGCGATCTGGGCGCGCTTGACGGGGCAAACCGCATCACCGCGCATGGCCGGGCGCTGGCGGCGCTGCCACTGCATCCGCGACTGGCGCATATGCTGGCCATCGCCGGGCGGGGCGCTGCCGATCTGGCCGCGCTGCTGGCCGACCGCGATCCGCTGAGCGGCGCCCCGGTCGATCTGGCACCCCGGCTGACGGCGATCCGCGACCTGCGCGCCTATCGCGACCGCCACCCATGGCCGGTCAATTACGCCGGCCTGCACCGCATCCGCGATGAGGCCAGGCGCCTGCGCCGCATGGCGGGCGACGGGCCGGCGCTGTCACCCGGCGCCATGGCCGCGCTGGCCTATCCCGACCGCATCGGCCAGCGCCGCAAGGGCGATCAGCCGCGCTATGTGCTGTCGGGCGGCAAGGGCGCGATCTTGCCCGAGGGCGATGCGCTATCAGGCGACGCGCTGATCGTGGCGTCCGATCTGGACGGCGACACGCGCGAGGCCCGCATCCGCATGGCCGCCGCCGTGACCGAGGCTGAAATTCGTGACCTCTACGCCGACCGCGTGGAAACCGTTGAGACCGTCGAATGGTCGCGCCGCGATAACCGCGTCATTGCCCGCCGGCAGGAGCGGCTGGGATCGCTGGTGCTGTCGGACCGAGCACTGGACAATCCCGATCCGCAGGCGCTGGCCCGCGCCGCCTTTGAGGGGCTGCGGCAGCTGGGGCTGACGCTGACCCCCGCTGCCGCCCGGCTGCGGGCGCGGATCGCGCTGATCCCGGACCTTGGCCCGGTCGATGACGACAGCCTGCTGGCCGATCCCGACTGGCTGCTGCCATGGCTGACGCGTGCGCGCACCGCCGCCGATCTGCGCGGGCTCGACCTGACCGAGGCCTTGAAGGCGCGCATTGGCTGGGACGGGCAACAGCGGCTGGACCAGACGGCGCCGGCGCATTTCACCACGCCCCTGGGCCGCAAGGTGCCCATCGACTATGACCACGAAACGCCAAGCATCGAGCTGAAGCTGCAAGAGCTTTTCGGCTTGGCGCGGCATCCGACCGTGGGCCGCCAGCCCCTGCGCATCACCATGCTGTCGCCGGGCGGCAAGCCGATCGCGGTGACGACGGATCTGCCCGGTTTTTGGGCCGGAGGCTATGCCGATGTCCGCAAGGACATGCGCGGCCGCTATCCGCGCCACCCGTGGCCGGAAAACCCGCTGGAGGCTGATCCGACCCTGCGGGCCAAGCCTCGTGGCAGCTAAAGCGCCTGAAGTGATTTCAGCCGCAAGGCCAGCATGATCAGCAGCACGCCGATCACCAGCGAAAAGCCCCCGATCATCCAGGCGGCACCCAGGATCCCCGCCGCCGGCATCAGCACCAGCAGGATGCCCCACAAGACCAGCAACAGCCCGCTGAGCCCCAGCGCCCATTCGCCGTCGATCTCGCGCCGCAGCCGGATCGCGGCGATGATGCGAAAGACGCCCGCGACCACGGCCCAGGCGGCCATCCACAGCACGAAGGCCACCGCCGTCTCGGCGGGCCAGGTCAGGGCCAGGATGCCGATCACCACCGACAACAGCCCGTCCAGCGCCCAGGCCCACCATTGTTCGTCCCCGTCCTTGCGGCGCAGGGCGGTGACGATGGCCAGCACGCCGTCAAAGATCGCATAGACGCCAAAGGTCAGCAGCAGCACCAGCACCGTCAGCCCCGGCATCGCCAGCGCGATCAGGCCAAAGATGATGGCGGCGATGCCGCGCAGCAGCGGCACCCACCAGTGATCCGACATCACGCGGGCAAGGTTTTCCATCGTCGGGCTCCTGTTCTGGAATGCGATCAACGGCATGGCGCGACGGGGTCGGCCCGGTCTGCCGGGGACAGCATAACACGAGCAGGGGCCGCGCGCGGTGGTGTATTTGGGCAAATCGTTTGCCGTGGCGAAACCGCCACAGCCCTTGCTACCCGCGCGTGTTGTCGGGGCGGCGAATGTGGCTGCCCTAGTCCAGCCGGGGCGGCAGGGTCAGGCCGCGCAGCACCTCGGCGGCGGGCATCGGTCGCTTGCCCTCGCGCTGGGCCTCGGTTACCTCGATGGCGCCCTCGCCGCAGGCGATGACAAAGCCCGAAAGCACCTCGCCCGGCGCGCCCTTGCCCGCGATCACGCGCGAGCGCAGCAGCTTGAGGCGCTCGCCGCCGACCATGCACCACGCGCCGGGAAAGGGCGACAGGCCGCGGATCTGACGGTCCAGCTCGGCGGCGGGGCGGCTCCAGTCGATGCGGGCCTCGGCCTTGTCGATCTTGTGGGCATAGGTCACGCCGCCTTCGGCCTGCGGCGTGGCCGGCAGGGGCAGGCGGTCCAGCACGTCGGTGATCAGCGCGGCCCCCATCGCGGACAGACGGTCATGCAGATCGGCGGTGGTGTCCTCGGGGCCGATCGGCGTGCGCGTCTCGGCCAGCACCGGGCCGGTGTCGAGCCCGGCCTGCATCTGCATGATGGCCACGCCGGTCTCGGCATCGCCGGCCATGATCGCGCGATGGATCGGTGCCGCACCGCGCCAGCGCGGCAAAAGCGAGGCGTGGATGTTCAGACAGCCCAGACGCGGTGCGTCCAGCACCACCTGCGGCAGGATCAGGCCGTAAGCCACCACCACGGCCACATCGGCCTGCAGGTCGGCGAATGCGGCCTGATCCTCGGCCTCGCGCAGACGCAGCGGCGTGCGCACCGGGATGCCCAGCTCCTCGGCCGCGCGCTGCACCGGCGAGGGGCGCGGCTTTTGCCCGCGACCGGCCATGCGCGGCGGCTGCGAATAGGCCGCCACCACCTGATGCCGGGCGGCGATGGCCTGCAGGGCCGGGACCGAAAACTCCGGGGTTCCCATGAAGATCACGCGCATGCCTTGGCCCTCCGTTCTGCGGCCTTCATATGCCAAGGCGCGGGGCGGATGCAAAGCCGGTCAGGAAATCATCGACCAGCATCCCGGCGCGGTCACGGCTGCGCGCGTCGAATTGCAGCGGCGACAGGGCCGAGCGTTCCTGCTGGTCAAAGCCGTGATCGGTGCCGGGCAGGGTCAGGACGCGCAATGCCGCGCCCTTGTCGCGCAGGCCCTGCGCCATGGCGCGGCAATCCTGCGGGCTGGTGATGCTGTCGTTTTGCGCCAGCAGCATCAGCCCCCGCGCCGGCATGGGCCATGCGCTGCCGCCGGCCCGGCTGAGCAGCCCGCAATATGGGTATAGCAGGATCACCGGCCCGACCTGCGCCGCGATGTTTGCGGGCGGGGCGGGCCATGCCGACAGGCCCGGCGGCGGCTCGGGCCGGGCCAGCGCCGCCATCAGCTCCATCGCCGTCCAGGCGCCGTGGGATGTGCCAAGGATGGCCACGTCATGGGCGTCGATCCCCGGCATCTCGCGCAGCGCCACCAGCGCCGTCGCCAGATCGCCCGCGCGTTCCGATCCGGTCAGCAACTGGCCGGCGCAGACCGCGCGCCAGCTTTGTGCCCGGTCGATGCCGCGCGGGCCGTGGCTGTCCAGGATCAGCGTCGCGCGGCCTTGCGCCCGCAGGCGCGCCGCCCACCACTCCATATTGTCATGCACGCCGTCGCAGCCCGACAGCAGGATCGCGGCCCGGTGCGGCCCCGGCCCCGGCGGCTGCGCGATGCGCCAGCCGGACGACAGCACCGCCCGGCGCTGCTGGGGCGTATCGACCAGCGGCTGCCAGCCCATGGCGTTGCGCGCTGTGTTCAGCACCAGCACCGTCACCAGAACCAGCAGCAGCAGCGCCGTCCTGACCGCCCATCTTTTGATCAGCGATTGTCGCAACCGATCAGCCCGTTCTTGCCGCATTTCGCCTTGAGCCGGGCGGTGTCGCCGGCCGTCCAGCCCTCGGGGGCGGTGACCGCCACCCAGCCGTCGATATATTCCTCGGCGTCGTAGATGTGACCATAGCCCGGGGGCGTCGAGGTCGACACCAGCATGTCCACCGCCAGCTGCAGCTGCGTCACGATGGGGGTGAAGCTGAGCCGGGGCGAGACATCCGGCGCCGGCGCCTCGCGCATCCATTCCGGCGGGCGCCACAGCGATTGCGGGGTGTAGAACACGATCGGGTCGCTGGCGTGTTGTAAAAACAGGATGCGCAGCCGCCCCCATGGCCGGGCCGAGCGTTCGGGACGGGCATATTGGCTGGCGTAGCGGATCACCTGATCGTCGTCGATCCGGGGCAGGATATACAGACTGTCGGGCTGGCGCGCCGCATTGGCCTGCTGCCACAGCGTCGAGGGAAAGGGCGGGCCGACCCAAAAGGCCCCGGCCACCGGCTGGTCCATCATCTGGAACGGGTTGAAGGCATACATCGACGACCACGCCCCCAGCGAGATGCCATGCAGGTAAAGCCGGGGCCGATGTTCGGGCGGCATCTGGCGCCAATGGCCATAGACCTGCTGCATCAGCGCGGTGCTTTGCGCCAGCCCGGCGTCTGTTTCAAAGATCAGCGCCAGCGGACTTTGCAGATAGGAATACTGTACCGCCACCGTCGCCACATCGCCGTCATGCATGTATTCCAGCGCATCATAGCTGGCCGGGTCCATCCAGCCGGTGCCGGTGGGGCTGGCCACGATCAGGGTCTTGCGGTCAAAGGCGCCGGTGCGCAGCATCTCGCGCAGGGCGATGCGGGCGCGTTCCTCGGGGTCCTTGTCCTGGGCAAGGCCGACATAGATCCGCAGCGGTTCTTTGGCCGCGCGCCCGGTAAAGGTCGCGATCGCCGCCGCGCGCGGCCCGCCCAGCACGAAATCGCGCCCCGGCGCGCCCATCAGCCCCCAGTCCACCACCGAGCCGGGGCCGCCCGACTGCCATGGCTCGGTCGGCGGGTCCAGATTGGGGTCGGTCAGGTGCTGGGCCGCGACATAAGAGCTGTCGGCGATGCGCATGGCGCCGTTCACCACGCCGTCGCGGGTCAGGATGACCAGAAACGTTCCGGCCAGCAGCAGCCCAAGGACATTGGCGCTGGTGGCCGGGATATAGCGCGCCAGCCGCAGCCGCAGCAGGTCGAACAGCCCCTGCACCGCCTTGCCCAGCACGAAAAGCGACAGGAACACCCCCGCCGCCAGCACCAGCATCCGGGTGGTATTGGCCGAATCCAGCGGCGGGATGTGCATCCGGCTGCGGATGCTGTCCTGCCATGCCGAGGACAGCGCCACGCAGCGCAGCAGCACGATCAGCACCGGCACCGCGATCACCGCATGGGCGATGGTGGCCGCCCGCCCGCGCAGCACCGGGATCTCCAGCGTGCGCCACAGCGCCAGCAGGAATTGCGTGGCGACATAGCCCGCCGCCATCGACACCCCCGCCAGGGCGCCTTGCATGACCCAGTCGCGCGGCACCAGCGAGGGTGTCAGCGAGGCTGCCACGAGCAGCAGGCCGGCAAGCAGCGGCAGGACAGAGAACATCGGCAGAGCACCCCCTGGCGCGGGACGGCCCCGAGATTACGAATCGCGGGGCCAAAAGGAAAGCCGTCTTGCTGCAAGGCAGACTGCCGGGACCGGTCCCGCCTAGCGCGCGATCGAGCAGCAGCCGGTCAGCATGCGCGAGGGCATGTCCTGCCCGTCAAGGATCACCGCCACCGCCAGCGCAAAGCCTCGGTCCGACATGCCGTCCGAACATTGCTCGGGGCGGACGAAGGCGGTGACGCGGCCCTTGTCATCGCCCGCGATCAGGCCGCGCGTCGGTTCACCCTCGATGCCGCGGTCCATCACCTTGCGCAGCGTCAGCGGCCGGTCAGGGCTGTCGGGCTGGCTGAAGACCATGCCCGATTTGGTGGCCTTGAGCGACCAGAATGGCTCGGTCCCGCTGCAGGACAGGCTTTGCGGCACCGCCGCCGATTGCCAGACGCCCGGTTGCAGCTTCAGAAAGCGCAGCGCGACCCAGCCGGTCTGTTCGCCGGTATTGACCTTGCCCCATTTGCCCGAGGCATCGCGCGCCAAGAGTTCGACATTGGTGGCGGTGGCGGGCAGGGTGGCGATGACCGGGGCCTGCCCATCGGGGGCGGCGCGCACATTCAGCGTGTCCCAGGTTTCCAGCACCGTCACGTCAAACAGGTTCGGCAGGAAGGGCGCGGGCTTTTCCGGCTGCGCCTCGACGGGGGCTGCTGCTGCCTCGGTGGTGGCGGGGGCCGGTGCGGCAGCAGGCGCGGGCGCCTCGGCCGGGGCGGGCTGACCCTTGGCAGGCACCGCCGGGGCGGGCTCGGTCTTGGCCGGCGCCTCGGCTGCGGGTTTGGGTGCAGGTTTCGCCGCAGGCTTCTCGGTGGCGGGCTTTTCCGCCGGGGGCTTGGCCGCCTCTTGCGGTTTTTCCGCCGGGGCCGGAGCAGGTGCCGCGCCCTCAGCCGGGGCCGGCGTCGCGGCCGAGGGTTCGGCCTGCTCTTGCGCCAGGGCGCCCAGAGGCAAGGACAGGGCAAGCCCGATGACAAAGGTTCGCAGCATGGGTTTCACCTTGGTTGCAAAGCATGGCCGGCAGGCCGTGGAAAACGCGGTCTGGCAAAAGCTAGCACCGCCCGCGCCGGGCATATAGCCCCCGTGACCGGTCGCGCAGGCCGGCGGGGGCGGGGGGCGTCAGGCCCGCTTGCCCTCGATCTGCGCGACGCCCAGCACTTCCAGCACCTTGGCCTTGATGTCGGGGGCCGACATGCGGGCGGCGCGATACATCGATTCCGGGCTGGCGTGGTCGATGAAAGTGTCGGGCAGCACCATCTGGCGGAAACGCAGCCCGCCGTCGAACACGCCCTCATCCGACAAAAGCTGCGCCACCAGCGAGCCGAAACCGCCGACCGCGCCCTCTTCGATGGTGATCAGCGCCTCATGGCTGCGCGCAAGCCGCAGGATCAGGTCGCGGTCCAGAGGCTTGGCGAAACGCGCATCGACGACGGTGGGCTGGATGCCCATGCCGAGCAGTTCCTCGCGCGCGCGCATGACCTCGCCCAGACGGGTGCCCAGCGACAGGATGGCGACGCGCTTGCCCTCGGCGATGACGCGGGCCTTGCCGATCTTCAGCGGTTCGGCGCGCTCGGGCATTTCGACGCCCATGCCCTCGCCCCGCGGATAGCGGAAGGCGATCGGCCCCGCGTCATGCGCGGCGGCGGTGGCAACCATGCGGGCCAGCTCGGCCTCGTCGGCGGCGGCCATGACGACCATGCCGGGCAGGTTGGCGAGGAAGGCCACGTCATAGGCCCCGGCATGGGTGGCGCCATCGGCGCCGACCAGACCCGCGCGGTCGATGGCAAAGCGCACCGGCAGGCGCTGGATCGCCACGTCATGCACGATCTGATCATAGCCGCGCTGCAGGAAGGTCGAATAAAGCGCGCAAAAGGGTTTCATCCCGCCCGCCGCCAGCCCGGCGGCATAGGTCACGGCATGCTGCTCGGCGATGCCCACGTCGAAACAGCGGCGTGGGAAGCGCTCGGCAAACAGGTTCAGCCCGGTGCCATCCGGCATGGCGGCGGTCACCGCCACGATCTTGTCATCGCGCGCCGCCTGATCGGCCAAAGCGCGGGCAAAGACCGCCGTATAGCTGGGCGCATTCGATTTCGCCTTGGCCTGCGTGCCGGTCGCCACGTCGAATTTCGCGGTGGCATGGCCCCTGTCGGCGGCGCGCTCGGCGGGGGCATAGCCCTTGCCCTTGCGGGTCACGGCATGGATCAGCACCGGCCCGGTCGCCCGCGCCTTGAGCGTGCGCAGCAGCGGCAACAGCTGTTCCAGATCATGGCCATCGACCGGGCCGATATAGGAAAAGCCCAGCTCCTCGAACAGGGTGCCGCCGACGGTCATGCCCTTCAGCATTTCCTTGGCCCGGCGCGCGCCCTCTTGCAGCGGCGTCGGCAGGAAGCCCACGGCGCCCTTGGCCACGGCCTTGAGATCCTGAAACGGGCCCTCGGCGTAAAGCCGCGTCAGATAGCGCGACAGCGCCCCGGTCGGCGGGGCGATGGACATTTCATTGTCGTTCAGCACCACGAACAGCCGCTTGCCCAGATCGCCGGCATTGTTCAGCGCCTCGAAGGCCATGCCCGCGCTCATGGCGCCGTCGCCGATCACCGCGATGGCATCGCCCGGATCGCCACCCAGTTCGCGCGCCATGGCAAACCCCAGCGCCGCGCTGATCGAGGTCGAGGAATGGCCGGCCCCGAACGGGTCATAGGGGCTTTCGGAGCGCTTGGTAAAGCCAGACAGCCCGTCCTCCATCCGCAGGGTGCGGATGCGGTCGCGCCGCCCGGTCAGGATCTTGTGCGGATAGCATTGATGGCCGACATCCCAGATCACCTTGTCGCGCGGCGTGTCAAAGACCGCATGCAGCGCGACGGTCAGCTCGACCACGCCCAGACCCGCGCCCAGATGGCCGCCGGTGACCGAGACCGCGCTGATCGTCTCGGCGCGCAGCTCGTCGGCAAGCTGCACCAGCTCGCGGTCGGTCAGCCCCTTGAGGTCCGAGGGCAGGGTGACCCGATCCAGAATCGGCGTCGCGGGGCGGGAATCTTCGGTCTGGCTCATGGCTGACCCTTTCGTTCAGGCGTCGCGTTCGATGACGAAACGCGCGAGGTCGCGCAGGTTTCCGGCGGCCTCGCCATAGGGCTCCAGCGCGGCCTCGGCGGCGCGGGCCAGCTTGCGGGCCTTGTCCTGCGCGCCTTCAAGGCCCATCAGCGACACGAAGGTGGCCTTGTTGGCGGCGACATCCTTGCCGATGCGCTTGCCGGTGTCCTGCTCATTGCCGGTCACGTCCAGAATGTCGTCCTGGATCTGGAAGGCCAGACCCAGATGGCGGGCGTAATCGGCCAGCGGTCCGGCATCCTCGCCGGCCATGATCGCACCGGCGGTGGCGGAAAACTGGATCAGCGCGCCGGTCTTGGCCTGTTGCAGCCGCTTGATTGCCACCAGATCCAGCGGTTCGACGGCGGTTTCGGCGGCGATGTCCAGCACCTGCCCCCAGACCATGCCGCGCGCCCCCACCGCATCGGCAAAGAGCCGCACCAAGGCCAGACGCGCGTCGGGCGCGCCGATCACCGGATCGGTCAGCAGGCCAAAGGCCAGCGATTGCAGCGCATCGCCCGCAAGGATCGCGGTGGCCTCGGACCATTGCACATGCACGGTCGGCAGGCCGCGGCGCAGGTCGTCGTCATCCATCGCCGGCAGGTCGTCATGCACCAGACTATAGGCGTGCAACGCCTCGACCGCAGCAGCGACGGGCAGCGATTCCTTGTCGCGCAGGCCGAACAGCCGGGCCGATTCCATCACCAGAAAGGCACGGATGCGCTTGCCGCCGATACAGGCATAGCGCATGGCATCGGTCAGCTCGCCCTCGGGCAGCGCGGCCATGGCCTCTTCCAGCGCGGTCTGAACCTGCGCCCGGACATCCTCAAGACGTTCGCGCATCACAGACCCTCGACCGGAACCGTTCCGCCGGGCTGGCCATTGGCCGCAAGCGTGATCTTTTCAACGCGCTCTTCGGCGGCGCGCAGCACCTTGTCGCAATGCGCGCGCAACGCGGCGCCGCGCTCATAAAGGGCGATCGATTCTTCCAGAGAGGCTTCGCCGTGCTCAAGCTTGCCGACCGTAGCCTCAAGCTCTTTCATTGCCTCCTCGAAGGACATCTCAGCAATCTCGGTCACGCGGCCGTCTCCCTTAATACTTCGACATGGGCGCGCGCCGAGCGCCCCAGAGCCGCGAGATCATAACCGCCTTCCAGCACCGATACCACCGGGGCCGAACATGACACCGCCGCGTCGCAGATCATCCGGGTGATGGCGGTGAAATCGGTCTCGTCCCACATCAGCCCGGCCAAAGGATCGGCGGCATGGGCGTCGAACCCGGCCGAGACCAGCACCAGCTGCGGCCGCCAGTCCTCGACCCGGGCGCAGATCTGGCGCCATGCGGCGCGGGCCGGCGCGCCATCGGTGCCGACATGCAGGGGCAGGTTCAGGATCTGGTCGTGCGCGCCGCGCTCGGTCGCGGCGCCGGTGGCGGGATAAAGCGGATATTGATGGGTCGAGGCGAACAGCGCCCGCGCCTCGTTCCACAGCAGGTCCTGCGTGCCATTGCCGTGATGGACATCGAAATCCAGCACCGCAACGCGGTCCAGCCCGTGATGGTCCAGCGCCCGCTGCGCGCCGATAGCGATCGAGTTCAGAATGCAGAACCCCATCGGCCGGGCGCGCTCGGCATGATGGCCCGGCGGACGCATGGCGACAAAGGCATTGGGCGCCTGCCCCGCCAGCACCGCATCGACCGCCGCGCAGACGCCGCCCACGGCATGGCGCGCGGCCTCCAGACTGCCGGGGGACAGATAGGTGTCGGCATCCAGCATGGTCCAACCCTCGGCCGGCACCTTGCGGCGCAGCAGCGACAGATAGGTCGCGGGATGGCAGCGCAGGATGTCCTCATCCCCGGCATCGGGTGCCTCGCGCCGGTCGAGGTCCAGATCGCTCAGCGCGGCCGTCACCGCGTCCAGCCGCGATGGCCGCTCGGGGTGGCTGGGCGGCGTAACGTGCCGCAAACCGGAGGGATGCGTATACAGAATTGTCATCGGGCAAGGACTATGCGGCGATTTTCCGCCCCGCAAGCCAATGTTCCTTCAACTGCCGAAAAGGACGGCCCGGCTCGCGAACAAATGCCCAAGGTGCTGGCAATCCGCCATCCGCGCGCCGATTCTGCTTCTTTCGTGGTGAAATATCCTCGGGGGAGCGGGTGATGGACCCCATCAAGGGGTCCGTCACCCGCTGGGGGCAGACAGCCCCCGACGCCAGCGGCGCCGCAGGCCCGGACCTCAAACGGTCAGGCGCTGGCCGTCGTGCCCCGCGATCACCAGGGACATCAGCGTGCCCTCGGGCATGTCGCGGTCGAAAGCCACTTCGGTGAAATGTTCGGTGCGGCCAAGGCGCGGCCCCTCGGTCAGCACCATGCGCGCCGCACCAACCTGCGCCGCCAGATGCCGCGCCAGCGCCGCATCGCCCTCGGCGCGCAGCCGGGCGGCGCGGTCCTTGATCGCCGGGCCCGGCACGCGCGGCATCCGCGCGGCAGGCGTGCCCTTGCGCGCCGAATAGGGGAACACATGCAGGAAGGTCAGGCCGCAATCCGCGACCAGCTTCAGGCTGTTGTCGAACATCGCCTCGGTCTCGGTCGGAAAACCGGCGATGATGTCGGCGCCAAAGACGATGCCGGGGCGCAGCTTGCGGGCCTCCTCGCAAAAGCGGATGGCGTCGTCGCGCAGGTGGCGGCGTTTCATCCGCTTCAGGATCATGTCGTCGCCCGCCTGCAGCGACAGGTGCAGATGCGGCATCAGGCGCGGTTCGGTGGCAATGGCCAGCATCAGGTTTTCATCCGCCTCGATCGAATCGATACTGCTGATGCGCAGGCGCGGCAGGTCCGGCACCAGCCGCAGGATGCGCATGACCAGATCGCCCAGACGCGGCGTGCCGGGCAGATCGGCGCCCCATGAGGTCAGGTCCACCCCGGTCAGCACCACCTCGTTGAAGCCCCGGTCGCGCAAGCGCTTGATCTGGTCCACCACAACGCCCGCCGGGACCGAGCGCGAGTTGCCCCGGCCATAGGGGATGATGCAGAAGGTGCAGCGATGGTCGCAGCCGTTCTGGACCTGCACATAGGCGCGGTGGCGACCAAAGCCGTCGATCAGATGGCCTGCGGTTTCCTTGACCGACATGATGTCATCAACCTGCACCTTTTCGGTGTCGCCGATCAGATCGGGCGCCTGAATGCTGGCCCATGTCGCAGGCTGCATCTTTTCATGGTTGCCGATGACGCGGGTGACCTCGGCCATGGCGGCGAATGTCTCGGGTTCGGTCTGGGCAGCGCAGCCGGTGACGATCACAGGCGCACCGGGGTTTTCGCGCGCCAGCCGGCGGATTTCCTGCCGGGCCTTGCGCACGGCCTCGGCCGTCACGGCGCAGGTGTTCACGATCACCGCGCCTTGCAGCCCGGCGGTTTCGGCCATTTCGCGCATCGCCTCGGTCTCATAGGCGTTCAGCCGGCAGCCGAGGGTGGCGAATACGGGGGGCTTTGCACTCATCCCCGCCAGACCCCGTCAAAGACATGCGCGGTTGGGCCGGTCATCCAGACGCCATCCTCGCGCCAGTCGATTTCAAGCTGGCCGCCGGGCACGTTCACGCGCACGCGCCGCCCAGTCAGCCCCCGCCGCGCCGCCGCGACCACGGCCGCGCAGGAGCACGAGCCCGAGGCCAGCGTGATTCCCGTGCCGCGTTCCCAGATGCGCAGGATGATCTCGTCATCCGCGACCACCTGCACCACCTCGACATTGGTCCGCTGCGGATAAAGCGGGTGATGTTCGTGGGCCGGGCCAAAGCTTTCCAGATCGACCGCCGCCGCATCCGGCACGAAGAAGGTCATATGCGGATTGCCCATGCCGGTCGCCACCGGATCGCCGGGAATCGGCAGGTGTAGCGTGTCGATATCCTGCGCCAGCGGGATCTTGGCCCAGCCCAGCACCGGCGGACCCATGTTGACGCGGGTCAGGCCGCCGCCGGCCTCTTCGGCCAGCAGCACCGCATGATCGGTGGCCAGCCGCAGGTTCTGCGCCCCGGTCTGATCCATCAGATAGCGCGCGACGCAGCGCGTGGCATTGCCGCAGGCCGAGGAAAGCGAGCCATCGGCATTGTAGAACACCAGCCGGGCATCGGCATTCTCGCCGGGCAGGATCACGGCCAATTGGTCGAATCCCACGCCGCGATGACGGTCCGCCATGGCCGCGACCGTGGCGGCATCGGGCAGCGCCCCGTCCGCACGCGCGTCCAGGACGACGAAATCATTGCCCAGCCCGTGCATCTTCATGAAGCGCAGAGGAGCCGCATTAGTCAGGTTTTGCTGCTGTTCCATGGCGGTCACTTACTCCTGCCCGAAACTTTTTGCCAGAGGTCGTGATTTTTCCGCTTGACCCCACCAGCCACCAACCGTAGTTAGCCCCCCGTGATGTGGGCCCATAGCTCAGTTGGTAGAGCAACTGACTTTTAATCAGTGGGTCACAGGTTCGAATCCTGTTGGGCTCACCACTGTATTTCCTTATATGACAAGCGGTTAGAGAAAACTGCCTACGCGGCAGTCCGATGCTGCCAGCGGATAATCATGCGTTGCTGCTTGGGGCGCGAACCTATCTCCAGCGAGCGGCGCGCCAGCCAGCGGCAATGGCTGCTGCCTCGTCGCAGAACCAGCGTTCGCCCTTGTTTTCGTCAATCCGGGTCTTGGCATAGGCTGGCGACCAGGGCGTGTGATAGATCCGTTCACCCTTGTTCGAGATATTGCCTTTGATCGGGCAGCCCTTTGGCGCCTCGGCAATGGCGCGGGTCCAGCGGTTGGCGCGGTAATCCCATGCGGGCTGCGACTTGCCCCTCCAGATGCCCTTGTTGCCGGCATGAGCGACGCGCTCGGCTCCGGCATAAGCGTCGGAATAGCGATGATAGGCCCAAGCCAGGCCCCGACCGACCATCTCGGCGCCCAGATCAAGGCCACCGGCATGGCAGCGCGCCACAATCCGCCGGTAAGCGTCCGTGTCCAGCGGCACGCATTCCACCACCTGATTCCTGACCAGATCCGCCATCGCCCCGGTGGCCGCTTCGCCGCAGTTCCATTGCTGCCCCGAACGCGTGCTGCATGTCTGGCTCTGCTCAGTGGCGTCGATGCCGTGAATGCGGATGGCAATCGAGCCGATCTTGATTGTGTCACCGTCCACGACGACGGCGCGACCAACGATCAGCGTGCCATCTTCGCTTGCGGCATAGGCGGCGGCGGGCGCAACCATGGCGGCCCCAAGGACGAGCGCGCGGATCACACCCGCAACTTCGCGATTCCTGCCATGCCGAGTGCGACGTTCAGCCATCACAGGCGCAGCCAACGCCCTTGCGGCATTGCTTGTCCCGACCGATGCAGCTGTCACCGCAGGCTTTGCCACTGCTGCACATCTTGCAGCAGGCGGCGTGCATGAGGATTTCTTCAGGTTCGGCCAAGTTGAGCAGCCGTTCCCGCGCAGCCAGCATATCCGCATCTGTCGGCCCGCCGGAAAGGCTTCGACCGGTTCATTGGCGAAGGCCGGCAGGGCAAGGCAGAGCGCGAGGACAGGAAACAGGCGGCGCATGGCGGGTCGTTAATGGTTTCTTAACTGTTTCCTGCCTAGCGGACAGGCAACCGATTCGCCCATCCTCAAACTGCCTAAAATGCGACCGGAACAGGTCGAGCGAGACAGGAGCGCGCCTGTGACCCGGATGGTCGCGCGGCCCACTGTTTCACCGTAAAAGGCGATCAACATGTCGCCTTCGACCTGAACCTGCCGGGGCGTCACGCCCAGCACATTGGCTATAGAAAGCGCTGGCCCGTCGCGCCACGCTTGGCAGGCAGGACAGCGAAATCTTGGCGGTAGGGCAAGGCGGGTGCTGGCCCGCTGGCCCGGATCGCATGGAAAAAGGCGACCGGAGCCGCCTTTCCCTGTCGTCTGGATTTCGGGGGTCGTCTCAGGCGGTCTTGGCGCGCTGGGCGATGGTCGCCTCGGCCCACCAATGCAGCTCGTCCAGCATGGCTTTCAGCGAGGGCTGCAGCGTGGCGTCCACTTCGGACATGGCGCCATTCGCGCCCAGCGGCGACACCTTGAAGAACTCGCCACCGCCCAGATGCACGGCGTTGCGCAGGGGTACCATCTGCAGTTCGATCGCGATGCCGCGCAGATGTTCGATGGCGCGGGCCGCGCCGACGCCGCCATAGCCCATCGCCGCCGCCGGCTTGTGGGTCCATTCCTTGTAGGCCTGATCCAGCGCGTTCTTCAGCGAGCCGGTGACCGAGTGGTTGTATTCCGCGGTCAGGAAGATGTAGCCGTCGAATTCGGCCAGTTTTTCCTGCCAGCGCACGGCGCGCGGGTCCGAGGACGGCATCCATGCGTTCGAGGCCGGTTCGTTGAACAGCGGCAGGTCGTAGTCGCGCAGATCGACCAGCTCGAAGGTCATGTCGTCACGCTTTTGCGCGTTCTCGAACAGCCATGCGGCCGGTTTGTCGGCAAAGCGCGTGTCGCGGGTCGAGCCGATGATGATGGCGATATGGGGTTTGGTCATTCTTCTGGATCCTTGGTTGTCCGTGCCGGTGCCGATCCGGTGTGTTGTCCGCAAAAGATGGGCGCTTGCGGCCTTTTGGGCAAGCCAACCGTTTTGGAAAACGGCGTTCGGTTATTTGAAACGGCTCAGCTGGTCGCGGCGGGCGCGCCGCCCCGGCGCAACCAGTCCTGCGCCGCCCTGACATCGCCTGTGGCAAGCTCGTGGCCCTGCGGCAGGGTCGTCACCTGCAACTCGGCCCCGCCAGCGCGCAGCGCGGCCTCCAGCGGCGGTGCGCCCTCGGCATAGGGATCGCTGCTGCCGTTCAGCATCAGCACGCGCAAACCGGCCAGCGCATCGGGCGCCAGCACCGGCGGCTGCTCCAGCACCTGCATGGCGCGCAGCAAGATGGCGCTCTGCGTCTCGTGCGGATAAAGCTGCGCCAGCGCGCCGATCAGGTTCGCGCCATTGGAATAGCCCACCAGCGTCAGCCGCTGCGGGTCCAGCCCATAGGCGCGCACCGCCTCGGCCAGAAAGGCGCGAAAGGCTTCGATCTCGGACAGGATGTCGGCCTGATCAAAGCGCATCATGTCAAGGCGCCGGAACCAGCGGTTGATCCCTTCCTCGGTCGAGCGGCCGCGCACACCCAGCAATGTGGCATGCGGCGCCATGCGCGCCGCCAGTCCCATGATCTGGGTCTCGTCGCCGCCGGTGCCGTGCAGCAGCACCAGCGTGCTGTCGTCGGGTTCGTCGGGATGATGAAAGCGGTGGATGAAATGCAGATCGCGCGCCGGCAGGCGTTCCTGTCCGGGCAGGGCGAATTGCGGCAGGACCACCCGCAGCTCTTGGGCGCGCACATTGTTGCCGGGCGGCAGGAACAGCGTCTCGCCCAGATGTTCGGCCGGCTCGTCCACGGTAAAGCCCGGCGCGTCGGTGGCATATTCCAGCAGCGTATTGCCCGGCTCGCGGACATAAAGCGACATGAAATACCGCCGGTCGTGCACATTGGTCACGTCGGTGTCCTTCAGCGCCAGCCGCATGGCCTCGACGGCTTCGGCATCGGTGGCGCGAAAGGCGATGTGATCCAAGATGCCGGTCCCGGCGATGCCGGGGAAAAAGCCGGTCGCATCGCGTATGTCGATGGCATCGCGATCCGACAGCAGCCGCCGGATCGCGCCTTCGGCCGGGCCGGGCCGGTAGCCAAAGCGTTCGATGAAAGCGGCGGTCTGCTGCGGCGTCTCGGTCAGGATGGTGACGCCGCGCAGCCGGGTGGGCGCGATCGGGTCGGGCAGGGGTGCGGTTGCCGGCAGGTCCACGCCCACCAGCTTGACGATCACCCCGTCCGGGTCCTTCAGGCGCAGCACCGTCTCGCCCATCTCGCGCGCCGGTCCCTCAACCGGGACGCGGGCGGTCATGGCGCGGGTCACCCAGTCGCCGATGCTTTGCGGCGGCACGGCCAGTGCGATTTCCGCGACCTGACCCAGCCCGACCCGGCCCGGCGCGCCATCCTCCCAGACAAGGAAGCTGACCACCGAACCGGGCGAGCCAAGCGCGTCGCCATAGAACAGGTGCAATTGCTCGGCATCCTCGAAGCCCCCGGTGCGCTTGACCAGACGCAGCCCCAGAAAGCCGGCGTAGAAATCGACATTGGCCTGCACCCGGCGGGTGATGCCGGTGACGTGATGGATGCCGGTGGGCATGGCGTTCTCCTTATTTGCCCTTTTTCGCGGGCAAGGACGGTCTGCACGGCCGGATCGGCCGCAAGGCGGTCATGCAGGGCCTGCACATTGGCCCAGCCCTGGGTGCCCTCAGGCAGCATCTTCGCGGCCCAGCGGATCATCGGAAAGGCATAGGCGTCGATGACCGAGCGCTTGCCCAGAATCCAGTCCTTGCCGGCCAGATGGTCGTTCAGGATCGTCAGGCGCTTGCGCACCAGCTGGCGGCCCGCCTCTTGCACATCGGCCTGGGCTTCCTTGTCCTGACTGGTCGTATAGCGATAGGGCATGAACAGCGGGTAGAAACTGGGATGCAGGTCGCCGGTGAAGAAGCTGGACCAGCGGTCCAGTTCCGCCGCGCCGCGTGCGCCGGGCGCGCCGGCCAGATCCGCTTCGGGATGCTTGTGCGCCAGATAGTGCAGGATGGCGCCGGCCTGCGTCAGGATCCAGCCGTCATCCTCGATCAGGGCGGGCACCGCACCCGAAGGGTTCACCGCCAGCAGCTCCTTTGAGCCGAATTCGACATTCTCGGCCTCATAGGGCGCGCCGATCCATTCCAGCACGATATGCGGCGCCAGCGAACAGGCGCCGGTATGATACAGCAGTTTGGTCATGGGGATCCTCCGTCCATCATGTCAGCAAGATAGCAGCCTGCTACGTTTGCCCAAGCATCATGGGCCGGAACGCGGCGTTCTGCCATGCGGAACACGCGGGGGGCGGGGATCCCTCAGCCGCGATGCGCCCCGTCGGCCAGCGCGGCGACGAAATCCAGCACCTCGGGCACCGGACGGCCCTCGCCGATCCGCTTGACGATGGCCGAGCCCACGACGCAGCCATCGGCGACGCTGGCCACGGCTTCGGCCGCCTCGGGGGTCGAGATGCCAAAGCCCACCACGACCGGCAGGCCGGCCGAGGCGCGGATGCGCGCGACCTCGGGGGCGACCTCGGCCGCATTGGCCGCCGGGCCGCCGGTGATGCCGGTGACCGACACGTAATAGACAAAGCCCGAGGTATTCCTGACCACGGCCGGCAGGCGGCGGTCGTCGGTGGTCGGCGTCGCCAGCCGGATGAAGTTGATGCCCTTGGCCTGCGCGGGCAGGCACAGCTCGGCATCCTCCTCGGGCGGCAGGTCCACGACGATCAGCCCGTCTACACCGGCCTCGACCGCCTCGGCCAGAAACCGCTCGACCCCGCCCTCGCGGGCATAGATCGGGTTGTAATAGCCCATCAGCACGATCGGGGTGCGGTCGTCGCCGGCGCGGAAATCGCGCACCATCTGCAGCACGCGGGTGACGCTGCCGCCGGCGGCCAAGGCGCGCTGGCCGGCCGCCTGAATGGTGGCGCCATCGGCCATCGGGTCGGTAAAGGGCATGCCCAGCTCGATGATGTCCACGCCCGCGCCGGGCAGGCCGCGCATGATCTCCAGCGAGACGTCGTAATCCGGGTCGCAGCCCATCATATAGGCGACGAAGGCCTTGCCGCCGGTCTCCGACAGCCGCGCGAAAGTGTCGTCAATTCTGCTCATGGCCCTGCCCCCTGATCTTGTGCCAAAGCCCTAGCCCGCGCTTCGGCCAAGATCAACGCCCCCGGCACTGGACTTGCGCGTCACCGCCCCATAATAAGCGCGGAAATCCGGGAAAAGAGGTGTATCATGGGCTTTCGCATGGGGATCGTCGGGCTGCCCAACGTGGGCAAGTCGACCTTGTTCAACGCGCTGACGAAAACCGCTGCCGCACAGGCCGCCAATTTCCCGTTCTGCACCATCGAGCCGAACGTGGGCGAGGTCGCCGTGCCCGATCCGCGGCTGGACACTCTGGCCGAGATCGCCGGGTCGAAACAGATCATCCCGACGCGCATCACCTTCGTCGATATCGCTGGCCTTGTGAAGGGCGCGAGCAAGGGCGAAGGCCTTGGCAACCAGTTCCTCGCCAATATCCGCGAAGTGGACGCCATCGCCCATGTCCTGCGCTGCTTCGAGGATGGCGATGTCACCCATGTCGAGGGCCGCGTCGATCCGATCGCCGATGCCGAGACCATCGAGACCGAGCTGATGATCGCCGATCTCGAATCGATCGAGCGCCGGCTGGCCAATATCCAGCGCAAGCTGAAAGGCGGCGACAAGGATGCCGTGGCGCAGGAAAAGCTGCTGAAAGCCGCGCAGACCGCGCTCGAGGCCGGCAAGCCCGCCCGCACCGTCAAGGTCGATGACGAGGACCAGAAGGCCTGGGGCATGCTGCAACTGCTGACCGCCAAGCCCGTGCTCTTCGTCTGCAACGTCGAAGAGGACAAGGCCGCCACAGGCAACAGCCAATCCGACCGCGTCGCCGAAATGGCCGCGGCCCAAGGCGCCGGCCATGTCGTGATCTCGGCCAAGATCGAAGAGGAAATCAGCCAGCTTCCCGCCGAAGAGGCTGCGATGTTCCTTGAGGAAATGGGCCTCGCCGAGGCCGGCCTCGACCGCCTCATCCGCGAGGGCTACAAGCTGCTGGGTCTGGAAACCTATTTCACCATCGGCCCGAAAGAGGCCCGCGCCTGGACCATCCACCAGGGCACGCTGGCCCCGCAGGCTGCCGGCGTCATCCATGGCGATTTCGAACGCGGCTTCATCCGCGCCGAAACCGTCGCCTATGACGATTACGTTGCCAACCGGGGTGAGTCCGGCGCACGCGAGGCCGGCAAGTTCCGCGTCGAGGGCAAGTCCTATGTCGTGCAGGACGGCGACGTGCTGCACTTCCTCTTCAACGCCTGAGGCGCCCGCCCATTTCGATCACCACGACGAAGCCGCCCCGTGCGGCTTCTTTCGTGTTCAAATATCCCCGCCGGAAGCACCGGCAGCGGCAAAAGGCACCGGGGGCGCCATCCACCCCCGACCGCGCCACCCTCAATAGGTCGCGCGCCCGCCCGAGATGTCAAAGACCGCGCCAGTCGAAAAGGCGCAATCTTCCGAGGCAAGCCATGCGACCAGCGCCGCCGCCTCGTCAGGTTCAAGAAAGCGGTTCATCGGGATCTTGGCCAGCATGTAGTCGATATGTTCCTGCGTCATCTGGTCAAAGATCGGCGTGCGCGCCGCCGCCGGGGTAATGGCATTGACCAGAACGCCGGTGCCGGCCAACTCCTTGCCCAGCGATTTCGTCAGCGCGATCAGCCCGGCCTTGGAGGCCGAGTAATGCGCGGCATTGGGATTGCCCTCTTTGCCGGCGATCGAGGCAACGTTGACGATGCGGCCATAGCCGCGCGCGATCATCCCCGGCACCAGCGCGCGGCAGGCGACATAGGGCGCATTCAGGTTCACCTCGATCACCTGCCGCCAGATCGCGGGCTCCAGCTCCCATGTCTTGGCATTGCCGCCGGTGATGCCGGCATTGTTGATCAGGATGTCGACGGGGCCGGCGGCAAGGGCTGCGGCCTCGATCTGGGCGTCCTCGGACAGTTCCACCGCGCGGGCCGAGGCCGCCGGGCCCAGCGATTCGGCCGCGCGTTCGGCCGCCGCGCCGTCGCGGTCCCAGATCACCACGCGCGCGCCGCTGTCGACGAATCGTCGCGCCACCGCAAGGCCGATGCCCTGCGCGCCGCCGGTCACCACGGCCAGCCGGCCGTTCAGATCGATCTGGTTCATCTTTCCTCTCCTCCGATGGGTCAGGCCAGCCCGTTGGCGCCCAGCGAGCGGTGCAGCAGAGCCAGCTGCTGCGCGTCGGCGCGGTCACGATGGGCGTGGTGGCGGGCGCGGGTCAGCGCGCGGTCGCCCAGCCGCAGTGCTTCAAGAATGCCGCGATGCTCATTGTTGGAATCGACGGGCGGCGGGCGCAGCGGCAGGATCATCAGCCGGGCGCGGTATTGCTGGCCCCAGAAAGCGCTGATCGTGTCCTGCAACCGGGCATTGCCGCACATGGCGACGACGCTGGCGTGCAATTCGTCGTCCAGATCCGACCAGCGCGCGATGTCGCGCTCGGTCACGGCCTCCATCTCGTCCAGCATCCGTTCCAGCCGGGTGGCTTCGGCCAGGGGCAGGCCGCGTTCGGCCGCCAGCTCGAAGGCGCGCACCTCAAGCGCCGAGAACACGTTCAGGATATGGGCGAAATCCTGCAGCGACAGCGCCTTGACGGTCACGCCATGGCGCGGGCGCACCTCGACCAGACCCTCTTCCTCCAGCTTGATCACCGCCTCGCGCACCGGGGTGCGCGACAGTGACAGCAGGGCGGCCAGCTCGGTCTCCAGAAGCGTGGTGCCGGGTGCCAGCCGTCCGGTCAGGATGCGATAGCGCAAATCGTGATAGGCACGGTCGCGCGCAGGCATGTCCGTCAGCCCTTGCAGGCTGGGCACCGGGCGCGCGCCGCGGTCGCGTTTCCTGCTGCCGGACTCAGCCGGTCGCATCGGCGGTATCGCGCAGATGCGACCGGATGATCGACTGGAAATCCGTATCGGCGACAAAGCCCGCGGCCAGCGCCCGCTCGGGGGCAAAATCCTGCGGCCAGCCGGCGACGATCGTGCGGATGGTCTGGTCGGGTTCGCGCTTGATATGGGCGACAGCCGCGTCGCCCGCGACGGCGCGCAGGGCCTCGATCATGTCGGTAATGCTGACGCACAGGCCCGGCATGGTCAGGCAGCGCCGCGCGCCCAAGGGCGCGGTGTCCATGGTCGCCGCATGCAGCAGGAAGCCCACGGCGGCGTCAGGGCTGGCGACCCAATGGCGCACGCTGTCATCGACCGGCAGCACGGCGTCCAGACCGGCCAGCGGTTCGCGGATGATGCCCGAGAAAAAGCCCGAGGCCGCCTTGTTCGGTTTGCCCGGACGCACGACGATGGTGGGCAGCCGGATGCCCACGCCGTCAAAGAAGCCCTTGCGCGAATAGTCGTTCAGCAAGAGCTCGCCGATCATCTTCTGCGCGCCATAGCTGGTCATCGGCGCGGTGATGAAGGTGTCGGTGATCTTGTCCTCGAAGGGCGCGCCAAAGACCGCGATCGACGAGGTATAGACCACGCGCGGGTGATAGTCGCCGCCTTGGGCGCGGATCGCCTCGAACAGATAGCGGGTGCCATCCAGATTGATGGCATAGCCCTTGTCGAAATCGGCCTCGGCCTCGCCCGAGACGATGGCGGCCAGATGAAAGATCACATCGGGGCGATCTGCCACCAGCCGCTCGACGGTGGCGCGGTCGGAAATGTCGCCGGCGATCTCGGTCACGCGGTCGGTGGTGGAAAGCCCGGCCTTGACCACGTCAAAGGCGGTCAGGGTATCCACGCGCGCCCCGCCCAGCGTGCCGTCGCGCAGAATGGTCTCTGCCAGCCTGCGGCCCACCATGCCTGCGGCGCCGATGATCAACAGCTTCATGTCAGAACCTTCCTCCCTCGCTCCGGTCGGTTTATGTATACATTGCCGATTCCGGCGACGCCAGAGGTTCAAGCAGGTCGCGACCGGCCAGATTGCGCATCAGGGCGGCGGTGCCAAATCGCCATTCCGGGCATTCGGTCGACAGCCGCACGGTGTTTTCCAGCGCGCCCAGATGCGGCTCGCTGATCGTCACCCGGTCGCCCGGCTTGTGGGTAAAGCCCTGACCCTTGGCGCCGCGATCCTGCGTCGGCGCGAAGAGCGTGCCCAGAAACAGCATGGCGCCATCGGGATATTGATGGTGGCGGCCCAGCATCTGCGCCACCAGATCCGCCGGATCGCGGCTGATCTGGGACATCGAGCTGGCGCCATCCAGCACGAATCCGTCCGCGCCCTCGACCCGCAGCGTCAGTTCGGCCTGCCGCACTTGGTCCAGCGTATAGCCGGCATCGAACAGCCGGATCATTGGCCCGATGCTGCACGAGGCATTGTTGTCCTTGGCCTTGCCCAGAAGCAGTGCCGAGCGCCCCTCGACATCGCGCAGGTTCACGTCATTGCCCAGCGTCGCGCCCTTGATCCGGCCGCGGCTGTCCACCGCCAGCACGATCTCGGGCTCGGGGTTGTTCCAGCGGCTGATCGGGTGCAGCCCGACCTGCGCGCCATGGCCGACGGCGGCCATCGGCTGGCATTTGGTAAAGATTTCGGCATCGGGGCCGATGCCAACCTCGAGATATTGCGACCAGAGCCCCTCGGCCAGCAGGGCCTCCTTGACGCGGGCGGCCTCGGGGCTGCCCGGCTTGATGCCGCGCAAGCTGGCACCGATGGCGGCGCCGATGCGGGCGCGGATCGCCTCGGCGGCGTCGGGATCGCCCGCCGCCTGCTCCTCGATCACGCGCTCGACCATCGAGGCGGCGAAGGTCACGCCGCTGGCCTTGATCGCCTGCAGATCGGCGGGGGCGAGCAGGGTGAAATCGCCGACCGCCTCGCCGGGCGTGGCGGCGACATGCGCCACCGGATCGTCCAGTTCGATCAGGTCGCGCATGGTCGGGACGGCGCGGGTGGTGATGTCGATCATCGCGCCCCCCCGCAGCGTGACCAGACAGGGGCCGAGGCCGGGACGCCAGACGCGGCCGACGAAGATACCGTCGCGGGGCAGGTCCATCATTTGCCCCAGCGCAGCGCGATCGGATCCAGCGGCCGCACCAGATCCAGCAGCATGGCGCGCGTCGCAGGGTGCAGCGGCGGGATCGGATGGCGGCTGAAATCGCTGCGGATCACGCCCCCCTCGACCATCACCGCCTTGGCCGACAGAAAGCCGCATTGCCGGTTTTCATGGTTCACCGCGGGCAGGATGCGGGCATAGGCGGCGGTCGCCGCCGCACGGTCGCCGGCGGCCCAATGGGTCAGCACCGGCTTGATCTGGTCGGCGATCATGGCGCTGGTCATGGTCCCGGTCGCACCCGCATCCAGATCAGCCAGCAGCGTGATCGCCTCTTCGCCGTCAAAGGGGCCCTCGATGGCATCGCCACCGGCCTCGATCAGCGCGCGCAGTTTCGCCGCCGCGCGCGGGCATTCGATCTTGAACAGCTTCACCTGCTCGATTTCGTTGGCCATCCGCACCAGCAGCGGCACCGGCAGATCGACGCCCGACAGCGGCGCATCCTGGATCATGATCGGCAGCCCGACCTTGGAGACCTCGGCGAATTGCTCATAGGTCTGCTCGGCCGTGCCCTTCAGCAGCGCGCCGTGATAGGGCGGCATGATCATCACCATGGCCGCGCCCAGATCGCGCGCCAGCCGGGCGCGTTCGACGACGATGGGCGTGGCGAAATGGCTGATGGTCACGATCACCGGCACCCGGCCGGCGACATGTTCCAGCGACAGCCGCGTCAGCGTCTCGCGCTCGGCGTCCGAGATCAGGAACTGTTCCGAGAAATTCGCCAGAATACAGATGCCATCGACGCCCTGATCCACCATGCAGTCCAGAATGCGGCGATTGCCCTCAAGGTCCAGCGACCCGTCATCGTTGAACGCAACCGGCGCGACCGGCCAGATGCCCGAATATTTTGCCATGTCAGAGATCCCCTCAAATCTGGCGCGGATGGTATACCAAAATTCATTCCATGCAAGCCGCCCCCTTCCCGATGTTTCAATTTTGGTATACCAACGCTTCACCCACAGCCGCCACGGATGCCAGAAGGGGGATCATGCCATGGGCAATACGCGTGCAAACAAGCGGTTCCGGTCGCAGGAATGGTTCGACAATCCGAACAACCCCGGCATGACCGCGCTCTACATCGAGCGATACCTGAATCAGGAATACACCCGCGAAGAGCTGCAATCGGCCCGCCCGATCATCGGCATCGCCCAGACCGGCAGCGATCTGGCGCCCTGCAACAAGATCCACGTCTTCCTGATGGACCGCATCAAGGCCGGCATCCGCGACGCCGGCGGCATCCCGATGGAATTCCCGGTGCATCCGATCCAGGAAACCGGCAAGCGCCCCACGGCGGCGCTGGACCGCAACCTGGCCTATCTGGGTCTGGTCGAGGTGCTGCACGGCTATCCGCTGGACGGGGTCGTCCTGACCACCGGCTGCGACAAGACCACGCCCGCCATGCTGATGGGCGCGGCGACCGTGGACATTCCGGCGATCACCCTGAACGGCGGCCCGATGCTGGACGGCTGGTGGAAGGGCAAGCGCGCGGGTTCCGGCACCGTGGTCTGGGAAAGCCGCCGCCTGCTGTCGGAAGGCAAGATCGACTATGACGAGTTCATGTCGCGGGTCTGCGCCAGCGCGCCCAGCCTTGGCCATTGCAACACCATGGGCACCGCCAGCACGATGAACGCCATGGCCGAGGCACTGGGCATGTCGCTGACCGGCTGCTCGGCCATTCCCGCGCCCTTCCGCGAGCGGATGAACATGGCTTACCTGACCGGCAAGCGCATCGTTGACATGGTCTATGAGGACCTGAAACCCAGCGACATCCTGACCCGCGAGGCGTTCGAGAATGCCATCGTGGTCAACTCGGCCATCGGCGGCTCGACCAACGCGCCGCCGCATCTGCAGGCCATCGCCCGCCATATCGGTGTCGAGCTGGACGTGACCGACTGGCAGAAGGTCGGCTTTGACGTGCCGCTGCTGGTCAACATGCAGCCCGCCGGGGAATATCTGGGGGAAAGCTTCTTCCATGCCGGGGGCGTGCCTGCGGTGATGGGCGAGCTGAAGCGCGCCGGACGGCTGCACGAAAACTGCATGACCGTCACCGGGCAAAAGATGGGCCAGAACCTGATCGGTTGGGAAAGCCGCGACCATGCGGTGATCAAGACCTATGCCGAGCCGCTGCGGCCGAATGCCGGTTTCCTTGTGCTGTCGGGCAATCTGTTCGATTCGGCGCTGATGAAGACCAGCGTGATCTCGGCCGATTTCCGCAGCCGCTTCCTGTCCGATCCCGGCCATGAGGGCGTGCACGAGGCCCGCGCCATCGTCTTCGAGGGCCCCGAGGATTACCACGAGCGCATCAACGACCCGGCGCTGGCGATCGACGAAAACTGCATCCTCTTCATCCGCAACGTGGGCTGCGTCGGCTATCCGGGCAGCGCCGAGGTGGTGAACATGCAGCCGCCGGACGCGCTGCTGAAACAGGGCATCAACCACCTGCCGACGGTGGGCGACGGGCGGCAATCGGGCACCTCGGAAAGCCCCTCTATCCTGAACGCCAGCCCGGAATCGGTGGTGGGCGGTGGCCTTGCCTATCTGCAGACCGGCGACCGGGTGCGGCTGGACCTGAACGCGGGCACGCTGAACGCGCTGGTCGAGGATGCCGAATGGCAGGCCCGCAAGGACGCCTGGACACCGCCGGTGCTGGAATGCCAGACCCCTTGGGAGGAAATCTACCGCAAGGAGGTCGGGCAACTGGCGCAGGGTGGTTGTCTTGAGCTGGCGACCGCCTATCAAAAGACCCGGCAGACCCTGCCACGCGACAACCACTAGGGAGAGGACATGCCCAATATCCTGATCACCGGGGCTGGCAGCGGCATCGGCCGCGTCACCGCGCGGCTGTTTCTGGAACATGGCTGGCACGTGGGCCTGATCGGTCGGCGCGAAGAGGCGCTGGCCGAGACCGCCGCCGGTCATCAGGGTGCGCTGGTGCTGCCCTGCGACGTGACCGACCCGGCAGCCGTGGATGCGGCCTTTGCACAGGCGGTGGCGCAATGGGGCCGGCTTGACGCGCTGTTTAACAATGCCGGCGCGGTGCTGATCTCGCGGCTGATCGACGAGATCAGCTATGAGGAATGGCGCGCGGTGACGGATGTGAACATCTCGGGCATGTTCCTGTGCGCCCGCGCGGCCTTCCGGCAGATGCGCCGGCAAGATCCGATGGGCGGGCGCATCATCAACAACGGCTCGATCTCGGCCGATGTGCCGCGTCCGGGCTCGGTGCCTTATACGGTGTCGAAACATGCCGTCACCGGGCTCACGCGCACGCTGTCGCTGGACGGTCGGCCCTTCAACATTGCCTGCGGCCAGATTGACATCGGCAATGCGCTGACGGACATGGCGCAAGCGATGACCAAGGGCGTGCCGCAGGCCGATGGCTCGGTCCGGGTCGAGCCGGTGATGGATGCGACCGAGGTTGCCCGCGCCGTCTGGCATATGGCAACCATGCCCGAAGGCACGAATATCCAGTGGCTGACGGTGATGGCCACCAACATGCCCTATATCGGGCGCGGCTGAGCGGAGGGCAGATGGCACGGGTTCTGGCAATCGGAGCTTATTCCGACGAGGATCGGGCGGCCTTGCAGGGTGATCTGGGCGCGCGGATGCTGGCAGGGCTGGACGCAATCTCCGCCCTGTCCGTGCCCGAGCGCGCCGAGGTCGAGGCCATGGCCTACAAGGGCCATGCGGCTTTGGACGGCGCCGTGATGGACCTGCTGCCGAACCTGCGGCTGATTGCCAATTTCGGCGTCGGCTATGATGCGATCAACGTGGGCGACGCCACGGCGCGCGGCATCCGCGTCACCAACACGCCCGATGTGCTGAACGACGATGTGGCCGATCTGGCCGTCGCGCTGCTGCTGGCCGAAAGCCGGCGCATGGTCGCGGCGGATATCTGGACCCGCGCCGGCAACTGGCCGCAGGGGGAATTCCCGCTGGCGCGCAAGATGTCGGGCCGCCGCATAGGCGTCCTTGGCCTTGGCCGTATCGGGCGCGAGATCGCCGACCGGCTGGCCGCCTTCAAGGCCGAGATCCATTATTTCGCCCGCAGCGAAAAACCGACGCCCGGCTGGCAGTGGCATGCCGATCCGGTGGCGCTGGCGGCGGCGGTCGATGATCTGGTGATCGCCGTGGTCGGCGGCCCCGAAACGGCGGGGCTCGTCTCGGCCGAGGTGATCGCGGCGCTGGGGCCGGATGGCATTCTGGTCAATATCTCGCGCGGGTCGGTCGTCGATGAGGCGGCATTGCTGGATGCTTTGGAACAGGGCCGGCTGCGCGGCGCGGGGCTGGACGTGTTCGTGAACGAACCCCGGATCGACCCGCGTTTTCTGGCGCTCTCCAATGTCACGCTGCTGCCGCATGTGGGGTCTGCCACGCATGAGACGCGCGCGGCGATGGGCGCGTTGCAACGCCAGAACATCCTTGCGCTGCTGGGCGACGAGCCGCTCGTCACTCCGGTGAACTAGGGCGGGGCCGCGATGACCGAGGATACGCTTGCCGAGGCCATCGCCTATGAATTGCGGCGCGAGATCCTGCGCGGCAATTTGCCGCCGGGTGCGCCGATCAAGGAACGCGACAATGCCGAACGTCAGGGCGTGTCGCGCACCCCCATGCGCGAGGCGATCCGCATTCTGGCCAAGGAGGGGCTGGTGGTGCTGCGCCCGCTGCGCAGCCCGGTCGTTGCCGATCCCTCGCTGAGCGAGCTGATCGACCAGATCCATGTGCTGCATGCGCTGGAGATGCTGTCGGGCGAACTGGCCTGCGCCCGCGCCACCGACGCCGAGATCGCCGCCATCGGCGCGCTCAAGGACCGTATCGAAGCCATCTATGGCGAGGCCGACACCCTCGACGTGTTCGAGCTGGACATGCAGTTCCACGCCTCGATCGTTGCTGCCAGCCATAATGCTGCCCTGCGCGAAACGCATGGATCCTATATGGCGCGCCTGTGGCGGGCGCGCTATCTCTCGGCCCGCCGCAAGCTGTCACGCGAACGCGTGCTGCGCCAGCACAAGGCGATCCACGCCGCGCTGGCTGCCCGCGATGTGACGGCGATCAAGGCCGAGATCGGCGCCCATCTGGGGGCAATGGTCGCGAATATCGAGGACCATTTCCGCGAGGAGCACGGGCAGGACATGCAGGATCAGCCAAAGACACGCCCCGGAGAGGCGACGTGAACCGCAACCGCACCCTGATGGGGATGTTGATGTTTGCCGCAGCGGTGGCGCTGTTCGCCTCACTCGACACGACGGCGAAATGGCTGATCGGCTCGGGGCTGGCGGCGTTGCAGGTGGCTTTCGTGCGCTATGCCGGCCATCTGCTGGCGACGCTGGCGGTGACGCTGCCGAAAAAGGGGTTGGGCGTGCTGCGCTCGGTCAATCCGCGGTTGCAGCTGTTGCGCTCGCTTTGCCTGCTGGGCAGCACCGGGCTGAACTTCGTCGCGCTGGGGTATCTGCCGCTGACCACGGTGACGGCGATCATGTTCGCAAGCCCGGTCATCGTCACGCTGCTGGCGGTGCCGTTATTGGGCGAAAAGGTCGGGCCGATGCAGTTCATCGCCATCCTGCTGGGCTTTGCCGGCGTGCTGATCGTGGTGTCGCCCTGGAACGCGCATCTGCATTGGGCGATCTTTCTGTCGCTGGGCTCGTGCATGTGCACCTCGCTCTATTTCATCCTGTCGCGGATGCTGGCGACTGAATCGACCGCGACCCAGCAGATCTGGGCCAGCGGCATCGCCACGCTGGCGCTGGCGCCCCTGGCCTATCTGCAATGGCAGCAGCCGGCCGATGGGCTGGTGGTGCTGATGATGTGCCTGATTGGCCTGTTCGGTGCCAGCTCGCACAGTCTGGTGACGCTGGCGCATCGCATGGCGGATGCCTCGGTTCTGGCGCCGGTCGTCTATGTGCAGCTGCTGTTTGCGAGCATCGCGGGCTATCTGGTGTTTCATCAGGTGCCGGGTGCCTCGACGCTGCTGGGGGCGCTGGTCATCATCGCTGGCGGCGCGCTGCTTTGGCTGTCGGGACGGCGAAAGAGAATTGCCGCAATCAGGACTTCCGCAATCTCGATTTCTTCGGAACAGTCTGAACGGAACTAAGGAGGGAAACAGATGAAACTTTTGCGCTATGGCCCCGAGGGTCAGGAAAAGCCCGGCATCCTTGACGGCGAGGGCCGCATCCGCGACCTCTCGGGCCATGTTTCGGACATCGCCGGCGAGGCGCTGACCCCCGAGGCGCTGGCCGAGCTGGCCGAGCTGGACGTGAACGGCCTGCCGCTGGTCGAGGGTTCGCCGCGTCTGGGCGCCTGCGTCGGGCAGGTGCGCAAATTCGTCGCCATTGGGTTGAACTATGCCGATCACGCCGCCGAAAGCGGCATGGCCGTCCCCGCCGAGCCGGTGGTCTTCAACAAATGGACCAGCTGCATCGTCGGCCCGAATGACGATGTGGTGCTGCCGCCCGGTTCGGTGAAATCCGATTGGGAGGTCGAGCTGGGCGTGGTGATCGGCAAGACCGCGCGTCAGGTCAGCGAGGCCGAGGCACTGGACCATGTCGCCGGCTATTGCGTGGTCAACGATGTGTCCGAGCGCGAATGGCAGCTGGAGCGCGGCAACACCTGGGACAAGGGCAAGGGCTTTGACACCTTTGGTCCGATCGGCCCGTGGCTGGTGACGCGCGACGAGGTTGCCGATGTGCAGAACCTGACCATGTGGCTGGATGTCGATGGCAAGCGCTATCAGAACGGCTCGACCAAGACGATGATCTTCACGGTCGCCGAACTGGTCGCCTATTGCTCGCGGCTGATGACGCTGCTGCCGGGCGATGTGATCACCACCGGCACGCCTCCGGGTGTCGGCATGGGGCAAAAGCCGCCGGTGTTCCTGAAGGGCGGCGAGGTGATCCGGCTGGGCATCGAGGGGCTGGGCGAGCAAAGCCAGACGGTGCGGCGCTGAGGCCAAGGCGGCGGGGCGATGTCCCCGCCGCTGTCCATTTGGGGGTGGCAATGCGGTTTTCGGCCAATCTGGGCTTTCTCTGGGCCGGGCTGGACCTGCCCGGCGCGATCCGGGCGGCGGCTGCGGCGGGGTTCGACGCGGTCGAATGTCATTGGCCCTATGAGACCGCGCCCGAGGCGGTTTTGGCTGCGCTGGCCGAGACCGGTCTGCCGATGCTGGGGCTGAACACGCGGCGCGGCCTGCCGGGCGAGAACGGGCTGGCCGCACTGCCCGGGCGCGAGGCCGAGGCGCGCGCCGAGATCGACCGCGCCATCGCCTATGCCCGTGCCATCGGCTGTGGTGCGGTCCATGTCATGGCCGGTGTCGCCGAGGGTCCGGCCGCCGAGGCGATCTTTCTGGCCAACCTTGCCCATGCCTGCCGTGCGGCGCCCGATCTGACCATCCTGATCGAGCCGCTGAACCGTTATGATGCGCCGGGCTATTTCCTGTCGCGCTCGGGACAGGCGCTGCGGCTGATCGAGCGGGCCGGGCAGGAGAACCTGAAGCTGATGTTCGACTGCTATCATCTGCAGATCATGGAGGGCGATCTGAGCCGCCGCCTGCAGGCGCTCATGCCGATCATCGGTCACGTCCAGATTGCTGCCGTGCCCGACCGTGGCGCGCCGGATCACGGCGAGCTGGATTATCGCCATATCTGCCGGGTGCTGCGGGATCTGGGCTGGCAGCGGCCAATCGGTGCGGAATACCGGCCCGCCGGCCCGACCGAGGACAGTCTGGGCTGGTTGCCGCAGTTGCGCGCGACCTGAGGCCGCTTGGGCCGGTGGCGCGGTCGCATGGGTATTTGGAAAATGGTGAAAGCCTAGCCGGGGTCGCCCGGCAGGCGCGCGCCGGCCTTGGCGGCGAGCACTTTAGCCACGCTGGCGTCGGCCTGCCGGCCGAGGCCGGCGGCGCTGGCCTCGCGGTAAAGTGCCAGTGCCGCCTCGGCCAGCGGGGTCGGGGTTTGCAGCGCCTTGGCCGAGCGGGTGACGATGTCGAGATCCTTGACGAAGATATCGACGGCCGAGAAGGGGGTGTAATCGCCCGAAATCACCTGCGGGCCCCGGTTCTGGAACATCCAGCTGTTGCCGGCGCATTCGGTGATCACCTCTTGCACCGTGGCGAGGTCGAGGCCGGATTTGGCGGCCAGCACCATTGCCTCGGCCATGGCGGCGATGTGGACGCCGGCGAGCAGCTGGTTGATCAGCTTCATGCGGCTGCCGGCGTCGGGCGTCTCGCCAAGGCGGAAGACGCGGGCCGCGATGGCATCAAGCGCCGGGGCGATGCGGTCGAAGGCGGCCGTGGGCCCCGAGGCCGTGATGCTGATTTCGCCGCTGCGCGCCTTGGCGGCACCGCCCGAGACCGGGGCGTCGAGCGCCAGCATGCCGGCCTGTGCCAGATCGGAGGTGATGGCGACGGCATCCTGTGGCTGCATGGTCGGGCAGAGCACGAAGACGGTGCCGGGCCGGGCCGCCGCCACCGCGCCCTGCGTGCCGAAGAGCACCTCGCGGGTTTGCGCGGCATTGATGACATAGACAAAGACCGCATCGGCATCACGCGCCGCCTCGGCCGGGCTGGCGGCGGCCTGACCGCCTGCGGCGACAAGCTCGGCCACCGGCTGCGGGTTCAGATCGACGCCGCGCACGGCGATGCCTGCCCGCGCCAGCGACAGGGCGGCGCCAAGCCCCATCGAGCCCAATCCGATCACTGCGGTACTGATGGTCATGCCCGGCTTCCCCCGTTGTGGCTGCCCTGCAGCAGGATCACCGGAAATGTATACATTGTCAATTTGGGGCGGTCTTAGACGTTCATGCTGAGATCGTAATGCATCCGCGACAGGGCCGGATCGCTGGTCAGGAACAATTCGGGCGACAGCTCCATGATCGCCGGCAGATCCTCGAACACCCGGCGCAGGTGCAGCCGCATCAGTGCCTCGGCGCGGTCAGGATCTTTTTCGGCGATGGCCTCGACCACGCTGCGGTGCTGTTCCAGCATCACATCCGGCGGCGTCACCACCGAGACCAGATGGCGCACGCGGTCGAGGTGGATCTTGAGCCCCTGCAGATGGCACCAGACCAGCGTCTTGCCGGCGATGGCGGCAAGGGTGGCGTGGAATTCCTCGTCCAGGGCCACCAGGGCCGCGACATCGTCATTGCCAAGGCCGGCCTGCAGTTCCAGAAGCCGGTTCAGCCGGTCGATCTGCTGCGGCGCGGCCATGCGGGTGGCGATGCGGGTGATGTCGGCCTCGACCGATTCGCGGATGAAGCGGGTGTCGAGCACCCAGTCCATGTTGATCCGGGTGACGAAGGTGCCGCGCTGTGGCCGGATTTCCAGCAATCCCTCGGCGGCGAGGCGGATGAAGGCCTCGCGCACCGGCTGGCGCGACAATTCGTATTGGTCGGCGATGTCCTGTTCCGAAAGCCGGGTGCCCGGCATCAGATCGCCGCTGACAATCCGCTTGCGCAGCAGCTCGTGCATTTGCGCAGCCGCCGGCTGGTCGCCGCCGGCGGTGCAGTCACGCGGGCGGATCCGCTGGGCAGGTTCGACGTCCATGATCTCCTCCTGCCGGTATGTTCCGGCGAAAGCACCCTGTGCGTCAACCATATCACTGCTGGGCAAAGCGCAGAATGGTGGTCTGGCGGTAGATCACGCCGGGCTCAAGCCGGATCGAGGGGTAGTCGGGGTGATGCGGCGCGTCGGGCCAGCATTGCGGTTCCAGCGCGATCCCGGCGTTGCGGCCATAGCGGTGGCCCGAAATGCCGGTGCTGCCGGGGCGGATGTGGTCGCCGGTATAGACCTGCAGGCCGGGTTCAGTCGTCTCGATCTGCATCTGGACGCGGCCGGCCTGAAGGCTGGCCACCGGGCGCGGCTCGCGCAGGCGCTGGCGGTCGAGGCAGAGGTTGTGGTCGATCACGGTCTCATCCAGACGGGGGCCCAGCGGCACCGGGCTGCGGAAATCCAGCGCCGTGCCATCGACCGGCGCCGGTTCGCCCAGCGGGATCAGCGCGTCATCGACCGGCAGGTAATGCGTCGCCGGGCAGGTCAGTTCGTGGTCGCGGATGCTGTCGCTGCCGTCGAGGTTGAAATAGCTGTGCTGGGCAAAGTTGCACAGGGTCGCGGCGGTCGAGATGGCAAGGATCTCGATTTCAAGGATCGAGCTGGGGCGCAGGCGATAGGTGGCGCGCACCAGCAGATTGCCCGGAAAGCCCATATGCCCGTCGGGCAGGTGATCGGCATAGGCGATGTGATCGGGGCCAAGCGCCACGCGGCGCCAGTTGCGCTGGCCGCTGCCCTGACTGCCGCCGTGCAATGTGTTGCGCCCGGCCTCGTTGCGGTCAAGATGCAGCTGCCGGCCGTCCAGAACGGCCTCTCCGCCGGCGATGCGGTTCGCGGCCCGGCCGACGATGGCGCCGAAATAGCGGCCTCCGGCGGTCAGATAGGGGGCGAGCGTGGGAAAACCCAGCACCAGCGGATGCGGGACACCCTGCAGGCGCAGATCCTGAACCGAGGCGCCCCAGCTGATCGTCGTCAGCCGCAGGCCATGGGCCTGCAGCACGGTGCTGATGACCTGTTCGCCGTCAGGCAGCCGGCCGAACCTGCTCATGCCCGGACGCGGGGCTCGGGCAGGCCGCGGATGCCGTTGCCGGGCAGCACCAGCCAGCTGCGGCCATCCTCGGCGCCGGCCAGCCCCTCGGCGGCGCTGGTCACGAGGATGCGGTCCAGATGTTCGCCGATGAAGGCGGGGCAGGTGGCCTGCGCCGCCGGCAGCCTGATTTCGTCCAGCACCTCTCCGGTGGGCGCGTGGCAGACCAGCGCGCCGCGCCCCCAGCGCGCGTTCCAGAAGTTGCCCTGCGCATCCAGCACGGCGCCGTCGGGGTAATCCTCGGTGCCGGTGAAATCCAGAAACACCTGCGGCGCCCCCACGGGCCAGCCCTGATCGTCCAGATCCTGCATCCAGACGGTCTGCTGCGCGGTGTCGGCGTAATAGGCGATCCGGGCCGGGGCCGAAAAGCAGATGGCATTCGGAATGCTGATGCCGTCGTAAAGCTTGTGCAGCTGGCCGTCGAAATAGCGATAGATCGCCCCGGCGCCCGCGCTGGCATCCAGCGCCATGGTGCCGATCCAGAAACCGCCCCAGGGATCAGCCCGGCCATCATTCGAGCGGTTGCCGGGCAGGTCGGGCTCCAGCGCGGCCAAGGGCCGGGTGCTGCCGTCGTTCAGGTCCAGACGCAGCAGCGCGGTTTCGCTGGCGATCAGCAGGCTGTCGCGGTCGATCCAGCCCGCCGCCGAGACGCGCTCGGGAAAGCGCCATTCCAGCTCGCGCCCGTGGTGGCGGCTGAGCAGGCGGCGGTCGAGGATGTCGAACCAGAAGGCCTGCTGCCGTTCGGGGTGCCAGAACGCGCCCTCTCCCAGAGTGCAGATGCGGGGGTCGAAGAGCGTGTGGCGCATCGGATCATTCCAGCGCGGCGACGATCTCGCGCGCGCGGGCGCCCACCGTCTCGGCGCTGTCGCCGGGGCGGTAAAGCGAGCCGCCGATGCCAAAGCCCTGCGCGCCGGCCGCGAACCATTCGGCAAAATTATGCGGGCCGACGCCGCCCACGGCATAGACCGGCATTTCGGGCGGCAGCACCGCGCGCAGCGCCTTGAGCAGGCCGGGACCGGCCTGATCGGCGGGGAACAGTTTCAGCCCGCTGGCGCCGGCGGCGATTGCGGCGAAACATTCGGTGGCGGTGAACACGCCCGGCCATGATTCCAGCCCCAGCCGGCGGCTTTCGCGGATCACCTCGGGGTTCATGTTGGGCGAGACGATCAGCCGCCCGCCGGCATCGGCGACGCGGGTCACGTCCTCGGGCGTCAGCACGGTGCCGGCCCCGATCACCGCCTGCCCGGCAAAGGCCGTGGACATCAGCCGCACGCTTTCCAGCGGGTCAGGCGAATTCAGCGGCACCTCGATCCGGTCGATGCCGGCTGCGATCAATGCCTCGCCGACGGGAAGGGCCTCGGCGGGGGTCAGGCCGCGCAGGATGGCGATGATGGGGCTGGTCATGTCTTCTCCAAGGCTGTGGCCGCCGCCGACAGGCCCGCAAGGACCAGTGCCGCGCCATCCTGTTCGTAGGCATCGCCGCCGGCCATGGTCAAGCCCCTGACATAAAGCTGCGACAACTCGGGCGCGCCGATCACGGCGACGTGTCGTCCGCTCCAGAGCGCGCGGGCCGCCGCGATCTCGGCGCCGATCAGCAGGCCCGACAGCCGGCCCGCGCCTTCGGCCGGCGTCAGCCCCTGCAACAGCGCCGCCGCGCGCAGCGGGAACAGGTGCAGCGCCACGGTTTCGGGCGCGGCCAGCGCCTGCGCCACCGCCGCGTCAAAGGCCGCGGCCTCGGGCCGGGCATCGCCCACGGTCAGGCGCAGCACCGATTGCCCGCTGAGAAGCGCGTAAAGCTCGCCGGTCATGAAGGTGTGAAAGCCGATGACCTCGCCCGCGCGGATGCCGACCCATTTGCAATGCGTGCCGGGCAGGCAGAGCGTCCCGTGGAAATCGGGATGCGCGGCCAGAAAGCCGGCGATCTGGGTTTCCTCGCCGCGCATCACATCGGGCGGGTCGAACTGGCAAAGGCCGGGCAGGATATGCACCAACAGGCGCGGATCCTTGACCGGCGGCCGGGTGGCGCGGTGCGGGTCCAGGGGCGTGCAGGGCACCTGACGATAATCGGCCTCGACCCAGCCGGTGCGCGCACCGACCATGCCGCAGGCGATGACCGGCATCGGCTTTTCGCCTGCGGGCGGCAGCCAGTCCGCGACCAGATCCAGCAGCGCCGGCTCGAACTGGTCGGGGGCAAGCTTGCCCATGCCCTGATCCGAGGCGCGGCTGTCCTGCGCCGCGTTGCCCTGCATGGCCCAGGCCCGCAGCCGGGTGGTGCCCCAATCGACCGCGATCCAGTCCGGCCTTACCATGCGAAGCCGGCGGTCTGGATGCGGCGCCCCAGCATCATCGCATCGGCGACATGGCGGAACGGCGCCAGATCCACATCGCTTTCGCCGCGCTGGATCAGCTGGGCAAAGCGGGCATAGATCCGGTCGTATTCGCCTGAAAGCGAGCTTTCGCTGGCAATCGCCTGACCGTCGATGATCACCGTGGCGCCGCCCTGCGACAGCTCCAGCACGCCGCGATCCGTCTCGATCCGCATGTCCCAGGTCTGCACGCCGGTTTCGCGGAAGTCGAAGTCAAGATCGACCGGCGCGCCCTCTTCGGAGAGCATCTTCAGCCGGGCCGCGATGGGGGTGTCGCGGTTTTCGGGGAATTCCAGCTCGGCCTGCGTCGTGTAAAGCGCGACCGGCAGGATATGGGTCAGGATGGAATAGGCGTTGATGCCGGGGTCAAAGACGCCGGTACCGCCGGGGGCAAAGATCCAGTCCTGTCCCGGGTGCCAGCGCCGCACATCCTCGCGCCAGGTGACGGTCAGGCCGGTGATGCGCTTGTCGGCAAGCCACGCCTTGGCGCCCGGAATGCCCGGGGCGAACTGGCTGTGCCATGCGGTGAAGAGCACCCGTCCCTGATCGCAGGCGATGCGTTCCAGCGTCATCACCTCGGAGACGGTTGTGCCCGGCGGCTTTTCCAGCAGCACATGCTTGCCCGCCAGCAGCGCCTGACGCGCGACGGCGAAACGCACCTGCGGCGGCGTGCACAGCGCCACCGCCTGCACCTGCGGCATCTGGCGCAGGAAGCTGTCCAGATCAGCGAAGGCCTCGACGCCCTCGGCCCGGTTCACCGGATCGACGGTCGCCGCCAGACGGAACACGGGCGAGGCGTCCAGCGCCGCGCGATGCTGGTCGCGGGCGATCTTGCCGAAACCGATGATGCCCAGATCGATGCCGGGCTTGTCAGTGGCTGTCACGGCCAACCTCGCGTCCCCGGCAGCCTTTCAGGAAGTCGAAGTCGGCGCCGGTATCCGCACCTTCGACATGGTCGTGGAACATGCGGGCATAGCCGCTGGCGGGCGGATCGACGGGCGGGGTCCAGTCCGCAAGCCGCTGGGCGATTTCCTCGTCGCTCAGGTCCAGATGCAGACGGCGGTTCGGCACGTCCAGCTCGATCCAGTCGCCGGTCCGCACGATGGCCAAGGGACCGCCGCGCGCCGCCTCGGGCGAGGTGTGCAGCACCACGGTGCCATAGGCCGTGCCCGACATGCGCGCGTCGGAAATCCGCACCATGTCGGTGATGCCCTTTTTCAGCACCTTGGGCGGCAGACCCATATTGCCGACCTCGGCCATGCCGGGATAGCCCTTGGGACCGCAGTATTTCATCACCATGACGCTGTTTTCGTCGATGTCGAGCGCGTCGTCATTGATGCGCGCCTTGTAGTCGTCGATGTCCTCGAACACCACGGCGCGGCCACGATGCTGCATCAGATGTGGGCTGGCGGCCGAGGGCTTCAGGACCGCGCCGCCCGGCGCCAGATTGCCGCGCAGGACCGCGATACCGCCTTGCGGCGTCAGCGCCTTTTCGACCGGCAGGATCACGTCCTCATTCCAGTTGCGGGCGTCCTTGACCTCATCCCAGATGCTCTCGCCCGAGACGGTCAGCGCGTCGCGATGCAGCACGCCCGCCTCGCCCAGACGCTTCAGCACGACGGGCAGGCCGCCGGCATAGAAGAACTCCTCCATCAGATATTTGCCCGAAGGCATCAGGTTCACGATGGTCGGAATGTCGCGGCCGCAGCGGTCCCAGTCGTCCAGCGTCAGATCGACGCCGACCCGGCCCGCTAGCGCCAGCAGATGGATCACCGCATTGGTGGACCCGCCGATGGCGCCATTGGTGCGGATGGCGTTTTCAAAAGCCTCTTTGGTCATCACGTCGCTGGGCTTCAGGTCGTCCTTGACCATCTGCACGATGCGCCGGCCGGTCAGCTGCGCCATGACGCGGCGGCGGCTGTCCACCGCCGGGATCGCGGCATTGCCGGACAGCGCCATGCCAAGCGCCTCGGCCATGCTGGCCATGGTGCTGGCGGTGCCCATCGTGTTGCAGGTACCGGACGAACGGCTCATCGCCTGCTCGGCTTCAAGGAATTCGTCCTGCGTCATCTCTCCGGCCTTCACCGCCTCGGAGAATTTCCACAGATGCGTGCCCGAGCCGACGCGCTCGCCTTGAAACCAGCCGTTTAGCATCGGCCCGCCGGTGACGACGATCGAGGGAATGTCGGTCGAGGCCGCGCCCATCAGCAGGCTGGGCGTCGTCTTGTCACAGCCGACCAGCAGCACGGCGCCGTCGATGGGCTGGCCGCGCATCGCTTCCTCGACCGCCATGGCGGCGAGGTTTCGATACATCATCGCGGTCGGGCGATAGGTGTTCTCGCTGGCGGAAAACACCGGAACCTCGACCGGAAAGCCGCCGGCCTCCCAGACGCCCACTTTGACCTTTTCGGCCAGCTCGCGCAGATGGCCGTTGCAGGGGGTCAGGTCGGACCAGGTGTTCAGGATGCCGATGACCGGGCGGCCGTCGAACAGGTCATGCGGATAGCCCTGATTCTTGAGCCAGCCGCGATGATAGATGGTGTCGCGCGAGTTGCCGCCATACCAGTGCTGTGACCGCAGCTTGCGCGGCCACTCAGCGGGTTTGAAAGTCATGATTTGCTCTTGTTGGAAACGTCGAAGATGACGGCGGCCATCAGCACGAGGCCCTTGATGACCTGCTGATAGTCGATGCCGATCCCCAGAATGGACATGCCGTTGTTCATCACGCCCATGATGAAGGCGCCGACCACAGCCCCGATCACGGTGCCGACGCCGCCCGCCATCGAGGCGCCGCCGATGAACACCGCCGCGATCACGTCCAGTTCAAACCCGACGCCTGCCTTGGGCGTGGCCGAGTTCAGCCGGGCCGAGACCACCAGACCCGCCAGCGCCGCCAGCATCCCCATGTTGACGAAAGTCAGGAACACCACCCGTTCCGAGTTGATGCCCGACAGTTTCGCCGCCTTGGCATTGCCGCCGATGGCATAGATCCAGCGGCCGATGGTCGTGCGTTCAGAGATGAAGGCATAAAGCGCCACCAGCACCGCCATCACCATGAAGACGTTGGGCAGGCCGCGGAAATTCGCCAGCGCCCAGGTCATCCAGACCAGCGCGACAAAGATCAGCGCGTTCTTGGCGGCGAAAAAGGCGAAGGGCTCATCGGCGATGCCCACGGCCTCTTCGCGCTTGCGGGCGCGGATCTGCAGCCACAGGATCGAGACGGCGGCGGCCCAGCCCAGCACCAGCGACAGCGCATTGGGCTTGCCCACGCCGAACAGGTCCGGGATGAAGCCCGAGGCGATCATCTGGAATTCGCGCGGGAAGGGGCCGATGGACTGCCCCTTGAGGATCCACATGGTCAGGCCGCGGAACACCAGCATGCCCGCCAGCGTGACGATAAAGCTGGGGATCTTCCAATAGGCGATCCAATAGCCCTGCGCGGCGCCGATCAGCGCCCCGGCGACAAGGCTCAGCACCACCACGACCGGGATCGGCAGGCCCATCTTGACGATCATCAGCGCAGCAAGCGCCCCGACGAAGGCCGCGACCGAGCCGACCGACAGGTCGATATGCCCGGCCACGATGATCAAGAGCATCCCCACCGCCATGATGACGATATGGCTGTTTTGCAGGAACAGGTTGGTCAGGTTCACCGGGCGGAACAGGATGCCGCCGGTGACGATCTGAAAGAACGCCATGATGATGATCAGGGCGAAGAGGATGCCATATTCGCGGATGTTGCGGCGGATGAAGCCGAAGGTATCCCCGCTGCTGCGGGTCTCGGTGCTGTCAGACATGGGCTGCCTCCGCCTCGATTTGCTCGGGGGTGACCGATTCGTCGGTCAGGTCGTGGCCCGAGTGGATGATGATGGACATGATCTTTTCCTGCGTCGCCTCGGCGGTCGGCAGATCGCCAACCAGCCGGCCCTCGTTCATGACGAGGATGCGGTCGGTGATGCCCAGGAGTTCGGGCATCTCGGACGAGACCACGATGATGGATTTTCCGGCGGCCGCGAGGTCGCGGATGATGGTGTAGATTTCATATTTCGCGCCGACGTCGATGCCGCGCGTCGGCTCGTCCAGAATCAGGATCTCGGGACCCGAGAACAGCCATTTCGCCAGCACGACCTTTTGCTGGTTGCCGCCCGACAGGTTCACCGTGGCCTGATCGACCGAGGAGGAGCGGATGTTGATCTGCTTGCGATAGTCGCGGGCAACCTTGCCCTCTTTCTCGCGGTCGATGACGCCCTTGGGCGCGATGCCGGGCAGGTTGGCCAGCGGGATATTGCGCTTGATCGTGTCGATCAGCACGAGGCCCAGCGACTTGCGGTCCTCGGTCACATAGGCAAGGCCGGCCTTGATCGCCTTGGGCACGGTCGAGACATCGACCTCTTTGCCGTGGATCTTGACCGAGCCCTTGCGGAATTCGCCCATCGAGCGGCCAAAGATCGACATGGCCAATTCGGTCCGGCCCGCGCCCATCAGCCCTGCGATGCCCAGGACCTCGCCCTGCCGCAGATCGAAGCTGGCGCTGTCGACCATCAGCCGGCCATCGCGGGTCGGATCGGCCACGGTCCAGTCGCGGACCTGCATCACCACTTCGCCGATCTTGGGCTCGCGCGGCGGATAGCGGTCATTCATCGAGCGCCCGACCATGTCCTTGATGATCTGGCTTTCGGGCACCATACCCTGATGATGCGCCACGGTGGCGCCGTCGCGGATCACCGTGATGCTGTCGCAAAGCTGGCTGATTTCGTTCAGCTTGTGCGAGATCATGATCGCGGTCATGCCCTGTTCGCGGAAACTGGCCAAAAGACGCA
This sequence comes from Paracoccus limosus, assembly GCF_009711185.1. Lineage (GTDB taxonomy): Bacteria > Pseudomonadota > Alphaproteobacteria > Rhodobacterales > Rhodobacteraceae > Paracoccus > Paracoccus limosus. The sequence continues at coordinate 196,030 of NZ_WMIF01000002.1, forward strand.
GCAGCGCGGCACTGTCGTTTTCATTCAGCGAACTGGTCGGCTCGTCGAGGATCAGCAGATCGACCTTTTTCGACAGCGCCTTGGCGATCTCGACCAGCTGCTGCTTGCCCATGCCCAGCGTGCCAACCTTGGTTTCGGGGCTTTCGCGCAGGCCGACTTTCGCCAGCAGCTCGGCGGTGCGGCGGTTCGTCTCATGACGGTCGATCACACCGCGATGGGCAAGCTCGTTGCCCAGAAAGATGTTCTCGGCAATCGACATCTGCGGCACCAGAGCAAGCTCCTGGTGGATGATGACGATGCCCTGTTCTTCGCTGTCCGGGATGCCGCGAAACGCCATCGGCTTGCCGTTATACAGGATCTCGCCCTGATACGAGCCATGCGGATAGACGCCCGACAGCACCTTCATCAGCGTGGATTTGCCGGCGCCGTTTTCACCGCAAAGCGCGCGGATCTCGCCGCGCTGCACGGTGATGTTGACATTGTCCAGCGCCTTGACGCCCGGGAATTCCTTGGTGATCCCGCGCATTTCCAGAATGGCGTTCATTGCTGTTCCCCCTTGCCTGAACGCAAAACGCCGCCGCCGGGCCGCAACCGGCCCCGCGACGGCGCATCTTGGGTCACTTCAGCTGATCTTCGGTGTAATAGCCCGAGCCGACCAGCACGTCCTTGAGGTTCTTTTCGGTCACGGCGACCGGCTCAAGCAGGTAGGAGGGGACGACCTTGACGCCGTTGTTGTAGGTCTTGGTGTCGTTCACCTGCGGCTCTTCGCCCTTCATCATGGCGTTGACCATGCTGACGGTGACTTTCGCCAGTTCGCGGGTGTCCTTGAAGATGGTCGAGTATTGCTCGCCCGCGAGGATCGACTTGACCGATTGCAGTTCGGCGTCCTGACCCGAAACGATCGGCATCTTCAGATCGCCCGAGCCGTAACCCACGCCTTTGAGCGAGGACAGGATGCCGATGGACAGCCCGTCATAGGGCGACAGCACGCCGTTCACATGCTTGTCGGTGTAATTGGCCGACAGGATGTTATCCATGCGCGATTGCGCGGTGGCCGGATCCCAGCGCAGGGTGCCGACCTTGTCCATGCCCATCTGGCCCGAAGGCACCGCGATGGCGCCCGAGTCGATCATAGGTTGCAGCACCGACATGGCGCCGTCGTAGAAGAAGAAGGCGTTGTTGTCGTCCGGCGAGCCGCCGAACAGCTCGACGTTCCACGGCTTCACATCCGGGAACCGCTCTTTCAGGCCCTCGACCAGCGTGTTGGCCTGCTCGACGCCGACCTTGAAGTTGTCGAAGGTGGCGTAATAGTCGATATCGGGCGTGTCGCGGATCAGGCGGTCATAGGCGATCACCTTGATATCGGCGGCCTTCGCATTGGCCAGCGCGTTTGACAGCGTGGTGCCGTCGATGGCCGCGATCACCAGCACGTTCACGCCCTTGGTGATCATGTTTTCGATTTGCGACAGCTGGTTCGGAATGTCGTCATCGGCATATTGCAGGTCGGTCTGATAGCCCGCTTCCTGGAACTGCTTGACCATGTTGTCGCCGTCGGCGATCCAGCGCGCCGAGGTCTTGGTCGGCATCGAGATGCCCACCATGCCTTCGGCCGAAGCGATTCCCGGCACCGAAAGCGCCATGACCGAAGCCGCCGCCAGGGCGATAGTCCTGAGGTTGAACATTTTTCCTCCCGTTTTTTGCGCATACGAAAGATGGCGTCGAGCGCGCCCTTGCTGTCTTTCGCTGCTTCCCCCCTTGTGGCGGGGCCGATCGGGCCGCCTCCACGGCGGCGGCCTTGCAGCCACGCACCTGTGGACAGGCTAGACCGCTGCAATCGGACGCGTCAATTTCGGTTTGCGCGCTGTATTATGCCGATTCTGATATATCAGGGCGCTAACAACAGGATGAAACACATGTCACGTCAGGATGATGTCGGGGGCGACTTGCTGGCCCGTGGGGTCAAACTGCGGCAGCTGGCCCTGCTGGTTGCGGTGGAACGCAGCGGTCAGCTGGGCCGCGCCGCCGGCATCATGCACATGACCCAGCCCGCCGCCTCGCGGATGCTGGCCGATCTGGAGCGGCTGTTCGGCACCGCCCTGACGCAGCGTCACAGCCGGGGCGTCAGCCTGACCCCGGCCGGGCAGCGGCTGGCCGAGCGTGCGCGCAGCATGTTGCGCGATCTCGATCTGGCCGGGCGCGAGGTGCAGGCGATCGGGCGTGGCCAGGTCGGGCAGGTGCGGCTGGGCTCGGTTTCGGGGCCGTCGCTGGATCTGGTGCTGCCGGTGGTGCGCGGGCTGGAGCGCGCCGAGCCGCTGATGCGGGTCATCATCAAGGTCGACAGCAGCGACCGGCTGGCCGCCGCCCTGCTGGCCGGAGAGCTGGACCTGTATCTGGGCCGCATCCCCGAACGGCTGGATCCCGCCCCCTTCGAGCAGACCCCGGTCGGCCCCGAGCCCTTGGCGCTGGTCGTGCGCCGGGGCCATGCGCTGGACCGGCCCGATTGCACCCTTGCCGATTGTCTGGCCTTTGACTGGGTGATGCAGCCGGCGGGCAGCGTGCTGCATGGCACGGTCGCGCGCTATCTGGACCAGCGCGGGCTGGATCTGCCGCGAACGGTGATCGCGACCGGCTCGATCATGCTGACGCTGGCCTTTGCCCGGCAGTCGCAGGCGGTGGGGGTGATCTCGGCCGCAGCGGCGCGGCAGTTCGCCGATTTTCCCGGCGCGCCGCTAGTGCTGCTGCCGGTGGCCGAGGATCTGAATGTCGCGGCCTATTCGCTGGTCACGCTGCGCGGGCAGCTCAGCAATCCCGCCGTTGCCGCCTTCATGGCGGTGCTGCGGACCGAGCTGGACCTGCGGCGCGGCTAGGCCTCGGCGCGCAGCCCGGCCCAGTCGGGATGGCGGTCGAACTGTGCCCGGACATAGCTGCAGGCCGGCACGATGCGCAGCCCCTTGTTACGGGCATCCGCGATCAGCTGCTGCACCATGGCCTCGGCGACGCCCGTGCCCCGCATCTGCGGCGGGGCATAGGTATGATCGGCGACGATGACGCCCGGGCTGGCGCTGCGCCAGGTCAGCTCGGCCTCGGGATCGATGCCAGGCATATGGACGACATAGCGCCCGGCCGTGCCAAGATCCTCATGCGTGACGCGAATGGCGGGTTGGGACATGCTCGTTCTCCTGGGGCCTGCCCCTCAACGCATAAGAACCGCATCCGGCTCCGTTCAGGCGCGTTCCGAATATTCGAAAAGCTCGGTGTTCACCACGATATCCTCGTCGGTGCCGACGAAGGGCGGGATCATGACGCGCACGCCATTGTCGAGGATCGCCGGCTTGAAGCTTTTCGCGGCGGTCTGGCCGTTCACGACAGGCTCGGTTTCGACCACCTTGCAGATGACCTTTTGCGGGATGCGCACCGACAGCGCCTCGTCGCCGTAATATTCGATGGCGGCCATCATGCCGTCCTGCAGGAAGGGACGGCGGTCGCCCAGCAGATCGGCGTCCAGCTCGGTCTGCTCAAAGGTCTCGCTGTCCATGAACACCAGCTTGCCGTCGGTTTCATACAAGAATTGCTGGTCCTTGAACTCCAGCTGCACCTGCTCGACCTTGTCCTCGGACCGGAAGCGCTCGTTCAGCTTCCGGCCGTCGCGCAGGTTCTTCAGCTCGACCTGGGCAAAGGCGCCGCCCTTGCCCGGTTTGACGTGGTTCACCTTGACCGCCGCCCACAGGCCGCCGTCATGTTCCAGCACCACGCCGGGCTTGATTTCGTTGCCGTTGATCTTGGGCATATTTCCAATACCTTGAAAAGGTTGTGTTAATCGTTGTGGCCCAAGGGTTGAACCGCGATGATGCGCACCTATATCCCTTGGCACGGCTGCAGGCAACAGAATCGCATTCCGGGCGATGTCAAGCCGACGGCGTGCCTTCGCGATGTCGTGAATTCGTCACGACCCGTAAAATAGACTGGAAATTGCAGGGGTTTGCGCGGGGCGCATGGCTGACATGACGGCGAGGCCATACCGAATCGGCACCGGGATCGGATAATCCCCGGTCTGCGGTGCCAGTCAATGGCAAAAATGACTCGACAGGGCCGGGGGCCCGTCGATATGCGGCAGCAAGAAAAACAGGATTCAAGAAAAGATGCGCGATTTCGTGGATGGTTCGGCTTTCAATTTCGAGCAAGGGCAGCGGGCCCGCAAGCTTTTTGCCGCCGTCGTGCTGGCCGCATTGGATGACGCCATCGCCGATGACAAAAAATACGGCAACGGGCCCGATCAGATTGCACGTTGGGCACGCTCACGCGATGGGCGCGAGGTTCTGTCCTGCGCCGGCATCGACCCGAACGAGCGCGTGGTCAAGGGCCTGATGGAATTCGTGGCCAAGGGCGTGCGCACCTCGGTCGCGCTGTCGCGCGAGGAATCCGAGCGCCGCCATGCCGCCGAAGAGGCCGACGCGGCCTGATCCAGCTGCGGCGCCCCGCCGCCCGTGCGGCAGGGCTGGCCACAGCGGCAAGGTCGTTTCCGCCCCTTGCCGTTCGTCAGCCCAGGTTTTCTAGCCTCTCGTTCGCGAGGGGCCTTTTTATTGCCCGCGTCCCCCGCGCTGCTTACTGGAACAGCCGCAGCACCAGCGGCGCCAGCACAGCGGTCAGCACGGCGTTCAGCCCCATGCCGATGCTGGCAAAGGCGCCGGCGGTCTCGTTGACCTGAAAGGCGCGGGCGGTGCCGATGCCATGCGCGGCGACCCCCACGGCAAAGCCGCGCGCCCGCCAGTCGTGCACCCGCAGCAGGTTCAGCAGCGGCGTCACGACGATCGCGCCGAACATGCCGGTCAGCAGCACCAGCACGGCGGTGATCGTCGGCTCGCCGCCCAGCCCCTCGGCGATGCCGATGGCCACCGGCGCGGTGGTCGATTTCGGCGCAAGGCTGGCCAGCATGGTGGCCGACAGGCCAAAGGCCTTGCCGATCACCAGCACCGAGACAATCGCGGTCAGCGAACCGGCCAGCAGCGCCGCCGCCAGCGGCAGCGCGGCGCGGCGCACGCGCGACAGGTTGTCATAGAGCGGCATCCCCAGCGCGACGGTCGCCGGGCCCAGCATGAAATGCACGAATTGCGCGCCCTCGAAATAGGTCTTGTAACTGGTGCCGGTGCTCCACAGCACCAGAGCCAGCACGATCACCGCCACCGCCACCGGGTTGGCCCAGCTTTTCCGCCCGGTCATGCGGAAAAAGCTGTCGCCCAGCCAATAGGCCGCCAGCGTCGCGGTCAGCCACAGCAGCGGCCCCTGCGTCAGATAGGACCAGATCAGCGCCGCATCGGTCATTCCTGCACCTCGGCCTTGCCGCGCCCGGTCAGGCGGACGACCTGCACAAAGACCAGCGCCGCCACCGCGATCGCCAGCGCGGTCGAGGCCATCAGCGCCACCGCGATCGCCAGCCCGTCGCTGCGGAATTCGCCCAGATGCGCCACCACGCCGACGCCGGCGGGCACGAAGAACAGCGACAGGTTGCCCAAAAGCCCCAGCACCACCGGGCGCAGCCGCTCGGCCAGTGCCGGGCGCAGGCTGCAGCTGAGCACAAGCGCCACCAGCCCGAGCACCGGGCCGGGCAGTGACAGGCCCAGACTGCGGGCGGCGACCTCTCCGGCCAGCTGAAATGACAACAGGATCAGAAGGGCGGGTATCATGGCGGGCATCCCGAATGGCCGATCAAATCTTGTGGATAACATTCCCGGCGCCGCCACATCTAGGGGCTGCGGTTGACTCATTGCCGCAAAACCGGGAAAAATCGGCGCCATTGACCCCTGTGGGATGGACCTTTGCGTTTCGACCGCCTGCGCCTGAACGGTTTCAAGAGCTTTGTCGACCCCACGGATCTGGTGATCCAGGAGGGGCTGACCGGCGTGGTCGGCCCGAACGGCTGCGGCAAGTCGAACCTGCTTGAGGCACTGCGCTGGGTCATGGGCGAAAACCGGCCCACCGCCATGCGCGGCGAGGGGATGGAGGATGTGATCTTTGCCGGCACCACCCGGCGCTCGGCCCGCGCCCATGCCGAGGTCACGCTCAGCATCGACAACAAGGACCGGTTGGCGCCCGCCGGCATGAACGATGCCGATACGCTGGACATCTCGCGCCGGATCACCCGCGATGCCGGTTCCGCCTATCGCATCAACGGCAAGGAAGTCCGGGCGCGCGATGTGCAGATGCTGTTCGCGGATGCCTCGACCGGGGCGCATTCGCCGGCGCTGGTGCGGCAGGGGCAGATTTCCGAGCTGATCAACGCCAAGCCCAAGGCGCGTCGTCGCATCCTTGAAGAGGCCGCCGGGATCTCGGGCCTGTATCAGCGCCGGCATGAGGCCGAGCTGAAGCTGAACGCGGCCGAGGCGAACCTGACCCGCGTCGATGACACGCTGGACCAGTTGTCGACGCAGGCCGCCAGCCTTGCACGTCAGGCCCGCGCCGCCACGCGCTATCGCGAGATCGGCGCCGCGCTGCGCCGGGCCGAGGGGCTGTTGCTGTATCGCCGCTGGGCCGAGGCCGATCAGGCCAAGGCCGCGACCGCCGCAGCGCTGCATGATGCGATCCGCGCTGCGGGCGAGGCCGAGGCGCAGGCGCGGCGCGCCATTGCCGCGCGCGAGGCTGCCGAGGCGCAATTGCCGCCCTTGCGCGAGGAAGAGCAGGTCGCAAGCGCCATCCTGTCGCGCGCCACCGTCGAGCGCGAGGCGCTGGACGAGGCCGAGGCCCGCGCCGTGCAGATGATCCAGACCTTGCTGGGCCGCATTGCCCAGCTGGATCGCGATATCGAGCGCGAATCGGGACTGAACCGCGACGCGGGCGAGGTGATCGCGCGGCTGGAATGGGAACAGCGCGAACTGGACAAGGCCGGCGAGGGCCATGACGCCCGGCAGGACAGCGCCACCGAGCTGGCCGAAGCCGCCGCCGAGGCGCTGCGCGAGGTCGAAACCACGCTGGCCGAGCTGACCGACGAGGCCGCCCGCCTTGCCGCCCGTCACCAATCCGCCGAGCGTCTGGTGCAGGATCTGACCCAGATGCGCGACCGCTCCAGCCGCGCGGCCGAGGCGGCGCGGGCCGCGACCGAGGCGGCGATGGCGCTTGGACAGGACATCGAAGCCGCGCGTGCCGCCGCCGAGGAGGCCTTGGAAGAGGCCCGGGAACGCGTTGAAATCGCCGAGGAAACCTTGGGTGCCGCCGAGGAGGCCCGCAGCGCGCTGGAGGCCGAGGAAACCGAGGCACGGGCGCAGCGCGCCGAGGCAGAGGGCGAGTTGTCGGCCCTGCAGGCCGAGCGTGCGGCCTTGCAACGGCTGGTCGAACGCGGGCAGGCCAGCGGCTCGATCCTCGATCTGGTGCGGGTGGCGCGCGGCTATGAGACGGCTTTTGGCGCGGCGCTGGGCGATGATCTGGGCGCGGCGCTGGTCAAGGACGGCACGGGCTGGCATGCGCTGCCGCCGGCCGAGGGCGGCCCTGTGCTGCCGGTGCCTTCGATCGCGGATCGGGTCGAGGCGCCGCCGGCGCTGGCGCGGCGGCTGGCGCAGATCGGGCTGGTGGCGGATGCCGAGACCGGGGTCGCGCTGCAATCCGGGCTGCATCCGGGCCAGCGGCTGGTGACGCTGGCGGGCGATCTGTTCCGTTGGGACGGGATGCGGGTGATGGCGGGGGATGCGGCATCGACCGCCGCGCTGCATCTGCAAAAGGTGAACCAGCTGGCCGAGATCTCGGTGCAGTTCGAGGCGGCGCAGGCCTGTGCCGAGCGTACACAGGCTGTACACCGGGCGTGCACCGAACGTCATGCCGCCGCGACCGAGGCCGAGAAACGCGCCCGCGATGCCCGGCGCGAGGCCGAGCGCGGCCTGTCGGATGCCTCGCGTGCGGTGACGCGGGCCGAATCGGAGCTGGCACTGGCGCAGAGCCGCGCGGAATCGGCCCGCGCCGAGCTGGCCCGGCATCATGCCGATGCCAGCGACGCCGGTGCCCGGCTGGCCGACGCCGAGGCTGCGCGCGCCGCGCTGCCCGACCGGGGCGATGCCGCCGAGGCGCTGGACCATGCCCGCATGGGCGTCGAGGCGGCGCGCATCGCCACGCTGACCCGGCGCAGCGCGCTGGACGAATTGCGCCGCGAGGCGATGGCGCGCACCAAGCGCCTGCAGGAAATCGCCAAGGAGGAATCGGGCTGGCGGCTGCGGCTGGATCAGGCCGGCACCCGCGCCGCCGAACTGGCCGCCCGCCGCGATCAGACCGCCGCCGAACTGGAAGAGGCCGAGGCGCAGCCCGAGGTTCTGGCCGAGCGGCGCGAAACCCTGACCGAGGCCGAGGCGCAGGCCGCCGCGCGGCTGGCGCGCGCCCGTGCCGCGCTGTCCGCCGCCGAGACGGCGCTGCGCGGCACCGCCGAGACCGAGCGCGATGCCGAGCGCGCGGCCTCGGAGGCGCGCGAGGCCCGCGCCGCCCGGCAGGCCCGCGCCGAGGCCGCGACCGAGGCCGAGGCCGCCGCCCGCCTGCGCATCCATGAGGATGCCGAGACCACGCCCGAGGCGCTGTTGCAGGCGCTGGGCGAGGTCGATGAGACCGCACCCGATGCGCTGGAGGATCAGATCGCCCGACTGCGCCAGCAACGCGATGCTCTGGGCGCGGTGAACCTGCGCGCCGACGAGGACAAGGCCGAGCTGGAGACCGAGCGCGACCGCCTGGGCGCCGAAAAGGACGACCTGACCGAGGCGATCCGCAAGCTGCGCCAAGGCATCGGCAGCCTGAACCGCGAGGGCCGCGAACGGCTGCTGGCGGCCTTTGACACGGTGAACCGCAATTTCACCACGCTCTTCACGCATTTGTTTGGCGGTGGCGAGGCGCGTCTGGTGCTGGTCGAATCCGACGATCCGCTGGACGCCGGGCTGGAGATCATGTGCCAGCCTCCGGGCAAGAAGCTGTCGACGCTGAGCCTTTTGTCGGGCGGCGAGCAGACGCTGACCGCCATGGCGCTGATCTTTGCGGTGTTTCTGGCCAATCCCGCGCCGATCTGCGTGCTGGACGAGGTCGACGCACCGCTGGACGATGCCAATGTCACCCGGTTTTGCGACCTGATGGACGAAATGACGCGCCGCACCGAAACCCGCTTTCTGGTCATCACCCACCATGCCGTCACCATGGCGCGCATGGACCGGCTGTTCGGTGTGACCATGGTGGAACAGGGCGTCAGCCAGTTGGTCAGCGTCGATCTGAAACGCGCGGAAGCTCTGGTCGCCTGAGCGACAAACGGCTATTGGCAGGCGATTCCCGGACCGGACCCCCTGACATGCGTGCCCTGCCTTTCCTGCTGATTGCCGCTTTCCTTGCGGCGCATCCTGCCCATGCCACCGTTCTGGGCGATCCCAAGGCGATTGCCCGGGTGCTGACCGAGATGGGCATGCCCGCCACTCAGGGTAAGGATATCGAGGGCCAGCCGATGCTGGAAAGCCGCGTCGATGACACGCTGTTCAACGTCTATTTTTATGATTGCACGCCGCTGTGCCGGCGGATGCAGCTGGTGACCGGCTTTAACCTCAACGCGCCGATGTCGGCCGAGGATGCCAATGCCTGGAACCGGGACAACCCCTTTGGCAAGCTGGTGCTGAACGACGCCGGCGATCCCTATCTGGAGATGGATATCGGGGTTGCGGACGACGGGCTGGGGCGCAAGAATCTGGAAGACACGCTGAACACATGGCGTGCCGTTCTGGGCGATTTCCGCGCCTCCATCACCGAATGAGGAAGACGATGAGCATCGAAAGCAAACTCGCCGAACTGGGCATCACCCTGCCGGACGCCCCGGCGCCGGCGGCCAATTACGTGCCCTATGTGATTTCGGGCAATATGCTGTTCGTCTCGGGGCAGATTTCGGCGCTGAAGGGCCGACTGGGCGAAGACGTGAGCGTCGATCAGGGGGCCGAGGCCGCGCGCGGCTGCGGGTTGTCGCTGCTGGCGCAGGCCAAGGCGGCGCTGGGGTCGCTGGACCGGGTGGCGCGCGTGGTCAAGCTGGGCGGCTTTGTGAACTCGACCGCCGATTTCACCGACCAGCCCGAGGTCATCAACGGCTGTTCGAACCTGATGGTCGAGGTGTTCGGCGACAAGGGTCGCCATGCCCGCGCCGCCGTGTCCTCGCCGGCGCTGCCGCGCGGTGTGGCGGTCGAGATCGAAGCCATTTTCGAGATCGCCTGATGGGCCTGCACCCGGACTTTTTGCAAAAGCCGATCGCGCATCGCGGGTTGCATGACGAAAGCCTGCCGGAAAACAGCATGGCGGCATTCATCGCCGCCATCGCCGCCGGCTACGGGATCGAATGCGACATCCAGCGCGCCATGGACAACACGCCCATGGTGTTTCACGACTATGAGCTGGGCCGGCTGACCGATATCGAAAACGGCACCGTTGCCGCCAGCACCCCGGCGCAACTGGTCAAGCTGCATCTGCGCGAAAGCGACGAAACCATCCCCACGCTGCGCGACATGCTGGCCGAGGTCGCCGGCCGCGCGCCGCTGCTGATCGAGATCAAGGATCCGACCATCGATTCGGGCCCCGATGTGGGCGCTTTGCCGGGTCGGGTCGCCGAGGAGCTGCGCGACTATGGCGGGCCGGTTGCCGTCATGTCCTTCAACCCGCATGTGATCGCGGCCTTTCACGCGGCAGCGCCCGGCATAGCCGCCGGCCTGACCACCTGCGGCTATGACGAGGGCGAATGGCCGATGCTGGATGCGCCGACGCGCGAAAGGCTGGCCGCGATTGCCGATTTCGATGCGGTGGGGGCGAGCTTTATCTCGCATGACCGCAACGATCTGGACAATCCTGCGGTCACGGCGCTGAAGGCGCGCGGCGTGCCGGTGCTGTGCTGGACCATCCGCAGCCCCGAAGAGGCCGCCGATGCCCGGCAGGTGGCCGACAACATCACCTTTGAGCAATACCGGCCCTGAACCCTGCGTCGCCCGCTGACAAAGCGTGGCGACGCCCCTATGTTTCGCCGCATGAGCGAACTGACCGTTTCCGTGCTGCCCGCCATTGCCGGGCTGTCCGCCGCCGAATGGGATGGCTGCGGCGCGGGGGATAACCCCTTTACCACGCATCGTTTTCTGGCCGCGCTGGAAGCATCCGGCTCGGTCGGAGACGAGGCCGGCTGGCACCCGAGCCATCTGGTCGCGCGGGTCGATGGCCGCGTGGCAGGCGTCGCGCCCTGCTATCTGAAGACCCACAGTCAGGGCGAATACATCTTTGACCACGCCTGGGCCCAGGCCTATGAGCGCGCGGGCGGGCGCTATTACCCCAAGCTGCAATGCGCCGTGCCGTTCACTCCGGTCACCGGGCCGCGCCTGATTGCGCAGGATCCGCAGGTTCAGGCGGCGCTGTTGCAGGCCATGGCCGAGGTCGCCGGCCGGTCGGGCCTGTCGGGGGCGCATGTCACCTTTTGCACCGAGGCCGAGGCGCGCCTGGGCGAGGCGGTGGGCTTTATGTCCCGCACCAGCGAGCAGTTCCACTGGCTGAACCGGGGCTATGGCAGTTTCGACGACTTTCTGGCCGCGCTGAGTTCGCGCAAGCGCAAGGCGATCCGCAAGGAGCGCGAGCGGGCGCTGGATTTCGGCGGCGAGATCGTCAGCCTGACCGGCGATGCCATCCGCCCCGAACATTGGCAGGCGTTCTGGGCGTTTTATCAGGACACCGGCGGGCGCAAATGGGGCCGGCCCTATCTGACGCGGGCGTTCTTTGACCTCCTGCACGAGACGATGCGCGACGACTGCCTGCTGGTGCTTGCGCTGCGCGACGGGCGGCCGATTGCGGGGGCGCTGAACCTGATCGGGCGCGACACGCTTTATGGCCGCTATTGGGGCTGCGTCGAGGATCACCCGTTTCTGCATTTCGAGCTGTGCTATCACCGCGCCATCGACTGGGCCATCGCGCACGGTTTGCAGCGGGTCGAGGCCGGCGCGCAGGGCGAACACAAGCTGGCGCGCGGCTATCTGCCGGTCGCGACCCATTCGCTGCATTGGGTGCGCGATCAGGGCTTTGGCAAGGCCATCGCCGATTTCCTGAAGCGCGAGCGCGAGGCCGTCGATTACGACATGGCCGCGCTGACCGAGATGGGCCCGTTCCGCCGCGGCGAGATCAGCTAGCGCCGCTGCAGCTGCCGGAACAGCGCCGAGGCCGCCCAACCCGCCAGAACGGCGATGGCCAGCGACATGAAGCCATAGATAAAGGGCTGCTGCCGGGCCAGCCGATAGAGCCAGCGTTCCAGCCCGACCTTGCGCACCTCGATCGGGGCGCGGAAGGTGGCGACGACCTTGCCCTGACGCAGCAGAAAGATGCGGGTGCCGTAAAAGCCCTCGATCAGGTTGGCGGGCAGCTGGACATCGGCGCGAAACAACGTGTCCTGCGCCAGCCGCACCGCGCCTTCGTCCAGCCGGTAAAGCCCGCCCGATTCGCGCAACCGCACCAGCGCCTCGGTATAGGGCACGACATCCTCGACGCTGGAGGTGCCGGCATAGGCCCGGATCGCCAGCGGCACCGAGATGCGGAACCGGTCATCCTCGGCCGGGTCAAGGATCTGGTCCAGCGGCCGGGTGGTGGCCACGACATAGAAATTCGGCGCCGCGCCGACGCTGACCTTGCCGGTGTTCACCCAGATGCCGAAGCGGCGCTCTTTGTGGCGGATGGTGATGGCGCGGGCCGGGCCCTCGACGGTGACGACGACATCGAGTGTGTCATAGGGGATCGGCGTCTCGCGCTTGACGGCGCCATAGATGATGATGTCCGAGCCGTCAAAGCTGGTGGTGATGTCCACATCATTGCGCGACAGGCCGGCGACGATCTTTTCGCGGGGCGCGGCATCGGGATCGTCATAGGCCTGCGCCAGCGCGATGCAGGGTGCCAGCAGGGCCAGCAGGGCGATCAGCGCGCGGATCATTTCAGGATCCCCGGCGTCAGCGAGTAAAGCTCGGACGGGCGCAGGAACAGGTCCAAGGCCAGCTTGCCGCAGACCACCAGCACCAGCAGCGCCAGCAGGATGCGCAGCTGTTCGGCCCGCAGCTTGGCGCCGAGCCCGGTGCCGATCTGCGCCCCGGTCACGCCGCCGATGATCAGCAGCAGCGCCAGCATCACGTCCACGGTGTTGGAATAGACCGCGTGCATCAGCGTGGTATAGGCCGACAGGAAGGTGATCTGAAACAGCGAGGTGCCGATCACCACCTTGGTCGGCATCCCCAGCAGATAGATCATCGCCGGCACCATGATGAAGCCGCCGCCGACCCCCATCAGCGCGCCCAGCACACCGACGCAGGCGCCGACCAGCAGCACCGGGATCGCACTGATATAAAGGCCCGAGGCGCGGAATTTCATCTTGAGCGGCCAGCGGTGCACCCAGCCGTGCTGGTGGCGGCGCATCGGCCGGATCGGACCGCTTTGCTTGGCGCGGCGCAGGCTGCGCAGGCTTTCCTGCAGCATCATCGCGCCGATCAGGCCCAGAAACACCACATAGCACAGCTGCACCACCAGATCGACCTGCCCCAGCTTTTGCAGCATGTTGAACAGCATCACGCCAAGGGACGAGCCGGCAAGCCCGCCCGCCAGCAGCATCCAGCCCATGCGGAAATCGACGGATTTGCGCTTCACATGCGCCAGCAGCGCCGAAAAGGACGAGGCCACCACCTGATTGGCGCCGGTGGCGACCGCGATGGCCGGCGGGATGCCGATGAAGAACAGCAGGGGCGTGATCAGAAAGCCGCCGCCGACGCCGAACAGGCCCGACATCAGCCCGACGATGCCGCCAAGGCCGATCAGGGTAAAGGCGTTGACCACCACCTCGGCGATGGGAAGATAGATCTGCATGTTCGGCCCGGCTCTTGCCCCTGTTCGATCCTGCCCGTCCCCGGCCGGCAGGTCAAACGGCACGCGCGCCTTCGCAGCGGGTTGTCGCAGGACTGTGGCGCGGATAAGCATTCCGGTGACGGCAATGTGATGTGCCAGCCCGCAGGGGGCGATGGCCCCCGCCGATCCCGGCCTGCATTGCGGTCGGGGGTGCGGCCCGTGGCCGCCGGGCTGGACAGAAAAGGACAAGACACGGCATGCGGATCCTGATCACCAATGACGATGGCATCAATGCTCCGGGGCTGGTGGCAATGGCCGAGATCGCGGCCGAGCTGGCCGGGCCGGGCGGCGAGGTCTGGACCGTTGCCCCCGCCTTCGAGCAATCGGGCGTCGGCCATTGCATCAGCTATACCCATCCGACCCTGATCGCCGAACTGGCCCCGCGCCGCTTTGCCGCCGAAGGCTCGCCCGCCGATTGCGTGCTGGCGGCGATTTCGGACGTGATGCGCGACAGCCCGCCGGATCTGGTGTTGTCGGGGGTGAACCGGGGCAACAATGCCGGCGAGAACGTGATGTATTCGGGCACCATCGGCGCGGCGATGGAGGCGGCGTTGCAGGGCCTGCCGGCGATCGCGCTGTCGCAATACATGGGCACGCGCACGGCGGCTTTGGCCGATCCGTTCGAGGCCGCGCGCCGTCACGGCCCCCGGCTGATCCGCCAGCTGCTCGATCGCGCCGACTGGAACGGCGAGGCCGCCTTCCGGCTGTTTTACAACATCAACTTTCCGCCCTGCGATGCCGCAGGTGTCAAGGGCGTCCGGGTCGCGCCGCAGGGCCGGCGTCAGGGCGTCAATTTCGAGGCCGAGCCCTATCTTGCGCCCAATGGCCGCCGCTTTCTGTGGATCCTTGGTGGCTCGCAGACGGCGCCGGCCACGCCGGGCAGCGATGTCGATGCCAATATGCACGATTACATCTCGGTCACGCCGATGCGGCCGGACCTGACCTGCCACGCCAGTCTGGACGCGCTGCGCGCCCTTGAGGAAGGCTGAGCCATGAGCGGCGCGCCCAGAGACCCCGGAGACGAGCCCGGCGATGCGCCGGGGGCCGGGACCGACCCGGCCGAGCGCAAGATGCGCTTTCTGTTCGCGCTGCGCCAACGCGGCGTGACCGATCCCCGGGTGCTGGACGCGATGGAGCGCATCGACCGCGGCGCCTTTGTGCGTGGCCATTTCGAGGACCGCGCCTATGAGGACACGCCGCTGCCGATCCCCTGTGGGCAGACGATCAGCCAGCCCTCGGTCGTGGGGCTGATGACGCAGGCCTTGCAGGTCGGGCCGCGCGACAAGGTTCTGGAGATCGGCACCGGCTCGGGCTATCAGGCGGCGGTGCTGTCGCTTTTGTGCCGCCGGGTCTATACGCTGGACCGTCACCGCCGGCTGGTGGCCGAGGCCGAGGCGCTGTTTCGCGAGCTGGGCCTGTCCAATATCACCGCCATGGTGGCCGATGGCTCGCGCGGGTTGCAGGAACAGGCGCCGTTTGATCGCATCATGGTGACCGCTGCGGCCGAGGACCCGCCGGGCTCGCTCTTGGCGCAGTTGAAGATCGGCGGTATCATGGTGGTGCCCGTGGGGCAGTCGGATGCCGTGCAGACCCTGATCCGGGTCCGGCGCAGCGAGACCGGCTTTGACTATGACGAGTTGCGGCAGGTGCGTTTCGTGCCGCTGGTCGAGGGGTTGGGACAGACATGACCCCCGGCACAGGAATTGAGGATGGGCAGATGATGAATTTCGGTCGGATGGCCATGGCGGCCGGGGTCTTGGCGATGCTGGCGGCATGCAGCCCGCAAGGGGGGATGGACCTGAGCCAGCTGGACCCCGATCTGCGCGGCTGGGGTGGCGGCGGGCTGGACACGGCCTCGGCTGCGGCGGCGGCATCGCCGCGCCCGGCGCCCGACACCCGCGGCGTCATCAGCTATCCGGGGTATCAGGTCGCGGTGGCGCGGGCCGGTGACACGATCGCGACCATCGCGGCGCGGCTGGGCATGAACGCGGCGCAGCTGGCCACCTATAACGCCATCGACGCCAATGCGCCGCTGAATCCGGGCGCCGTGGTCGCGCTGCCCGGCCGGGTCGCGGCGGCACCGGCGGGTGCTGCGGTCGCGCCGCCGCTGGCGGCGGGCGCGGCCTCGGGTGCGGTGAGCGATCCCTTTGCCGGGCAGGGCATGAAAAAGCCCAATGTGCCGACCGCAGGCGCTGCGGCTGCGGCCCAGCCGGTGACGCAGCCGGCGGCCAGCCAGCCGCGTCAGCATGTGGTCACCGCAGGCGAAACCGCATGGTCGGTGGCGCGCAAATACAATGTCGCTGTCAATGATCTGGCGGCATGGAACGGGCTGACCGGCAGCATGGCGCTGCGCACCGGCCAGCGCCTTCTGATCCCGGTCGCGGGCAAGGCGCCCAGTGCCGCCAATGTGGTGACCGCGCCCGGCGCCGGCAGCCCGACGCCGCGCCCGCCCTCGGCCGCCGAACCGCTGCCCAAGGAAAAGACGGCGCCGGCCAGCAAGCCGGTCGACAAGCCGGCGGCGCCGGATCTGGGCAAGACGCGCACCGCCGCCTCGGGCAGCGGCAAGTTCCGGATGCCGGCCAATGGCGCCATCATCCGCACCTATCAGAAGGGCAAGAACGACGGCATCGACATCTCGGCCGCGCCGGGCAGCAGTGTCACGGCGGCCGGCTCGGGCACGGTGGCGGCGATCACCCGCGACGTGGATCAGGTGCCGATCATCGTCGTGCGCCATGACAACAACCTGATGACCGTCTATGCCGGGCTGGATGATGTCACCGTGCAAAAGGGCCAGAAGGTCAGCGCCGGCGCCCAGCTGGGCAAGGCGCGGGGCAAGGGTGTGGTGCATTTCGAGGTGCGCAACGGCTTTGACAGCGTCGATCCCGAGAAATATCTGAACTGAGGGCTGAGGGCTGAGGGCTGAGGGCTGAGGGCTGAGGGCGGGGCCGGTTTCGGGGCCGCCCGCTGTGCGGGGATAGGCGCGGCGAGCGGCGGTGTTTTGGGTCCGGCAGGTTGCGGCCGTCGGGCCGGTTTCTGCGCGGTCGCGCGTTTTCACTTTTCGGCGTTTCTGGCCGGTTCCGCGTCTCCCGCCGAATTGGCGGCGTGGTGGTCCGGATGGGCCGTGGCAGGGCGCCGGGCGTGCGGTGGACGCTTGTGCCGGCTGTGACCGGGCGGGCTGGTGACAGCGAGGCGCGTGGCGTGTCCTTGCGACCCTTGGCCGGGCATCCGCCGGCCGGAGAACCGGCGGCCGGCGTTTGCGGGGCGTGTCGCGGGCGATGCCCGGGACATGGGCAATCCGGCGGGGCCGGAGTGCTTATTGCAGAGCGCTTATTGCTCGGTGCAGATCTCGCGGATCACGGCCTCGACCTCCTGACGGATCATCTGGCACATGTTGCGGCTGAGCCGGGCGCCCAGCTCGCCATGCAGTTCCTGCTGGATGGCGTCGCGGATCAGCATGCGCATGGTCGCGTCCTTGGCGACGGCACCGATTTCACCGAAGAGGTTCGGCGCGCTGGTGGTCGTGCCGCGCCGGGCGTCAAGGCCGCTGTCGAGGCCGGGCTGCGGCGCAACTGCGGTGAAATCGTCGATCCGTCCCATTTCCATCATGCGCATATCCTGGGCCATTGCGGGTTCCTCGGTGGGGGTCAGCTGTTCGGCCGGAGCCGGGGGTTGCGGGGTTTGCAGCGCCTCGGTCGGGCGGGGCGCGATCATCCGGGCCAAGGCCGCCTCGGCCTCGGCAAATTCGGCCTCTTCTTCGGGCGAGAGCGGCGCGGAGGCGTCGTCACAGGCGGCCTCGGCCAGAGGCTGGGCAAGGGCCGGGCTGTCGCTGGTCGCCGCTGCGACGCCGGTCTGGGGCCAATCGCGCAACGGGGCGGGTTGCCAGCCGGTTGGTGCCTCGGCCAAGGGCTGGGCCAGAGGTTGGACCGGGGCGGCGCTGCTGGCCAGCGACAGATGCGGCTGGGCGGCAGCCGTGCCGCGTGGCAGGCCCGCCACCATGTCCTGACGGGCCAGAACGAAGGGCGGGTCAAAGGCCGTTCCCGGCTGGGCCGGATGGGCAAGCCGCGGGCGCAGCCCGGCGGCGGCGGGCGTCTGGTCCTGCGCGATCAGGCGCCGGATCGAGGCCAGCACGTCGCCGACATTTTCCGAACCTGCCTGCTGGCCGGTCGGGCGGATGCGTTCATGCTGCATGGCGTGCCCCCGATAAGGGGGGCATCAGCCGGTCATTGCTTGCCGATGGCGCGCAAGACGCGGTCAAGGCTTTTGCCCTGCCGACTGGTATAGGGTGCGTCCTGCACCGCATTGTAATAGGCCGATGGGTCATAGGTGGGAATCCCCAGTTTCAGGTTTTCTACCGTCAACAAACCCATAGCCGAGAGAAGTTGATAATGTGCTAATTGCAGGTTGGCTTCCGCCGTAATCTTGTTTGCGCGGGCCTCCAGAAGCGATTGTTCGGCATCCAGAACGTCCAGCGTGGTGCGCGCGCCCAGCGTCGCCTCCTCGCGCACGCCGTCATAGGCCTGTTGCGCGGCGGTGATCTGTTCGTCGATGGCGCGAATCTGTGCCCGGGCCACGTCGATTCCCGCCCAAGCGGTGCCGACGGCCTGATCGACCTGACGCGAGGTGTTCAAAAGCGCGGCGCGCGCGGCATCGCGCTGCGCCATGGCCTTGCGATGCGCGGCTGGCAGGCGGCCGCCGGAATAGATCGTCTGCGACATCTGCAGCGACAGCTGGCCGACATCCTGCCCGCCATGAGAGATGCCGCCAAAGGGGCTGAGCGACTTGTTGCGCGACGTGCTGAGCGAGGCGCTGCCGGTCAGCTGCGGGTTGCGCTCGGCGGCGGCGGCGGCCACGCCCAGCTCGGAGACGGCGGCCTGACGCTGGCTTTCCTGAATCGCGGGATGGCTGCGGCGACCGATGTCGCGGGCCTGCTCAAGCGTCGCCGGCAGCTTGGGCGTCGGCGGCGGCGGGGACAGCTTGCCGGGCATCTTGCCGGTGGCGGTGCGATAGACCTCGCGCGCGATCTGCAATTCGCCCTCGGCCGAGGCGAGGTTGGCGCGGGCTGCGGCCAGCGCGGCATCGGCCTGCGAAACATCGGTCTGGGTGATTTCGCCGACGTCGAAACGGTCGGTGGCGGCGCGCTGTTCCTGACCGATGACGCGCACGGAATTCGATTGTAGATCAACCTGTTCTGTGGCGCTGCGCACGTTCAGATAGGCCTCGACCGCGCCAAGGATCACGTCCTGTTCGACGCCGACCAGCGCCGCGCGGGTGGCCAGCACGGTTTCCTTGGCGATGTCGATGGCAATGGCGCTGCGGCCGAAATCGTAAAGCGTCATCGAGGCTTGCAGCGACAGGCTGCGCGAATTGCCGTCGAACCCCTCGATGTTCTGATAGGTGTAATTGGCCACCCATTGCAGGACCGGACGCAGGGCCGCAAGGGCCGAGGCCGCGTCCTCGTCTGCGGCGCGCAGCACGGCGCGGTTCTGGTCCAGAAGGGCCGAATGCCGGTAGGCGGCGACCATGGCGTCGGCCAGGCTTTCGGCCTGGGCGGGCAGGGCAGTCGCCCCGGCAAGCACGAGCGCGAGCATGGGGCGCCGCAGGCGCTGGCGCAGTTCGTTCACCGTCTTGCGAAACATGCCCTGTCCTTTGTTTGTTCCGGCTATAGCATGAAGCCGCGTTTCGTCTCGAAGCCCGGCAAGATCGGTGCGCCGGCATTGAAGGCGAATCGCCAGTTGATCCGGCCATCGACCTTGCGGCCGATGCGCACGACGCCCAGATTCCCCTCTTGGAACAGCGCGACCACGCGGCCGCCGTCGCTTAGCTGGTCGGCCAGCGGCTCGGGCAGGGTTTCGATCGCGCCCTCGATCAGCATGGCGTCATAGGGGGCCTGACTGGCGCAGCCATCGGCCAGCGGGCCTTCGACCACGACGACGTTGAAGATGTCCTGCGCCGCCAGCCGGGCCTGCGCCTCGGCGGCCATGACGGCATCGGATTCGACCGCGACCACGGCCTCGGCGATGCGGGCCATCACGGCGACGGAATAGCCGTAGCCGCCGGCCACGTTCAGCACCAGATCGTCCGATTGCAGGTCGAGGACCTCCATCATCTTGCCCAGGGTGCGCGGCTCCAGCAGGACGCGGCCCGCGCCAAGGTCCAGATTCTCGCCGGCATAGGCGACGTCGCGGCGGGAATCGGGGACGAATTGCTCGCGCGGGACATGAAGCATGGCGTCGATGACGGGATAGCTGGTCACGTCGTTGGGGCGGACCTGGGTGTCGACCATCATGGTGCGGCGCTGCGCGAAATCGCTCATTTATGCGAACCCTGCTCTCGTTGGCTACACGTCCTCTTGCCACGAAAATTCAGGCTGGGCAACGCTGCGCGGCATGTTTGGCGCAAGGCTGTGGCCGGGCGGAGCCGGGTCGCAGCGCCGGGCGGGTGCGGCGGTGGCCGTTTCCGGCCCGCGCGGGCCTGCGCAAATGCGCGCGGGGCCGGGCCTGCGGTGGTGCCCGGCCGCTCGGGGTCGGGGCGGGTGCCGGCCCCGCCGCCTGCCCGGTGGCGCGGGATCACGAAATCGAGATGGTTCGCGCCCGGCGGGTGGTCAGGCGGGGTTTTGCCGGGCGTCCTGGCCGGGCTCTTGCCAGGTCATCATCATCTGCGTCTGGGTGATGATCGCGGCCACCTTGCCGTCGCGGCGGGTGATGGTGGTCTGCCAGATCTGCGTCGTGCGCCCCTTGTGCAGCGGGACGCAGCGGCCATGCGCCACGTCGCCGATGCGGATCGGGCGCAGGAAATTGGTCTTGCTTTCGATGGTGGTGGTGGACTGGCCGGGGCAAAGGTTGATGACCGCCGCCGTGCCGCCCAGATTGTCGGCAAAGCCCATGATCGCGCCGCCATGCAGCACGCCGTTGCGGTTCGACAGTTCGACCGTGGCCGGCATTTCGGCCACCACCTCGTCAAGCGTGGCCGAGATCAGCCGAAAGCCCAGAACCAGTGAAAAATGCGGCTGGTCTTGGGCCAGAAGATGCGTGGGGTCGCTGGAGGGCACGGCTGGTCCTTGCTGACGGATCGAAGCGCCATGCTGCGGCGCGCGATTCCCGCCGTCAAGCCGGGGGCAGCGCCAGTTCGGCGGCCTCGGCCTGCGGCGTCATGGTCGCCCCGCCCGACAGCCAGTGCAGCGCGAATTTCAGCTTGGTGCGCGTCGCATCGGTCAGCACGAAGGGATAGACGTCGGGATTGTCCAGCGCGCGGTTGATTTCATTCACCGCCAGCGCCACCGCCGTCGCTGCGTGCAGCAGGTGGTCACCGTCGGCATCGGCATAGGCGTCGTAGCCCGGCGCCGGAATTTCGGGTCCGGTCAGGCCGGTCGCCATCAGGCTGTCGGTCATGTCGACCAAATGCAGCACATGCGCCGCGGTTTCGGCCCAGTCCTCATGCGGGTGCATGGTGGCATATTCGCTGATATATTCGCCGCCCGGGGGTTTGGGCTGGGCATAATGCTGTTGCAGCGCCAGCGCGTAATCGGCGCGCTCGTCGCCGAACATGGCGCGGAATGCCTCCAGAAAGCCCGGCAGCGCCGCGAGACGCTCGAACAGGAAATGCGCGATCTCGTGGCGCATATGGCCGATCATCGAGCGGTAAAGCTCGCCCAGTTGCAGCTGGCGCTCGACGCGGACGGCGGCATCGGCCTCGACGACATTGATGGTGATGACGCCATCCGCATGGCCCATGGTGACATTGACCTGTTGCTGGCCGGCGCGTTCCGACAGCATCTGGAACACCGGGCGCGGGCCGGGATCGGCGGTGGTGAACCAGCGCCAGCGCGCCAGATTGGCCAGAACCCAGCGCTTGGCCTCTTCGCTGCGGGCCAGAAGCTCGTGGTTGCCCTCGACCGACAGGTCGGGGATCGTCGTGGTCATGGCGCAGGACCGGCACAGCCCGCCGCTTTCCGCCGCCCAGTTGCAGCCCAGATCGATCAGTTTGGCGCAGACCGGCGCATCGGCGACGAAACGGCCCACCTCGGGGTCAAAAACCAGCGGCGCGCCGCAGGAACAGATGGTGTTGCGAAAATAGACAGCTTGTCCACAACTGGGGCAATCGAGTCGCTGCATGTGCTCTGCCTTGCATGTCTGGTCCGGGCGCGGACGGGAATCGAGGTCGGGGGCGTATCGGATGGCTTGCCTGTGCCGACGGCCGCAGACAGGGTTGAGGAATGATCCCACGCACCAAACTTCCCGATGGCGAAACGGTTCCGGCTTTGGGCCAGGGCACCTGGATGATGGCCGAGGACCCCGGCCGGCGGCAGGCCGAGCTGGCCGCCCTGCGCCGGGGGCTGGATCTGGGCATGACCCTGATCGACACGGCCGAGATGTATGGCGAGGGCGCGGCCGAGGAACTGGTCGCCGAGGCCATCGCCGGGCGCCGCGACGGGCTGTTTCTGGTCTCGAAGGCCTATCCGTGGAATGCCGATGCCACGCAGCTGCCTTTGGCCTGCGCGCGCAGCCTGCGGCGGCTGCGGACCGACCGGCTGGATCTTTACCTGCTGCATTGGCGCGGCGACGTGCCGCTGGCCGAGACGGTCGAGGCGATGGAGCGGCTGCGCGATGCCGGGATGATCCGGCATTGGGGGGTCAGCAATTTCTCGGTTCAGGACATGGACGAGCTGATGGCGGCGGGCGGCTGGCGCTGCGCGACGAATCAGGTGCTGTACAATCTGACCCGGCGCGGCCCGGAATGGGACCTGCTGCCATGGTTGCAGGCGCGCGGCTTGCCGGCCATGGCCTATAGCCCGTTCGAACAGGGGCGGCTGGCGCAGCATGACGCGCTGTATCGCATCGGCGCGGGTCTGGGCCTGACCCCGGTGCAGCTGGCCTTGGCATGGGTGCTGAACCGCCCCGGCATGATCGCCATCCCCAAGGCCGGCACCGCCGCGCATGTCGATCAGAACCTGCGCGCCGTCGAACTGGGCCTGACGCCTGCGGTCATGACCGAGCTGGACGCGATCTTTGCGCCGCCGCGCTCGGCCCGGCCACTGGAGATGATCTGAGCCCGCGCGCAGTTGTGTGACAGCCCATTGACGGCGCAGGCCGGCGGCGGTTTGTTGGCGTTCGAGGCCCCGTGCCGGGACCAAGAACAAGGAATGACAGATGCTCAAGGGAATCGATCCCCGGATCTCGCCCGACCTGCTTTATGCGCTGGCGCAGATGGGTCATGGCGACGACATCGCCATCGTGGATGCCAATTTTCCCGCCCATGCGCTGAGCGGCCGGGTGATCCAGACCGCGGCGCGGTTGCCGGGCGCCCTGCAGATGGTGCTGTCGCTGTTGCCGCTGGACAGTTTCGTCCCGGCGGCCGCGATCTCGATGCAGGTGGTCGATGATCCCGAGGCCGTTCCCCCCGCCATCGACGAGATCGTGCCGGTGATCCAGACGGCGGGCTCGGTGATCCAGTCGGTGGATCGGTTCAGCTTCTATGACCTGACGCGGGGCGCCTTTGCCGTGCTGCAAACCATCGACACCCGGCTTTATGCCAATGTGATCCTGAAAAAGGGCGTCATTTCGCCCGACGCCTCGATCTGATCCGCCCCCCGGCGCGCGCGCTGTCCGGCGCCGGTCAGCAGGGCGGCGCCGGTTCGGGGCTGCCGGCAAGGTCCAGACCGCGTGCGGTCGGCGGCTGCCATGTCCGGGTCTGCGTGCCCGCGCCCGAGGGCGTGGTGCCGATATGCGATCCCCCGGCGCCGCCAGTCCATCCGGTCGAGCCGGAATTCGAGGGCGCGGTGGCATCGGCGCCGGCGACCTCGGGCGTGGCAGGCTGCGCCTGCGCGGCGGCGGGCGGGCATTCGGTTGCCGCCGGCTGCGGGCCGGGTGTGGACGTGGCGGGTGTGGGGGTGGTCTGGGCCAAGGCCGGGGCTGCGCCGGCCAGAGCCAGCGCCAGAATACCGGCCAGATGACGGGATTTCATGGTCGAACCTCTGCGGCTGTCGGCTGTCTGGCCCAACGCCGGGCCGGGGCCGGGGTTCCGCAGCGGCAGACCCTCGCGCGCCGGTTCGGGCTTAGATCACCGTGATCCCGGCCGGACCGGCCTCGACCGTGCCGATGCGGGTGGCCAGCGGCAGGCCGGCGGCGTGCAGTTGCGCCACGATCTCATCCGCTGCCTCGGGCGCGACCGACAGCAAAAGCCCGCCCGAGGTCTGCGGATCGGTCAGCAGGTGCCGGCGCCATTCGGGTAGGTCCTCGGGCAGGGTCACCTCATCGCCATAGGCCGCCCAGTTGCGTTTCGAGGCGCCGGTGACGAAGCCCGCTTCGGCCAGTTCGGCGGCCCGCGTCAGCAGCGGCAGCGCCGCCTGATCCAGCCGCAGCCGTAACCCGGCGCCGCGCGCCAGTTCCAGCCCGTGGCCAAGGATGCCAAAGCCGGTGACATCGGTGATGGCATGGACATCGGCGCGCTTGGCCATCTCGGGCCCGATCTTGTTCAGCGTCGTGGCCGAGGCGACCATCTCCGCGATGCCATCGGCGTCCAGCGCGCCTTTCTTGATCGCGGCGGAATAGATGCCGACGCCCAGCCCCTTGGTCAGGATCAGTGCGTCGCCCGAACGCGCATCAGCATTGCGGCGCAGCTCGCTGGCGTGGCACAGGCCGATGACGGCAAGGCCGTAGATCGGCTCGGGCGCGTCGATGGAATGGCCGCCGGCAACCGGGATCCCCGCCTCAAGGCATTTTTCGCGCCCGCCTTCCAGAATCTCGCGGATCTGTTCGGGGGGCATCTTGTCGATGGGCATGCCCAGCACCGCCAGCGCCATGATCGGTCGCCCGCCCATGGCATAGACGTCCGAGATGGCATTGGTCGCGGCGATGCGGCCGAAATCGCGCGGATCGTCCACCATCGGCATGAAGAAATCCGTGGTGGCGATGACGCAGGTGTTGTCGTCGATCTGATAGACGGCGGCATCGTCCGAGGTTTCGGTCCCGACCAGCAATTGCGGGAAGGCCTGTGCCACCGGCTGCCCGGCCAGCAATTCGCGCAGGACCGAGGGCGCCAGCTTGCAGCCGCAGCCGCCGCCATGTGCCAGGGATGTCAGTCGCGGATGTTCGTTCATCGCCTTGTCCTCCACTTGTTCAGCTTGCGCACGGTAACGTAGAAGGCCGGGACCATGAAGATGCCCAGAAGCGTCGCCGCGATCATGCCGCCCATCACGCCGATGCCGATCGAGTTCTGCGCGCCGGCCCCCGCGCCCGTGGCGATGGCCAGCGGCAGCACGCCAAGGATAAAGGCCAGCGAGGTCATCAGGATCGGGCGCAGCCGCTGGCGCGCCGCCTCGGCCGCCGCTGCCATCGCCGTCATGCCGGTCTGTTGCAGGTCGCGCGCGAATTCGACGATCAGGATGGCGTTCTTGGCGGCAAGGCCGATGGTGGTCAGGATGCCGACCTTGAAATAGACATCGTTCGACTGACCCAGCGCCAGCGCGGCCAAGACCGCACCCAGAACGCCCACCGGCACCGCCATCATCACCGAGAACGGGATCGACCAGCTTTCGTAAAGCGCCGCCAGCGACAGAAACACCACCAGCGCCGAGATGGCAAAAAGCAGGGGCGCCTGATTGCCGGCCTGACGTTCCTGATAGGAAAGCTCGGTCCAGGCGATGCCATAGCCGCCGGGCATGCCCGAGATGACCTGTTCTATGGCGTCCATCGCCGTGCCCGAACTGGCGCCGGGACCGGGCTGGCCGGTGATCTCGACCGCGTCGATGCCGTCGAGCCGCGCCAGCCTTGGCTCAACCGGCTCCCAGCGGGTGGACATGAAACTGTTGAAGGGCACCATCTCGCCTGAGGCGTTGCGGGCATACCAGCGGTTCACGTCCTCGGGCTGCATGCGGCTGGCGGCCGCGCTTTGCACGATGACCGGGCGCAGTTGCGCACCCAGGGCAAAGTCGTTCACCTCGTTGCCGGCAAAGATCGTGCCCAGCATCGCGTTCACCGCCGGCACCGAGACGCCAAGGCTTTCGGCCTTTTGCTGGTCGATGTCGATGCGCAGGGCCGCCTCGTTGTCCGAGCCGCCGCTTTGTGCGTTCACAAGTCGGGGGTCGCGTTCGGCCAGACGCTCGACCTGATCGCCCGCCTCGCGCAGGGCGTCGGTGCCGGTCCCGGACTGGTCCAGCATATAAAGCGTGAACCCGGCGGAATTGCCCAGACGCGGGATGGCGGGCGGCTGGGAAAAGATGATGCGCCCGGCGCGATGCCCGGCGAAATGCGCGTTGGCGCGGCGCTCGACCGCGGCCGCCGAGCGGTCGGGATCGCTGCGCTCTTCAAACGGTTTCAGCCGGACATAGACCGTGGCGCGGTTCTGTGCCGGGCCGTCGCCGCCGATGCCCATCGCGACAAAGACCGAGCCGACCGAATCGGCCTCGGTGGTCAGCATGTAATCCTCGATCTCGCGCACCACGGCGGCGGTCTGCTGCGCGGTCGAGCCCTGCGTCAGCGTGATGCGCGATTGCAGCACGCCCTGATCCTCGCTGGGGATGAACGAGGTGGTCAGGCGGCCGAACAGGTCCCAGGTGCCAAAGCTGAGCGCGGCCAGCATCAGCATGACCAGAAAGGGCCGGCGCAAAAGCTGCCGCACGCCGCCGACATAGCCGTCGGTCATCCGGGCAAAGCCGGTGTTGAACCAGCGCGCGGGGGCAAAGCGCGGCGCGTGACCGCCGGGGCGCAACAGGCTGGCGCACATCGCCGGTGTCAGGATCAGCGCCACCAGCAGCGACAGCACCATGGCGGTGATGATGGTGACCGAGAACTGCCGGTAGATCACCCCGGTCGAGCCGGACATGAAGCCCATCGGCAGAAACACCGCCGACAGCACCAGCGCGATGCCGACCAGCGCGCCGCTGATCTGGCCCATGCCCTTTTCGGTAGCCTCGACCGGGCCCAGCCCCTCTTCGGCCATCACCCGCTCGACGTTTTCGACGACGACGATGGCGTCATCGACCAGCAGGCCGATGGCCAGCACCATGGCGAACATGGTCAGCATGTTGATGGAATATCCCAGCGCCCCCAGCATGGCGAAGGTGCCCAGAAGCACGACCGGAATGGCGACAATCGGGATCAGCGTGGCGCGCCAGTTCTGCAAAAACAGCAGGATGACCAGAAACACCAGCACGATGGCCTCGGCCAGGGTGTGCCAGACTTTCTCGATGGAGAGTTCGACAAAGGGCGCGGTGTCATAGGCCACGCGCAGTTCGACCCCTTCGGGCAGGGCGCCGGCCAGTTGATCGAGGGTCGCGCGCACTGCCGCTGAGGTCTGCACGGCATTGGCGCCGCTGGCGAGGTTGACCGCAAAACCCGAAGCATTGAGCCCGTTGAAGCGCGAATCGCGGCCATAGCTGACCTGCCCGATCTCGATTTCGGCCACATCGCCCAGCCGCACCGCCGCGCCGTCCTCGCCGGTCTTCAGCAGGATGTTCTGGAAGTCTTCGACCGAGGTCAGCTGGCTTTGCGCGGTCACCGTGGCGGTGAACTGCTGGCCCTCGACCACGGGCTGATCGCCCAGACTGCCGACCGAGATCGTGCTGTTTTGCTGCGCCACCGCCTGCGTGATATCGGTGGGCGTCAGCTGGAACTGCGCCAGCCGCAGCGGGTCCATCCAGATCCGCATGGCATAGCCCGAGCCGAAAACGTTCACATCGCCCACGCCCTCGGTGCGGCGGATCGGCCCCTCGACCACCTGTTCCAGGAGGTTGCCGAGTTCAATGGTGGATTGCTGTCCGGTGGTCGAGACCAGCGCCCCCACCATCAAGGTCGAGCTGGAGCTGCGCGAGACGCTGACCCCGCGCGTCTGCACCGCGCTTGGCAGTCGGCTTTCGACCGAGCGCACCTTGGATT
The DNA here is from genome assembly GCF_009711185.1 of Paracoccus limosus. Lineage (GTDB taxonomy): Bacteria > Pseudomonadota > Alphaproteobacteria > Rhodobacterales > Rhodobacteraceae > Paracoccus > Paracoccus limosus. The sequence continues at coordinate 223,791 of NZ_WMIF01000002.1, forward strand.
GCACCTCGTTCAGCGCCTCGGTGGGCGTCACGCTGTCGTCGAATGTCAGCACCGTGGCCGAGCGTCCGTTTGACGAGATCGAGGTGGTGTAAAGCAGGCCCTCGATCCCGGTCAGCGTGTCCTCGATCGGGGTGGTGACCGAGTTCTGCACCGCCCGCGCCGTGGCGCCGGGATAGTTCGCGACGATGCGCACCGTGGTCGGCGCGATGTCGGGATATTGCGACACCGGCAGGGTCAGCAGAGATGCGAGCCCCGCCAGCATGGTGACGATGGCCAGCACCCAGGCAAAGACCGGCCGGTGGATAAAGAAACGCGCCATCAGTTCTGGCCCGTGGTCGGGTTTTGCGCCGGGTTTCGGGCCGTGCTCGCCGCCGTTTCCGCCGCCGCATCCCGTGCAGCCGGGCCGGGCGCCGCCTGCGCTGTCGTGCCGGAGGCAGAGGCGGGGGGCGCGGCCCCGGCCTTGTCGGCGGCTACCTCGCGCACCACGCCCTGCGCGTCGATTTCGACCGGGACGGTGGTCACCTCGGCGCCGGTGCGCAGCCGGTCCAGCCCGTCCAGAATCAGCGCCTCGCCGGGGGTCAGGCCATGCGTCACCACCCAATTGTTGTGCCAGCTGCCCTGTTCGGTCAGCTTGACCTGCTGCGCCTTGCCATCGCGGGCAACAAAGGCGGTCAGCGTGCCGTCCGAGCCGCGCTGCGTGGCGCGTTGCGGCACCAGCACGGCGCGGGTGGTGCCCAGCGTCATCTCGACGCGCAGGAACTGGCCGGGCAGGATCAGCCGGTCGGGATTGTCAAAGCGCAGCCGGATCGGCACCGTGCCGGTGGTCGGCGAAACCGCGATGCCGGGGCTGACGATCTGTCCGGTGCCTTGGTATTCTTCGCCGGTTTCCAGCGTCAGCCGGGTCTGCACCTCGCCATTGCGCACCAGTTGCCCGGCATTCACCTTGGCGCGGTTGCGCAGGATCTGGGCCGAGCTTTGCGAGACATCAACATAGATCGGGTCCAGCTGGGTGATGGTGGTCAGGGCATCGGACTGGCTGGGGGTGACCAGATCGCCGACCGAGACGCGGGGCACGTCGGCCATGCCGTCGATAGGGCTGACGATGCGGGTGCGGTCCAGCGCCAACTGGTCGGCATCGCGCGCGGCCTTGGCCGCCGCCAGCGCCGCTTCGGCCTGTTTCAGCGCCACCTCGGCATTGGCGCGGTCCACCGCCGAGACGCCCGAGCCTTCCAGCCGGCGATAGCGGGTCACGGTATTTTGCGCCTGCGTCAGGCTGGCCTCGGCCCCGGCCACGCTGGCCTCGGCTGCGGCAAGGGCTGCGGCCAGCGTTTCGGGGTCGATGCGGAACAGCAGATCGCCCGCCTTGACCGGTTGCCCGGGATCATAGGCGATTTCAAGGATCTCGCCGCCGACCTGCGGCCGGATCGCGGTCTGCTGATAGGCGATGGCGCGGCCGGGCAGCGTCAGCGTATAGGGCACGTCCGCCTCGGCCGCGGTGATGACGCCGACGCTGGTCGGTCCGCTGGGGCGGTTCGATTGCGCCTGCGACGGGCCGGGCAGCGCCACAGCCAGCGCGATCACCAGCGCGGCCGGCAAGATCCCCGACCAGATCCGAAATCCATGCCCCATTCGTCTGTCCATGCGTTGTGTCGGTCCTTTGCCCCTGTCTAGTGGCGCAACCCCAACGGCAGGTAAACGATGCCCTGCGCTCACGGGATCGTAATCCGGGGCGCGGCAGGGGGTGAGAGAGGGGCCGTGGCGTCAGAAATCGACGCAGAGGCCCTTTTTCTCGTAATCGCCGTAGCGCACCGGCTCGGGGCCGTCGCGGCCGCCCAGCTCGACCGGCAGGCCCAGCGGCTGCGCGTTGCGGCGGCGTTCCTCGGCTTCGGCCAGCGCGCGCTGCGCTGCGGCCGGGATATCCTTCTGCGGCGCGTCCGGACGGTCGGTCATGGCGGTTTTCCCTGCATCACGCTAGATGGGGGCAATCTAAGGATGGGGATGCCGTTGGACAAGCCGCGCGATCACGCAAGACTGGGGGCGCTGCGCCTGTTGGCCGCCGTCGAAGACGGCGCGACGCTGGACGAGGCCGCCGAGGCGCTGGAGCGTCTGTCGCCGCCCGACCGCGCCCGCGCCCGCCGGCTGGCGCTGGAAGTGCTGCGCCGGGTCGAGCCTGCGGATGCGGTTCTGGCGCCGCTGCTGGCGCGGCGTCCGAAACCGGAAATCCGCCGCATCCTGCGTCTGGCCACCGTCGAGATGCTGGCCTTGGGCGAGGCGCCGCATGGCGTGGTCAATGCCGCCGTGACGCTGTGTCGGGCCTCGGGCGGCAAGGGGCAGGCCGCTGCCGGCATGGTCAATGCGGTGCTGCGCAAGATCGCGGGCGCCGGCGAGGCCTGGGCGGAACTGCCCGCCCAGCACATGCCCGACTGGTTGCGTGGCCCGGTGGTGGCGACATGGGGCGGGGCGGTGGCGCGCGCCATCGAGGCCGCGCATGAGGCCGGCGCCGCGCCCGACCTGACGCCGCGCGGGATGGTGCTTTCCGACGACATGCCGGGCGAGGCGCTGCCCACCGGGTCGTGGCGTCTGCCTGCGGGCAGCCAGATCAGCGCGCTGCCGGGCTATGCCAAGGGCGATTGGTGGGTGCAGGACGCAGCGGCTGCGCTGGCGGTGCGGGTGCTGGACCCGCGCCCCGGCGAGGTGATCGCCGATCTTTGCGCCGCGCCGGGCGGCAAGACGATGCAGCTGGCCGCCGCCGGGGCCGAGGTCACGGCGCTGGATATTTCTGAATCCCGTCTGGCCCGCGTGGCCGAAAACCTCGCGCGCTGCGGGCTGTCGGCGCGGCTGGCGGCCGGTGACGCGCTGGACTGGCGCCCGGATCAGCCGCTGGATGCGGTGCTGCTGGACGCGCCCTGTTCGGCCACAGGCACCATCCGCCGCCATCCCGAATTGCCGTTGATCCGCGACGACAGCCAGATCGCCGCGCTGGCCGAGTTGCAGGCCCGGCTGATCGACCACGCGCTGACGCTGCTGAAACCGGGCGGGCGGCTGGTCTTTGCCACCTGCTCGCTGCTGCCGGCCGAGGGTGAGGATCAACTGGCCGCCGCGCTGGCCCGGCATCCGGGGCTGCAGGCCGAACCGGCCACCGCGCCGGGCGTCCCCGCCGACTGGCTGACGCCTGCGGGCGGGCTGCGGCTGCGGCCCGACCTGTGGCCGGAACGCGGCGGCATGGACGGGTTCTTTATCGCGCGCTTGCGAAAATCTTCTTGACGGCCCTAAGCTTGCCTTGACACCGCGTCGACAAGCGAGCGCCCGCAGATGAACGACACGCCGCCCCCCCGAGGCTTTCTGCGCCGTCCCGAGCCCAAGGCCATCGGCCATGCCGGGCGGGGCGAACAGATCATCGCCGGCGCGCTGCATCTGGGCGGCATCACGCTGCAGGGCGATTACCTTGCCGCCGATCTGCCTCCGACCGTCGCGGCCGAGCTGCACGGCTTTGGATGGCTGGATGATCTGGCCGCCGTCGGCTCGCCCAAAGCGCGGGCCGTGGCGCAGAGCCACGTGTTGGGCTGGCTGAAACATCACCGCCAGCCGGTGGCCGGGGCGCCGCAATGGGCGCCGGCGGTGGCGGGGCGGCGGGTGCTGCACTGGATCTTTCACGCCGGCATGATGCTGCCCGGCCTCGACCGCGATCAGGCCGAGCCCTATTTCCGCGCGCTGGACCAGCATCTGAACCATCTGCGCGCCAGCTGGTATGATTGCCCCGACGGGTTGCCACGCCTTGAGGCGCTGGCCGGCCTTGCCGTCGGCGCGTTGTCGCTGCGCGACCGCCAGCAGGTCGCCCAGCCCGCGCTGGTCGCGTTGGCCGAAGAAGCCGACGCCATGGGGGTCGGCACGCTAAGCGAGGCCCGCGCGCCCGAGACGCTGCTGGATGCCATGGCGCTGCTGGTCTGGGCCAAAGAGGTCGCCGATGAGGCCGGCCACGAATCGCCACCCGAATTGCGCGCCATCATCGCCCAGATCGCGCCGATCCTGCGCGCCCTGCGCCATGCCGATGGCGGGCTGCCCTGTTTCCACGGTGGCGGGCGCGGTGCGGCGGGGCGGCTGGACCGCTGCCTGCGCGCCGCCGAGGGCGCGGCCCTGCCCGGACATGGCCTTGCCATGGGCTTTGCCCGCATGGCGCGGGCGCGCACCACGCTGATCCTTGATGCGGCAGCGCCGCCCGGCGGGCCGGCGGCGATCCGCGCCCATGCCTCGACCCTGGCGCTGGAACTGACCGTGGCGCGCCAGCCGTTGATCGTGAACTGCGGCCCCGGCGACGGTTTCGGCGCGCTCTGGGCCAAGGCCAGCCGCGCCACCGCCTGCCATTCGGCGCTGTGTCTGGAAGGGCTGTCCTCGTCCCGGCTGAACCCCAACCGGCAAGAGGGCGAACCCGACGTGCTGACCGAACGCCCCTCTCTGGTCTGGGCGGGCGATTGCGATGCGCTGGGCAATCTGACCGCACCCGATTGCGGCCCGGCGCATTCGCCCGAGCCGGCGCATCTGCTGGCGGGCCATGACGGCTGGCTGGACAGCCACGGGCTGACGCATCTGCGCGAGCTGTGGCTTTCCGCCGATGGCGCAAGCCTGCAGGGCGAGGATTCGCTGGCGGCGCTGGATGCCAGCGCGCAGGCGCTGCTGGATCAGGTGCGCCCCGAGGCGGGGCTGGCCTTTGACATCCGCTTTCACCTGCACCCCGATCTTGTCGTGGCGCAGGACGGGCAAGAGGTGGTCCTGACCCTGCCCACGGGCGAGATCTGGCGCTTTTCCCATGACGGGGTGGGTCGCGTCGCTCTTGAGCCGTCCTGCCTTCTGGACCGCAACCTTGCCGAACCGCGCCCCGCGCAACAGATCGTGCTGAGCGCGCATTTGCAGGGCCGCGCGATCCAGATTGGCTGGACCTTGGCGCGCGCCTTCGCTAGGTGACGGGCCAAATCCGCCATCCACCGCACGGGGCCCGACCGATGACCGACCGCATTCCGCTGAAGCGCGCGCTGATTTCCGTTTCCGACAAGACCGGGCTTCTGGACTTCGCCCGGACGCTGTCGGCGCGCGGCGTCGAGATCCTGTCGACCGGCGGCACCGCCAAGGCGCTGCGCGAGGCCGGGCTGACAGTCAAGGACGTGGCCGAGGTCACCGGTTTCCCCGAGATGATGGACGGCCGCGTCAAGACGCTGCATCCGGTGGTGCATGGCGGCCTGCTGGCGCTGCGCGACAATGACGAGCATATGGCCGCCGCCAATGCTCATGGCATCGGCATGATCGACCTGCTGGTCGTGAACCTTTACCCGTTCGAGGCGACGGTCGCCAAGGGCGCGGATTACGACGACTGCATCGAGAACATCGACATCGGCGGCCCGGCGATGATCCGCGCGGCCTCCAAAAACCACGCCTTCGTCACCGTCGTCGTGGACGTTCAGGATTACGCCGCCGTGCTGGCGGAGCTGGACGCCAATGACGACACCACCGGCTTTGCCTTCCGCCAGCGTCAGGCGCAGATCGCCTATGCCCGCACCGCCGCCTATGATGCCGCCGTCAGCACCTGGATGGCCGCGCAGATCGGCGAAGAGGCCCCGCGCCGCCGCGCCTTTGCCGGCGAGCTGGCCCAGACCCTGCGCTATGGCGAGAACCCGCACCAGTCGGCGGCCTTCTACCGCGACGGCTCGGACCGCGCCGGGGTGGCGACGGCGAAACAGTGGCAGGGCAAGGAGCTCAGCTACAACAACATCAACGACACCGATGCGGCCTTTGAACTGGTCGCCGAGTTCGATCCGGCCCAAGGCCCGGCGGTGGCGATCATCAAGCACGCCAACCCCTGCGGCGTGGCGCGGGGCGACAGCGCTGCCGATGCCTATCGCCGCGCCTTTGACTGTGACCGCACCTCGGCCTTTGGCGGCATCATCGCGCTGAACACCACGCTGGACGGCGAAACCGCCCGCGCCATCACCGAGATCTTCACCGAGGTCGTCATCGCCCCCGAGGCCACCGACGAGGCGCGCGAGATCTTTGCCGGCAAGAAGAACCTGCGCCTGCTGACCACCGGCGGCCTGCCCGACCCGAAGGCGCCGGGCCTGACCTTCCGTCAGGTGGCGGGCGGTTTTCTGGTGCAGGGCCGCGACAATGGCGTGATCCTGCCGGCCGATCTGAAGGTCGTGACCCAGCGCCAGCCGTCCGAGGCCGAGTTGCAGGACCTGCTGTTTGCCTGGACCGTGGCCAAACATGTGAAATCGAACGCCATCGTCTATGCCAAGGATCTGGCCACCGTGGGCATCGGCGCCGGCCAGATGAGCCGCGTCGACAGCACCCGCATCGGCAAGCGCAAATCCGAGGACATGGCCGAGGCTCTGGGCCTGTCGCAGGCGCTGACCATCGGCTCGTCGGTCAGCTCGGACGCGTTCTTCCCCTTTGCCGACGGCATCGAGGCTCTGGCCGAGGCCGGGGCCAAGGCGGTGATCCAGCCCGGCGGCTCGATGCGCGACGCCGAGGTGATCGCGGCCGCCGACCGTCTGGGTCTGGCCATGGTATTCACCGGCCAGCGGCATTTCCGGCACTGATGGACCACTGATGGCGCAGGCACCCCAGACCTCGAAACCCCGCAAGCGCCCGACCGCCCCCAAGCGGTCGCAAAAGGCGCCTCCGCCCGTCATCTGGCGGCCGGTGCTGGTCACGGCTGCACTGGTCTTTCTGCTGGATCAGGCGCTGAAATATCTGGTCGTGCATGTGCTCAACCTTGAGCTGGTGCGCGAGATCGACGTGATCGATCCGTGGCTGAACCTGCGCATGGCCTGGAATCAGGGCATGAACTTTGGCCTGTTCGCGAGCGACATCGACGTGATGCGCTGGGTGCTGATCGCGATTGCCATCGCAGTCTGCGCCTGGGTCGCGATCTGGATCGGGCGCACCAAGCCCTCGCGCTTTGCGCAGGTCTCGGCGGGGATGCTGATCGGGGGCGCGCTGGGCAATGTCATCGACCGGCTGCTTTACGGCGCAGTCGCCGATTTCCTGAACATGTCTCTGCCGGGCTGGCGCAACCCCTACAGCTTCAACGTGGCTGATATCGCGATTTTTCTGGGCGCGCTGGGGCTGGTGCTGATGCCGCCCGAGAAAAAGCCCGAGCCGAAGAAACGCAAGGCCCCGACCACGCCGCGCAAGCCGCGCGAACCAGTGGTCAAGGCGGCGGCCAGCCAGCCTGCGGCGGGTGCTGCGACCCCGGCGCCGGCCTCGGCCCCGGTCGCCGATCAGGGCGATCTGTTTCTGGAACCCGAGCCGCAGCGCCCGGATGCCAGCCGCAACAGGGCCAATGACACGCCGGGTGACAAGGCCCGTGACGGGAGCGACAATCCGCGCTAAGAACAGCGCCGGAATAGCTGAGGGACTGAAGGATGCGGGCAATCGCTCTGACCATGACCATGCTGGGGTTGGCCGCCTGCAGCTCTGACCCGCATCTGATGAACATTCACAGCGGGCAACGCACCCCGGATGAATTCGCCATCGTCCCGACCAAGCCCTTGTCGATGCCGACGGATCTGAATGCGCTGCCCACGCCGACGCCGGGCGGCGGCAATATCACCGATCCGACCCCGGCGGCCGACGCCGTGGCGGCCCTGGGTGGCAATCCGGGCCAGCTTTCGGCGCAGAGAATCGGCGCCGCCGATGGCGCGCTGGTCGCCTATGCCGGCCGTCTGGGCCGCGATCCGGGCATCCGCCAGCAGACCGCCGCCGAGGATCTGCAATGGCGTTCGCGCCGTGGCCGGCGCGTGCTTGAAGTGCTGGCGCGCACCAATGTCTATTACCGGGCCTATGACGCGATGACGCTGGACAGCTGGGCCGAGGCCGAACGCTGGCGGCCGACGGGCGTCGCGCTGCCCGCCTATCCGCCGCAGCGCCCGGCCAAGGAAGTGGTGCGGCCCGCCGATCAGGCGCCGATCCTGCGCGGCGACTGATCGCGGCGCCATCACGGTTAGATGAGGCCGCGCGGTCTTGCGCGGTCCTTGTCGCCGGGGCAGGGTTCGCGCGACCTGATCGGAGCTTGCCCATGAGACGACCCCACCGCCTTGCGCCGGCGCTGACCGCGCTGGCCCTGAGTGCCGCCCCGGCGCTGGCCGAGATGCCGCAGGGCATCAGCCATTTCACGCTGCCGAACGGGCTTGAGGCCGTGGTGATCGAGGATCATCGCGCCCCGGTGGTGGTGCAGATGGTCTGGTATCGGATTGGCTCGGCCGATGAGCAGCCCGGGAAATCCGGTATCGCGCATTATCTGGAACATCTGATGTTCAAGGGCACCGACCGGCTGGGCCCGGGCGAGCTCAGCAAGACCGTGACCGCCAATGGCGGCATGGACAATGCCTTTACCAGCTATGATTACACCGCCTATTTCCAGCGCATCGCCGCCGACCGGCTGCCCTTGGTCATGGATATGGAATCCGACCGCATGGCGAACCTGAAGATCGGCGAGGACGACTGGAAGGCCGAGCGGCAGGTGGTGCTGGAGGAACGCTCGCAGCGCACCGACAGCGATCCCGGCGCGCAATTCTCCGAAGAGCGCAATGCCGTGCAATTCTACAACAGCCCCTATCGCCGCCCGGTCATCGGCTGGCGCCCCGAGATGGAGGGGCTGACCCGCGATGACGCGATTGCATGGTATCAGGCGCATTACGCCCCGAACGACGCCGTGCTGGTGATCGCGGGCGATGTGACCGCCGACAAGGCGCGCGCGCTGGCCGAGAAATATTACGGCCCGATCCCGGCCAAGCCCGACAGCACCCGCAAGCCGCGCCCGCAAGAGCCCGAGCAGCGCGCGCCGCGCAGGATCGAGCGCAGCGATCCGCGCGTGCCGCAGCCGGTGCTGACCCGCACCGTGCTGGCGCCGGAGCGCAATCCGGGCGATCAAAAGACCGCCGCCGCGCTGAGCGTGCTGGCCGAGCTGCTGGCCGGATCGGCCCAGACCTCGGTTCTGGCGCGCGATCTGGTGCTGACCGGCAAGGCGCTTTACGTCGATGCCTCTTATGACGGGCTGACGGTCGATCCGACGACATTCGGCCTGTCGCTGGTGCCCGCGCCCGGTGTCAGCAATGCCGATGCCGAGGCGGCGCTGGACGCGGCCTTGCAGAAATTCCTGAAAGATGGTCCCGATCCGGCGCAGCTGGAGCGGGTCAAGACCCAGATCCGCGCCGATCGCATCTATGCCCAGGATTCGGCGCATGGCCGCGCCTATGACTATGGTCAGGGCCTGTCGATCGGGCTGACGGTCGAGGATGTGAACGACTGGCCCGACATTCTGGCCGCCGTCACCCCCGACGATATCCGTGCCGCCGCGAAACTGGTGCTGTCGAACCCGGCATCGGTCACTGGCTGGCTGTTGCCGCAACCGGGCGCCGCGCCCGGCGATGCCCAGGCCCTGCCGGCCGCCCAGACCGGGGAAATCCAATGATCCGCGCCGCCCGACTGCTTGCCAGCCTTTCCCTTGTCTTTGTCGCTCTGGCCAGCCTGCCGGCGCGGGCCATCGACATCCAGCAGATCACCTCGCCCGGCGGTATCAAGGCCTGGCTGGTCGAGGATCACTCGATCCCCTTCACCGCGCTGTCGCTGATGTTCAAGGGCGGTGCCAGCCTTGATGCGCCGGGCAAGCGCGGCGAGATCAGCCTGATGACCGCGCTGCTGGAGGAAGGCTCGGGCGGGATGGATTCGGTGCGCTATGCCGAGGCGGTCGAGGGGCTGGGGGCGCAATCGCGCTTTGACGTCAGCGATGACGCGCTGTCGGTCTCGGCCCGGATGTTGACCGAGAACCGCGATCAGGCCGCCGATCTGTTGCGGCAGGCGCTGACCGAGCCGCGCTTCGATCCCGAGGCGGTCGAGCGGGTGCGGGCGCAGCTGCAATCGGTGATCCGCTCCGAGGCGACCGATCCCAATGCCATCGCCACCACCGAGCTGGCGCGGCAGGCCTGGGGGGCGCATCCCTATGCCAGCTCGATCAACGGCACCGCCGAATCGGTGGCCGCGCTGAGCCGCGACGATCTGATCGACGCCAAGGGCCGGGTGCTGGCGCGCGACCGGGTCTATGTGGCGGCCTCGGGCGATATCACCGCCGAAGAGCTGGGCAAGCTGGTCGACAAGATTCTGGGCGGTCTGCCCGAACAGGGCAGCGCGCCCCTGCCGCCGCCGGCCGAGTTACAGTTGAAGGGCGGGATCACCGTGGTCGATTGGGACAGCCCGCAGACCGTGGTGACATTCGCCCAGCCCGGCCTGCCGATGTCGGACCCGGATTATTTCGCGGCCTTCGTCGCCGATCACATTCTGGGCGGGGGCGGGTTCTCGTCGCGGCTGATGGACCAGATCCGCGAAAAGCGCGGGTTGACCTATGGCGTGGGCACCGGCCTGTCGAACGGGCTTTATGGCCAGACCTGGCAGGGCGGCATGGCCAGCGCCAATGACAAGGTGGCCGAGGCCGTGGGGCTGATCCGCAGCGAATGGGACCGCTTTGCCGAAGGCGGCGTGACCGAGAAGGAACTGACCGACGCCAAGACCTATCTGACCGGGGAATATCCGCTGCGCTTTGACGGCAATGGCAAGATCGCCGCCATTCTGGCCGGCATGCAGCTGATCGGCCTGCCGGCGGATTACGTCAACACCCGCAACCCGCGCATCGAGGCGGTGACAGCGGCCGATGTGCAGCGCGTGGCCAAGCGGCTGCTGCATTCCGACCAGATCCGCTTTGTGCTGGTCGGGCGGCCGCAGGGCATTGCCGGGACCGATTAGCGCCGGTTGCGCTGGCGGAGCCGGGCGGCGGACCCTGTTCCGGCTGGCGCGCCGGGTTTGGGTATTTGGGAAATGGTGAAATGGCGGCCTTGGCTTGGGGCGGCGGCGTCGATCAATCTGGCGAATCTGCCGTGGGGATGCTAGATCTGGGGGCATGAACGACCATGCCCCCAATATGCGCCCTGTCATCCGGCAGCTGGACGAAGCCGCCGCCAACCGCATCGCGGCGGGCGAGGTGGTCGAGCGTCCGGCCTCGGCCGTCAAGGAGCTGGTCGAGAATGCGCTGGATGCGGGGGCGCGGCGGATCGACGTGGCCATTGCCCGCGGCGGCAAGGCGCTGATCCGGGTCAGCGACGACGGTTGCGGCATGACGGCCGAGGATCTGCCGCTGGCGCTGTCGCGCCATGCCACCAGCAAGATCGACGGCAGCGACCTTTTGGACATCCGCAGCTTTGGCTTTCGCGGCGAGGCGCTGCCCAGTCTGGGGGCGGTGGGGCGGCTGACCCTGACCAGCCGCGCGCCGGGGTTCGAGGCGGCGCAGATTTCGGTGGCTGCGGGGCGGCTGTCCCCGGTCAGGCCGGCGGCGGGCAATCGCGGCACCGTGGTCGAATTGCGCGACCTGTTCTTTGCCACGCCGGCGCGGCTGAAGTTCCTGCGCAGCGAGCGGGCCGAGACGCAGGCCGTGGCCGAGGTGATCCGCCGGCTGGCCATGGCCGAGCCCTTTGTCGGCTTTACCCTGACCGATGAGGAAGAGGGACGGCTGCTGTTTCGCGCCGATGCCGAGCAGGGCGAGCTGTTCGGCGCCTTGCAGACGCGGCTGGCGCGGGTGATGGGGCATGAGTTTATCGAGAACGCGCTGCCGATCGATGCCGAGCGCGACGGGCTGGGGCTGACCGGCTTTGCCGCGCTGCCGACCTATTCGCGCGGCGCGGCGGTGGCGCAGCATCTGTTCGTCAATGGCCGCCCGGTGCGCGACAAGCTGCTGACCGGGGCCTTGCGGGCGGGTTACATGGATGTGCTGGCGCAGGGCCGGCATCCGGCGGCGGTGCTGTATCTGGCCTGCGATCCGCATTCGGTCGATGTGAACGTGCATCCGGCCAAGGCCGAGGTGCGTTTCCGCGAGCCCGATATCGCCCGTGGGCTGGTGGTTTCGGCGCTGCGCCATGCGCTGGCCGGGGCCGGGCATCGCAGTTCCTCGACCGTGGGCACGGCGGCGCTGGCGGTGGCGCGGCCCGAGCCTGCGCGCCCCTATCAGGCGAGTTCTGCGCCGGCGCGGCCTTCGGCTGCGGCGCTGGCCACCGGGCTGGCGTTGCAGGCGCCGGCGTTTCCTGCCCCCGGCTTTGCCGAGGCGCCGACCGCGCGCGTCGAGCCCGAGCCTGAAGCCGCGGCCGAGGATGCGCCCCTGGGTGCGGCCCGCGCGCAATTGCACGAGAACTGGATCATCGCCCAGACCGCCACCGGCATCGTCATCGTCGATCAGCATGCCGCGCATGAGCGACTGGTCTATGAGCGGCTGAAGGCGCAGGCCGAGGCCAATGGCATCGCGACGCAGGCCCTGCTGGTCCCCGAGATCGTCGAGCTGTCGGATGCCGATGCGCAGCGCATCCTGTCGATTGCCGATGATCTGGCCCGTCTGGGCCTGGTGATCGAGCCCTTTGGCGGCGGCGCGGTGGCGGTGCGCGAGGTGCCGGCGCTGGTCCGGCGGCTGGATGCGGCGCGGCTGATCCGCGACATCCTTGACGATCTGGCCGATCAGGGCGCCTCGGACCGGCTGCAGGCGCGGGTCGATGCGGTGCTGAGCTCGATGGCCTGCCATGGCTCGGTCCGCTCGGGGCGGCGGATGTCGGGTGATGAGATGAATGCGCTGCTGCGCGAGATGGAGCGCACGCCCAAATCCGGCCAGTGCAATCATGGCCGCCCGACGTGGATCGAGCTGAAGCTGGGCGATATCGAGCGGCTTTTCGGGCGCTGAGGCGCATTGACGCGGCCGATGGCGATTGACCCGGCGGCGACATGGGGCGACAGTCGGAAGCGGAGGTGCCGCCATGCTGGAAATCAGCCCCGAAAAGATCGCTCATGTCATCATCCGCGCCCGCGAATACGATTCCGGCGTGAACGCCTGGGCGCATAGCGGCCAGCGCACCGGCCATGGCACGGCCACCGAACTGTCCGAATTCATCGCCGCGCTGAACGAGGATGAACAGGCCAGTCTGGTCGCGGTGATGTGGGTCGGGCGCGATACCTTTGATGCCAACGACCTCGAAGAGGCCATCGCCACCGCCAAGGCCGAGCGCCGCAGCCCGACCGAGGATTACCTGATGGGCGAGCCGCAGCTGGCCGATTACCTTGAGGCCGGGATCGAAGCCTTGGGCCTGTCGCCCGAAGCGGTCGAGGACGACCTGCAAAAGCCGGTCTAACCCGGATCAGGGCGCCAGCCGCAGCAGGTTTCCTTCGTCGGTCAGCACCATCAGCGCGCCGTCCGGGGCCTGTGCGATGTCGCGAACCCGGCCGATGCCCGGCGCCAGATGCTGTTCGCCCACCACGCGGTTTCCGTCCAGCTTGAGCCGCACCACCGCCTGCGCCTGCAGACCGCCGATCAACAGGTCGCCGCGCATCTGCGGCACCAGCTGGCCATCATAGGCGATCATGCCGCTGGGCGCGATCACCGGATCCCAGTAATAGACCGGCTGCTCCATGCCCTTGGCCTGCGTCAGCCCCTTGCCGATCGGCTTGCCGCTGTAATCCTGCCCATAGGTAATGACCGGCCAGCCATAGTTGCGGCCTGCCTGCGGCCGGTTCAGCTCATCCCCGCCACGGGGACCGTGTTCGACCGTCCACAGCCGGCCCTGCCGGTCCAGCGTCGCCGCCTGAATGTTGCGATGGCCCCATGACCAGATCTCGGGCCGGCCACCGCCTTGCAGGAAGGGGTTGCCGGGCAGGCCGGCGCCGGTCTGGGCGTCGATATGCAGCACCTTGCCCAGATGCGTGTCCACATCCTGCGCCAGCACGCGCGACGCCGGCAGCGAACGTTCGCCCGTGGTGACGAACAGCCCGCCCCGGCCATCCGGCACAAGGCGCGAGCCGAAATGCTTGTCCGAGGCCCATGCCGGTTGCTGGCGAAAGATCATCCGGAGGTTTTCCAGCGCACTGCCATCGGCCGACAGCCGGGCGGTGGCGACGGTGGTGCCGTTCTTGCCCTGACCGCGCGGCTCGGAAAAGCTGAACCAGAGCTGCCGGCTGCGGGCAAAGTCGCGATCCACGGCCACGTCCAGCAAGCCGCCCTGACCGCGGGCGTCGACCTTGGGCAGATTGCGGATCGGTTCGGACAGCCTGCCGTCGCGCAGCATCCGCATCCGCCCCGGCTTTTCGGTGATCAGCCAGCCGCCATCGGGCAAGAGCGCCAGCCCCCAGGGCTGCGTCAGCCCCGAAACCACGGTCTGGGGCCGCAGCGAGACGCCGTCGCGCAATTCGGGGGCGCGGGTCTGGCCGGCAAAGGCCGGTTGCTGACCGGCGGCATTGGGGGGCTGCCGGTTCAGCTCGGCCATGGCGGGGCCGGCGGCCAGCCCGGCAAGCAGGGCGGCGAGGGGCAGGATCGGTTTCATGGTCGCTCTCCGTTCGGGTCTGCAAACGAACGGCGCGGGCGGCGCTGCGTTCCCTGCCGCAGGGCCCACCGGGCGTTACAGCGCGGCCAGATGCTGCCGGTAAAGCGCGCCCGCCCGGCCCCAGGGCCCGGCGTCGATCCGGTCCAGCCTGCGCAGCACCGGCATGAGCTGCGCGGCGAAATCCTGCGAGCTTTCCAGCGGCAAGAGCGAGGGCAGGTTGTCGATGGCCATTACGTCCAGCACCGGCGCCTTGGCCACCCGCAGCACGGGATGCTCCCAATCCGTCGCCCGGTCATAGACCTTGACCGGGTTGAAATCGCTGGTCGGATCGCAGGCGACATCGCCGATAACGCTAAGCGTGCGGCCCGGCGCCAGTGCCTCGGGGCCGACAAAGACCGGGGCGCCCGGCTGGGCAAGGATGCAGTTGATGAAAAGATCATGCGCCAGAATCTGCGGGAACGGGCCGCCGCTGGCGGTTTCGGCCATGTCCCAGCCGGTGATCTGCACCCCCATCCGCGTCAGCAGGTCCGAGGCGCCGCGCCCGACCCGGCCAAGCGCACCGATCACGATGGCGCGAGGCCGGGGGCTGCCGGTCGCGTCCAGTTCGGCCCGCAGGCTGTCGGTCATCAGCGATTGGGTGGCAAACCCCGAGACCGGGCCGCAGATGCCGCCGCGCCGCTGCGCCGCCCATGCCATGAGCGAGACGGCGGCCCCGGCGAAACCGGCCCAATAGCCAAAGGCCGCCAGCCGCCGGCCATCGTCATCGGTCAGATATTCCAGATCATAAAGCGCGCCACCGCCGGCGCGAAAGCGGCGCAACAGTTCGGGGCCGGCGGCCTGCCCCTTATAGGCATGGCCGAACATGATGTGGCGATGCGGCAGCGGCGTGCCATCCTCGGGCAGTTCCTTGAGGCCAAGGATGATCGCGTCGCGCGGCGCCGTGGGCCAGCTGCCCTCGGGGGCGGTCGCAGCCCCGGCCGCGACGAAACCGGCAAGGGGCAGGATGCGATGCGGGCTTTCCTCGACCGTGATGCGAAAGCCTGCGGCGATCAGGTCGCGCACGCCTTCGGGCGTCAGGGCGCTGCGGCGCTCATTGGGACGGCTTTCGCTGCGAAGCCAGAGATGGACCATGCTTACCCCCGTCCTTGGCTGGGGTTACGGAAAGCCGGCGCCCGGTTGCGGCGGCGGCGGGCGATGGGCGCCGCGAAACGGCCCCTGTCCGGCGGCGTCGATGCGGGCGATGGCATCGGTGATCGGCTCGATGATGACGCTCATGCTATAGGCGGTGGCGTGGATCATGCGCTCGGCGTCCAGTGCCATGGCGACATGGCCCGGCCAGAACAGCAGATCGCCGCGCCCGATCTGGTCGGTCGCGGGAAAGGCCGCCTGCTGCATGTCGCTGTCGCCGGGGCAGGCGATGGCACAGGCCGTCAGCGCGGCCTGCGCCAGCCCCGAGCAATCGATGCCCCAGCGGCTGTTGCCGCCCCAAAGATAGGGCGTGCCCAGCAGGCTTTGCGCCACCGCGCCCGGGTCGCGGGCCGGTTGATCGGTGACATGCTGCGCTGGCACCCAGCCGCCGCCCGCCAGCGCGGCAAAGCCGTCGCGAAAGCCGGTGACCGCCAGCCCGGCGCCCAGAGACAGGCCGAACAATTCGCGGGTCTTCAGGTTCGGCTCGGGATAGACATGCGTGGCCGGGGTGGCGACGCGATGCGTGATCACGGGCCGCTCGCCGGTCAGCGCCTCGGCCCGCAGCCAGCCGCAATAGCCGTCGGCCTGCGCCTGAACAAAGGCCCATGGCCCGGTCTCGTCGATCACCAGCAGATCGGCACCGAAATTCACCTGCCGGTCGCGGGCACCATCGGGCGCGCGGCACAGATCGGCCACCGGCACCGCCAGCCGTGCCGCCCGGCCCGGCGTATAGGTCGGCCGCTGCAGCCGGTCGCGCCAGCTGTCCAGGGCAACGCGCTCGGTCGCGGGGGTCAGGCGGCGGTCGGTCATTGCAGCAGCTCCGGCAGTGCGGCCAGCAGCGCGCGCATCCCCTGTCCGGCGCCGCCCTTGGGCCGGCCCGGCGCGGCCGAAGGTTGCCAGCCATAGATGTCCAGATGCAGGTAATGCCGCGCCTGACCGGCAAAGCGGCGCAGGAACAGCGCGGCGGTGATCGCCCCGGCGAAACCGCCGCCGGGCGCGTTGTCGAGATCGGCGATGCCCGGCTCGATCATCGACTCGTAGGGGGCCCAGAACGGCAGCCGCCACAGCGGATCGGCCTGCGCCAGCCCGGCCTGATGCAGCTGTGCTGCCAGCCCGTCGTCGTCGCAAAACAACGGCGGCAGGTCCGGTCCCAGCGCCACCCGTGCGGCCCCGGTCAGCGTCGCCATCGAGACCAGCAGCGCCGGCGCCTCTTCTTCGGCCAGAGCCAGCGCATCGGCCAGCACCAGCCGCCCCTCGGCATCGGTGTTGTTCACCTCGACCGTCAGGCCCTTGCGGCTGGTCAGGATGTCGCCGGGGCGGAAGGCATTGCCGCCAATGGCGTTTTCCACCGCCGGGATCAGCACGCGCAGCCGCATATTACGGGTTTGCCCCAGCCGGGCCAGCATCTCGGCCAGACCCAGAACATTCGCCGCCCCGCCCATGTCCTTTTTCATCAGGCCCATCGAGGCAGCGGGCTTGATGTCCAGCCCGCCGGTGTCAAAGCAGACGCCCTTGCCCACCAGCGTCAGGGCCGGGCCCTCGCCCGGAAAGCGCAGGTCGATCAGCCGCGGCGCCTGCGCGCCGGCGCGGCCGACGGCATGGATCATCGGAAAGTTCTGCGTCAGCAGCTCTTCGCCCCGGATCACCGAGATCGTGGCGCCATGCCGTTCGGCAAGGGCGCGGGCGGCGCGCTCCAGATCCTCGGGGCCCATGTCCGAGGCCGGAGTGTTGATCAGGTCGCGGGCCAGAAATTCGCCCGCCGCCATGGCGATCACCCGCTTGGCGTCGATCCCTGCGGGGGCGACCAGCCGGGCCGCCGGTGCCTCGGCCGCCTTGTAGCGGGCAAAGCGGTATTGCGCCAAAAGCCAGCCAAGCGCGCCCAGCGTGGCATCGACGCCCTCGGGGATCGCGGCAAGGCGCCAGTCGCCGGCGGGCAGCGTCTCGGCCGCCTTGGCCAGCAGCCAGCGTTCGCGTGGGGTGCTGTCGCGCGTGCCGATGCCATAAAGCGCGCCGGCGATGGCGCCGTTGGCATCGGGCAACAGGCAAAGCTGGCCGGGCTTGCCGGCAAAGCCCTGCGCCCGCGCCCAGTTCTGTGCCAGTTCACCGATCCCGGCCGGCAGGTCGGCGCCCTCGGCTCCGGGCCGGACCAGCCACAGCGGCAGGGCTGCGGCATCGGCGGGGGCAAATTCGGGCGGGGCAGGGGTGGCGGACATGGGGAAACCTGTTCATTCGTGGACCCGAAGGCGGATCATCGCGGCAGGTTACCCACGCCCCCCGCGATGGGCAAGCCGGGGGCGGGGGCCGTGCCCCGGTTGCTGCATGTCCGGTCAGGCAGGGTCAGGCTGATCCCAGATTTCCAGCAGCGAACGGTTGCCGATGCGTTTCAGCCGCGCCGAAGTCGCCGCCAGCGCGCCCATGTCGCGGCATTCGGCGCAGCGGCCCACGTCCACGGCCACCGCCGCCAGCGTCACCAGCCCGACCTGCCATGCCAGCCGCGACAGCTGTTCGGCATGGCTGACCGCACGGGCCAGCTCGCCCCGCTCCAGCGCGGTGCTGGTGCGGCCCAATGCCAGCGCCAGCTGCTCCAGCGCGGCGCCGATCACCTCGGTCGCGGTGGCCTGACCCAGTTCGCTGACGATCTGTCCCAGCCGGTTCATGTCGATGTTCACCGGTTCATCGACAGACAGCGTCGCGATCTTGGCCATGGTCATTCCTTGTGCGCGTTATGTTCACAAAGGCGGAACCTGCCAGCAACCCGTCAAGAAATGGTTGCCCGGCATGTGCGAAACCTCTCAAACTTTAGCGGTCATGCGGCTATGTAGGCGGCGAACGGTAGAGAGGATCCCATGAAACAGGCTCGGCCACTGCCCCATTACCTCGTCCAGCGCTATCAGGGATGGCATGCGACAGCCTTTGTCGAGAACCGCGCCTGGTATCGCCGCCTGGCCGAGGACGGTCAGCGTCCGCGCGCCATGGTGATCGCCTGCTGCGACTCGCGCGTGCATGTCACCGCGATCTTTGGCGCCGATTCGGGCGAGTTCTTCGTGCATCGCAACATCGCCAATCTGGTGCCGCAGCATCAGCCCGACGGCCAGCAGCACGGCACCTCGGCGGCGGTCGAATATGCGGTGAACGCGCTGAAGGTCGCCCATGTCGTGGTGCTGGGCCATACCAATTGCGGCGGTGTGCAGGGTTGCCATGCCATGTGCAGCGGCCATGCCCCGGCACTGGAAGAGAAATCTAGCTTTGTCGGCCGCTGGATGGACATTTTGCGGCCCGGCTACGAGCGCGTCGCGGACCTGCCCGAGACCGAACAGATCCACGCGCTGGAGCGTCAGGCGGTGCTGGTCTCGCTGGAAAACCTGATGACCTTTCCCTTCGTGCGCGAAAAGGTCGAGGCGGGCGATCTGTCCCTGCACGGCGTGCTGCACGACATCGCCGAGGGCACGCTGCTGCAATATGACCCGGCCTCGGACAGTTTCGAGCCGGTGGTGCGGCAAGGCGTCAAGGGCGTCGGGTCAAGCTGAGCGTTGGGCTTTGGGGGCTGCTTCCGTGGCCCCCTGCGGCGCCTTTCGCCGGGCGTGCGGCCGCAGCGTCGCGGTGCTTGCGGCTTTTCGCACCGGGCAAGGCGCGCTAACCTTGGGCCCCCGACCCCAAGCCGAAAGGCCAAGACATGAGCTGGAACCCCGCCCTCGAACCCGGTTGCCCTGATCTGGTCGCACCCGACAGTATCGAGACGCTGATCATTCCGCGCGCCCGCGATCTGGGCGGGTTCGAGGTGATGCGTGCCCTGCCGGCGCCCAGGCGACAGATGGTCGGGCCCTTCATCTTTTTTGACCAGATCGGCCCGGCCGAGATGCTGACCGGGCAGGGGATCGACATTCGCCCGCATCCGCATATCGGTCTGGGCACGGTGACCTATCTTTATCAGGGCGATTTCCACCATCGCGACAGTATCGGCAGCGATCAGGTGATCCTGCCCGGCGCGGTGAACTGGATGGTGGCCGGCAAGGGCGTGACGCATTCCGAACGCACCAGCAGCGCCGGCCGCGCCGGGCCGCATGGGCTGTGGGGCGTGCAGACATGGATCGCGCTGCCCGAAAGCCATGAAGACATGGCCCCGGTCTTTGAGCATCACGGCAAGGGCGATCTGCCGATGTTTCAGGATGGCGGGGTGACGGCGCGGCTGATCCTTGGCGATGCCTATGGCGCCAAGGCGCCGGCGACCATGTATTCCGAGACCTTCTATCTGGACGTGACCATGGCGCCCGGCGCGCGCTTTCCGCTGCCCGACAACCATGAGGACCGCGGACTTTACGTCATCGGCGGCGAGGTCAGCATCGCCGGTCAGGACTTTGCCGCCGGACGGATGATGGTATTCCGCCCCGGCGATCCGATCACCGTCGCCGCCGGGCCGCAGGGCGCGCGCCTGCTGGCCCTGGGTGGCGCGACGCTGAACGGACCGCGCCATATCTGGTGGAACTTCGTCGCCTCGTCGCGCGAGCGCATCGAACAGGCCAAGGCCGACTGGCGCGCCGCGCGCTGGGGTGAGGGGCTGTTCGCCCTGCCGCCCGCCGATGACTCTGAATTCGTGCCGCTGCCCTAGATCCCGGCCCAAAGCGCCAGCAGCGCCAGCGCGGCCGGCAGGGCCTGCACGAACAGGATCTTGCGGCTGGCGGTCGCGGCGCCGAACAGGCCCGCGACCAGCACGCAAAGCAGGAAGAACAGCTTGAAGCGCGGGTCCGCCAGCACCAGCCCGGTCGCAAGGCCGGCGGCCAGAAAGCCGTTGTAAAGCCCCTGGTTCGCGGCCAGCGCCCGCGTCTGGCGCGCGAATTCCGGGCTAAGCCCAAAGGCGCGGCGCCCGGCCGGTTTGTCCCACAGGGCCATTTCCAGCACCAGAATGTAGAGGTGCAGGGCGGCGATCAGGGCGATCAGGATATTGGCTGTCATCTTGCCGTCCCGCGATCAGGGTCGCAGCAGGATCTTGCCGGTCTTGCCCGGCGCCAGCGAGGCGGCCATGGCCTCCTTGACCTGATCCAGCCCATAGATCGCGCCCACCGGCAGCAGCACCTTGCCGGCGATCACCAGCCGGATCAGCTCGGCCATCAGCCGCGCCTTGTCGGCGGCGGACATGGCGGCGCTGACCTTGGCGCCCCAGAAGCCCTTGATCGTGGCCTGTTTGAAGATCAGGTCGCCCGAGGAAACCTCCATCGCGCCGCCCGACATGGTCCCGAACGAGACCAGCAGCCCGCCTTCGCCCAGCAGGCTGAGGATCTGGCCCGCCGCCTTGCCGCCGACGGAATCGACCCCGGCGCGGATCGGCGCGCCGCCGGTCAGGGCGCGCACGCGGTCCTGCCAGCCTGACGCCTCGGTCGAGACGGCATGGCCGATCCCCAGCTCGGTCAGCTCGGCTACGGCGGCATCGCGCCGCACGAGGTTGATGGCATGGATGCCACGCGCTTTGGCCAGCATGGCGACGGCCTTGCCGACGGCGCCATTGGCGGTGTTCTGGATGATCCAGTCGCCCGGCCCGACCTGCAGGAACTCCAGCAGGGTCAGGGCGCTGAAGGGCATGGCGACCAGCTGCGCGCCCTGTTCGTCGCTGATCGCATCGGGCAGCGGCACCAGCGCCTGCGCCGGGGCCAGCACATATTCCGCCCATGCGCCATGCACCCCGGCCACGGCGACGCGCTGGCCAAGCGCGATGCCCTCGACCCCGGCGCCCAAGGCATCGACGGTGCCGACCGCTTCCGAGCCGCCGACGGCGGGCAGGCTGGGTTTGTAGCCATAGCTGCCGCGCACGGTCCAGATGTCATGGTTGTGAATCGGCGCCAGAATCGTGCGAAGCCGCACCTGACCCGCGCCCGGCTGCGGCATCGGGCTGTCCTCGGCGGCCAGAACCTCGGCCGGCTCGCCAAAATGATGGTGGACTGCGCTGCGCATCGGCAAATTCCTTATTTCTGGGTCCGGGCGGTCATGCGCCGGCCATCAGCGGGATCGAACAGATGAATCTGCGCCGGGTCGGGCCGAAGGTCAATGCGCTCGCCCCGCTGCGCCCGGGTGCTGCCGGGCAGCCGCAGCACCAGCGGCATCTCGCTGCCGGCGATGGTGCCATAGCCAAAGGCGTCGGCGCCCAGATGTTCGACCGAGCGCAGCTCGACCGGGATGGTATCGGCGCCGGGCTGGGCGGGATGCAGATCCTCGGGGCGCAGGCCCAGCCGGACCTGCCCCGCCGCCGGCAGACCCGCCAGCGCCAGCGGATGGCCGCCGGGCAAAAGCGCGCCGCCGTCGCGACATTCGACCGTCAGGATGTTCATGGCCGGCGAGCCGATGAAGCCTGCGACGAATTCGCTGGCCGGGCGCTCATAGACCTCAAGCGGCGTAGCGATCTGTTCGGCGATGCCCTTGTTCATCACGATCAGCCGGTCGGCCAGCGTCATAGCCTCGACCTGATCATGCGTCACATACAGCGTGGTCTGGCCGGTGCGCAGGTGCATGTCCTTGATTTCCAGCCGCATCTGCACGCGAAGTTTCGCGTCAAGGTTCGACAGCGGTTCGTCCAGCAGCAGCGCCGCAGGATCGCGCACCAAGGCCCGCCCCATGGCGACGCGCTGGCGCTGGCCGCCCGACAGGGCGCGCGGCTTGCGGTCCAGATAGGGCTGAAGCTCCAGCATGTCGGCAGCGCGGGCGACGCGGGCCTCGATCTCGGGCTTGGGCAGTTTCGAGATCTTCAGCCCGTAGGCCATGTTTTCGCGCACCGACATATGCGGGTAAAGCGCGTAGTTCTGAAACACCATGGCGATGTCGCGCTGGCGCGGCTCCAGATCGTTCACCACGCGGCCGCCGATTTCCAATGTGCCCGAGGTGATCTCCTCAAGCCCGGCCACCATGCGCAAAAGCGTGGACTTGCCGCAGCCCGAGGGGCCGACGATGACGACGAATTCGCCATCGGGAATGTCGATCGAGATGCCGTGGATCACCTCATTGCCGGCATAGCTTTTGCGGATGTCTTTCAGGGTGATGGCGGCCATTTACTTCTCCGTTTCCACCAGACCCTTGACGAACCAGCGCTGCATCAGCACCACCACCAGGATTGGTGGCAGAATGGCCAACACGGATGTGACCATCACGAGGTTCCAGGGCGTATCGGCATCGGCGAAAGAGATCATCTTTTTCAGCGCGATGACGATGGTGTTCATTTCATTCGAATTGGTGACCAGCAGCGGCCACAAATATTGCGTCCAGCCATAGATGAACTGGATCACGAAGATCGCCGCGACATTGGTCAGCGACAGCGGCCACAGGATGTCCTTGAAGAACCGCCACGGGCCGGCGCCATCCACCCGCGCGGCTTCCAGCAGTTCGTCCGGGATGGTCATGAAGAACTGCCGGAACAGCAACGTGGCCGTGGCCGAGGCGATCAGCGGCAGGATCAGCCCGGGATAGGTGTCGATCAGGCCCAGATCCACCATGACCTTGTAGGTGGGCTGGATGCGCACCTCGACCGGCAGCATCAGGGTGATGAAGATCAGCCAGAAACAGGCCATGCGCAGCGGAAAGCGAAAGAACACGATGGCATAGGCCGAGGCCATCGAGATCGCGATCTTGCCCAGTGCGATGCCCATGGCGACGATGGTGGTATTGGCCAGAAGCCGCCACAGGCTGACGCCGCCGATCTTGCTGATGCCGCCGGAAAACGCGTCCTGATAGTTCCGCACCGCCTCGGGGCCCGGCAGCAGGGGCAGGGGCGGGCGCAGGATGGTCTGCGTCGTATGGGTCGAGGCGATAAAGACGTAATAGACCGGAAAGGCCACCACGATCACGCCAAGGATCATCCAGAAATGCGCGACCAGCCGGCCGGCGCCGCGCGCGGCAAAGGGCGATGCCTCAGCCATAATGCACCCTCCGTTCGATATAGCGGAACTGGAAGGCGGTCAGCAGGATCACGATTACCATCAGGATCACCGATTGCGCGGCAGAATCGCCCATGATCAGGTTGACGAAACCGTCGTTATAGACCTTGTAGACCAGCGTCTCGGTGGCCTTGCCGGGGCCGCCGCCGGTCACCGCATGGATGATGCCGAAGGTGTCGAACAGCGCATAGACCGTGTTCACCACCAGCAGGAAAAACGTCGTCGGCGTCAGCAGCGGAAACACGATGGTCCAGAACGCATGCCGGCGCGAGGCACCGTCAATCGCTGCCGCCTCGATCAGCGAGCGCGGAATGGCTTGCAGGCCTGCGACGAAGAACAGGAAATTGTAGCTGATCTGCTTCCAGACCGCCGCGGCCACCACAAGGATCATGGCATGGGTGGAATTCAGCAGCGGGTTCCAGTTGACGCCCATCTGGCGCAAGGGCCAGGCCAATGTGCCAAAGCTGGGGTTGAACATGAACAGCCACAGCATCCCGGCGACGGCCGGCGCCACCGCATAGGGCCAGATCATCAGCGTGCGGTAAAATCCCTTGCCGCGAATGACCTTTTCCGCCTGCACGGCCAGAAAAAGCGCAATCCCCATGGCAAAGAACGCCACCAGCGCAGAAAACAGCACCGTCACCTGCAGCGCGTTCAGATAGGCGGGATCGGCCAGCACCTTGCGGAAATTTGCCAGGCCCACGAAGGTCGTCTTCAGCCCGAAGGCATCCTCGCGCAGCATGGACTGGCGGAACGCCTGCGCGGCCGGCCAATAGAAAAAGATCAGCGTGATCGCCAGCTGCGGCGCCAGCAGCAGCCAAGGCAGCAGCTTGTGCGGAAAGACCGTGCGTCTCATCCGTTCCCCTTTCGGACGGCGGGCACCCTGGGGCACCCGCCGCATGGCCTTAGCCGCCGACGGCGTCCTTGATGGCGGCATTGCCGCGCGTCGCCGCGTTCTTCAGCGCGGTCGCCGCGTCCTGCTGGCCCGAGAGCATCTTTTCATATTCCTCGTTCTGGATGTCGCGCAGCTGCGGCAGGTTCGGCGCGCGCACACCTTTCGAGTTCTCGGTCGGCGCCTTGCCCGACATTTGCAGGATCGGCACCTCGCGCGCCGGGTTCTTTTCATAGAAGCCCGAGGCCTTGGTCGCCTCATAGGCCGCTATGGTCACCGGCAGATAGCCCGATTGTTCGTGCAGATATTGCTGCACAGGGGTCTGCGACAGATAGTTGAAGAAAGCGGCGACGCCCTTGTAGACCTCGTCCGACTTGCCGGCCATCACCCACAACGAGGCACCGCCCGGCGTGGTGTTCTGCGGCGCGCTTGCGGCGGTCTCGTCATAGGGCAACTGGCCGATGCCATAGTTGATGCCCGATTTGACGATATCGCCCAAGCCACCCGAGCTTTCGGTCAGGATGCCGCATTCGCCCGAGGTGAAGTTCTGCTTTGCCTCGCTGGTGCGGCCGCCATAGACAAAGACGCCCTCTTTCGCCAGATCGGCAAGTTCCTGGAAGTGCTTGACGAACAGCGGGCTGTCAATCTTCAGCTCGGGCGTGCCGGCAAGGCCGTTTTCATTCGTGGCCCAGCTGACATTGTTCCATGCGGCAAAGTTTTCCGTGTGGATCCACGTCAGCCAGGTCGAGGTATAGCCGCAGGTCGCCGCACCCGATTCCTTGATCTTGCGGGCGGCGGCCCAGGTCTCGGCCCAGGTCTTGGGCGGCTGGTCGGGGTTCAGCCCGGCCTTCTGGAAGATGTCCTTGTTGTAATAGAGGACGGGCGACGAACTGTTGTAGGGAAACGACAGCATCTCGCCTGCGGGGGTCGAGTAATAGCCCACGATCCCGGCCAGATACTGGCTTTTGTCAAAGCTGTAGCCGCCCTCTTTCAGGACCTCGGCGACCGGCTTGATCGCGCCCTGCGCGCCCATCATGACGCCGGTGCCGACGTCAAAGACCTGAATGATGTCAGGGGCCTGCCCGGCGCGGAAGGCGGCGATGCCGGCATTCAACGTCTCGGGATAGGTGCCCTTGAACACCGGCTTGACCTCGTAATCGGACTGGCTGGCGTTGAAATCGGCGGCGATCTTGGCGACCACCTCGGCATTGGCGCCCGACATGGCATGCCACCAGGAGATGTCGGTCTTGGCTTGGGCGGCCAAGGGCAGCGCACCCAGGCCGGCAATCAGCAAAACTGTGGTTTTCAAGGCGTTTCCTCCGTTCCTTATGGTTGGCGGATCGTGTGTCCACCCCCGTCCGGCCCCGTCAGAGGTCCGGTCAGAGGCCCGGCCGGGGGCCGGAGTCCTCCTCTCGGCAGAGCAAGTGTAGTCCGACCCGATGCGGGGCTGTCAATTCGCAAGGCAGGATGACAGGGGCATGACGCCAGGTCGAACAAACAAAGTTTATTGCCCCCCGGCGGAAACCTTATGGCCTGCCGGACCGTTGACCGGCAGAGGGCGCCCGTTCGCCAGGACGAAAGGACAAATCCATGAATTCCATCATTTATCTGGTCGGCCTCGTCGTGGTCGTGCTGTTCATCCTGTCGATGCTGGGCCTGCGCTGACGTTGCGTCGATTGCAGCCGCGCCGGGCCGGGGCCGCTATGCACAGACCCGGATCCGGGTGTTCCATTCGGCGCAGCGCGCGCTCAGTTCGGCCGGCAGCGGCTTGTCGGTAAAGACGGTGTCGATCTCGGACAGGCTGGTGATGCGGGCGGGGGCAGTACGCCCCAGCTTGGAATGGTCGGTGACCAGAAAGGACTGGCGGGCCTGACGCAGGATGGCGCGGCTGACCCGCACTTCGGCCAGATCGAAATCCAGCATGTCGCCGTCAGGGTCCAAGGCCGAGGTGCCAACCACCGCGTAATCCACCTTGAACTGTTCGAAGAATTGCGTGGTCAGCTCGCCCACCAGCCCGCCGTCGGAACGGCGCAGCGCCCCCCCGGCCACCATGATTTCGCAGCCGGGATTGGCCAGCAGAATATTGGCGACATTGATGTTGTTGGTGACCACGGTGATGTTGCTGTGATGGATCAGCGCCTGCGCCACCGCCTCGGTCGTGGTGCCAAGGTTCAGGATCAGGCTGGAATTGTCGGGGATGGCGGCGGCGCAGGCGGCGCCGATGGCGGCCTTGGCCTCGGCATTCAGGCGGCGGCGCGATTCATAGCCCAGATTCACCGTCCCGGCGCGCGGCACCGCGCCGCCATGCACCCGGTCCAGCAGCCCGGCCTCGGCCATCTCGCCCAGATCGCGGCGGATGGTCTGCAGGGTCACGTCGAATCGCTGGGCCAGTTCCTCGACCAGAACCCGCCCCTCGGCGCGGGCCAGTTCGAGGATTTCGCTTTGCCGGATGCTGAGCACCATGTATCCGTTCCCCCTCTCGGCTTGCTGAACAAAGTGTAGGCCATTCGCCGATGCGCGCAAGCGTTCCCTCGGGCCCGGTTTGCGCCGGGTTTCCGGGCGCATGGCATTCGTTTTTCGCCGCTTCCTTCAGAAACGAATTTCGACCCGCCAGTTGTCGGGATCGGGATCGCGCGGGATGACAAGCCCCCGCCGCCGGCCTATCAGATCGGCAGTAGCCTTGATCAGGGGAACCCAGCCGCCATGACACCCTTTGCCTTTGCGCTGCCCGGCCGTGTGCTCTTTGGTCGGGGCGAGGCCGCCCGCGCGCCGGGCCTGATCCGCGCGCTGGGGTCGCGCGGCGTGCTGGTGCATGGCGCCGATCCCCGCCGCGCCGCCTGGCTGGTTGAGGCATTGCAGCGCGAGGGCGCAGCACTGCTGCCGCTGGCCTGCCCCGCCGAGCCGACGCTGCCCATGCTTGAGGCGGCGCTGGCCGAGGCCAAGGGCTTTGGCGCCGATTGGGTCGCCGGTCTGGGCGGCGGCGCGGCGCTGGATCTGGGCAAGGCGCTGGCCGGGCTGATCCCGGCGCCGGGCGGGGCGATGGATCACCTTGAGGTCGTCGGTCGTGGCCTGCCGCTGGTGGCGGCGCCCCTGCCTTATGTCGCGATCCCGACCACCGCCGGCACCGGGGCCGAGGCCACGCGAAATGCGGTGATCGGCCTGCCCGAACATGGCCGCAAGGTCTCGATCCGCGACGAACGCATGTTGCCGCGTCTGGCCCTTGTCGATCCGGCGCTGACCGATGGCTGCCCGCGCGGCGTGACGCTGGCCTCGGGGCTGGATGCGCTGGCGCAGGTGATCGAGCCCTATGTCTCGTGCAAGGCGACGCCCTTTACCGATGCGCTGGTCCGTCCGGTGATCGCACCGGGGCTGGCGGCGTTGATGCGGCTGATGCAGGGCGAGGATGCGGCGGCGCGCGATGTGATGGCATGGACCAGCCTGTGCGGCGGCATGGCCTTGGCCAATGGGGGCTTGGGCGCGGTGCACGGGCTGGCCGGGGTGATCGGCGGGCTGATCCCGGCCGCGCATGGCGCGATCTGTGGCGGCCTGCTGGGCCCGGTGCTGCGGATGAACCGCGAACTGTCCCCCCGGCCCGAACGGCTGGACGAGGTCTGCGGCCTGATCGCCGGCATTCTGGGCGGCACCTCGACCGAGGCGCCGCAGCGGCTGGCGGATTGGGCGCGGGCCTGCGGCCTGCCGGACCTCGGCGCGCAGGGGCTGGCCCCCTCGCAGCATGCTACCGTGGCCGAGGCGGCGCTGCTGAGTTCCTCGATGAGGGGCAATCCGGTGGTGCCTCCGGTCGCGGCGCTGATGGCGGTGCTTGCCGCCGCCTGAGCGCGTGATCACCATGCGGCGCGGCCATTGGATAATCGCGCCCGCCGCGCGAAACCGACCTGTCGAGGTCGCAAAACGTTGCAAAAATCCGGGGCCGCCAGACAGAAATGGCCCGATCGGAGCAGGAGGCGGGGGCCGCGTGCAAGCTGTGCAGGCGGCTCTGGGAACCAGCAGCCAGCTGGGCTATCTCGCAAGGCACAGGCAACCGGACCAAGGGCCGGCGGCGGAACCCGGCGAAGCGAAGGAGTGGACGATGAAGGCAGCATTGATCGACGGGAAGAGTTTTTCGCAGGCGCTTCGCGGGCGAGTTTCCGCGACGGTATCTGGGTTATCGGATCGCGGGATTGTGCCCGGTCTTGCGGTTGTGCTGGTGGGCGAGGATCCGGCCTCGGCGGTCTATGTGCGCAACAAGGGCATCCAGACGCGCGAAGCCGGAATGGTGAGCTTTGAGCACAAGCTTGAGGCCTCGACCGGGCAGGACGCGCTGATGGCGCTGATTGCTAAGTTGAATGCCGATCCGGCGGTGCATGGCATCCTGGTGCAGCTGCCGCTGCCGGGGCATCTGGACGCCGAGGCCGTCATCAATGCCATCGCACCGGAAAAGGACGTCGACGGCTTTACCATCAGCAATGTCGGCCTGCT
>NZ_WMIF01000020.1 GCF_009711185.1 Paracoccus limosus
GAGAAGCCGTCCAAATGGCCGCCCATTTTGCCGTCTCGTTCCAAGCCAACACCTCCGACGTTCATGCGCACGGAGATTGGCCCGTTCAGATCACCAGCGGCAGGAGGGGATCAGCGTCGCGCTTACCCATAATGTGTAAGATGTAGGACAGAAGTCCTAAAAAATCGTTTCCACATTGCATCTTTTGCGGGAATTGCCTGCATTTTTGCAGGCTGGACACGATAACGCACCGCCGCCACGGGCAGCGATGCGTTGCAGGCCTATTGGCGGGACCCGAAAGCCGGACCCGAAGGTCGGGCTTTGCGGGGCCGGTCAGTGCACGCTGACCGGGCTCAGCTCATTCTGGCGCGCCAGCAGAAAGGCGAGGTTGCGGTCCTTGACCAGCGCCAGACGTTCGCCGTCGATGCCATGCACGGCATAAAGCGCGTCCACGTCGGGCACCTGACGGCGCACCTCGTCGGGCAGGCTGTCCAGCGCGACGCGGCGGATATAGACGGTGTTGCCCGAAGCTTCCGGGCCGAAATCAAACTTTTCGTTCATTGCGATCCCCTTTCATTTGCGGCTGATCGGTATGGTCTGCACGATGCTGTCGGGAACCGAGCGGTGCAGGTCCACGTGCAGCAGGCCGTTCTGCAGTTCTGCGGCGACGACTTCGACGCCATCGGCCAGCACGAAGCTGCGCTGGAAGGCGCGGGCGGCGATACCCCGGTGCAGGAAGACCCGCTCGCTGTCGGTCTCGGCCTGCCGGCCGCGCACGACCAACTGCCGATCTTCCAGCGTGATGCTGAGATCCTCGTCCGAGAAACCCGCCACCGCCAGAGTGATCCGGAACCCGTCCGGGCCCAGATGTTCGATATTGTAGGGCGGATAGCCCTCGGCGCCTTTTGCAGCCCGCTCCGCCAGGCGTTCAAGCTGGTCAAAGCCCAGAAGGAACGGATGCGTGGCCAGCGAAATCTTGGTCATGTGCAGCCCTGTCATCGTCAAGCGACTGTTGCGGCAGATCCCGTGGCGGCGACCTGCCGTGCCCTCTATATGTGGAGGCGGCCCGGCTGAAACAAGGGGCGGCGCGCGGCCGGTCTGGCGTGCCTATCTGCGGCGCAGGCAGCGGCCCATGGCCTGACGCATGGCGGGCTGGGCCCCGTCCAGCGCAAAGCTGGCACTGCCCGCATCATCTTGCACTGTCAGGATTTTTCCCGAAAACATCGCCCGGATCAACGGCGAGCCCAACTGCGCCGGTGCGGTCCGGCGCGGCCCGTGCTGCATGAAGCGCAGCGCCTGCGGCTGGTCGTCGATGCGCAACCGCAGGTTTTCGACGCGGCCGGACATGCCCTCGATCACCAGCATGTCGGGGCCGCCACGCTGGCAAAGATAGGTCAGCCGGTGCGGCGGCTGCGTAATCCGGGCGAATTGCTGGCGCCCGTCATTGCCCTGACCCGCGCTCCATGCGGGGGCGGGGTCGGGCGTGGCGGTTTCGGCCTGCGGTTGGGGTGCGGTCTGGGCCGCGATCTGGGGGGCCGCGGCCAGCAGCGCCGCGCTAGCGGCCAGCGCGGCAAGGGGCAGGTGGGGCATGGCCTTTCCTCTCGGGATCGTTTGGGGGCAAGCTGCGCAAAGCCCGCGCGCGACGGCAAGGATATTTTCGCCCGCAGCCGGTCTCGGGCAGTTGTTAACCACTTCGGCCAAGGCCATTAACAGAATGCAAACACTCGGCTATAACAAGCCAAGTCCAGCCCGAGGCCCGACAGATGAATGCCCAATACGAGATGTCTCACGAGGAAATCGCCCGCGCCAAGCTGGAGGTGCTGCGCCGTGAGCACAGGGATCTGGACGAGGCGATCGCGGCGCTGGCCACGCAATCGCTGACCCATTCGTTGACGTTGCAGCGGCTGAAAAAGCAAAAGCTGGCGCTCAAGGATCGCATCGCCCGGATCGAGGACGAGTTGACGCCGGATATCATCGCCTGATTGCATCGCGCGGTCCTGCAAGATAGGGCAGGGCGCAAAAGGGGGCGTTTGATGGAAAAACCCGTCGGGATCATCATGGGCAGCCAGTCGGACTGGCCCACCATGCGCGAGGCCGCCGTCATTCTGGACGAGCTGGGCATCGGCTATGAGACGCGCATCGTCAGCGCGCATCGCACGCCGGACCGGCTGTGGGACTATGGCAAAAGCGCCGTATCGCGTGGGCTGAAGGTGATCATCGCCGGTGCGGGCGGGGCCGCGCATCTGCCGGGCATGATGGCCAGCAAGACGCGGGTGCCGGTGATCGGCGTTCCGGTGCAGACCAAGGCGCTGTCGGGGGTCGATTCGCTTTATTCCATCCTGCAGATGCCCAAGGGCTATCCTGTCGCCACCATGGCCATCGGCGCGGCGGGTGCGGCCAATGCCGGGCTGATGGCTGCGGGCATTCTGGCGATTTCCGACCCGGACCTGGCGGCGCGGCTGGATGCCTGGCGTCAGGCGCTGTCCGATTCCATTCCCGAGGAGCCGAAAGATGAGTGAACTGCCGCAAGGTTCGGTGATCGGCATTCTGGGCGGCGGGCAATTGGGGCGCATGCTCTCGGTCGCGGCCAGCCGGTTGGGCTATCGCACGCATATCTATGAGCCGGGCGCGGCGCCGGCGGGCGATGTGGCCCATGTCGTGACCACCGCCCCCTATGAGGACGAGGCGGCCCTGCGCGCCTTTGCCGAATCGGTCGATGTCATCACCTATGAGTTCGAGAACGTGCCGACCGCAGCGCTGGACCTTCTGGAATCGCTTCGGCCCATCCGCCCGAACCGCCGCGCGCTGGCCGTGTCGCAGGACCGGCTGACCGAGAAGGATTTCCTGACCGGCATCGGCCTGACCACCGCGCCCTATCGCAATGTCGAGACCGAGGCCGAGCTGCCCGCCGCCCTTGCGGCGCTGGGCGCGCCCGCGATCCTGAAGACCCGGCGCATGGGCTATGACGGCAAGGGCCAGATCCGCTTTGGCGACAAGGACCAGCGCGACTGGACCGGCGCGCCCTCGGTGCTGGAAGGATTCGTTAAGTTCTCGGCCGAGGTCAGCGTCATCGTGGCGCGCGGCGTCGATGGCCAGGTCTCGGCCTTTGATCCGGGCCTGAACGTGCACCGCGAGGGCATTTTGCGCACGACGACGGTGCCCTGCGGGCTGTCGCAGGCGCTGCTGACCGATGCCGTGCTGCTGGCCGCCAAGATCGTCAACGCGCTGGATTATGTCGGCGTGATGGGGGTCGAGCTGTTCGTGACGCCCAAGGGCCTGATCGTGAACGAGATCGCGCCGCGCGTCCACAACTCGGGCCACTGGACGCAGGCCGGTTGCGCGGTCGATCAGTTCGAGCAGCATATCCGCGCCGTCGCCGGTCTGCCCCTGGGCGATGGCCAGCGCTATGCCGATGTCGAGATGGAGAACCTGATCGGCGATGACGTGCTGCGTGTGCCCGAGTTGCTGAAACAGCCGCGCACGCAGGTCCATCTGTATGGCAAGGGCGCGCATCGCCCCGGCCGCAAGATGGGCCATATCAACCGTCTGCTGTAAGCGCGCGGGCCACCCGGTCGAATTCCTCGCGACTGCCGGGGATGCCCAGCCGGATCCAGCGCGGATGCCAGGGGAAGATCCGGCTCCAGATGCCGGCGCGGGCCAACTGGTCGCGCGCGGCTGGCGCATCGGGCGTGTCGTAAAGCCGGAACAGATGCGTGCCGCCGACCAGCGGCCACTGCGGGCCGACGATCTGGTCGAGATGCAGCGCGGCCTCGGAGAGCCAGGTGATCGTGGCCTCGTGCCAGTCCCGGTCGGCCAGCGCCAGCGCGCCGATTTCCAGCGCCGGGCCGCTGACTGACCATGGTCCCGCGCGCTCGGCCATGCGCGCCAGCAGATCGGGCGCGCCGATGGCAAAGCCCAGCCGCAGCCCGGCCAAGCCCCAGAACTTGCCGAATGACCGCAGCACCGTCACATTCGCCGGCCGGTCGGCTGCGACGGACAGATCGGGGCGCGCGTCGGCAAAGCTTTCGTCCACCACCAGATGCCCGACCGTGGCGGCGATCCCGGCGATTTCGGTCGGGGTAAAGCTGCGCCCGTCGGGGTTGTTGGGGTTGACGATCACCGCCAGATCGGCGCCGGCCAGCGCTGCCGGATCGGGCGTTTCGCGCAGGCTCCAGCCGGCGGCGGCAAGGCTGGCCGCATGTTCGTTATAGGTCGGCGACAGCACGGCGGCCTGCCGCCCCGGCAGCACATGCGGCACCAGCTGGATCGCCGCCGATGCCCCGGCCAGCGGCAGGATCTCGCTGCGCGACGTGCCGTAAAGCCGCGCCGCCGCCGCGATCAGCCGGGCGTTGTCCTGCGCCGTCGGCAGCGCGATCAGCGCATGCTCCGAAAGCTGTGGCGCCGGCCAGGGCCTGCGGTTGATTCCCGTCGAAAGGTCGATCCATTCCGCCGCGCCAAAGGCCCGCGCCGCGCTGTCCAGATCGCCGCCATGGTCGCGCATCCGCCCCTCCTGTCCCTGACCTGCGATGGCCGCCTTTCAAGCCTGCGCTGCGGCGGCGGTCAAGGGAATGCAGTTGCAGCGAAACCTGTGCGGGTAACGGAATTTTCTCTTTACACCCTCATGGAACCGGAACACGATATCTAGTAAGCACATTCCGGAAACTACGCCGGGTGTAGTCTTGGCCCACCAGATGCGGGGGGCTTGCCCTACTCTGGAAAGGCAGGGGGAACATGGCGCAGCTTGGTGACTTCATCCACAGTGACGAGATTCATCCCATCGACATCGTCGAGACGGTGGCGGCGCATCGCGACTGGGATTTCGACCGGCTGGCCGAGGATCAGATCGCCATGGCGGTCGAGGGGCAATGGCGTACCTATTCCCTGACCTTGGCGTGGTCGGGCCGCGAAGAGGTGCTGCGCCTGATCTGCACCTTTGACATGGACCCCCCGGCCGAGCGGCTGCCCGCGCTTTACGAGGTGCTGAACCTGGCCAATGATCAGGTCTGGGACGGCGGCTTTACTTTCTGGAGCCCGCAAAAGCTGATGGTCTGGCGCTATGGCCTGGTGCTGTCGGGCGAGGCGATCGCCAGCCCCGAACAGATCGACCAGATGATCCGCACCGCCATCGACAATTGCGAACGCTTCTACCCCTGTTTCCAGCTGGCGTGCTGGGGCGATGCCTCGCCCGAGGCCGCAATGGACATCGCCATGTCCGAGGCTTACGGTCGCGCCTGATCTTTCGGGACGGGATAGCGGGATACCATGGACTTTTCGGATGTGAATGCGCGCGGGCTGGTTCTGGTCGGCTGTGGCCGCATGGGCGGGGCGCTGCTGGACGGCTGGCTGAAGAACGGGCTGACGGCCAGCGCCGTGCAGGTGATCGAGCCCCATCCCCGGCCGGAGCTGGCGGGTTTCGGCGTTTCGGTCAATGGCGCGCTGCCTGCGGATCCCGCCGTGCTGGTCATCGCCGTCAAGCCGCAGATGATGGCCGAGGTGCTGCCGCGCCTGTCGGTGGGGCCTGATACGCTGGTGGTCTCGGTCGCGGCCGGGGTCACGATTGCGTCCTATGAGGCGGCCTTTCCCGCCGCGCCGATCGTGCGCGCCATGCCCAACACCCCCGCCGCCATCGGGCAGGGCATCACCGCCATCATCGGCAATGCCAAGGCCGGCGCCGCGCAGCTGGATCTGGCCGAGGCGCTGATGGCCGCCGTGGGCCGCGTCGTGCGCCTGCAGGACGAAGGGCAGATGGATGCGGTCACGGCGCTGTCGGGCTCGGGGCCGGCCTATGTGTTCCACCTGATCGAGGCCATGGCTGCTGCCGGTGTGGCCGAGGGGCTGGCCCCCGATCTGGCGCTGGCGCTGGCGCGGGCCACGGTGGCCGGGGCCGGGGCGCTGGCGGTCTCGGGCGATGAGGATCCGGCCCGGCTGCGCGAAAACGTGACCTCGCCGGGCGGCACCACCGCCGCCGGGCTTGCGGTGCTGATGGATGCCGGGACCGGCCTGCCGCCGCTGATGCGCGCCACCATCGCCGCCGCCGCCGCGCGCAGCCGCGAGCTGGGCAAGTGATCAGCTACGAGGATTTCGAAAAGGTCGATATCCGTATCGGCCGCATCATCCGCGCCGAGCCCTTCCCCGAGGCGCGCAAGCCCGCGATCAAGCTGTGGCTGGATTTCGGCCCCGAGATTGGCGAACGCAGGTCCTCGGCGCAGATCACGGCGCATTACGCGCCCGAGACGCTGATCGGCAAGCAGGTGCTGGCGGTGGTCAACTTCCCGCCGCGCCAGATCGGCCCGGTGCGATCCGAGGTGCTGGTGCTGGGCCTGCCGGATGCCACGGGGCAGGTGGTGCTGATCACCCCCGACCAGCAGGTGCCCGAGGGAGGAAAACTGTTTTGAAGAAACTTCTGGTGACCCGGCCGATGACGGCCGCAACCGAGGCCGCGCTGCGCGAGCGCTTTGACGTGACCATTCTGGAGCGCACGCAGGGGCTCAGCTGCGATGAGGCAGCGCAGGCGATGCGCGACCATGATGCGGTGATGCCGACGCTGGGCGACCGCTTTGGCGCCGAGGCCTTTCGGGGCGCGCTGCGCTGCAAGGTGATCGCGAATTTCGGTGCGGGCTTCAACCATATCGACGTGGCCGCCGCTGCCGCAGCGGGCATCCCGGTGAGCAATACCCCCGACGCGGTGACCGAGGCCACGGCCGATATCGCGCTGACCCTGATCCTGATGACCGCGCGCCGTGCCGGCGAGGGCGAGCGGCTGTTGCGGCGCGGCGACTGGATCGGCTGGCAGCCGACGCAGCTTCTGGGCCGTCATGTCTCGGGCAAGACGGTGGGCATCATTGGCATGGGCCGCATCGGCAAGGCCATCGCCCGGCGCTGCCATTTTGGCTTTGGCATGGATGTGGTGTTTCACAACCGCTCGACCGTTTCGGCGCTGGACCTGCCGGCGCGGCAATTGGCCAGTCTGGACGAGCTGCTGGCCACGGCCGATTTCGCCGTGGTGGCGGTGCCGGGCGGCGCGCATACCCGCCATATGATCGGCGCGGCCGAGCTGGGCCGGCTGGGCCGCGATGGCATCCTGATCAACATCGCCCGGGGCGACATCATCGATGAGGCGGCGCTGGTCGAGGCGCTGCAACAGGGCCGCATCGCCGGCGCCGGGCTGGACGTCTATGAACATGAGCCGCGCGTCTCGCCGGGGCTGCTGGAGCTGGAAAACGTCACGCTGCTGCCGCATCTGGGCACCGCCGCCGAGGAGGTCCGCACCGAGATGGGGCTGCGTGCCCTG
This sequence comes from Paracoccus limosus, assembly GCF_009711185.1. Classification (GTDB taxonomy): domain Bacteria; phylum Pseudomonadota; class Alphaproteobacteria; order Rhodobacterales; family Rhodobacteraceae; genus Paracoccus; species Paracoccus limosus. The sequence goes on from NZ_WMIF01000020.1 coordinate 7,271, forward strand.
CGCAACCTGCAGGCATGGGCCGAGGGGCGCTCCTTGCCCGACCGGGTGAACTGAGCCTGAATTGACCGCGTGAACCGGCCCGGTGGCGGGCCGGGTGCCGCTATTCCGCCGCCATCGGCATCTGGTCCAGCCCGGTGATACCGGTGATCCCGGCGCGGGCAAAGCGGGCGCAGGCATGGCCTGCAAGGTGGATCAGCCGGCCGGCGCTGATCGTCGCCTCGATCTGGCCGGTCATGCGCGACACCACGATCAGGTCGGCGCGGCAGCCCAGATCCAGCCGACCGCGATCGGCCAGACGCATGATCTCGGCCGGGCGCTCGGACAGCAGCGGCCAAAGCTGCGGCAGGCCCGCAAGGTCGGGCCCGGCCAGATCCAGCACCAGAGGCAGCAGGCGCTGCGGCGCCCCGCCCGACACCAGCGCATCGCCCAGCCGGCTGCGCAGCAGGTCGCGCAGCCGATCCTCTTGCGCGGCGGGCAGCAGCACCGGATCACCCATGGCGCGGGCGGCGGCGGCGGCGGAAAAGCCGCCGGGGCAGGCGGCAAGACTGGCACCGATCATCGAATGCATCTCGCGCGTGATGCCGCAGGGATCGCCGATGCTGCCATAGCGGGCGCCGATGTCCTCGAAACATTCGGCCAACCGACACAGGTGGCGCGGCCGTTCGCGCCGGCTGCGCGCGGCCTGATCCAGCAGGTGCTGCAACATGGCGGCGCTCATGCCCTGCGCGGCGGCGGCCTCGGGCAATGCCTGCGGCGCCTGACGCAGCCGTTCCTCCAGCGCGTCGGCGCGGTTTTCCAGATAGACCAGTTCGGGGCGCAGGTTGCGGCACAGCGCGACCAGCGCGTCGGTGCAATCGCTGCGGCTGCTTTCAATGCGCAGGCCGGGGCGCAGGTCCGGCCGCAGATCGGGCGCCTGCGCCAGCGCATGCAGGAATGCCTGCGCGGCTGCCGGCGGCTCGTTGCTTTCGGGCCATGACCACAGAGGCGCCAGCCATGCCGTGGTGATGCCGGCCCGCGCCGCTGTGGCCGCAGCCTCGCGCAGCCGCGAGGCCGGCGTGCCGGCCGAGGGCGGCAGGAACAGCAGATCGATGATGCCGGGCAGAATCAGATAGCCTTCCAGATCGACCGCCGGCAGCGGGCCCTTGCCGATGCGGCCGCGCTGAATCGCGACCGAGCGTTGGCGCAGAGCGCCGTCGCGCAGGATGGTGGCGCCAGTCAGGCGGATCGGGGGCAGGTCGGTCATAGCGGGCCTCGGCCGGATTTGCGGGCATTATGGCTGTGCGGTGTGAAAACCGCATGACATGGGGGCGGGGCTTGACGCTGACCCGCCGACTGCGCAGTTTGCGCCACAACAGGCCAGACGGAGAGAATCCGATGCTCTATGCTTATGTCAGCACCGGTGCCGGTCTGTCGCCCATTCCCAGCGATGCCGAGCTGACCTCGGCCATCTGGATCGACCTGTATCGGCCGCTGGATTCGCAGGTCGCCTCGGTCACGGCCATGGGCTACGAGATCCCGACGCTGGCCGACATGGAAGAGATCGAGATCTCGAACCGGCTTTATACCGACAATGGCACGCTTTACATGACGGCGGTGCTGCCGGGGCAATTGCCCGACGGCGAACATGCCGCGATGCCGGTGACCTTCATCCTGAACCAGCAGCGGCTGGTCACCGTGCGCCACCATGCGCCGCGCCCCTTTGAGACCTTTTCCGTCCGCGCCGACCGCTCTTCGGCCGGTTGTTCCAGCCCCGAGCGGGTGTTTCTGGGGCTGGTCGAGGAAATCGTCGGCCGGCTTGCCGATATTTCCGAGGCGGTGGGCAAGGTGCTTGATGCCACCGCCGGGCGGGTGCTGGGGGTGCAGGCGCCCGATGACGACGACCTCAAGACCGCGCTGGTCACCATCGGCCATCAGGCCGAGCTGATGGGCCGGGTGCGGATGGGGCTTTTGTCGATGGACCGCATCCTTGTCTATCAGGCCGCGGGTTCCGCACAGCGGGCCGAGTCGGGCAGCACCCGTTCGCTGCGCGCCGCGACCCAGCGCGATATTCAGGCGCTGGAGGTGCATGCCGATTTCCTGACCTCGCGCATCGGCATGACCATCGACGCCACCATGGGCATGATCGGGTTGCAGCAGAACGAAAGGGTGCGGATCCTGTCGGTGATCACCGCGCTGTTCCTGCCGCCAACGCTGATCACCAGCTTTTACGGCATGAACTTCGACGTGTTCCCGACCACGCATTGGAACATGGGGCTGGGGCTGGCCGCCGGGCTGATGGTCAGTTCCGTGATCGGGGTGCTGATCCTGCTGAAGATCAAGAACTGGCTTTAACTGTCGCCTGCAAGACATTGATTAGTCGGCTATCTGACCCAGAAGCGGGATTTCCTCGATCTGGTGGAAACGCCCCTCGGCATCCTCGCCGACCAAAGCGACGGCCTTGACCGCCATCGGCTGGGCCAGCAGCGGCGCCAGCGGGGCCTGCAAGGCCTGACACAGCGCCTTCGCGTCCTCGGCCGCCAGCTGACCTGACAGCGTCAGGTGATACTGAAACAGCTCCAGCACATGGGGATAGCCCCAGTGATCCAGATGCCGGCGCGCCGGTTCGGGCAGCAGGTCGGGGCGGCGGCGGTCGCGTTCCTCGGGGCTGAGCGGCGCGCGCAGATCGTCGAGCCGCGTCACCAGCGCCTGCTCCAGCGCCTGCAACTGCGGTGGCTGCTGTCGCGGGCGCAGCGCGACAAAGCCATAATCGCGCGCCAGTTCCAGTTGCAGGTCAAAGGGCGTCAGATGGTCGCAGACCAGCCGCGCCCGCCGCGCCACGTCCTGCACCTCATGGCCGGGCGCCAGCCGGAACGGCGCCTTCAGCGTGGCGTGAAAGCCGTAGCGCATCGGCACGGCGGTCAGGGTCTCGGCCTCGTCGGGCAGATGCGGCAGCTCGGGTCGGGGCAGGGTCGCGCCGCGCCGGGCGTCCCAGCCCAGCCAGGCCGCGCCGAATGCGCCCAGGGGCCCGTCGGGCAGGTGGTAAAGCGCGAGGCGGCGAAACGGCATGGCGGGCTCCTTGCATGGACCGCGCGGGTGCCGATCCGAAAACGCCGGTGGCTGGCTTGCCCCGGCGCGACGCCAAGTCTAGGACTCGGATCAGCGCTGCTCAACCGGATGATGTCAGATGAAATCGACGCTCGGCTATCTGTCCTGGGCCTTTGCCGTTACTGTCCTTGGACTGGCCCTGGCGGGCTGGGTCGGCTGGGAATACACCGGCAGCGGGCAGGGGATCCTGTCCTTCGTGATGATCGCGGCGGTGCTGGCAGTGCTGGAAATCTCGCTCAGCTTCGACAATGCGATCGTCAACGCGCAGATCCTGAAACAGATGACGCCGAAATGGCAGCGCCGTTTCCTGACATGGGGCATCCTCATCGCGGTCTTTGGCATGCGGGTGCTGTTTCCGCTGCTGGTCGTGGTTATCGCTGCCCGTCTTGGCCCGGTCGAGGCGCTGCGTCTGGCCGCGACCCGGCCGCAGGACTATGCCGAGATCATCCACAGGGCGCATCTGCCCATCGCGGGCTTTGGCGGCGCCTTTCTGATGCTGGTGGCGCTGAACTATTTCTTTGATCAGGGCAAGGACGTCGACTGGATCAAATGGATCGAGGAGGCGCTGCGCAAGCTGGGCGAGATCCGGGGCATCGAGATCGGGCTGGTGCTGCTGTGCATGATGATCATCCTGCGCTTTCTGCCCGATCAAAGCGATCCCGCCTTTGCCATCTCGGCGATCTGGGGGATCCTTGCCTATCTGGGCGTCGATGCGCTGGGGCATGTGCTGGACCGCTGGGGCGGTGCGCCGTCGCAGGGCGATCTGGCGCGGGCGGGGCTGGGCGCGTTCCTTTACCTTGAAATCCTTGATGCCTCGTTCAGCTTTGACGGGGTGATCGGGGCCTTTGCGCTGACGCAGAACCTGTTTCTGATCGCCATCGGGCTGGGCATCGGCGCGATGTATGTGCGTTCGATGACGGTGATGCTGGTCGACAAGGGCACGCTGGCGCAGTTCCGCTATCTGGAGCACGGCGCCTTCTGGTCGATCCTGACGCTGTCGATCCTGATGTTCGTGCAGACGCTGCGGCCGGTGCCGGAATATGTCACCGGGCTTCTGGGCGCCTGTTTCATTGCGGTGGCCTTTGTCAACTCGCTGAGCTGGCGCCGCCGCCATCCCGACAAGACCTGAGCGGGCCTTCGGGCGCCCCGGCAAGGGGGCGCCCAAGGCCTTGCCTCAATGCGCCAGCGGGCGCGTCGCCAGTTCCAGCCAGTCGCGGGTCGGGCCGTCCAGCAGCGGGCCGATCTCGGCGCGGACGCGGGCGTGATAGGCGTCAAGCCACGCAACCTCATCGGCGCCAAGCAGGGTGGTGTCGATCAGCCGCCGGTCGATCGGCGCCAGCGTCAGCGTCTCAAAGCCCAGCATCTGCCGGCCGTCGCTGCTGTCGACCGGGGTGACCACGATCAGGTTTTCAATGCGGATGCCAAAAGCACCCTCGCGGTAATAGCCGGGCTCGTTCGACAGGATCATGCCGGGCTGCAAGGCGATCTTGGACACGCGCGAGATGCGCACCGGACCTTCGTGCACGGAAAGGCCGGCACCGACGCCATGGCCGGTGCCGTGATCGTAATCCATGCCCTCGGACCACAGCGGCGCGCGGGCCAGCGCATCCAGATGGCAGCCGGCGACGCCGCGCGGGAACTGCACCCGCGACAGCGCGATCATGCCTTGCAGCACGCGGGTATAGGGGCGCTTCGCCGCCTCGGGGATCGGCCCCATGGGCAGGGTGCGGGTGATGTCGGTGGTGCCGTCGCCATATTGCGCGCCCGAATCGACCAGCAGCACCTGACCCGGCAGGATGCGCAGGTTGCTGGCCTGCGAGACGCGGTAATGCGGGATCGCCGCATGCGGCCCGGTGGCCGAGATGGTGTCGAAGCTGATGTCGAGGATGCCTTCATCGCGGCGCAGCGCCTCCAGCTTTTGCGCCACGTCGATCTCGGTCAGGGGCTCACCGTCCAGATCGGCGGCGCGCTGGTCCAGCCAGCACAAAAGCCGCGTCACCGCCACGCCATCGCGCAGATGCGCGGCACGCATGCCGGCGATTTCGGCGGGGTTCTTGCAGGCCTTGGGCATGATGACCGGATCGGCGCCCTCGGCAATGTCGGTGCCCATGCTTTCCACCAGCCGGAACACGGCATCGGGGGCGCTGGCCGGATCGACCAGCACCGGACCGGAAAGATTGGTCAGCGCCACGCCAAAGGCCTCGACCGGCAGCACCGTTACCTCATTGCCAAGTGCCGTCCGCACCTCGGCGCCGAATTTCTGCGGATCGGCAAAGACGGCGGTGCGACCGTCCTCTTCGATGATGGCAAAGCTTTGCACCACCGGATTCTTTGGCACATCCGCGCCCCGGATGTTCAGCAGCCAGCTGATCGAATCGGGCAGGGTCAGCACGGCGGCGTGGTTATCGCCCGCGCGCAGCAGCCCGGCGATGCGGGCGCGTTTCTGGGCGGCGGTCTCGCCGGCGACGGCATCGGGCCACAGCCGGACCGGACCCAGCGGCGGCTCGGGCTGGTCTGGCCAGATCGCGTCGATCGGATTGTGTTCGACCGGGACCAGCGCGATGCCCGAACCGCTCAGCCCCTTTTCCATCTCGCGGATTTCGCGGCGCGTGTGCAGCCAGGGGTCATAGCCCATGCGCCCGCCTTCGGGCAGGGCCTCGGCCAGCCAGGCCGAGGGGCGCACCTCGGGCCATGGCACCGGGGTAAAGGCTGCGGGGTCGACCTCGGCCTTGACCTGCACCCGGTAGCGGCCATCGATGAACACGCCGGCGCGGTCGGGGGTGACGATGCAAAAGCCGGCGCTGCCGGTAAAGCCGGTCAGCCAGGCCAGCCGTGCGTCGCGGGCGGCGACATATTCGCCCTGATGCGCATCGGCGCGCGGCACCAGAAACCCATCCAGCCCGCGCCCGGCCAATTCGCGCCGCAGGGCGTCCAGCCGAGGAGGATGCAGGGCGGGGTTGGACTGGCTGTCATAGGTCTGGAACATGGGCTTTCCTGTCATCGCTGGCCGCGCGGGCGCGGATCGGATCTGTCATATCGCCGCGGCCGGGCATGGCCAAGCGTGACGCCGTGGCGCGATTGGGGGCAGGGCGATGCGGGTGGCGCCAGCCGCCCCCGGGGCAAGGTCAGCCGGCGCGGCGCTGGGTCATGGCGCGGGCGCGTTTGCGCGGGTCGGATTCGAACAGCGCGGCCAGCTGTTCGGTCATGGCGCCGCCCAGCTGTTCGGCATCGGTGATCGTCACCGCGCGCTGGTAATAGCGCGTCACGTCATGGCCGATGCCGATGGCCAACAGCTCGACCTGCTTTTTCTTTTCGATCATGGCGATCACGTCGCGCAGGTGCTTTTCAAGGAAGTTCGCCGGGTTCACCGACAGCGTGCTGTCATCGACCGGGGCGCCGTCGGAAATCACCATCATGATGCGGCGCTGTTCGGGGCGGCGCACCAGACGGCGATGCGCCCATTCCAGCGCCTCGCCGTCGATGTTTTCCTTGAGCAGCCCCTCTTTCATCATCAGGCCAAGGTTCGGGCGCACCCGGCGCCATGGCGCGTCGGCGGCCTTGTAGATGATATGGCGCAGGTCGTTCAGCCGGCCCGGCTGGGCGGGGCGACCATCGGCCAGCCATTTTTCGCGGCTCTGGCCACCCTTCCATGCCCGGGTGGTAAAGCCAAGGATTTCGACCTTGACCTGCGAGCGTTCCAGCGTGCGCGCCAGCACATCGGCGCAGATCGCGGCAATGCTGATCGGGCGACCCCGCATCGAGCCCGAGTTGTCCAGAAGCAGCGTCACCACCGTGTCGCGGAACTCGGTGTCCTTTTCGACCTTGAAGGACAGCGGCGTCGTCGGGTTCGCGACCACGCGGGCCAAGCGCCCGGCGTCCAGAACGCCCTCTTCCTTGTCGAATTCCCAGCTGCGGCTTTGCTGCGCCTGCAGGCGGCGCTGCAGCTTGTTGGCCAGCCGCGACACCGCGCCGCGCAGCGGTTCCAGCTGCTTGTCCAGATAGGCGCGCAGACGTTCCAGCTCGGCCGGGTCGGCCAGATCCTCGGCGCGGATCTCTTCGTCGAAATCCTGCGTAAAGACCTTGTATTCGGGGCTCGCCTCGCTGACGGGGGGCGGGATGTCGGGCGGGCTTTCGGCCTCGGACATCTCGGCCTCGTCGGCCATTTCATCGTCGGACTGGTCGTCCATGCTGACCTGGGCCTGACGCTCGTCCTGGGTCTGCTCCTGGCTGCGCTCGGGGCTCGCCTCGGCCTCCTCGTCCTGATCCTGATCGTTGGACTGGTCGCTGCCGGCGTCCTCATCCTGTTCGGCGTTGTCGTCGGCATCGTCCTCTTGCGGCTCGTCCGGGTCTTCGCCCAGCTGGTCGCCATAGCCCAGATCCGAGATCACCTTGCGCGCCAGCCGCGCAAAGGCGGCCTGATCGGTCAGCACCTCGCCGACCTGCTCCAGATCGGCGCCGGCCTGTTCTTCGATGAAGGGCCGCCACAATTCGGCGACATGCTGCGCCGCGGCCGGCAACGCCCGTCCCGAGGCCGCCTGCCGCACCAGATAGCCCGCCGCCACCGCCAGCGGCGCGTCGGCTGCGGCCTTGATCTGGCCATAGCCCTTGCGCTCGGCCTCATGGCCCAGCTTGGCGTCGATATTGGACAAAGCCCCCGGCATGTCGCGCGCGCCAAGCGCCTCGCAGCGGGCGGTTTCCATCGCCTCGTAAAGATCGCGCGCCATCGGGCCTGCGGGCGCATAGCGCGCATGGGTGGCCGCGTCATGGTGACGCAGCTTCATCGCCAACGCATCGGCGGTGCCACGGGCCAGCAGCACCTCGTCGCGGGTCAGGCGGCGGCTGACCTGCGGCAGGCGCATGGTATCGCCCGAAACGCCCGAGGGGTCGGCGCTGAAGGTCACGTTCAGCTCGTGTTCCTGCGCCATGGCGCGGGTGGCCTCGGTCAGGGCTTTCTTGAACGGATCGGCGGGGTTGTCAGATTTCTTCATGGCAATCACCATAGAGCACCGGCAGGCGGTCGCGGCAAGGGCAAGATGGGGCGGGCGGGCCTAACCAAAGACCGACCATTCCATGTGCTGGGCCAGCCGCTCGGCGGCATGGCTGCCCATCTGGGAATTGCCATAGCCGTTCAGCCCCGGCGACCAGATCGCGATCGAGGCCCGGCCGGGCGCGATCAGCAGGATGCCGCCGCCGACGCCGCTTTTGCCCGGCAGGCCGACATGAAAGGCGAAATCGCCCGAGGCGTCGTAATGGCCGCAGCTCATCATCAGCGCGTTCAGCCGCCGCGCCTTGGCCGGCGTCATCATCTGTGGCGCGCCCGGCAGGCCGGCGATGCAGCGCCCGACGCGGGCCAGCTGCACGCAGGTCATCTCGATGGCGCATTGGTGGAAATAGGTGCCCAGCACGTGATCGACCGGGTGCTTCAGATTGCCAAAGCTCTTGAGGTAATTCGCCAGCGCGATATTGCGAAACCCGGTCGCCGCCTCCGAGGCCGCGACATGCTTGTCGATATGGATGTCGCTGTCGCCCGCCGCCGCTGACAGAAAGGCAATGATTTCGGACAGGGCATCGCGCGGGCTGCGGCCGGTCAGCAGTTCGTCGGTGGTGACGATGGCGCCGGCATTGATGAAGGGATTGCGCGGCCGGCCCTTTTCCTGCTCCAGCAGCAGGATGGAATCGAAGCGCGACCCCGAGGGCTCGCGTCCGACGCGCGTCCAGATCTGTTCGCCGATCCGGCCCAGCACGCAGGCCAGCGAGAATACCTTGGAGATCGACTGGATCGAAAAGCGTTTCTGCGCATCGCCGGCCTGATGCAGGCTGCCATCGGCAAGGCAGACAGCGATGCCGAATTGCGCCGGGTCGATACGGGCCAGTTCGGGGATGTAATCCGCGACCTTGCCCCAATCCGCGCGGGCGCGGATCTCTTGGTCCAACCGGGCGAGAAAGCTGGACAGGTCTGGCGTCATGATGGGCTCGGTGTGGGGGTAAGGGATCAGGGTTGCGGCGTCGCGCCTGTCACTGTCCGGCGGCGAGGCGTTCCGCAAGGGGCGCTGTAGCGTGGTGCGGCTTCATCGGCCATGGCATCGGCGGTGTCACGGGGCAGGCGCATGGCAACGCCCGAGACGCCCGAGGGATCGGCGCTGAAGGTCACGTTCAGCTCTTGAGCCTCGGCCATGGCGCGGGTGGCTTCGGTCAGGGCCTTCTTGAACGGATCGGCGGGGTTGTCGGGTTTTTTCATGGCTTTACTAGGCATCCTGGAAGTTTCCGAAGAAGGTCAGATTTCAACGGCTGTTAGCATGAAAAAGATGCCGAGCACACGCTCGGCATCTGTAAGCGCCTTCTCGCCAAGCAGACAAAAAGTCTGTGTCGGCGAAACGTCCTAATCAGAGCCCACGAGAAGCAGCGACGACGCCACCAGCAACTAATGCAACAGTGGAAGCCGCCGCCACCACTGTAACGATTGGCGCTGCCGCAACGCCAAGTGCCGGCGCACCAATCGTCCCTGCGAGGTAAAGACCTGCACGAGTAGCGATAAACTTGCCGGCAGAATGCTTGACAGCAGCAATCCCGGCCGTCTTGAGCGCTGCTGTTCCAGCACCACCGGCAAGTGCTGTGGCAGCAGTTTTCTTAGCGGCGGAGAACATGATCGTCGACGGCTTCAACATAACATCACCATTTGTTAACGTTTTAGTTGTGAAGGCTTGTCACACCAGCTTTTCAAGTCATCGCCGCGGTCTTTTAGACCGCCGCCCGCATCACCCCGCCTTGACCGCCGCGCTTTCCGGCAGTTCCTCGTCGAACAGGCGCTGATAGAACTCGGCCACGGTCTGGCGCTCCAGCTCGTCGCATTTGTTCAGGAAGGTCAGGCGGAAGGCATAGCCGATATTGTCGCCAAAGATGCGCGCGTTCTGCGCCCAGGCGATCACCGTGCGCGGCGACATGACCGTGGACAGGTCGCCCTGCATGAAGGCGGTGCGGGTCAGATCGGCCAGCGTGACCATCTGGTTGATGATCTTGCGGCCCTTTTCGGTGTTGTAGGTCGGGTTCTTGGCCAGCACGATCGCCGCCTCGGCGTCATGCGACAGATAGTTCAGCGTCGAGACCAGCGACCAGCGGTCCATCTGGCCTTGGTTGATCTGCTGCGTGCCGTGATAAAGGCCGGTCGTGTCGCCCAGACCGACGGTGTTCGCGGTCGCGAACAGGCGGAAACAGGGATTCGGCGTGATGACTTCGTTCTGGTCCAGCAGGGTCAGCTTGCCATCGGCCTCCAGCACGCGCTGGATCACGAACATCACGTCGGCGCGGCCCGCATCGTATTCGTCGAAGACGATGGCGGTCGGGTTGCGCAGCGCCCAGGGCAGGATGCCTTCGTGGAACACCGTGACCTGCTTGCCGTCAACGAGCTTGATCGCGTCCTTGCCGATCAGGTCGATCCGGCTGACGTGGCTGTCAAGGTTCACCCGCACGCAGGGCCAGTTCAGCCGGGCGGCGACCTGTTCGATATGGGTCGATTTGCCGGTGCCGTGATAGCCCTGGATCATCACCCGGCGGTTATAGGCAAAGCCCGCAAGGATCGCCATCGTGGTGTCGGGATCGAATTTGTAGGTCGGGTCGATCTCGGGCACGCGGTCGGTGCGCTCGGCAAAGCCCTTGACCTTCATGTCGGAGTCCAGACCGAACACCTCGCGCAGGTCGATCTCTTCGGTGGGTTTTGCGTTCACGTCCAGCATCTCGGGCCCTTTCCTCGCATCGGGCATTGATCGCGCATTCCCCGTTCCGGCGCAAGCACCGGGCCCGGCAAATCTGGCCGCGTCGCCGTGCCGCAGGGCGGGGTATCGTCGCGCGCCTGCGCAGGCGGGGGCCGAACCAAGCTTGCCCTCGGCGCGTTCCTTGCGCAGAACTCGGATCACATGCCCGTGACGCCTGATGCGCCGCAGGGCTCCGATGCAGATGAGGGACGGATGAGCGGATTGCTGGCCTTGCTGGACGATGTGGCGGGGATCGCCAAGATTGCGGCGGCCTCGGTGGATGACGTGGCGGGGCAGGCGGTCAAGGCCGGAGCCAAGGCTGCGGGCGCGGTGATCGACGATGCCGCGGTGACGCCGAAATATGTGCATGGCTTTTCCGCCGCGCGCGAACTGCCCATCGTGCTGAAGATCGCGCGCGGCTCGCTGATCAACAAGCTGGTGATCCTGCTGCCCATCGCGCTGTTGCTGTCGGCATTCGCGCCGTGGCTGATCTCGCCGCTTTTGATGCTGGGCGGCGCCTATCTGTGTTTCGAGGGCGCCGAAAAGGTCGCCCATGCGCTTTCCAGCCACAAGGTCAATGAGCCGGTGCTGACCGTCACCCCGGCGGGCACAGCGGGGCTGGAGGAAGAGCGCGTGCGCGGCGCGATCAAGACCGATTTCATCCTCTCGGCCGAGATCATGACCATCGCGCTGGCCGCGATCCCGGATGGCGACTCGATCTGGACCGAGGCGCTGATCCTTGCCGTGGTCGGCATCGGCATCACCGTGGCCGTCTATGGATTCGTCGCGCTGATCGTCAAGGCCGACGATTTCGGCCTGCATCTGGCCGAGCGCGGCGGCGCGCTGGCCGGGCTGGGGCGGGGGATCGTGCATGTCATGCCCGGTTTCATGAAGCTGCTGACCGTGGTCGGCACCGCCGCGATGATCTGGGTCGGCGGCCAGATCGTCGTGCATGGCCTGCACGAGCTGGGCCAGCATCAGCCCTATGAATGGGTGCGCGCGACCTCGCAGGCGGCGGCCGAGGCGCTGCCGGCGGCACCGGGTCTGGCGGAATGGGCCAGCACGGCGTTCTTCGACGGCATCCTTGGGCTTGTGCTGGGCATGGTGCTGATCCCGGTGGCGCAGCACGTCGTCTCGCCGGTGATCGCCGGGATCAAGGGGCTGTTCGGCGCGCGGGTGTGACACCTGCGCCATTGCCCTTTTTGCGCCCCGCGCCTATCTGGGCTGGCATACCAGATCTGGGGAGCTTTCCATGCCCGTTCCCGCCGCCGCCAGCACCGCTCTGGCCGAGCTTCTTGGCGACCGCTATTCCGAGGCGCTGTCCGAACGCGAATTGCACGGCCAGTCCGAGACCTTTCACCGCGCGCCGCCGCCCGATGCCGTGGTCTGGCCGGTCTCGACCGCCGAGGTTTCGGCGATCATGGCGATCTGTCACCGCCACCACGTCCCGGTGATCGGCTGGGGCACCGGCACCTCGCTTGAAGGACACGCGCTGGCCACGCATGGCGGTGTGGTCATGGACATGATGCGCATGGACCGCGTGCTGGAGGTGCGGGCCGAGGACATGCAGGTCTCGGTCCAGCCCGGCGTGACGCGCGAGGCGCTGAACCTAGAGCTGCGCGCCACCGGCCTGTTCTTTCCGGTCGATCCCGGCGCGAATGCCAGCCTTGGCGGCATGGCCTCGACGCGGGCCAGCGGCACCACGGCGGTGCGCTATGGCACCATGCGCGACAATGTGCTGGCGCTTGAGGTGGTGCTGGCCGATGGCCGCATCATCCGCACCGGCACGCGCGCGGCGAAATCCTCGGCCGGCTATGACCTGACCGGGCTATTCGTCGGCGCCGAGGGCACGCTGGGCATCATCACCGAACTGACCCTGCGCCTGCACGGCCAGCCCGAGGAAGTCGCCGCCGCCGTCTGCGCCTTTCCGACGCTGGATGCGGCGGTGGAATGCGTCACCGCCACCATCCAGTCGGGCATCCCGATGGCGCGCATCGAATTCGTCGATGCCGATGCCGCCCGCGCCTTCAACCGGTTCTCGGGCAGCCAGCTGCGCGAACAGCCGCATCTGATGGTCGAATTCAACGGCTCGCCCGTCTCGGTCAAGGAGGACGTGCAGCGCTTTGGCGAGCTGGCGACCGAATTCGGCGGCGAGGGCTTTGACTGGGCCACCACGCCCGAGGAACGCGCCGCGCTGTGGCGGATGCGCCATGGCGCCTATCGTGCCTGTCTGGCGCTGCGGCCGGGGGCGACGGCGGTGGTGACGGATATCTGCGTGCCGATGTCGCATCTGCCGGCGGCGGTGGCGGCCGCGGCCGAGGATATTCATGGCGAGGGGCTTCTGGGTCCGATGGTCGGCCATGTCGGTGACGGCAATTTCCATTCGCAACTGCTGGTGATGCCGGGCGATGAGGCCGAGCTGGCTGCCGCCAAGCGCGTCGCCGGCCGTATGGCCGAACGCGCGCTGGCCGTCGGCGGCACCATCACCGGCGAACATGGCGTGGGTCTGGGCAAGCGCCCGCTGATGCGCGCCCAGCATGGCGAGGCGATCGGCGTCATGGCCGCGATCAAGGCGGCGCTGGACCCCGAAAACATCATGAACCCCGGCAAGATGCTGCCCGAGGCGAACTGAACCCTTGGGGGCGGGGCGGCGGCGCCCGGCCCCTTGCCCGCGCGTCCGGGGGGATGGGCCCGGATCCTGCGCGAAAGCGGCCTTGGCAGCATCGACATGACCGAATCCGGGGGAGAGAAAGAATGGACATCAGCCCGAGGCAGGAAAGCCCTGCCGCGCAACTGCGGCCGGCGGCCTATACGCTGGAAGTGACTGGCAAGGACATCGCGCAGGTCGAGGCGGCCCGCGCCGTCATCCCGCCCGGCACGCCGATCAACATCGCCTTTCTGGGCAATGAGGACCATGCGCAGCGCGTCAATGCCGCCCGCACCATCCGGCGCTGCGGCTTCGAGCCGGTGCCGATCATCTCGTCGCGCCGCCTGCGGTCGCGCGAGGATGGCGATGCGCTGTTGCAGGCCCTGATCGCCGAGGCGGCACCGCAGCGCTTCATCCTTGTTGGCGGCGATCCGTCGTCGCCTGCCGGGCCCTTTCAGGATTCGCTGGCCCTGATGCAAAGCGGCATCGTGCAGCGTCATGGCATCCGCCGTGTCGGCATCGTCGCCTATCCCGAGGGCCATCCCAAGATCGCGCCCGAGGAATTGTGGCGCGCGCTGATCTGGAAGGTCGGCTTCCTGCGCGACATGGGCTGCTCGGTCGAGATCACCACCCAGTTCGGCTTTGATGCCGAGGCGATCCTGGCCTGGCTGCAACGGTTGCGCGCCGAGGGCATCGACGTTCCCGTGCGCATCGGCGTGCCCGGCCCGGCCAGCGTCGGCAAGCTGCTGCGCTTTGCCAGACAGTTCGGCGTCGTCACCTCGGCCGAGATCGCGCGCCGCTATGGGCTGTCGCTGACCAACCTGTTGCAGCGCGTCGGGCCCGAGCGCTTTTTCGACCGGCTGGCCGCGGGGCTCGCGGTGCAGGATCTGGGTCAGGTCCGGCTGCACCTCTATCCCTTTGGCGGGTTCGATGACGGCATCCAATGGATCAACGCCCGCCTGACCGGGGCCGGCGCCGAGGTCTTTGGGCGCCATTAGGCGGCCTGATCCGGCGGGGCCTATCTGGCGCCATGCGTGGCCATCTGCCGGCGGGCCTGCGCCAGCACTTCGTGAATGGCCGCGACCACCGCTTGCGGCTGTTCCAGCGGGATGTCATGGCCGCTGTCGACCCAGACCCGGCTTGCGCCGGGGTTCAGGCGCAGGATGTCGATGCGCTTGGCATTGGCGTCGCGCGCCAGCGCCGAGGTCTCGGCCATCGGCTTTTGGGCCGAGAGCACGATCACCGGCTTGCCCCGCAGCGGCGGCAGTGCCAGCAGCTCGGCGCCGGTGGCGGGCAGGGCGACCAGTTCCTGCTTGGCCGCGTCCGAGGTGATGGCGTCAAAGGCGACATTGGCCCATGCCGGCCAGTTGTCGCGCCCGCCCGCGCCCTGCATCTGCAGGGGATGGGTGGAATCGACCAGCACCAGACCGGCGACCTCATCGGGGTGGCGGCGGGCGTAAAGCTGCATGTAAAGCCCGCCCAGCGAATGGCCGACCAGCACATAGGGCGGCGCGATGCCGCTGGCGCGCAGGTTCTGGCGCAGCTCCTCGACGATGTGATTGCCGTCGCGGGGTGTCGAGGCCACATCGCTGTCGCCGGTGCCGGCGCGGTTATAGGCATAGATGCGGGTTTCGCGGGCGACCTCGGGAAAGACCTTGGCCCACCAGTCCAGCCGCGCGCCAAGGCCGTTTTCCAGCACCACCGCAGGTGCGCCCTGACCGGCAAGCGCATATTCCACGCGCCTGTCGCCGATGCGCGCGATCCGGGCGCCGCCGATATGCGCGCAGGCGGCAAGCCCTGACACAATCAGGACAAGGATGACGGCGAGGCCAGCCTGTCGGCGCGGGAATGTCGTTGCATGGTCGGACATCTGTTCCCCTTTGGCCGGTGCCCTGTCGCGCGGTTGCGCGCAGATGCGGCGGCTGCCGGCCCAAGCTAGCCCGCCCCCGCCCCGAGGCGAAAGCGGGGCCGGCGCACCGGTGCGCGGGTTCCCGTTCCCGACCGCAATCCGGCCCTAGCGCGCCAGACCGGCACGGATCGCGGCGGCATAGGTTCGCCCGACCCGCGCCTCGGACCCGTCCGACAGGACCGCGATCAGGGCAGAGAACGGTGCCGGCCTGAAGCGCAGGATGGCGTCGCGGCGCAGGATCGTGCTGCGGTGGATGCGGATGAATTCGGCCGGGTCCAGCCGCCGCTCCAGCGAGGCCAGATTTTCCTGATAGAGATAATCGGCCCCGGCGACATGGATGCGCACATAGTCGCGCTCGGCCTGAAAGCGCAGCACCGTCTCGGGGGCGAGACGCAGATATTCGCCTTGCGACCTGACCCAGAATTCGGCGCCCCGCTGGTCGCGGCGGTTCAGCGCCCGCTTCAGCGCGGCGATAGTCTCGTGCAGTTCGGCGATGCGGTCATCCTGCGCGCGCGCGGCGGCGGCTTGGCGGGCCCGCGCCATCGCCAGATGGAAGCGCGCGGGCTCGATCGGCTTGGTGACGTAATCGACCGCGCTTGCCTCGAAGGCGCGCAGGGCGTGGTGATCGAAGGCGGTGACAAAGACCACTGCCGGCGGCGCATGGGCCAGCCGTTCCAGCACCTGAAAGCCGGTGCCGCCGGGCATCTGGATGTCCAGAAGCAGGATGTCGGGGCGCAGCGTTTCGGCCTGATCGCAGGCCTGCGGCAGATCGCCAGCCTCGTCGATGCGGCCGATCCAGTCCATCCGTGCCAGCATCCGCATCAGCCGGCGGCGGGCCAGCGGCTCGTCATCGACGACAAGGACCGACAGCGGCGTCATGCCAGCCACCATGGCAGGTCGATAGCGGCCAGATAACGTCCCGAGGCGATGCGGCCCGCAGAAAACCGCCCCGCGCCCTGAAACCGCGCCTGCAGCCGTTCGGCCACATTGCGCAGGCCCAGCCCCATACCTTCGGGCCGGCTATCGCCGGCGTCGGGCGGCATGTCGTTTTCGATGCTGAGATGCAGCCGGTCGCCATCGCGGCGGGCGCGCAGCACGATCTCGACCTTGCCGGTGGTGGCGCCGACGCCATGCTTGACCGCATTCTCGATCAGCGGCTGCAGGATCAGACTGGGCACCAGCGCGCCCCGCACCTCGGCGGGCATGTCGATGCGGAAGGCCATCCGGTCCGAAAAGCGCAGATGCTCGATCTGCAGATAATCCTGTTGTAATGCCACCTCATCGGCCAGCGCCAGATCCTGCATCGGGTCCAGCGACAGCGTGCTGCGCAGAAACCCCGACAGCGACAGCACCATGCGCTCGGCCTGCGCGGTCGCGCCCTCTTCGATCAGCCCGGCGATCGAGTTGAGCGTGTTGAACAGGAAATGCGGGTTCACCTGATAGCGCAGGGCGCGCATCTGTGCCGACAGCGCCTCTTCGCGGGCGGCGGACAGGCGGCGGCCGCGCTCATGCAGTTCAAAGCTGTAGATCAGGCTGATGAACAGGCAGGACCAGCCAAAGAACAGCGCCGCCGCCAGTGCGGTGTCGGCGATGAAACCGTCCCAGCCCCGGCCCGTCAGCTGCGGCAGCGGATGCAGGGCCTGAAGGGCCTGGCCGAAGCCCGCCCAAAGCGGCGCCGCCGCCAGCGCGATCAGGAACGAGGCCACGACAAAGACCGGCAGCGCGCTTTCCGACGGTCCCCGGCGCACCGCCCAGCCGTTCAGCCGCAACAGGACCAGCGAGATCAGGCTGGTCAGGCCCCAGCCCGCGCCATAGCGCAGGAATTTCACCGCGATATAGGCGGCATGACTGGCAAGTCCCGGCGCCGCATCGGCCCTGAGCGCATAGAGCACCGCCGAGGACAGAAAGGCGCCGCCCCAATAGATCAAGCCAAAGCGCAGCTGCGCCTGCCGGATCGAGCAATCAGCCGATTGGGTGGTCACGATGGTCCTCTTGCCTTGTGCGGGCGCGGCTTCAGCATAGGGCCTGCCGGCGGGTCGGGAAATGGCGGATGGCTGCATGGGGCAGGGCAGATGCCGTTCGTCCCCCGGGCGCAGCCATTGGCAGATTTGTCGCGCCCTTGGCCGGGGCGTCCTTGCCGCTGGCAGGTTTGCGGATGCCGTCGCGGCGGGGGCTGCATTAACCTGCCCGGCATAGACAAGGGCGGGCCATCGCAATGCGATGCGGTGGCCGGCAAAGGACAGGGGGCCGAAAACCGATGCTTTATCTGGCCATCGAAACCGATGACATCGGCGTTCTGGCCGTGATCCGCGCCGCCCTGCCGCAGGGCAGTCGGCTGCATGTCGGGCGTGTTCCGGGCCGGGTGCCAGAGGCCGGGCTGACGGCGCGGCAGCGCCAGATCCTCGGCTGTCTGGCCGAGGGCCTGTCGAACAAGGAAATCGGCCGCAAGCTGTCGCTGTCGCATTTCACCGTCCGCAACCATGTCTCGGCGGTCATGCGCCTGCTGGACGCCTCGACCCGGCAAGAGATCGTGGCCCGGATGGCAGAGGCAGCGCCCGACCCCGGCACAGATGATGCGGAGGCAGGGTCGTGACCGGCATGGCGTTTGATCGCGCAGCGGCGAGCCCTTGTCAGCCGCGGGCGCGGCACCGGTGCATCGGCTCCTGAGCGGCCCCGGCGCACCGGTGCGCCCCGGCCGATTGCCGCCTTGCTCGCCCGCGCCGTAACAGCGCTGCACCGGCCGCGATCTGATGCGGCCCCATAACGCAACCCGCCCCGCAATCCCAGCCGGGCAACCGGGCACCTGACCCGCCCGCCGGAGACGCCTTATGATCGGAATTGGAAACGGGCTTCGCGCCGCCATCCTTGCGCTGGCCGGCATGGCCCCGGCGGGCATGGCGCTGGCCCAGGACATGACCACGCCAGAGTTCTGGGACGACGTGGATCGCAACATCCGCGAACAGCAGGCCGAACAGATGCGCCTGAATCAGACGCTGGCCGATGAGGCCATGGCGCAGGCCGACGGGGGCGACGAGGGCGGTGACGAGGGGGGCTATGCGCCGAACTCCTTCGTCTCGTTTCCGCCGCAGGCCTGGGCGGATTGGGCCAACCACGCCCGCGAGACGCATCAGCAAGAGCTGGACGAGCGTTTCGGCAAGGATCCGGCCTATCAGGCCCTGCAGCGCGGGACGTGGACCTATCACGCCTCGGGGCCCCGGCAATCCTTCAAGACCTGCGCCGCGACTTTCTGGACCCGCAATGGCGGCGTTTCCTTCGTGCATCTGGGCGCAGATCAGGATTTCACCCTACTGGGTTTTTTCGGCGCCGCGATCCCATCGGTGCGCCAGCCGCGCGTGCTGCGGCTGCAGCTGATCCAGTCGGGCGAGGCGCAGACGGTGCAGGCGCTCAACGTCAACATGGGCTCGGTCAAATCCATGGGCATGGTGCTGTTCAACGTCCACACGCCCAAGACCCTGATCGATTCGATCGAGGATCGGCAGGATTTCGAGATCAGGTCGAACGGCAAGATGATCGCGCGCGGCGCATGGCACAGCGGGCTGAAGGCGCGCGACCAGATGGCGTCCTGCCTGCGTAGCCAAGGCTATCTGGCGCGGAAATAGCCGGTCCGTGCCGCGGTGATCACTGAACCGGCGGCTCGGTCTCGAATGTCGGCTGCGTGAAGCCCTGCGCGCCACTGGTGGTCATCACCGCGCCGTCGCATTGCCGCCGGCGCTGTTCAAAGCTGTGGCTGGTTTCGATGCCCGGCTGCGGCAGGTCGGGGCGCGGCCGGCCATGGTGATACCAGAGCGTGCCGTCATAGCGCGCCGCCTGCGGATCAAGACGCTCGATCCCCTTGGTCGACAGGCTGACCTCGCGCCGCTCGCCATCCGGCCCCACCGTCAGCGCCGACACCTGCTTGCGGTCGCGCTCCAACGCGGCCTCGAGTGCGGCGACACAGAAACGCGGCCTCGAGTGCGGCGACACAGAACGGGTGCGAAGGAAAGCTTTCGGTTTCGGGCGGAAGCGGCAGATAACCGCTGGCTGCGGTCAGTGCCGGCAGGCCCAAGGCTGCGCAGGCGATCGCGAATGGCTTGGCTTTGCCCATCCGGCCTCTCTGTTGCACAGGTGACCGGCCCGATTGTCAGCCGCCCGCGCCGTGCCGTCAACGCATACCGCAGCACCAAGACGGCCCCGGCGGATCTAGGATCGCGCCGAGGCCGTCAAAATCATTCCCACTCGATTGTGCCCGGCGGCTTCGAGGTGATGTCATAGGTCACGCGGTTGATGCCCTTGACCTCGTTGATGATCCGGGTTGCGGTCTCGCCCAGGAAGTCATGGCCGAACGGGTAGTAGTCCGCCGTCATGCCATCGACCGAAGTCACCGCCCGCAGCGCGCAGGCGTAGTCATAGGTCCGGCCGTCGCCCATCACGCCCACGGTGCGGACGGGAAGAATGGCGACGAAAGCCTGCCAGATCTCGTCGTAAAGCCCGTGCTTGCGGATCTGGTCGATGAAGACCGCATCGGCCTTGCGCAGGATGTCCAGCTTTTCACGGGTGATCTCGCCGGGGCAGCGGATGGCCAAGCCCGGACCGGGGAAGGGATGGCGGCCGATGAACTTCTCGGGCAGGCCGAGTTCGCGACCCAGCGCGCGCACCTCGTCCTTGAACAGTTCGCGCAGCGGCTCGACCAGTTTCAGGCCCATCTTCTCGGGCAGGCCGCCGACATTGTGGTGGCTTTTGATGGTGACCGAAGGACCGCCGCTGAACGAGACCGATTCGATCACGTCCGGATACAGCGTGCCCTGCGCCAGAAACTCGGCGCCGTCGATCTGGTTGGCGTATTTCTGGAACACGTCGATGAACAGCCGCCCGATGGTCTTGCGCTTGACCTCCGGGTCAGAAACGCCCTCCAGCGCGCCGATGAACAGATCGGCCTCATCCGCATGGATCAGCGGAATGTTGTAGGTGTCGCGGAACATGGTCACGACTTCTTCGGCCTCATTAAGCCGCAGCAGGCCGTGATCGACGAAAACGCAGGTCAGCTGGTCGCCGATGGCCTCATGGATCAGCACGGCTGCCACCGAGCTGTCGACGCCGCCCGACAGTCCGCAGATCACCTGCTTGTCGCCCACCTGTTCGCGGATCTTGCGGATCGCCTCGTCCTTGTAGCTGGCCATGGTCCAGTCGCCGGTAAAGCCGGCCAGCCGGACAAAGTTCTCCAGCATGGTGCGGCCATTGGGCGTGTGATGCACCTCGGGGTGGAACTGCACGGCATAGAAACCGCGCGATTCGTCGGCGATCATCGCATAGGGCGCATTGGGCGAGGTGCCGATGACCTCGAAGCCCGGCGCAAGCGCGGTCACGCGGTCGCCATGGCTCATCCAGACCTCTTCACGGCCGGTCTCGAACAGGCCGGCGAAGATGCCATCGCCCTTGTGCCCGTCGTCCGGCGCGATGAAGGCGCGGCCATATTCGGCATGGTGGCCGGATTCGACGCGGCCGCCCATCTGCTCCATCATCACCTGCTGGCCATAGCAGATGCCAAAGACCGGCACCTTCATGTCGAACAGGCTCTGCGGCGCCCGCGGCGAGCACGCCGTGGTCACCGAAGCCGGCCCCCCCGACAGGATCACGGCCTGCGGAGCAAAGCTTTTCAGAAAGGCGTCATCCACCGCGTTGAAGGGATGGATTTCGCAATAGACGTTCAATTCGCGCAGGCGACGCGCGATAAGCTGCGTGACCTGGGAGCCGAAGTCGATGATGAGAAGGCGCTGATGCTGGGTCATGGCAAGGCTTTAGGCCGCGGCACGCATCTTCGCAAGAGGGCGGGCGCCGGCACGCGTGGCATGGGGCGCATGGGTATTTAAGAAATGGTGAAATCCACGGTTGGACGCCCCAAGGCATTGCCGTTCGCACGACCCACCTGTATTCACCATTTCTTAAATACCCATGCGGCTCTGCGGGCAGGCGCTGTCAGCGCCAGAGATGCCCCAGCGTTTCCACCGGATCCGGCTCGGACCAGATTTCGGGGCCGAGCGCGATGAAATCGCTGATCGGCGCGAGCTGGCCGATGAGTGCCGGGGTCAGAGCGCCCTCGGCCACGACCGGCACCTCGATCATTTCCGACCACCATTGGAACAGGTCCATTTCGGCATGGGTGCCGTGTCCCAGCGCCGAGGCGCCGCAGGGGCCAAAGCTGACGTAATCGGCACCGGCTTCGGCGGCGTTCATGCCGTCATGGCGCGAGGCGCTGCAGAAGGCGCCGACGATGGCGTCCGTGCCCAGTTCCTTGCGCGCATAGCGCACGGTGCGGGCGCCATCGGTCAGGTGGACGCCGTCCAGCCCATGGCGCAGGGCCAGCTGGACGTGGTCCTCGATCACCACCGCCACGTCGCGGGCATGGGCGATCTCGCGCGCCAGATCGGCCAGGCGGCCAAGGTCGTCCTCGGAGCCGGCGCCGGGGATGCGCAGGCAGGCGACCGGAAAGCGGTCCATGACATCGGCCAGCAGCGGACCAACCGTCGAGGCAGCCGCTCCGACCGGGGTGATCAGGTAGAGTTGCGGCGAATTGGTTTCGTCTGTCATGGTGCTGTCATCCTTGGGGTCCGGCATCAGATAGCCTAGTGCCGCGCGCCTTGCCAGTGCCTCGCGCGAAGGATATGGCCGCGCCCATGGAACCCGCGATCATTCTCGTGCGCCCGCAGATGGGCGAGAACATCGGCGCCGCAGCACGCGCCATGCTGAATTTCGGCCTGACCGACATGCGGCTGGTGGCGCCGCGCGACGGCTGGCCGAACCCGCGCGCCATTGCCATGGCCTCGGGCGCGGCGGGGCAGGTTCTGGACCGGGCGCGGGTCTATCCGACGCTGGCCGAGGCCATGGCAGATGTGGACTATGCCTATGCCACGACCGCGCGTGGGCGCGAACTGACCAAGCCCGTGCTGACGCCTGCGACCGCGATGGCCGATGCGCGTGCGCGCCATGCCGCCGGCGGGCGCACCGCAATCATCTTCGGCCCCGAGCGCGCAGGCCTTGAAAACGACGACGTGGCCAGGGCCAGCGCCATCATCACCGTGCCGGTCAATCCCGATTTCCCCTCGCTGAACCTTGCGCAGGCGGTGCTGTTGAACGGTTATGAATGGGCGCGCGAGACGCTGCCGGCGCAACCCGCGCCGCAGGGGCGCCGCCCCGAGGGCGAGGCCCCGGCCACGCGGATCGAGATCGAGAAGCTGGCCGATCATTACGAAGAACGCCTCGACGCCGCCGGGTTCTTCTTTCCGCCCGAAAAGGCGCCGGCGATGAAGCTGACCCTGCGCAATCTCTGGTCGCGCATGGCGCTGACCCAGGCCGATACCCGGATCTTCCACGGCATGTTGCGGCAGCTGGTCCGCCGCGGCTGAGGCCTGATCCGGTCCATTGAAAAGGCCGCGTGTCCAAGGCAAGGTCGCGGCCAAAGGCAAGGAAGCTGACATGGCAAGACGTCCCGTCTTTCAGGAAGTCACCGACACCACACCGCGCACTACGCCGCCGCAGGGCGGCATGATCGACGCCGGACACCGGGGCGCGCGTGGTGCGATCCGGCTCTGGCTGATCCTGCTTTTCGTCATGGTTGCGGCGATGATCGCGCTGGGGGGCGCCACCCGCCTGACCGGCTCGGGCCTGTCGATCACCGAATGGAAGCCGGTGACCGGCGCGCTGCCGCCGATGGACACCGCCGCCTGGACGGCCGAGTTCGACAAATATCAGCAGATCCCGCAGTTCCGGCTGGAGAATCCGGACATGGATCTGGCGGGCTTCAAGCAGATCTATTGGTGGGAATGGTCGCATCGCCTGCTGGGCCGCATGGTCGGTCTGGTCTGGGCGCTGGGCTTTTTCGGCTTTCTCTTGGCGCGCCGGATCCCGACCGGCTGGGTGCCGCGCCTGCTGGCGCTGGGCGTGCTGGGGGGGGCGCAGGGCGCGATCGGCTGGTGGATGGTGCATTCGGGCCTCTCGGGCGAGATGGTGCGGGTGGCCTCGTATCGGCTGGCGGTGCATCTGGGGCTGGCCTTTGCCATTCTGGGGCTGATCGCGTGGTCGGTGCTGTCTCTGGGCCGCTCCGAGGCCGATCTGCTGCGCGCCCGCCGCGCTGGCGAGGCCAAGCTCTTTTCGATGACCACCGGGTTGATGCATCTGGCCTTTGTGCAGATCCTGATCGGTGCGCTGGTCGCGGGCATCGATGCGGGGCGGATGTATACCGGCTGGCCGACCATGGGCGGTGAATGGATCCCTGCCGGGCTGTGGGACGCCACGCTGGGCTGGCGCAATTTCTTTGAAAACCCGGCGCTGGTGCAGTTCACCCATCGCATGGTGGCCTATCTGCTGACCATCTTTGCCGTGGTGGTCTTCCTGCGCGCCCGCCGCTCGCCGCATCCGGTGACGCGCGGGGCCTATGTCGTGATGATCGCGGCGTTGGTGGTGCAGGTCTCGCTGGGCATCATGAATGTCATTCACGCCTCGCCGCTGCCTTTGGCGCTGGCGCATCAGCTGGGTGCCGTGGCACTGTTCACCCTGATCCTGCGGGCAAGGCACCACGCCCGCTATCCCTATGAAACCTCGGTCAGGGGGACCATCCGATGAGCGCTTTCGACGATCTTCTCGCGTTCCAGCGCCAGACCGAGGCGCTGTCCTCGGTGGCCGAGCGGCTGGGCTGGGACCAGGAAACCGTTATGCCGCGCGGCGCGACCGAGCAGCGCAGCGAAGAAATGGCCGCGATGGAATCGGTGCTGCACGAGCGGCGCACCGATCCGCGCATCGGCGAATGGCTGGATCAGGCCGAGCCCGAGGATACCGAGGACCAGCGCGTCCTTGACCTGATCGCCCGCGATTTTCGCCGCGCCTCGCGCATTCCGGCGCGGCTGGCAATGGAACTCGCGCGGCAGACCTCGCTGTCGCAAGGTCTCTGGGCCGAGGCCCGTGCCAATGACGCGCCGCAGGATTTCCTGCCGGTGCTGAACGACATCCTGATGCTGAAGCGCGAAGAGGCCTCGGCGCTGGCCGATGGCGGCGATCTCTATGACGCGCTTCTCGATGATTACGAACCCGGTGCGACCCAGGCCGAGATCGCCGCGCTCTTCGATGCCATGCGCCCGCGTCTGGTCGCGCTGCGCGAGGATGTGCTGGGCGCCGATCATCAGCCGCAGGCGCTGTCGGGGGATTTCCCGCAGGAAACCCAGCTGTGGCTGGCCCGCACCTGCGCCACGGCTTACGGCTATGACTGGACGCGCGGGCGCATGGACATTGCCGTGCACCCGTTCAGCTCGGGGCGCTGGCAGGACAGCCGCATCACCACCCGCGTGGTCGAGACCGATCCCTTCAACTGTATCTACTCCACCATCCATGAGGTCGGCCATTCCAGCTATGAGCTGGGCATCGACCCCGATTACGCCTTCACGCCTCTGGGTCGGGGCGTGTCGATGGGCGCGCATGAAAGCCAGAGCCGGATCTATGAAAATCAGATCGGCCGTGGCCGCGCCTTTACCGGCTGGCTCTATCAGCGCATGTCGGACGCTTTCGACGGGCTTTCGGTCCCCGATGCCGAGGCCTTCTACGGCACCGTGAACCGCGTTACCCCGGGCTTCATCCGCACCGAGGCCGATGAGGTGCAATACAACCTGCACATCATGCTGCGCTTTGACCTCGAACGCGACCTGATCGCCGGCCGGCTGGATGTCGAGGATCTGGTCGAGGCTTGGGACGCGCGTTTCCTCAAGGATTTCGGTGTGGCGGTGGACCGCCCGGCGAATGGCGTCTTACAGGACGTGCATTGGGCGGTGGGATTGTTCGGCTATTTCCCGACCTATGCGCTGGGCAATGTCTATGCCGGCTGTCTCAATCAGGCGCTGCGCAGCGCCGTGCCCGGTCTCGACCGTTTCTTGGCGGCGGGGGATGCCGCTCCGGCGGTCGAATGGCTGCGCGAGAACATGCAGCGCCACGGCGGTCTTTACCCGCCACGCGAGCTGATTGAACGCGCCATTGGCGGCGAGATCAGCGAAGCGCCGCTGCTCGACTATCTGGAAGACAAATTCACCGGCATTTATCGGCTGTAGCCGCCGGATTTGGGTATTTGGAAAATGGTGAAGGACCGCGCGCCGCGCTTCGTCCTTCACCATTTCTTAAATACCCATCCAGCGTTTCCACAGGCGCAGGCCGATGCCGTTCTGGCTGCGCAATGTCAGCCGCATGATCGGGACCGGCGGTGCCGCGCCCGGTTCCAGCCGGTAGCTGGCCAGCAGCGCGGCAAGGATCAGCGGGCCCTCGATCATGGCAAAGCCGGCGCCGGGGCAGGCGCGGGCGCCGGCCGAAAAGGGGATGAAGGCCTGGCGCATGCAGGTCTTGCCGTTTTCGCTGTCCCAGCGGCCGGGGTCGAACCCGTCGGGGTTGTCCCAGAGGCGCTGGTGGCGATGCAGGTGCCAAGGCGAGAGCACGAGTTGAGCGCCGCGCGGCGCCTTGCGGTCGCGCAGGGTTTCGGCATGGGCGCATTGGCGGACCGTCATCGCCACCGGTGGATAAAGGCGCAGCGCCTCGCGGAAGGTGGCGCGGGCCAGCGGCAGCGCCTTGATCACGGCGAAATCCGGGGCAAGATTGTCGCGGGCCTCGCGCGCCACGCGCTCTTGCCAGTCGGGATGCGCGGCCAGCAGGTAGAGGGCCCAGGCGAGTGCCGAGGCTCCGGTCTCATGCCCGGCGAGAAAGAAGGTCGCGACCTCGTCGATCATCTCGCGCTGGGAAAAGAGGGCGCCGGTCTGCGGGTCGGCGGTGGTCATGATCTTGGTGGCGAGATCAGGCGGGGCCTCGCCGCCGCGGATCTGTTGGCTACGCCGGTCGACCAGCGCCCGGATCAGGTCGCGGATGCGGCGGGCGCTGCTGCGGACGCGGCGATTGTGCAGCCGGGCCCAGCGGGGCAGCGCCAGCAGCCCGCCGAGGTTGACCATCGGCTGGGCGTCCTGATGTTCGCGGAAGGCCTCGAAGACCTGACCGGCGATCTGGTCCTCGATCGGGATCGAGAACAGGGTGCGAAAGATCACGTCGGCGGCGATATGGCTGGTCAGGGGCTCGATGTCATGTTCGCTGCCGTCGGCCAGCGCGGCAAGTCGGTTCACGCCCGATTGCGCCGCATCCCACATGGCGGGAAAGGCCTCGCGCAGGCGGCCGCCCTCGAAGGCGGGGTCGATGATGCGGCGCTGGTGCAGCCATGTCTCGCCGTTCGAGATGAAGCTGGAATTGCCCAGAAGCGGTTGCAGCCCGGCGGCCATGCGCGGGGATTTCGGGAAATCCATCGGCCGCTGCTTCAGGATCAGATCGACGAGCTTGGGGTCGTTGCAGGTAAAGCTGTGGATGAAGGGGCCGCGGAATTCGGCCATCCACGCGCTGTAGAGCCTTTCGGATTGTGCCGACAGGATATCGCTGCGGAAATCGCGGATGAAGCGCCAGACCGAGCTGCGGCCTTGGCGCGAGCGGGGCTTGGGCGGGATCATGTCGCGGTGAAGCCGTTGACGGCGCGGGCGATGCGGCCGGGGGAATGCTGCCGGCCCGCGAACCGCGCTGCCAAGGGCAGGGGGCCGGCGGTGATCGCGAAGTAATCGTAGTCGCCCGGGCGGTCGAAGGCACAAAGGTATTGGAAATGCAGCCGGAACCAGCGCCCGCGCAGGCTGCGGCGCTTTTCGGGCGACAGTGTGTGGTTGAAGGCTGCCGACAGCACCAGTGGCTGGCGGCGGTCGGAGGGCTCGACGCCCGAAACCGCCACCGGATCGCACAGGCCGAAAGAGCAGGCATCGCCGGGCGCGGTGACGTCGATCCAGTCAAGCTCGGGGCGGGCCGAAAGATAGCGCAGATCGGCGCGCAACCGGTTGGCACGCGGCAGGAACGCGGCCATTGGCACGACATGGCCCAGCGACAGATAGGCCAGCCGCGCCCCACCGGGCACTCGATCCGCGCGGATCAGATCGGCCAGCACCGAAACGCCCAAATAGGCGCCCGAACTATGTCCCACCACCAGAACCTCGTCCCAACCGTCGGCCAGCACCTGCGCGACGCGGTCCGAGAACTGCGCCAGCCGTGCTTCAAGCGCCGCCGGATAGGCGCCACCGCCCTGCGCGGTGAAGGCATAGTCATGCATCAGGTAATAGGCAAAGATGCGGCCGTCGATGCGGCGCCAAAGGTGCAGCGCGGCCCATGTCACGGCCAGAAACACCGGCAGCGCCAGCAGTGAGATGCCGCTGAGCCGGGCGGCGAGCCAACCCAGCCCCGCCGCGACCAGCATCGCCACCAGCGCTTGCGCCAGCAGCACAACCACAGGGTAAAGCGCCGCGATCACCGGCCCGCGCCGCAGCCGCATCAGCCGGAACAGCGCCCCCGAGCCGATATAGGCCCATGCGGTGCGCCCAAGCTGGCCATAGGTTGCCGCAATCGATTGGCCCATCGAGCCCGAGACGATATCGGCCCAGACCAGCACCTCGATCTCGGATTCGCTGCGCAGCCCGTTGATTTCGCTGTTGACACCCCAGCCAAAGCCGCTGCGGTCGCTTCGCGGGCCGAAATCCAGACGATAGCCCGAGATGCGCGCCTGCTCGGCCCCCTCGCGCTTGTAAAGCTCGCGGTAGCGGCGCGGCGGGATCGGATCGTAGCCGGGGATGTATAGGACGCGGCGGCGAAAGGTCATCTGAACTCGACGGTTTTTCAGATGCAGCATAAACCGCAGGTAGATTCAGGCAATCCCCCATCGCGCTTCCAGCTTTTCGATGGCGGCGATCCGCGCCTTGGTGTCGGGATGCGAGGCGAGCCATGCCGGCGCATTGCCGCGCCCGCCCGCCAGCGCGTCCAGTTTGCGAAACAGGCTTTTCTGCGGCCCGGTGCCAAGGCCCGCCTTGACCATCAGCGCGCTGGCAAACGCGTCAGCCTCGAATTCGTCCTGCCGCGACAGGCGCGCGGCGACGGCGCTGGCCACCAGATGCGCCAGCCAGCCGCCGATGAAAGGGATGAAGCGGCCCAGCACCCCGCCCAGCACCGCGCGGATCACGTTCTGGCCGGCGAAATCGACCATGCGGCGGCGCGTGTGCCCATGCGAGACATGGCCCAGCTCATGCGCGATGACCGAGGCCAGCTCTGCCTCGGTCACGGCGCCGGCGTCCAGCTTGTCGATAAAACCGCGCGTCAGGAAGATGCGGCCGTCGGGCGCGGCCAGCCCGTTGATCGGCGCGATCTCATAGACATGGGCGCGGATCGGCGGCAGGTCCATGGCACGGCCCAGCCGCTCCAGCATCGGTGTCAGGCGGGGGTGGGTCAGGGGCGTGGCATTGCTGTCAAGCTGCGCCTTGAGCCGCCAGAGTGAGAAATACCACATCGCGGCGGCATAAAGCAGGATCAGCAGGATCGGGGTCAGGCGCAGCATCAGATCAATATGGGGGCGGCGGGGCGATCAGCCAAGCAGGCGCATGGCCTGCGTCAGCCCCTCCAGCGTCAGGGGCTGCATGCGGCCTTCGAAAATCTGCCCGATCATCTGGATCGAGCGGGTATGGCCCCAGTCGCGTTGCGGCACCGGGTTCAGCCAGACCTGATCGGGCCATGCCTCGCGCAGACGCCTCAGCCAGGTCTCGCCCGATTCGGGGTTCCAGTGTTCGTTGGCACCACCGGGCACGGCGATCTCATAGGGCGACATCGAGGCATCGCCGACGAAGATCGCCTTGTAGTCACGGCCAAAGCGGTTCAGCACCTCCCATGTCGGCGTGGTCTCGGTCCAGCGCCGGCGGTTGTCCTTCCACACGGCCTCGTAGATGCAGTTGTGGAAATAGAAATGCTCCAGATGCTTGAACTCGGCGCGGGCGGCTGAAAACAGCTCGTCCACCAGACGCGAATGGTCGTCCATGCTGCCGCCGGCATCCAGAAACAGCAGCACCTTGACCGCATTGCGCCGCTCGGGGCGGGTCTGCACGTCGATATAGCCGTGCTCGGCGCTGGCGCGGATGGTGCCGGGCAGGTCCAGTTCGTCGGCAGCACCGTGGCGCGCCCATTGCCGCAGCCGCTTCAGCGCCACCTTGATATTGCGGGTGCCAAGTTCGACGGAATCGTCGAAATCGCGGAATTCGCGCTTGTCCCAGACCTTGGTGGCGCGGCGGTGCCGGCTTTCGTGCTGGCCGATGCGCACGCCTTCGGGATTGTAGCCGTAGGCGCCAAAGGGCGAGGTGCCGGCGGTGCCGATCCATTTGTTGCCGCCCTGATGGCGGCCCTGCTGTTCGGCCAGCCGGTCGCGCAGGCGGCGCATCAATTCCTCGAAACTGCCGGCGCCTTCGACAGCGGCGCGCTCCTCGGGGGTCAGCAGCTTTTCGGCCAGCTTCTCCAGCCAGTCGCGCGGGATCGAGACCTCATCGACCAGCGCCTCGACCGGAATGTCGTCAAGCCCGGCAAAGGCCTCGGCAAAGGCGCGGTCGAATCGGTCGATATGGGTTTCGTTCTTGACCAGCGTGGTGCGGGCGAGGTGATAGAACCCCTCGGGCGACCAGTCCGACAGGCCGGCCTGCATCCCCGCCAGCAGGTCCAGATATTCCCGCAGGCTGACAGGCACCCCATGCCTGCGCAGACTGTCGAGAAAGGGCCTGAACATCAGCCCATCCGGGCCAGAATGATGGTGATGAACACGCCCAAAGCGGCAAAGGCAAGGGCATGGGCTGCGGCATATTGCAGCCGGTCGGCCCGTGACCCGCCCAGCCGTGCCGCGCGCATCCAGCCGATCACTGCCCCAAGAAGAATGGCGACGAGAACGATCATGCCCCCGCATAGCCCGACTGTCGCGGCCTGTCGAGAACCGTCGCGTCGCAGGCTTTGGGCGGGGCTTGGCCCCTTGAACCGCCGCAGGGCGCAGGTTACGTTCGTTTCAACTTGTTATCGGAGGGCGTGCACATGGCGCCCAGGCGTCCTGCGGGTGCGGACGCGTTCCCGAGAGAAACGGTCGAGCCTTTCGTCACCCGCCCGGCCGAGGACGGGCCGCTTTATGCGGCCTTGGATCTTGGCACCAACAGCTGCCGGATGCTGATTGCCCGACCCTCGGGCAGTCAGTTTCAGGTGGTGGACAGTTTCTCCAAGCCGGTCCAGCTGGGACACGGGTTGGAGGCATCAGGCAAGCTGTCGCGTCCTTCGATGGCGCGGACGGTTCATGCCTTGCAGGTGTGCCGGCGCAAGCTTGAGGTGCACAAGGTCTCGCGTATGCGCCTTGTCGCGACCGAGGCCTGCCGGCGCGCGCGCAACAGCCGCGATTTCCTGCGCATGATCCGGCGCGAGACCGGCCTGCCGGTCGAGATCATCGACGCCGAGGAAGAGGCGCGGCTGGCGGTGATTTCCTGTGCGCCGCTGGTCAGCCAGCGCACCGAGCAGTTGCTGGTGGTCGATATCGGCGGCGGCTCGACGGAACTGGTCTGGATCGACCTGGAAGATGTCGAGCCGGCGGAACGGCCGCGCGCGATCATGCGTCTGGCAGATGGTTTCGGCAATCCGCGCCCGGGCGGCGCGCGGGTGGTGGACTGGATCTCGGTGCCGCTGGGGGTGGCGACGCTGCGCGACCAGTTCGAGGATGTCGAGGACGATCAGGGCCGCTTTGCCCTGATGTCCTGGCATTTCGAGGAAATGCTGGCCGATTTCAGCCCCTATTCGCTGAGCCGCACCATCGACGACACGTTTCAGGTCATCGGCACCTCGGGGACGGTGACGACGGTGGCGGCCAGCCATCTGGGCCTGCGCCGCTATGACCGGACCAAGGTGGACGGGCTAAGCATGACCTCGGGGCAGATCGACCGGGTGATCCGCGATTACCTGTCGCTGGGCCCGGACGGGCGGCGCGCCGATCCGCGCATCGGGCGCGAACGCCATGCCCTGATCATGTCGGGCGCGGCGATCCTGCAGACGCTGATGCGGGTCTGGCCGACGACGCGGCTGTCGGTTGCGGATCGCGGTCTGCGCGAGGGGCTGCTATATGCCCAGATGGTCAAGGATGGGGTGCTCGCCCCGGATGGTTTGAACGGGGTGGCATGATGGGAAAAAGTCCGGGAGAGAAGAAAAGCTCTGGCCGTGGCCAGCGCGATCTGCGCGTGCGGGTGAAATCGGCCAAGGGGCGCAAGCTCTCCAGCACGCTGTGGCTGGAGCGGCAACTGAACGATCCCTATGTCGCCCGCGCCAAGCGCGAGGGCTATCGCGGTCGCGCGGCTTTCAAGATCCTTGAACTGGACGACAAGTATCGCTTCCTCGTACCCGGCGCCCGGGTGGTCGATCTGGGCTGCGCGCCCGGCGGCTGGTGTCAGGTCGCGGTCGAGCGGGTGAACGCCCTGGGCGAGAAATCCGGCAAGCGGATCGGCCGCGTGCTGGGGGTGGACCTGCAAGAGGTCGATCCGATCGCCGGGGCCGAGATCCATCAGCTGGACTTTCTGTCCGAGGGCGCCGATGCCAAGGTCAAGGACTGGCTGGGCGGAAATGCGGATGTGGTGATGTCGGACATGGCGGCGGCCTCGTCCGGGCACAAGGGCACCGACCACCTGCGCATCGTGGCGCTGGTCGAGGCGGCGCTGCAATTCGCCTTTGACGTGCTGGAACCGGGCGGCACCTTCGTCGCCAAGGTGCTGGCGGGCGGGGCCGAAAACGACATGCAGGCGATGCTCAAGCGCAATTTCCGCAAGGTGGCCAATGTCAAACCGCCGGCAAGCCGCTCGGATTCGTCGGAAAAATTCGTCGTGGCCCAAGGCTTTCGCGGCCGTGATGGCGCGGGCGACGGCGAGGATCAGGACGATGCCGATGCCGGGGACGGCCCCGACACCGATCCGCTGGACTAAGCCGCGCCGCCCGCCGGGGCGGGCGATTTGCGGTCTGAACGGCGGGCGGGCAGGGACCGGCCAATCCTTGGGCAAAGCCTTTGCCAAGGTCCGGCATTGCGGTTACAAGCGATAAAAATTCAATGCAGAGGCTAGTGCGGCATGTCCGACGAGATCGAGATCGACACCGATGACCTGGAACGGCGAATGAAGGGCGCGATGGAATCGCTGCGCACCGAATTCGCCTCGTTGCGCACCGGTCGCGCTTCGGCCAGCATGGTCGAGCCGATCATGGTCGACGCCTATGGCTCGCCGACCCCGATCAACCAGATCGGCACCGTGAACGTGCCCGAACCGCGCATGGTCACGATCAACGTCTGGGACAAGGCGCTGGTCGGCAAGGCCGAGAAGGCGATCCGCGATTCGGGACTGGGGATCAACCCGCAGCTGAACGGCACCATCATCATGCTGCCGATCCCCGAGCTGAACGAAGAGCGCCGCCGCGATCTGACCCGCGTTGCCGCGCAATATGCCGAACATGCCCGCGTCGCCATCCGCAACGTGCGCCGCGACGGCATGGACCAGATCAAGAAGGCCAAGGGCTCGGGCATGTCCGAGGATGACCAGAAATTCTGGGAATCCAGCGTGCAGGAACTGACCGACAAGATGATCGCCGCCGTCGATCAGGCGCTGGAAGGCAAGCAAGCCGAAATCATGCAGGTCTGACCCAGATGGCCGATCCCGCAGCGCGCCTGCCCAAGGCCAACGGCTCTGGCCAGAGGCCACGTCATGTCGCCATCATCATGGATGGCAATGGCCGCTGGGCGGTCAACAAGGGCTGGCCGCGGCTGGTCGGGCACCGGCGTGGCGCCGAGCGGGTCAAGCAGATCGTGCGAGCCTGCCCCGACATGGGCGTGAACTGGCTGACGCTTTACGCCTTTTCGACCGAGAACTGGAAGCGCACCGCCGAGGAAGTGCTCGGGCTGATGGGCATTTTCGCCCGCTATATCGAGCGCGAGGCCGATGGCATGTCCGCCGAGGGCGTGCGCATGCGCTTTATCGGCGCGCGCGAGCGGCTGGACCATCGCCTGCAACGGCTGATGGCCGGGATCGAGGCGCGCACCGCCGGCAATAGCCGGCTGAACCTGACGGTCGCGATCAACTATGGCGGCCGCGACGAGATCGCCCGCGCCTCGCGCCGTCTGGCCGAGCGCGTCGCCCGTGGCGAGATCGTGAACCCGACCGAAGCCGATTTCGCCAGTTGTCTGGATACCGCCGGCCAGCCCGACCCGGATCTGGTGATCCGCACCTCGGGCGAGACGCGGGTGTCGAATTTCCTGCCGTTTCAGGCCGCTTATGCGGAATATGAATTCACCCCGACGCTTTGGCCGGATTTCACGCCCGAGCATCTGGCGCAGATCCTTGACCGCTTTGGCATGCGCGACCGGCGCTTCGGGGGCGCATGACTGGCGTTTCCCGCCAGCGGTTGCGCGACAGGCTGAAGCCGGGCAAATGGTCCGATCTGCGCAGGCGGTTCGGATGGGGCGCGCTGCTGCTGGTGCTGGGGATCATCCTGCTGTTGTCCACGGGGTTGTGGATGCGGGGCGGGGTCTCGGTCATCATCGGGCTGATGATGTGGGAGCTGGCGCGGCTGACCGGCTGGCGCCATCCCGAATTCCATAGCCCGCGCCATCCGGCGCTGATCGGC
This sequence comes from Paracoccus limosus, assembly GCF_009711185.1. Taxonomy (GTDB): domain Bacteria; phylum Pseudomonadota; class Alphaproteobacteria; order Rhodobacterales; family Rhodobacteraceae; genus Paracoccus; species Paracoccus limosus. The sequence goes on from NZ_WMIF01000020.1 coordinate 41,190, forward strand.
CTTTTGGGCGGGTTGGTCCTGTTCACCACGCTGGTGCTGCCGGGGGACTGGCCGCTGGTGCTGGTGGCGGTGCCGATCCTTGCCGGGCTGCCGGGCACGCATGCCCATGAGCGGCCGGCCTTTGTCCTGTTCACCATCGCCATCATCTGTGCCGGCTATGCGCTGGTCGCGATGCGCGAGGCGATGGGCCTGCCGACGGTGTTCTGGATCGTCGCCACCGTGGTGCAATCGGATGTGTTGGGCTATTTCGTCGGCCGCAAGATCGGCGGGCGCAAGTTCTGGCCCTCGATCAGCCCCAAAAAGACATGGAGCGGCACGCTGGCCGGCTGGGTCGGGGCGCTGGCGCTGGCGCTTGGGCTGGTCGTGACGGGCGAGGCGGGTTGGCCCGCGCTGATCGTCGGGCCGTTGCTGGCGGTGGCCGGGCAGTTCGGTGACATCGCGGAAAGCTGGCTCAAGCGCCGGGTGGGGGTCAAGGACAGCTCGCAGCTGATCCCGGGTCATGGCGGGGTGCTGGACCGTTTTGATGCCATGGCCGGGGCGCTGCTGCTTGCGCTTGTGCTGATGCTGGCCCATCTGTTGCCGGTAATCGGAGGCTAAGGGGAATCATGCGCAGCGTTTCGGTGCTGGGGGCCACGGGGTCCATCGGCGAAAGCGCATTCGATCTGCTGATGCGGGCGGGTGGGCCAGAGGCCTTTCGTACCGTCGCGCTGACCGGTGCCGCCAATATCACCCGACTGGCCGAAATGGCGCGCGCGCTGCGCGCCGAGATCGCCGTGACTGCGCTGCCCGAAAAGCTGGGCGCGCTGCGCGAGGCGCTGGCCGGTTCCGGCATCGAGGCCGCCGCCGGCCCAGAGGCCGTGGCCGAAGCGGGCGCGCGTCCCGCCGATTGGGTGCTCTCGGCCATCGTCGGCGCCGCCGGGCTGCCGCCGGGATTGGAAGTGCTGCGCCGGGGTGGCACGCTGGCGCTGGCCAACAAGGAATCGCTGGTCGCCGCCGGCCGGCTGGTCATGGATCAAGCGGCGCAGAACGGCGCCCGCATCCTGCCGGTCGATTCCGAACATTCGGCGGTTTTTCAGGCACTTCAGGGTGAAAACCTCGACAGCGTCGCCGCCGTCACCATCACCGCCTCGGGCGGTGCCTTCCGCGACTGGCCGCTGGAGCGGCTTGCGCGCGCCAGCGTGGCCGAGGCCAGCGCGCATCCGAACTGGGCCATGGGCCAGCGCATCACCATCGACAGCGCCAGCATGTTCAACAAGGCGTTGGAAGTCATTGAGGCGCACGAATTTTTCGGTCTGTCTTGCGACCGGATCAAGGTTCTGGTGCATCCGCAGTCGATCATTCATGCCATGGTCAGCCATCATGACGGCGGCAGCATCGCCCATCTGGGTGCGCCCGACATGCGCCATGCCATCGGCTATGCGCTGCATTGGCCGCAGCGCCGTGCCCTGCCGGTGGCGCCGCTGGATCTGGCCAGCCTTGGCAGTCTGACCTTCCGCGCGCCGGACGAGACGCGCTGGCCGGCGCTGCGGCTGGCGCGCGAGGTGATCCTGGCCGGCGGGGCGGCGGGTGCGGTGCTGAACGCGGCCAAGGAACAGGCGCTGGACGATTTCATCGCCGGGCGCTGCGGCTTCATGGACATGGCCCCGGCGGTCGAGCGCGTGCTGGCCGCCTGCGCAGGTCAACCGGGCTTTGCCACCAGCCCCGGCGATCTGGCGACGGTGCTGGAATGGGACGGGATGGCGCGGCGGCTGGCGGCGGTGCGGCAGGCGGGCGCGGCATGATCGGGCAGATTGCAAACCTTGGCTGGACCATCGGCGCCTTTGTTCTGGCGCTGTCGATCATCGTCACCGTGCATGAATATGGCCATTACATCATCGGCCGGCTGTCGGGGATCAAGGCCGAGGTGTTCTCGCTGGGCTTCGGTCCGCGCCTGATCTCGCGCCGTGACCGGCATGGAACGCTGTGGCAGGTCGCGGCGATCCCGCTGGGCGGCTATGTCCGCTTTCTGGGCGATGCCAATGCCGCCAGTGCCGGCTCGGTCCCGGTCGATCCGGCGCGCGCGCGCCAAAGCCTGACCGGAGCGCCGCTTTGGGCGCGGTTCGCGACCGTGGCGGCGGGGCCGATCTTTAACTTCATCCTGTCGATTCTGGTCTTTGCCGGCATGGCGATCTGGCAGGGCATGCCCACCGCCGAGCCGCAGGTGGGCCGCCTGCATCCGACCCCGCCGGGCGTCGTGAGCGGGCTGCAACCGGGCGACGGCATTCTGGCGGTGCAGGGTCAGCCGGTCGCCGATTGGCCGGCATTGGCCCGCGTCGCGGCGGACCTGCCGCCGGCGCCGGCCTATGACTGGACCGTGCGGCGCGCGGGCGCGCAGATCACCGTTCCGGGCCCTTCGCCGATGCCGGCGCTGATCACCGGCGTTGCGCCGCGCAGCGCCGCCGCTGCGGCGGGGCTGAAGGCGGGCGATGTGGTGCTGGCGGTCGATGGCGACGCGGTGGCGCGGTTCGACGATTTGCGCGATCTGGTGACCCGCGCCGATGGCAAGCCCGTTCTGCTGCGCGTCTGGCGCGAGGGGCAGGGCGAGGCCGATTATACGCTGGTCCCGCGCCAGCAGGATCTGCCGACCGCCACCGGCTACGAGAAACGCTGGATGATCGGCGTCACCGGCGGCGGCACCTATTTCGACCCCGCCACCCGTCCGACCGGCCCGGTCGAGGCGCTGGGGCTGGGTGTTGGCCGCACATGGGACATCATCGCCTCGTCGGTTTCGGGGCTTTGGGCGATGGCCAGCGGCCAGATCGGCAGTTGCAATCTGGGCGGCGCGATCAGCATCGCCGAAAGCACCGGGCAGGCGGCGGCAGCGGGCGGCAGCGATTTCATCTGGTGGATCGCCGTGCTGTCGGCGGCAATCGGTTTTCTGAACCTTTTGCCGGTGCCGGTGCTGGATGGCGGCCATCTGATGTTTTACGTCTATGAGGCGGTGGCCGGGCGGCGTCCCTCGGACCGGGTGCTGGAAGTGCTGTCGGCGCTGGGCATGGCGCTGGTGCTGGCGCTGATGATCTTTGGTCTCACCAACGATCTTTTCTGCCGCTGAGCGGGCGTTGCCTTTTGACAGTCTGGCCCGCTTCGCTGTATCCCCTTTGCATAAATATGGCGGGATGAACCCGCCCCATCGGAACGATGCGAGGGCAGCGATGACGGACAGGAAACTCGGCAAGGGCGCGCTGGCGCTGATTTCGGCGCTGACGGTGGCCGCCCCACTTGCCGCCATCCCGGGCGCCGCTGCGGCCTATGTGTTCAGCAATGTCAGCATTCAGGGCAACCAACGCATCGAGCCGGCGACGATCCTGTCCTATCTGGATCTGCCGCGCGGCCAGAACGTCTCGGCGGGCGATCTGAACGCGGCGCTGCAGCGGCTGCAGGGCTCGGGCCTGTTCGAAACCGTGCAGTTGGTGCCCTCGGGCGGCACGCTGACCGTGAAGGTCGCGGAATATCCGACGATCAACACCATCGCCTTCGAAGGCAACAAGAAGCTCAAGGACGAGAACCTCGCCGAGATCGTCAAGTCCAAGTCGCGCCGGGTCTATTCGCCGGCGCAGGCCGAGGCCGATGCCGCCGAGATCAGCAAGGTCTATGCCTCGCAGGGCCGGCTGGCGGCGCGGGTCGATCCCAAGATCATCAAGCGCGACGGCAACCGGGTCGATCTGGTCTTTGAAGTCCGCGAGGGCGATCTGACCGAGATCGAACGCATCGGTTTCGTCGGCAACCGCGCCTTTTCCGACCAGAAGCTGCGCAACGTCCTGCAAACCAAACAGGCCGGCATCCTGCGCACCTTCATCAAGCGCGACACTTTCTCGCCCGATCGGCTGCCGGTCGATGAAAAGCTGCTGACCGATTTCTACCGCTCGCGCGGCTATGCCGATTTCAAGGTTCAGGCGGTCGCGCCCGAAGTCGCGCGCGAACGTGACGCCTTCTACATCACCTTCAAGATCCAGGAAGGGCCGCGCTACAGCTTTGGCAAGGTCAATACGATCAGCGAAGTGCCCGGCGTTGATGCCGCCGAGTTCCAGGCCCAGAACCGCGTCAAGCAGGGCGAGATCTACAACCCCACCACCATCGACACCACCATCCGCCGGATGGAGGCCTTGGCGCTGCGCAAGGGGCTGAACTTTGTCAATGTCGAGCCGCGCATCACCCGCAATGAGCGCAACCAGACGCTGGACCTGACATTCGCCCTGACGCGCGGCCAGCGCGTCTTTGTCGAGCGCATCGACATCGAGGGCAACACGACCACGCTGGACGAGGTGATCCGCCGCCAGTTCGCTACGGTCGAAGGCGACCCCTTCAACCCGCGCGAGATCCGCAACTCGGCCGAACGGCTGCGGGCGCTGGGCTATTTCTCGGACGTGCAGGCCGAAACCCGGCAGGGCACCAACCCCGATCAGGTCATTGTCGACGTGAACGTCGAGGAGCAGCCGACCGGCAGCCTGAGCTTTGGCGCCAGCTACGGCGTTTCGGCCGGCGTCGGCTTCAACCTGTCGCTGTCGGAAAAGAACTTCCTTGGCCGTGGCCAGCAGGTGAACCTGTCCTTCGCGACCGGCTCGGGCTCGAAATCCTCGGGGCTGACCTTTGTCGAGCCCTATTTCCTGGGCCGCGATCTGAAGGCGCGGGTGCAGCTGTGGTATAACACCACCGACCGGCTGAACGCCGATTACAACACCCGCTCGGTCGGTTTCCAGACCGGGATGGAGTTCCCGATCTCGGAAAGCTCGCGGCTGGAGCTGCGCTACAAGCTCAGCAAGGATACGCTGTCTGACGTGGAAAAGATCCATGTCGATCCCGAAAGCGGCGAACGCGTCGGCTCGTCGCCGATCCTTTATCTGGAACAGGGCGGCTATTTCACCTCGGCGCTGGGTTACACCTACAGCTATGACAGCCGCACCGCCGGCCTGGACCCGCTCAACAGCTATCGCCTGCGTTTTTCGCAGGATTTCGCCGGGGTGGGCGGCGATGTGAAATCGGTGACGACCAGCATCTATGCCGGTGCCGAAAGCAATGCCTGGCGCGAGAACGTCACCTTCCTGGCCGAATTCGAGGCCGGCGCCGTGCATATGCTGAGCGACCAGAACAGCCGCTTCCTCGACCGCTATTCGGGCAATGGCAAGATCCGTGGCTTTGAGCCGAACGGCTATGGCCCGCGCGATCTGAACGCCCCGAACGAGGACGCTCTGGGCGGCAACTATTTCTGGGCACTGCGCACCGAGGTGCAATTCCCGCTGGGCCTGCCCGAAGAATATGGCATCAAGGGCGGCCTGTTCGCCGATGCCGGTTCGGTCTGGGGGCTGAACAATGTGAACGGCGCCACCGACGAAAGCGGCAACGGGCGCTCCAACATCGTCGATGACGGCATGCATGTGCGCGCGGCGGTCGGGGCCTCGCTGTTCTGGACCACGCCGATCGGGCCGCTGCGCTTCAACTTTGCCAAGGCGCTCGCCAAGGAAGACTATGACAAAGAGCAGGCCTTCGACCTGACGATCTCGACCAAGTTCTGATGCGGGTGCGGGCGGCCATCGCGATCCTGCTGGCGGCGGCTTTGCCGCTGGCCGCGCAGGAGGCCGGTCCCGACGCGATCGAGGCGCCGGGTCTGGGCCCGGCGCGCGGCATCGGCAAAGCCGCGGCCGGTGGCGCGCTGCTGGTCGATACGCCGCAGGACCAGAGCGCGGCGCCGATCCTGACCATCGACCCGCAGCTTTTGTTCCTGCATTCCGCTTGGGGCCAGCGCGTCAACACCAGCGTCAATGCCGAGGGTGAGCGGATCGAGGCCGAGAATGAGCGGCTGGCGGCCCAGTTCTCGCGCGAAGAACAAGAGCTGACCGATCTGCGCCGCAGCCTGCCTGCCGACGAATTCCGCCGCCGGGCCGATGATTTCGACAAGCGTGTGGTCGAGATCCGGCGCGAGCGCGACGGCTTGTTGCGCACTCTCGATGCCCGCGTCGAGTCCGAGCGCAGCGCCTTTTTCCGCGCGGCCCTGCCGATTCTGGCCCAGCTGATGAAAGAGCGCGGCGCGCAGGTGGTTCTGGACCAGAATGCGATCTTTGTTGCGGCGCAGGCGGTGGATGTCACCGATGATCTGGTCGCGCGGCTGGACCGCGAGATCGGCGCCGGCCCGGCGACGCCACCCGGCCCCGATGCCGGGGATGCGGCGCCGGGGGATGCGCCCGGCCCCGATGCCGGCTCGGACACCAGTCCCACGACCGCCCCGGTCCCGCCCGAAAAGCCCACGCCCCCCGCGCAGTAACGGGCCGCGCCGGTCAGCGGTCCAGCGCGGTCAGCCGTTCGGTCAGCAGCGCCAGAAACCCCTCGCGGTCGATATGGCGCAGGAACATGGCGTTCGGTGCCCGCCCCGAGACGCGCCACCAGTCGGCCACGGTCATGCCGGTGGTGAACTCGCCCTGCGTCTCGATTTCCACGTTGATATGGCGGCCTTGGAACAGGTCGGGGCGCAGCAGCCATGCGATGGTGCAGGGGTCGTGCAGCGGCGCGCCCTCGCTGCCGTATTTCTCGCGGTCGTAGCGTTCGAAGAAGTCCGTCCAGCCGGCAACGGCGCGGCCGACCGGGCCCGAGGCGCGCATGGTCTCGATCCAGTCGCGGTTGGTCAGCGCGTCATGGGTTACGTCCAGCGGCACCACGGTCAGGGGCGCGCCGCTGGCAAAGACGATCTTGGCGGCTTCGGGATCGACAAAGATGTTGAATTCGGCCGCCGGGGTGATGTTGCCGACCTCGAAATAGGCGCCGCCCATCAGCACGATTTCCTGCACCCGCGCGATGATGTCGGGGGCGCGCTGAAAGGCAGTGGCGATATTGGTCAGCGGCCCGATCGGCACCAGCGTGACGCTGCCCGCCGGTTCCTCGCGCAGGATGCGGATCAGGGCATCGACGGCATGGCCATCGGCCAAGGGGGCCGCCGGCTCGAAAAGGTCGATCCCGTCTAGGCCGGTCTTGCCATGGACATGTTCGGCGGTGACCAGCGGGCGCGCCAGCGGCGCGTCGCAGCCGGCATAGACCGGAATATCGCCGCGCCCGGCGATCTCGAGCACGATGCGGGCATTGCGCCGGGTCTGGTCCAGCGGCACGTTGCCGGCAACCGTGGTCAGGGCCAGAACCTCAAGCTCGGGTGATCCCAAGGCGAACAGGATGGCCACCGCGTCGTCCTGACCGGGATCGGTGTCGATGATGATCTTGCGTGCCATGGTTTTCCCCCGTTCGTGCTGGTCCAGATTGATCGGCGCGCCCGGCGCCATGCAAGCCGCTTCCCGCGCGGGACTACGGCGCCGGTTGCAGATGCGTCACGCCCTCGGCGGCGGCGCGGGCCAGCGCCGGGTCCAGCGACATGCGGATATATTCGCCCCGGCGCCACAGTTCGGACAGGTCGTCATAATGGCGCGACAGCGGATGGCCCGATTGCCCGGTCGAGGTGATGAACACCGAACTGTCGGGATCGGCCAGATCATAGACGCCGCGATAGGCCGCGCCGGTGGTGTTCAGCCAGGGGTTCGGGCCATAGCCAAGGCTGCCCGCCAGCGCCACCGTCGAGCCCGAGCCCGAGGTCGATTGCAGGAGGTTCACCAGATAGGAAATGCCGCTGAGCTCGCCCAAGGCGGGATGGACATGGCGGGCGCGGTGCATGTCGCCCCAGCGCCAGCTGGCCAGATCCGGGCCAAAGCGGCTGGTCAGATCCAGCAGCGCCGCATCCAGCGCCTGCCGGGCGATCTGGGTGCAGGTCTCGACCGGGGTGGACTGGCGCACGTCGCACCAGACCCCGGCGCCATCGGTGTTGCGGAACACCTTTTCGATGAAGCGGGGGTAAAGCTCGGTCAGATCGTCGGCCAAGGGGCCCAGCTCGTCCTGCACAATCCGGTTTTGCAGGGCGCGCATCCATACGGAATAGATCAGCGGCTCGGGCAGATGCTCGCTCATGGCGCCGTCCCAATTCGCCAGAAGCGTCAGCGCATCCTGACGCTGGCGCTCGGGCGTGCCCTGCGCGGCGGGCTCACCCGTGAACCACAGATCGGCGCCGACAAGCGGCAGCAGGGTGCGGGCGACCGGGCTGACGATGTCGTTCTGCGCGGCGATGAAACTGTCGCGGGAATGGATCTCGCGCGCGCCGATCAGGTGCTGCAGCCGCGCCTGACGGAAGCTGTCGCCCCGATCATAGCCCAAGAGCGGCTCATTGGGTTGCACCGCGCCGGTGGTGGCGACGATCCCCGATTTCGGCGCCAGATCGACCAGCGCCGATGAGGCCGGGGCCATGCCCTGCCAGCGGTCGGCGGGGTTCCAGCCCGGCGAGGGCAGGCGGCCCTGGGTCTGCGCCACCGGCAGGCGCACCGGCACGGCGCCGGCCAGCACCTGACCCACGCCCTTGTCATCGGCCAGTGTGACGCTGAGCGCAGGGGCGACCATCTTGCCCAGCACCCGCGCCGCCGCCGTGCGGTCCTGCGCGTGCATCAGCCCGACCAGCGCTGACATCGAGCTGTCCTCGCCCTGACCGCCGGTCCAAGCCAGCGTCGCGACATGGCCGGCGGGCAGGATGCTGTCGATGCCCAGATGGCCGCCGGGCAGGACCGGGCCGTTTTCGGTTTCGCGCAGGGTCAGCGTCAGATCGTCGCCCCCCTTGACGCGCAGCGTCTCGCGCCGGGTGCCAAAGGCGGTCCAGCCCTCGGCGCCGCGATAGCGGCTGGAATCGCCGGGCTGCACCTCTTCGATGAACAGATCCTGATCGTCGATCTGGGCCGGGGTGATGCCCCATGCCAGATGCGTGTTGCGACCCGACAGAATGGCGGGAATGCCCGGAATCGTGCCGCCGATCACCCCGCCCGAGCCCAGCTCCAGCCGCGCCAGATACCACAGGCCCGGTGCGGTCAGGGCAAATTGCGGGTCATTGGCCAGAAGCGCGCCACCGGCGGCCGTGCGCTCGGGCGCCGCCGCCCAGCCATTGGCCGAGGCGCCAAGCGCGGGCGCCAGATAACCGGCCAGCCCAAGGCTCCAGCCGGGGCGCGCGGCGCGCCGCTCGGAGCCGGCAAAGCGGCCGCCGGGAAACAGCGAGGCATAGCTGGGCAGCGGCGGCTCGCCCGGTTCGGCCATGATGTCCTGTCCCCGCTGCGGGGCGGCCAGCGACAGGCGGGCGCGCAGCACCTCGCGTCGGATCTGCACGGTCGAACTGGCCGCCAGCAGCTTGAGGATGGCCAGCGAATCCGCCGGCTCCCAATAGGCGATGTCATCGGGGAACAGAAAGAATTCGGGCGCGCCGCGGCCGCGCGCGTCCAGATTGACCTGCCGGATCCAGGCGTTGACGCCTTGGGCATAGGCCTCAAGCGCGGCGCGGGTCTCGGGGTCCTGGGCATCGACCGAGGCGCGGGCATTGCGGTAAAGCTGCAGCCGCCGCGCCAGCTCATCCGAGGCCAGCACGGCGGGGCCATAGATCTCGGCCAGCCGGCCCTGTGCCGCGCGGCGCAGCACGGTCATCTGGAACAGCCGGTCCTGCGCATGTGCCAGCCCAAGGGCAAAGAACACATCCGCATCGGATTTGCCAAAGATATGCGGCACGTCATCGGTCGAGCGCACGATCTCGACCGGGGCCGAGATGCCGGGCACCTCATAGGTGGCATTGTAATCGGGCAGCGAGCGGACGACGAAATACCAGGCCAGCAGCAAAAGCGCGATCCCGACCCCGATCAGACCGACCGTCAGGCGCACCAGCCAGCGGAAAACTGTGACCATGCCTGTGCCTGCCCGGTTTGCGGCGCAGGTGTTGACCCCCGCGCCGGGTGATGGAATTCATCGGGGTGAATAGGACAGGGCGTGGTTGGGTTCAACGCGCCTTTCGCAAGCATGGGGAGAAAGTGATGGCGCGCGTTGCATTTCTGGGACTGGGGGTCATGGGCTATCCGATGGCCGGGCACCTTGCCGCCAGGGGCCATGAGGTGGCGGTGTGGAACCGCACCGCCGCCAAGGCCGAGGCATGGGCCGCGCAGCACGGCGGCCGCGTCGCCCGGACCGCGCGCGAGGCGGCGGCAGGGGCCGAGTTCGTCATGGCCTGCGTCGGCAATGACGACGATCTGCGGCAGGTGTGCCGGGGCGCGGATGGCGCCTTTGCCGGGATGCAGCCGGGCGCGGTCTTTGTCGATCACACCACGGTTTCGGCCGCCGTCACCCGCGAGCTGGCCGCCGAGGCCACCGAGGCCGGGCTGGGTTTCGTCGATGCCCCGGTCTCGGGCGGGCAGGCGGGGGCCGAGAATGGCCAGCTGTCGGTGATGTGCGGCGGCACCCCCGGAGATTACGCCCGCGCCGAGCCGGTGATCGCCGCCTATGCCAAGATCTGCCGGTTGATGGGTGCCTCGGGCGCGGGACAACTGACCAAGATGTGCAACCAGATCGCCATTGCCGGCGTGGTGCAGGGCCTGGCGGAATCGCTGCATTTCGCCGAAAAGGCCGGGCTGTCGATCGCCGATGTGGTCGAGGTGATCAGTCAGGGCGCGGCGGGCAGCTGGCAGATGGCTAACCGTTATCAGACCATGGCCGAGAATCGCTTCGATTTCGGCTTTGCCGTCGATTGGATGCGCAAGGATCTGGGCATCTGTCTGGCCACTGCCGACGAGACCGGCGCCTCGCTGCCGGCGACGGCGCTGGTGGATCAATTCTACAAGGATGTGCAGAATATGGGCGGCGGCCGCTGGGATACCTCGTCGCTGATTGCGCGGCTGCGCAAATAGGGCTATTGCGGGCCGGTGCGGCGGCTGATGCTTGCCAAATCGGCCCGGCTTCGGCTATCACGCCGGGCAAGGCGGGCGGTTAGCTCAGTTGGTAGAGCGCTTCGTTTACACCGAAGATGTCGGGGGTTCGAGTCCCTCACCGCCCACCATACTCCTGCCAAACTGCCGAATATATTGCGGTTTTGCCGCCGTTTGCCGCAGAATTGCGCATATTCCATTATTTTCGGCCGCGTCGGGAGCCTGCGTTATGTGAAGAGCGCAGGTTTTGCGAACCGGACGTATCACGGCGCACACGTGGAAAAAAATTCTCCTATTTACCCCCTTGTCAGATCAAGTGTCATTTTGGAGTAATTGACTTAATGGACATGTTTAACGCCTATAGGTTTATCGGAAAAACAGCCGTTCGCCTTGGGTGACGGGGCAACTGGCCATTTAACAAGTAAGTTTTCCCGATGTGCGCAGTTCAGGCGTCTCGGGAGAGGGGGATTGATGGTAATGACGAAGACCCTGCCTGTTATCCGCGGGCGGAAATTTCTTCAGGTCATCGAGGGCGCGCGCGCGATCTTCATGCGTGATGGTTTCGAAGGTGCGACGGTCGATGATATTGCGCGGCAGGCGGGGGTCTCCAAGGCGACGCTTTACAGCTATTTTCCCGATAAACGTGTGATGTTCAAAGAGGTTTTTCGGGCCGACCTGTCGCGCGAGGTCGCCGATGCCGGTGCTTTGTTGCAGGTCGACATGCCGGTCGACCAGATTCTGCCCTTTGTCGTTTCGATCATCTCGGCGCAGCTGGTTTCGGAATTCGGCGTGCAGATGTATCGCGTCAGCGTCGGTGAGGCCGAGCGTTTTCCCGGTCTGGCGCGCGAATACTACGAATCGGGTCCGCTGTTGATGCGTCAGCAGCTGGTGACCTATCTGCAGCGCTGCGTCGGGCGCGGCGAGCTGCGAATCGACGATATGGAGCTGGCAGCAGATCAATTGATCAGCCTTGCCAGTGCCACGGTGCGCAATCAGGCGCTGTTCATCGGCGTGAACTCGATCGACAAAGAGCGCCTGCTTGCTGTCTGCGCCGGGGCGGTGCGGATGTTCCTTGCCTGCTATGGCGCCGAAAAATCCACTTGCTGCTGCTGCACCGAACATTGAGCGGGTGCAGATGATCTGAAGCGAGGCCCGTGGGCGTTTCTCGTCCGGCTGGGGGTAGGCGCTGTGCGCCTGCCCAAGGGCCCGCCGTCAGGGGCGAAGGCTTGACCTGCCGCATGGCTCGCCTTGGCTTTCGGATTCGGCGTCATTCCGGGGCGCCGGGCTTCGTGTCGCGGCTCATGTTCTCCGATTATGCGCGCGACAGGCGAGACGCGAGAGTTCCCGGCGCAGCAGGGTTGATCAGGCTTTGCAGCCCGGAACGGCCGGCGCCGGGCCGGGTGGTGGGGAAATTTCCTGCATTCGCAGCCGTTTTATGCTTTTCCCGCGCCGGCCGAGCGGCTAGATAACCCAAGGTTCGGGGCGTAGCGCAGCCTGGTAGCGCGACGGTTTTGGGTACCGTAGGCCGGAGGTTCGAATCCTCTCGCCCCGACCAGAAAAAAATTCTCCACCGAATCACATCTAGGTTTGCTGCGCGGGATCGCTGGCCGCCGCGGCGCAATTTCGCCCCATATTCCAGCAGCGCGGCACCTGTAGCGCGGCTCTGCCGAGACACCGGAACCGGCCCGAGCGATGCGGGCCGGCTGGCGCGGTCAGGCCATCTTGCGCAGATAGGTCCAGGTGGGCACGCGGGCATCGCGGGCGACCGACCAGCTTTCGGCGTCGCCGAGATATTCGAAGCCCGAATTGGTCAGAACCCGGGCCGAGCCGGGGTTGTCCTGAAACGCCTCGGCAAACAGGGTGCGCGAGCCATGCGGGTTCGCCGCGACCAGCGCCGCCACCGCCTCGCTGGCAAAGCCCGTGTTCCAGAATCCGGCGCCGATCCAGAAGCCCAGCTCGGACTGATCGGCCTCGAGCCGGGTCAGCGACACCACGCCCAGAAGCTCGGCCAGCTTGTTGGCCGAACCGTCGATGGCCCAGACATCCTCTTCGCGGTCGGTGGCCATGGCGCGTTTGACATAGGCCTCGGCCGCGCCGGGGGGCAGCGGGTGGGGGATCGAGCGCGTGCCTTCGGCAACGCGGCGGTCTTGAGTGTAATGTGCGATCAGTCCGACATCCGATGCCCTGAGTGGGCGCAGGACAAAGCGTTGCGTCGCGATCTCGGGCTGCGTGTGCAGCACCGGCGCGATCAGCTGGTTCATGGTCTTCCTCCCTCGTACTCGGAAAACATATGGTTACGATCCCCGGAATAGCGAAGGGGACCGGCTTGCGCCGATCCCCTTTTTTAACACCTGCGTGTTAAGAACGGCTTACTCGGCAGCCTCGACATTCGCGGGCAGCACGGAAATATAGGTGCGGCCCTTGAGGCCCTTGCGGAAGCTCACCTGGCCATCGGTCAGGGCAAACAGAGTGTGGTCGCGGCCCATGCCAACGTTGTCGCCGGCCCACCAGGTGGTGCCGCGCTGACGCACGATGATGTTGCCGGCGATGGCCGACTGGCCGCCGAACAGTTTCACGCCAAGACGGCGACCGGCCGAGTCGCGACCGTTGCGGGACGAACCGCCTGCTTTTTTATGTGCCATGGGTCAGTCTCCTCAGTTGGCGGTTTCGACGCGGGTGCGGGCGCCGACAGCGGCTTTCACGTCGGTCTTGTCACCGCCGTTTTCCAGCAGGTCGGTGATGCGAACCAGGGTCAGTTGCTGACGGTGGCCACGGGTGCGCTGCGACGAGTGTTTCCGGCGGCGCTTGACATAGGTGATGACCTTGTCGGCCTTGATGGTGTCGATGACTTCGGCCTGCACGGCGGCGCCGGCAACCAGCGGGGCGCCAATGGTGGCGCCGATCATCAGCACGTCGTTGAACTGGATCTTGTCGCCGGCTTCGGCGTTCAGTTTTTCGACGCGCAGCACGTCACCGGATTGAACCCGGTATTGCTTGCCGCCCGTTTTCAGAACTGCGAACATTCGCTTCTTCCTTGTTTCCCGCGTCCTGCGGCCTCTGCCCAGCAGATGTTCGGAGGGTTTCCCCGCCTTCGGACGGCGCACCCTTGTCCGGGTGAGATTTCAAAATAACACACCGGCAACGGGCGCAAGCCCGGCCGGTCGCGGTGCTATGCCGCAAAGCGCCGGCCGAGTCAACAGAATTGGCGGCCTCAGGCCGCCAGTTCGCCCGCCAAAGAGTTCGGCGCGCTATGGGTGATGCGCACCCGCACGAGATCGCCGACACGGGCCTGCGGCGCCTCGACAAAGACCGCGTGCAGATAGTCGGATTTGCCCACCATCTGCCCGGGCAGCCGGCCCGGCTTTTCGAAAAGCACGCCCAGTTCGCGCCCGACCATGCCCTGTTGCGCGGCCTTTTGCTGGCTGGTGAGCAGCGCCTGCAATTCCTGCAGCCGGGCATCGGCGACATCGCTGTCCACCTCGGGGCGGTCATAGGCTGGCGTGCCGGGGCGAGGCGAGTATTTGAAGCTGAAGGCGGTGCCGAAATTCACCCGCGCCACCAGATCCAGCGTGTCGCGATGGTCCTGATCGGTCTCGCCCGGGAAACCGACGATGAAATCCGAGGTCAGCATGATGTCGGGCCGCGCCTCGCGGATGCGGTCGATCAGCCGCAGATATTGCTCGACCGTATGCTTGCGGTTCATCGCCTTGAGGATCCTGTCCGAGCCCGATTGCACCGGCAGGTGCAGATAGGGCATCAGCTTGGGTTCGTCGCGATGCGCCGCGATCAGGTCGTCGGCCATGTCATTGGGGTGGCTGGTGGTATAGCGGATGCGGTCGAGCCCGTCGATTTCGGCAATGGCCCGGATCAGCCGGCCAAAGCCCCATTCGCCGCCATCCCCCTCGCCATGCCAGCCGTTGACGTTCTGACCCAGAAGCGTGATCTCGCGCACGCCGCGCGACACCAGATCGCGGGCTTCGGCCAGAATGCGCGACACCGGGCGAGAGACCTCGGCGCCGCGGGTATAGGGCACCACGCAAAAGGCGCAGAATTTGTCGCAACCTTCCTGCACGGTCAGAAAGGCCGCCGGGGCGCGGCGGGTGGCGGCGGGTTTCGGCAGGTGCTCGAACTTGTCCTCGGCCGGGAATTCGGTGTCGACGCCGCGTCCGGCACGGGCCATGGCGGGCAGACGGTGATAGGCCTGCGGGCCGACGACCAGATCGACGATCGGCATGCGGCGCTGGATCTCTTCGCCTTCGGCCTGCGCCACGCAGCCGGCGACACCGATCTTCAGGTCAGGGCGCTCGGCCTTCAAAGGCTTCAGCCGGCCAAGGTCGGAATACAGCTTTTCCGCCGCCTTTTCGCGGATATGGCAGGTGTTGAGCAGGACCATATCGGCCTCGGACTGATCCTCGGTCAGGACATAGCCCTCGGCGCCCATGGCCTCGGCCATGCGCTGGCTGTCATAGACGTTCATCTGGCAGCCATAGGTCTTGATGAAGAGCTTTTTCTCCGCCGGGGCGGGGGTCTTGGCTTGGTCGGTCATGCCGTGCGGTCCTTGGGAAGTTCCGCGCTGATACAGCAAAGCGGCCGTTTTGCAAAGCCGCGCCGTTGCGAAGGCCGGCATCCGGCGCTACCAGCAAGGTCAACATGGCTGAAAGGATCCGCGATGAGCGACGAGGAGTATGTCTATGACGAGGAAAGCGGCGAGTGGCTGCCGGCGGCCGAGCTTGCCGCACGTCGCGCGACCGTGGTGCAGGATTCTGCCGGCAACGTGCTGGCCGATGGCGACTCGGTGGTGCTGATCAAGGATCTGAAGGTCAAGGGCGCCGGGCAGACGCTGAAACAGGGCACGGTCATCCGCTCGATCCGGCTGACCGACAATCCCGAGGAAATCGACTGCCGCCATGACACGATCAAGGGGCTGGTCCTGCGCACCGAATTCGTGCGCAAACGCTGACCGGCAAGATGGCATCGGGCCCCCTGGCCCGATGCGTCGCCCCGATCGGGGCAGGGGCGGGCCTCAGGCGATGAGGATGCCGTCCCAGATATCGGCCTGATTGCTGCCGCGCACCGCGCCGATTTCATGCCAGGCATCATCGGCCCGCAGCATCAGCTTGGTCCAGGCGCCGCCGGTGACCAGCCGCAGGTCCTGCATGTCATCGACCAGCGCGCTAAGGTCGATGTGATCGCCCCGGGTGAAATCCATCACCGCCGTGCCGCGCGCCGAGCTGCCAAAGATGAACAGGTCCGCGCCCTCGCCGCCAAACAGCTTGTCGCCGGTGCCATGCGCCACCAGCGTATCCTGACCCGCGCCGCCGTTGAGATGGTTGGCGCCGGCGCCGCCGTCCAGCCAGTCGTTGCCGGCAAGCCCGCGCAGTACGTCATGGCCGCGCCCGCCCAGGATCACGTCATCCATGCCGGCGCCGCGCAGGGTGCCACCGTCATGCGCGCCCTGGATCACCCTGCCCGAGGGGGTCTCGGGCGGCAGCGGGGCGCTGCCGTGGCCGTTCCCGGTCCCCGGCTTGGGGCCGGGTTCATGCGGCGTTTCGGTCGAGGGCTGGTCCTTGCCGGGGCTGCCCGCGCCGGGCAGGGCATAGGGATCGCGGGGGCCGGTGCCGAAATCATGCGTGCCGCCCGGCGTGACGATGAAGCTTGCGGCGCTGAAATCCGCCAGCACCGCGTCGCGGAAGGTGATCGAGCCACCCGCGCCCAGATCCAGCCGCACCTGATTGCCGTCCTGCACCAGCCGCGACAGCAGCGCCGCCGGATCGGTGATGGCATAGCCTTCCAGCTGGATGCGGTCGCCGGCGCCAAAGCCCTGCACCACGTCATGGCCGTCGCCAAAGCCGTGGATGATGCTGTCGGCGCCGTCATGGGTGATGATCAGGTCATTGCCCAGCCCGCCGCGCAGGCTGTTGGCATGGGCATTGCCCTCGATCCGGTTGTCGCCGGCATTGCCGGTCAGCACGATGCCCTTGGCCCCGGTCACGGCCACCAGATTTTCGACATTCTGCGCCAGCGTCAGGCTGCGCTGGGTATAGACCGTATCGACGCCGCCATTGGCCGCCTCGACGATGACGGTGCCCGGACGAAAGACGTGGTATTCGTCGCCGGCCTTGCTGCCGATCATGGTGATCGGGCCAGAGTGGCTGGAGCCGGTGTCGATCATCCGGCTGCCATCCTCAAGCGCGCGGACCACGCCATCACCGTCGCTGTCGCCGATCTTGGTCGCGCTTTTGGTCTTGTCGGTCCAGATATTGGGCGTTTCGGACCAGCGCACGACGAACTGGTCGGGGCGGAAATCCTCGACCCGGACATCGCGAAAGATGATCGTCTGCGGATTGCCGGGATAGGCGCCATTGCTGAGCCAGACGTCCTTGCCGACCTGGGTCAGCCGGCTGATCGCGCCGGCCGCACCGTCGATATTGAAGCCCTCCAGCACGATGTGATCATCGGCGCCAAAGCCCGAGATGATGGCATTGCCGGTGCCGCGCGTGACATGGACGATATCGGCGCCGCCGGCCAGATTGACGAAATCCTGACCCGCCCCGCCGCCGGTGACGATGATATCATTGCCGCCCGAGCCATTGATCTGCGAGCTTTTTTCGCCGTCGATCAGCACGGCGTCCTTGCCGCTGGCGCTGAGCACATTGGTGGGCTTCAGCGCATAGACCGAGACCGAGTCGATGACGAAATCATTGCCCGGGGCAAAGGTCAGATGGTCCAGTCCCGCGACCGGATCCCAGCCCCAGGTCGAGCTGATCTGATCGTTGATGATCGCATACATCGGCGTCTGCAGGTCGGCGGGCGTCGGCATGCGATAGATCTCGACCAGATGGTCGTGGTCGGGGCCGAAATAGAAGGCGATGTAATCGGGCGTCCATTCCGCCGCCCAGGTCCATTTGCCGCTGTAGATGTCGGCGCCGAATTCTTTCATCGCGTCGGTGGTGTGCTGGAAGATATATTGATCGCCCCCCGCCAGGTGCTTGATCATCGGATCGCGCGGCGTGCCATCGGGGTTCAGATCATAGGGGTTCTTCCAGTCCACCGATTGCGTCGGATTGCCGTTCACATCGACCTGATCGAAGAAGCCCGCGGTCGAGAAGGTATTGTCCTTGCCGGTCTTGGTGCCGCCGACGCCCTTGCTGTAGACCTCGAAAATGTCGATCTCGGGCGGCCAGCCGATGCCGGCCGGCGCCAGCCAGAAGGCGGGCCAATGCCCCTTGCCGACCGGGATCGAGGCGGTGATCTCGTAATAGCCATAGGCCTGCGCGAATGTTTCGGCGGTCGAGACCATGCCGGTGTAATATTTCACGTCGCCCGCCTGCGCGCCGCGCCCGACATTGTCCAGCGCCCCGGCGACCAGCGCGGCCTTGTCCTCGGGGATCACGCCCGAACTGATGTGCAGCGCGCCGTTTTCGACCTTCAGCGGGTTGATGCCCACCTTTTGCCCATCCGCCGTTTCGACCTCATCCGACAGGAACACCGATTTCGGGCCGTTGGTCATCAGATCGCCCCGCCTCGGCCCGGTGGACCACAGGCCCTTTCCGTCGCGATAGGTGTTCAGGGAGCTGTCGAAGTCGTCTTTGAAGACCAGTTCGTAGGCCGACAATGAGGGCATGGGCTGACTCTGTGCTGAAGCGGTTGGGGAGGACTCCACCAACACTAGCCCCAGCATCAGCCCCGCAGTCAACCGCAGGTTGTCCTTAATTCGAATTAATATTTTATTCATACAAATTAGGCAATTATCTGGAAAATCGGATTGATCTTCCGAACGGAACCAGACGGAACGGTTCATCTTGCGAACCTGCGGGCCAGCGTGCCCGGCAAGGTCAGGTTGACGCCCCTTTCGCGCCAGACCAGCCAGGACAGGATGCCGTAAAAGCTGACCCAGCCGATGGTGGCGCCGGTCGCGGCGCCCGGCAGGCCGGCCAGTTTGCCGCCCAGAAACACCAGCCCCGCCAGCACCGGCACCATTACCAGCGCCACCAGCATCAGCACCCGCTGCTGCCCGGTCAGCGACAGCACGTTCGAGGACGGGCCCAGCACCGCAAGGCACAGCGGATCAACCATCAGCACCGGCAACAGCCACCACGCCTTGGCGAATTCATCATCGTAAAGCCCCAGCAGCTGGCGACCGAACAGCGTGAACAGCACCAGCCCGGCCAAGGCGGCGGTGATCTTCATCAGGCTTGAGCGGTCGACAATATCCAGCAGCCGGCCGTTGTCATTGGCGGCGATGCTGCGCGACAGGTCGGGGGTGATGCTCTGGTTGACGGCGATGACCGCGAAACGGGCAAAGCCGACAAAGGACAGCGCCACCGACAGCCGGGCGATGTCGGTGGGCTGCAGGCTCAGCGAGGAAAACAGCACGGTGATTTCCTTGCTGTATTCGATGAACAGCATCGTGGCGCCCATCTGCAGCCCATAAGAGATCCAGCTGCGACTTTCGCTCATGTCGCGGCCGGCATCCGCCAGCCGGCGATATTCCGGCGCCAGCAGCGCCTGTTGCAGGCCAAGGTTCACCACCGCCGACAGGAAAAAGCAGGCCAGCACCACCGGCGCCGTCGGCGGCGTCGCCGAGACCAGCACATAAAGCCCCAGAAACAGCACCAGCATCAGCGGGCGCAGGAAGGTGCCGGGCAGGGTGGCGACGATCACCCGCGAAAAGCCCATGGCATGGGCCGAGCCGATGCGCAAAAGCCCCATCAGCGCGCCGCTGACGATGGCGATGCCAAGCGCCAGCCGGTCATGGCCGGCGGGCATGGTCAGCATGATGCCGGTCAGGCCGATGGCGATGACCAGCGGGATGCAAATGGCCGCCACCTGCCAGTTCATGCCGATGAACCCGGCGGCGCGTGCGGTCTCGTGCCGGAACAGCGCCTGCGTGATGAAGCGCGAGGCGCCGATCTCGCAACTGCCCGAGGCAAGGATCGGCAGGATCATCGCCAGAGACATCGCGGTCAGTGCGCGGCCCATCTCATGCGCGCCCATCACCCGCGCCATCATCAGGCTCAGCACCAGACCCAGCACCGCGCCAAAAACGCGCGCGGCAAGGATGATCAGCGGTCGCACGGCACCGCGGCGCAACAGCCGTTGCAGCAGCCCTGCCTTGGCGACCGGGCTGTGATCGAGGTTCTGATCCGTCATCGCTCAGGCCCTTGCCTGCGCCCAGCTGGGCCATTCCACGGGTTCGCGCCCGATCAGCGCCGCCAGACGCTGCATCTCGTCGCCCAGCTCCTGCGTCAGCCGCTTGCGGGTGTCGGGGCTCATGGCGGGCACCTCCTGACGCACATCGACGCGGTTGGCATCCAGCAGCTTGCGCACCGGCCCCAGTTTCTTGACCCGCATCAGCTGTTCCTCAAGCCCCATGCGCCGCATCCGGTCGCCCTGCGCGCGCAGCAGGTTGCGCAGCCATGGCAGGCGGGCGCGGTCGCTTTCGTTGCGGCGCTCGGACAACAGGCCCGTGGTGAATTCCGGGTCGATGCCAAGGAACTCATAGACCCGGCGGGCCTGCCCGGCGGGGTCGGCCTTGATGTTTTCGGCCAGCATCACCTGCACCTGTCCGGCCGGGAACACATCCAGCCAGCGCGACAGATGTGTGCCATAGCGCGACTGGTCCAGATAGGAGGGGTTGTTGGCCAGCCCCTCCTCGAACGAGAGATTGGGGATATGGCCCTTGATCACCTCATGCAGGTGATTGGAATAGGCGCGTTCCACCGGGTCGCGCAGCAGCAGCAGGATCTTCATCTGCGGATCATAGGCCCGCACCCGTTCGGGCGTGCGCGGGTCGTGGAAATAGGACGGCGAATTTTCGAAATGCACGGTCGCCGGGCTGGCCTCGTCAAAAAGCGATTCATACCAGCGATAACCGCGGTCGTAGTAATAGCTGAAGAAATCCAGCTCTTTCTCGCGGGCGACGGCGGCCTGCGGATGCGCGGCCAGCACCGCATGGATCCAGGAAGATGCGCATTTCTGCGCGCCGATCCCGATGGCAGTGGGCTTGGGCATGGCGAAACTCCGTAACTCTTGAAGGCGATCAGGCGAACTTGCGGCGCGCGGCCTCATAGATCGCCGTATCGGCGGCGCAGGCGGCCTCAAGGCGGGCGCGCTGACCGGCGGTTAGCGTGATCCGCGGCCAGGCGGCCTGATTGTAGCGGTGGACCTGCGGCTTGGTGCCGAAGGTATCGGCAAAGCGGTTCAGGAAACCGGGCAGGTCATCAAGGAACCCCATGACGCTGATGTCCTCCAGCCGGGACAACGCGCGCGTCAGCACCTCGGGTTCCTCTGCGGCGGAAACCACGTTCTGCCCGCCCAGATAGCGCAGGAAGACCGTGGCGTGGCTGCGGCCGATCGGACCGTCCAGCCAGGCCTCGACATCGGGGCTGCAATAGCCGTTGCCGGCCATCATGGCGAAATTCGACAGCGCCCGCGACACCGGCTCGCGCATCAGCGAGACGATGCGATAGCGTTCGCCGAAATGCCGCCGGGCCAGCGGCGAATACAGCACATGACCATGGATCAGCTGCGCGCCTGCGGCCATATGCGCCAGCATCAGCTGCTCGCGCAGGGCAAAGGTCAAGTGGCCATGCTCCAGATCCTCGTGGCAGAGCGCCTCTTGATCGCGGTCAAAAGCCATGATCGCCGCCGCCCGCCGGGTCGAGACCGCGTCCAGCACGGCGACCGTCTTGTGCAGCGGCACGGTGCTGTAAAGCGCCTCAGAGAGCGAGGTGCCGCCGCATTTGGGCAGGTGCAGGAACAGGCAGGGGTGGCGCAGCCCGCCGGCCATCGCCCGGGTCCGCCCGGAATAGATGCGCAGCCGGCGGACGGTGCGCGGGTTCAGCAGTTGACGCGGCGCGCGCGCCTTGGCTTCGGAGGGGGTCTCGGCCATGGCTTGTCCCTCAGACCAGCTTGGGGCGCTGGGCGGGGTCGTGACGGCGCAAGCGGCGCGGCCCCACCTCGGTCAGGAACACGCCCGCCAGCCGTTTGCCCACCGGCTCGTTGCGGTCAAGGATCTGCTCCAGCAGGTTCAGCGACACCTTGCCAAAGGGCAGGGCCAGCAACACGCGGGTGACCTGCGCCTCGGCGATGATCTCGTCCACCGTGGCCGACAGCGCCGGGCCGTCGATGATCACGATTTCGCCCTGCGCCTGACGCGCGGCCAAAAGCGCGCGCACCGCCGCCGAATAGGCCGCCGGATCGACCGGGCGGTCGGCGCTGGCCAGCGCGACGGTCAGGTTTTCCGAAGGCGTGGCCAGATCCATCACCGGGTTCAGCACCTGCACATCGCCCAGACGCGGGCGCACCAGTGCGCCCAGACGGCGGCCCAGCGGATCGCCATCGACCAGCAGCACCTTTTCGCCATGGCTGGCGACAAAGGCGGCAAGGCTGGCGGTCAGCATGGCGCGGCTGGCCTCGTCGCGGGGCGAGGTGACCAGCGTGGCGCCCTTGCCATGGCGCAAGGCGACGCCGGCGCGGCGCAGGCTTTCATAGAACTCGCGCCCTTCGGCCGAGGTGACGCGGGCCAGCACGCCCGGCTCGGCCAGCGCGGCCGGGGCAAAGGGCTTGGGCGGCACCGCGCCCAGATAGGTCACGCCCAGCCGCTCGCGCAGGGTCTGGGCGCTGCGGATGCGGTCGTCGGTCTGCGCGCGCACAAAGACCCAGGCCATCGCCAGCAGCAGGCCGCCGATCATGCCGCTGGCCAGCACCAGCACCAGCGGCGGGTTCGCGGGCGAGGTCGGCGGCACGGCATCGTCGATCACACGGGTGTCGCTGACGATATACAGGTCCTGGCTCTGGTTGCGCTGCAACTGCTCCATCACCCGGCGCTGCTGTTCCTTGACGGCATCGGATTCGCGCTGCAGGTTGCCCAGCTCGATCTGGGTCGCGGCAATCTGCGACAGCTCGGCCTGCAGATCGGCATGGCGGGCGTCCAGCTTGGCAAGGTTCGCCTCGGCCACCTCTTTCGAGGCCTCGGCCGCCTCTTTCATGTTGCTCAGCTCGGCCATGAGCTGCTGCGCCATGCGCGAGATCACCGCCTGATTGCTGCCGTCGCTGCGCACCGCATCCTTGTATTGCTGCATCAGCCGGGTCAGCGCGGTATTGTCGGGCCGCAGCGACAACAGATCGCCCACCACGCGCTCGTTCTTCAGGCGGCGGATGTCGGTCTCGATCTGGGCCATGAACAGGGTGGCGCTGCGCAGGTTGCGCTGCTCGGCCACGATCTCTTGTTCAAGGTCGGTCATGGTGGCGCCGACAAGGCCGGTCTGGCCATCCGGCGGCACGTCATTGTCGACGATGAATTTCTGTACCGCCGCTGCCGCCTGCCGGGCCTCGCCCGAAAGCCGCGTCATTTCGGCCGAAAGCCAGGTGGCCTCCTTCTCGACGCGGCCCCGGCTGTCGTCCTGCTGGAACACCACATATTCCTGGGCAACGGTATTGGCCACATCGGCGGCGATCTTGGGATCCTCGGCGGTAAAGCCGATGACGATGACGAAGGTATTGCCCTGCCGCTCGACGGTCAGGTTCTTGCTCAGCCATGTGACCTGAGCCTCTTGCAGCTCTTGCGGGGTCAGCGGCTGGCCGTCGGCATTGGTCGCATCGGCAAAGGCGCCCTGCAGTTCCGGTGCCAGCTTTTCCAGCACCCGGCGCAGCAGCCGGTCCGACAGCAGCACCTCGATTTCGGAATCGACCACCAGCGCGTCGGCCAGATAGATCGTCGGCGCCGCCGCCGCATCGCCGCTGCCGCCCAGCCGCGGGTCGATCATGATGGCCGAGCTGGCATAGTAGTAATCCGGCCGCGACAGCGCGAGCCCGGTCGCCAGCGCGCCCGCCAGCACGCTGCCAAGCGCCAGCACCGGCAATTTGCGCCTGAGCGTGCCAAAGGTGCGCCGGACCAGCACGGCAAAATCCGGAACGTCGTTGCGCCAGCCGGGGGTGATGGGATGATCGTGGTTCATTGATGGCCTCTGATGTCCAGCGCAAGGGAGGCGCCCGGTCGGATGGAGGGAATGCGAGCCGACGGGGCTTCGCGACGAGAGGGGGGAAGGCGATAGGCGGTGCCAAGCGCGACCACGAAGATCAGCGGGATGGCGTGGCCCTGGTAGTATTGCGCGCCCAGCAGTGACATGCCGAAGATCGACAGGATCATGATGAAGGCCCAGGCGGCATAGGGATCGGCACCATGGCGCGCATGCCACAGCGTCCGGTAAAGGCAGACCGCCGTCATCGAGAGATGGGCGATCAGCCCCAGCGGGCCCAGCATCACCAGAAGCTCGACGATCAGGTCGTGAAAGCCGACCACGCCGTCACCATAGCGCCTTTGCAATGCCAGAATGTCCGAGGCGAAATGCGGGTTCTCCCAGAAGCCGGCGGCACCAAAGCCCAGCCAGGGCCGCATCAGGTAATGGTTCCAGCCGAACTGCCACAGGATGGTCCGGCCGGTCAGCGTGGCATCGCGGCCCACCAGCGACAACAGGAAGGACAGCGGGTCGAGCTTGGTGAACAGGCTGGCGATCAGAAACAGGCCCAGCACTGCGGCGCAAGACGCCAGCAGGAACATCCATGCCCCGCGCGATCTCAGCAGGATCCACAGCACCAGCCCCGCGCAGGAGGCCGCGAAGGAAAACAGGATGCCCGTGGCCGAGCCCGCGACCGCAAGGACGATGGCGACCAGTCCCAGCCCGATGACGCAGGCCAGCCGCAGCCCGATGCCCAGCCGGGGCAGCACGAACAGCCCGAAGGTGCAGGTCGCGGTGAAAAGCACCGCCCGGTGCCCCAGCGCGTTCTTCGAGTTGAAGATGCCTTGGAACAGGTGGCGTCCGTCATAGGCGGGGGTGATGGCGCTGGTGAGGTTCAGCACCGACACGAACATGGCAAACAGCATCACCCCGAAGAAGGCCAGAAAGATCTGCCTTGGCCGAAAGCGGCTGCCGATGAAGATGCCCATCATCACGCTGACGCTCAGCTGGATCCCGAAGCGCAGCGTATCGACCGGCAACTGCGACCACAGCACCGAGACCACCGCCAGCATCGGATAGAGCAGGAACACCCAGTTGCGCACCAGCGCATCCGAGAGCTGCGATAGGCTGATCGCAAGGCGCATCAGGAAATAGGCATAGCACAGCAGCCAGACGATCGAATGCACGCCCAGAAAGACGAAGGCATCCGACGAGAACAGGAATACCGTGGCCATGAAGGCGCCATCGGTGATCGCCATGATGTCGCCGGCGCGCGATCCGGCGCGGGCGGATGCCTGCCCGGCGCGATAGGGCGGAAACTGGCTAACGGTCGCGGTCATGCCCATTCCTTTGCGCGCTTCAGGGCCGGGCGCTCGAACAGGGTCAGGCTGAGCCACGCCAGTGCGCTGGTCGCCGCACAAAGAACCGCCACCAGCGCCACCCGCATCTGCGGCCCCAGATCGCCGGCCAGCGGCTCGGCGAAATGCAGCAGGATCGGGTGGATCAGATAGAACCCGTAAGAGATTTCCCCCCAGAACATCAGCAGCGGCGTGCCAAGCAGCCGGAATATGCCCGAGCCGGTCATCGCGGACAGAAACACCAGCACCATGGCCGCCCAGATCAACGGATCGGCCCAGATCGGCACCCCGAGCGCCGTTCCCGCCCGGAAGTTGGGATTGACCGCGACAAAGGCTGCCAGCGCGATCAGGCTCAGGACCATCGGTGCCCAATCGGCAAGCCGGGCGTGCAGCGACATGATCCGGGCGCGGTAAAGCGCGATCAGCGTGCCGGTCAGGAAGAACGCCGTATAGTAGAACACCGTCACGAAGTTCATCTTGTGCAGATGAAACGCCAGCACCTGTGCCGCGAACAGCAGGCCCAGCACAGCAAGGCACAGCCACAGTGCGCGGTGCGAAAAGCCGCCCTGCCGATGGCAAAGCCACCAGATGCCGACGAAGATGACGTAAAACTGGATCTCGACCGGCACGGCCCAAAGCTCGCGCGTGCCGCTGATCAGGAAAAGATGCATTAGCACCGCGCCCACATCCGGCATCGGATATGGCCAGGGCAGGCCGGCGGCAGTGGCGATGAGCGACAGCGCCACGATCAGGTAGAACAGCGGCAGGACGCGCCCCAGCCGCGCGGCGACATACCGCCTGACGACCTGCGGTCGCGGCGCCTGCCCAAGATAGAGCATGCTCATCAGAAAGCCGCTGAGGATGAAGAACAGCATCACCCCCAGTTGCCCGACGCCCATGCCGAAATAGCTGGGCAAAAGGCCGGCATTCGCCGAATGCGACAGAAACACCACCAGCACGGCAAAGCCACGCAGCCCGGTCAGGCCGTCAAGCCGCTCGCCCGATTGCGTCCCGGCCCGGATCGACGATTCGCGTCCGGCCTCGCGGCGCTGGGCGAGCTTTGCGGGCGCGGTGATATGGTCAGCCGTGCTCATGCGGGCGCCTCTGCGCAGCGCGGCGGCAGGATCGGATCAGTGCTGCTGGCTGTCGAAGGAATAGGCAAAGGAACCACCAAACTCGGAACGTTTCAGGGGGGCGGGGTCGGGCAGCAGGGGTTCTCTGCGGCGCGGGACCGAGGCCAGATCCTCGTCCGCGACCTCAGCATAGAGCGCGTCCCAATATTGCGAGGCCGTGTGGCTGTCGAAACGGGCCTCGGCGGTGGCGCGGGCGGCGCGGCGCATGGCCTGCACCGTCTCGCCGTCGCCGACCAGCGGTGCCAGACGCTCGATCGCGCCCTGGGCGATGCGATCGACCTCGCTGCGGAAATATCCCTCATAGGCCGGGCTCGAACGCGGCGTGTCGGCGGGGCGCACCCACATGCCCAGACTGTCCACCGGCATGTCGATCAGGATGCCGTTCACGTCGTCCTGAACCACCTCGGGCAGGGCGCAGACCCGGGTGCCCAGCACCGGAGTATGTTCGGCCATCGCCTCGATCCCCGAAAAGCCGAAGGAATCGGCGAATGTGGTCAGCACGCAGAAATGCGACTGGCGCAGCTTGCCACGCATGACGTCATTGGGCAGGCGCGCGCTGTAATCCACATTATCAAGTGTCAGCAGGTCCTTGTATTCGTCGTAAAATCCTTCGCGCTCGGGGTCGGTCCAGATCGCGGCGCCCATCTCCAGCGGCGAGATGACGTTGACGCGGATCGGCAGACCGGCGGCTTTGGCCTTTTCGGCGATCTTGACGGCGACGCAGCCGCCCTTGCGCGCGAAATGCGCCCCGACGAAGGTCAGCACCAGTTCGGTGCAGGGATCGTCGCGCAGCGGGTCGGGCGCGTCGCGCAGGATGATATTGGGATAGCGCACGGTCAGCTTGTCCTGCAGCGCCGGCAGCATCGGGTTGTCGCGGTGCTGGTGCAGGAAACGGCGGCGGGCGAAATAGGACATGGCGACAAGCCGCCGGCAGCGATGGCTGCCGATGCAGTCGTCCATATAGCGGGTCAGCAGGTTGTCCTGGGCAAAGCCAAAGCGCCGCGGGGCGCTGTCCTCGAACGAAAGGATGTATTTCTGGACGCCCAGCGGAATGCGGTTGCTGCTGTGGACCAGATCCACCCGCTTGCCGGGGGCCAGCACGGTAAAGCCTTCAAGGCGGTGCGACAGCAGGGTAAACGGCAGGAAGCGCCGCCAGTCCAGCTCGTGCCGGGAATGGCGCGCGGTCATGAACTGCATCGGGTAGCGGTCCTTCAACACGGCAACCCGCAACCGGCCATTGGTCATAACACGCGACCCCATCATCCAAACAAACCCCGAAAACGGGCTATCAACCATAAACCGGGCTGGCCCGGCCGGGCAGCCCAACACGAAAGAGCAGGCAGCAACCCCAGGGGCCGGTTCGGCCGATCGGGCCGCACGCCCGTCCTGATCCTGCTGCAGGACCCTACCGACAAACGTTGGCAGGTGCAGAGATATTCCCCGCGTATTTTACGCATTGGCCGCTCTGCTTCAATCGCATTAGGGCCTGCAAAGCTGCAGTGCAGCTATCCTTTTGTGCAGGGGATCGCGCCTGCGGTCCGCTGATACAGCTTTTACGCGACTCAATCGCAACAAAAACCCGCATGAGGGGAGCTGTCTGGCAGGGGCCTTTGGCCCGACCGGGATCAATAGCCGGGCATCGCGGCCGGTGGCGTCACGGCAGGCTCGCCCATGCGGTTCTGCGCCTGATAGCCTTGCTGGGTCAGGACCTGTCCTGCGGTCTGCATGTCGCGTCCCGCCCCCTGGATCGTCTCGCAGCCGGAAATCGCGATCAGGCCAGCCAGAGGAGCAAGTCGAATAAGATGGCGCATCTGTGTCCCTTTCTGCTCTTGTGATTGGGGCGCAAGCTAAACCGGCGGCGCGGCGGATGCTGCAGCACAGACGCGTGATCGGGCGGGCTCGGCGAAAAACCACCAGCGGCGCGGACGGGCCGGCGGATCGTCGCCCGCAGCCGGGTCAAAGACCGTTGGCCTGCACCTCGCGGCTTTCGCGCGCCACGGCATGGCCGGCGGCCTGCATGTCCCGGCCCGCGCCCTGCACCGTCTGACAGGCGGCAAGGGCCAGCAATGCCATGATGGGGGTCAGTTTCACGATGCGGCGCATGATCTTCTCCTTGCGTGGGGTGGTGATGGGCAAACGCAAAGAAATCGCGGCGGGTTCCGGGGCCGGAATTAGCAAAGCCTTAACCTTTTGCGGGCAGACTGCGGCTATGCGCCTAATCGTCTTTGCCCTTTTGACCCTGATTTCGGCCTGCGCCTCGCCCGCGCCGGGCTTCATCGGCGCCAAGCGCCACGATGTGACCGTGGACGGCATCCGCTTTGCCGTCTTTCAACGCGAGAGCGAGGCCGAGGTGATCCGGCTAGGCTATCTGACGCGCAAGGAACGCGCGCCGGTGCCCGGGCTGATGATGCAGGCGGCGGGGCAGGCGACGGGCTGCACGCCGATCCCCGACAGCATGGTGACCAAGATCCCCGGCGATACCGGCGAGGCGCGGATCAGCCTGCGCTGCTGATCCGGCGCGGTCGCGGATCGCTTAACCGAGAAAATCGGCCACGATCTCGGCCACCTCGGTCGGGCGGTCGGCATGCAGCCAATGCCCGGCGCCGGCCATGATGCGGATCTGTGCCTGCGGAAAGACATCGCGAATAGCCTCGATCTGCGGCTCGCGGCAATAGCCCGATTCGGCGCCGGTCAGAAACAGGGCCGGGCCGGTAAAGCCGCCGGCGGGGGCGCCAGGCCAGCCGACCACCAAAGGCATCTGGTCGCGCAGCGCGGGCAGGTTCAGCTTCCAGCGCGGCGGCTCGGACTTGAGGTCCAGCGATTGCAGCAAAAACGCCCGCACGCCCGGTTCGGGAACCTGCAGGGCCAGCTGCGCCTCGGCCTCGGAGCGCAGGCGCAGCCCGTCCAGCCGCACCGATTCCATGGCATCAATCAGCTCGGACTGGCCTTCGCGGTGGTGATAGGCATAGGGCGCGATGTCCAGCACCACCAACCGACGCACCAGTTCCGGCCGGGTCAGAGCCAGCATCATCGCCGCCTTGCCGCCCATGGAGTGGCCCAGCACATCGGCGCGGCCCCCCTGCGCCGCGATCAGTTCGGCCAGATCGCCAGCCAGCGCGGCATAGCTGTGGTCGGGATCATGCGGGCTGTCGCCATGGTTGCGCATATCGACCGAGATCACACGGCGCGTCGCAGCCAGCCGGCGGGCCAACCCGCCAAGGTTCTTGCCCGAGCCAAACAGGCCATGTGCCAGCAGCACGGGCGGCAGATCGGATTCGGGGCCGGTTTCGGTCGTTTTCAGCATCATGGCCCCACCCTAACCACGCTGGTGCGCCGACGCCAGAGGCGCTAGCCTTGCCGCAAAGGGGACGGGAATGACGATCGACGACATCAGGCCGATGGCCGATGAGGTGGCAAGCCTGATGGCGGCGCGCTTCGGTGGCATCCGGCGCGGCCAGCATCCCGTGCTGGAGGAGATGCTGCGCCGACGCGGTGGCGCCTTGCCCCGGCGCCTGCGGCGCGAGGCGCGGCTGATGGCCGGGGCTGACCGCATCGCCTTGCAACCCCGGCTGGCGCGGCAGGTGGACTTTGCCCGCTTCGACCGCGCGCACAAGGCGCTGACCGCCTATCTGCGGCCTTTGGGGCAGGGGGCGCGGCTGCAGGGCAGCGCGACACGCGTCGCCGCCAGCGTCGCCATGGGCCTTCTGGTGCTGGGGCTGATGGTGGTCTGGCTCAAGACTTGGCGGGGATTGTGAGTGGAGGCGGCTTTGAGCCGAGCCTGTGTAAAAACTCGGTCTTGTGATAGACTTTGGCATGGCGTTGGGGGATCGGCATGTCGGGGTTCATCGAAGGCGTTGCACGCGGGCAGACGGTTCTTTTCCCTGATCGGCTCGAGGAC
>NZ_WMIF01000021.1 GCF_009711185.1 Paracoccus limosus
ACGGCTGAAAGACTGGCGGCGCGTCGCCACGCGATACGACCGGTGCCCGGAGACCTTCTTCTCCGCGATCATGCTCGCTGCGACCGTCCTCTTCTGGCTGTGAAAATCAATGAGTCGGGAACCTAGCACGGCCGATATCGTTCCGCACTTGCCATTGGGCGGGTGACAATCGAGTATCCCCGAAGCCCGAAGCCCGAAGCCCGAAGCCCGAAGCCCGAAGCCCGAAGCCCGAAGCCCGAAGCCCGAAGCCCGAAGCCCGAAGCCCGAAGCCCGAAGCCCGAAGCCCGAAGCCCGAAGCCCGAAGCCGGGTGCGCGCGGGGGGCTGCCCACTGATTGGGGCGGACGTAGGTTTGGCCAGCAGAGGTGTATTGCTCAACGGGACTTATTCAGACGTCACCCGCAGTGACCCCGACGACAGTTGGCGGCCAGGTTCTCCGATCCGGCAGGCTCAGTTGACGATCAACTGGGCGTGCAGTGCGCCGGCCGTATGGATGGATTTCAGAATGTCGATCATCTCGCGCGGCCGGACGCCAAGGGCGTTCAGCCCCGCCACCACCTCGCTCAGCGACGATTCCCCCGAGACTTCGGCAAAGCCGATACCCGGTTCCTGCGTGATCTCCGCTTGTGTCCGGGGCACGACCACCGTGTTACCGGGAGAGAACGGGTTGGGTTGCGACACCACCGGTGCCTCTCGAACACGTAGGGTCAGGTTGCCCTGCGATACTGCGACCCGGGAAATCCGCACGTCTTCGCCCATGACGATCGTGCCCGACTTGTGGTCGATGACGACTTTTGCCGCCGTTTCCGGCTCGACCGAAATATTCTCGATCTGACCGATCAGGCGGGCCGGGTTCACATTGCCCAAGACCGAGGCGTCGATCGAGATCGTTCCGGCATCCATCAGATTGGCCAATCCCCGGCCCAGCTTGCGGTTGATCGCGGCCTCGACCCGGGCGGCGGTCGTGAAGTCGGGATTGCGCAGCGCCAGACGGATGGTCTTCATCTGCGAGAAATCGAACGCGACCTCGCGTTCGACGCGTGCGCCCGCCGGAACCGTGCCGGTGGTCGGGACGCCCTGCACGACCGAGGCGGCATCGCCACTGGCCTCGACCCCCGAGGCTAGGATCGAGCCTTGCGCGACCGCATAGATTTCCCCATCCGCCGCGTTCAGCGGCGTCATCACCAGCGTGCCACCCATCAGGCTTTTTGCATCGCCGATGGCGGCGACGTTGACGTCGACCTGCGAGCCCGAGCGCGCAAAAGGCGGCAGGGTCGCGGTGACGATCACCGCCGCGACGTTCTTGGGCCGAAACGCCTCGTCCGTCACGTTCACGCCCAGCCGTTCAAGCAGGCCGGCCATGATTTCTTCGGTGAAGGGGCTGTTGCGCAGGCTGTCGCCCGAGCCGCTGAGCCCGACGACAAGCCCATAGCCGATCAGGTCGTTTCCGCGCACGCCATCCACATTTGCCAGATCCTTGATCCGGACGGGGGCGGCTGCCGCGGCGGTGCAGAGCAGAAACCCAAGAAGCATGCAGAGAAGGCGCATCACAGATAGCCCACCAGACTGAGCTTCGAAAGGCGCGAGGTCAGCGTGTAGAGTGTCTCGATATTGGCCTCGATCTCTTTCAGGGCGGTGGCCGTTTCATAGGGATCGGCCTCGATCAGCGCGTTCCTTGCGATGGTCAGCGTCGAGGTTTCGGCCGCGTTCGTGGTTTGGATACGGGAAACGATTTCCTGCTGAACCCCGATCCGGGACATCGCCGCTGTCAGCGGGCTCTGACTGTTGACCAGTCGGGTCCCGGCCGCCTGGCTGAGACTGCGCACCGTTTGCGCGTCCAGACCGGTGGCGCCAGCCGCATAGGCCGCGACGGCAAAGCCCTTCAGAGCCATGCGGAATTCGGGCGAATTTGCCGTCAGCCCCGTGGTCACAGCCTTGCTTGCCGATATCGGCACAGCAATGCTGCCCTGATCGTCGCCAAGATAGCCGATATCGCTGAAACCGCCGCTACCGCTGGGGCCATCGAAATAGGCGTCGATCGCCGCCGTGATCCCGGCGGCATCGGTCGCGCCGCCCACGGCGGTGGTCAATTGCGCCATCAGCTGCTCATAACCCACGACAGCCGGCCCGTTGCTGGCGCTGCCGGCAAAGGCCGACCGTCCCGCCACGGAAACATTCAGCGCCGAAAGCGCCGCGCGCATCTGGTCCGGCGCTTTGCGCAGATGCGCCTGCAGCGCATTGTCCGAAGAGGTGAGCGTGTCCGAGGCAAAATAGGTGCCGCTGTCCGACGCCATCGAGCGGATGCTTTCGGCGGCGTTCTGCATGCCATCCAGCAACGAGTCGGCCTCGGCTAAGTTGTTTTTGTAGGTCGCAAGCAGGGTCAGTTGCGATTCCAGCTGCGAAATTCGCCCCATGTCTCCGCCCAAGGCCAGCGGGATATCGGCCTTGACCCCGGTGGCGGATTCCCGGCTCAGCGTGTCCAGACGGGATTTGAGCGCGCCTTGCGATAGGCGCAGTTGATAGGCGCGGGCGAGGTCGCTTACAGAGTTGAAACGGGTCATGTCAGCCTCAGGATTTCATCGAGCATACCGTTGACGGTCTGAAAGACCTTGGCATTGGCGGCATAGGCCTTTTCCAGTGAAAGCAGCGCCTCCATCTCGGTGTCGGTATCGACCCCTTGCGCCAGAAGCATGATGTTCAGGCTGTCGGCGCGGG
The DNA here is from genome assembly GCF_009711185.1 of Paracoccus limosus. Taxonomy (GTDB): domain Bacteria; phylum Pseudomonadota; class Alphaproteobacteria; order Rhodobacterales; family Rhodobacteraceae; genus Paracoccus; species Paracoccus limosus. The sequence goes on from NZ_WMIF01000021.1 coordinate 2,714, forward strand.
TCTGGTCCTGCAGCGCGCTGGCATCGGCCCGGACGCGATTGGTTGCCGCCCCCGAGGTCAGATCGGCCGCGAATTGCAGCATGCTGCGGGTGCTGGACGACATGGCGGCGGAGCTGGGCGTGCGTGTATCCGTTAGCGCCGCCCCCATCGCCTGGATCAGGGTCGCGTCACCGCCGCTGCCGGGATCGGTCGCATTCACGCCTTCGCGGATGCGCCACAGAGCGCCGCCCATGGCCGGGTCAAGAGCCGCGTTGACGGCAATGCGATTGGCAAGTCCGGGTTCGGCGGCCGGGTTCGAGGCGGATTGCGCGTCGGTAAACATCCCGGCGGTGCCTGCGGCCAAAGTGCCGTCGACTGCGGGATCGGCAAAGCGCACGCAAACTTCGCGGGCGAAAGCGTCGATCCTGGTCTGATACTGCGGGGCGAGATCGTCGCGGATCTGGAAATTGGCCGCGATCGTGCCGCCCGCGAACATGCCCATCTCGGCCTCGGATAGCGGCTTGCCGTTCAGCGACAGTCTGGACAAGTCGCCATTGCCGACCGTCATCGCGGTGCTCATGGCATTGGCCGCCTGAAACGAGACCTTGGCCGGAGCGTTGCCGTCCAAGAGCGTCGCCCCCCCCTTGGTGAATAGCGCGATGCGGCCGTTTTCCCGTGCCACCTCCTGAATAGGAACCAGGCTGGCGATTTCGTCGATTGCGGCCTGACGTGTGTCGATCAGGGGCGAGGCATCTTCGCCCCGCGCGGTCAGGACGGTGATCTGGCGGTTCAGCTCGGCCACCTGTTCCAGAGCCCCGTTGAGCTTGTCCACATCGCGGCCGATTGTCCGGTCGGCCTCGGCCCGCGCGGTCGTGATCGTCGCCGAAACCGAGCGGATCTTGCCGGTCAGCGCCGAGGCCGCATCCAGGACCGCCCCCAACCGGGTGTCGCTGTCGGGGCGGGCGGCCGCCGAGGTCAGCGCGGCATTGAAGCCGGTCAACAGGCTGGTCAGTGCGCCAGGGTCATCGGCCGTGCCATAGGCGCCCTCGATCGCGGCGTGAAAGGCTGCGACAGTGCCCGATTGCGAACTGGCTGCCTGCGCCAGCCTGTTGTCGGCCAGTAGCCCGGCATTCACCATGCGCTGCACGCCGTCGATACGGATGCCGCCGCTGGCATAGGTGCGCGACGAGGTTTCGAGCTCGCGCCGCGCATAGCCCGCGACGGATTTGTTGGAAATATTGGTCGATACCAGCTCGGTCGCGCGCGTCGTCGCCGTCAGGCCCGAGAGCGCATTCGATATCGCGGAAGACAGGCTCATGGATCAGTCCCTTGGTTCGGGCGGCTAGCGCTTGATGTTGGTCGTTTCCTGCAGCATTTCGTCGACCGTCTGGATGATCTTGGCATTCGACGAATAGGCGCGCTGCGTCTGGATCAGATCGGTCAGCTCGGCCGCGACATCGGTGGTCGAGCCTTCGCGCGCATAGCCAGTGATGGCGCCGGTCGGGCCATCGCCGGCGTTCCACAGATAGAAGGCACCCGAGTCGGGCGAGATCTGATAGGTCTGGTTGTCCAGTGCCAGCAGCCCGTTCGGGTTCGGCACATCGACCAGCGGGATCTGGAACAGGGTGCGCGTGGTGCCATTGCTGTAGGTCGCCTGCAGATAGCCGTTCTCGTCCACCTCGACGGCGGCAAGCGTGCCGGCCGCAGCCCCGTCCTTGGTCACATTGGTCGGCGAGAAATCCGCGCTGATCTGGGTCAGGCCGGTTCCGCCGGGCCGTCCGATATTGACCGTGATCGGGCCGCTGGCCACGTTCACCACCAGATCGCCGGTCGCCGGGTCATAGGCACCGCCGCTAAGCGTGGTCACGCTGGCCAGGGGGCCGCCGGCCGCATCGTCGAAGTCCAGCGTATAAGAACCGACCAGCGATTCATCCGCCGCCGTCGCCGGATCATCGGTAATGGCGTAATCGCGGATCTCCATCGTCCAGCTGTTCGACCGGCCGCTGCCCGCCGCGCCCACCGTGGGGGTAAAGCTCATCGTCAGTGCGCGCGAGGCGCCCAGATTGTCGAAATATTCGACATTCGTCGACGAGGGCGTTACCGTGCCGCCGCCCACCGTGGCTTCGGCCGGCAGGTTGAAGCCGACGCCGATGCGGGTCGTCGGCTCGGCATAGACCTCGTTCTTGTTGAGCACCACCGGGACCAGCCCGGCGGTCGAATCGCGGCTTTGCTGCGGGATGGTGCCGTCGCGATTGGCGGCCCAGCCCATCAGCACCAGCCCCGAGGTGGTCTTCAGCACCCCTTCCTCATCGGCGCGGAAGCCGCCGGTGCGGGTCATCAGCAGCGGGACATTGCCATTGCCAAGCGAGTTGAGCTTGGAGCTGTTGATCACCGGCAGCATGCCATTGCCGCTGATCGCAATGTCGAGCGGATTGTCCGTGCCGACGAGGTTGCCGCGCTGATCCACGACCCGATGCGAAAAGGTGGCGACGCCCCCGGCAGTATAGCGACCGCCACCGCGCGGATCACCCAGGACGATGCTTTCGAAATCGGTCACCACCCGGCGATAGCCGAAGGTGCTGGAGTTCGCGATATTGTCGGAGATGCCGGCCAGTCGCGCGGCATTGGCATTCAACCCGGAAACGCCGGCGGAGAGGGCGGAGGAAATCGACATGCTGTCATCCTGTCTGAAACGATTGATGTCAGTGTGGAGCACCGGCGGTTAAGATTGGCCTAACCGGCGCGACGGGGTCGGGGATTATCTCAGTAAAATCACTTCGATCCGATTGTTGTTCGGATCCATCGGGTTGACCGAGCGGTTGCGCCGGTCGGCATAGGCGGTCACGCGCTGCACGCGGCCATCGTCCAGACGAGCCGATTCGAGCAGGTTTCTGACCGCATGGGCGCGGGCATCCGACAGCGCCCAGACCGGCGAATGCACCAGCATTTCGGGATAGGCGCGCACATGGCCTGCGATTGCCAGCTGGTTCTTGACCCGCCCCAGCACGCCGGCGAGGATTCCGGCCAGTTCCTGCATGGCGGGCGTCGGCTGGGCGCTGTCGCCGGCGAATAGCGGATCGTCGGTCAGGTCGGTCAGCTCGATCACCAAACCTTCGTCGGTCATGCGCGTCACCACATGTTTCAGCAGATTGGTGCGCTGCATCGATTCGGCGCCGCTGCCGGTCAGTTCGTTCTGGACCTGCCGCGCCATCGTTTCGAAGGCGGCGTCGCGGGCGGCGCCGCCCCGGACATCGCGCGAGGCGCCGGCGCCCTGACCCGAATTGGTCGCGGCATCCTGAAGCTGGCCGCCAAAGGGGCCCTGCGCCCCTCCTTGGGTGGACTGGATGATGGTGGGATTGAAATAATCCGCCAACCCCTTGCGCTGTTTTTCGGACGTGGCGTTCAGCAGCCACATCAGCAGAAAGAAGGCCATCATCGCAGTGACGAAATCGGCGTAGGCGACTTTCCAGGCGCCGCCGTGATGGCCGCCACCGCCGCCGCCCTGCACCTTCTTGATGATGATCGGGGCCGTCCCGGTCTTGGCCATGTCGCGCCCTTTCCCTGCAACTTTCGACAGGGTCTAGCGCCGCGCGCCTAATATCCAGTTAACAGATCAAATCCTCACCACTTGCCGCGCCCTGCCAGCCCGGTATTGTCGCAGGATGCAGACCGAAGGCTCATATGATCTGGCGACCGGTGCGGGGCTGATCGCCTGTCCGCGCTGCGACGCCCTGCACCTTGAACGCGAGCTGCAACCGGGCGAAACCGCGCGCTGCATCCGCTGTGGCGGCGTTCTGGCCAGCCCCCGCGCGGGCGCATTCACCCGGATCATCGCGCTGAGCTTTACCTCGCTGGTGCTGATGCTGGGGGCGGTGTTCTTTCCCTTTCTCGAAATCTCGCGCATGGGGTTTGGCAACCAGACCTCGCTGTTCGGCGTGGCGATGGCGTTTTCGCATGGTGCGCTGATACCGCTGACCGTGGCGCTGCTCGCAACCATCGTCGGACTTCCGATGCTGCGCGCGATCCTGCTGGTCTATACGCTGTCGCCGCTGTCGCGCGGGCGTAGGCCCTTTGCCCATGCCGTCCCGGCCTTTCGCCTGTCGGAAAAGCTGCGCCCGTGGTCCATGGCCGAGATCTTTGTCATCGGCACCGCCGTTGCGCTGGTCAAGGTCGGCGGGCTTGCCACGATCAGCTTTGGCCCCGCGTTCTGGGCTTTTTGCGCGCTGATCCTCGTCAATGCCGCCAGCAATGCCTTTACCAGCAGCGCCACGATCTGGGATGCGATCGAGGATGCCGGCATGGCCACCGACGGGCGCGAAATCATCACGGACCTGCGACGATGAGCGGCGCGCCCGATGACGCCCCGGTCCTGACTGCGCATCGCGCCGGCCTGATCGGATGCCGGGCCTGCGGCCGGGTCTGGCCGCAGACCGAAACCACCTGCGCGCGCTGCAACTCGGATCTGGTGCCGCCCGACCGGCGCTGCCTGAACGCGGTCTGGGCTTGGCTGACCGCCGGCTTCATCTTCTATCTGCCAGCGAACCTGTTCCCGATGCTCAAGACCTCGACGCTGGGCGGGCTGGCCGGCAATACCGAATCCACCATCCTCGGCGGCGTGGTCGAGCTGCTGCATTATGGCAATTACGGCGTCGCCGCGATCATCTTCCTCGCCTCGATCATGGTGCCGGTGGGCAAGTTCATCGCCATCGCCTGGCTGGCGCGGGTCGCCGGCCGCCCGGCCACGGTCCGGCAGGCACATCGCCGGCTGCATCTTTACGAGGTGGTCGAATTCATCGGGCGCTGGTCGATGATCGACGTCTTCGTTGTGGCGATTCTGTCGGCGCTGGTGCAACTGGGTTTCGTGGCCTCGATCCATCCCGGACCCGCAGCGGTCTCTTTCGCGTTGTCTGTTGCTTTCACGATGCTTTCTGCGCAGAGTTTCGACCCAAGGCTGATTTGGCGGGGCCTGCCTCTGCGAAGCCGCAAGGACTGAACGACACCGATGACCGATACGCCCCCGCCGCAGGACGGCAGTGCCCTGAAACCTGCCGAACCGCAGCGCAAGACTGCGGCAAAGGCCGCCCGCGCCGGCTTTTCGCTGATTTGGCTGGTGCCGATTCTGGCGCTGGTGGTCACCCTGGGCGTGGGCTGGAACGCGCTGGCCAGCCGGGGCACGCTGATCTCGGTCCGTTTCAAGGACGCGACCGGCATCACCCCCGGCGAGACGCTGCTGAAATTCCGCGAGATCACCGTGGGCAAGGTGGAATCGGTGCGCTTTACCAGCGACCTGCAACAGGTTGAGGTCAATATGCGCGTCGACAAGGATCTTGCGCCCTATATCGACAAGGATGCGCAGTTCTGGATCGTGCGACCGCAGGTCTCGGCCCAGGGCATCTCGCGACTGGATACGGTGCTGACCGGCTCGTTCGTCGAAGGCTACTGGGACGACAAGCTGGACGATCCGGTGCGGCTGTTTCAGGGGCTCGACAAGCCGCCGCTGACCAGCTTTGGCCAGAAAGGCACCTGGATCACGCTGTCGGCCGAACGTTCCCGCGGCATGACCGAGGGCGCGCCGGTGCTGTTCCGCGGCCTGCCGGTCGGGCAGATGCAGAACCTGCGCCTGGCCAAGAACAACGACGGCGTGTTGACCGATGTCTTCATCCCGGAACCCTATAACAAGCTGCTGACCACCAATTCGGTGTTCTGGGACACCTCGGGCTTTTCGGTGTCGCTGGGCACGCAGGGCCTGTCGCTGAACGTGAACTCGCTGGCCTCGGTGCTGCAAGGGGGCGCGGAATTCGCCACGCTGCGCTCGGGCGGGCAGCCGGTGAAGGATGGCCAGACCTTCGTGCTGCAACCCGATCAGGCGACGGCGGAGACCAATCTGGTGTCGGACGAGGCCGGCGCACTGCACCTGACCATGCTGGTCGATGAATCTGTGAAGGGTCTGCAAACCGGCGCGGATGTCCAGTTCATGGGCCTGACCGTCGGCCGGGTGACGGGGCTTGCCGCGCAAAGCGAACGCGACGCCAAGGGCCAGGAAATCGTCCGCCAGCAGGTGACACTGGCGATCTCGCCTGACCGCATCGGCATGAGCGGCGATCCGACGCCGCAGCAGACCACCGATTTCATCGCCGATCTGGTGCATCGCGGGCTGCGCGCCCGGCTGGCCAGCGCCGGCTTCTTTGGCACCTCGCTGCAAGTCGAACTGGTCGAGCTGCCCGATGCCGCCCCGGCCGAGCTGCAACGCGACGCCCAGCCGAACCCGATCATCCCCTCGGTCCCGGGCGACATTTCCGATTTCACCGCCTCGGCCCAGGGCTTCCTGGCCCGCGTCGGCAACCTGCCGATCGAAGAGGCGCTGAAATCCGCCACCGACATGATGAATTCGGTCACCGCCATCGCCAGCAGCGAGGACACGCGCGCCATCCCCGGCAGCCTGCGCGGCACGCTGGACGATGCCCGCGCCGCCGCCGGCGAAATCCGTCAGGTCACCACCGAGCTGCGCGAATCCGGCGCGGCGGGGCAGGTGCGCAAGATGGTCGACGAGGCCGCCGCCGCCGCCGAGGCGGTCAAGCTGGCCGCCGCCGATGTGCCGGGCATGGTCGAACAGATCGACGCCGCAGCCTCTGGCGTGGCCAAGATGGACCTTGCCGCCATCTCGACCGAGGCGCAGGGCATCTTGCAGGACGTGCGCGCCATGCTGGGCAGCAAGGACGCCGAGCAATTGCCGAAGAACCTGTCGAACACGCTCGAAGCCGCCTCGGGTCTGCTCAACGACCTGCGCGACGGCAATGCGGTCGGCAGCCTGAACCAGACGCTGAAACAGGCGGGCACGGCGGCCGACAATATCTCGGCCTCGGTGCAGCGCCTGCCGCAGCTCTCGGCGCGGCTCGAGGCATTGGCTGCGCGCGCCGAAACGGTGATCGCCGCCTATGGCGACCGTTCGACCTTCAACAATGAAACCATCAACCTGATCCGCGAGATGCGCCGCGCCGCCAATTCCTTCTCCAGTCTGGCGCGCAGCATCGAACGCAATCCGCAAGCCTTCATCCTGGGACGGTAATGATGCGCCAACTCCTGATCGCCACCGCCATGCTGACCGCTCTGGCGAGCTGTTCGAACGGCGAAAAGACCGCCCGCTACCTGATCGACCCGCCGGTCCCGGCCGAGCGGCTGCCGAACCGGCTGGGCACGGCCGAACTGAAGGATGTCTCGCTGCCGGAATATGCCTCGGGCGACGAGGTCAGCTGGCAAAGCACGGATGGCGCGGTGCGCTCGAACACCAAGCAGCTTTGGGCCGACGATCCGCAGCGTGCGGTCACCCTGACGCTGGCGCGCACCATCTCGGATATTTCAGGCGCCACGGTGATTGCCGAACCCTGGCCCCTGGCCGAGCCGCCCCGCCGCACGGTCGAGGTCCGCGTCGAGAAAGCCCTGGCGCAGGCCAGCGGCGGCTACCGACTATCGGGGCGCTATTTCGTCAGCGATGCCGGGGCAGGCGGTGCCAATCAGGCGCGCAGCTTTGACATCACCATTCCGCTGGCCGAAAAACCGGGGCCCGCCGCCATCGCCCGCGCGCAATCGCAGGCCATCGCACAACTGGCCCGCCAGATCGCGACGCTTGGCGGGCCGGGCAGCGCCATCCGCACCAAAGCTGCCCCGGTGCCGCGCCTAGATGATATCTTTTCACAGCCCCTGCCGCCGCTCGAAGGCAGCTGAGCGCCCGGCTTCTTTCGTGGACAAATATCCTGGGGGAACGCCTTTCCGGCCCCGTTGAGGGGCCTGAAAGGCGTGGGGGCAAAGCCCCCGGGCCCCGCGCCGCTAGCCGGCGTCCGGGGCGAATTGCCCGAAACGGCCGGCGGCAAAGACCAGCGGATGATCGCCCGGACCGGCCACGGTCACCCGCAGCACCCGGCCGATCATCACCGTGTGGTCGCCGGCCTCATGCAGGGCATGCGCCTCGCAATCAAAGCGCGCCGCCACCCCCGGGATCACCGGCGTCCCCTCGGCTGTGCTGCCATGTCCCAACCCATCAAATTGCGCGCCACCCCGGGTAAAGCGCAGGCATGTCTCCAATTGCTCGGCGCCCAGCACATGCACCGACCAGTGCTGCGCCTCGGCAAAGATCGCATGCCGGGCCGAGGCCCGCGCCGCGCTCCACAACACCAGCGGCGGTTCCAGCGAGACGCTGGAAAAGCTGTTGGCGGTCATGCCGATCGGGCCCTGCGCGCCTTGCGTGGTGACCACGGTCACGCCGGTTGCGAAACGGCCCAAGGCCTCACGCAAGGCGCGGGCCTCGGCATTGGCGGGGTGAAAGGTGATCTCGTCGGCGAGCCGGTCGCGGGTTGCGGGGGGAATGCGGCTCATGCGCGGCGCCTCTTGTGGTTTGCGGCCAATCTATCTGCCCGGACCCGGGCCATCAAGCGCAGGTCATCAGGCATGCGCCGGGGCACCCGCGCCGGAAGCGGGCCCCAGGGCTGCGATCATCTGGCCATGCAGCCCCGGCGGCGCCACCACCAGCCCCGCGCTCATCGCGCCCGCCGAGTTGAAGCGCAGCGGCTGCCCGTCCTGATCGCTGGCGATACAGCCGGCGCGCGCGGCGATCAGACTGCCTGCGGCGATGTCCCATTCCCAGCAGGGCCGCGTCGAAAGCGCCGCATTGAAGCGGCCCTCGGCCACCAGACACAGCCGCCATGCCAGCGAGGACCGGAACTCGCGCCGTACCGGCGGCACCTTGCCCCGCCAGAGCGCCGGCACAAGGCTGGGCTTGCCGGTCAGCACGCTGGCTCCGTCCAGATCATGCTCGGCCGGGCGCAATTGGGCGCCATCCAGCAGCGCAGGGTCCCCGGCGCTGGCCATATAGGTCAGCCGCTGCGCCGGCAGATGCACCACCGCTGCCGTGATCTGCCTCCCTGTCGCCACCGCCAGCGAAACCGAGAACCCCTCGTGCCCGTCCAGAAAGGCACGGGTGCCGTCGATCGGGTCGATGATGAAACAATGCGCTGCGTCCAGTCGCTCGGGCCCGTCGGGGGATTCCTCGGACAGCCAGCCGTAATCCGGCCGTGCCCCGCGCAGCAGGCGCTCCAGATGCGCGTTTACCGCCAGATCGGCCTCGCTGACCGGACCGGCGCCGCCGCCCTTGTCCCATGCCTCGGGCGATTGCCGCCAATGGCGCAGGGCAATCTCGCCGGCCTCGCGCGCGGCCTGTTCCAGCAGGGACAGATCAGGCGCCGGCAACGGTCATCCCTTCGACCAGCAGGCTCGGCACCTTCATGCCGCGCCAGTCGCGGGCGTCATTCGCCGCCGTCATCCGCAGCAGCATGTCGCGCAGATTGCCCGCGATGGTGCATTCGTTGACGGCATGGCTGATCTGGCCGTTTTCAATCCAGAAGCCCGCCGCGCCGCGTGAATAGTCCCCGGTGGTGCCGTTGATCGAGGCACCCAGCATCGAGGTCACCAGAAGCCCGCGCCCCATGTCGCGGATCAGATCCTCGCGGCTGCGGTTGCCTTGGCTCAGCTCAAGGTTCGACACGCCCGGCGCGGGCGGGCTGCCGACGCCGCGCATGGCGCTGGCGGTCGAGGCCATGCCCAGCTTGCGCCCGGTCGACAGATCCAGCGTCCAGCCTTGCAGCACGCCATCCTGCACCAGCGCCCGGCGCCGGGTGGCCAGCCCCTCACCGTCGAACAGGCGCGAGCCCGGCATCCGTGGCAGATGCGGCAGCTCGATCAGGTCAAAGCCCGCAGGCAATACCGCCTCGCCCAGGTCATTGCGCAGCCAGCTTGCGCCGCGCGCGATGGCGGAACCATTCACCGCGCCGACCAGATGGCCGATCAGCCCGGCGGCGATGCGCTCGTCATAAAGGATCGGAAAGCTGCCCGTCGGGGGTTTGCCCGCGCCGCGCCGCTCGACCGTGCGCTGCCCGGCCAGACGGCCGATCTCTTCGGGCGCGGGCATGTCGGCGCCATGCACCCGGGTTTCGCCGGCCCAGTCCCGCTCCATGCCGGTGCCGGTCCCGGTGATCGCCACCGTCGACAGGCTGTGCCCGGTGCGGCCATAGCCTGCCGAAAAACCGTTCGAGGCCGACAGCCACATCCGCCGCGCCGAATAGCCGGCCGAGGCGGATTCGATCATGGAAATGCCCGCGATCTGCAAGGCGGCGGCCTCGGCGCGCAGCGCGGCCTCTTGCAGCGCGGCGGGGGTCGGTTCGGGCGAGGGGTCGAACAGGTCCAGCGCCGTGCTGTCGGTGTCGCTGGTCAGCTCGGACGGCTCGGCCAGCCCCAGCGTGTCGTCAACCGGGGTTTCGCGCGCCATGGCCACCGCCCGCGCCGCCATTTCGGCGATGGTGCGGGCGCCGTGGTCCGAGGCCGAGACACAGGCCTGCCGCCCGCCCAAGAGCACGCGCAGCCCGATCTCGACGCCCTCGGCGCGCTCGGCATGTTCCAGCTTGCCCGCGCGCACATCGACCGAGACCGAGGCGGCATCGACGGCCACGGCATCGACCTGATCCGCACCGGCGGCCCGCGCTGCCGTCAAAAGCTGTTCGGTCAGGGATCGAAGGCGGTTGAAATCGGACATCAGGAAATCCCTCGACATGAAAACGGGCCGGATACACCGGCCCAGTATCGCGTTACGCCCGGCAGGCCAAGGGCGGCGCGGGTGGAGGCCGGCCCCACCCGCAACCCTTGGCTTACTTGATCTGTTGCCCGTTGGCAAAGACCTGGCCACCGTCCTTGAACTCGAGGTCGGTCACCAGCTTGTCGGGGTTGCCGTCCACGGGTTTGGCAAACATCGCCAGCATCATGCGCACGCCCATGACCTGATCCTGCTGGATCAGACCCATGCCCACCAGCTTGTCGATCAGCGCGCTGACGCCCTCATATTCGGCATGGATATTGCCGACCGGCATGGTCATGTCGCCGCTTTCGGGGGCTTTCAGCGCGCCGGTGGCCTGAATGCTGGCTCCGACCGCCTTGAGCGCGAACTGGTTGATCGTCAGATCGACCGGCTCGAAGGGCGAGGGTTCTTCCTCGGGCTGGGCCTCGTCGGTCGCGCCGTCCATGCCATCGTCCATACCGTCGGCCTCGGCCTGATCGGTGGCCGCATCCGCAGCCTGATCGCCGCTCTGGTCGGCCGCCTGATCCGTGGCGGCATCGGCTGCAGCCTCATCGGTCGCCTGATCACTGGCGCCATCGGCCTTGGGCGGCGGCACGTCCAGCAGGTCGCGGATGACCTTCATCGTGCCGGTTACGTCGATGTCCAGCGAGGCCGGATCGCGCGGCAGCTTGGCTTCGGGGTCGAAGGTCGCCCAGATCTCGTCGCCCAGCGTCAGGCCCGACAGTGCATAGGCCAGCTTGAAGGGCTGCGGCGTGTCGGATTTGCTGACCGGCATCTGCAGATCAAGGCTGGCCTTGTCGAAACCATAGCGGATCGGCATCGGCATCTGCGGCGAGGTGATCTCGAAGCTGACCGGATCCGAGCCCAGCTGATAGCTCAGCCCGTCCTGCGACATCTTGATATGGCCGTCAAAGCCCTTGCCTTCGTATTTGCCGGCACCGCTGGTCGGCTGGTCGTTCTCGTCCTTGCCCGAGAACTGGAAGGTGGCGGCGATCGGCCCGATCTGGACCGCGCCATCCATCGCCAGACCGTTGCGCAGGGCGGTGCCCAGCTCGGTCTCAAGATCGGCGATCTTGCCGGGCAGGTTCATCGTGCCCTTGGTGCTGAGCTTTTCGGCGCTGCCGGCGAACTTGACGTTCTCCTGGTTTTCGTCGGTGACATCACCGTCGAAGGTCAGCTTGGCCGAGCTCATGTCGTAGTCGTATTTGCCGGTGGCACCGCCGGCCAGATGTGCGGTGCCGGTCGAATCCAGCAGCGCAAAATTCACCGGCAGCGGCGTCTGCTTGCCGTCGGTGGTGACGGTGGTCAGCGTCACCTTCAGCGTCGGATAGTTGAATTCATGGGTCATATCCTCGGGCGCGCCCGAAGAGATCATGCTGTTGCCCGGCATGTCCAGCGTCGCGGGCAGCTCATAGTTCTTGCCATCGGCATTGGTGCCCGACAGGTCCACCGTCATGTGATCGGCAAAGACGGTCTTGACCTTGCCGTCGCCGGTGTCGGTCAGAACGATTTCGGGCAGGCTGAGACCGACGCGGCTGGCCTCGGCGCCGCCGGCGATCTTGATGTCCTTGACGGTCAGGGTGCTGCCGGATTTGTCGCGGCTGCCTTCGGTGATCGTGTAGCCAACGGATTTGTAATAATCGACCCAGGACTGCCAGACCTGCTCCGGCGTCACATCGGCAAAGGCGGGGGCGGTCATTGCTGCCAGCGCCAGGGCCGAGCTCGTCAGTCTGAGGTTCATGTCATTGCCTTCTCTGTAAACGCGCGGATAAGAAAACACTTGGTGGGCTTTTGCCAGAGTAAAGCCGGCACTCCAAGCAGGAGATGGCATGATATCGAACAAATTCTCGGGGGGACTGGGGTGGGTGACCATCGCGCGGCCCGAAAAGGCCAATGCGCTGACGGCAGGGATGCTGGCGGGGCTGGCCGCGACATTCGAGGAGATGGCGCAGCGGTCCGATCTGCGGGCGGTGATCCTGACCGGCACCGGCAAGGTGTTCTCGGCCGGCGCCGATCTGGACGAGGCCCGCGCCGGGCTGGCGCTGTCGCCCGACTGGGAGCGGCTGTCGGCGGCGGTCGCAGGGCTGCCCTGCCTGACGGTCGCGGCGCTGAACGGACCGGTGGCGGGGGGCGCGATGGGCATGGTGCTGGCCTGCGACATCCGTCTGGCGGTTGCGGGGACGCGGCTGTTCTATCCGGTGATGCGGCTGGGCTATCTGCCCCAGCCCAGCGATCCGGTCCGGATGGCGGCGCTGGTCGGTCCGGCGCGGGCGGCGATGATCCTGATGGGCGGACAGAAGATCGGCGCCGCCGAGGCGCTGGCCTGGGGGCTGGTGGACCGGCTGTGCGATGACGAGGCGCTGCTGTCAGAGGCCGAGGCGCTGTGCGGCGATGCGCTGGCCGCCTCGGCCGGGCATGTCGCGGCGATCAAGGCGATGATCCGGCCGGGCCGCACCGGGTAGAGGCCGGACCCGATGGCTGGGGTTGGGCAGGGGGGGGCTTTACCCCCCACGCCTGTCGGCCCCCGATGCGGGCCGCCAGGCGTTCCCCCCCAGGATATTTACCCACGAAAGAAGCGCAGGGCCCGGTTAGGCGCGGCGGCTGTTTCAGGCGTAGACGCTTTCCTTGCCGAAATGCTTACAGAGCACGTAATAGAACACGGGGCGATATTTGTTGCGGTTGGCGCTGCCGTATTTCTGCACCGTATCCGCGATGGCCTCGTCCAGCGCCGGGCCGTCCGCGAGGCCGAGTTTCTTGATCAGGTAGTTCTGCTTGATCCGCTCCAGCTCGGTCTTGTCGGAACTGGCGACGGTTTCGGCATCGTCATTGTAGATCGAAGGCCCGCAGCCGATCACCACCTTGGTCAGCAGCTCCATGTCGGGCGTCAGGCCCAGCTTGTCCTGCAGATCGGCGGCGTATTTTGCGATCAGGTCGTCACGTTTGCTCATGGGAAGCTCCCCCCGTTGATGCGTGGGGGGAGCCTAACGCGTTGGACCTGAATGGCAACAGGAACCGTCAGTAGCGGTAATGTTCCGGCTTGAACGGGCCTTCGGGCGCCACGCCGATGTAATCGGCCTGTTCCTTGCTGAGCTGGGTCAGCTTGACGCCGATCTTGTCCAGATGCAGCCGCGCCACCTTTTCGTCGAGATGCTTGGGCAGGATATAGACGCCGGGGCGGTATTCCTCGCCACGGGTCCAGAGTTCGATCTGCGCCAGCACCTGATTGGTGAAGCTTGCCGACATCACGAAGCTGGGGTGGCCGGTGGCATTGCCGAGGTTCAGGAGGCGCCCCTCGGACAGCAGGATGATGCGGTTGCCCGAGGGCATCTCGATCAGGTCGACCTGTTCCTTGACATTGGTCCATTTGTGGTTCTTCAGCGCCGCGACCTGAATTTCATTGTCGAAATGGCCGATGTTCCCGACGATGGCCATGTCCTTCATCTCGCGCATATGCTCGATGCGGATGATGTCCTTGTTGCCGGTGGCGGTGATGAAGATATCGGCGCTGTCGACCACGTCCTCCAGCACGACGACCTCGAACCCGTCCATGGCCGCTTGCAGCGCGCAGATCGGATCGACCTCGGTGACTTTCACCCGGGCGCCGGCGCCGCGCAGGCTGGCCGCCGAGCCCTTGCCGACATCGCCATAGCCGCAGACCACGGCGACCTTGCCGGCCATCATCACGTCGGTGGCGCGGCGGATGCCGTCGACCAGCGATTCCTTGCAGCCGTATTTGTTGTCGAATTTCGACTTGGTGACGCTGTCGTTCACATTGATCGCCGGGAAGGGCAGCAGGCCCTTCTTGTGCAGATCATAAAGACGATGCACGCCGGTGGTGGTTTCCTCGCTGACGCCCTGGATCGCGTCGCGCTGGGCGGTAAACCAGCCCGGCGACTGCGCCAGCCGCGTCCTGATCTGGGCGAACAGTGCCTCTTCCTCTTCGCTGGTCGGCACGGCGATCAGGTCGGTCTCGCCGGCTTCGACGCGGGCGCCCAGCAGGATATACATGGTGGCATCGCCGCCATCGTCCAGGATCATGTTCGCTGGACCTTCGGCGAACTGGAAGATCTTGTCGGTATAGGACCAGTATTCCGGCAGCGTCTCGCCCTTGATGGCAAAGACCGGGATGCCCGCCGCCGCGATCGCCGCCGCCGCATGGTCCTGGGTCGAGAAGATGTTGCACGACGCCCAGCGGACCTCGGCGCCCAAGGCCGCCAGCGTTTCGATCAGCACGGCGGTCTGCACGGTCATGTGCAGCGAGCCGGCGATGCGGGCGCCCTTCAGGGGCTGGGCCTCGCCATATTCCGCCCGCAGCGCCATCAGGCCGGGCATTTCGGTTTCGGCGATGTCAAGCTCCTTGCGGCCGTAATCGGCAAGGGCGATGTCTTTGATGATATGCTGGGTCATGGCGGCCTCGAATTTTCAGTTGCCGGCGCCATATCATCTGAGGGCCTTGTGCGCAAACAGCGCCCGCCGGTCAGCCGTTCAGGCCGACGCGGGTGAAATAGGCCGAGGGGGCGGTGCCGTCGCGGTAGCCGATGCCCGAGGCGATGACGCAGCTGGTGTGGTCGGGCCGTTCCAGAACGACGGTCCATGTGCCCATCAGGACTGAGCCCCAAAGCGCGGTGTCGCGCCCGTTCGTCGCCACGCGTTCCTCTTCGAAATCGTGGCGCAGGCTGGCGGCAATCCGGGCGTCTCGGTCGCACCAGGGCTGGCCGGGGCCGGCCTGATCCGACAGCGGCAGGTGGCGCGCGATCTCGCGCAGTTCGCGCGGGTCGATGCCGGCCACGGCCGACCAGCCGCGCGGTTGGGCGGCGTTTTCCTGACGTGAGGTCAGCCCGGCATTGGCGGCGCCGGTGGCCAGCAGGATCAGGCCGGCGGCCAGCAGGCTGCGCAAAGGGGTCTGTGTCATGTCCTTGTCTTTCGCTTGCGCTTGCATGGGAAAACCCGCGACAGGGCGGCCCGGTTCCGGCAGAGGCCCTGCATCTGGCCACGGTCTGCGCTGGCAGAACCGCTGGCGATGGCCTAGAACCGGGGCATTCAGACATGGGGGACGGCTATGGCGATCTTGCTGGCGGATGTGGGCGGCACCAATGCGCGGCTGGCCTTGGCGCGCGGGGATGAGGGCATCTATGCCGGCAGCATCCGCAAGTTCCGCGGCGACGATCATCCCGATTTCGACGAGGTGGTGCGGCTGTTCCTGGAGCGCGAGGGCAATCCCCGCATCGAGGCGGTCTGCGTGGCGGTGGCTGGCCCCGTCTCGCAGGGGCGGGCGCGGCTGACCAACCGCGACTGGAGTTTTTCCGAGGAACGCCTGCTGGAGCTGACCGGCGCCGGCCGGGCGCGGCTGATCAACGACCTGATCGCGCTGGGTTATGCCACGCCGGCGCTTTCGGGCGAGGCGGCGGGCTATCTGACCGCGCCGCCGCAGGACGGCACCCGCAACGGCCAGCGTCTGGTGGTGAATGCCGGCACCGGCTTCAACGTCTGCGCGGTCAAGGTGCTGCCCGCCGGCGGCATCGCCTGCCTTGAGGCCGAGGAGGGCCATACCCGCCTGCCGCTGTCGATTGTCCGGCCGCTGGCCGAGGCGGTGGGCGCACGCGCGGGCGAATTCGAATCGGTCGAGGAGCTGTTTGCCGGCCGGGGTCTGGCGCATCTGCATGCGGCGCTGCACGGGATCGCGCGCCAGCCGGCAGAAATGGTGGTTAGTGCCGCCGATGCCGGCGATGCCGCAGCCATCGCCACCTGCGCGCTTTACGCCCGGCTTTTCGGCCTGATCTGCCGCGAGCTGGCGCTGCGCTTCATGCCGATGGACGGCATGTTTCTTGCCGGCAGCGTCGCGCGCAGCGTCACGCAGCGGCTGGCGATCTTTCAGGCAGCCTATCTTTCGGACCCGCTGATGGCGCAGATCCCGCGCGCGGTTCCGGTCGGCGTGATCCGCGACGATATGGCCGCGCTGCATGGTTGTCTGGCCGCAGTCGGGTAAAAATCGGTCGTTTTTTGCCTCCGGCGCTGGATTTTGCCGGTTGCGCCTGCAAGACTGGCCTGAAACAGCCAGAGCAGGGCGAGCAGGAATGAAGCGGGTTTTCAGGGCAGGAGCGGCTGCCGCATGCGTGCTGGGGGCGGGGTCGGTTGCGGCGATCGCGCAATCCTCGGACAGTGCCAGCTCGAAACGGCCGGGGATCTCGTCCTGGTTTTCGGGCATGTTCGGCGGCGCCAAGGGCAATGAGGGATCGCCGGTCGATCTGGACTTTCGCATCTCGGGCGACCGCGATTCGCTCTTGGGCGAATTGCGCACCACCTCGCTTTTGGTCAGCGCCCAGGACGAGGGGCGGGTGACCGGGCAGGACATGCTGGCGGCGGCGCGTGGCGATTACGCCCGGCTGCTGGGCGTGCTTTATGACCACGGTTATTATTCCGTCATCATCAACATCACGCTGGACGGGGTCGAGGCCGCCAGCATCGCGCCGCTGGATGCGCCCAAGGTGGTGCACAAGGTGCTGGTCAATATCGATCCGGGGCCGCGCTTTCACTACAGCCGCGCCGAGATCGCGCCGCTGGCGCCGCGCACCGAACTGCCGCAGGATTACCACCCCGGCGGCATTGCCCGCACCGGCGACATGAAGCGCGCCGCCACCACCGCCGTTGAGGCATGGCGCAATGTCGGCCATGCCAAGGCCGATGTCACCAGCACCGACATCACCGCCGATCACCGCGCCAATGTCATCGACAGCCGCATCGCGCTGGCACCGGGGCCGGTGCTGCGCTTTGGCCAGCTGACGATTCGCGGCGAAAAGCGCATGGACCCGCGCCGGCTGCGCAAGATCTCGGGCTTCCCCGAGGGCGAGGTCTTTGATCCCGAAAAGCTGGAAGACGTGCGCAAGCGCCTGCGCCGCTCGGGCGTGTTTTCGGCCATCACCCTGACCGAGGCGGATTACATCGGCCCCGGCAATACGCTGGACGTCGATTTGCAGGTGGTCGAGCAAAAGCTGCGCCGGTTGGGCGCGGGCTTTGAATATTCCAACACCGACGGCCTCAGCCTGACCGGCTATTGGATCAACCGCAACCTGCTGCGCGGTGGTGAGCGGCTGCGCGTCGATGCCGGGGTGTCCGACATCGGCGGCGATACCGGGCGCGACTATAATCTGGGCGTCCGCATCGACCGCCCGGCCACGCTGAACGCCGACACCACCGGCTATGTGCTGGCGCAGGCCGTCAGCGAGCAGGAGGACGATTACCGGCTGAAATCCGCGACCATCGGGCTGGGCTTTACCTATCTGCCCAATGACCATCTGACAGCGGATGTCGGGCTGCAATACCGGGCGCTGCGCGTCGATGACGATTCGGGACGCACGAATTTCCGGCTGATCGCGTTGCCGGGTTCGCTGACGCTGGACATGCGCGACAACCAGACCGACGCCAAGAGCGGCTATTGGCTGTCGACCAATGTGACGCCCTTTGTCGGCTTGCAGGACGAGACCGGCTCGGGCGCGCAGCTGATCGCCGAGGGGCGCAAATATTACAGCTTTGGCACCGACGACAAATATACGCTGGCCGGCCGGGCGCGGCTGGGCACCGTCGTCGGTCCCGAACTGGCCGAAACCCCGCGCGACTATCTGTTCTGGTCGGGCGGCGGCGGCACCGTGCGCGGCCATTCCTTTGAATCGCTGGGCGTCGAGGAGATTCAGGGCCCCGATGGCCCGGTCAAGACCGGCGGCATGTCCATCGTCACCCTGACCGCAGAGATGAGGATGCAGGTGCGCGACAAGATCGGGCTGGCGGTCTTTTCGGACGCGGGCCGGGTCTGGGCCGACAGCGCCTTTTCGGGCGACAGCGGCTGGCAGGCCGGCGCGGGCGCGGGCATTCGTTACAAGACACCGATCGGGCCGATGCGTTTCGATCTGGCCGCGCCCGTCGGCGGCGGCGACCGCGAGGACAAGGGCGTGCAGGTCTATATCGGTCTGGGGCAGGCATTCTGATGAAACTTCATGATCTGACCGCCCGCCTGCTTCTGGTGCTTTCGCTGGCGCTGCTGCTGCCTCTGGGCGGCCATGCGCAGGACAGCGCCGCCGAAATCTCGCAGCAGGTCGAGGACGACAAGGGCTTCATCACCCGATTTCTGCAGGAAAAACTGTCCGGCGCCGGTCGGCAGGTGCAGATCGACGGCTTTCGCGGCGCGCTGAGTTCGCGCGCCACCTTCGATCGCATGACCATCGCCGATGACAAGGGCGTCTGGATCACGCTGGAAAACGGCGCCATGAGCTGGAGCCGCTCGGCGCTTTTGTCGCGGCGTATCCAGATCGACGAGCTGGCGGCCGAACGGGTGATCCTGCCGCGCCTGCCGGGTGCCGACACCACCACCCCCAACCCGCCCCAGCCTGAAACCAAGGAATTCTCGCTGCCGCAACTGCCGGTCAGCGTGAACATCGACAAGATTCAGGTCGGCCGGGTCGAGCTGGGCCAGCCGATCATCGGGCAAGAGGCGGTGCTGGCCATCGACGGCTCGATGGCGCTGGCCAATGGCGAGGGCGGCACCAAGCTGCGGATCGACCGCGTGGACGGGCCGCGCGGCCAGTTCCTGCTGGATGCGGGTTTCTCGAACGCGACCCGCGTGCTGGCCCTGGACCTGAAACTTGACGAGGACAAGAACGGCCTCTTCACCAATATCATCAAGATGAACGGCCGCCCCGCCATTCAGGCCGAGATTTCGGGCACCGGGCCGCTGTCGGATTACACGGCGAAAATCGCGCTGATGACCGACGGCCAGCCGCGCGTGCAAGGCAGCGTCGCGGTCCGCTCCGAGCCGCGCGATGGCGCGTCGGGCACAGCGTTCCTCGCGCAGCTCGACGGCGATATCTCGTCGCTGACCTCGCCGCAGAACCAGCAGTTCTTTGCCGGCAATTCGCAGATCCGTGCCAATGGCTGGCGTGGCGATGATGGCCGGCTGCTGGTGCCGGAACTGAAGGTAACGACCGGGGCGCTGGATCTGTCGGGTTCGGTCGCGACCACAGCCAAAGGCGCGCCGGAAAGCGCGCATCTGACGCTGCTTCTGGGCAGCGATGCGGGGGCTACGCAACTGCCGGTCGCGGTGCCCTTCGGCGACAAGCCGATGACCGTGAACTCGGGCCATCTGCGGCTGGACTATGACGCGACGCAGGGCTCGGGCTGGGTGCTGAACGGCAAGGTCGGCAATATCACCCGCCCCGACATCAGCCTGTCCGAGCTGCGGCTGGACGGTTCGGGCCGCGTGGTGCTGACCGCGGATCAGGCGCTTGACGAGGTGCGCGGCTGGATCGCCTTTGGCATGGACGATCTGGCCCCCAGCGATCCGGGTCTGGCCGATGCGCTGGGCCGAGTGCTGAACGGCGGGCTGAACTTCGCCTTCAGCCCCGGCAATGCGCTGAAGCTTTGGGGTATGAACATCAACGGCGCCGAATTCGGCCTGAAGGGCGAAACCACGGTATCGGGGCTGAAATCGGGCATCACGCTGTCGGGCGATGTGACCGCCCAGCACCGCAACCTGTCGCGGTTCTCGAAACTGGCCGGCCGCAATCTGGGCGGCAGCGCCGATGCGGTGATCAAGGGCGATTACGTCCTGCTGAGCAAGGCCTTTGACATCGACACCCAGATTCAGGGCACCGACATCCACATCGGTCAGGAACAGGCCGACCGCATGCTGGCCGGGAAATCGACCATCGACCTGTCGGCCAAGCGCGACACCACCGGCATCCAGCTGCGCAAGCTGACGGTGAATGCGCAAAACCTTGTGGCCGAGGCGCAGGGCTACCTGAACTCGACCGCCAGCGACGTGACGGCGCAGATCTCGATGCCCGATCTGGCCGTGGCCGATCCGCGCTATGGCGGCAGCCTGCAGACCAAGGCGCATCTGACCGGGGCCGAGGGCACGCGCAAGCTGGCGCTGAACGGTCAGGCCAGCAACCTGCGGCTGGGCCGGCCGGAAATCGACGGCGCCTTCAAGGGCGAGACCCAGCTGGTCATCGACCTGCAAGAAGCCTCGGGCAGCTATCAGTTGCAGAAATTCGATCTGGCGAACCCGCAGCTGCGCGCCGAGGGCGACGGCAGTTTCTCGATGGATGCGCTGGACGGGCGGCTGTCGGTGTCGATGCCGGATCTGGCCGTGCTGGGACGCGGCTTCTCGGGCGGGGTGAACCTGCAGGGCACCGCCTCGCGGCAGGGCGCCTCGCGGCGGATCGAGCTGAGCGGGCGCGGCACCGACCTGCGTTTTGGCCAGCAGGACGTGGACGGCGCGCTGACCGGCGTCACCGATCTGAAGCTGCTGGCCCGCGAAGAGGCCGGCGAATTCACCATCGACAGCTTCAATCTGGCCAACCAGCAAATGCAGGCGACGGCGCAGGGCAGTATCGGTCAGACCACCGACATGCGCGGCAATGTGCAGGTCAAGTCGCTGGCCAGCTTTGGCCGGGGCTGGCGCGGCGCGCTGGATGCGCAGGGCACGTTCAAGGGCGATGGCTCGGGCCAGCGGGTGCTGGATGTGACCGGCACCGGGCAGGATCTGAGCTTTGGTCAGGCGCAGGTCGATGGCGCGCTGTCGGGGGCGACCCGGCTGGCCGTGCGCGGCACCGAGCGCGATGGCGTCTTTACCATCCAGACCGCGCAGGTTCAGAACCCGCGGCTGAACCTCGCCGCGCAGGGCAAGCTGGGCAAGGGCGCGACGGATCTGGGCGCCGATCTGCGCGCCGATGACCTGCGGTTTCTTGGGCGCGGCTTTCGCGGCGCCCTGCAGGCCCATGCGCAGGTCAAGGATCAGGGCGGCGGCCGGGCGATCACTGCCAAGGCCACGGCGAACGGGCTTGCCGTCGGCAATCCCAAGGCCGATGCGGTGCTGGCCGGCGCGACCACGCTGGATCTGGCCGCCACGCAGCGCGCCGACGGCAGCTTTACCGTGCAGCGGTTGCAGGCCGGCAACGGCAATTTCCGCGTCACCGGCGACGGCAGCCCGACCGAGGGGCTGAACCTTGACGCGCGGCTTACCGATCTGGACCAGCTGGCGCCGGGCTTTCCCGGACCCGCGACGGTCAAGGGCCGCATCCACAATACCGGCCGCGCCTATGAGGTCGCGCTGGACGTGACCGCGCCCGGCGAGACCCGCGCCCGGATCAGCGGCACGGCGCAGACCGATCTGAAACGCATGGACATCCGGGTCGAGGGCAGCGGCAATGCCGCCGCCGTCAACCCCCTCCTGCGCACCCGCTCGGTCGAGGGGCCGGTCAGCTTCGATCTGCGCATGAACGGCGCGCCGGGGCTGGAGGCGCTGTCGGGCCGGGTGTCGCTGAACGGTGGCCGTCTGGCCGAGCCGCGTTTCGGTCTGGCCATCGCGTCGCTGGATGCGCGCGGCGACATCGCCTCGGGGCGGGTCGAGGTCGATGTGCGCGGCGCGGTCGAAAACGGCGGTGTGGTGACGGTGCAGGGGCCGGTGACGCTGACCGGCGACCGGCCGATGGACCTGACCGTGCGGCTGGCCAATGTCGTGCTGCGCGATCCCAATCTTTACGAGACCCGCGCCAACGGGCAGATCCATGTCACCGGCTCGCAGTCAGCAGGCCCGCTGGTCGCCGGCCGCGTCGACATTGGTCATACCGAGATCCGCATCCCCTCGACCGGATTGGGTGGCGCCAAGGCGATCCCGAACATCAAGCACCTGTCGGAGCGCCCGCCGGTGCGCCAGACCCGCGCCAAGGCCGGGCTGCTGGAATATCCCAGCGCCGATGCCACCGCCGCCGGCATGAATGCGCCGCCGGCCACGCCTCCGGGCAAGCCTGCGCGCTTTGATCTGGTGATCTCGGCCCCCGATCAGGTGTTCATCCGCGGGCGCGGCGTCGATGCCGAGATGGGCGGCGAGATCCGCCTGACCGGCAATGCCGTGCAACCGATCCCGATCGGCCAGATGGAGCTGATCCGGGGCCGGGTCGATCTGCTGGGCAAGCGGTTCGACCTGACCGAGGGGTTGATCGAGCTGCAAGGCAGCCTGATCCCGGTGATCCGGCTGGTGGCCCAGACCGAACAGGATGGCGTCACCACCCGCATCATCATCGACGGCGAGGCGCAGGACCCCGAAATCAAGTTCGAATCCTCGCCGCAGATGCCCGAGGAAGAGGTGCTGTCGCAGCTGCTGTTCGGCCGTGGCCTCAACAATATCTCGCCCTTGCAGGCGGCGCAGCTGGCCTCGGCCGTGGCGACGCTGGCCGGGCGCGGCGGCGATGGCATCATCGGGCGGCTGCGGGCCTCGACCGGGCTTGACGATCTGGACCTGACCACCGACGACAAGGGCAATGTCTCGGTCCGGGCGGGCAAATACCTGTCGCAGAACCTTTATACCGACGTGCAGGTCGGCGATCAGGGCAAGACGCAGCTGAACCTGAACCTCGATGTCTCCAAGACGCTGACCGCGCGCGGATCGGTGGACAGCGAGGGCGAAAGCACGCTGGGCCTGTTCTACGAACGCGATTACTAGGCGCGGGTTTGCGCGCCTGAACCTTGCTATCCCCGAATCCTGCAAGCCCCGTCGCCATCCGCGTCGAGGCTTGATTTTTTGCGCCGATATTGTTAGTTCGCTAATGAAATCCATTAGCAGGCTAACGTAATCCCATGGCAGACCGCCCCGTAACGCTGTTCGACGAATTGCTCAGCCTGACGCGCACCATCCGCAGCGCCTTTGAACTGCGCGTGAAGCGGCTGGACCTGACCTATGCCCGCGCCCGGCTGCTGACCACGATCGGCCGCAACCCCGGCGCCAGTCAGGCCGAGCTGGCCGCCGCGCTGGAAATCGAGACGCCGACGCTGAAACGTCTGCTGGACGCGCTGGAGGCGCAGGGGCTGGCGCAACGTCGACTGCTGGAAAGCGATGCGCGCAAACATGCGGTGTTTCTGACCGACACGACGCGGATCGCGCCGCTGTTGCGCTTTCGCGGCGAGGTCGATGCCGCGCTGGTCGAAGGCGTGCCGCCCGAGGATCTGGAAACCACCCGCCGCGTGCTGGCGCGGATGACGGCCAACGCCCAGCGGATCAGCCGGGAATGAGTGGCGCGGCCCTCATGGAGCCGGCGCCCGCCGCAGTTGAGCCCGCCGCAGCCCCGGCGCGGCCGCCGCATGAGCCGATGTCGCTGCCGCGCAGCCTTGCCTATATCGGCGCCTCGCTGCTGATCGGGCTGACGCAGGGCATGGCGCAGGGGTTCGTCAGCACCAATATCCCGCAGATCGCCGGCGATCTTGGCGCGACGGTGACGCAGGCCAGCTGGCTGATGGCGGCCTTCATGGCGCCGCGCGCGGCGATGCCGCTCTTGCTGATCAAGATCCGCGCGCAATACGGGCTGCGCCGCTTTGCCGAGGTGGCGATCCTGATCTATGCCGCCGTGGCGGTGCTGTCCTTTGCCATTCTGGACCTGCGCTCGGCGCTGCTGGTGCAGTTCTGTTCCGGCATGGCCTCGGCGCCGCTGTCCACGCTGGCCTTTCTTTACATGCTCGAACCGCTGCCGCCGGCGTGGAAGATGCGGCTGGGCCTGCCTTTGGTGCTGGCGACCAGCCTTGTCGGGCCGATGCTGGCGCGGGTCGTCTCGCCGGCGCTGATGGGCGATCAGGGCTGGAACGGGCTGCATCTGATGACGCTGGGCATGGCCGGGGTGGCGCTGGGGCTGGTCTATCTGCTGCCGCTGAAATCGCCGCCCCGCGTCAAGGCCATCGCCGTGCTGGATCTGGTCAGCTGGGTGCTGATCGCCGTGGGCTTTGGCGGGCTGACCGTCGCCTTTGTCATGGGCGCGATCTATTGGTGGACCGAGGTGGCATGGCTGGGCTGGATCATGGCGCTGTCGGTGGTCACGCTGACGCTGGCCGTGGTGATCGAGCTGCATCGCAAGGCGCCGCTATTGGATATCCGCTGGCTGGTCAGCCCGGCGATGCTGCATCTGACGATCACGCTGTTGATCTTTCGTCTGGTGCTGTCAGAGCAAAGCTCGGGCGCGCCACGGATGTTTCAGGTGCTGGGCATCATGCAGGGCCAATTGGTCGGGCTGTTTGCGGTGATCTCGGCCGCGACCATGCTGGGCGGGCTGGCGCTGGTGCCGGTGATGAAGCCCGAGCGCGTGCCGCTGTTTCACATGATCGCGCTGCTGCTGATCGCCGCCGGGGCATGGATGGACAGCCATTCCACGATCGACACCATCCCGGCGCAGATGATGGTCAGTCAGGCGATGATCGGCTTTGCCGGGGCGCTGTTCATGGCCCCGGCGATGATGCAGGGCCTGCTGTCGGCGCTGGCGCGCGGGCCGAATTATATCCTCAGCTTCATCGTCATCTTTGTTTCGACGCAAAGCCTTGGCGGCGCCGCGGGGTCGGGCTTGTTCTCGACCTTCATCAACCACCGTCAGGCGCTGCATCTGCAGATCCTGCGCGAGGAATTGTCCGCGACCTCGCCGCAGCTGGGTCAGGCAATCGCGCAGCGCGCGGCGACGCTGGCGGGCCAGATCGGTGATCCGGCGCTGCGCAAGGCGCAGGCGCTGGCCCAGATCGCCACCGATGCCAGCAATCAGGCCTATGTCATGGCCTATAACGACGCCTACCGGCTGACCGGTCTGGTCGCCATCGCCGCGCTTTGTGCCCTGATCCTGCATCTGTGGCGTGACTGGCTGGTCGGCCGTCTGCCTGTCCTGCGCCATCCCTTTTCCAGAAAACTCGACCCCTCCGAGACCCGACCATGAACAAAACCCATATCCTTCCCACCCTGATCGCCGTGCTGGCGGGTCTTTGCGGCCTTATGGTCGTGCTTTACGCTTGGCACCTGCCGCCGTTCCAGTCGGACCAGCCGCAGACCGAAAACGCCTATGTGCGCGGCCGCGTCACCACGCTGTCGCCGCAGCTTTCGGGCTATGTCGCCGAGGTCGGCGTGCAGGACTTCGCCCATGTCACCGCCGGGCAAGAGATCGCGCGGCTGGACGACCGCCAATATCGCCAGAAGCTGGCGCAGGCGCAGGCCACGCTGGAGGCGGCGCGGGCGGCGCTGCAGATCCAGCAGCAAAGCGTGCATTCCGCCGAGGCCGGGCTGATGTCGACACAAGCCGCGCTGCGCGCGACCGAAGCCGCGCGCGATACCGCGAAATCGGCATGGGACCGGGCCAGTGCCCTGCGGTCGCGCGGCGTGACCGCGCAAAGCTCGACCGATGAAAGCCAGCTGGCGCTGCGTCAGGCCGAGGCCGGCGTCACGCAGGCCGAAAGCGCCATCGCCGTCGCCCGCGAAGAGGTGAACGGCGCCCGCGTCGGCCTTGCCGCCAAACAGGCGCAGATCGCCTCGGCCGAGGCGGCGGTCGAACTGGCGCAGATTGATCTGGACAATACCGTGATCCGCGCGCCCTCGGACGGGCGGCTGGGGCAGGTCGGCGTGCATGTCGGGCAATATGTGACGGCGGGCACCGCGCTGGTCAGCCATGTCGCGCCCGAGGTCTGGGTGATCGCGAATTTCAAGGAAACCCAGCTTTATGGCATCCGCATCGGCGACCGCGCCAGTTTCACCGTGGATGCGATGCGCCACAAGGTCTTTACCGGCCGGGTCGAGGCGTTCTCGCCCGCCACCGCCTCGGAATTCAGCCTGCTGTCGGCCGCCAATGCCACCGGCAACTTTACCAAGGTGCCGCAGCGCCTGCCGCTGCGCATCTCGATCGATCCGGGGCAGGAATGGTCGGAATACCTTGAGCCGGGCCTGTCGGTGGTGGTGACGGTCGAGCAGGGCTCGAGCGCGCGGGACGGGCAGGCGGCGGGCACGCGCAAAAGCGCCGATGCCGCGGCGCCGGTGATGGGGCGCGAAGGCTAGGTCCGCGCCGGGCGGGGCGTTCTTGGCGTCTCGCCTTGTGCGGCGCGATGCCTTATAGGACGGCGTCTTTCGGAAGTGAGGATCAGCGGGGACCGCGCGGTGCAGGACAAGGCCAGAACCGAAAACGCCATCAGGCAAAGCGCGACGCTGTCCGTTGCGCCCATGATCGACTGGACGGATCGCAATTGCCGCGGCTTTCACCGGCTGCTGTCGCGCCGCGCGCTGCTTTATACCGAGATGGTGACGGCGCAGGCGGTCATCCATGGCGACCGTGGCCGGCTTCTGGATTTCGACGCGGCCGAGCATCCGCTGGCGCTGCAACTGGGCGGCTCGGAACCCGGGATGCTGGCCGAGGCCACGCGCATCGCCACCGATTGGGGCTATGACGAGATCAACCTGAACGTCGGCTGCCCCAGCGACCGCGTGCAATCGGGCTGTTTCGGCGCCGTGCTGATGACCCGGCCGGAGCTGGTCGCCGATTGCGTCCGCGCGATGATGGCGGTGAGCCCGGTCGAGGTCACGGTGAAATGCCGCATCGGTGTCGATGATCAGGACCCCGAACAGGTGCTGCCGGATTTTCTGACCCGGATGCGTGACGCCGGGGTGCAACGCGTGATCATCCATGCCCGCAAGGCCTGGTTGCAGGGCCTGTCCCCGCGCGAGAACCGCGAGATCCCGCCGCTGGACTATCCGCTGGTGCGGCGCATGAAGGCCGAATTCCCCGATCTGCACCTGTCACTGAATGGCGGCGTCACCTCGGTCGAGGCGGCGCGCGCGCATCTGCAGGTGATGGACGGGGTGATGATCGGGCGTGCCGCCTATCACCAGCCTTGGGACATCCTTGGGCAGGCGGACCTGATCTGGGGCGAGACGCCGCCCTTTGCCGATCCGGCCGAGGTGGCGCAGGCCATGCGGCCCCGGATCGAGGCGCATCTGGCCGATGGTGGCCGGCTGCACCAGATCACCCGCCACATGCTGGGCCTGTTCCATGGCCGGCCCGGTGCACGCGGCTGGCGGCGGGTGCTGTCCGAGGGCGCCTCGCGCGCCGAGACCCCGGCCGAGGCGCTGGCGGTCTATGAGGCGGCGCTGGCCGAGCTGGGCTGAGCCCAGGCCTGCATGGCGCGCGCCAGCGCGGCGCGGCGCCCGGCCTGACGCCCGCTTTCCAGATAATAGCTCAGCAGCAGCTCGCCGATCATGAAGCGCAGGATCGGCCCCTGATCGGCCGAGAGCAGCCCGGACACGCCCGTCAGCGCCAGATAATCGGCGGCGGCGATGCCGTTGATGCGGCGCGGCGCATCGGTGGTGCTGCGGCTTTCGACCCAGACCAACAGCCGGGCCACGTCACGCGCCACCGCGATCGGACCCCAGTCCTGCATGTCGATGGCCGTCATCCGATCGCTTGCGGCGTCATGAAACAGGTTGTCGCCGGTCGGATCGCCATGCATCCGGGCGCGTTCGACCCGCGCCTGACGCAGGTCCGGGGCCTGTTCCTGCATCGCCGAAAGATGCGTGGCGACCAGCCCGGCGTCGAGCCAGTCGCGGGGCGTGGCCTCAAGCCGCTGATGCAGCCCGTCGATCCAGAAGCGGGGGCCAAAGCTGCCCGCCTCGCGGCTGGGGGCGGCCAGCCCGGCCAGCCATTCGCCGGCGCGCGCCAGCAGCGGGGCATGGGCCGGGGCCGTGCGCAGCGCCTCGCCCAGTGTCAGGCCGGGGGCGGGTTCGGTGACCAGCACCCCGGCCCATGCAATCAGCAACAGCGGCTGCACGGCGCCATTGCGGCCCTGACCCAGCGCCGCCCCGGCCTCGCGCAGACGCGCCTCGGCGCCGCGCGCCGCCTGCTGGCGGTCGGGGCCAAGGAAATGCTTGAGATAGGCGGGCTTGCCCTGCAGCCGGATGCGCCAGACCTGCCGCTGCGGCAGATCGCGCAGCAGCGCCACGGCCGATGCGCCGGCAAGTGCGGGCAGGTCGCGCAGGGCAGGGGGCAACTGCATGGCGTTCAGGCGCGCTCGGCGGCCTTGGCTGCATCCCAAAGCGCGTCCATCTCGGCCAGATCGCTGTCCTCGGGGCGGCGGCCCTGTGCGGCCAGTGCCGTTTCGATGCTTTGGAAGCGGCGGGTGAATTTGGCATTGGCCATGCGCAGCGCCTCTTCGGGGTCAATGTCGAGATGGCGGGCCAGATTCGCCATCACAAAGAGCAGGTCGCCGAATTCCTCGGTCAAATGCGCGTGATCGCCGCTGTCGCGGGCCTCGACCAGTTCGCGGCTTTCCTCGGCCAGCTTGGCCAGAACATCCCCGGGGCCGGGCCAGTCGAAGCCGACGCGGGCGGCGCGGGCCTGCAGCTTGACGGCGCGCGTCAGGCCCGGCAGCCCCAGCGCCACGCCGTCGAGCACGCCCTTTTCGGCCTTGGCGGCGCGTTCGCGGGCCTTGATCGCCTCCCAGTCGCGGATCTGCTGTTCGGCGGATTTGTCGCGGGATTCGTCGCCAAAGATATGCGGGTGGCGGTCGATCATCTTGTCCGAGATCTTGCCCACCACATCGGTGAAATCGAACATGCCGGTCTCGGCCGCCATCTGGGCGTGAAAGACCACCTGCAACAGCAGATCGCCCAGTTCGCCCGGCAATTCGTCCCATGCCTCGCGGGCGATGGCATCGGCGACCTCATGCGCCTCTTCGATCGTATAGGGCGCGATCGAGGCGAAATCCTGTTCGATGTCCCAGGGGCAGCCGGACTTGGGATCGCGCAGCGCCGCCATGATGGCCAGAAGCCGGGGGATGCCGGTTTCATCGGCGGATGTCAGGCGGTCGGCCAGGGCGGGATGGATTGCGTCTTGGGTCATGCGCGCCTTGTCGGTTCGGAAGGGTTTGGATGCTTCGTGCTGCCACAGCGGGCGGGCGGAGTCCACGCCGGCGGGATGTGCAGGGGGCTCTGCCCCCGTCCTGCGGACTCCCCCGGGGTATTGGGGAAATGGTGAGGGGGCGGCGTCGGCGCGAAGCCGGTCGCCGCTTTCTTGCCATCCCCCGGACGCGTCTATAGGGTGCGCGCCAATTCCGCCGGGGGATCGCCCGGGCCAACTTTCCGAAAAGGGATCAAACCATGTTCGTGACCCCCGCTTATGCTCAGGCCGCCGGTGCACCTTCTGGCGCCGCCAGCATCGCGCAATTCGCGCCGCTGATCCTGATTTTTGTCATCATGTATTTCCTGATGATCCGCCCGCAGCAAAAGCGGATGAAGGAGCATCGCGCCATGGTCGAGGCGCTGAAGAAGGGCGACGAGGTCGTGACCCAGGGCGGGCTGATCGGCAAGGTGACCGCCGTGCGCGAGGGTGAGGTCGAGGTCGAGATCGCCCCCGGCGTCAAGACCCGCGTCGTGCGTTCGTCGATCACCGGGCTGGTCACCAAGACTGCGCCCGTCGCCGCCAACAGCTGAGGCTTCTGGCCGGACATGCTACAGATCCCGACATGGAAACGCGTGCTGATCCTGGGGCTGATCGCCCTGGGCCTGCTTTATGCAATGCCGAACCTGTTCTACGGCAGGGTCGAACAGCACAATGATGCCATCAAGAACATCGAGCGCAGCGGGGTCGAGGCCCCCGAGGATGTCGCCGCCCGTGCCGGTTGGCCGAACTGGCTGCCCTCGGGGCTGGTGAACCTTGGGCTGGACCTGCGCGGTGGCGCCCACCTGCTGGGCGAAGTGCATGTCGCGGATGTCTACAAGGCGCGGATGGACCAGACCTGGCCCGAGCTGCGCGATGCGCTGGTGGCGCAGCGCGATACGGTGGGCGCCGTCCGCCGCATCGCCACCAATGACAACAGCCAGCTGGTGGTCGAGATCGGCAATGCCGACCAGATCGGCAAGGCAGTCGAGATCGCGCGCAGTCTGGCCACGCCCGTGGCCTCGCTGACCGGGGCCGGCCAGTCCGACATCGCCGTGTCGGGCGCGGGCAACCGCTTGACCGTGCAGCTGTCGGATGCCGAGAAGGCTGCGACCGATGACCGCACCGTGCAGCAATCGCTGGAGATCATCCGCCGCCGTATCGACGAGGTCGGCACGCGCGAGCCGACGATCATGCGCGAGGGCAAGGACCGCATCCTGATCCAGGTGCCCGGTATCGGTTCGGCCGAAGAGCTGAAGCAGCTGATCGGCACCACCGCGAAACTGACCTTCAACCCGGTCGTGGGCCGGGGCACCGATGCCAATGCCCGCGCCGGGCAGGGGCAGATCGTGCTGCCCTCGATGGACGAGACCGGGGTCTATTACACGCTGGAAGAAAACCCGGTCGTCACCGGCGAGGATCTGACCGACGCGCGGCCCTCGTTCGACCAGAACGGCCAGCCGGCGGTCGATTTCCGCTTTGGGCCTTCGGGCGCCAAGCGGTTCGGGGCCTATACCTCGGCCAATCTGGGTCAGCCCTTTGCCATCGTGCTGGACGGGCAGGTGATTTCGGCCCCGGTCATCCGGGCGGCGATCACCACCGGCTCGGGCCAGATCTCGGGGGCGATGAATGTCGAGGAATCGACACGGCTGGCGGTCCTGCTGCGTGCGGGCGCGCTGCCGGCCGAGATGACCTTTCTGGAAGAACGCACCATCGGCCCAGAATTGGGGCAGGATTCGATCGACGCCGGTCGCCTGTCCTCGATCATCGCGACCGTGGCGGTCGTGGCCTATATGATCGCAAGCTATGGCTTCTTTGGTGTGCTCGCCTCGATCGCGGTGGTGCTGAACGTCATCCTGATCCTGGCGGTCATGTCGATGATGGGCGCAACGCTGACGCTGCCCGGCATTGCGGGGATCGTGCTGACCGTGGGCACGGCGGTCGATGCCAACGTCATCATCTATGAGCGCATCCGCGAAGAGCTGCGGCGCGGCAAGCGCGTCGTGCGCGCCATCGACGATGGTTTCAACGAGGCGATGTCGGCGATCATCGACGCCAACGTGACCTCGTTCATCGCGGCCATGGTGATGTTCTTTCTGGGCTCCGGCCCGGTCAAGGGCTTTGCCGTGACGCTGACCATCGGCCTTGTGACCTCGGTCTTTACCGCGATCTACCTGACGCGGCTGATGATCGTGTTCTGGCTGCAAGCGCGCAAGCCCAAGCAACTGATTCTGTAAGGGAGCAGGACCATGGCATTCCGTCTGAAACTCGTTCCCGACGAAACCAACTTCAACTTCTTCCGCTGGCAGTGGCTGACCTTTGGCATCTCGGCGGCGGCGATGGTGGCCTCGGTCGTCATCACGCTGGTGATGGGGCTGAATTTCGGCATTGACTTCAAGGGCGGCACCACGATCCGCACCGAGAGCAGCACCAATTTCGAGGTCGGCGACTATCGGCAGGCCATCGAAAAGCTGAATCTGGGCGATCTGTCGATCACCGAGGTCTTTGACCCCAGCTTCGGCACCGAAAAGCATGTGGCGATGATCCGCATCGGCACCACCGATGCCACCGGCTCGGTGACGCCGGCGCAGCTCAACGAGATCGAGGGCGCGCTGAAGCAGGTCGATCCGCAGGTGCGCTTTGCCGCCGTGGAATCGGTCGGGCCCAAGGTCTCGGGCGAGCTGATCAAGACCGCCTTCTATGCGGTCGGCGCGGCCACCATCGCGATCATGTTCTACATCTGGCTGCGGTTCGAATGGCAATTCGCGCTGGGGGCCGTGGTCTCGATCCTGCATGACGTGCTGCTGACCATCGGCATCTTCTCGCTGTTCCAGCTGAAGTTCGACCTGACCACCATCGCGGCGCTGCTGACCACGCTGGGCTATTCCGTCAACGATACCGTGGTCGTGTTCGACCGGCTGCGCGAGAACCTGATCAAGTTCAAGACCATGCCGCTGATCGACGTGATGAACCTGACCGTCAACGAGACGCTGTCGCGCACGGTGATGACCGCCGTTACCACGGCCCTCGCGCTTGGCGCGATGATGATCTTTGGCGGTGACGTGATCCGCGGTTTCGTCTTTGCGATGCTGTGGGGGGTGTTCGTCGGGGCCTATTCCACCGTCTATGTCGCCAAGAACATCGTGCTGCGGCTGGGCGTCAAACGCGACTGGACCAAGCCGGGCGAGAAGAAGGAAAAGGCTGCGGCGGATGACATCCCCGCCGCCTTCCGGGATGCGCCCTGATGACGACGATGACGCCGACCGAATTTCTGGGCGCGGTGCCGGTGGACGGCTATGGCCCCGGTTTCTTTCGCGTCGGCGGCAAGGTCTATCACGGCGCCGTGATCGTCACCGCCGAGGGCGTCTTGCCTTGGGCTGGGCTTGACGATCACGCGCCCCTGCTGGCCTTGGCAGGCAAGGCGGATGTGCTGTTTCTGGGCATGGGGGCCGAGCCGGCCTTTGCGCCCAAGGCACTGGCCGCTGCGCTGGACGCCGTGGGCGTGATGGTCGAAGCGATGAGTTCGCCTTCGGCGGCGCGCAGCTACAATGTCACCCTGTCCGAGGGCCGGCGCGTCGCCTGCGCGCTGATCGCGCTATGAGCCTGCTGGCAGTCCGTGACCTTGCGGTGGCACGGGGCGGGCTGCGGCTGGTCGAGGCGCTGGATTTCGCGCTGGCGCCGGGGCAGGCGCTGGTGCTGCGCGGGCCGAACGGTCTGGGCAAGACCACGCTGCTGCGCACGCTGGCCGGGTTGCAAAGGCCGGTCGCGGGCGAGGTGATCTGCGATCCCGATACGCTGGCCTATGCCGGCCATGCCGATGGGTTGAAACCGGCGCTGAGCGTGGCCGAGAATCTGGGATTCTGGTCGGCCGTCTTTGGCGGTGCCCCGGTCGGGCCGGCGCTGGCGGCGATGAACCTGACGGAACTGGCGGCGCGGCCGGCGCATATGCTGTCGGCCGGGCAAAAGCGGCGGCTGGGGCTGGCGCGGCTGGCTGTCACTGGGCGCGCCGTCTGGCTGCTGGACGAGCCGACGGTGTCGCTGGATGCGGCCTCGGTCGGGCTGTTTGCCGCCATGCTGCGCGGGCATCTGGGGCAGGGCGGGGCGGCGGTGATCGCGACCCATATCGATTTGGGCCTGCCCGAGGCTCGATTGTTGGATCTGACGCCCTATCGCGCCATGCCGGGCAGGCAGGCGGACCGTCCGGCCGGATTCAACGAGGCATTCGCATGAAGGCGCTTTTGTGGCGCGATCTGCGGCTGGCGGTGCGGGCCGGGGGCGGCTTTGGCCTTGCGCTGGCATTTTTCCTGATCCTGTGCACGCTGGTGCCCTTTGGCGTCGGCCCCGAGGGCGGCACGCTGGCCCGCATCGCGCCGGGCATCCTGTGGGTGGGCGCGTTGCTCTCCTGTCTGTTGTCGCTGGACCGGATCTTTGCGCTGGACCATGAGGACGGCTCGCTGGATCTGCTGGCGACGGCGCCGCTGCCGCTGGAGGGGGTGGTGGCGATCAAGGCGCTGGCGCATTGGCTGGTCACTGGCCTGCCGCTGGTGATCTTTGCGCCGGTGCTGGGGCTGCTTTTGCATCTGCCGGGACCGGCCTATCCATGGCTGGTGCTGTCACTGGCGCTTGGCACGCCGGCGCTGTCGGTGCTGGGCGCGTTCGGGGCGGCGGTGACGGTGGGATTGCGGCGCGGCGGGCTTTTGCTGTCGTTGCTGGTGCTGCCGCTTTACGTGCCGACGCTGATCTTTGGCGCCGAGGCGGTGCGGCGCGGTGCGATTGGCGCCGATCCGGGCACGCCGCTGCTGTTTCTGGCTGCGATCACGCTGGCGGTGCTGGCGCTGATGCCCTTTGCCTCGGCGGCGGCGCTGCGGGTCAATCTGCGGTGACTGCGACATGAGTCCAGTTGAGCGACGCTGACGGCCGGGTTAGGGAGGAACCATGTCGATCTGGGAATATGCCAACCCCGTCAAGTTCATGCGCGCCTCGGGCGCCGTCCTGCCCTGGGTGGCGGGCGGAGCTGTGGTCTGCTGCGTGGCCGGGCTGGCATGGGGCTTTCTGACGCCGCAGGATTACCGGCAGGGCGCGACGGTCAAGATCATCTTCCTGCATGTGCCGGCGGCGCTGATGGCGATCAACGGTTGGCTAATGATGCTGGTGATGTCACTGATCTGGTTGGTGCGCCGCCACCACGTCAGCGCGCTGGCCGCCAAGGCGGCGGCGCCGGTGGGCGCGGTGATGACGCTGATCGCACTGATCACCGGGGCGATCTGGGGCCAGCCGATGTGGGGCACATGGTGGGAATGGGACCCGAGGCTGACCTCGTTCCTGATCCTGTTCCTGTTCTATCTGGGCTATATCGCGCTTTGGGCTGCGGTTGAGGATGCCGACAGCGCCGCCGATCTGACCGGGGTGCTGTGTCTGGTCGGCTCGGTCTTTGCGCTTTTGTCGCGCTATGCGGTGAATTTCTGGAATCAGGGCCTGCATCAGGGCGCCTCGCTGTCGGTGGCGCCGGGCGAGCGGATGTCGGCGGTCTATAAATACCCGCTGTATCTTTCGATGCTGGGGTTCTTTCTGCTGTTTCTGGCGCTGGTGCTGCTGCGAACCCGCACCGAGATCCGCCGCCGCCGTCTGGCTGCCCTGCTGGCCCGGGAAAACCGCGCATGATCGAATTGGGAAAATACGCCGGCACCGTGCTGGGCGCCTATGGCATCAGCCTGCTGCTGCTTTTGGGCATCGTGGGGCAAAGCCTGCGCGCCAATGCCCGTGCGCGGCGCGAACTGGAGGAGCACGAGGGCCGTGGCTAGGATTTCGCCGATGATGCTGGTGCCGGTGGCGGTATTCGCCGGCTTTGCCGCCATGGCCGGTTGGGCGCTGATGCGCACCGACCCCGAGGCGCTGCCCTCGGCCATCGCCGGGCGCGTGGCGCCGCCGGTCGGTGCGCAGACGCTGCCGGACACCGCGCAGCTGACCGACGAGATGCTGCGCCAGCCGGGGGTGAAGCTGGTCAATTTCTGGGCCAGCTGGTGCCCGCCCTGCCGGGCCGAGCATCCGACCCTGACCGAGCTTTCGAAGCAGTTGCCCGTCTATGGCATCGATCTGAAAGATCCCGAGGCCAATGCCAGCGCCTTTCTGGCCGAGCATGGCAATCCGTTCCGCGCCGTGGCCACCGATCCGCGCGGCCGGGTGGCGATCGACTGGGGCGTGACCGCGCCGCCCGAGACCTTTATCGTCGATGGCGAGGGCAAGATCCTGTATCGCCATGCCGGGCCGCTGGTGCGCGAGGATTTCACCAACCGTTTCCTGCCGCAGCTGGAAAAGGCCCGCGCCGCCGAGTGATGGCCACCGTCGCATGGGTATTTGGAAAATGGTGAAGCTGCGGCGGGTGGTCGCGGGCGCGCGGGGGACTTTCCAAGCCGCAACGCCGGGGCTATGACGGCTGGGCTTGCAAGAGGCCCAACATGTCGCAGAACCAACCGACCATCGCCCCGCAACCCGGGATCATGGAAATCGCGCTTTACCAAGGCGGTGCCGCCAAGGTTGCCGGCGTCGAGAATGTGGTGAAACTGTCCTCGAACGAAAACCCTTTCGGACCCTCTGACAAGGCGCGCGAAGCGGTGGTGCGTGCGGCGCATCAGCTGCATCGCTATCCCAATACCGATCATGCCAGCCTGCGCGCCGCCATCGGCGAGGTGCATGGTCTGGATCCCGAGCGGATTGTCTGTGGCGTCGGCTCGGACGAGGTCATCCATTTCCTGTGTCAAGCCTATGCCGGGCCGGGGACCGAGGTGCTGTTCACCGAGCATGGTTTCCTGATGTATCGGGTGTCGGCCCAGGCCGCCGGCGCGACGCCGGTGCAGGTGGCCGAGCATGAGCGTGTGACCGATGTCGATGCGCTGATCGCCGGTGCGACCGAGCGCACGCGGCTGATCTTTGTCGCCAACCCCAACAACCCGACCGGTACCATGATCGGCCTGCCCGAGCTGGAGCGGCTGGCCCGCGCCGTGCCGCAGGCGATTCTGGTCATCGATGCCGCCTATGCCGAATATGTCGGTGGCTATGACGGCGGTGCCGAGCTGGCCACGCGCCTGCCGAACGTTGTGATGACGCGGACTTTTTCCAAGATCTACGGTCTTGGCGGGCTGCGGATCGGCTGGGGCTATGGGTCGCGCGAGATCATCGACGTGCTGAACCGGATCCGGGGGCCTTTCAACCTGTCGAGCGCCGCGCTGGAGGCCGCCGAGGCCGCCGTGCGCGACCGCGAGCATGTCGCGCGCTGTCAGGCCGAGAATGCCCGCATGCGCGTCTGGCTGGCCGAGGCGCTGGCCGAAAAGGGTGTGCCTTCGGATACCTCGACCGCGAATTTCATCCTTGCGCGCTTTGCCGATGTGGCGACGGCGACGGCCTGCGATGAGGCGCTGAAGGCCGAGGGGCTGATCGTGCGTCAGGTCGCAAGCTATGGCCTGCCGCATTGCCTGCGCATCACCGTGGGCGACGAGGCTTCGTGCCGGCGGGTGGCGCATGTCATCGGCCAGTTCATGGCCACGCGCGCCGGGGCCGTGGCATGAGCGTCATCTATGAGCGGGTGGCGCTGATCGGGCTGGGGCTGATTGCCGGCTCGATGGCGCTGGCGATGCGCGAAAAGGGGCTGGCGCGCGAGATCGTCGGCCATGCCCGTTCGGCCGAGACGCGGGCCGTAGCGCTGGAGATCGGGCTGGTCGATGCCGTCCATGAGACGGCTGCCGCCGCGGTCGCGGGCGCGGATCTGGTGGTTCTGGCGGTGCCGGTGGGCGCGATGGCGGCGGTTGCGGCCGAGATTGCCCCGCATCTGAAGCCGGGCGCCACAGTCACCGATGTCGGTTCGGTCAAGGAGGCGGTGGTGCAGGCGGTGGCGCCGCATCTGCCGGAGAATGTGCATTTCATCCCCGGCCATCCGCTGGCCGGGACCGAACATTCAGGCCCGCGTTCGGGCTTTCCCAGCCTGTTTCGCAACCGTTGGTGGCTGTTTACGCCGGCGGGTGATGTCGATGAAGCGGCGATCGCGCGGCTGGAAAGGCTGGTGCAGGCCTTTGGTGCCAAGACCGAGCGCATGGAGGCCGCGCATCACGATCTGGTGCTGGCCGTCACCAGCCATACGCCGCATCTGATCGCCTATACGATGGTCGGCGTGGCCGATCACCTCAAGCGCGTGACGGAAAGCGAAGTGGTGGAATATTCCGCCGCCGGCTTTCGGGATTTTACCCGCATCGCCGCCTCGGACCCGACGATGTGGCGCGACGTGTTCCTGCAGAACAAGGATGCGGTGCTGGATATCCTTGGCCGCTTCACCGAAGAGCTGTTCGTGCTGCAGCGCGCGATCCGCATGGGCGACGGCCAGCATCTGTTCGACTATTTCACCCGCACCCGGGCGATCCGGCGCGGCATCATCGAGGCCGGGCAGGATACGTCGGCGCCCGATTTCGGCCGGGCGCCGGCACCGCGCGACTAAGGGGCGGCGCCCGGGCGGCTAGGGCTGTGCGCCGGCAATCGGCGCCGGAAACGCCGGGGCCGGGCCCAGCGGGATCGGGCCAAAGCTCATGCGGCCATCGGCAAACAGGATCGGCAGCCGCAATTGCCCGGCGGTCGGGGCCGGCCAGTTGATCGAGCGCGGCTTGGCCGGGTCATCGCCATCGGCTTCGCCAGGCATCGGCATGGCCGACAGGCTGCGCAGCATGGTCCCGGCCAGCTTGACCGCCGAGCCCGGCAACATGCCGGCCCCCGCCGCCGCATCCAGCACCGGCCCGGCATCGGCGGTATAGATCGCCAGCGCGCCCTCGGCCCGGCCTTGGGCATCGGGGCGCAACATGCCGACGACGCGCGCGGTCAGCGGCCCGAATTGCAGCTCGGCCCCGTCGATGCGCAGGCCGCTGGGCCGCAGATGACCCCCGGCCAGCACCATCGGCGTGGGCGCCGCGTCCAGCCACAGCCGCCCCTGACCGATCAGCGCCAGCGTGCCCGAGACGTTCAGCGCCTCGGCGGCGCCGGCAAGTTCGGGCAGCGCCTGCGGTGACAGGCCCTGCAGCGACAGGTTGATGTCATAGGCCGAGACGCTGGCCGGCGGCGCGTCATGGCCCAGCGGCGCAAGCTGGGCGTTCAGCACCAGCTTTTCGGCCAGCGGCGTGCCGTCCAGTGTCATCGGCCCGCTCGATACGCCCAGCCGCCCCGGCACCAGCCCCGACAAGGGCAGCAGCCGCAGGCTGGCGCGCGGATCGCTGAGCCCCAGATCCTGCGGGCCGGCGCCCAGATCGACCTTGGCACTGGCGGGCAGGTCCAGCCGCAGCACCGTGGGCGACAGCGGCTTGACGGACAGATCGGCCTCGGCCAGATGCAGCTGCCCCGCCGTTCCGGTCAGCCCGGCCCCGGTCAGATGCACGCCGATGCGGCTAGGGTCGCGCAGCGGGGTGATGCTGGTCGCACTGAAGCCCAGCCCGGCCTGCGACAGCCGCGCAAGTTCACGGGCGGCCAGCGTTTCGCCCCCCAGCCAGACACCGGCAAGAATCGCGGCAAGAATCAGCAGCGGCAGCAGGATCACGGTAAAAAGGCGCATGGGGACTCCGTCTACAGGGCCGGCTTGGATTGCCCGCCATCCTGTCCTAAGTCTGGGCGCAGGAAAAGGCCGGGCGGCCGGGGTGGTAAGCATGGATGGACATTGGGTCTTTGCCTATGGGTCGCTGATGTGGGATCCCGGCTTTGCGCCGGCCGAGGTGACGCTGGCCAGCGTGCAGGGCTATGTGCGGCGCTTTTGTCTGAAATCCGTGGTCTATCGCGGCACGGTCGAGGCGCCGGGGCTGGTGCTGGGGCTGGATGCCGAAGCGGCGGGCGCCTGCCGCGGGCTGGCCCTGCGCGTGGCCGAGGCCGAATGGCCGCAGGTGCTGGCGGATCTGCGTGCGCGCGAACTGACCACCTATGCCTATGCCGAGCGGGTGCTGCCGCTGCTTCTGGACGACGGCCGCCGTGTCGAGGCCGTGGCCTATGTGATCGACCGCGCGCATGAGCAATATGTCGGCGGTCTGGATCTTGAGGCGCAGGCCCGGATCATCGCCCGATCCTCGGGCGGGCGGGGGCCGAATGCGGATTACCTGTTCAATACCGCGCGGCATCTGACCGAAATGGGCGTCGAGGATGGCGATATCGCGGCGCTGGTCGGGCTGGTGCAGGGGCTGAACGCGGCGGGGCGCGAGCTCTAAGCCATTCGCGGCAAATGCCCGCGATTGGCTTGCATCAGGCGAGGCGGCCTCTACACTCGCGCCAAATCCATGCGAACGGGGGCTGACCTTGCCCGAGACCGACAGTGACTTGCCCGAAAACCCGGCGCGGCGCGATCCGCAGACCACCGACCCCGGCGAAGGCCGGCGCGCGCGTGCTGCCCGGCTAAGCGCCCGGCGCGCGCCGGGGCAGGGGCGCCCGCTTCTGGAGCCGCATTTCTCGCAGCCGGTGCGGCAGGTCGTGCTGATGCTGATCGTGCTGGCGCTGGTCGGCACCGGCGCTTGGTTCGCCTATGGCCGCATCCTGCCGATCTTTGCCGCCAACCCGCTTCTGAATGGCGCGATCCTCTTGGTCTTTGCGCTGGGGGTGCTGACCTGTTTCTGGCAGGTGGCGCAGCTGGTGAAATCCGTCAGCTGGATCGAGCGTTTCGCCGCCAGCCATGCCGGCCCCGCCCTGGTGGGCGAGCCCGCCACCGATGTGCCGCCGCGCCTGCTGGCGCCGCTGGCCGCGATGCTGGGCGCACGCGGACCGGCGCTGGGGGCGATCTCGACCGAATCGGCGCGCTCGATTCAGGATTCGGTGGCGACGCGGATCGACGAGGCGCGCGACATCACGCGCTATCTGGCGAACCTGCTGATCTTTCTGGGGCTTCTGGGCACGTTTTATGGGCTGGCGACCACGGTGCCGGCCATTGTCGAGACCATCCGCACCCTCGCCCCCGATCAGGGGCAAAGCGGGGTCGAGGTCTTTGACAAGCTGATGCACGGGCTGGAAACCCAGCTGGGCGGCATGGCCACGGCCTTCTCCAGCTCGCTTCTGGGGCTGGCCGGCTCGCTGGTGGTCGGGCTTCTGGAGCTGTTCGCCAGCCATGGCCAGAACCGCTTTTACCGCGAACTGGAAGAATGGCTGTCGAGCTTTACCCGCATCGGCTTTGCCGGCGGCGAGGGCGGTCTGGACCAAGCGGCGCTGGTCGAGTTTCTGGACGGGTTCGGCGCGCGGCTGGACGGGTTGCAGGCCTATTACGCCGACCGCGACCTGCTGCGTGACGAAGAGGCCGCCGATGCCGATGCGCGCTCGATCGCGCTGGCCGATCAGGTCAGCCGGCTGGTTGAATTGCTCGGCTCGGATCGTGACCGGCTGACCGTGCAGCTGCTGGCCGAGCGTGAGGCCACGACCGAGGCGCAATCGCGGCTGCTGTCGGTGCTGGACCGCATCGCCCAGGGGCAAGAGGCGCTGGCGGGCACCGTCGGGCGCTCTGACCCGGCGCTGCTGGACGGGTTGCAGCGGCTGGCCGAGGGGCAAGAGCGGCTGGCAGCGCCGCCTGCGGCCGATCCGGCGCTGCTGAAGGGGCTGAAACAGCTGAGTGCCGGCCATGACCGGTTGGCCGCCGGGATCCTGCAGTTGGCGACCCCCGCGCGCGATGCCGGGCTGGAGGGGCTGACGCAGGGGTTGGAACAGGCGCTGGCCCGGCTGGCCGAGGGGCAGGAGCGTCTGGCCGAGCTGGTCGCGCAGGCGCCCGGTTCCGATCTGCCCGGCGACATGCGACAGGCCTTGGCGGGCATCGCCGACAGCCAGAACCGGCTGGCGCAACTGGCCGAACGGCCGACGGGTGAGACCGATCCGACGCAGATGGCGGCGCTGAACCGCGCGCTGTCGCGGCTGGCCGAGGGGCAGAACCGGCTGGTCGAACTGGCCGAAACCCGCGTCACCCCGCAGGACGACCCCGAGGCGCGGATGCGCCTGCGCTCGATCGACGTGCAGCTGGGCCGGCTGCTGGAAGAGGCTGCCAGCGACCGCGACGGGCTGATTTCAGAGCTGCGCGAGGATCTGGCGGCGCTGACCCGCGCCATTCGCGCGCTGGAGGCGATGAGCACAGGCGCGACGGGTATGGGCGGGCGCCATGGGGCTTAGCCGGCACGGGCAGGGGCGCGAGCGGTTCTCGGCCACGATCTGGCCGGGCTTTGTCGATGCCATGTCGACGCTGCTTCTGGTGCTGATCTTTGCGCTGACCATTTTCATGGTGCTGCAATCGGTGCTGCGCGAGCGCATCACCTCGCAGGACAGCGAATTGAAGCAACTGGGCAATGTTGTCGCCAGCAAGGACAGCGAATTGCAGCAATTGGGCGAGCGTGTGGCACTGTTGAGTCAGTCGCTGTCGACCGCGCGGCACGAGGCCGAGGTGCTGGACCGCGATCTGGCCGCCGAGCGCCTGCGCGCCAAGGCCGCCGAGGCGGCGGTGGCCGAGGCCCGCACCGAGGTCGATGCCCAGACCGAGGCGGCGCGGCTGGCGGCGGCCCGGCGCGATGCTCTGGAGGCGCTGGTCGCCGATCTGCGCAAGCGTGGCGAGGACACTGGCGCCGCGCTGGACCAGACCCGGCAGCAGCTTTCGGATGTTGAGGCGCAGCGTCTGGCCGATGCCGCCGCCGCCCGTGCCCTGCAAGAGCGGCTGGACAAGTCCGATACCGAATTGTCGGCCATCACGCTGGCGCTGGAAGAGGCGCGCAAGAAGGCCGAGACCACGCTGACTCTGCTGGCGGCCGCCGAGGCCGCCAAGAAGGAGCTGGGCGACAAGGCCGAGGCGCAGGCCAGCGAGGCCGAGCGTCAGGCCGGGCTGTTGGCGCTGGCGCAGCAGAAGCTGAGCGCGCAGCAATCGGCCTCGACCGAGGATCAGCGGCGCACGGCGCTGTTGAACCAGCAGGTGCAGGCGCTGAACGACCAGCTGGGCAGCCTGAAGGCGATCCTGCAAAGCGCCAGTGACGACAAGACCGCCGCCGATCTGAAGGTCGAGGATCTGGGCCGGCAGTTGAACGTGGCGCTGGTGAGGGCCGCCGAGGAAGAGCGGCAGCGCCGGGCGCTGGAGGAAGCGGCCCGGCAAAAGGCGGAATCCGAGGCCAAGGATCTGACGCGCTACCGCTCGGAATTCTTTGGCCGGCTGTCGCAGATTTTGGCCGGGCGCGAGGGTGTGCGCGTGGTGGGCGACCGTTTCGCCTTTTCCTCGGAGGTGCTGTTCCCGGCGGGCGAGGCGACGCTGTCGGACGAGGGCAAGGCGCAGATCGCCCGCGTGACCGATACGCTCAAGCAGATCGCCGGAGAGATCCCGCCCGAGATCGACTGGATCATCCGGGTCGATGGCCATACCGACAGCCAGCCCTTGTCCGGGCAGGGGCGCTATCGCGACAACTGGGAGTTGAGCCAAGCCCGCGCCCTGTCAGTGGTGCGCTATATGGTCGATGATCTGGGCTTTCCGGCCAGCCGGCTGCTGCCCGCAGGCTTTGCCG
The DNA here is from genome assembly GCF_009711185.1 of Paracoccus limosus. Lineage (GTDB taxonomy): Bacteria > Pseudomonadota > Alphaproteobacteria > Rhodobacterales > Rhodobacteraceae > Paracoccus > Paracoccus limosus. The sequence goes on from NZ_WMIF01000021.1 coordinate 45,535, forward strand.
ATACCCGCCCGGTGGCGCAAGGCAACAGTCCCGAAGCCATGGCCCAGAACCGCCGCATCGAGCTGAAGCTGACCGAGCGCTGAACCCTGCCCTTGGCAAGATGGGTATTTGGGAAATGGTGAAAGCCGGCGGTTGGGCGATGCGGGGGCCAGGCTTAGCTGCGCGGGTCGAGCAGGGTGTAGGGATCGGGAAAGCGGTTGAGGTAGCGGATCATCGGTCCGGCGGCGCGCCATTGCCGGAACAGGGCGGCGCGCAGGGCGCCGGGCTCGGGCCAGTGCCGGCGGCCGGATTGCGCGACCTGCGGGGTTGCGGGGAAATGCTGGGCCAGCACCCGGCCGAAGGCGTCGCGCATCCGCATCGGCACCACGCCCTGCGCGCTGTCGAGCCAGGGTTTGCGGGTGCCGATGAAATGGATCAGGCAGGGATCGGCCATGCTGGTCAGATGCGCCGAGGCGGTGGTGAACTGCCAGTTCCAAAGCGGGCTGATCTCGGCCCAGTCGCCTTTCAGGATGCCGTTCATCAGCGCCTGATCTCGGCCGAGGCCGGCGAGGTGGCTTCGGGCGAAATCGGCGGCGCGGGCGGGCAGGTTCTGGGCGGCGAAGGCCTGGGTGTCGATCATCACCACGCCGGCGTTGAAATAGGGATGCGCGGGCTCGCCCAGTTTCTGGAACTCGCGCGTCTTGCGACCGGGGGTGCGCCATTGCCGGTTGTCGCGCACCGCCGCCACCGCGCGGCCCAGCATGTCGGCATTGAGCAGCCGGGCGGGGTCGCCGCGCTCATAGAGGATATCGGCGTCGATCACGAGGATGCGCCGGTAATGGCCAAGGAGCGCATGGCCGAGGAACAGCTCCATATAGGTCGCGAGCGAGCGGCGGGCGTCGAGCGGCAGCGCATCAAGCAGCGCGTCGTCGCGCGCCGCGACATGGCCGATCCCGGCGGCTGTCAGGACCGGGGGCAGGGCGACCGGCTCGGGGCCACCGATCAGCACGTCATGGGCATGGCCGGCGGCGGCCATGGCCAGCGCCGGCGTTGCCGCATAGGGCAGGTAATTGGCGTCGCAGGCGACGATGACCGCCGTGGAATGGCGGGGCGCGAAACCCGGACTGAAGATCGGGGTCAGGGGCATGCGCATGGTCCTATGCAGCCGGCGGCTTGACCGGTTTAGGGGCTGCCGCAAGGCTTGTCCAACGCGGGCCTTCAGGTCTCGGATTGCTGCTGCGGCGCCGGTTCGCGCGGGGGGCGGCCAATGATGTCGCGCAGCGCGTCCAGCTCGATGAAATTGTCGGCCTGACGGCGCAATTCGTCGGCGATCATCGGCGGCTGGCTGCGCATGGTCGAGACCACCGAGACCCGCACCCCCTGACGTTGCAGCGATTCGACCAGCGGCCGGAAATCGCCGTCGCCCGAGAACAGCACCGCGTGATCCAGACGTGGCGCCAGCTCCAGGGCGTTCACCACCAGCTCGACATCCATGTTGCCCTTGACCTTTCGGCGGCCCATGCTGTCGGTGTATTCGCGCGCCGGCTTGGTCACCATCGAATAGCCATTGTAATGCAGCCAGTCGACCAGCGGCCGGATCGGCGAATAATCCTCGTTTTCCAGCAGCGCGGTGTAGTAATAGGCGCGGATCAGCTTGCCGCGGCGCTCGAACTCTTGCCGCAGCAACTTGTAATCAATGTCAAACCCCAACGACTTTGCGGCTGCGTAGAGATTCGACCCGTCAATGAACAATGCCAGCCGGTCGTCCTTGTAAAACACGATACCCTCGATATGAATGAGAACTCATTACTTGACGAGACGTTAGCCTTGGTTGCCCTCGGCGGAAACCTACCTAGTTCGTCAGGTCGGCCCGAGACTACCCTGCGCCGGGCAATCGGGCAATTGGCGGCCGAATCGGGGTTCGAGCTGCGCGCAGTCAGCCGATTCTGGCGCAGCCCTGCCTGGCCCTTGGGCAGCGGGCCCGATTACGTGAATGCGGCGGTGGCACTGACCACCCGCCATTCCGCCGAAGCGGTGCTGGCGATCCTGCACCGGATCGAGGCAACCTTGGGCCGGTTGCGTGACGGCGGGCGCTGGCAGGCGCGGGGGATCGATCTGGACCTGATCGCATGGGGCGATGCGGTGCTGCCCGATGCCGGGTTTCAGGATGCCTGGCGCGCGCTGTCGCCGGACGAGCAGCAACGGATCGCGCCCGACCGGCTGGTGCTGCCGCATCCGCGCATGCAGGATCGCGGCTTCGTGCTGGCGCCTTTGGCCGAGATCGCGCCCGGCTGGCGGCATCCGCGGCTGGGGCTGAGCGTGGCGCAGATGCTGGCGGCCTTGCCAGCGCAGGCTTTGCAGGATATGACCACGCTGAACGCTTGACATTCGCAAGGCGAGGGCCGAAGTATCCGGCTTCGCCCTGCTTGCCGATTCCAAGCGAAACCCGATTCCAAGCCACAGGTGACCGATGGCCCGCGTAACAGTCGAAGATTGCGTCGACAAGGTTCCGAACCGTTTCGATCTGGTGATGCTTGCTGCCCATCGCGCGCGCGAAATCGCTGCTGGTAGCCCGCTGACCGTCGACCGCGACAATGATAAAAATCCGGTGGTCTCGCTGCGCGAGATCGCTGACGAAACCCAGCCCGTGGACGAGCTGCGCGAGCGCATGATCGAGGCGACCCAGACCCAGATTGAGGTCGACGAGCCCGAAGAGGATGCGATGGCGCTGCTGCTGGGTGCCGAAATCGACCGGCCGAAGCCGGTGGACGAGGAATCCGAAGAGCGCATGCTGCGCATGATGCTGGAAGCGAACAGCCGCGGCTGAGACTGATCGAGGTTTTCGACAACAAATGATCGACGTCGAAGACCTCCTCGCGCTGGTTCGAAACTACAATCCGCGTACCAATGCCGACCTGATCCGCGACGCCTATGAATATGGGCGTCGCATGCATGAAGGGCAGTTCCGCCATTCGGGTGAGCCCTATTTCACCCACCCCGTCGCTGTCGCCGCCATCCTGACCGAGATGCGGCTGGACGATGCCACGATCATCACCGCGCTGCTGCACGACACGATCGAGGACACCCGCTCGACCTGGGCCGAGGTGTCGCAGATGTTCGGACGCGAGGTGGCCGATCTGGTCGATGGCGTCACCAAGCTGACCAATCTGCAGTTGTCCGGCGCGCATTCCAAGCAGGCCGAGAACTTCCGCAAGCTGTTCATGGCCATGTCGCGCGACCTGCGCGTCATTCTGGTCAAGCTGGCCGACCGGCTGCACAACATGCGCACGATCAAGTCGATGCGGCCGGAAAAGCAGCTGCAAAAGGCGCGCGAGACCATGGATATCTATGCGCCGCTGGCAGGGCGCATGGGCATGCAATGGATGCGCGAAGAGCTTGAGGATTTGGCCTTCAAGGTCATCAATCCCGAGGCGCGCAACTCGATCATCCGCCGTTTTGTCAGCCTGCAACGCGAATCCGGCGATGTGATCCCCAAGATCACCGCCGATATCCGCGCCGAGCTGGAGCGCGAGGGCATTGAGGCCGACGTCTATGGCCGCGCGAAAAAGCCGTTCAGCATCTGGCGCAAGATGCAGGAAAAACAGCTGTCCTTCTCGCGGCTTTCGGACATCTACGGGTTCCGCATCATCACCCGGACCGAGGCCGACTGCTATCGCACGCTGGGCGTGATCCATCACCGCTGGCGCGCCGTGCCGGGCCGGTTCAAGGATTACATCAGCCAGCCCAAGGCCAACGGCTACCGCTCGATCCACACCACGGTTTCGGGCCGCGACGGCAAGCGGGTCGAGGTGCAGATCCGCACCCGCCAGATGCATGAGGTCGCCGAATCCGGCGTGGCCGCGCATTGGGCCTATCGCGACGGTGCGCGGACCGAGAACCCCTTTGCCGTCGATCCGGGCGAATGGATCGCGAGCCTGACCGAACGCTTCGGCGAAGAGGATCACGACGAATTCCTCGAGCATGTGAAGCTCGAGATGTATTCGGACCAGGTGTTCTGCTTCTCGCCCAAGGGCGATGTGATCCCGTTGCCGAAAGGCGCGACGCCGATCGATTTCGCCTATGCGATCCACACCCGGCTGGGCAATTCCTGCGTCGGCGCAAAGGTGGACGGCATCCGGGTGCCGCTGTGGACCCGGCTGAAGAACGGGCAATCCGTGGACATCATCTCGGCCTCGGGGCAGCGGCCGCAGCCGACCTGGCTGGATATCGTGGTGACGGGCCGGGCAAAGGCCGCGATCCGGCGCAGCCTGCGGCAAGAGGACCGGACCCGCTTCATCAAGCTGGGCTCGGAGCTGGCCCGCGTGGCCTTTGAGCATGTCGGCCGCAAGGTCAGCGACAAGGCCCTGCGCACGGCGGCCAAGACCATGGCACTGCCCGATACCGACGAATTGCTGGCCCGCATCGGCAGCGCCGAGATCTCGGCGCATGAGGTGCTGTCGGCGCTGTATCCCGAACTTGCCGCCAAACGCTCCGAGATCGACGCCAAGCGCGGCGTGGCGGGGCTCGAGGCGGATCAGGAATTCACCCGCGCGCCGTGCTGCAACCCGCTGCCGGGCGAACGCATCGTCGGCATCACCTATCGCGGCAAGGGCGTGGTGATCCATGCCATCGACTGCCCGGTTCTGGCCGAGTTCGAGGACAGCCCCGACCGTTGGGTCGACCTGCATTGGCGCGAGGGCCAGCACCCCGCCGCCTATTCGACCGAACTGTCGCTGACCATCCGCAACGATGCTGGGGTGCTGGGGCGGATCTGTTCGCTGATCGGCGGGCAGGGGGCCAATATCTCGGATCTGGAATTCCTCGACCGCAAGCCGGATTTCTACCGGTTGCGCATCGAGGTCGAGCTGCGCGACCGTGAGCATCTGCACGCGCTGCTGACGGCGCTGGATGCCGAACAGGACGTGGCGCAGGTCTCGCGCATCCGCGACCCGTTGGCGCATGTGGAATAGCTGCTAGACCCCCAGCCGGTCGCGCAAGGCATACCAACTCATGCCGGCGACCAGCAGCGGCCAGCGCAGTGCCGCGCCGCCGGGAAACGGCGGCTGCGGCAGGGCGGCCATGGTGTCAAAGCCCTCGGACTGACCCGCCACCGCCTGCGCCATCAGCTTTCCGGCCAGCGTGGCCAGCGCCAAGCCATGGCCGGAATAGCCGCTGGCCGACAGGCAATTCGGCGCCGGCCGGATGAAGCACGGCATCCGGTTCATGGTGATCGCCAGCGTGCCGCCCCAGGCATGGGTCAGCTTCACATCCGCCAGCCCCGGATAGATCTGCAACAAGGGCTTGCGCACCTTGGCAAAGATATCGGCCGGAAAGCGATAGCTGACATTCTCGCCGCCGCCAAAGATCAGCCGGCCCTCAGGATCCAGCCGCCAGTAGTTCACCACGAACTTCGTGTCATGCACGCCGATGTCGCGGGCCAGCACTTCACGCGCGCGCGCGCCCAAGGGCTCGGTCGCGACGATGAAATTGTTGATTGGCATGACCCGGGCCGCGACCTTCGGCTCCAGATCGCCCAGATAGCCGTTGCAGGCAAGGATCAGGTGATCACAAAGGACGGTGCCGCCGGCCGTCGTCACTCGCGTCTGGCCGGTGACATCGCCATGCCGGATGCCGGTGACCGCGCTGCGTTCATGGATCACCGCCCCCGCCGCATCGGCCAGCCGCGCCATGCCGATGGCCAGATTCAGCGGATGCAGATGGCCCGCGCCCATGTCCAGCTCGCCCGCGACATAGGCCTCCGAAGGGACGAGGGCGCGAAACCCATCGCGGTCCAGCGCCTCGATGGCGTGATAGCCGTAATCGCGGGCCAGCCTCTCGATCATGGCCCGCGCATGATCGAACTCGCTTGGCTTGCGAAAGGCATGGGCGATCCCGTCCGCCACCGGAACGCCCGCACGCGCGGCCAGCGCACGGGTCAGGGCCTTGGCTGCCTCGGCCATGTCCCACAGATGATGCGCCGCCTCGCGGCCCGCCATCCGCTCCAGCTCGTCCACCTCCAGCCGCTGGCCCGAGCCCAGCTGCCCGCCATTGCGCCCCGAGGCGCCAAAGCCGACGCGATGCGCTTCCAGCAGCACGACCCGACGCCCCGCCTCAGCCAGATGCAGCGCCGCCGACAGGCCGGTATAGCCGCCGCCGACCACGCAGACATCCGCCCGCACCTCGCCCCGCAAGGGGGCGAAATCTGCCAAGGCCGCGCGCGTCTGGGCATAGAGGCTGGGCGGATATTCCCCAAGCCGGTCATTGCAGAACAGCAGGTCCATCCTTCACCATTTTCCAAATACCCGGCCAAGCGTGGTCAGGGGCGCCGGAGCTCACACGTTCAACAGCAGGTGCTCGCGCTCCCACGGGCTGATGACCTGCAGGAACTCCTTGTATTCATTGCGCTTGACCGCCTGATAGACGGCAAAGAACTCGGCGCCCAGCACCTCGCGCATCGGCGCGCTGTCGTCCATCAGGTCCAGCGCGTCGCCCAGATTATAGGGCAGCTCATCCTCGGACATATAGGCATCCCCCAGACATTCCGCGCGCGGATTTTCCTGCTCGCAAAGGCCAAGGTAGCCGCAGGCGAGACTGGCCGCGAGCCCCAGATAGGGGTTGCAATCCATTCCCGCCAGCCGGTTCTCCAGCCGCCGCGCCTCGGGGCCAGAGATCGGCACCCGCAGACCGGTGGTGCGGTTGTCGCGGCCCCACTCCAGATTGATCGGTGCCGCGAAATCAGGGACATAACGGCGATAGCTGTTCACATAGGGCGCCAGCAGCGCCACCGCCGCCGGCAGGTGCTTTTGCATCCCGGCGATGAAATGCAGGAATTCCGGCGTCTCGCGGCCCTGCGTGTCGGAAAAGATATTGCTGCCCGACTCGATGCCCACCACCGAATGGTGGATATGCATGGCGCTGCCCGGTTCGCCCTCGATCGGCTTGGCCATGAAGGTTGCGAAACAGTCGTGGCGCAACGCCGCCTCGCGGATCAGCCGCTTGAAGAAAAAGATCTGGTCGGCCAGATGCACCGGATCGCCATGGTTCAGGTTGATCTCGACCTGACCGGCGCCGCCCTCTTGCAGGATGCCGTCGATCTCGAAGCCCTGCGCCTCGGCGAAATCATAGATGTCGTCGATGACCTTGCCGTATTCATCCACCGCCGACATGGAATAGGCCTGTTTCGCCGCCGCCCGCCGCCCGGTGCGGCCCATCGGCGGCATGATCGGCTGGTTCGGGTCGATATTGCGCGCGGTCAGAAAGAATTCCATCTCCGGCGCGACGATGGGCTGCCAGCCCTTTTGCCGGTAAAGCTCGACCACACGTTTCAGCACGTTGCGCGGTGCAATGGGCACCGGGTTGCCGGACTGGTCGCAAACGTCATGGATGACCTGCAAGGTCACGTCGGCGGTCCATGGTGCCGCGGTCGCGGTCGAAAAATCCGGGGTCAGGATCATGTCCGGTTCGGTAAAGGCGCCGTTCGGGTTATCGGCCCAATCCCCGGTGATGGTCTGCAAAAAGATCGAGTTCGGCAGGTAGAACCGTTCCTGATGGTCGAACTTCGACGCGGGCATGGCCTTGCCGCGCGCGACGCCGGCGATGTCGGCGACGATGCATTCGATTTCGTCCAGCCGGCGGCCCGAGACATAGTCCCGCGTCGCGCGCGGGGTTTCGTCGATCCAATGCGCTCTCATGCTGCACCTCGCGCCGCGGCGCGCGGCGCCTTCAGAAAGCGTTCGATCCGGTCGGCCAGCAGGGATGAGGGGCCAGAGCCCGACATGCGGGCCTGCGCGCGGGTGACCAGCTCGGCCGGGATGCTGCTGCTGCGGTGGTCGATCAGGCCGGCGATCATCGCATCGCCAAATTCCGGATGGCCCTGCACAGTCAGCGCACGGTCATCGTCATAGACCAGCGCCGCATTCTCGCAAAACCCGTTCGCGGCGATCGGCCGCGCGCCTTGCGGCCGTTCCACCACCTGATCCTGATGCCAGGCGTTCAGCGTCACCGGCTGGCCCTCGAAATCATAATCCTGCGCGCCGATGGCCCAGCCGCCGGCATATTTCTCGACCTTGCCACCCAGGGCCTGCGCGATGATCTGATGGCCGAAGCAGATGCCGACCAGCGGCACATGTTCGCCGTAGGCGCGGCGGATGAACTCCTCGAGCGGCGGGATGAAGGCGTGATCTTCATAGACGCCATGGCGCGAGCCGGTCAGCAGCCAGCCCTCGGCCTCATGCACCGAGGCGGGAAACTCCATCGCCTCGACATGATAGCTGGCAAAGTCGAAACCGCGCCCGGCCAGCAGGGTTTCGAACATGATGTCGTAATCGCCCAGTTCGCCGCGAAGAGTTTCGGGAGACTGACCGCATTTGAGAATGCCGATGCGCATATCTGGCCTGTTGATTGTTTGCCGCCAAGGTAGTGCCGGGCGCCGGACCGGGCAAGGGGCCTCGGCCGTTTGGGGGCTGGCCCCGCTGCCGGTCGCAGGCTAGGCTGGCGCGAAAAACAGCAGCAAAGGATGTGTCATGCCCGGACTTCTCCCAGAGGTCGATCCCGATGGCCTGCAGGAATTCTCGGTGGTGTTCACCGATCGCTCGCTTAACCACATGTCGCAGAAATTCCAGGCGGTGATGCGCGACATCTCGGCCGATCTGCGCGCGGTCTATCGGGCCGAGGCGGTGGCCTTGGTGCCCGGTGGCGGCACCTGCGCCATGGAGGCAGTTGCGCGGCAATTCGCCCGCGACGCCCACGCGCTGATCGTCAGGAACGGCTTTTTCAGCTTTCGCTGGAGCCAGATCCTTGATGCCGGCGGTTTTGCCGCCGAGACCACAGTGATGATGGCGCGGCCTGCGGGGAATGAGCCCAAGGCTGCCTTCGCGCCCGCCCCGGTCGATGAGGTGGTGGCGCGCATCCGCGAGGCGCGGCCCGATGTGGTCTTTGCCCCGCATGTCGAGACGGCGGCGGGGATGATCCTGCCCGACGACTATATCAAGGCCGTGGCCGATGCTGCGCATGAGGTCGGCGCGCTGATGGTGCTGGACTGCATCGCCTCGGGCGCGATCTGGGTCGATATGGCGGCAACCGGGGTGGATGTGCTGATCTCGGCGCCGCAAAAGGGCTGGTCGGCCTCGCCCTCGGCTGGGATGGTGATGTTCTCGGCCCGGGCGCTGGCGCGGCTTGATGAGACCACCTCGAACAGCTTCGCGCTGGACCTCAAGAAATGGCGCGCGATCATGAAGGCCTATGAGGACGGCGGCCACGCCTATCACGCCACCATGCCCACCGATGCCATCGTCGGGCTGCATGCGGCGATGATGGAAACCAAGGCGCTGGGCTTTGACGAGGCCAAGGCGGCGCAATGGGCACTGGGCGAGGCAGTGCGGGCAGATCTGGCGCGGCGCGGGCTGCGCTCGGTCGCGGCCGAGGGCTTTGCCGCCCCGGGCGTCGTCGTCTGCTATACCGACGATCCCGAGGTGCAGAACGGCAAGAAATTTGTGGCGCAAGGTTATCAGATCGCTGCCGGCGTGCCCTTGCTGGTCGGCGAGGGCGAGGGGTTCCGCAGCTTCCGCATCGGGCTTTTCGGGCTCGACAAGCTGAAGGATGTGCAGGGCACGCTGGACCGGCTGCTGCCGGCCTTTGACGCGGCGCTGTAGGCCGGATGGTCTGGCGCCTGCGAACTGGTTTCGCAGGCGCCACCCGTCATTTTACGTTCTTTTCCTTCTGCCCCTCGGCCTTGCACAGGGAATCGGCCTCGGCCACGCTCATCTTGGCAGGGCGGTCGATTGCGCGGTCCCAGACGACCAGCTTCTTCGTATAAAGCTGACAGGTCACCGGGCCGGCGGGGCTGCTGATCTTGACCGGGGTGGTTTCATAATTCTTGGGATCCATGGAGCAGGCGCCTAGCAGGACGGCGGCCGAGAACAGGAAGAATGGTGCCTTGATCGTCAATTCTTAACTCCAGGTTGATTCTGCGCATTTCCATGCCGTCATATTGGAGTATTTCGCGTTAGGCGTGTAAAGTGGATCAGGGGAACATCTTCTGATTTATGCCTGAAATCAAAAAGGCCGCCCCCGAAGGAGCGGCCCTGATAGGTTCGGGGCGAGGCCGGATCAGACGTTGTCCAGCGCCTCGATGGCCTTTTCCAGATCTTCCTTGGACACGGTCTTGTCCGAGACCTTGGCGCCTTCCACGATGTGGTCGACGACCTTGTCTTCGAAGATCGGCGCGCGCAGCTGCTGCTGGGCTTGCGGGTTCTGCTGGATGAACTCGAAGAAGGCGCGTTCCTGACCCGGATATTGGCGGGCCTGACGCAGCACGGCTTGGGTCATCTCCTGATCCGAGACGGTGATCTCGGCCTTCTGGCCGATCTCGGCCAGCAGCAGCCCCAGACGCACGCGGCGCTCGGCCAGTTTCTTATGCTCGTCCGTGGGCTCGATCTCGCCATGGTTATGGCCGTGATCGTCCGGGTGCTCTTCGTGATAGAGCTGGTGCGCGATCTGGTCGGCTTCGGCCTCGACCAGCGATTCGGGCAGCTCGAATTTCACCAGATCATCCAGCTTGTCCAGCAGGGCGCGTTTCAGCACTTGACGCGAGGCGCCTTCGTATTCGGCCCGCAGCCGCTCGCGGATCTGCGCTTTCAGCGCGTCCAGGCTGTCGGCGCCGAATTTCTTGGCCAGCTCATCGTCCAGCTCGGCCGGTTTCGGCGCTTTCACGGCTTTGACCGTGGTTTCAAAGACGGCATCCTTGCCCGCCAGACCGGGGTGGCCATAGTCTTCGGGGAATTTCACCTCGATCTTGACCTCATCGCCAGCCTTGGCGCCGACCAGCTGCGCCTCGAAGCCGGGGATGAAGCTGTTCGAGCCCAGAACCAGCGGATAGTCCTCGGCGCTGCCGCCTTCGAACAGCTCGCCATCGACCGAGCCCTTGAAGTCGATCACCAGCTGATCACCGTCCTTGGACTTGGTGCCTTTCTTGCGATCCTCGAAGGATTGCGCGTTCTTGGCCAGATTCTCCAGCGCCTCGGTCACCTGCTCTTCGCTCGGCTCGACGACCAGACGCTCCAGCTCGACGCCCGACAGATCGGGTTCGGGGATGGCGGGCAGGGCCTCATAGGTGACGTCGACCACAAGATCGTCGCCCTCTTTCCAGGATTCGCCGCCGACCATTTCGACCTTGGGCTGCAGGGCAGGGCGGTCGCCGGATTTCTCCATATGATCGCGCAGGGCCGAGTCGATCGCTTCTTGCATGGCATCGCCCATGACGCGCGGGCCGAACTGCTTTTTCAGCATCGCCATCGGGACCTTGCCCTTACGGAAGCCCTTCATCTCGATTTCGGGCTGAGCCTCTTTCAGCTTCGTTTCAACCTGAGCGGCCAGATCGGCCGCCGGCAGGGTGAATTGGTAGCTGCGCTTCAGCCCTTCGTTCTGGGTTTCCTTGACCTGCATGTGCGTTCCTTCATCCAAGCATGGGACGGCTTCTTGTCGAGGCGCCCGGCCATGCCGGATCCCCGGCCTATGGCCGTCGCGTTTCAGCGCGCTAGCTATGGGATTTCGCGGTCCATAGCAAGAACCAAGGGGATTTGCCGGCCCGGCCCGGTGGCGCGTCTATAGAGGTGCCGGGGCGGGCGCTCGGGAAACGCATTCCGTCCCCCTCTCGGGCGGGATATCACCGTGCCGTTTCGGAGCTGTTTCCGCATCTGTCTGGAAACATGGGGGAAATGGCAATTTTCATGTTTTCTTCATCCGAAGTGATTTTTCCGCTTGCGCCCATTTTCACCCACCCCTATACGACGCCCTACGCAGACGGCGGAAACGTCATCTGGACCTCCGGTGGGGCCATAGCTCAGTTGGTAGAGCGCTTGAATGGCATTCAAGAGGTCAGGGGTTCGACTCCCCTTGGCTCCACCAAATCCTCCCAAAGACGACGTGATGGATAAAATGAACCGGCATCCCCGGTCTCGATCCTTCATACAGGGCTGTCGTGACGCGTGGGCCTGATCCGTGATGTTGGCGGACGAACTTCAAATGAAATCTGGAATGCCGTGCTGCGGCATGGGCTCGGCGGCATGCCTGCCCCATCACCGCAATGCAGCTTGCGCGATCCAGCCCGCATATCGGTCGGCTCGATCGAAACGCATGAATTTTCGGATGATTTCTGCCACCAAGTGGCGGAGAGGGTGGGAGTGTCAGAAATGAATTTAATCATTCGCTTAGACTGTCAAACAACCCCAAAACTCCCCGTTGTATTGCTTAGGTTTATTCTGCGATTGGCAACCCGCTTGCAGGGCCTCAACCAGAGGAACTGCCATGGAAGGCATCAACCTAAACGACCATTTCGACCTGTCCGACCTGCTTTCGGATAGCCCAACAGAAAACGCCGCCCCGGCTGGAACCCGGAACGGCGTTGAAACTGCGGTGGCCGAGAAAAGCAACCTTCTCAAAGATAGCGCATTGGATGCGATCGGGCAAGGCTGGGATGCAATGGCCGCTAGCCCGCGCTGGGTGGCGTGGCGCGAAGATCAGCGCAACGGCAAACCCGTCAAAGTGCCTTATTGCGGCCCGCAGCGTATGGCACGGGCAAATGATCCGGCAACTTGGATGCCCAAGGGGCGTGCGGAGGTGCTGGCATCGGCCTTGCTGTCGGAAGGGCAGCGCGGCGGCGTAGGCCTGATGCTGGGCGACGGCATCGGCGGCGTGGATCTGGATTCGTGCTATGATGACCTGAACGGCCTTGCACCGTGGGCCGCCGAGGTCATCGACCGCTTTGCCAGCTATGCCGAAATCAGCCCCAGCGGAACGGGTGTTAAGGTGTATTTTCGATATGCGCCCGATGATTTGGAAGCCGCCCGCGCTATCATGGGAACGCAGCACGGCAAAAGCTGGTCGCGTGGCAGTCACCATGAAATCGCCTTGCATCTGGGCAACCGTTACTTTGCCTTCACGGGGCAAGGGCTGCCCGCTTCGCCTGCCGATATGCGGCTGGTTGATCGCGCGGCGCTGGAATGGCTGATCCAAAACGCCGGGCCACGGTTCAAAGGCGATGCGCCGTCACCCGTCATAGCAGCCAAGGACGAGTCCCGCAGCGGGCGGGCCTTCCGGCTGGCGGGCCAGTGCAAGCGTGCGGGCGAGTCCTTTGAACAATTCGCTGCCGCCTGTCATTCAGATGCGGCCCTTACCGAATGGGCCAAGGACGATCGGCAATTGCGCCGCGCATGGGAACGCGCCCGTGATCTACCTGCTGTCGATCTGGCCGATTTTGACGACCTGCCCGGCGCGATTGTTACAGATTTTGCAGTCGATGAGATTCCCGACCTGTCGCACGATCAGCTTGCACTGGATCTGGGCCGCGACGGCTTCGACGCAAATGCCCGCTATGTCGGGGAACTGGGCGGCTGGCTGCTTTGGGAGGGCACGCGCTGGCAGGCTTCGCCGGGTATGCGTCCCATGTCGATCGTGCGGGACTATGTGCGGGCCAAGGCAACGGCGCTGATGCGGTGGGCCGAAGCCAGCGCCAAGGCGCGACGGCTGGATGATGAGGCGACCAAGGAACTGATCACCGCCACGCGGGCCAAGGCCAAGGCAATGCGGCAAGATCCGTTCATTGCGGCAGTGGAACGGCTGGCGCGGTCTAACCATTGTTCCTTGAGCCGCCCCGAGAACTGGGACGCAGACGATATGCTGCTGGGCACGCCGGGCGGCACGGTGGATTTGCGCACAGGTGAGTTGCGGCCCGCCGATCGTCGCAATTACATCACCAAAAACACCAGCGTTGCGCCTGCCGCCCAAGGCGAAGCCCCAACGGCTTGGCTGCAATTCCTTTCCGAAGTCTTCCCGAACGATCCTGACATGCCGCGCTTTATCCAACGACTGGCAGGCTATGCTCTGACCGGCAGCACGCGGGAACACCGCCTTTTCCTGTTCCACGGCAGCGGGCGAAACGGCAAGGGGACACTGCTGAACACCTTGCAGGACATCATGGGCGATTATGCCAAAGGCGTGCCCACTTCGGCCCTGCTTGAGACGCGCGGGACGCAGCACGCCAGCCCGATCGCCCGCCTGCGCGGTGCGCGGCTTGTTCGCGGCGCTGAGCTACCCGTGGGGCAGACGTGGAACGAGTCGCTCATCAAGCAACTGACAGGCGGCGACACGATCACCGCAAACCTGATGCGCCAGGACTCTTTCGAGTTCACACCGAAGTTCACGCTTATCATTGACGGCAACACCAAGCCGCGCATCCGCACGACTGACGTTGCCATGAAAGCCCGCATGACGCTGGTGCCCTTCACCGCGTCATTCGTGGGCCGGGAAGATCGCGGGCTACCTGATCGCCTGAAAGAAGAGGCGGGTGCAATCCTGCGCTGGATGATCGACGGCGCCGTTGCGTGGCATAGGGAGGGCTTGGGCATCCCTGCTGCCGTGGAAGCCGCCTCAACCGCCTATCTGGCCGCCGAGGACGTGCTTGCCGATTTTGTCGCGGATGAGATCACGCAGGATCTGGGCTGCAAGGTCACGGTTAAGGATCTGTATCAGCGTTACCTGACGTGGTGCGATCAGGAACGCAGCAAGCCAATGGCTAAGAATACGTTCAGCGAAGCCATGGTTGAGCGTGGGCATGTGCGTCGGCCCGGTGCCAAGAACTGGCCAACCTTCTACGGCATCGCGTTGCGTGATGGTTTCGACGAATGCCCAGAAGTTGGTGAGGCAACCTGAGCATGGCATGGGTTAACCGGGTTAATCGGCTGGCATTATGGGCTCCTATACGCGCAGGCAAATCAGTTCCTCATTCTGACTCTATAGGAGTCGATAAGGGCGCGGTGATTAACCCGGTTAACCCGCATCACCCGCAAGCATCTGGGCAATCGGACCAATGCATTCTCATACGTCCTCAAGGGTCCTTCCCTGCCGGGTGGCACCGCGGGGGACATGGACCTCGATGCAAAACGCTGTGCAGAATTTTTTCAACTAGGGTGTCCGAAAGATGCATCTGAATCAAATCGACGATGAGAGCTGGATTCTCGATCTAAATGAACCCGCAGCACCGCAAAACGTCCTGCAGGTTATCCCGGCAGAGATGACCGAGGCCGAGCTGTCCAGCTTCCTTGGTATCACAGCCAGCCGCACGCGGACCTTGGCCCGTGACGGCGCGCTTGTGAAATCTGGGCGGGGCCGGTTCGATGTGCGGGCCTCTGTGCTTTCCTATACCGCGAGGATGCGGGAAGCGGCGGGACGGGCAGGCAATCCAGCAGCCGGTGCGGACCCCGACGCGCTAAAAGCAGAAAAGCTGCGCCTCACCCGCGCACAGGCCGATAAAGAGGAAGCCAGAGTTCAACGCGAGCGTGGGGAACTGGTCGAAGCCGCAGCCGTCACCCGCGAGTGGGCCAGCATCCTGCGCGACCTGCGCAATGCCCTGCTGGCGGTGCCGTCCCGTTGCGGTGCAGGGCTGCCGCACCTGACCGCGACCGATGTCGCCACGATCGACAACGAAATCCTCCGCGCGCTGGAGGGGCTGGGCCATGCAGGTTGAAGCTATCCGCGCCGAGGCGCTGCGGGCGCTGCTGCCGCCGCCCAACGTCCCGCTGGCTGACTGGATCGAATCCAGCGTCGTGATCCCGGCCAGCGCGTCAGCACTTCCGGGCAAGATGCAGCTTTGGCCTTTCCAGCGCGGCTGGTGCGAGGCCATCGAAGATCCCGAAATTGAACGCATCACAATCCAAAAGGGTGCGAGGATCGGTTACACGCAATGGCTCAGCGCAACGCTGGCGCATTTTGTCGCTAACGCCCCGGCGCCCATCATTGCCCTGCAACCAACTGCCGACGATGCGCGGGATTACAGCGTCGAACTGGAGTCGCTGTTTGAGGCATCGCCCAGCCTGCGCGGGCTGCTGTCCGACGATGCCGACGAATCCGGCCGCAGCACGATGCTTGCGCGCCGCTTTCCGGGCGGCAGCCTCAAATTTCTTGCGGCCAAATCACCGCGCAATCTGAGGCGGCACACGACTCGTTTTCTGGCGATGGATGAAATCGACGGATACGAGGTCACACAGGAAGGCGACCCGATCAAGCTGGCCGAAATGCGAACGCTCACCTTCCGCGACCGCAAGATCTTGGCGGGCTCGACTCCCATTTTCGACTTTGGGCCGATTACCCGCCTTTATGGCGAAAGCGACCAACGCATCTACGAGGTGTTATGCCCCGAATGCGGCGGCTTCCATGAAATCGAATGGGCACAAATCACGTGGCCAGAAGGTCAGCCCGACCAAGCGGCTTGGACCTGTCCCGGCTGCGGTTGCGTCATTGAGGAACGCCACAAGCCCGCAATGGTCGCACAAGGCCGCTGGCGAGCCACAGCGCCCGAGGTGAAGGGCCACGCCGGATTCCGAATCAACTGCCTTTTCAGCCCACATCACAACGCGCGCTGGGGCAAGCTGGCAGCCGAGTTCCTGCAAGCCAAGCGCAGCCCCGAGACGCTGCAGCCATTCGTCAACACGATCCTTGGCCAGCCTTGGAAGACAGAGGGCGAAGACTTCGATGAGCATGAGCTGTTCCGACGCCGCGAACCCTTCAGCCTCGACCAGTTGCCGCCCGAGGTTCTTTGGCTGACCTGCGGAGTGGATTGCCAGGACGACCGGCTTGAGCTGGTTATCATGGGCCACGGCGAAACCGATTGGCTGGTCCTCGATCATCGCGTGATCTGGGGGCCGATCGACGGGGAACAGGTTTGGCAGGATCTGGACTCGGTGCTGCGCGAGACTTGGAAGCATCCCAACGGCGGCACGATCAAGATTGACGCCTGCGCGGTGGACTCTGGCGACGGTGGGCACCTTGAGCATGTCATGGGCTTTTGCCGGTCGCGTTTCGGGCGTCGCGTCGTCCCGATCAAGGGCGTGCCGGGCTTCAGTCGCGGGCTGATTCAGAAGTCGGGCAATCAGCATCTTTGGCTTGTCGGTGTCGATGCTGCGAAATCGCAGTTGTTCGCGCGCGTCAGCCGGTCGCAGGGCATCCGCTTTTCCGAAGCCCTGCCGCCGATCTTCTTTGAACAGTTCGCATCAGAACGCCGCATCGTGCGCTATGTGCGCGGCAAGCCTGAAGCCCGGTTTGAGAGGATCAAAGGCAAGCGGGCCGAAACGCTGGATGCCTCAGTTTACGCGCTTGCGGTGCGGCAGCTAATCGGCCAGCGTCTGGATCTGCGGCAGGCGGAACTAGCAAGCGCGGCAGCGCCGAAAGCACCGCCGCGCGTGATTAAATCTGCTTGGATGGCGCGGTGATCGCTTATCGCCCGTTCAGCTCTGCGAAGGCATCCGCTGCCAGATACGCGATGGTGGCCAGGAATTGATAATCATCGACCAGCGCCGCTTCTGTAATGCGGGCCACCAAAGCCGGAATTTCAATGCTGTGTTCGGTCGCCGCCGCGCGCATAGCCTCGACGGCTGCGCCTTCCCCGGTAAGTTTCATTTGCTGATTCCCTCATGTTGCACCATGGGAATCAGCATGGCGACAGAAACGCGCATTGGCAATAATTATTTAGCAGTTACATACACTTACACTTTTCGCGTGAGATCGCACTTGAAAAGTGAAAGTTACGCCCGACCAAACCTTTTCGGGACGATCCGGGCTATTGCGCCCGCGTTAATGGCCTGAATTGCAGCCGTCGCAGTTTCAAGCACCGCCGTTTCGGTCGCATCTGCCAGGTCGCGCGACCTGGAGAGGAACGGGACCTTCCGATAATCGCCGTCATCCCGAACGACGACGACGCAGAGGTGCCAACCGCGGGAAGCATGAGATGCCCACAGGCGGCGCTCACCGCCTGTAGCCGGGCGCAGCCACGCCCGCCGATCCGGGAACCGCGCCCGGAACCGCTCATCGATCATCGCGCCCTTTTCGAGTGTCTGCATGGTTTTCCTATGTGCTGAATGAATAAGGGCGGCGCGCTCACCGTAAGCCACACGCCGCCCCCGCAAATCCCGCGCCAACCAAACGCTAATCTGCCGCGCGTTTGGGGGAGGATAACCCGCCCGCGCCTTTCTTGTGGTGCGTGGGGCGATCGAAACCGCCCCACACCATCATGCCCCACGATTGAAGCCCCCACAGCTTCGCATAATGCCCTTATCGCATCTTGCAGTGCCCGCTGCAACATTTTTCTTGCAGCTGGCACTGCAAGATGCGATAAGCATGAAAAAGGAGCTCCCGCCAATGCGTCTTGCTGACATCGCCGATCAAATCGCACCACACTTGAACCGGGACGCCGCGTGGCTGCATGGAACGCTGCGCAATCCCACAATGAAAGCCCATTTGGGTGGCACGCCAGGTCCGACCGCAAAAAGCCCGACCGAATATGACCATGCCGATATGGTTCGCGCCTTTGTGCTGCTGGTTGCGCAACTGTCCGATGTGAACGGCGCCGATCTGGCGAAGGTCGCGGCAGCATTGGAGGTTCGGAGGGCCGCTTTGCAGGATGCGCCTGGCGGCTTGGTGCCTCGGGCACTGGATGAAATGATCGCATCGATCCGCGCTGGCAGCCGCAACTGGCATCTGGCCGTGCGCTATGTCCTGAACG
This sequence comes from Paracoccus limosus, assembly GCF_009711185.1. Classification (GTDB taxonomy): domain Bacteria; phylum Pseudomonadota; class Alphaproteobacteria; order Rhodobacterales; family Rhodobacteraceae; genus Paracoccus; species Paracoccus limosus. Next base: position 64,064 of record NZ_WMIF01000021.1, read on the forward strand.
TCGAAGGACAGCGGGAAATGATCATCGAACTGTCGCGGTTCGACATGGTTGTGCAGGGCCGCCGCGCAGCAAATGCCGAGCGTTTCACCCGCGGCGACGTGACGCTGAGCTATCAGTTTTTGCCGCTGGGCGATCTGCTGTCGCCGCTGCTGGCGCAAGAGGCTTAAGCCATGGCGTTCTGGTCGCGACTCCTCAACCGCAGCGCCGCACCTGCGCCGCAGGTCCGCAGCTATGACGCGGCCAGCCCGTCCCGCACCCGCTTCAATGGCGGCGCCAACCGATTCGCGGGCTACGGGCCCGAAACGACCGCAGCCGCGCCCAGCATCCGATCCCGTGCCCGCTACGCCGCCGAGAATAACGCGCTGGCCGCTGCTGCCGTCGCGGCTTGGACGGATGCGGCAATCGGGGCAGGTATGCGCCCGACGAGCCAACACCCGGCCAGCCTGACCCGGCAGCTTCTCGATGCGTATTTCGCGAAGTGGGCCAAGCGTGCAGACGTGCAGGGCCGGGCCGATTTTTATGGGCTGCAGGCCCAACTGGCCCGATCCGAAAGGATTGACGGCGAAGCGCTGCTGATGTGGCAAGGCGACCAGTTGTTGCACCTGCCGCCCGAGCAGATTGCCGACATCACTACTGACCGCATCGCGGCGGGTGTGGAACTCGACGACTCCGGCCGGGCGCAGGCATTCCATATTCACCCGATCCGGCCCGATGCCTTGCAGGCAGCCTATGCGCCGCCCGTGCGCGTGCCTGCCTCGGATGTGATCCATGTGTTCCAGCCTGCCGGGCCGGGACAGGTGCGGGGCGTTTCGGCCCTGGCGCCGGTGCTGCTGGCGCTGTCCGAACTGGATGGGCTAGAGGATGCGTTGCTGACCCAATCAAAGGTTGCGGCGCTGCTGTCAGTGATCCTGACCAACACGGCAGAGATGGGCGGCGAAGATCCCTTGGCCGATGGTCAAAGCCTCGAACCTGGCAGCATGATCCGGCTGCCTGGTAATTGGCAGATCAACACCATCGCGCCCCAGCAGACGCAACAGGCCGGGGAATTCCTGCGCCATCTAACCCAACGAATTGCTGCAGGGGTGGGAATTCCCGCACATCTCATCAGCCATGATGTCAGCCAGGCCAATTATTCGTAAGCGCGACGACGAGGCCCTATGCAGCGAGGCTTGACGCTTGGTCGTAGCACCAGGGCATGAGGTCCTCGATGCGGGATCTGGGGTGTCCGTCGAGGATGGCCCGGAGGGTATCGGCGAGGTA
>NZ_WMIF01000022.1 GCF_009711185.1 Paracoccus limosus
GCTTCAGCAAACTGAAAAACAGCCGCCGGCTGGCAACCCGCTACGACAAAACCGCAGACAGTTTCCTCGGCTTCGTAGACGTCGCCTGCATCAGGCTCTGGCTCCGCCATTTGTCAACATGACCTAGCGATCTAAAGCCGCCCTCACTCTTTCTTCTTCCCCGGCGGTTTCGCGCCCGGGAACCACGCGCCCATATAGGCGTCCATCCATGCTTTCTGCCAATCCAGCATCATGCGCTTTTGCATGCGCTGCATCTCGGCCATGGATTGGCTGCGGGCGGTGTTGGTCATGCGGTTGGCGTTCGAGAGCCAGGCGCTCATCCAAGGGTTTTTCATCGCGATCTCCGGGTCGGGGGCCAAGGGGGCGGGGCTGCGGCACGGTCCCATCATGGTGCCCGTTCATCGCGCTTTGGGCAAGCGTCGCGCGCGGCTCTCAGACCGAAGCGTGATCTGGCCGCGCTTGACCTTGCAGCGCACATGCGCCACCCATCTTGCGTTGCACTCTGGACATTTCATGCCGCTGATCCTTGCCAATGCCCGCCTGATCCTGCCCGATGCCGTCATCTCCGGCGCTCTGGAGATCGAGGACGGGCGCATCGCCCAGATCCTGCCCGACAGCTTTCCCGATGGCGCGCTGGACATGCAGGGCGATTACCTTGCCCCCGGCATGGTCGAGCTGCACACCGACAATCTGGAACGGCACATGCGCCCGCGCCCCGGCGTCGACTGGCCGCATGCGCAGGCGATCCTTGCGCATGACCGGGAACTGGCGGGCTGCGGCATCACCACGGTCTTTGACGCGATGCGGGTGGGCTCGGTCGTCTCGCATGGACCGGACAGCGATTATGAGAAATACGCCCGCCCTCTGGCGCAGGAACTGCTGGCGCTGCGCGCACAGGGCGTGCTGAAGCTGACCCACCGCCTGCATCTGCGCGCCGAAGTCTGTTCGGAAACCCTGATCGCCGAGCTGGACGAATTCGGCCCCGCCGATGACGTCGGCATCATCAGCCTGATGGATCACACTCCGGGCCAGCGCCAGTTCCGCGACGTGAGCAAGCTCGCGCAATATGTGCAGGGCAAATACAAGCTGGACGATGCCGAATTCGCCGAGCATGTCGCCCGCATGCAGGCGCTGCGGGCGCGTTACGGCGATGCACATGAGGCGGCGGCGGTCGAGGTGGCGCACCGGCTGGGCGCGGTGCTGGCAAGCCATGACGACACCACCGCCGGGCAGGTAGCCACCTCGGCCGGCCATGGCGTGCGGCTGGCCGAATTCCCGACTACGGCCGAGGCGGCCCGCGCCTGCCATGACGCCGGCATCATGGTGATGATGGGGGCGCCGAACCTGATCCGGGGCGGCTCGCATTCGGGCAATGTCTCGGCGGCCGAGCTCGCGCGCGCGGGGCATCTGGACATCCTGTCCTCGGATTACGTGCCTTCGGGGCTGCTGACGGGCGCGCTGATTCTGGCACGGATCTGGCAGGATCTGCCCCGCGCCATCGCCACCGTCACCGCCAATCCCGCCCGCGCCGCCGGTCTGACCGATCGCGGCAGCCTGCGCCCGGACGCGCGCGCCGATCTGATGCGCTTTGGCATGCTGGGCGATGTCGCGGTGCTCAAGGCGACCTGGGTGGCGGGCAATCGCGTCTGAGTTTGATCTGGATCAACGTTCGATCCCGAATCACGCGCTAATTCGACGATATGAATTGGCTGCCCAGATCTGAGGGGGCTTGCGGCAGCCTGGAGGGCGGGGCCTGGCCTCGCCCTCAACTTTTTCGGTCGGGCCGCAGATGCAGGACAGTGCCCCGCCGGCGCAGCCCGTGCCGTCATTGCATCAGGCGATCCTTGACCATCGGGCCGACCGCGCCGAAGTCCATCTGCCCGGCATGGCGGGCGCGCAGCTCGGCCATGACCCGGCCCATGTCGCGGATCGAGCCCGCGCCCAGATCGGCGATGGCCTTGGCGATGGCGGCCTCGGTTTCGGCACCGTCCAGCTGGCGCGGCAGATAGGACTGGATCACCTTGATCTCGTCCTGCTCGCGCTCGGCCAGCTCCAGCCGCCCGCCCTCTTCATAGGCCTTGGCCGATTCCTGCCGCTGCTTGACCATGCGCGACAGGATCGCGGTCAGGTCCGCATCCGAAAGACCGGTTTCGTCGCCGCCTTCACCCCGCGCCGCGATCTCGCGATCCTTGATCGCCGCAGAGATCAACCGCAGCGTCGACAGGCGCGCCGTCTCCTTGGCCTTCATGGCGAGTTTGGTGTCTGCGGCGATGCGCTCGCGCAGGCCGGGCTGGCCGGTTGCCACATTCTGATCCATCTGAGCCTCGTTCATGCTGTGGCCTGCCTTGTCCCCGGCTTCGCATCTGGCGTCAACCCGCAGCACCCGGCCCGGTTCCCGCCTGCCAGACCCTGCCCTCCCCCGGCGCGATGGCTTTCCTGCGCGGCGCCGCCTTGACCTCGCAGGGCAGTTTCCCTAGGTTGCCGCCGATTTACCCGGAGAAACGATCATGGCCCAGAGTCCGGCGCAACACACGGCGCAGAAACCGACCGCATGCCTTGCGCTTGCCGATGGCACCGTCTTTTACGGGCATGGCTTCGGGACCCGTGGCGAGGTGGTGGCCGAGCTGGTCTTCAACACCGCGATGACCGGCTATCAGGAGATCATGACCGATCCCTCTTATGCCAGCCAGATCGTCACCTTTACCTTTCCCCATATCGGCAACACCGGCGTGACCGAGCAGGACGACGAGGCCCCCGAGCCCGTCGCCTCGGGCATCGTGGTGAAATGGGACCCGACCGAGCCCTCGAACTGGCGCGCCAGCAGTGATCTGGTCGAATGGATGGAGCGGCGCGGCCGCATCGGCATCGGCGGCATCGACACCCGCCGCCTGACCCGCGCGATCCGCCAGCAGGGCTCGCCGCATGTGGTGCTGGCCCATGATCCCGAGGGGCGTTTCGACATCGCCGCCATGGTGGCGAAAGCCCGCGACTGGAAGGGCCTTGTCGGTCTGGATCTGGCCAAAGAGGTCACCACCCGGCAAAGCTATCGCTGGGCCGAGGGGCTGTGGGAATGGCCGGGCCAGTTCGGCACCTCCGGGGAAAAGAAACCCTTCCGCGTCGTTGCGGTCGATTACGGCGCGAAACGCAACATCCTGCGCTCGCTGGCGCAAAGCGGTGCCGAGGTGATCGTGCTGCCGGCCAGCGCCAGTGCCGAGGACGTGCTGGCGCATGACCCCGAAGGCGTGTTCCTGTCGAACGGCCCCGGGGATCCGGCCGCGACCGGCGCCTATGCGGTGCCGATGATCCGGTCGCTGCTGGAACAGGATCTGCCGATTTTCGGCATCTGCCTTGGCCACCAGATGCTGGCGCTGGCACTGGGCGCCAAGACCATCAAGATGAACCACGGCCATCACGGCGCCAACCATCCGGTCAAGGATGTGGAAACCGGCAAGGTCGAGATCACTTCGATGAACCACGGTTTCGCCGTCGATGCCCAGACCCTGCCGCAAGGCGTGATCGAGACCCATGTCAGCCTGTTCGACGGCTCGAACTGCGGGCTGCGCATGAGCGACCGGCCGGTGTTCTCGGTGCAATACCACCCCGAGGCCAGCCCCGGCCCGCAGGACAGCGCCTATCTCTTTGATCGCTTTGCCGAGGCGATGCGCGCCCGTCGCTGAACGGGCGCGGCTTTTCGGCGCTGCCCGCGCGGGCGATTAACCCCTCCTTAACCCTCGGCATGGCATGAGGGCGAAAAGGCAGGGAATCGCGTCATGGCCGGAACAGTGCTGATAAGACCTCTTCGGACCACGGCCGGGGCCGATCCGGCGCCCGTCCTGCCCTCGGCGCCCCCGCCACAGGCAGCGGTGATCGCCGAACGCGACCTGCGCCCGCTGGGCCAGATCCTTCTGGAAGATGGCGCGGTCGATCCGCGCAACCTGCTGCGCGCAGTTGTCATGCGGCAGCGCCAATCGGCCCGGCTGGGCGAGATTCTGCTGGCCCATGGCTGGGTGAAAGAGGCCGCGCTGACTCGCGCCCTGTCGCGGCAATGGCGCACGTCCGAGATCGACCTCGACGCCCTGCCCCCCGACCCGCGCCTGATCGACGCTCTGGGCGCGCGGCTGTGTCTTTCCGAGGGGATCGTGCCGTGGCGGCGGGTGGGCGGCGTGACCTTTGTTGCGACCGCACGCCCCGACGCCTTTGCGGCGTTGCAGGCGCAGATGCCGGCGCATTTCGGCACGGTGCGCATGCTGCTTTGTTCAGAGCAGGCGGCGCGCGACGCCATCCTGCGCAACCGCCGCACCGCGCTGATCCGTCAGGCCGAGCTGCGCGTTCCGGCATGCGAAAGCTGCCGCACCCGCAACGAGCGCCGCTTTGGCCGCATCGCGCTGGGTCTGGGCGCGTTGGCCGCGCTGGGGACACTGGTGCAGCCGATCCTGATCCTGTCGCTGCTGACGGCATGGGCGGTGCTGACGCTGCTGGCCTCGATGGTGCTGAAGCTGATGTCGTTTCAGGCCGTGCTGCGCAAGCACCGGCAGGAACGCGATCTGGGCCGCGCCGTCGCGCATGGTCTGGTCGCCCGCCCCGAGATGAAAGGGCCGCTGCCGGTGATCTCGGTCATGGTGCCGATGTTTGGCGAGGCCGATATCGCCGACCGGCTGATCGGACGTCTGGCCCGCGTCGACTACCCGCGCGAGCTGATGGATGTGCTGATCGTCATCGAGGACAGCGACGCGGTGACCTGTGCCGCCCTCGCCTCAGCCAGCCTGCCCAGCTGGATGCGGGTGATCCGGGTGCCGGACGGCCCGATCCGCACCAAGCCGCGCGCGCTGAACTATGCGCTGAACTTCTGCCGTGGATCGATCATCGGCATCTGGGACGCCGAGGACCGCCCCGAACCCGAACAGTTGCACAAGGTCGCCCGCGCCTTTCATTTCGCGGCGCCTGATGTGGCCTGTCTGCAAGGCGTGCTGGATTACTACAACCCGCGCAGCAACTGGCTCGCCCGCGCCTTCACCATCGAATACGCGGCGTGGTTCCGGGGCACGCTCGCGGGTGCGGCGGCGCTGGATCTGGTGGTACCTCTGGGCGGCACGACGCTGTTCTTTCGACGCGACCTTCTGGACAAGGTCGATGCCTGGGACGCCTGGAACGTGACCGAGGATTGCGATCTGGGCGTGCGCCTAGCCCGCCGCGGCTATCGCACCGAGATGCTGGACACTGTCACCCATGAAGAGGCGAATTGCCGGCTGGTCCCGTGGGTCAAGCAGCGCTCGCGCTGGCTCAAGGGCTTTGCCATGACCTGGGGTGTGCATATGCGCGATCCGGTCGCGCTGTGGCGGGATCTGGGCGCACGGCGCTTTCTGGCGCTGCAGGTGCAGCTGGCGGCTTCGGTGTCGCAATATCTGTTCGCGCCGGTTCTGTGGAGCTTCTGGCTGCTCAGCCTTGGCCTGCCGCATCCCATGCGCCCGGTGCTGGAGGGCTGGCTTGGCGGCTATGCCATCCCGGCGCTGTTTTCGCTGTTCGTGGCCTCGGAGCTTTTGAACATGACCATCGCGGCATGGGCGGTACGCGGCCGCGATCACCGCCATCTCTGGCCCTTCGTGCCGACGCTTCACCTGTATTTCCCGCTGGGCTGTCTGGCTGCCTGGAAGGCGATCTATGAGGTGGTGGCCAAGCCGTTCTATTGGGACAAGACCCAGCACGGGCTGTTCGACGCGGGCGAGGACCAGCCGAAACCGGCCGAGGCCAACGTCGCGCTGATCCCGCTGGCGCGCCCGGGCCATACCATTGCCGCAGAGTCGGTCAGCGCCCCGCAACCCCTTGCCGTCGCCGCCGGAACCACGGCCGCCGCCGGGCCGGTGCAGCTTTTGGGCCGGATTGGCTGAGGAGGCGCCTCGCGGTCGCGCCTTTGCGGGCTTGTATTAGCCGGTTGCACCGCTGTGTTGATCTTGACCGCCGGCATCTCGCCCTCGCGCCGGTGGACTGGCTTCGTGCGGGCCCAGCGGGCCCGGCTCCAGCATCGCCTCCCCCTCGCGCGCGGGGACTAGGCGGATAGGGTTCAGAAAGCGCCATGTCAGACCGCGCCCCCTCGCAAGGGGACTAGCCTTTCAGATTGCCGATCGGGTCGGTCTAGGCGGGAACTCATCCCCGTGCGCGAGGAGTAGCTGGGTCAGTGCCCAGTGCGAGGCCGTGGGTATGCATCCCCCCACGTGTGGAGCTAGCGCACAGACGTTTGTCGCCGAGCGGGTGTATCATGCTGCCGCGCAGCAGCCGGCGTCCGCCGGCATCGCATCGCCGAATCGATCAGCGCGCCCTCGCGCGATTGAAGCAGCCGCCGGATCGCAACGTGTCAGCCTCCTGCTCCACGTCGCACATGGACCAGCCGACTACGACGGCTGCTTCCGAGGCGTTGCGCCGGCCGCGTGGCGCAGCAAGGCCAGCCAAGGGACTGAACGGGACAGCGATCCGGCGAAACGCCTCGCCTTGTTGCGCGGACCAACCCGTCGAAAAACTGCCCATCTGATTGCGGAACTCGGTGCCCCTGCGCTTGGACCGGGCTCATCTCTGTGCCGGCTGTGGTCCGGCGATTACGGCCAGCCTCGTCCTGCGACCCGGCGCGCGATACCCCCAGTAGCAGGTAGCAGGTAGCAGGTAGCAGGTAGCAGGTAGCAGATCGGTAGACCCTCACCTCACACCCCGCCAAACCTCAGCCGATCGGCGCGGCCTGTCTTTCGGCGATCGCGGCTTCGATGACGGTGCCGCTTGCCTCTACGGCGCCGGCCAAACGGGCTGCCAGCGCCTCAAGGCTGTCGGCGCCGGTTTCACGCAGCAAAAAGGCCTGCCCGCCCTTGCCGATGCTCTCCATATCCAGCGGCTTTTCGGTCAGCAGCCGGCCAGCGCATTGCAGGCTCCACAGAAAGCGGCGGGCCGTGGCCAGCGTCTCGGCGCTGGCACGATCAATCAACCCCGCACGCGCGCCCGTGCGCAGCTGCGCCGCCGCCGCCCGCGCCGGGCTGCCCGTGCGCAGGGCAAAGCTTTGCGCCAAAAGCTCGATATCCTGCAACCGGCCATGACCGATCTTGGCCTCCCACGCGCCATCGGGGGCCTTAGCGGCAAAGATCCGGGCCCGCATTTCGGCCAGATCGGGCAGGACGCGCGGATCGCAGCCGCGGTCGCGCAGCACCTCGACGCGCAGCGCCTCGACCTCATCGGGCAGTTGCGCCATCTCGGCACCGCAGCCACCGATGACCCGGGCGCGGGTTAGCGCCAGATGCTCCCAAGTCCAGGCCTCGGTCATCTGATAGTCGCGAAAGCTCTGCACCGAGGTCGCGACTGGCCCCTGCCGGCCCGAGGGGCGCAGCCGCATGTCCACCTCATAAAGCCGCCCGGCCGAGGTCGGTGCCGACAGCGCCGTAATCATCGCCTGCGTCAGTCGCGCGTAATAAGGCCGCGTCGCCAAGGGTTTGGGCCCGTCCGAGCTTTCGGCCCCCGCCGCGTCATAGATCACGATCAGGTCCAGATCCGAGGCCGCATTCAGCTGCCGCGCCCCCAGCGAGCCCATGCCCAGCACCACCGCGCCGCGCCCCGGTGCCGGCCCGTGCCGGCGGGCGAATTCGTCGGCGACCAGCGGAAACAGCGCGCCCACGGCGGCATCGGCGATATCGGCATATTGCCCGCCCGCCTCTTCCGAGCCGATCAGCGCGCGCAGGTGATGCACGCCGGTGCGGAACTGCCATTCATGCGCCCAGCGGCGGGCGGCATCCAGCGCGCGCTCATAGCCGCCGGCGGGCGCGGCCAGTTCCTCGGCCAGCTTGCGGTCCAGATCCTGACGCAATGCGGCCGCCCCCGGCCATTCGTGAAAGAAGCTGCCGCCCAGCACCGCGTCCAGCACCTCGGGATGGCGCGCCAGATGCGCGGCAAGACCCGGCGCCGTGCCGCAGATGTCCACGATCAGGTCGATCAGCTGCGGATTGGCCTCGAACAGCGAAAACAGCTGCACCCCCGCCGGCAGACCGGCCAGAAAGGCGTCGAACCGCGCCAGCGCCTCGCCGGCATGGGTGGCGGCGGTCAGCCGCGCCAGCAGATCGGGCTCGATCCGGGCAAAGACCTGACGCGCGCGTTCCGTGCGCAGCGCCTGATAGGCGCGCCAGCCGCCGACGATGGCCTCGGCCTCGGGCGAAAGCTGCGGGCGCTCGGCGCGCTCGCTGGTCGAAAAGAACTCGCCGGTCAGCGCCTCGACCCGTTCCAGCCGCTCGGCCAGCCGTGCCGACCAGGCGGCCGCATCGCCCGTGCCGCTGAGCGCGGCAATGGTGGCGACCCCTTCGGCCGAGGCGGGTACGGCATGGGTCTGGGCATCGTTGACCATCTGGATGCGATGCTCGATGTCACGATGCTCGCGGTAATGCGCGGTCAGCTCATCGGCGACCTCGGGCGGCACCCAGCCTTTCTCGGCCAGTCGGGCCAGCCCTTCGACCGTGCCGCGCACGCGCAGGCTGGGATCGCGCCCGCCGGCGATCAGCTGCCGGGTCTGGGTAAAGAATTCGATCTCGCGGATGCCGCCACGGCCCAGCTTCATATTGTGGCCCGGCACCTCGATGCGGCCGTTCAGGCCTTTGTGCTCGCGGATGCGGCGGCGCATGTCGTCGGCATCCTGAATGGTGGCGAAATCCAGATGCCGGCGCCAGACAAAGGGCGTCAGGTCGCGCAGGAAGGCCTCGCCCACGGCGATATTGCCGGCGCAGGGCCGCGCCTTGATATAGGCGCCGCGTTCCCAGGTGCGCCCCTCGGCCTCGTAATAGGCCAGGGCTGCGGAAACCGAAATGCAGACCGGCGTCACCGCCGCATCGGGGCGCAGCCGCAGATCGGTGCGGAACACATAGCCCTGATCGGTCACGTCCGAGAGCGTGGCTGCGGCCCGGCGCGTGGCGCGGATCAGGCTGGCGCGCGCCTCTTGCCGGTCCTCGGGCGCATAGGCCTGATCGTCGAAGAACACGATCAGGTCGATGTCCGAGGAATAGTTCAGCTCGCCCGCGCCCATCTTGCCCATGGCAAGCGCGGTCAGCCCACCGGCGTCCGAATCCGTCTGCGGCAACTTGCCACGCGCGATCTCGTGCCGGACATGGACGCGCAGCGCCAGATCGGTGGCGCGGTCGGCCAGTGCGGTCAGCTCTCCGGTGACCTGTTCCAGCGTCCAGACCCCGCCCAGATCGCAAAGCGCCGTCCACAGCGCCACCCGCCGCTTGGCACGCCGCAGTGCCGGGCCAAGCGCATCGGCCGACAGCGCCTCGAAGCCCTCGGTCTCGCGCAGGGTCAGGTCGGGAGCGGTGCTGCCGGGGGCGGTCAGCCGCTCGGCCAGCCAGCCGGCCTCGTGCCCGATCAACCCGGCCAGATAGGGGCTGCAGCCCGCAGCCCCCCGGATCAGGTCGCAAAGCGGGGCATCTTCTATCCCGGTCAAGGCCAGCGCGGACTGTCCGCGGGCGGCGTCGACGGGAATCGGCAAGCGGGTGATCTGGGATGAAAAGCTCATTGCGCGAACCTAGCCTTGCCCCGAGCAAGGTCAATGGCCCGCCGCTGCGCAGCACCCCGGCGCGCGGGCGGTCCCGGTGGTGAAAAACTTCGGGTTTCCGTGCTTGGCGAGTGGCAGATCTGTTGCTAGGCTCTGCCGGCGCCCATATCCGAGTAAAGCCTTGCCCACCACCGTCATGCGTGCATTGCCCCCCCATCGCCGGCCCCGGGCCGGCCAGACCGGAAAAGGCCGCGTCTGATGCGCCACAGCCTGCCCCATGCGCCGCAATTCTATGTGACAGCACCGCAGCCCTGCCCCTATCTGCATGGCCGGGCCGAGCGCAAGCTGTTCACCGCGCTGGCAGGCGATGCCGCCAATGACCTGAACAACGCCCTGTCACGGCAGGGCTTTCGCCGCTCGCAGAACGTGCTTTACCGGCCCAGCTGCGAAAGCTGCGTGGCCTGCATGTCGGCGCGGATCCGGGTGTCGGAATTCGTGCCGACGCGGACGCAGCGCCGGGTCTGGCGCCGCAATGCCGGGCTGCGCCGGCTGCCGACCAGCGCCTGGGCCACCGAAGAGCAATACGAGCTGTTTCGCCGCTATCTGGACGAGCGTCATGCCGATGGCGGCATGGCCGACATGGACATCTTCGAATTCGCCGCCATGATCGAGGAAACGCCGGTCCGCACCCGCGTCATCGAATACCGGCAGGCCGAACCGGGCAGCGCCGAGGCCGACCGGCTGATCGCGGTCTGCCTGACCGATGTGCTGGATGACGGGCTGAGCCTTGTCTACAGCTTCTACGACCCGCTGCTGGAACCGCTGAGTCTTGGCACCCATATCATCCTTGACCATGTCGAGCTGGCGCGTTCGGCCGGGCTGCCCTTTGTCTATCTGGGCTATTGGGTGCCGGGCAGCCGCAAGATGGATTACAAGGCCCGGTTTTCGGCCTTGGAGATCTACAAGGGCGGCGTCTGGCAGCCGATCGGCGACCCGGCGCAGCACAGTTTGGACATCCATCCGCTGTCCGTGGACCCCATCGTCGAGCAGGTTGCCCGCATCACTTTGCCGCAAAAGCCGCGCTGAAACGCAGAATTGCCGAAATCGTGCAGTTTTCGCAATAAAATTACAAGAAATCGGGATTTGGCGTCATTTTCTTGGATAATGGCCATTGACCCTGCCGGGCTTGCCCCATAGGTTCCGGCGACGCGACGGCAGGAGGCCATGAGGGCACCGTCGCATCAAGGTTCAATGATGGAGAATGGGGATGTCCCGAAGCATGACGGGTGCAAGGATGGTTATCGAAGCTCTGCGCGATCAGGGCGTCGACACCGTATTCGGCTATCCGGGCGGCGCGGTACTTCCCATCTATGACGAGATTTTCCAGCAGAACGACATCAAGCACATTCTGGTCCGCCACGAACAGGGCGCGGTCCACATGGCCGAGGGTTATGCGCGCTCCACCGGCAAGCCGGGCGTCGTTCTGGTCACCTCGGGCCCCGGCGCGACCAATGCGGTCACCGGGCTGACCGATGCGCTGCTGGATTCGATCCCGCTGGTCGTGCTGTCGGGTCAGGTCCCGACCTTCCTGATCGGCACCGATGGGTTCCAGGAGGCCGATACCGTCGGTATCACCCGGCCCTGCACCAAGCACAACTGGCTGGTCAAGGAGACCGACGAGCTGGCGGCGACGATCCACAAGGCGTTCCATGTCGCGACCTCGGGCCGTCCGGGTCCGGTTCTGGTCGATATCCCCAAGGACGTGCAATTCGCCACCGGCGAATATGTCGGCCCCAAGCAGATCGCGACCCCCAGCTATCAGCCGGTCAAGAAAGGCGATCTGGGCCAGATCACCCGTCTGGTCGAACTGATGGAAAAGGCCGAACGTCCGATCCTGTATACCGGCGGCGGCGTCATCAACTCGGGCACTGCGGCCAGCCAGCTTCTGCGCGAACTGGCCGATGCCACCGGCTTTCCGGTCACCTCGACCCTGATGGGTCTGGGCGCCTATCCGGCCTCGGGCAAAGGCTGGATCGGCATGCTGGGCATGCATGGCCTCTATGAGGCGAATATGGCGATGCATGACTGCGACCTGATGATCGCCGTCGGCGCGCGGTTCGACGACCGCATCACCGGCCGCGTGGCGGATTTCAGCCCGGGCTCGGTCAAGGCGCAGATCGACATTGACCCCAGCTCGATCAACAAGGTCATCCATGTCGACCTGCCCATCGTCGGCGATGTCGGCCATGTGCTGGAGGACCTGCTGAAGGTCTGGAAATCGCGTGGCCGCAAGATCAATGCCGAACCCGTCCGCAAATGGTGGGTGCAGATCGAACAATGGCGCTCGCGGAACTGTCTGGCCTATCGCGGCTCGGACAAGGTCATCAAGCCGCAGCACGCGCTGGAGCGGCTTCAGGCGCTGACTGCGCATCGCAAGGATCGCTACATCACCACCGAGGTCGGCCAACATCAGATGTGGGCGGCGCAGTTCCTGCATTTCGAGGATCCGAACCGCTGGATGACCTCGGGCGGTCTGGGCACGATGGGCTATGGCCTGCCGGCCTCGATCGGGGTGCAGGTCGCCCATCCCGAGGCGCTGGTGGTCAACGTCGCGGGCGAAGCCAGCTGGCTGATGAACATGCAGGAAATGGGCACGGCGGTGCAGTTCCGCGCCCCGGTCAAGCAGTTCATCCTGAACAACGAACGTCTGGGCATGGTGCGGCAATGGCAGCAATTGCTGCATGGCGAACGCTACAGCCAAAGCTGGTCGGAAAGCCTGCCCGATTTCGTGAAGCTGGCCGAGGCCTTCGGCTGCAAGGGCCGCGTGGTCAGCGATCCGGCCGATCTGGACGCCGCGATTCAGGAGATGCTGGATTACGACGGCCCCTTCATCCTGGATGTGATGGTCGAAAAGCACGAGAACTGCTTCCCGATGATCCCCTCGGGCAAGCCGCATAACGAAATGCTTCTGGGCGAAGCCTCGACCGAGGGCGCCATCACCGGCACCGGCGCGGCTCTGGTCTGATTTACGGAAAGCGAGAAGAACATGGCGGCACTGAACATCGAGAAGGGCGCATCCAGCCATTCGGCCTATGACCTGCGCGACCCGAATGCCCAGGTCATCGAAAGCCATACGCTGGCCGTTCTGGTGGAAAACGAACCCGGCGTGCTGGCGCGCGTCATCGGCCTGTTTTCGGGCCGGGGTTATAACATCGACAGCCTGACCGTGGCCGAGGTGGACCATCTGGGCCACCGCTCGCGCATCACCATCGTGACGCGCGGCACGCCGGCGGTGATCGAACAGATCAAGGCGCAGCTGGGTCGGATCGTGCCGGTGCACGAGGTCCATGATCTCAGCGTCGAAGGCCCCAGCGTCGAGCGCGAGCTTGGCCTGTTCAAGGTGGCGGGCAAGGGCGACAAACGGGTCGAGGCGCTGCGTATCGCCGAGATCTTTCGCGCCAATGTCGTCGATTCGACGTTGGAGAGCTTTGTCTTTGAGATGACCGGCACCCCGGAAAAGCTGGACGCCTTTGCCGATCTGATGCGGCCGCTGGGTCTGGCCGATCTGGCGCGCACCGGAGTCGCGGCGCTGTCGCGCGGCGCCTGAAACGAAAAAGGGGGCTTAGCCCCCCTTTTGATTCCCGGTCGCGCGATCCTGATCAGGCCACGGCGTTTCAGGCCACGGCGATCTTGTCGGGCGCCTGCGATTTGCCCGGAAAGGCGCTGTTGGAAATCACCCGCAGCACCGGCTGGCCCGCGCTGGTACCCTGCCCCATTTCCGACAGCAGGCTGGGCAGCTCCGAGCGCTTGATCCCCGACACCAGCGACACGTTGCGGGCAAGGCGCAATACTTCGATGGTTTCGCATTCCAGCTCGACCAGATCACCCGCCTCGGGCCAAACGTTTCCGGGGGCCAGATTGTCACGCCCCTGCAGATAAGCCAGCGCCGCATGATCCTCGCACCAGATCACGGCCTTTTCCTTGCTTGCGCTGCTCCAGAGAGTGACCCCGATCATCAAATGCCCCCAAAAAATCCTGCCCTATTGCGGCGGGCCACCAGTTAAATTCAAGCCGAAGTTATCGGCGAACTCTCGCTTACGAAAGCGAAATCTCTGCGACTTTACCACTATCACGGGAGCGCGAGCGATCTTCAACTGTCCTTGAGCGGCCAATTTTACCTTTCAGGCGAAATTCGTCTGATAAATCTGTTTCTCTTCAATATGCTACGGCAGATGGGTTGCAGTGCTGCAAAGCTGCCACATCCGCAGCATTATCGGACACGACCTGCGCGATAGTCCGCCACCGCCCGCGCAACCTGCGCCATACGTGCGGCCCGCGACGGGTGACTGCCTAAAATTTTATCACCCGGATCGGGGATGCGGGCAAAAAACAGCGCACCATGTTCGGGATCATAGCCGGCGTTCAGGGCGATGATGGCGCCCAGATAGTCGGCCTCCAGCTCCCAATCCTTTGAATAATACCGGGCGCCGAACTGGGCACCCATGGCCTGGGCGTTCTGGATGGCGTCGGGATTTCCGCCATAGGCGCTGGCCAGCCCGCCCAGAATCACCGAGCCCACCGTGGCGGCGCTGCTCTTGCGGTTGATATGGCCCAGAATGTGGTGGCTGGCCTCATGGCCGACGACAAAGGCCAGCTCGTCGGCATTGCGCGCCTCGCCGATCAGCGCCAGCGTAAAGCCGATGATCGGCCGGCCGGTGGCATCCACGGTCTGAAAGGCGTTCGGCTCCAGCCCCGGACGGTCATCGACCACGAACTGGAAATCGCAATTGATCGGCTGGGTGCGGCGCTGCACGCATTCGCGCTCGACCGCGGGCTCCATGCGGCTGATGACCGAGATGAAGGTCCGCGCCGAGGCCCGCGCCCCCGCCGGCGTATCGGGCGCCGGAGCGGCCACCGGCACCGGCGGCACCGCCTGTCCCGGCGGCAGACCGGGCTGCGCCACGCAACCCGACAACATCAGCGCCGCAACCACTGCCGCCCGCCATGACTTGACCATCCGCGCCCCCAGATTTGCCATGGCCCCGTCAGCCGTATGCATTCCATATTCGCGCCACTCTAGCCGCGCAGCCCGGTCTCTGCCAAGACCGGGCTTGCCCCCGACAGAACTTGACGCGAAGGTTGTGGCAGAGTGCCAGAAAGGACCCGCGATGTTCACCATCGAGCATGATTTCGACGCGACCGTGATCACCCTTGTCGACGAACTGCCCGAAAACAGCATCGGGTCGCGGCCGTTGAACGAGGATGTCGTGATCCAGACCTTTGACGACCGCGTCATCATTGAACAATACGACCCTGACTCGGGCGAGCTGGCGCAGATCGTGCTGACCATCGAACAGCTCGAAGAGCTGCGCGCCGCGCTGAACCTACCCGAGGGCAATTACCGGCTGGAACGCAACTAATCCTCCAGCAGGAAATTGCGCCGCGCCGGGGTGGCCAGCGCCTCGGCCTCGTCCTTCAGCGCGACACCGGACAGGCCGCGCCGCCGCGCTTCGGTCAGCAGGAACACCAGCTTGTGCGCGGCCTCGGCATGGCTCAGCCCCTGCGGCCGCACGTTCGAGATGCAGTTGCGCGCCTCATCGGTCAGGCCGGGGCGCGGGGCATGGGTCAGATACAGGCCCATGCTGTCAGGGCTGCTCAGCCCCGGCCGCTCGCCGATCAGCACCACGACATTGCCCGCACCCAGCCCCGCGCCGATCTCGTCGCCGATGGCCACCCGCGCCTGCCGCACCACGGCGACCGGGCCGATGCGCCAGCCCGCCAGCGCCGGCAGTAGCACGCGCAGGAACGGCAGGGCGTTTTCATGGATGGCCGTGGCCGACAGCCCGTCGCCGATCACCAGCGCCAGCTCGCATTCGCCTGCCGCTGGCAGCACCGCGCGCGAGGCCGCGTCCAGCCGCCGCCCCAGATCGGGCCGTTGCAGATAGCTGGGCCGATCCGGCGCCGCGCTGTGCAATTGCATGACCTGCAGCCCCAGCGCGCCCAACCCATCCGCCAGCGCCTCGGCCTGCAACTCCAGCTGCACCGCCTTGCGCGCCTGCGCATGGGCCATCTGGAACGCCAGATGCGGCGCCGTCGGCAGGCTGGTCCCCGCCCGCCCCAGCGCGATCCGCGCCGGGGTCAGGGCCCGCAACCCGGTCCAGGGCATCTGTGTGACCGGCCCGCGATCCTCCTGCCCGCTCATACCGCCCCCGCGATGGCGCGGCGAAAGGCGGGGGGCAGTGTCTCGGCCAGCCGGGCGCCGACAAGGATGCCGCTGCGCTGCAGCCAATCCTCGAACTCGGGTGCGGGGCGCAGGCCCAGCACCTTGCGCAGATACAGCGCGTCATGAAACGAGGTGGTCTGATAGTTCAGCATCACGTCATCCGATCCCGGAATGCCCATGATGAAATTGATCCCGGCCACGCCCAGCAGCGTCAGCAGATCGTCCATGTCGTTCTGATCCGCCTCGGCATGATTGGTGTAACAGATGTCGCAGCCCATCGGCAGACCCAGAAGCTTGCCGCAGAAATGATCCTCCAGCCCGGCGCGGATGATCTGCTTGCCGTCATATAGATATTCTGGCCCGATAAAGCCGACCACGGTGTTGACCAGCAAAGGCTCGCACATGCGCGCCACGGCATAGGCCCGCGCCTCCAGCGTCTGCTGATCGACGCCGTGATGGGCATTGGCCGACAGCGCCGAGCCCTGCCCGGTTTCCAGATACATGACATTGTCGCCCAGCGTGCCGCGCCCCTGCGACAGGCCCGCCGCCCGGCCCTCGCGCAGCAGGGCCAGGTCGATGCCAAAGCTGCGGTTGGCGGCCTCGGTTCCGGCGACGGATTGGAACACCAGATCGACCGGCGCCCCGCGTTCGATCAGGGCGATGGAATTGGTGACATGGGTCAGCACGCAGCCCTGCGTCGGGATGTCATAGCGCCGGATCACCTCATCAAGCATATGCAGCAGCGTCTCGACCGCCGGCAGACTGTCCGAGGCCGGGTTGATCCCGATCACCGCATCGCCATTGCCCAGCATCAGCCCATCAAGGATCGAGGCGGCAATCCCCGCCGGATCATCGGTCGGATGGTTGGGCTGCAACCGCGTCGACAGCCGCCCGCGCTGGCCGATGCTGCCCCGAAACCGCGTCACCACCTCGACCTTGCGCGCGATCAGGATCAGGTCCTGATTGCGGCAGATCTTGCTGACCGCCGCCACCATCTCGGGCGTCAAACCCGGCGCCAGCGCCGCCAGCGCCGTCGCATCGGCCAGATCCGACAGCAGCCAGTCGCGAAACCCGCCCACCGTCAGCGCCGCCACTGGCTGGAACGCGCGCGCATCATGCCCGTCAAGGATCAGCCGCGTCACCTCGTCGGCCTCATAGGGCACCACCGCATCATGCAGAAAACTCGCCAGCGGCAGATCGGCCAAGGCCATCTGCGCCGCCGCGCGCTCCTCGGCATCCAGCGCCGCGATCCCGGCCAGCCGGTCGCCCGACCGCGCGGGACTGGCCTTGGCCATCAGCTCGGCCAGCGAGCCAAAGCGCCAGACCTGCCCGCCAAGGCTATGCACATAATTCGGCATGACCACCTCTCCGGCCGTTTCAGCCAGAAAACCGGCCCGCCGTCACGAAAGCAAGCCCGCAACGCCCCGAACCGGCCAGCCCGCCCAAGCCTTGGGCAGCGCCGGCCCTTTCATCAATTCCCAAATACCCCCGGCGCCTCGCGCCAATGCCCGATCACCGCGCTCGCCCCGGCGGCGCGCAGCCGTTCGGCCTGTTCGGGCGGCAGATGTCCGCCGCCGGTATAGCCGATGCCGGTCATGCCGGCCGCGACCGCGGCGGTGATACCCGCAACCGAATCCTCAAAGACCACGCAATCCCCCGGCGCCACGCCCAGTTGGCGCGCCGCCAGCAGGAACAGATCCGGCGCCGGCTTGCCGCGCGACACCATGGTCGAGGAAAAGATCCGCCCCTCGAACCAGCCTATCACCTCGGCAGTTTCCAGCGACAGCCGGATGCGCGGCACGTCCGAGGATGAGGCGACGCAGAACGGCACCTGCAAGCCATGCACGAAATCGACCAGCCCTTCGGTCGCGGCGACCTCGTCGCGGATCAGCCCCAGCACCATCTCGGTCAGCTCGGCGTCGCCCTCGGGCGGCAACAGCCCCCCTTCGATCCCGCGCAGCTGCTTGAGGATATCGGCCTGTTTGAGCCCGATCATGCGCAGGAACATGTCGGGGGTGATGGTCAGCCCGTGGCGGGCATAGACATCGCGATAGGCGCGCGCGCTCAGGATCTCGGTATTCACCAGAACCCCGTCGCAGTCGAAAATGATGGCCTTCATGCCGCTCTCCTGAATTCCGCGCGCCTTCCTGCCAAGACGCGCGGGCCGGCACAAGCATTGCCGGGACAAAGCCGGTCTTTATGCCTAGGGTCTCAGGTCACCACGCCGATCTGCCATGGCACGAATTCGTCCTGGCCATAGCCATGCAGCTCGCTTTTCGATTTCACCCCCGAGGCGCAGTCGATCATCATGCGAAAGATCTCTTCGCCCAGACTTTCGATCGTGGCGCCACCCTCGATGATGGTGCCGCAGTTCAGGTCCATGTCCTCTTCCTGACGGATCCATGTCGCCGAATTGGTCGAGAATTTCAGCGAGGGTGCCGGCACGCAACCAAAGGCCGAGCCGCGCCCGGTGGTGAAACAGATCAGGTTCGCCCCCGAGGCCACCTGCCCCGTCGCCGAGACCGGGTCGTAGCCGGGGCTGTCCATGAACACCATGCCATGTTCGGTCACCGGCTCGGCATATTCATAGACGCCGCGCAGGTTGGTGGTGCCGGCCTTGGCGACCGCGCCCAGCGATTTCTCAAGGATGGTGGTCAGCCCGCCGACCTTGTTGCCGGCCGAAGGGTTGTTGTTCATCTCGGCGTCATTGCGGGCGGTGTGCTCTTTCCACCAGTCGATGCGGGCGATCAGCTTTTCGCCAACCTCGCGCGTCTCGGCCCGGCGCGTCAGCAGGTGCTCGGCGCCATAGATTTCGGGGGTTTCCGACAGGATCGCGGTGCCGCCATGGCTGACGAGGATATCGACGGCATGGCCCAGCGCCGGATTGGCAGTGATGCCGGAATAGCCGTCCGAGCCGCCGCATTGCAGCCCGACGACCAGCTCGGAAACCGGGATCGGCTGGCGTGTGACGGCATTGGCCTGCGGCAGCATCGCCTTGATCTGCTCGATGCCGTGCCGGATGGTCTTTTGCGTGCCGCCCTGATCCTGAATGGTAAAGGCGGCCAGCGTCTTGCCCTCGGCCAGACCGCGCGACAGCATGATCTCGCCGATCTGGTTGGTCTCGCAGCCCAGACCGATGAACAGCACCGCCGAGAAATTCGGATGCACGGCAAAGCCCGACATGGTGCGGCGCACGATGCGCATGGATTCGCTTTTGCTGTCGACGGCGCAGCCGATGCCATGGGTCAGCGCCACCACCCCGTCGACATTCGGGTAATCCGCCAGCGCCTCGGGATGGATATCGCGACGGAAATGGTCGGCGATGGCACGCACCACCCGCGCCGAGCAGTTCACCGACGAGATGATGCCGATGTAATTGCGTGTCGCCGCCCGGCCATCGGGCCGGCGGTAGCCCATGAAGCGGGCAGGCTCGGTCACCATCCGGGTCGGCTGCGCGTCCACGCCGATGGCATGGTCCATCTCGACATCGGTCATGGCGAGGTTGTGGACATGGATATGGTCGCCCGGCGCGATGTCCTGCGAGGCCAGACCGATGATCTGATTATAGCGCCGCACCGGCTGGCCCGCCGCGATGGCGCGGGTGGCGATCTTGTGACCGGGCGGAATATCGGCGCGGGTGATGACGCCCTCTTCGCCCAGTTCGGTGCCGGCCGGGATCGGCCGGGTGGCGATGATCACATCATCCTCGGGGCGCAGGCGGATGATGCGGGGGGCGGTTGCGGGCGCGGCTTTGGCGTCAGACATGGCGGCGCTCTCCTTTCTCGAACACGACCTTCACAGGTCCAGAATGGCCTTGATCACGCCCGCCTCGGGGCGCGACCAGTCCTGAAACAGATGCACGCCATCGGCGAGGGCGCCGCGATGGGTGTTCAGCGCCTGCGTCGGCACCTTGCCGGCGCGCATCTGCGCCACCACCTCGGCGAAATCATCGGGCTGGGCATTGCGGCTGGCGATCAGCGTCGCCTCGCGCTTGTGGAATTCGGGATCCGAAAAGCGGATGTCCTGACGCACCACCGACAGCAGCACATAGCGCGCGCCATGGGCCAGAAAGCCAAAGCCGCGCTCGATGGGGGCTGCGGCACCAGTCGCGTCGATCACCACGTCAAAGAATTCGCCCCCGGTCAGCCGCGCCGCCTCGGCCTCGGCGCTGTCATCCGCAACCAGCACGGCATCGGCGCCCAGCCGGTCGCGGGCGAACTGCAGCCGGTCGGCGCGGTTGTCCATCACCGTGACATGGGCGCCGCGCGCCTTGGCAAAGATGATCGCCGACATGCCGATCGGCCCCGAGCCGGTGACCAGCACCCGGTCGCGGGCCGTGATCGCGCCGCGTTTGACGCCATGCGCGCCGATGGCAAGGAACTCGATCATCGCGGCATCGCGCAGGGGAATGTCGCCCGTGGGAATGACATTCTGCTCTGGCACCGCCAGCAGTTCGGCCATGCCGCCATCGGCATGCACGCCCAATACCTTGATGTTGCAGCAGGCATTGGTCAGCCCGATGCGGCAGGCCTGACATTGCCCGCAGGACAGATAGGGCACGATATAGACCGGATCGCCTTTGCGCAGGGCGCTGCCTTGGGGCGCGGACTCGACCGTGCCGGACAGTTCGTGGCCCATGACGCGCGGATATTCCAGAAACGGGTGCTTGCCGCCAAAGATGTGGAAATCGGTGCCGCAGATGCCGACATGGCGGATGCGCACCAGCACCTCGCCCGGCGCGGGCACGGGTTCGGGGCGGTCGATAACGGCAAGGCTGCCGGGTTCGTTGCAGATCAGCGCCCTCATGGCAGGTTCCTTTCGATGATCGCCGTCAGTTCCGGCGCGGGCGTGCCAGCCCAGTCAATGAATGCCGCCAGCCGGCGCTGCACCTTCAGCGCGTGGTTGCCGGCGATATCGACGATGCGGTGGTCCAGATAGGGGTTCAGGAACCGCGCCATGGTGGTGGCGACATAATCGCGCGCCTGCGCCTGCATCCCGCGCGCGGCAAAGCCGGGGACCACCTCGCGCGCATAAAGCGCCTCAAGCCGGCCGCGCACCCCGGCATCGGCAAGGATCTCACGCACGGTCTCGCCGGGCGGGCGCGCCTCGTCCTGCCAGATCTGCGCCAGATAGCTGTGGCCAAGGTTCAGGATATGCAGCTTGAGCCGCTCATGCGGCTCGATGCTGTCGGCCAGAACGATCGCCGGGTGGCGGCAGGGCAGCTCCAGCCCCGGCTGGTTCTCGATCGCCCATAGCGCATAGGGCTCGGCCACGGCGCCGACGGGCGCAATGGGTTCCGACACGATCCGGTCGACCAGCGTATTGGCAAAGATCACGGCGCGGTCCAGCCAGTCCAGAAAGCCGGGCGCGGCATCGCCGGCGGCAGCGGCATGATCGCGCACCAGCCCGCGCAGCACCGGCCCGTTGCCGTTCACCAGCTCGCAGGGCAGCAGCGTGATCGGCGCGCCATTGCCGACATAGCGGGCGTGCAACAGCTGCGCCAGCCGCGCCGGAAAGCTGCGGGCGGGTTGCGCCGCGTCCAGCCCCGCATCGGCGGGATCGGTGGCATAGCCGGCATCGCCGGTGTTCGAGACGACAAAGCGCGCCTCATGCGCGAACAGCCGCAGGATCTCGGGCCAGTCTTCGGTCACCGACAGCCCGCGGGCGACGCTGGTGACCTGTACGCGGCGTTCGACCGGCTGGCCCTTTTCCAGCCCGCGGATGATCACCGGATAGCCGGCCGGATCGTCAAAGGCCCGCACCCGCCCGGCGCGTTCCGGCGCGCCCGAGCTTTGGATCACCGTGACCGGCGCCACCTCCTGCCCCGCGACGCGGGCCTCGTGCAGGAACAGATCGACATGGGCTTGCAGAAAACGGCTGGTGCCGAATTGCAGGATCATCATTGGCCTCGAAAGCTGCGGATCGTGGCGTTGACCCGGTCGCGCCAGTCGCGGCTGGCGACCAGAGCGGCGGGAAACAGCCCGGGAAGGGCAAGGAAGGGCGCCGAAGGATCGTCCGGCGGCATGGCGGCGCAGGCGGCCATCAGCTCATCCGCACGCGGATCGTCGGCCTGCCCGCGCAACACCAGCGCCGCGATCCAGACGCCGGTGGCATGGGCAAAGGCCGCCGCCCCGTCCGGCAGCGCCTCGACGGCCGGGGCAAGGATGCGCTGCGGCAGCTTCTGGGTCGAATCCATGGCGATCTGCAGGTTGCGATGCGCGATCGTCGGATTGGCAAAGCGGGCGATCAGCTGCCTAGTATAGGCCGACAGATCGATGCCGGGAACCGGGTCCAGCGTCCGGGCGGCAGCGCTCATGTGGTTGTGAACCTGCGCCGCCAGTTCGGGCACCGCCATCACGTCGCGCACATGTGCGAGCCCGTGCAGGATGCCCAGATGCGCGATCAGCGTATGGCTGCCGTTCAGCAGCCGCAGCTTCATCTTTTCATAGGGTTCGACATCGGCAACTATGACCGCGCCGGCCCGGTCCCATGCCGGCCGGCCCTGCGGGAAGTCATCCTCGATCACCCATTGGATAAAGGGCTCGGCCTCGACGGCCAGAACATCCTCGGCGCCGATCAGCGCGGCGGCGCGGGCGCGGCTGTCATCGGTGGCGGCGGGCACGATGCGGTCGACCATGCTGCAGGGAAAGGCCACAGTATGGGCAATCCAGTCCGCCAGCGCCGGATCCTGCGCCGCCGCCATCTCCAGGACCAGCCGGCGCAGCATGCGGCCATTCGCCGGCAGGTTGTCGCAACACAGCACGGCAAAGGGCGCAAGCCCCCGGTCGCGTCGCCCGGCCAGCCCCCGCAGGACAATCCCGACCGGCCCCAAGGGCGCATCGGGCCGCGCCAGATCGGCCGCGACCGAAGGGTGGGTCCGGTCGAGCCCGCCCGTCGCCGGGTCGATCCCATAGGCCTTTTCGGTCACGGTCAGCGTCACCACCCGGATCGCCGGATCGGCCAGCCGCGCCTGCACCGCCGCCGGATCGGCCGCCGCGCACAGCCAGTCGCGCGTCACCCCGACCAGCTGCGCCTGATCGCCCGCGGCCCCGCGCGTCACCACCGTATAAAGCCCGTCCTGCGCCGCCAGATCCTCCACCGGCTGCGCCGAACGCAGGTTCACCGCCACGATGCCCCAAGGGCCCGGCTCGGCTTCAATGGCGGCCTGCGTCAGCACCGCCTGATGCGCGCGGTGAAACGCACCAAGGCCCAGATGCAGCACGCCCGGCTGCAGGGCGGCGCGATCAAAGCGGCGCCAATGCGCCTGCGACAGCCTCATGCCGCACCGCCCAGCAGCGGATGGCTCAGCGCGCGCTCGATGCCGCGCAGCTCGGCCAGCCCCTTCAGCCGGCCGATGGCCGGATAGCCCGGCTGCGCACCGCGCGTCAGATCGTCCAGAATCTCTTGCCCGTGATCGGGGCGCATCGGGATCTGGTGATCGGCGCGACCCTCGGCGCGGCGGCGCTTTTCCTCGGCCAGCAGCGCGGCGATCAGCGCCACCATGTCGGTGCCGCCCTCCAGATGCTCGTCCTCGTAAAACGAGCAGGGCATGGTCGCGGTCTCGCGGGTGACATTGCGCAGATGCACGAAATGGATGCGCTCGGCAAAGGCGCGGGCCAGTTGCGGCAGATCATTGTCGCCCCGCGCCCCCAGCGAACCCGAACACAGCGTCACGCCATTGGCCCGCACATCCACCTGACCCAGCACATGGGCGTAATCGGCGCCGGTGGACAGAATGCGCGGCAGGCCCAGCAGCGGCCATGGCGGATCGTCGGGATGGGCGCACAGGTTGATGCCCACCGCTTCGGCCACCGGCACCACTTGCGTCAGGAAGTCGACCAGATGGCGGCGCAGCCGATCCGCGTCGATGCCCTGATAACTGCGCAGCCATTCGGCCAGCTGCGCCAGCGTATAGCCATCGGCCGAGCCGGGCAGACCGGCGCCGATATTGCGGCCCAGCTCGGCGATGCGCGCGTCCGACATGGCGGCAAAGCGGCGCCCGGCCTCGTCGACCAGCGCCTCGGGGTAATCCTCGCCGGCCCCCGGACGCTGCAACACATGCAGGTCGAAGGCCACGAAATCGGGCAGATCAAAGCGCATGGCCCGCGCCTGCTGCCGGGTTTCCCAACGCAGATCGGTGCGCGTCCAGTCCAGCACCGGCATGAAGTTGTAACAGACCGTGCGGATGCCACAATCCGCCAGCCGCCGCAGCGTCAGCGCCCAGTTCGCGACATGCGCGCGCCAGTCGCCGGTCTGGGTCTTGATCGCCTCGCTGACCGGGATGCTTTCGACCACCTCCCAGGCCAGCCCGCCGGCGCGCACCTCGTCCTGACGCTGGCGGATGGCCTCGACGCTCCATGCCGCGCCGGTCGGAACGTGATGCAGCGCGGTGACGATGCCCTGCACGCCCGCCTGCACGGCATCGCGCAACGTCACCCGGTCGACCGGGCCGAACCAACGCCAAGTGTGCCTCATGCCGCGCCCTCCGCAAAGGTCAGCTGCACCTTGCAGGCGATGCTGCGGTCGCCCGCCAGCTCGAATGCGGCCCGGGCCTCGGCCAGCGGCAGGCTGTGGCTGATGATCGGGCGCAGGTCGATGGCTCGGCTGCCGATCAGGCGCACGGCCTCGGCGAATTCGCCATGAAAGCGCTGCGAGCCGCGCCATGTGATCTCCTTGCCGACCAGCGCGTTCAGGGAAATGGTGATGTCGCCCGTGACGCCGACCTGCACGATCAGCCCACGCGGCCGGATCGCGGCAAAGGCGGTGCGCAGGGCCGGCCCGGCGGCGGAACAGTCAAAAATCACGTCGATCTGGCCCTTGTCGGCCTGCAATGGCTCCAGCGCGGCAGCGTCGCGGGCGACATTGATCACCTGCCCGGCACCCATCGCCCGCGCCCGCGCCAATGCGGCATCGGTCAGATCGGTCACGATCACCTCGCGCGCCCCGGCATGGCGCAGCGCCGCCAGCACCAACAGCCCGATCGGCCCGGCCCCGGTCACCATCACCCGCAATCCGGCCAGATCGGGACGCAGCTCGCGCGCCTGCGCCACCGCATGCAGACAGACCGCCAGCGGCTCGGCACAGGCCGCCTCATCCGCGCCCACCCCGTCGGGAAAGGCAAAGACCTGCCGCACAGGCACCACGAACAGGTCGCGGAACATCCCCTGCTCATGCGGCAGCCGCATGGCCGAGCCGATAAAATGCATGTCCAGACAATGGATCGGCAGTCCCTTCAGGCAGTATTCGCAGGCCCCGCAGGGCTGCGACGGGCTGACCGCAACCAGCGTGCCCGGCGCCAGATCAACGCCCGCCCCGACCGCAACCACCCGCCCCGAGGCCTCATGCCCCGAAATGATCGGCTCGCGCACCCGCACCGGGCCAAAGCCGCCATCCTGATAATAATGCAGGTCCGAGCCGCAGATCCCGCCCGCAGCCATGGCCAGCAGCACCTCGCCTTCGCCGGGCGCGGCCACCTCCTGCTCTTCGATCCTGATGTCCCGCGCGCCGTATAGACGCGCCACCCGCGTGCGCATGTCCTGATGCCTTTCACCATTTTTCAAATACCCATGCGACGGCAGCCGCTCGCCGCATGGGTCGCAGTTCATCGCCTAGCGGATCAGCCCCATTCGGGTCGGCAGCCACAGGCTGATCGCCGGGATGAAGGTGATCAGCACCAGCGCGATCACCAGCGGCACCAGCCACGGCAGGATCGCCATGGCCGTGCGCTCGACCGACATCTTCGAGATCCGCGCCAGCACGAACAGCACCATGCCCAGTGGCGGATGCAGCAGACCGATCATCAGATTCAGCGTCACGATCAGCCCGAAATGCACCGGATCGACGCCATATTTGACCGCGATCGGCAGCAGGATCGGCACCAGGATCGAGATCGCCGCGATCGTGTCCAGAAACGCGCCCAGCACCAGCAGGATGATGTTGACGATGATCAGAAAGGTCCACCAGTTGTCGGTGATCGAAAACATCAGATCGGCAAACATCTGCGCCGCCTGACTGACCGTCAGCAGCCAGGCAAAGATCGAGGCGGCAGTGACGATGAACAGGACCGAGGCGGTGGTCTCGATCGTGTCGAAGGTGGCCTTGGCCAGCCCCTTGAAGGTCATGGTCCGGTAACGCACCAGCCCCAGGAACAGCGACCAGATCACGGCGGCGACGGCGGCCTCGGTGGGGGTGAACCAGCCCATGGTCATGCCGCCGATCAGCAGCACCGGCGCCATCAGCGCCATGACCGCGTGCCAGTCGAAATACCAGTCCAGCACGATCAGCGCCGTCAGCCCGACCAGCACCGCAAGGTTCACCGACAGCCCCGCCATCACCAGCAGATAGATCGCCAGCGGAAAGCTCAGCACGATGATCACCTCAAGCCCCGACCCCAGCAGCTCCCTGAGATCGAAGGGCGTGTCCGAGCCCCAGCCCTTGCGCCGGGCAAAGACATAGACCGTCAGCATCATCAGCACCGTCATCACGATGCCCGGCACGATCCCGGCCATGAACAATGCCCCGATCGAGGTATTGGCCATCATCCCGTAGATCACGAAGGGCAGCGAGGGCGGAAAGATCGGCCCCAGCGTTGCCGAGGCGGCGGTGACGCCGACGGCGGCCTCGACCGGATAGCCGTGGTCCTTCATCGCCTTGATCTCGATGGTGCCGATGCCGGCGGCGTCGGCCAGCGCCGTGCCCGACATGCCCGAAAACACCACCGAGCCGATGATGTTGACCTGCGCCAGCCCCCCCTTCATCCAGCCGACCAGCGACAGGGCAAAGTGATAGATCCGGCCGGTGACGCCGGCGATATTCATCAGGTTGCCGGCAAGGATAAAGAACGGCACGGCGATCAGCGGAAAGCTTTCGACCCCGGCGATCATGCGCTGCGCGGCGATGATGTCGGGGGCGACATTGTAGATGCCCAGATACATCAGCGAGGCCACGGCCATGGCGACCGCCACCGGCACGCCGATGCACATGAACAGCAGGACAGATCCGATCAGCAAAAGCATGGTGTCAAATTCCCTCGATGCCGCTTTCGGCCGCTTCTTCGCGGACCGTCTTGCTGCGGGTCATGTCCTTGTAGAAATTCTGCAAAGCGCGCAGCAGCATCATCACGAAGGCCGCGAATACGGTGTAGAAGACCACGCCGCGCGGCAGGTCGACGGTCACCATGCGCTCATCGCCGACGATGGCGATATAGCGCCACAAGAGCCAGCTCATATACCCGAAAAAGCCGATCACGATGGCGTCCACCGCCACCTGCAGCGCGCGGCTGACCGGCCGGGGCAGGAAATTGTAGATCAGATCCACGGTGATGTGCCGGCACAGCCGCACGCACATGACCGAGCCCATGAAGACCACCACCACCAGACAATTCGCCGCGATCTCCTCGGTCCAGGCGAGGCTGTTGTTCAGCGCGTAGCGGGTAAAGAATTGCAGAAAGATGCACAGCGCCATGCCCCAGAACACGGCCAGCGTCAGCCAGTCCTCGGGCGCATAGGGCGACAGGTCCACCGGGCCGGATTCATCCTCGAAGGCATGCGCCATCTCTTCCACGCTCAGAAGGGCGTGTTCCTGATCAGCCATTTGGGTTGCTCCTGAATGTCGGGAAAGGGCCCGGGCGGCGGGGCCCGGGCCGGCGGCCCTTACTGGACGGCGCGGATCGCCTCGTAATCGGCAAGCTGGTAGCCAAAGGATTCGACCGGCTGTTTTTCCAGCACGTTGCGTTCGAAATCGGCCTTGTCGACCTCGGTGACGTTGATGCCGTCCTTGCGGAACTTGTCGACCAGCGCGGCCTCGCGGTCCTCGACGATCCTGGTCGCGCGCTCGGCGGCCTGCATCATCACCTCGCTGAAGATCTGCTTGTCCTCATCCGAGAGGCTGGCCCACAGGCCTTTCGACACCACGGTATTGAGGTGGTCGACGATATGGCCGGTCAGGGCGATGTTCTTTTGCACCTCGTAGAACTTCTTCGCCTCGATGGTGGTCAGCGGATTTTCCTGCGCATCGACGGTGCCGTTCTGCAGCGCCAGATAGACCTCGGCAAAGGCGATGGGCGTGGTATTGGCACCGCAGGCGCGCGGCATCGCCAGATAGGCCGGCACGTCCGGCACCCGCATCTTGACGCCGTCAAGATCGGCGCAGGTCTTGATTTCCTTGTTCGCCGTGGTCTGGCGGGTGCCGTAATAGGTCACCGCGGTGATGTGGTTGCCCGAGGCCTTTTCATAGCCGCCGGCCAGCCGCTTGAAGACATCGCTTTTGGTATAGGCGATCAGATGCGCCGGATCGCGAAAGATATAGGGGTAATAGGTCACGCCAATCGGCTTGTATTCGCGCGAGGCAAAGCTGGAGCCTGAGATGATGATATCGACCGTGCCCAGTTTCAGGCCCTGGTTCAGATCGGCCTCTTTGCCCAGCTGCGAGGCGGGAAAGACGTCGATCTTGTAGCGGCCATCGGTGCGCTTGGCGATTTCCTCGGCCGCCCAGACGGATTCGGTGTGGAACGGCTCGCTCATCTCATAGACATGCGCCCATTTCAGCGTGGTCTGCGCCTGAGCGACGGCGGCGCTGGCCATCAGCGCGGCCACCCCCAGCAGGGTCTTGATGGTGAACTTCATGCTACTCCTCCCATGAGCATTCGGTTTTTTTCGACGTCGGGTGCTAGCCGGGCTCGGCCAGCAGGCTTTCGGTGAAGCGGCGCTGCGATTGCGTCAGGTGGTGGCGCATCGCCTCATGCGCACCGGCGGGATCGGCCTCGGCAATGGCATCGCGGATCGCGCCATGTTCCGCGATCGCCAGCCGCCACGTCCGCGGCCCCTCGAAATGCGTCGAGAAGCGGGCAAAGATCGGCGTCAGCCGCCGCTCGAAGGTGGTGGCAACGAAACTGGCCAGCACCGAATTGCCGGTGGCCTGCGCGATCTCGACATGAAAGCTGCCGTCCAGCTGGATCGCCAGCGCGCGGTCATGCACGGCATCGGACATGCGCAGCAGGCAGGCATCCAGCCGGGCGATGAACTCTGGCGTGACATGGCGCGCCGCCTCTTCGGCGATGGCGCTTTCCAGCAGGCAGCGCGCCTGCAACAGTTCGACCGGGCCATCGACCTCGTCGCCCGGCTCCAGCCGCGCGGCCTCGGCGCCGCCTGCGGCGACATAGACGCCCGAGCCCATGCGGATCTCGACCCGGCCCTCGACCTCAAGGGCGATCAGCGCCTCGCGCAGCGAGGGGCGCGACACGCTCATCTGTTCGGCAAGGTCGCGTTCCGAGGGCAGCCGGTCGCCCGGCTGCAAATTCCGGGACGCGATCAGGCCCAGAATCTGATCGGCAACCAGACGATATTGCCGGTGCGGGCGGGATACGTTGAACAGCAGCTGGCCCTCCTGATCCGGTGACGCGCCGCTCCCCCGGCGCGGCCAACTGGTTTGACCAATCTGGACGATAGAAAGCTGTCAGCCGCAGCGTCAAGAAGATTTTCGTAGCTCTCCCATCTGGTCCGCCGCAGAGATACGGTTTTTCAATAGGTTGCCGGCATCACCGCGCGGGGATTTCGGTCAGACCGGTTCAGGCAGCCCATAGCGTCGGGCCAGATCGCGGAACTGGCGCGCGGTCACCGGGTCCAGAATCACCCCCTCGCGCCGGCGCAGCGCCGCCATGTCCCACTCGCGGTCGCCCGGTGCCATGACGCGGGCATCGGGCCGCGCCGGCGAATGGCGCAGCACCTGCAGATAGCGCCGCATGCCGGCATCGAACTCGGCGCGCGGCAAAAAGGCCTCGGGGTTCACGGCCAGCACAAAGGCGCCCATCTGGCGCGGCGTGGCGAAATCCGGCCCGCCCATCGGCAGGATGTCGA
The DNA here is from genome assembly GCF_009711185.1 of Paracoccus limosus. Lineage (GTDB taxonomy): Bacteria > Pseudomonadota > Alphaproteobacteria > Rhodobacterales > Rhodobacteraceae > Paracoccus > Paracoccus limosus. The sequence goes on from NZ_WMIF01000022.1 coordinate 29,582, forward strand.
AGCTGAGCCGCATGCCGCTGAGCACGGCACCAAAGATCTCGGCCACGCCGGCCAGCGCCGCGCCCTTGAAACCAAAGGCCGCCCCCAAAGGCGCCAGCATATCGGTCAGGTTCGGATCGCGCGTATCAGCCCCCTGCGCGTCCGAGGCGGTGCCGGGCGGCAGATCCAACCCAAGGCTTTGATAAAGCTCGACCCGGTTTTGCGGAATGGCGCTGGTCGCCATGTCCAGAAGCCAGGGATCGCCGCCCGCGACAGGGGCCGCGACCGCAATCGGATTGGTGCCGTGAAAGCGCGCGGCCCCCTCGTGCAGGCGCACGAAACTGTCCGAATTGCAGAAGGTGATGCCGATCATGCCGTGCCGCGCGGCCTCGACCGCATAGGCGCCGGCGGGGCCGAAATGCGAATTGTTGCGGATCGCCACCGCGCCGATGCCGAACTGCCCGGCCAGCGCAACGGCGCGCTCCATCCCGGCATAGGCGCCGACGGCACCCTGCGCGTGATCGGCGTCGATCGTCTCGACCGCGCCCAGACCGCCGACGCGGCGCACGTCCGGATGGCGGTTCAGCCGCCCGCCTTCCAGCCCGGCGATGTAATGGCCCAGCAGCCGCACGCCATGGCTGTCCACGCCCAGCGTGGTGGCATGCATCATCGCGCGGGTCGCGGCATCGGCCGTGCGGGCATCGGCACCGCAGGCGGTAAAAACGGTGCGGCAAAAGTGATCCAGCGCCGGCAGTAAGATGCGTTCCTTGTCAGTCATGACGCCCCCTGATATGTTCAGTGCATACACTAGACACAACTGTCGCAAAGGGGCAATTGTCCTTTGGATGCAGGCCGGGCAAACTGTCGCGAAAGGATCGCCATGCCGACGCAACCGCCATCTCCGGGCATTGCCCCGCGCCTTTACCAGCTTGCCGCCGAGGCCCTGGCGCGAGAGATCGCCAGCGGCGCGCTACGCGATGGCGCGCCGCTGACCCAGCCGGGAATCGCCCGCCGTTTCGGCATCAGCCGCGCCCCGGCCCGGCAGGCTTTGGAGGCGCTGGAGGCACAGGGCCTGCTGTCGCGCAGCGTCGCCGGGCGCTATCATGTCTGCAGCCCGCCGCCCCTGCCCGCGACCAGTCCGGCACCCGGCCCCCAGCGCCAGCCGCAGCGGCTGGCGCCGCGTTCCAGCAGCGACATGCTTTATCCCGAGGTGGAAATGGCGGTGATCGCCCGCGCCGCGCTTGGCGACTGGCGGCTGAACGAGGCGGTGCTGGCGCGCCATTACGGCACCAGCCGCACCGTCGCGCGCGAGATCGCCGCCCGGCTGCATCAGCGCGGCATCATCCGCAAGGATGGCAGCGGCCGCTGGATCGCGCCGGCACTAAGCGCCGCCAGCATGCACGAGCTTTACGAGCTGCGCTGGATTCTGGAACCGCTGGCGATGGAGCGGGCCGCACCGCATCTGCCGGCCTGTTTTCTGGACCGCATGGCGGCCGAGCTGCGCGCGGCCAAGGCGCCGGATGCCGCCCGCGACGGCGCCCTGCTGGACCAGCTGGAGCAGCGGCTGCATGTCGAGCTGCTGGGCCATTGCGGCAATGTGGCGCTGATGCGCGCCATCGCCGTGCCGCAGGCGATTCTGGTGGCGCATCATTATCTTTACCAATGGACGCTGGACCTGTTCGGCACCGAGCCCTTTCTGGACGAACATCTGGAAATCGTCGAACATCTGCGACAGGGCGACATCGCGCGGGCCAAGGCGGCGCTGGTGGCGCATCTGCGCATCTCGCGCCGGCGGGCGCTGTTGCGGATCGAGGCGATGCAGGACATGCCCGCTCCCGCACCGCTGCCATGGATCGCCCGGCTTTAGCCCCGCGTCAGCCAGTCCTGCATCTCGCGTTCGGCGATGCGCAGCGCCTCGACGTTCAGCGCGCCGCTGATCAGCGCGCAGGCCACCGCGCGGTTGCGCTTGTTCACGCCCAGCGCCGCGTTCTGCAGATCGACCGCCAGCTTGTCGTAAAGCGACAGCAGCCGGTTTTGCACCGTGCGTTCGGACATGCCGCGCCTGCGCGCGATCTCGCGGTCGGGCAGGCCCAGCGCCATGTCCAGAAGCACGGCATATTCGCTTTCGTTCAGCGCCAGCGCCGGGCGCGACTGGCGCTGTTGCAGGCGGTGGATCTCGCGGTCGACCAGCACCTGCCCCTCGATCAGCACGGCGCGCATCGCCAGATGCAGCCGCTGCACCGGCGCGGTCTTGAGCACATAGCCATAGGGCGAGCCGGGTGGCACGATGCGGCTGAGCCCGCGCAGATAGGCCTCATCGGCATAGTTCGACCAGAACAGGATCCGGGTCTCGGGGCGTTCGGACCAGATGGTGCGGGCCGCGTCGATGCCGTTGCGCTCTTTCATCTGCAGGTCCATGACCACGGCGCCAACGCCCTTGCGGGCCATGGCCTCGCCCTCGCGGCCGTTTTCGGCGGTCAGCACCTGCTCGACCTCGGGCAGCGCCTGATCAACTGCATCGCGCAGAAAGGCCGCGTGCAGCGGATCGTCCTCGACCAGAAGCACCTTCATGGCTGATCTCCCTGCGGCAGGCTGACCGAGACGCTAGTGCCGGTCCGCCCCGAGCGCACCGACAGCCGGGCGCCGATCAACTGGGCGCGGGTGCGCATATGCGACAACCCGCCCTTGCGGCGGGTGCGGCGGACTTCCTCGGGCAGGCCGCAGCCGTCATCGGCCACGGTGATGCGCAGCCGCGGCTCGGCGGCAATGCGCACGTCGATGCGGCTGGCGCGGGCATGGCGGCCGGCGTTGTTGATCGCCTCTTGCACGATGCGGAACAACGCGATCCGCGCCACCGGCTCCAGCGCGTCAAGCGCGCCGCGGCTTTCGTCGCGCACCTCGACCAGTGCGCTGCCGCCGGCGCGTTCCAGATGCACCCGGACGGCATGGGCAAAGCCGAACATCTCAAGGATCGAGGGCACGGCGGTGTCGATGATGCGCCGCAGGTCGGCCACGCAATCGTCCAGCCGCGCCAGCACCGCCTCGGCATCCAGCAGGCGCGGCCGCGACAGATCGCGCATCAGCCGCGACAGATCGGCCAGCGTCTGGTCGTGCAGATCCATGCCGATGCGCTGGCGTTCCTGCTCCAGAGCCTGCGTCAGGTCGCGCGCGCCCAGCCGCAGCCCTTCTTCGCGGGCGCGGGCCTCGGCCTCGACGATGGCGGCCTGACGCGACCGCTCGGCCTCGCGCAGGGCAAAGACATAGGGCGAGATCAGATCGGCGACATAGCGCGCCGCCGCCACATCCGCCGCACCATAGCGCCCCGCCGCAAAGCGCGAGATGCTGAGCGCGCCGATAATGCCATCGGCCACCACCAGGGGCACATGCACCCGCGCGCGCAGGTCGTGGTCATGGATCGGATCGGTCAGCGCGCCCGGAAAGTGAAAGCGCGGGTCCAGCGTCGCATCATCGGTCAGCAGATGGCCGACCTCGCCACAAAGCAGGGCGCGGATCGGGCTGCGCTGGACATCGACCACGCCCGAGCGGCCCCATGCGGTGTCGATCCCGGTCTCATAGGCCGCCGACAGTCGCCCGTCATGGCGCAGCAGGCACAGATCGAGATGGTCATAGGGCAGAAACAGCCGCATCTCTTGCGCGACGGCCTGTATCGCCGACAGGAAATCCAGCCGCCCCGCCAGCGCGCGCGAGATGCGGAACAGATGCGGCAGCAGCGGTGCCGGGTCGAATTCGGGCGGGTCAAGCTCGGGCAGCTCGGCCGGCGGGGTGTCAGGACTGGCTTGCACGGCGCGCCGCCTCCCCACGGCCCCTGATCGCGTTGCGATCCTTGTGCCACAACACCGCTACACCGGCCAAGTCAATGCGGGCGGCGCTTGCGGGTTCCCGCAAACGACTCGCGGAGACCTGCAGGAATGACCACCCCGCGGACTTTGCATGATCCCGTCCCTGCCCCCTATGCTTGCCCCCGAGAAAGGGCGCTGGGGAGAGCGCCTTGCACTGACAGGGAGAGAGAACATGACCCGCAAGGGATTGCTTGTGACGGCCGCCATGGTGCTGGCCATGGGCGGCGGCGCCTTGGCCGACACCTCGGGCAAGCGCATCGCGCTGTCGAACAACTACGCCGGCAACAGCTGGCGTCAGGCGATGCTGGAAAGCTGGAAGCGCGTGACCGACAAGGCGGTCGCCGATGGCGTGGTCGGCGGCGCGGATGCCTTTACCACCGCCGAGAATCAGGCGACCGAACAGGCCGCGCAGATCCAGAACATGATCCTGCAAGGCTATGACGCCATCGTCATCAACTCGGCCTCGCCCACCGCGCTGAACGGCGCCATCAAGGAAGCCTGCGATGCCGGCATCACCGTCGTGTCCTTCGACGGCGTCGTGACCGAGCCCTGCGCATGGCGCGTCGCGGTCGATTTCAAGAAGATGGGCGCCAATGAGATCGCCTATCTGGAAAAGCGCCTGCCCGAGGGCGGCAACCTGCTGGAGATCCGCGGTCTGGCCGGGGTCTCGGTCGATGACCAGATCCACGCCGGCATCGAAGAGGCGGTCAAGGCCAATCCCAAGTTCAAGATCGTCGGCAGCGTGAACGGCGACTGGGCGCAGGATGTGGCGCAAAAGGCCGTCGCGGGCATCCTGCCTTCGCTGCCCGAGATTGCGGCTGTGGTGACGCAGGGCGGTGACGGCTATGGCGCGGCGCAGGCCTTTGCCGCCGCCGGCCGTCCGACCCCGATCATCATCATGGGCAACCGTCAGGACGAGCTGAAATGGTGGGGCGAGCAGCGCGCCAAGAACGGCTATGAGACCGTCTCGACCTCGATCGCGCCCGGCGTCTCGACGCTGGCCTTCTGGGTGGCGCAGCAGATTCTGGATGGCAAGGATGTGCCCAAGGACCTGACCGTTCCCTTCCTGTCGGTCACGCCGGACACGCTGGATCAGGCACTGAAGGACACGCCCGAAGGCGGCGTCACCAACGTGGATTACACGCTGGAAGACGCCCAGAAAGTGATCGCCGGAACCAAGTAATGGGGACGCAGATGACCAACCGGACCGGGGCAAACGCCCCGGCACCGGCCATCGTGCGGCTTGACGGCGCCGGCAAGGCGTTCGGGCCGGTCAAGGCGCTGGACCATGTGGATCTGCTGATCAGCCCGGGCGAATGTCTTGGGCTGGTCGGCCATAACGGCGCCGGGAAATCGACGCTGGTGAACCTGATCACCGGCCTCTTTGCACCCTCGCAGGGGCGGGTCGACTATCCGGGCGCCGAGGGGCCTTTGGCGGCCGGCATCCGCGCCATCTCGCAAGAGGGCACGCTTTGCCCGAACCTGACTGTCCTGGAAAACCTGTCCGTGGTGCAGCGCGACCTGACCGGGCCGGGCTGGCGCGCCCGCGCCGCCGGGCGCATCGGCCGGGCGCTGGATGCAGTCTTTCCCGGCCATCGCATCCGCCCCGAGGCGCTGGTCCATGACATGACGCTGGCCGAGCAGCAGATGGTCGAGATCGCCATCGGCTTTTCCGAAGGCGCGACCCCGGCCCGGCTGGTGGTGCTGGACGAGCCGACCTCATCGCTGGACGCCTCGATCGCGGCGCAGTTGCTGGCCCATGTGCGGCGTTTCTGCGCCGAGGGCGGCGCGGTCGTCTTCATCTCGCATATGATGGGCGAGATCTTTGACGTGGCGACGCGCATCGTGGTGATGCGTGACGGGCGCAATATCGCCGACCGTCCCGCCGATGCCTTTACCCGCCAGAGCCTTGTCGATGCGATGGGCCATGTCGCGGCAGATGATCACTCTGACAGCAGTGCCGCCACAGCCCCGCGCAATCTGGGCGACCGCGCCAAGGCCATCCTGCGCACCCCCGAAGGCATCGAGGCCCGCAAGGGCGAGATCGTCGGGCTGGCCGGGCTGGCCGGCCATGGTCAGGCCGAGGCCCTGGCGCGGTTCTACCTGTCGCAAAGTTCGGACTGGCGTGGCGCGGCAGATCCGCGCGCGGCCTTTGTCGCCGGCGACCGGCGCCGCGACGGCGTCATGCCGGTCTGGTCGATCCGCCGCAACCTGTCGCTGGCGATGCTGGACCGGCTGACCCGTTCCGGCCTGATCGACCAGCACCGCGAGACCGAGATCGGCGAAAGCTGGCGCAAGCGCATCGGCATCCGCACCCCCGATATGGGCAACCCGATCCTGTCGCTTTCGGGCGGCAACCAGCAAAAGGCGCTGTTCGCCCGCGCGCTGGCCACCACGGCGCCGGTGATCGTCATGGACGATCCGATGCGCGGCGTCGATATCGGCACCAAGACCGAGGTCTATGAGATGATCCGCCAAGAGGCCGCGCAGGGCCGCACCTTCCTGTGGTATTCGACCGAAATGGACGAGATCCGCAACTGCGACCGCGTGTTCGTATTCCGCGACGGCGCCATCTCGGCCGAGCTGGAAGGTGACCAGATCACCGAGGAAAACGTGCTGGCCGCCAGTTTCGAATTCGGCGAGACCGCCGCATGACCCGCCTGATCAACCCGCGCCTTGCGCTGCCGGTGCTGTCGCTGGTCGTGCTGATCGTCGCCGTGTTCTGGCTGCAACCGCGCGCCATGAGCTATGTCGGCATCAACCTGCTGTTCAATCTTGCCGTGCCGATCGCGCTGGCGACCATCGCGCAGATGATCATCATCATGGTCAATGACATCGACCTGTCGATGGGCGCCTTTGTCAGTCTGGCCGCCTGCATCACCGCCGCAATCCTGCCGGTCAATCCGGCCCTTGGCGTGCTGCTTCTGGCGGGCTGCGTGCTGGCCTATGCCGCTTTGGGCGCGCTGATCGAGATCCGGCAGCTGCCCGCCATCGTCGTCACATTGGGCATGTCCTTTGTCTGGGGCGGCGCGGCGGTGCTGATCCTGCCTTCGCCCGGCGGCACCGCGCCCGGCTGGCTGGTCTGGCTGATGAAATCGAAGCCCCCGCTGTTTCCCATGGCCATCGTCGCCAGCGTCCTGATCGCGACCGTCGCGCATCTGCTGATCATGCGCTCAAGCTTTGGCGTCCGGCTGCGGGCTCTGGGCGGCAATGCGCGCGCGGTGTCCCGCTCGGGTCGCTCGACCGTGGCGCTGCGCGCCTCGGCCTATGGGCTTGCCGGGATCTTTGCCGTGCTGTCGGGCATGGCGCTGGTCGGGCTGACCACATCGGGCGATGCCAATATCGCGCTGCGCTACACGCTCTTGTCCATCGCCGGGGTGATCCTGGGCGGGGGCGAGTTCACCGGCGGCCGCATCTCGCCCGTCGGCGCCGTCATCGGCGCGCTGACGCTGACGCTGGCCGGCAGCTTTCTGTCCTTTCTGCGCCTGTCGCCCGATTGGCAGATCGGTGCGCAGGGCGCCATCCTGATCCTGGTGCTGGCCGCGCGGCTGCTGGTGCGTCAGGCGGAGAAACGCGCATGACCCAGATGCTTTCCCTGCACCGCGCGCCCTGGTTCTGGGCGTGGATGGCGGCCTTTGCGGCCTTTCTGGCGACATGGTCGCTGTCGGTCGGCGGCGGAGGCGGCGGCATGGCGCTGCTGGTCGCGGCACTGACATTCGGCAGCTTCTCGGTGCTGACCGGGCTGGGCCAGATGCTGGTCATCACCATGGGACCGGGCAATACCGACCTGTCGATCCCGGCCACGATGACGCTGGCCGCCACGCTGTCGCTGAAGCTGATGGGCGGTATGACCGGGCCGGTCGCGCTGATCGTGCTGGCGGGACTTGCCGCGGCCCTGCTGATCGGCGCCGCCGTGGGTGTGGCGAACTTCACGCTGATCCGGCTGCTGCGCATTCCGCCGATCATCGCCACGCTTTCGGCCAGCTTTCTGTATCAGTCGCTGGCGATCTGGTCGAACCGCGGGCTGCGCATCAAGCCGCCAGAGGTTCTGGCCGATTTCACCACCGGCCGCGCGCTTCTTGGCATGCCGAACCTTGCCTGGGCGGCGCTGGCGGTCAGCGTTGGCTTTTGGGTGCTGCTGAACCGCTCGGGCTTTGGCCGCAGGGTTTCGGCCATCGGGCAGAACCCGCGCGCCGCGCGTCTGGCCGGCGTCCCGGTGGCCCGCATCAGCGCGATGACCTATGTGATCTGCGCCACCATGGCGGGGCTGACCGGCTTTCTGCTGGCCTGTTTCTCGGGCGGGGCCGCGCTGAACATGGGGGCCGAGTTCCTGCTGATGTCCATCGCCGTCACCGTCATCGGCGGCTCGTCCATCGCCGGGGGCAACTCCAACGTGCCCGGCATCTGGGCCGGCGCGCTCTTCATGTATCTGATCGTCTCGATGCTGAACTCTTACGGGCTGGGGGCCGGCGTGCGCCTGCTGCTGACCGGGGTCATCATCATCGCCATCGTCGCCGCCGCCAGCGGCAGAAAGGGCTGAGCCCATGTCCTGCGTGAAACCATCCATCTATGACCAGCGCGACGCGCGCTTTCGTGCCCTGATCCACCCCAATGCCCAGCTGCAACAGATCGGTCAGGGCTTTGAATGGGCCGAGGGGCCGGCATGGTTCCCGGCGGCGCAGATGCTGCTGTTCTCGGACATCCCGGCGCATCGGATGATCCGCTGGACCGCGCAGACTGGCTGCAGCATCTTTCGCGAGGATTCCGGCTATTCCAACGGCAATACCCGCGATCCGCAGGGCCGGCTGCTGACCTGTCACCACGGGCTGCGCGCCGTCACCCGGACCGAAGCCGACGGCAGCCTGACCACGCTGGCCAGCCATGCCGATGGCAAGCGGCTGAATTCGCCCAATGACGTGGTGGTCAAATCCGACGGCTCGGTCTGGTTCAGCGATCCGACCTACGGCATCCTGTCGGACCTCGAAGGCTACAAGGCCGATCCCGAACAGCCCGGCAGCCATGTCTGGCGCATCCCGCCCGAAGGCGGCGCGGCCGTGGCGGTCTGCCGCGACTTTGCCCAGCCGAACGGGCTGTGCTTTTCGCCCGATGAGCGGCTGCTCTATATCGCGGAATCCGGCGCAAGCCATGATGCCGCCGTGCCGCCGGTGATCCGGGTCTATGACGTCACCGGCGAGGGGCTGGCGAACGGGCGCGAATTCGCCCGTATCGACGCCGGCCTGCCCGATGGCATCCGCTGCGACGGCAATGGCAATCTGTGGTCCTCGGCGGCGGATGGGGTGCATGTCTTTGCCCCCGATGGCACCCTGCTGGGCAAGATCCTTGTCCCCGAGGTGGTGGCCAACCTGTGCTTTGGCGGCCCGCGTGGCAACCGACTGTTCATCACCGCGACCAGCAGCCTTTACATGCTGGCGGTCGATGCCTGCGCCGCCGGCTGGCCGGGCTGATCCCGGTCAGACGCTCCAATCGGGAAAGGCCTGGCCGGTCATGGCGCGCAATGTCGCGGCATCCTCGGTCAGGTCGTCGCACAAGTGATCGCGCAACTTCTGGGTGAATTCCGGCGGGGTGCGGGCCGGGCCACGCGCCATCAGGCGGCGCAACTGCCCGCGCACGGCCGGGTTGAAAACACGGGTCAGAACCGGGCGCAACGGCCCCTGCGCCAGCTTGAGCAAAGGCTTGGGCACCCGCGCCAGCTCGCTGCTTTCGTTCTGGCGCCGGGCCGAGGGCACCGGCATCGGCGCCGCGCCGATATGCCTCAGCAAGGCGTCGTAATGCGGCTGCGGATCGGCGCGGAAGGACTCGAAATCAAGGATCAGGATCTGCTCGGCCGGGAAATGCCGGTGATATTGCGCCAGCTGCCTGGCATAGCGGCTGGCATCGACCATGCCTTCGTATTGCGGCCCGCCGATCAGCTGGTCGGGCAGCAGGGTGATTCGCCCCATGCTCCAGCCATGGGCGTAATGCGACAGGGCGCGTTCGACCGGGTCGCGCAGCATGTAGACCAGCCGCACAGCGGGGCAATGGCCATGGATGCGGCGCGGCACGTCGGGAAAGTCGCGCGCCTTGCTGTAATTGGGGCTGACCTCGCCACGCAACCGTGCGCCGGGCGCAAATTGCGAGCCATACCAATCAGTTCCAAGGCGATAATTCTTGGTATCGATGAAGAAATCTGTTTCCTTCATCCGGGCCATCGCAATCTCGGGGTGTTGGGCCAGCAGGTCATTCAACATAGTAGTGCCCGCGCGCATGGCGCCGATGACGATGAAATCGACCACTGCCGCCGAGGTGCGCTCATCGCCGCTTGCGCAAAGAGCCAAAGATTGATGCACTGCCTGTCCTTTCGACCGGGTAAATTCCTGTCGGAATCACATGTGACGCAACGTCACAGGCTGCTGCTGATTGAGCTGGGCGTGATCGACGGCACCCCCCGCCGGGACCGCTTTTCCCCTTGCTTCCTAACAAACTAACACGTTCATCTCACGGCGCCAAAACTATTCCGTGAACGGATTTCCGCCTATAAACCTTTTTATATCGGCAATATTCCGCCGACCCTCAAATGGACAGGTCTTCTACTTTTGGTTGTTATCTCATCGGCGAATCGCAACGGCAATTAGCTAAAATTCTCTAAATTTTTATGCTTCTGCGCCTGCCGGTTGCTGGCGCCCGGATGGCACACCCATGCCTCACTCAACTTTGGAATGTGCCTACCCGCGACACAGTAGCGCGCTTTCGCACCCGCAGCAGAAATCCGCCGAACCGCCCCTGCAGCTGCCCCGTGTGATTGACATGTCGGACGCAAAATAAGAACTTTGGCCCACAAACTTTGTTATTTATCCGGCCCGTATCGAAAATCTCGTGCGAGCCGGTCGTGTTTTAGGGTAAAGCAGCGCGAGGTAAGTGCTATGTTGTCGGAAGCCGTCAAAGCCAAGCCCGAGTCGATCGAGCGGCGGATGAAATCCGCAGAAGCAAGGGATGCCGGCGGCATTTATCCGAACAATCTTTATGTTCGTTATGGCAAGCGCAGCCTTGACGTCACCGGCGCGCTGCTGGTGGCGGCGATGCTGCTGCCGGTGATCTGCCTCGTGGCCTGTCTGGTGCGCATGCAGGGCCGCAACGTGATCTTTGGTCACGAGCGCGTGGGCCGCGACGGCCGCCACTTCCGCTGCTTCAAATTCCGCTCGATGGTGCCGGATGCCGAAACCCGGCTGCGCGAGTTGCTGGAGCGCGACCCTGCCGCCCGCGCGGAATGGGAAGAGCATCACAAGCTGGACAATGACCCGCGCATCACGCGTTTGGGCCAGACCCTGCGCCGCACCAGCCTTGATGAACTGCCCCAGCTGTGGAATGTCCTGCGCGGCGACATGAGCCTTGTCGGCCCGCGCCCGGTGACCCCGACCGAGCTGACCGAGCGTTATGGCGATCATGCCGGCGCCTATCAGACCGTGCGTCCCGGCGTGACCGGCGCATGGCAGGTCAGCGGCCGCAACAACCTTTCCTACGAACAGCGCGTCCGGCTGGACCGCGATTATGCCCGCGACCATTCGCTGACCGGCGATCTGTCTATTCTGATCCGGACCGTGAAGGTCGTCGTTGCTCCCAACGGGAAATAGCTGCCCCCGGGACATCTCCTTGCCGGCGGCGGCGGCTTTTGCGGTCGTCGCGCAGCGTCACCAGAACAGCGATGGCGCAGACAGCAAGGTTCGCGGCCAGGATGAAGACTGCCAAGGAAAGCAGCCATCCCGCCCCGAACAGCAGCCATGTTGACAGGCCCGCGAAAAGCCCGGCACACATGCCCAAGAGAATAATCCCGACCATCATGGCTCAATCTAAGCATGAACAAAGGCGTCGCGCCAGTCTCGCGATGATATCTGCACAATGAACCATCCCGACCGGATTACCGAGGCCGATACACGCCTGACGGGTGCCGAGATCCTGATCGTCGTGCCCGCCCTGAACGAGGCCAAGGCGATCGACGCCTGCCTGCGTTCGCTGCTGACGGGGGATGCGCGGCTGGAGCGGGCCGATATCATCGTCGCCGATGGTGGCAGCAGCGACGACACCCGCGCCATCGTCACCCGGCTGGCGCAGAAATTCCCCAATATCCGCCTGATCGACAACCCCGAGCGGCTGCAATCGGCCGGCATCAACCGCGCGGTTGCGCTCTGCGCCCGGCCGCAGCACCGGGTGCTGGTGCGCGCCGATGCCCATGCCGTCTATCCGCCGGGCTATGCCATGCACGCGGCCGAGGCACTGGTGGCGGGTAAGTTTGCCTCGGTCGTGGTGCCGATGGATTCGCGCGGTCAGACCTGTTTCCAGCGCGCTGCCGCATGGATCGTCGACACCAAGGTCGGCTCGGGCGGCTCGGCGCATCGCGGCGGGCGCCTGTCGCAAGAGGTCGATCACGGCCATCACTGCGCCATGAGCCTTGAATGGTTCCGGGGCGTCAGCGGCTATGATGCCAGCTTCAGCCATAACGAGGATGCCGAACTGGATCACCGCATCCGGCTGGCCGGCGGCCGGATCTGGCTGGATGCCGATCTGCGGCTGGATTACTGGATGCGCCCGACGCCGCGCGCGCTGGCGCGGCAATACTGGAACTATGGTCGGGGCCGTGCGCGCACCGTGCGCAAACACGCGATGACGCCGCGCCTGCGCCAGATCGCGCCGGCGGTGAACCTGATCCTGCTGGGTGGCGGCCTGCTGCTGGCGCTGCTGGGGCTGCTTCTGGGCAGCAATGGCATGGTCGCACTGGGGCTGGCATGGCCCGCGCTTTACCTTACCGTGCTCATCGGATCGTCGCTGGCGATGGCTCTGCGGCACCGCAGCCTGTGCGGGCTCTGGGCCGGGCCGGCGCTGGCCGCCATGCATATCCCATGGGGGGCGGGTTTCCTCTCGGGCATCCTGCGCAAGGAATCCGACCATGCGCGTTGACATCACCATGTGCACCTTTCGCCGTCCCGAAGTGGCCGAGGCCATCGCCTCGCTGGGCCGGCTGACGGGGCTTGACGGCATCTCGCTGCGGCTGGTGGTGGCTGACAATGACGACACCGACAGCGCCCGGCAGGTGGTGGCCGAGGCGGCGCGCGCCCTGCCCTTTCCCTGTCTCTATATCCACGCGCCGGCGCGCAATATCTCGATCGCGCGCAATGCCTGTCTGGATGCGGCGACCGACGCCGACTGGTTCGCCAGCATCGACGATGACGAACGCGCCGATCCGCAATGGCTGGCCGAACTGCTGGCCGCCGCGCAGGCGGCAGGCGCCAGTTGCGCCATCGGCAAGGTGCTGGCCGACTATCCGCCAGAAACCCCGAAATGGGTGCGCGAGGTCGATCTGCATTCGACCTTCCCGGAAACCGAGCGTGTGCCTACTGCCAACAGCGGCAACGCGGCGATCCGCTGGAAGGGCATGCCCTGGCAGGATCAGCGCTATGACATCCAGCGCGGCACCACCGGCGGCGAGGACACTGAGTTCTTCCTGCGCCTGAACCGGCTGGGCATGGAGATGGTCGCAGCGCCCCTGGCGGTCACCCGCGAAACCGTGCCAGCTGTGCGCCAGACCCTGCAATGGCAGGCCAACCGGCGTTTCCGCATGGGCCAGACCCATACCGTGACCGCCCAAGGGCTGGCGGGGCGCGCGTCGCTGTTCCTGCGCGCTGGCAGCAAGGCCAGCTACTGCACGCTGCGGCAGGTGCTGGCCGGCGGAAACGAGACCAAGCGCAATTTCTGGTATCTGCGCGGGCAATTGCATCGCGGGGTCTGCGCCGCGCTGCTGACCGGGCGCAAGCAGGCCCAGCTTTACGGGCGCGACCCGGCATGAACGCGCAACTGCCCGCCACCGGCCTGCGCGTCGCGGTCTTTGGCTTCGACGTGGCCGAGGCATCGCAGATCCGCCGCATCCGGGCGCTGCGTGCCATCGGCTGTCAGGTCACCTCATTCTGCCAGCGCCGCGAGGGCAGCCCCGAGTTCACCCCGGAATGGCCGAATGTCGAACTGGGGCTGGTGCGGCATCAGGACATCAAGGGCCGGGCGCTGGGGCTTGGCCATGCCGTGCGCCGGGCGATGACGCAATGGCGCGCCCTGGCCGATGCCGATCTGATCATCGCGCGCAATCTGGATCTGGCGCTGATCGCGCTGGCCGCCCGCCGTCTGGCGGCGCTGCGCGCGGGCAAGCGTCCGGCACCATTGGTCTATGAATGCCTCGACATTCACGACCTGATGACCGCGCCGGGCCGCAAGGGCCAGATCATGCGTCTGGCCGAGCGGCGGGTGCTGGCCAATGCCGCGCTGGTCACCGTGTCCTCGCCCGGCTTTACCGAGAATTACTTCCGCCCGGTGCAGGGCTATCAAGGCCCGGTGGCGCTGGTGGAAAACAAGCTTTGGCTGGACCCGGCGCTGCATCTGCTGCGCCCGCAGCCTGCGCCGCGCCCGGACCGGCCGATCACCATCGGTCTCGTCGGCTCGATCCGCTGTCAGGCCTCGGTCGAACTGCTGCTGCGCACCGCCGATCTGATGGGCGACCGCCTGCAAGTCCGCTTTTCCGGCGCGCTGCATGACCATGCACTGAAGGATTTCCACGCCGAACTGGCCCGGCGCCCGAACGCCGTCTGGACCGGCGCCTATGCCTATCCGACCGGCCTGCCCGAGGCCTATGCCGCCTGTGATCTGGTCTGGGCGCAGGACATGTGGCAGCGCGGCACCAATTCGGACTGGCTGCTGCCGAACCGCATCTATGAGGCCAGCTGGTGCGGCTGCCCCTCGGTCGCGCTGGACAGCACCCAGACCGGCAAGCGCATCCGCGAGGCCGGCATCGGCTGGACCATCGCCGCACCGGAACCGCAGTTGCTGGCCGATCTTCTGGACCGCCTGCCCGTCCCGGCGCTGACCGAGGCGCGCGCGCGGCTGCTGGCCCGTCCCGCGGATGATTTTGTGCAGTCGCCGGCCGATCTGTTGCCGATGCTGGCGCCCGCGCTGCTGGGGCGCTGAGGCTTTGCCCTTGGCGGCTGCGCCTGCTATCCCCTGAGTCCCGGATGCGTCCCGAACCGGCAGGAGTGAATCATGCGGCAATATCTTGATGCCTTGCGCACAGTGCTGACCGAGGGCAGCCACTCGACCGACCGCACCGGCACCGGCACCATCTCGCATTTCGGGATGCAAAGCCGCTATTCGCTGGATCAGGGTTTTCCGCTGGTCACCACCAAGAAGCTGCACCTGAAATCCATCGTGCATGAGCTGCTGTGGTTTTTGTCGGGCGACACCAATATCGCCTATCTGAAACAGAATGGCGTCAGCATCTGGGACGAATGGGCCGATGATAACGGCGACCTTGGCCCGGTCTATGGCCATCAATGGCGCCACTGGCCGCGCCTGCGTGAAGAGAATGGCCGCGTCATCGTGGGCGAGTTGGACCAGATCGCCGAACTGGAACGCCGCATCCGCGAGACCCCGGATTCGCGGCGGCTGATCGTCTCGGCCTGGAACCCCGCTGAGGTCGACCGGATGGCGCTGCCGCCCTGCCATACGCTGTGGCAGGTGCGGGTACAGAACGGGCGTCTGTCGCTGCAGCTTTACCAGCGCTCGGCCGACATGTTTCTGGGCGTGCCCTTCAACATCGCCTCCTATGCGCTGCTGACGCATATGTTGGCGCATGTGACCGGCTACGCACCGGGCGATTTCATCCATACCATGGGCGATGCGCATATCTATCTGAACCATCTGGAACAGGTCGAAACCCAGCTTGCGCGCCAACCCCGCGCCCTGCCCCGGCTGCGCATCACCCGCGACGTGAGCTCGATCTTTGATTTCCGCTTCGAGGATTTCGAGTTTCTGAATTACGACCCCGCCCCCACGATCAAGGCACCGGTGGCGGTATGATCTCGCTGGTGGTGGCACGCGCGCGCAATGGCGCCATCGGTCGGGACATGACCATTCCATGGCACCTCCCCGAGGATCTGCGCCTGTTCCAGCGCGAGACCTTGGGCAGCGCCGTCATCATGGGCCGGCGCACATGGGACAGCCTGCCGTTCAAGCCGCTGAAGAACCGGCTGAACATCGTGGTGTCACGCGACACCGGGCTGGCCGAGCATGTCGCGCCGAGCGTGGCCGAGGCGATCACGCTGGCACAGGCGCAGGGTTATACCCGGATTTCGGGCATCGGCGGACAGGCGATCTATCGCGACATGCTGCCGCTGAGCGATCGGCTGCTGGTGACCGAGGTCGATCTTGATATCGAGGGTGCGGACGCCTTCTTTCCGGCCTTCGACGAAAGCGACTGGCTGGAACTGACACGCCGCCCGCTGACGGGCGGCGCCGAGGGGACGCCTGCGGCGACCTATCGCGAACTGGTGCGGCGCCGTTAAAGCGCCGTCCAGCCGCCGTCGACCGAGATGGTCGTGCCGGTGATCTGATCCGCTGCCGGCGAGCACAGGAACACCGTGGTGCCGCCGATCTGCTCGACTGTCGCGAACTCGCGCGAGGGCTGGCGGTCCAGCATCACCTTCTTGATGACCTCGTCGCGGCCCATGTTGTGAGTCTTCATCTGATCAGGGATCTGCGCCTCGACCAGGGGCGTCAGCACATAGCCCGGACAGATGGCATTGGCGGTGATCTTTTCCTCGGCGGTTTCCAGCGCGGTGACCTTGGTAAAGCCC
Source organism: Paracoccus limosus (assembly GCF_009711185.1). Classification (GTDB taxonomy): domain Bacteria; phylum Pseudomonadota; class Alphaproteobacteria; order Rhodobacterales; family Rhodobacteraceae; genus Paracoccus; species Paracoccus limosus. The sequence goes on from NZ_WMIF01000022.1 coordinate 46,086, forward strand.
ACCACGCCATGCTTGGCCGCGACATAGGCCGATTTGAACGGGCTGGCGGTCAGGCCATGCGCCGAGGCGATGTTGACGATGCGGCCCCAGCCGGCCTTGCGCATCATCGGCAACGCCGCCGCCGTGGTGTGGAAGGCCGAGCTGAGGTTGATCGCGATGATCGCGTTCCATTTGTCGACCGGGAATTCATCGATCGGCGCGACATGCTGGATCCCGGCGTTGTTCACCAGAATATCGCATTGCCCGGCCTTTTCGATCAGCGCGCGGCACTCCTCGCCCTTGGACATATCGGCCTGGATATAGCGCACCTTGACGCCGTGTTCCTTGGCCAGCTTTTCAGCCAGGGCATGGTCCTCATCGCGGTCGGTAAAGCTGTTGATGACCAGATCGGCGCCCGCGCGCGCCAGTTCTTCGGCGATGCCAAGACCGATGCCCGAGTTCGAGCCGGTCACCACCGCCACCTTGCCTTGCAGGAATTTTTCAAACATCGCCAACCTCCCGACGTGATCTTGCGCGCGCAGCATGGGGAATATGACGGGGCGACACAAGGCCCGCGCGCGTGCCCAGCAAGCGGGGCCGCCCGCTCACGCCGGGTTCACGAAATGCTCACGCAGGGCGTCACGCCCGATTGAACCCGCGTGACCGCGCTTGTGATCCCGCCCGGCTTTCCCCTGCGGTGGGGCGGGCCTAAGCGGGGCTACCTTTGAAGAGAAACGAGACTCACATGAAACTCGCAGCCTATGCAGCTATCGCTGTCACCGCAGCCTCGGCAGCCCATGCCGGCGGCTATGTCGCCCCGGTCGTGGAAACGCCCGTGATCGCCCAGCAACCCGTCGCCCCGGTCACCGATGTCGACTGGTCCGGCTTCTACGCTGGTGGTCAGTGGGGCAAGGGCAATGCCAAGCTGAAATACCAAGGCGACTCGGCCGACGCCGATTTCGACGCCTTTGGTGTCCACGGCGGCTATCAGAAAGACTTCGGCAAATACGTCCTCGGCGGCGAGCTGTCCTATGACCGCGTCGACCCCAAGGACTCGGACAGCAAGGGCGATCTGGTCCGCCTGCGCGCCCGCGCCGGCTATGACCTTGGCCGCGTGATGCCCTACGTCACCCTGGGCGCCGCGCATCTGAAAGACGACGACCTCTCGGAAACCGGCCTGACCTATGGCATCGGCGCCGACTTCAAGGTCACCGACCGCGTCACCGTGGGTGCGGAATATTCGCGCACCAACTTCAAGGATGTGGCGAACGTCGATGGCGCCGATCTGGACACCAATCTGGTGCAGCTGCGCGCCGCCTATCACTTCTGATACGCGACCCGATCTTGTCAAAGAACGCCCCCGCATTCCGGGGGCGTTTTTCTTTGTCTGCAAGGCCTGTCGTGGGGACAAAAAAAAGCGCCCGCACAAGGCGGGCGCAAGTCATGAGGCAGGTTTCATACAGGCAAGAAACCTATCGAGCAGTGAGTTATCTATACGCTTTTCCCCCAGAGAGTCCAACGGGTAAGTTTGCACCGTGGTAAAGCCGCGGTTAATCTGACAGGCAACAAACCAAGCGACCCGGAAAACAGGGCCATCGAGCATGCGATTCTACAAATTTGCTAACGATTCCGCGATTTGGCGGGCGCTGGCGCTGTGTCTGGGTGTTGCATCCATGCCGCTGGCAAGCCTCGCCGAACCAATGCATGCCATTGCAATGTATGGAGAACCTGCGCTGGCACCGGGCTTTGACCACCTGCCCTATGCCAATCCGGACGCGCCCAAGGGCGGCACGATTCGACTGGCCGAGTCGGGCAGTTACGATTCGCTCAACCCGTGGATCCTGATGGGCAACCCGGCATGGCCGCTGTTCACCCAGCCCGGGCTGGTGGCCGAGCCGCTGATGATGCGGTCCCTGGACGAACCCTTCACGCTTTACGGCCTTCTAGCCGAAAGCGTCGAGACCGCGCCCGACCGCTCCTGGGTTGAATTCACCCTGCGCCCCGAGGCGCGGTTCTCAGACGGATCACCCGTCACTATCGAGGATGTGCTGTGGTCCTATCAGACGCTCGGGACCAAGGGCCATCCGCGCTATACCGCTGTCTGGTCCAAGGTGGCGAAGATGGAGCAGACCGGCCCGCGCTCGGTGCGCTTTACCTTCAACACGCCCGACCGCGAACTGGCGATGCTGATGGGCATGCGGCCGATCCTGAAAAAGGCGCAATGGCAGGGTCGGGATTTCAGCCAATCCAGCCTGATGGCGCCGGTGGGCTCGGGGCCTTATGTCATCGACCGCGTCGATGCCGGGCGTTCAATCACCTTTCGGCGCAACCCCGATTACTGGGGCAAGGATTTGCCGTTGAACCGGGGCCTGAACAATCTCGACGTGATCCGCTATGACTATTTCGGCGACAGCTCGACCATGTTCGAGGCCTTCAAGGCAGGTGAAACCGATGTCTGGCGCGAGCTGATCGCGGCGCGCTGGGACCGCGACTTCACCTTCCCGGCCGTGCGCGAGGGACGCGTGGTCAAGTCCGAGATCGCAAACGAACGGCCCTCGGGGATCATGGGGCTGGTGATGAACACCCGCAATCCGGTCTTTGCCGATTGGCGGGTGCGGCAGGCGATGATCGAGGCGTTCAATTTCCGCTTTATCAACCAGACGCTTTCGGGCGGCACCGACCGACGCATCACCAGCTATTTCTCGAACTCGGATCTGGCGATGGAGCCGGGTCCGGCAACCGGACGCGAGGCCGAGTTGCTCGCGCCTTATGCCGCCGACCTGCCGCCCGGCACGCTCGAAGGCTACAGCCTGCCGCCGGGCGGTCCGCGCGCCGTCGACCGCGCCAGTATCCGCGCCGCGCTGGACCTGCTGGCGCAGGCGGGATGGACGGTGCAGGACGGCGTATTGAAAAATGCCGCAGGCACGCCTTTCCGTTTCGAGATCCTGCTGAACCAGGCCGGCAGCGCCATGCGCTCGAACGCCGAGATGCGCCAGATCGTCGATATCTTTGTTGAGACGCTGCGCAATCTGGGCATCACGCCGCAGGTGACGCTGCTGGACCCGGCGCAATATGTCGAGCGCACCAACAATTACCAGTTCGACATGACCTGGTATGAGCGCGGGCTGAGCCTGTCTCCGGGCAATGAGCAGATGCTTTACTGGGGCCATGACGGCGTGACCAAGCCCGGCACCAAGAACTGGATGGGCATGAATTCGCCCGCAGCCGAGGCGATGATCGCCGAGATGGGCCACGCCGGCTCGGCCGGGGATTACCGCGCAGCGGTGCGGGCGCTGGACCGCATTCTGACCGCCGGACGCTACGTGATCCCGGTCAGTTTTTCGCGGGTTTCCCGCTTGGCGCACAGCACCAAGCTGCATTATCCTGAAAAGACACCGCTTTACGGCGACTGGCCCGGATTCATGCCGGAAACCTGGTGGTATGAGGAAAGGAAGTGAACGTGATCAAGATCGCAACCCTTGCAGCAATTCTGGCGTTGGCTGGCTGCAATACCGTCGCGGGTGTCGGTGAGGACATCTCGGGCGCCTCGCGCATGGTGCAAGGCAATATTGGCGGAGGGGGGTATTGATGCGCTGGAGCAACGTTCAGGCCAATTGGTCGGCCTTCTATGACGCGATCACCGAGAAATGGCCCGAGGCCGATGAGGATGAACTGGACGAGATCGACGGCGACCAGCGCGCCTTCATCAAATATATCTCGGAAGTGACCGGGCAGGAGATCGCCGAGACCAAGGACGAGATCCGCGAATGGCTGGCCGGCGAGATCCCCTCGGACGTGGTGATGGACCCGGTGCATGACGGCCATTCCATCGCGCTTTCGGCGAAATATGTCGGTGAGGGCGAGGATGAATATGACGATGACGCGCGCTTTGGCGATGACGACGAGATCGAAGGCGATGGCGATCTGAACGATCCGCGCTGACGGCGGGCCTTGGCGCGGGGGCTTTGCCCCCACGCTTTCCCGCCCCCCTCGACGGGGGCCGGAAAGCGTTCCCCCAGGATATTTTCACACGAAAGAAGGCGCGGCCGGTTCGGGCGCCGTTAGAGCCCCCGGCTCAGGCTTCGAGCACGGCCCAGACCGGGACGTGATCGCTGGGCTTGTCCTTGGCGCGCTCGTCGCGGTCGATGCCCAGATCGACCAGGAGGTCGGCGGCCTGCGGTGACAACAGGATATGGTCGATGCGGATGCCATTGTCGCGCTGCCATGCGCCAGCCTGATAGTCCCAGAAGGTAAAGGGGCCGCGCAGGCTGTCGGGATGGCGCAGCCGGATCGCATCCACCCAACCATCATTCAGGATGCGGCGGAAGGCGGCGCGGCTTTCGGGCTGAAACAGCGCGTCGTCGCGCCACTTTTCGGGATGGGCGGCGTCGCGCGGTTCGGGGATGACGTTGTAATCGCCCATCATCACCACCGGCAGCTCGCTGTCGCGCAGGCTGCGGGCATGGTTGCGCAGCCGCTCCATCCAGGCCAGTTTGTAGTCGAATTTCGGCCCCGGCTGCGGGTTGCCATTGGGCAGGTAGAGGCCGGCGATGCGGACGGCGCGTTCGCCCACCACCGTCGCCTCGATATAGCGGGCCTGTTCGTCGCTGCCGTCGCCCGGCAGGCCGCGCATCATGTCCTCAAGCGGGTATTTCGACAGGATGGCGACGCCGTTGAAGCTTTTCTGGCCATGGGTGGCGATATTGTAGCCCAGATCGGCGATCGGCTCATGCGGGAAGGCCTCGTCCTGGGTCTTGATCTCTTGCAGGACCACGACATCGGGCTGCGCCTCGGCCAGCCAGCCGGTCAGGGTTTCGATACGGGCACGGATGCCGTTGATGTTGAATGTCGCGATCTTCATGGGCGGCAAGTTAGCCGCCCCGCCGGGCCAAGGCCAGATCAGATCGAGAAAGAGGTGCCGCAGCCGCAGGACGAGGTGGCGTTCGGGTTCTCGATGGTGAAGCGCGCGCCGATGAGCTCGTCGCTGAAATCGATCACCGCCCCGGCCAGAAAGGGCAGCGAGACCGGATCGACCAGCACCGTCTGGCCGGCGCCGCTAAGCCGCAGATCGTCCTCGGCCGGCTCATCCAGACGGATGTCATATTGAAAGCCCGAGCAGCCGCCGCCGGCCACCGCCACGCGCAACGGCCGCGCCGGGCCATCGGCATTGATTTCAGCCAAGCGTGCAAAGGCGCGTTCGGTCACCTTCGGGGGCAGGTTCAGGGCGTTGTTCATGGGGCGTTCCGGTTTTCGTCGTCTGGTGCTGAATATAGGGTTCCAGCCGAGACCTCGCAAGGAAGCGCCCCCATGACGGCATCTTATGCCTGCCAGCCCGAAGACAGCCGCGGCCGCCGTTGGCCCGAACGCATGTCGACCTTTCGCAGCCCATGGCAGCGCGACCGGGACCGGATCATCCATGCCTCGGCCTTTCGCCGGCTCAAGCACAAGACGCAGGTCTTTGTCGAACACGAGGGCGATTATTACCGCACCCGGCTGACCCATACGATCGAGGTGGCGCAGGTGGCGCGCACCATCGCGGGCGTGCTGGGGCTGAACCCCGATCTGGCCGAGACCGTGGCCCTGGCGCATGATCTGGGGCATCCGCCCTTTGGCCATACCGGCGAGGACGCGCTGGCGGTGCTGATGGCGCCCTATGGCGGGTTCGATCACAACGCGCAGGCGCTGCGCATCGTCACCCGGCTGGAGCGGCATTATGCCGATTTCGACGGGCTGAACCTGACATGGGAGAGCCTTGAAGGGATCGCCAAGCACAATGGTCCGGTGACGGGCGAGCTGCCCTATGCCTTGGCCGAGGTGAATGCCGAATGGGATCTGGAGCTGCATACCAATGCCAGCGCCGAGGCGCAGGTGGCCGCCGTCGCCGATGATGTCGCCTATAACCACCACGACCTGCACGACGGGCTGCGGGCGGGGCTGTTCACCGAGGATGATCTGGCGCAGCTGCCGGTGATCGGCGAGGCCTTTGCCGAAGTGGACCGGCTGCATCCGGGGCTGGACCCGATGCGGCGCCGGCATGAGGCGCTGCGCCGGGTCTTTGGCGTCATGGTCGAGGATGTGATCGCCGTGGCGCAGAACCGGCTGGCCAGCCTGCGCCCGACCAGCGCGCAGGAAATCCGCGATATGGACGGGCCGATCATCCGCTTTTCCAAGCCGCTGTATCAGAACCTCAAGGCGATCAAGCTGTTCCTGTTCCAGCGCATGTATCGCGCGCCCTCGGTCGTGGTCGAGCGCCAGCGTGTCACCGAGATGCTGAACGGGCTGTTCCCGCTGTTCCTGAACGACCCCTCGAAGATGCCCGAGCATTGGTTCGCGGCGGCCGAGGCGGCGGGCGACGAGACCGGACGGGCGCGGGTCGTGGTCGATTACGTCGCCGGCATGACCGACCGCTTTGCCATCCACGAGGCGGAACGGCTGCTGGGCTGAGGCGCGCGGGCGAGGTTGGCCGGGGGCTTTGCCCCCACGCCGGCCCGCCCCTCGACGGGGCGATCCGGCGTTCCCCCAGGATATTTCGGCACGAAAGAAATGCGGCGGGTGCCCCGCTTCCCCGGCGTTGTCATTACTTGTCGTGCGTCTTGAGCCAGCTGCGCATCATCTCGATCTCGGCGGTCTGGGCCTTGATCACCTCTTCGGCCAGTTTGCGCACCTCGGGGTCTTTGCCATGTTCCAGCTCGACCTTGGCCATGTCGATGGCGCCCTGGTGGTGCGGGATCATGCCGCGCATGAAATCGGCATCGGCATCGCCCGTGTAGCCGATCACCATGTCCTTGTGCATGCGGGCCGTTGCCGCCTCATAGGCCGCGGTCGAGCCGGTGGCGGCACCGACCTTGGCCATGTCGTGGTTCATATGCGCATCCTCGGCCCAGCCGAGGCTGGGCAGCAGCACGAGGGCGGCCAGCGAAAGCAAACGGGTCATCGGTCTCTCCTTGCTCGGGTCGGGATGATGGAAGCCGCTTCGGCATAGGGATGCAAGGCGCCCGGCGGGGCAGTGGCGTCACTTTGGCTAAAATCTGCGTGCGGGGCGAACCGGGCCGGGCCGGGCCGCGTTGACCGGCATATCACCCATGAGGAGACAGGCGATGATCACCAATTCCGGCTCGGCCAAATGGCAAGGCGGCCTCAAGGACGGTCAGGGCACGATTTCGACCAAATCGGGCGCATTGAACGAATTGCCCTATGGGTTCAAGGCCCGGTTCGAGGGCGCCCCCGGCACCAATCCCGAAGAGCTGATCGGCGCGGCGCATGCGGCCTGCTTCAGCATGGCCTTGTCGGCGATTCTGGCCGAGGCTGGCGTCACCGATGTCAGCATCGCGACCACCTCGAAGATCGGGCTCGACAAGGACGGCGACGGCTTTGCGGTCAAGACCGCGCATCTGAGCACGACGATCTCGGGTCAAGGCGAGCACGCCACCATCGAGGAAGCCGCCCACAAGGCCGAGAAAGGCTGCCCGATCAGCAAGCTGCTGAACGCCGAGATCTCACTGGATGTCACCATCGTCTGATGCTGATCCGCTATGGATATCGCATCGGCATCGAAAGCGACGGCCCGCTGCCGCTGATCCTGCAGCTGACCGCCCGCCCCGAGCGCCGGCTGGACCTGCGCGGCCCCGAGCGGTTCCGCACAGATCCGGGGCTGGCGCATGCGGTGCATCTGGATCTGTTCGGCAATCTGCGCACCCGCCTGACCGCGCCGGGCGGGGCCTTGGTGCTGGAAAGCGATGCGATCATCGCCGACAGCGGGCTGCCCGATCCGGTCTGCCGGGCCGCCGAGGAGGTGCCGGTTGCCGATCTGCCCGACGCGGCGCTGACCTATCTGACGCCCAGTCGCTATTGCGAGAGCGATCTACTGGCAGAACTGGCGTGGGATCTGTTCGGCAATGTGACGCCGGGCTGGGGCCGGGTGCAGGCCATCTGCGATTTCGTTCACGATCATCTGGTCTTTGGCTATGGCGATGCGGATGTGTTCCGCACCGCCAAGGGCGCCCATAACGAACGCAAGGGCGTCTGCCGCGACTATGCCCATCTGGCGATTGCGCTCTGCCGTGGCCTGAACATCCCGGCGCGCTATGTCTTTGGTCATCTTGGCGATATCGGCGTGCCGAAATCTGCCGATCCAATGGATTTCGCCGCGTGGATGCAAGTCTGGCTGTCGGGCCGCTGGTGGACCTTCGATCCGCGCAACAATGCCGCGCGGATCGGCCGCATCGTGCTGGGTCTTGGCCGCGACGCCGCCGATACCGCGATGATTTCGAGCTTTGGTCCGCACCGGCTGACCGAATTCACCGTCTGGACCGATGAGGTGACGGCAGAGGGTGTGCCGGGCTAGACCATCATCTCTTTGGTGGCGGTCAGACGCAGTTCGGGATGATCGCGGCTGACGCGGTCGATGTCCCATTGCAGCCGGGTCAGATAGACCTGATCGCCATCATGGTCCTGCGCCATGTGCTGCTTGTTGGTCTGGGCAAAGGCCTCGACCTTGTCCTTCGGACCGGCGATCCAGCGGGCGCTGGTGAACTGGCTAGATTCAAAGCGCACCGGCAGGCCGTATTCGATCTCGATCCGGCTGGCCAGCACCTCGAATTGCAGGGGCCCCACGACGCCGACGATGAAGCCCGAGCCGATCATCGGCTTGAAGACCTTGGCCGCGCCCTCTTCGGCAAATTGCATCAGTGCTTTTTCCAGATGCTTGGCCTTCATCGGATCGCCCGCGCGCACGGTCTGCAACAGTTCGGGCGCGAAGGACGGGATGCCGGTAAAGCGCAGCACCTCGCCCTCGGTCAGCGCATCGCCGATGCGCAGCTGGCCGTGGTTGGGGATGCCGATGATGTCGCCGGCCCAAGCCTCCTCGGCGAGTTCACGGTCGGCGGCCAGAAACAGCACCGGGTTCGACACCGCCATCGGCTTTTTCGTCCGCACATGCAGAAGCTTCATCCCGCGTTCGAAATGCCCCGAGGCCAGCCGCACGAAGGCCACGCGGTCGCGGTGCTTGGGGTCCATGTTGGCCTGCACCTTGAAGACAAAGCCGGTCACGGCCTTTTCCTCGGGCGCGATCTGACGCTCGGCGGCGTTCTGCGGCTGCGGCTCGGGGCCGAACTCGCCGATGCCCTGCATCAGCTCCTTGACGCCGAAACTGTTGATCGCGCTGCCGAACCAGATCGGCGTCATATGCCCTTCAAGGAAGGACTTGCGATCAAAGGCCGGCAAAAGCTCGCGCGCCATCTCCAGCTCTTCGCGCAGCTTGGCGAGTTGCTCGGCCGGGACGTGATCGGCCAGCTTCGGATCGTCCAGACCGCTGATCTGCACGGTTTCGGCGACCTTGTTGCGGTCGGCGCGGTCCATGATCTCCAGCCGGTCGTTGAGCAGGTCATAGGCGCCGACGAAGTCGCGGCCCATGCCGATGGGCCAGCTGACCGGCGCCACGTCGATGGCCAGGTTTTCCTGAATCTCATCGATGATCTCGAACGTGTCGCGGGATTCGCGGTCCATCTTGTTGCAGAACGTCAGGATCGGCAGGTCGCGCAGCCGGCAGACCTCAAACAGCTTCTGCGTCTGGCTTTCGACGCCCTTGGCGCCGTCGATGACCATGATCGCCGCATCGACCGCCGTCAGGGTGCGATAGGTGTCTTCGGAAAAATCGCTGTGGCCGGGCGTGTCCACGAGGTTGAAGCGGTATTGCCCGAACTCGAAGCTCATCGCCGAGGCCGAGACCGAGATGCCGCGATCCTGCTCCATCTTCATGAAGTCCGAGCGCGTGCGCCGCGCCTCGCCCTTGGCCCGCACCTGACCGGCCATCTGAATCGCGCCGCCGAACAACAGGAACTTTTCGGTCAGCGTGGTCTTGCCGGCATCCGGGTGCGAAATGATCGCAAAGGTGCGGCGGCGGGCGATTTCGGGCGGAAGATCGGGACGGTTCATCATGGCGCGCGTTTATCGCTTGTCGCGGGCCGCGACAATTGCCTTATCCGCAAGGCAGGCGGGCGGTTCAGACGAATTGCTCGCGCATCAGCCGTTCCTCGAGCCCGTGGCCGGGATCAAACAGCAACCGGTGGCTGATCGACTCCTCGGAGCGGATCTCGACCCAATGCACCGAATCCACGCCGCGCGAATCGGCGTCCGCCATCACCGGGCGTTTGTCGGGGTCGAGCACGTCGAAGCGCAGGGTGGCACTGCTGGGCAGGATCGCGCCCCGCCAGCGCCGGGGGCGAAAGGCCGCAATCGCGGTCAGCGCCAGCACGTCCGAGCCCAAGGGCAGGATCGGGCCATTGGCGGAATAGTTGTAGGCAGTCGAGCCGGCGGGGGTCGAGAGCAGCGCGCCGTCGCAGACCAGCTCTTTCATCCGCACCTGCCCGTTCACGCTGATCTGCAACCGCGCCGCCTGTGGACCCGCGCGCAGCAGGCTGACCTCGTTGATGGCCAACGCGCAATGTTCATGCCCGTCGGTGGTGCCGGCGGTCATCGCCAGCGGATGGATCGAGGTCTCTTCGGCCGCCGCGATGCGTTCGGGCAGGCCCTTTTCCAGATAGGTGTTCATCAGAAAGCCCACCGTGCCGCGGTTCATGCCATAGACCGGCAGGCCGCGGTTCTGATGCATGACATGCAGCATCAGCCCGTCGCCCCCCAGCGCCACGATGACCTCGGCCTCGCGCAGCCCGGCCTGACCATAACGGTCGCTGAGCCGTTCGGCGGCGGTGACGGCGGTTTCGGTGCCGCTGGAGATGAAGTGCATTTTCATGCCCGCATCATGGCGCGGGCCTTGGCGGGCGCAAGGCCCTTTGACTCTTGGAATAATCTACCGCCGGGGCGTCGCATCCATCCTAGCGGGCCGCAACGAAAGGCGCTAGAACACCGCCAAGCCCATTCACATGAGGACGAGATGACCGATACCGGATTCTTCACCGAGACGCTGGACAGCCGCGATCCCGAGATTTTTGGCGCCATCCGCAAGGAACTTGGCCGTCAGCGCGAAGAGATCGAGCTGATCGCTTCGGAAAACATCGTCTCCAAGGCGGTGCTTGAGGCGCAGGGCTCGGTCCTGACCAACAAATATGCCGAAGGCTATCCGGGCAAGCGCTACTATGGCGGCTGCCAATATGTCGACATCGTCGAGGATCTGGCGATCGAGCGCGCCAAGCAGCTGTTCAACTGCGGCTTTGCCAACGTCCAGCCGAACTCGGGCTCGCAGATGAACCAGGCCGTGTTCCTGGCGCTGCTGCAGCCGGGCGACACCTTCATGGGTCTGGACCTGAACTCAGGTGGTCACCTGACCCACGGTTCGCCGGTCAACATGTCGGGCAAATGGTTCAACGTGGTCAGCTACGGCGTGCGTCAGCAAGACCAGCTGCTGGACATGGACGACGTGCGCAAGAAGGCGCTGGAGCACAAGCCCAAGCTGATCGTCGCCGGCGGCACCGCCTATTCCCGCGTCTGGGACTGGGCCGCCTTCCGCGCCATCGCTGACGAAGTCGGGGCCTATCTGATGGTCGACATGGCCCATATCGCGGGTCTGGTCGCCGGTGGCCAGCATCCCTCGCCGCTGCCGCACGCCCATGTCGTGACCACCACCACGCACAAATCGCTGCGCGGCCCGCGTGGCGGCATGGTGCTGACCAACGACGCCGACATCGCGAAAAAGATCAACTCGGCGGTGTTCCCCGGCCTGCAGGGCGGCCCGCTGATGCATGTGATCGCGGCCAAGGCCGTCGCCTTCAAGGAAGCGCTGGAGCCCTCGTTCAAGGACTATGCCGCGCAGGTCGTCAAGAACGCCTCGGCCATGGCCGATGAGCTGATGAAGGGCGGCATCGACATCGTTTCGGGCGGCACCGACAATCACCTGTGTCTGGCCGACCTGCGCCCGAAAGGCGTGACCGGCAAGGCGACCGAGGCGGCTCTGGGCCGTGCGCACATCACCTGCAACAAGAACGGCGTGCCGTTCGACCCGGAAAAACCCTTCGTGACCTCGGGCATCCGTCTGGGCGCGCCGGCCGGCACCACCCGCGGTTTCGGCGAGGCCGAGTTCCGCCAGATCGCCCGCTGGATCGTCGAGGTCGTCGACGGCCTTGCCGCCAATGGCGAAGAGGGCAATGCCGAGGTCGAAGCCAAGGTGAAGGGCGAAGTCGAAGCACTTTGCGCGCAATTCCCGCTCTACAAGGGCATGTGAGCCCTTAGGGCTCGAACAGGGGGCGCCGGTCGCAGGACCGGCGCCCTTTTTCATGCGACATTTGTCGCAAATATTCCATGATGTCAGGCTATGGGTCGAGCGGGCGTCCGACCCCGCGATTTGCTTGCTTTTGTGGAAAAATCGTAATCACTGTGCGTACACCGGGCGTACACAGGCTGTACACCGGGCGGCGGACATTGCCGGGCGGATGTTGGACGCATACGACAGATTGGGGAGATAGGCAGTCCGTAGGTGACGGGCCGGAAGGTCGGGCGCGCGCTCTCAACGTAAGCGCGACGACGAGGCCCTATGCAGCGAGGCTTGACGCTTGGTCGTAGCACCAGGGCATGAGGTCCTCGATGCGGGATCTGGGGTGTCCGTCGAGGATGGCCCGGAGGGTATCGGCGAGGTAG
>NZ_WMIF01000023.1 GCF_009711185.1 Paracoccus limosus
GAAGCCGCGGAAGCTGCGGCCCGAGACGCTGCCGCTGCGCGTGAGGCTGCCGCGACCCGCCGGGCCGCCGAGGCCGCTGCCGCGCGCGAGGCGCTGCTGGCGCGGCAGGCCGAGGAAGCCGCCGCCGAACAGGCCGCCGCCAAGGCCGCTGCCGCGAAACGGGCCGCCGCCGAGCGCGCCGAGCAGGACCGCCGCGAGGCCGAGGCCGAGAAGGCCGCCGAGGCCGAGCGCAAGGCCGATGCCGCCCGCGAACGCACCCGTCGTCAAGCCGCCGCCGAGGCGCAGGCTGCTGCCGATGCTGAGGCTGCTGCCGAGGAAAAGGTGGCCGAGAAGGCTGCGGCGGACAAGGCTGCCAAGCGCGCTGCCGACAAGAAGGCCGCGGCAGACAAGGCTGCCGCCGACAAAGCCGCTGCCGAGGCCGCTGCCGAGAAAGAGGCCGCCGCGCAGGAGGCTGCGGACAAGGCTGCTGCCGATAAAAAGGCCGCTGCTGAGAAAGCTGCTGCGGACAAGGCCGCTGCGGCCAAGAAGGCCGCCGAGAAGAAGGCCGCCGAGCAGGCCGAGAAAGAGGCCGAGGAAGCCAAGGCCAAGGCCGAGGCGGCGCAAAAGGCTGCCGCCGAGAAGAAGGCTGCGGACAAAGCTGCGGCCGAGAAGAAGGCCGCCGACAAGGCCGCCGCCGAAGCCAAGGCCAAGGAAAAGGCCGATGCCGAGCGCAAGGCCGCTGCCGCCGCCGAGAAAAAGGCGCAGGCCGCAGCCGATGCCAAGAAGGACGGCGCCGGCGGGCAGGGCGGGGGCGGTGCTGCCGCCAGCGGTCCGCCGCTCAGCCAGGGTGAAAAGGACGGCTTCCGCGTTGCGGTCGAGGCCTGTTGGAACCGTGGCTCGCTGTCGACCGAGGCCTCGCAGACCAAGGTGTCGATCCGCTTTACCATGTCGCCCGACGGCATGCCCGATCCCGGGTCGCTGAAGATGATCGGCAGCAGCGGCGGCTCGGATGCGGCGGCGAAACAGGCCTATGAGGCAGGGCGGCGCGCCATCCTGATGTGCGCGGCGCGCAGCGGCGGCTACAAGCTGCCGGCCGAAAAATACAATCGGTGGAAAGAAACCATCATCGACTTCAACCCCAGTGGCAGCGCGGCGGTCAAGTGAGCGCCATGGCATCCCGCCGCGCGACCCGGTATTCTGCAACCAAAGCTCCAGAGGCGATTCATGTTGCGTAAACTTTTGCTGACTTCCGTGCTGGCTCTCGCCGGCTTTGGCGTGGCCGCGCCGGTTCTGGCTCAGGACGGGCCGTTGCGGATCGAGATCACCGATGGCGTGATCGAGCCGATGCCCTTTGCCATCCAGTTCTTTGATGACGGCGGTGCCGGGCAATACCTACAACAGGTGCAGGACGTGGTCGCGGCCGATCTGACCGGCACCGGCCTTTTCCGGCAGATCCCGGCCAGCGCCTATATCGCCAAGCCGGCAGGCTTTACCGCGCCGGTGTCCTATGAGGACTGGAAGGCGATCAATGCGCAGGCGCTGGTCACCGGCGCGGTCAGCGTCCAGGGCGGCAAGGTGGTGGTCAAGTTCCGCCTGTTCGACGTCTTTGCCGGCCAGCCGCTGGGCGACGGCATGCAGTTCGACGCCTCGACCGGGGCATGGCGCCGCGCCGCGCACAAGGCCGCCGATCAGGTCTATGCCCGCCTGACGGGCGAGGGCCCCTATTTCGACAGCCGTGTCGCCTTCGTGCAAGAGCGCGGGCCCAAGGACAACCGGCTCAAGCGCATAGGCGTGATGGATTACGACGGCGCGAACGTGAAATACCTGACCGACGATTCCGCGCTGGTGCTGAAGCCGCGCTTTTCGCCGGACGGATCGAAGATCCTTTACACCTCTTATGCCAGCGGCTTCCCGCAGGCGATGATGATGGATGTGAACTCGCTGGCCGCGCGACCGCTGACCGGCCAGCAGCAGGGCACGATGAGCTTTTCGCCGCGCTTCTCGCCCGACGGGCGCTGGATCGTCTATTCGCTGGAGAAAAACGGCAATACCGACATCTATCAGATGGATGCCTCGTCGGGCGCGCAGCGTGCGCTGACCAATGCCCCCTCGATCGAGACCTCGCCCAGCTACAGCCCGGACGGCAGCCAGATCGTCTTTGAAAGCGACCGCTCGGGCGTGCCGCAGCTATACATCATGGGCGCGAACGGCGGCGAGCCCAAGCGGATCAGCTTTGGCGACGGGCGCTATGGCACCCCGGTCTGGTCGCCGCGCGGTGACATGATCGCCTTTACCCGGCAGGTCGACGGCAAGTTCCACATCGGCGTCATGCGCACCGATGGCTCGGAAGAGAAAATGCTGACAGAATCGTTCCTTGACGAAGGCCCGACTTGGGCCCCCAATGGGCGCGTCGTGATGTTCACCCGCGTGACGCCCGGCGGCAACGGCGAGCCGCGTCTGCATTCGGTGGATATCACCGGGCGCAACATGCGTCCCGTCAAGATCAATGGCGCGGCCTCGGACCCGGATTGGGGTCCGTTGCTGCCGTAACGCGCGGGAAAACTGGACAGGTTGATGAAGACATTCGTGAAAATTGCCGCGATCGGCGCGGTTCTGGCCATGGCGGCCTGTTCGCGCCCGGCGGGGCCGGGTGGGCCGATGGTCAATGACCCCTATGCCGGCATGAACGGTGCCGCTGGGGTGAACAGCAGTGCGCTGCCCGGCTCGGCCGAGTATTTCAAATCGACCGTGGGCGATACCGTGCTGTTCCCGGTGGATCAGTCGACCCTGACCCCGGATGCGCGCACCATTCTGACCAATCAGGCCGGCTGGATGAACCAGAACGCCGGCTTTTCTGCGGTGATCCAGGGCCATGCCGATGAACAGGGCACGCGCGAATATAACCTTGCGCTGGGTGCGCGGCGCGCGAACTCGGTGCAGGAATACCTGATCTCGCAAGGGGTGGCCGCGGGTCGGCTGCGCACGGTCAGCTATGGCAAGGAGCGTCCTCTGGCGATCTGTTCGACCGAGGAGTGCTATGCCAAGAACCGCCGCGCGGTGACGGTGGTGTCGCCGGGGGCCGGGTCGTGAGGCGCAGCCCGTCCTTGCGTGGCCTGATCCTTGCCGCCGGGCTGGCGCTGGCAGCGATGCCGGCCTTGGCGCAGGACAAGGCCAAGACCCTGGCGGACATCCGTCAGGAACTGGACCAGCTTTCGGGGCAGTTGCAGGATCTGCGCGGTCAGTTGCAGGCCGAGGGGCCGGCGGGCTATGCCGCCGCCGGCGGCGACAGCGCTATCGATCGCATGAACGCGATGGAGGCGCAGCTGTCGCAGCTGACCGGCCAGACCGAGCAGTTGCAAAACCGCATCGACCGCGTGGTCAAGGACGGCACCACCCGCATCGGCGATATCGAATTTCGCCTGTGCGAAATGGAAGAGGGCTGCGATCTGGGCAGCCTGACCACGCCGAAACTGGGCGATCAAAGCAGCGCAGCGCCGCTGCCGTCGTCGAACAAGCAGGGGGCGCTTGCCGCCCCCGCCACCCCCTCGGCCGGGGCCGCGACCGCTGCGGAAAAGGCCGATTTCGACCGGGCCCGGGAGGTGCTCGGTCAAGGTGACTTTCGTCGTGCTGCGGACCTCCTCGCGGCCGTCGCCGAAACCCATGCTGGCGGTCCACTGACCGCCGAGGCGCTGTTTCTGCGCGGTGCAGCGCTGGATTCGGCCGGTGATTTGCCCGCAGCCGGCATCGCATGGCTGGAAAGCTTTGCCGCCAATCCCAACGGACCGCAGGCGTCCGATGCGCTGCTGGGCCTGTCGCGGGCCATGTCAGCCAAGGCTGGCCCCGCCGAGGGCTGCTATTACCTTCAGGAAATTCTCGCGCGTTTTCCCGATGCGCCGCAGGCCGCCGAGGCCGAAAAGCGCCTGAGCGCCGCCGAATGCGATGCGACCCAGGCCGATGATCCCGCCATGGCGCCCCCGGTCGATCCCGAGGCCGATCCCGAGGCTGCCGCCGACATGCTTGATGCCCAGCAATAGTGCCGACCCCGTGGCACGCCGGGTCAATGCGGCGCTGGACCGGCTGGCGGGCGATCTGCCGCGTCTTGGCATCGCGCTGTCGGGCGGCGGCGATTCCACCGCATTGATGCATCTGGCCAAGGGCTGGGCGCGCGGGCGCTGTCTGATGGCCGCCACCGTCGACCACAGTCTGCGTCCCGAATCCGCCGAAGAGGCGCGTCAGGCGCATCGCGCTGCGCAGGCGCTGGAAATCCCGCATGCCACGCTGCTGTGGCGGCGCGATGATCCGGGCGGCAATCTGATGGCGGCGGCCCGCGATGCCCGGCTGCGCCTGTTGGCCGGCTGGGCGGCGCGCAACGAGCTGTCCGCGGTGCTGCTGGGTCATACCCGCGACGATCAGGCCGAGACGCTGTTGATGCGGCTGGGGCGCGGGGCGGGGGTGGACGGGCTGTCGGGCATGGCGCCGGCGCGCACCGCCTTTGACATGCGCTGGCTGCGGCCGATGCTGGACGTGTCGCGCGCCGAGCTGCGCGACTGGCTGGCTGTGCGCGACATCGGCTGGACCGACGATCCTTCGAACGACAATCCCGATTATGATCGGGTGCGGATCCGCAAGGCCTTGGCGGCGCTGGACCTGCCGGCGGCGCAATTGGCGCAATCGGCGGCCAACCTCGCCATGGCGCGCGATGCCTTGCAGGAATTTGCCGCTGAGGTCGCCGAGGGGGCCGAGGCCCGCGCCGCCAGCCTGATCCTGCCGCTGACGCGGTTTCGCCACGCGCCGCTGGAGATTCGCCGCCGGGTGCTGGTCGCCGGGCTGCGCTGGGTCAGTGGCGCCGACTATCCGCCCCGGCGAGAATCGGTGCTGCATGCGCTGACCGCGATCAACACCGGCGCGCGCATCGCGCTGGACGGCGTTCTGGCCGAGCCGCGCTGCGACCGTCTGCGCCTGATCCGCGAACCCGCCGCCGCGCTTCGCGCCCCTGCCGCGCAACCCGACGCGGCGGGTGTCGCACTTTGGGACGGGCGCTGGCGGCTGGCCGGGCTTGCCCCCGGCGAGACGGTCGGCGCCTTGGGCCATGAGGCGCTGCCCGACCTGAACTGGCGGCAGTCGGGCTTGGGCCGGGACGAGGCGGCGGCTAGTCCGGCGGTGCGCCGTGATGGTGAATTGCTGGCCGCGCCGCTGTTGCGGCCGCATCCGCGCATCACCGCCAACGCCCTGCGCGGGCCCGAACAATTCCGTGCGGTGCTCTATACGCATTGAACCCGGCGGCGGAATCCCTATTTTCAGGCGAAAGCCTTATCTACCCCGAGGAGGACCCTTTTGGGCAATGCGCGCAATATAGCCTTCTGGGTGGTTCTGTTCCTGATGATCCTGGCGCTGTTCAATCTGTTCAGCGATGGCTCGAGCCAGATGAACAGCCGCCAGATCAGCTATTCCGACTTCATCCAGCGGGTGGATAAGGATCAGGTTACCGCCGTCACCATCGACGGTGAGAACGTCGGCATCACCACCAAGGACGGCAAACAGCTCGCCACCGTGCGGCCGATGGGCGAGGACATCGCCTCGAAACTGGTGGACAAGGGCGTCGATGTGCGCGTCGAACGCCAGCAGCAATCGGGCTTCATGTCGCTTCTGGGCGTCTGGCTGCCCTTCATCCTGCTGATCGGCGTCTGGATCTTCTTCATGAACCGGATGCAGGGCGGCGGCAAAGGCGGCGCGATGGGCTTTGGCAAGTCGCGGGCCAAGCTGCTGACCGAAAAGCATGGCCGCGTGACCTTCGACGACGTGGCCGGCATCGACGAGGCCAAGGAAGAACTGGAAGAGATCGTCGAATTCCTGCGCAACCCGCAGAAATTCAGCCGTCTGGGCGGCAAGATCCCGAAAGGCGCGCTGCTGGTCGGTCCGCCCGGCACGGGTAAGACCCTGCTGGCCCGTGCCATTGCGGGTGAGGCGGGCGTGCCGTTCTTTACCATCTCGGGTTCGGATTTCGTCGAGATGTTCGTCGGCGTCGGCGCCAGCCGTGTGCGCGACATGTTCGAGCAGGCCAAGAAATCCGCCCCCTGCATCGTCTTCATCGACGAGATCGACGCCGTGGGCCGGGCGCGTGGCGTCGGCATCGGCGGCGGCAATGACGAACGCGAACAGACCCTGAACCAGCTGCTGGTCGAGATGGACGGTTTCGACGCCAATGAAGGCGTCATCATCATCGCCGCCACCAACCGTAAGGACGTTCTGGACCCTGCGCTGCTGCGTCCCGGCCGCTTTGACCGCCAGATCTATGTGCCGAACCCCGACATCAAGGGCCGCGAAAAGATCCTGTCGGTGCATGCCCGCAAGGTGCCGATCGGCCCCGATGTCGATCTGCGCATCATCGCCCGCGGCACGCCCGGGTTTTCCGGCGCGGATCTGATGAACCTCGTGAACGAGGCCGCGCTGACCGCTGCGCGCCTTGGCCGTCGCTTCGTTGCGATGGAGGATTTCGAGAATGCCAAGGACAAGGTCATGCTGGGCGTCGAACGCCGCAGTATGGTCCTGACGCCCGAGCAGAAGGAAAAGACCGCCTATCACGAGGCCGGCCATGCCATCGTCGGCCTGTCGCTGCCGAAATGCGATCCGGTCTACAAGGCGACGATCATCCCGCGCGGCGGCGCTTTGGGCATGGTGGTCAGCCTGCCGGAAATGGACCGGCTGAACTATCACAAGGACGAGGCCAAGCAGAAGCTGGCGATGACCATGGCCGGCAAGGCCGCCGAGATCATCAAATACGGCGAAGAGGGTGTATCGAACGGCCCGGCCGGTGATATCCAGCAGGCGAGCGCGCTGGCGCGGGCCATGGTGATGCGCTGGGGCATGTCGGACAAGGTCGGCAATATCGACTATGCCGAGGCGCATGAGGGTTATCAGGGCAATACCGGCGGCTTCTCGGTCTCGGCCGCGACCAAGGAACTGATCGAGCAGGAAGTGCATGACCTGATCGAACAGGGCTATGTCGATGCCCGCCGCATCCTTCTGGAGAAATCCGAGGAGTTCGAGCGGCTGGCCAAGGGTCTGTTGGAATATGAGACCCTGACCGGCGAGGACATCGGTCGCGTTATCCGTGGCGAGGCGCTGGGCGGCGACGACAATACGCCCGGCTCGTCCATCCCGTCGGTGACCGCCGTGCCCCGCACGGCCAGCGCGGCACCCACGCCAGACGCGGCGCCGCAACCGCAAGGCTGATCGAAAAACACCCCCGATGCCAAGCATCGGGGGTGTTTCTTGCGACCTGGCAATGCCTGTCGCGATTCAGATCAGCAGCAGCGCCAGCGCCCCAAGCGCAAGTCCGATGCCAAAGCCGATATTGATGACGAAAACTGCCGGATTCATGCGCCGCTCCTCTCGACCCGAAACTGCCCGTGCCGATATTGAGCGGCAGAATCGCGCATTTCGCGAGCCTCGCGTGTAATGCGCGGAATTTCGCCGATGCTCTGCGATCTTTCGGCAACATATTGCCGCCTTGAATTTTGCCTCCAGGCCGATCCGGGGTAAGGCCAAGCCATGACCCAATCCGAAAAACCTCTGTCCCCCGATTCAGCCATGCCCGATCTGCGCGCGCGGATCGACGCGCTGGATGCCCGGCTGGTCGCCCTACTGGCCGAGCGCACCGCCCTGATCGACGAGGCGGCGCGCATCAAGTCGCGCGAGGACCTGCCGGCGCGCATCGACAGCCGCGTCGAGGAAGTCGCCGCGAACGTCCGCCGCCTAGCGCTGGAACATGGCGCCGACCCGGACATGATCGAAACCGTCTGGCGGGTGATGATGGATCATTTCATCGCGCAAGAAGACCGGCAGCTGTCCCCCGGCGTCCAACGCTGACAAGGGGGCTTTGCCCCCGCGCGTTCCGCGCTCCCCCAGGATACTTTTGCACGAAAGAAATCCGGCCGGCGCTTCTTTCGTGTCGAAATATCCCGGGGGTGTGAGGAGCGTCAGCGACGAACGGGGGCGGAGCCCCCTGCTGCGGGTTCAGTCGTCGAAGAGGCTGTCTTGCTGCTGTTTCGGGGCATCCAGCCCGAGATGCCGCCAGCCCAGGCGCGCCAGCATGCGGCCGCGCGGCGTGCGGGCGACAAGCCCCTGTTGCATCAGATAGGGTTCGATCACCTCTTCGATGGCATCGCGGCTTTCCGACAGCGCGGCAGATAGCGTTTCCACCCCGACGGGGCCGCCGCCATAATGTTCGGCCATCAGCGTCAGATAGCGGCGGTCGGCACTGTCGAGGCCGATATGATCGACACCGAGGCGGGTCAGGGCAGAATCTGCGATCTCGCGGGTCAGGCGGCCGTCGCCCTCGACCAGAGCAAAGTCGATGACCCGGCGCAGCAGGCGGCCGGCGATGCGCGGGGTGCCGCGGGCGCGGCGGGCGATCTCATGCGTGCCCTCGGGGTCCGAGGGGATGCCCATCAGCCGGGCGCCGCGCGTGACGATCAGGTCGAGTTCCTCGATGGTGTAGAACTGCAGCCGGGTCGGGATGCCGAAGCGGTCGCGCAGCGGTGTGGTCAAGAGGCCCAACCGCGTGGTGGCGCCGACGAGGGTAAAGGGTTGCAGCTCGATGCGCACGGTGCGGGCGGCGGGGCCTTCGCCGATCACCAGGTCCAGCTCGAAATCCTCCATCGCGGGATAAAGGATTTCCTCGACCGCCGGGTTCATGCGGTGGATCTCGTCGATGAAAAGCACGTCGCGCGCTTCCAGATTGGTCAGGATCGCCGCCAGATCACCGGCACGGGCCAGCACCGGGCCCGAGGTCATCTTGAAGTTCACCCCCAGTTCGCGCGCCATAATCTGCGCCAGCGTGGTCTTGCCGAGGCCGGGCGGGCCGTGGAACAGCGTGTGGTCCATGGCCTTGCCGCGCATCTTGGCGCTTTCGATGAATACGCGCAGGTTGGCACGGGCCTCGGCCTGACCCACGAAATCGGTCAGCATCTGCGGGCGCAGGGCGCGGTCCTCGGTCTCGCCCTCCAGCGGTTCGGGGCGCAGCATGGGGTCGGGCTGGCTCATGCGCCGCTCCAGGGGCCGCGCTGGCCGGTGCGGGGCATGCGCGAGGGTGCCGCAGGGGCGCTGGCCGTGCGGCCGGCCATGGCCTGCAGCCGGGCGATGCGGTCCTGAACCGGCGGGTGGGTGGCGAAAAGCCGGTCCATGCGCAGCGCATGCAGCGGGTTCACGATGAACATGCTGGCCGAAGCCGGGTTGCGCTCGGCCGGGATATTGACCACCTGATCCGCCGCGCGCGAGATCTTGGCCAGCGCGCCCGCCAAGGCCAGCGGCTGGCCGCAGATTTCGGCGCCGCTGCGGTCGGCCTCGTATTCGCGGGTGCGCGAGACGGCCATCTGTACCAGACCCGCTGCCATGGGCGCAAAGATCATCGCCAGCAACCCGGCGAGCCCGCCGCCGCGATTGTCCTCGCGCCCGCCGAAGATCGAGGAAAACATCAGCATATTGCCCAGCATGGCGATGGCGCCCGCCATGGTCGCGGTCACCGTCATCGTCAGCGTATCGCGATGTCTGATATGGGCCAGCTCATGCGCGATGACGCCCGCCAGTTCGTCGCGGCTGAGGATGCGCATGATGCCCTGCGTCACCGCCACGGCGGCGTTCTGCGGGTCGCGGCCGGTGGCAAAGGCGTTGGGCTGCTCGGTTTCCAGCACATAGACCGCCGGCATCGGCAGGCCGGCTCGCTGCGCCAGTTCCGCCACCATGTCCACCAGTTCGGGCGCCTGCTGGCGGGTGACCAGATGCGCGCCCTGCTGGCGCAGCACCATCTTGTCGCTGTTCCACCACGCGAACAGGTTGCCCGCCCCGGCAAAAACCAGCGCGATCACAGCGCCGCCCCGGCCGCCGACCAATCCGCCCATCGCCATGACCAGCGCGGTCAGCATGGCCATCAGCACAAAGGTCCGCATGTTTCCCATCGTCTTACTCCTTGGGCGCCAGCAAGCGCAGCGCGGCACGGATCAAACTCGCCGTGGGCGCCTCGGGATCCGCAGAGGCGGCCTCGGCCACGGCGCGCGCCGCCTCGGACGGAGCATAACCCAGATTGCCCAAGGCCGAGAGCGCATCCGAAGTGGCCTGCGCCGCGCTGCTGGCCGCGCGGGCGGGTTTCGGCGCGGGCGCGGGCTCGATCACCTCATCGGCGTTGCTGGGCAGGGGGCCCGGATCGACGGTCAGGTTGCCGCCCATCGCCATCACGGCCGGGGCCTTGTCTTTCAGCTCCATGGTGACGCGCTGCGCCAGTTTCGGGCCGACGCCGGGGGCCTTGCGCAGGGCCGACCAGTCGCCAAGCGCCAAGGCCCGGCTTAGCCCGTCCGTGCCCAGCGTGCCAAGGATCGCCAACGCCACCCGCGCGCCCACCCCCTGCACCGAGGTCAACAGCCGGTGCCATTCCTTTTCCAGAAGCGTCGGAAAGCCGAAGAGCTGCAACAGATCCTCGCGCACCAAAAGCTCGGTATAAAGCGCGGTGGCCTGTCCGACCGGCGGCAGGCTGGCCGAGGTGCGTTCGCTGACATGGACGATATAGCCCACGCCGCGCACGTCGATCAGCACCTGATCATGGCCCCGGTGCAGGATGATGCCGGCGATGCGTCCGATCATCTGAAACCTTTCCTATTCGTTCACGCGCCGGTCTTGATGCGCAGGGCGCGCCCTTGCAAGTGATGGGCATGGCAGATCGCGATCGCAAGGGCATCCGCCGCATCCGGCCCGGCCAGTTCCACCCCCGGCAACATGAAGCGGACCATGTGCTGGATCTGTTCCTTGGCGGCATGGCCGACGCCGACCACGGCCTTTTTCACCGCATTCGGGGCATATTCGCCGATCTCCAGCCCGGCCTCGGCCGGGGCCAGCAGGGCGATTCCGCGCGCTTGACCCAGTTTCAGCGTGCCGGTCGCGTCCTTGTTGACGAAGGTTTGTTCGACCGCCGCCGCATCGGGGCGATGCTGGGCGATCACCGCGCAAAGCCCGCGATAGAGCGTCGAAAGCCTTGGTCCCAGATCGCTGCCTTCGGAATGGATGATGCCGTTGCCCAGATGGCGCAGGCGTGGCCCGTCGATGGCGATGACGCCCCAGCCCATGTTGCGCAACCCAGGGTCGATGCCGATGATCTTCATGCCTGTCCCGATTTTCCCCCGTAGTTAGCACGAAACGCGAACATCGGCCAGCGGTAACTAGTTGCGGTTGACATTGTGTCGCCGTCTCTGGGACATGGGGCCAACTGAAAGGAACCCATGTCGCCTGCCCTGATCGTTCTGTTGCCCTTTGCCGGTGCGCTGCTGACCATGCTGGCCGCAGGCCGGGGCAGGGCGGCCGTCGCGGGTGGTGCGGCGGCGATGACCGGGTTGGCGCTGGCCGGGCTGTGCCTGCATGTTCCCGCCATCCTGCAGGGTCAGACGGTGGCAAGCCGGCTGGACTGGCTGCCGCAACTGGGGCTGCAAGCCAGCTTTCGCATCGACGGGCTGGGCCTGCTGTTCGGCCTGCTGATCCTTGGCATCGGCCTGTTGATCCAGCTTTATGCCCGCCACTACCTTGCCCCGGCCGAGCCGGTGGTGCGGTTCTACAGCTTCCTGATGCTGTTCCAAGGCGCGATGCTGGGCGTCGTGCTGTCGGACAACATGCTGCTGCTGCTGGTGTTCTGGGAGCTGACCTCACTGTCCTCGTTCCTGCTGATCGGGTTCTGGAGCGGTCAGGCCGAGGCGCGGCGCGGCGCACGCATGGCGCTGGTCGTGACCGGGATGGGCGGGCTTGCGATGATCGCGGGGCTGATGATCCTTGGCCATGTCGCGGGCACCTACCAGATCTCGGATCTGCTGGCGGCGCGTGGGGCGATCCAGTCGAGCCCGCTTTACCTGCCGGCGTTGCTGTTGATCCTGCTGGGCGCCTTTACCAAATCGGCGCAGTTCCCGTTCCATTTCTGGCTGCCCCATGCCATGGCCGCGCCGACGCCGGTTTCAGCCTATCTGCATTCCGCGACCATGGTCAAAGCCGGGGTGTTCCTGCTGGCGCGGCTGTGGCCGGTGCTGTCGGGGACGCCGGAATGGTTCTGGCTGGTTTCGGGGACGGGGCTTGTGACCATGCTGCTGGGGGCCTGGGTGGCGCTGTCGCGCGATGATCTCAAGGCGCTCCTGGCCTATTCCACCGTCTCGCATCTGGGGCTGATCTGCCTGCTTTTAGGGCTTGGCACGGCGGAGGCGGCGCTGGCGGCGGTGCTGCATATCCTGAACCATGCCATCTTCAAGGCGGCGCTGTTCATGACCGCCGGGATCATCGACCACGAGACCGGCACGCGTTCGGTCGCGCGGCTGGGTGGCCTGCGCCGGCTGATGCCGGTGACCTTCGCCATCGGCACGCTGGCCGCGCTGTCCATGGCCGGCATCCCGCCGCTGAACGGGTTCCTGTCCAAGGAGCTGATGCTGGAGGCCAGCTTGCATGCGCCCGGCATCGGCTGGGCCATCGCCGCCACGCTAAGCGCGGCGCTGTCGGTCGGCTATTCGCTGCGCCTTGTCAGGGCGGTGTTTCTGGGCCCGGTGCGCGGCGATTATCCGCGCCCGCCGCATGATCCGGGCGCGGGCCTGTGGCTGGCGCCGGGGCTGCTGGTGGCGCTGGTCGTGCTGATCGGGCTGATGCCGGATCAGGCGGCGGGCTGGCTGGTGCGCGCGGCAGCAACCGCGGTGACCGGGGCCGAGGCGCAGGCGCATCTGGCGCTGTGGCATGGCTGGAGCGGCGCGCTGGGCCTGTCGGCGCTGGCGGTGGCGGCGGGTCTGGCGCTGCTGGCGCGGCGTGGCGTGTGGCAGCTGCCGCTGCCCGATGCGCGGCGGATCTTTGACCGGGTGGCGGCGGGCGTCTTGCGCTTGGCGCGCCTGCTGGGTGACGGGCTCGGCAATGGCTCGATGGCGCGGGCGCTGGCGGCGCTGCTGGTGGTCATTCTGGCCTGCGCTGTGCTGGCCTATGCCGGGCCCGGCCAGCCGGCGCTGACCCGGCCGATGCTGCCGGCGCCGCCGGTTGCGGTCATCGGCTGGCTGGTGCTGATGCTGGCCTGTCTTGCGATGACCGCCTGTCACCGCGACCGGCTTCTGGCATTGGTGCTGGTCGGCATCGTCGGGCTGATGGTGTCGGGCCTGTTTCTGTATCTGTCCGCACCGGATCTGGCGCTGACCCAGATCACCGTCGAGGTGGTCACGGTGATCCTGCTGCTGATGGCGCTGAACTTTCTGCCGCGCCGCAGCCGCAGGGGCAGTGCCGGCGCGCGGCGCGGCTTTGATGCGGGGCTCTCTGTGCTGGCCGGTCTGGGCTTTGGCGGGCTGGCTTGGGTGGTGATGCGTTCGCAGCCCGAGTTGCCGTCGATTTCCGGCTATATGCTGCGCAACAGCCATGCGCTGGGCGGCGGCGACAATGTAGTGAACGTGATCCTCGTGGATTTCCGGGGCTATGACACCTTTGGCGAGATCACCGTGCTGGGCATCGCCGCGCTGGTGATCTTTGCCTTGGCGCAGGCGCTGCTGGCGGGGGCGCTGCCGCGCCATCCGGTGCGCGGTCCGGGTGATCACCCGCAAATGCTGGCCGTGGTGGCGCGGCTGGTGCTGCCGATGACGCTGGCCGTGGGCCTGCACATGTTCCTGCGTGGCCACAACCTGCCGGGCGGCGGCTTTGTCGCCGGGCTGATCGTCGCGGCAGCGCTGATGGCGCAATACATGGCCATGGGGCAGGCCTGGGTGCAGGACCGCAACCGGCTGGCGTGGCAGGGGCTGATCGGCGCCGGCGTCGCCGTGGCCGGGCTGACCGGGATCGGCGCATGGCTGGCGGGGCGGCCGTTTCTGACCTCATGGCATGACAAGATCGCGCTGCCGGGGCTTGAGCCCTTTGAGCTGGCCTCGGCCATGGGGTTCGACCTTGGGGTGTTTCTATGCGTGCTGGGCGCGGTGATGCTGGCGCTGGATGCGCTGGCCCGGCTGGCGCGGGCGCTGCGCGGGGCCCCGGGCGCAAAGGAGGCGGAATGGAATTCCTGATCGCCAGCGCCATCGGCATGCTGACCGCCTGCGGCTGCTACCTGATCCTGCGCTCGCGCAGTTTCGCGGTGGTGCTGGGGATGACGCTGCTCAGCTATGCCATCAACCTGTTTCTGTTCGCGAGCGGGCGGTTGGCGGTGGCGGCGCCGCCGGTGCTGGGGCAGGGGTCTGCGCCCGGCGATCCGCTGCCGCAGGCGCTGGTGCTGACGGCGATCGTGATCTCGTTCGGGATGACGGCGGTGACGGTGATGATGGCGCTGGGCGCGCATCTGTCGGGCGGCGATGACCGCATCGACATGCCGCGCGCCGACCGCGTGCCCCCGGAGGAGCGGGAATGAGCTATCTGCCGATCCTGCCCGTGCTGCTGCCTGCGGGGCTTGGCGCGCTGATCCTGTTGCTGCTGGGCGGGCGCCCCGGCGCGCAGCGGCTGGTTTCGCTGGCGGGCACGGCGGCGATCCTGGGGCTGGGGTTGCAGCTGCTGGCCATGGCCGGGCAGGGCCAGATTCTGGTCTATCGGCTGGGCAACTGGGCGGCGCCCTTTGGCATCGTGCTGATGCTGGACCGGCTGGCGGCGCTGATGCTGGTGCTGACCGGCGTGCTGGCGCTGGCGGTGCTGGCCTATGCCATCGGCAGTGGCTGGGACCGGCGCGGCGCGCATTTCCATACGCTGTGGCAGTTCCAGTTGATGGGCCTGAATGGTGCCTTCCTGACCGGCGACGCCTTCAACCTGTTCGTGTTCTTCGAGGTGCTGCTGATCGTGAGCTATGGGCTGATGATCCATGGCGCGGGCACCATGCGGCTGCGCGCAGGCGTGCAATACATCGCCTATAACCTTGCCGGCTCGACGTTGTTTCTGGCGGCGCTGGGGGTGCTTTATGCCGCGACCGGCACGCTGAACATGGCCGATATGGCGGCGCGGGTGGCGCAGATGCCGCCGGGACAGGGCGGGCTGGTCGGTCTGGGCGCGGTGCTGCTGATGCTGGTCTTTGCGCTGAAGGCGGCGCTGGTGCCCATGCATTTCTGGCTGCCCGCGACCTATGCCAATGCGCCGGGGCCGGTGGCGGCGCTGTTTGCCATCATGACCAAGGTGGGCGTCTATGGCATCATCCGCAGCGCCACGCTGATCTTTCCCGATATGGCGCTGTTGCCGGCGCTGCTGCTGCCGGCGGCGGGGCTGACGCTGATCGTGGGGCAGACGGGGCTGCTCGGCGCGCGCAGTCTGGGCCGGATGGCGGCCTTTGCCGCGCTGGGCTCGGTCGGCACGCTGATGCTGGCGGTGGCGCAGCTGACGCCGCAGGCGCTGGCGGCGGGGCTGTATTATCTGCTGCATTCGACACTGGCCGCCGGGGCGCTGTTTCTGGCCGCCGACATGATCCTGACGCGGCGCGCCGAGGCATGGCTGCGGCCCGGAGCGGCGCTGCCCGGAGGGCTGGCGGTGCTGTATTTCCTGCTGGCGATCGCGGTCACGGGCATGCCGCCGCTGTCGGGTTTCTTAGGCAAGCTGCTGATCCTGCAAGCCAGCTGGCAAAGCCCGGCCATGGTCTGGATCTGGGTGGCGGTGCTGGCAAGCTCGCTGCTGGCGATCTGTGGCATGGCACGGGCCGGCAGCGTGCTGTTCTGGGCCAGCAGGGGTGCGCCCCTGCCGGTTGCGCGCGGACCGGCCCCGGCGCTGGCGCGGGCGGGCATCGGGCTGCTGGTGGCGGCGCTGATCGCGCTGACGGTCTTTGCCGCCCCGGCGCTGCGGCTGGCCGAGGCGACGGCGGCGCAACTGATGACCCCTTCGGCCTATGTCGCGGCGGTGCTGCAGGGGCAGGAGGGGGTGAAATGATCCGCCGGCTCTTGCCGCATCCGGTCCTTAGCCTTGCGCTGGTGGCGGTCTGGCTTTTGCTGTCGGACGGGTTCGGGCGCGGCACGCTGCTGCTGGCGCTGATCGTGGGGCTGGCGCTGCCCTTGCTGGTCGCGCCCTATCTGCGTGGTGGGGCGCGGCTGCGCCGGCCCTGGCGGGTGCCGGCCTATCTGGCGGTGCTGGGATGGGACATCCTGCGCGCCAATTTCACCGTCGCGCGGATCGTGCTGTTCATGCCGCGCCGCGACCTGCGCCCGGCATGGCTGCGCGTGCCGCTGGATCTGCATCAGCCCGAGGCGATCACCGCGCTGGCGGCCACGATCACCCTGACGCCCGGCACGCTGAGTTGCGATCTGTCACGGGACGGCCGGGCGCTTCTGGTGCATTGCCTGCACGCGCCCGATCCGCAGGCGGTGCTGGCCGAGATCAAGACCCGTTACGAATCCCGCCTGCAGGAGATTTTCGGATGATCGGCATTGCGCTTACCTTTGCCTATGGCTGCTTCGGTCTGGCCATGCTGCTGTGCCTGTTTCGCGCCATTCGTGGCCCCGGCCTGCCGGACCGGGTGCTGGCGCTGGACACGATGACGCTGAACGCCATCGCGCTTTTGACGCTGTTCGGCATCGACCGTGGCGCCGGGCTATATTTCGAGGCCGCGCTGCTGTTTGCCATGCTGGGTTTCATCTCGACCGTGGCCTTCGCGAAATTCGTCCTGCGCGGCGATATTATCGAATGACGGCGGGCGCGATGATCGGCGAGATTCTGGTGTCGCTGCTTCTGGTGCTGGGCGGCGGCTTTGGGCTGGTCGGCGCATGGGGGCTGGTGCGGCTGCCCGACGCGATGTCGCGGCTGCATGCGCCGACGAAATCGGCAACGCTGGGCGTGGGCGCGGTGCTGCTGGCCTCGCTGATCTGGTTCCCAAGTCAAGGTCTGGGGCAGGACTGGCACGAGTTGCTGATCACCCTGTTCCTGCTGCTGACCGCACCGGTCACCGGGCTGATGCTGGCGCGGGCCAATATCGCCAGCGCCCGGCGCCGGGGCGAGGCCGGGCCCCCCGGCGGGGATTGGAGCGCGCTGGCCGCGGACCCGCCACCGGCCGACGACCGCCAGCCATGAAAAAGGGCGCGTCCCGCAAGGAACGCGCCCGATCCGTCGTCGCGGAAAAAACCGCGCTTAGATCAGCCCGGCATGGGCCATGGCCTCGTCGATGCGGGCGCGGGTGGTGGCGGTCAGCTCGACCAGCGGCAGGCGCACGCGGTTCTCGCACAGGCCCAGCCGCGACAGCGCGTATTTCGCCCCGGCCACGCCCGGCTCAAGGAAGATCGCGACATGCAGCGGCATCAGCCGGTCCTGATATTCCAGCGCGCGGGCATAATCTCCGGCCAGCGTCGCCTCCTGGAACTCGGCGCACAGGCGCGGCGCCACGTTCGCGGTGACCGAGATGCAGCCGACGCCGCCCTGCGCGTTGAAGCCAAGCGCGGTCGCGTCCTCGCCCGAAAGCTGGATGAACTCGGGCCCGCAGCTGGCGCGCTGCATCGACACGCGCTCCAGCCTGCCGGTCGCGTCCTTGACGCCGACGATGCGCGGCAGTTTCGCCAGCTCGCCCATGGTTTCGGGCGTCATGTCGACGACCGAGCGGCCGGGGATGTTGTAGATGATGATCGGCAGGTCGCTGGCATCATGCAGCGCGGTGTAATGCGCGATCAGCCCGGCTTGCGTCGGCTTGTTGTAATAGGGCGTCACCACCAGCGCGGCGCTGGCGCCGGCGGATTGGGCGTGCTGGACCAGTCCCACGCCTTCGCGGGTCGAGTTCGAGCCGGCGCCGGCGATCACCGGGACGCGGCCGGCGGCCACGCGCACGACCACCTCGACCACCTTGCGGTGTTCGTCATGCGACAGGGTGGGGCTTTCGCCGGTGGTGCCGACCGGCACCAGACCATGCGAACCTTCCGAGATCTGCCATTCAACCAGCTTCTCCAGCGCGGGGAGATCCAGCTCCCCGTCGGGGGTGAAGGGTGTGACCAGCGCGGGCATTGAGCCTTTGAACATGACGATATCCTGCTTTTGAATGCAAAAAGCCCTTACAACCGGGCGCGGCTCTTGCCAAGTGCGGCATCTGGTCCGCGTGCCAAGGAAGTGAGTTGCGCCGCCGGGCGGATACACGCAGAAATGGCGGCATGACTCATGCCTTGCGCGACAGGATCCTTGGCCCGCTGATGGCGCTTGCACTGGTGCTTGGCTTGGCACCGGCAAGAGCCGAGGATGCGCAGGTGCTGGCCCGCGCGCTGGACCTGTCCGCCGCCCGCGACTGGAGCGCGGCCGAGCGCGCGGCCGATGTCTCGGGGCCGATCGCGGCCAATCTGATCCGCTGGCAAAAGCTGCGCGCGGGGCAAGGCAACTGGCGGGAATATCTGGATTTTGCGCTGGCGCATCGCGACTGGCCGGGGATGGAACTGCTGTATCGGCGCGGCGATGCGCTGTTGCGCCCGGACCTGCCGCCCGATCAGGTGATCGCGTGGTTCGGCGCGCGCAGGCCGGTCACGCTGAACGGTGCCGAGGCGCTGATCGCGGCGCTGTCGGTGCGCGATCCTGCCGCCGCCCGCGCCGAGATCCAGCGCTTCTGGACCAGCCAGCCGCTGACCAAACCCGAGGCCGAGGCCTTCATGGCCGCGCATAGTCCCGAGGTCATCGATCTTTATGACCAACGGCTGATGAATCTGCTGGATCAGGGAGAATGGCAGTCGGCGCGCGACATGCTGGCGGTCGCCTCGCCCGCCGCGCAGGCGCTGGGGCGGGCGCGGATCGCGGTGCAATCGGGGCAGGCCGGGGTGGACGCGCTGATTCTGGCGCTGCCGCCGGGGGTGCGGGCCGATGCCGGGCTGGCGCTGGACCGGTTTCGCTGGCGGGTGCGGGCGCGGATGAACAATCTGGCGCAGGATCTGATCATCGAACGTTCGACCAGCGCGCAGGCGCTGCGCGATCCCGCCGCCTGGGCCAGGCCGCGCGCCGATTTCGCCCGTGCCGCGCTGCGCGCCAATGACTGGGTGCTGGCCGAAAAGCTGGCTGCGGGGCATTTCCTGCCGGCCGATGGGTCGGAAACCGTCGTCGATCTGGAATGGCTGGCCGGCTATGCCGCGCTGCGTGGCGGCGCGCCGGACCGGGCACTGGCGCATTTCATCCGGCTGCAACAGAATGTCAGCAGCCCGATCTCGCTGAGCCGGGGGCTTTACTGGCAGGGCCGGGCGCAAGAGGCCTTGGGCCATGCTCCCGATGCTGAGGCCGCTTATCGTCAGGCGGCAAGCTGGCAGACCGCCTATTACGGCCAGCTGGCCGCCGAGCGTCTGCGCCAGCCGATGCAGCCGGCGCTGGCGGTGCCGGGTGTCGCCTCGGACAGCCTGCCTGAATGGCGGGGCAGCGCGCTGGAGCAGAACCCGGTCTGGCAAACCGGCGTCTGGCTGATCGCCGCCGGCGACAGCGATCAGGGCGCGCGGTTTTTCCTGCATCTGGCCGAGACCGCCGTGCCCGAGGATATCGGCCGCATGGCCCGGCTGATGCTGGAGCTGCGCCAGCCCTGGCATGCGCTGCGTCTGGCCAAGGCGGCGGCGGCCAAGGGCGTGGTCTATCCCGCCGCCTATTTCCCGCTGACCGGGTTGGAGCGGCAATGGCTGGGCCCGCCGCCCGAGCTGGTGTTGGCCATCGCCCGGCGCGAAAGCGAATTCAACCACCGCGTCGCCTCGTCCGCCGGTGCGCTGGGGCTGATGCAGGTCATGCCCGATACCGCGCGCGCCATGGCGCGCAAGCTGGGCGAGCCTTTTGACCAGTCCCGGCTGACCCGCGATGCGGCCTATAACGCCCGGTTGGGCGCTGCCTATCTGGAGGGGCTGCGCGAACGATTCGGCACCTCGATCGCGCTGGTCGCCGGGGGCTACAACGCCGGGCCGGGACGTTCGGCGCGCTGGCTGCAGGATTTCGGCGATCTGCGCAAGACAGCCGATCCGGTGGACTGGGTCGAGATGATCCCCTTTGACGAGACGCGCAATTACGTCATGCGCGTGGCCGAGGCACTGCCGGTCTATCGCGCGCGCATCATGGGCCATCCCGCGCCCATCGTGCCCAGTTTCGACCTGAGCGGCGGCGGGTTGATGCCGGTGCCGCCGCAGCCGCCGATCCGGCTGGCGTTCTCGCCGCGCCCGCCGATGTCGGCGCGCGCGCTGGCCTTTATGGGTGCCGGCGGCGTGCTGGCCGAGGTGATCCGCCCCGCATTGGTGATCGAGGCCGCCAGCACCGCCGGCTCCGAGCCGCTGGTCGGGGGGATCAGCCCCTCCGCGCTGCCCGTTCCCGCTGGCGTGACCGCCACCAGGTAAAGAGGCCCGCGCCGACCACGATGGCCCCGCCGACGGCGACATGCGGCGCCATCCTTTCGCCAAAGATCACCACGGCAAAGATGCTGACCCAGACCAGCTGGGTATAGGAAAACGGCTGCAGGGCCGAGGCTTCGGCCAGCTCATAGGCCTTGATCAGCATGAAATGCGCCACGCCCGAGCCGATGCACAGCGCCAGCAGCCAGGGCAGGTCCGGCGCTGCGATCGGCTGCCAACTGGGCAGGCCGATCGCCGTCATCACCACTGCCCCGGTGATGGCGGTCCAGAAAAAGCTGACGGCGGCGGTGTCATCGCGCCCGACCTTGCGCGTGGCCAGCCCATAGGTGGCAAACATCACCGCGCCCAGCAGCGGCAGCGCCGCCTTGGCCGAGAATACGCCGCTGCCCGGTTGCAGCACGATCAGGATGCCAAGGAAACCGATCCCTGCCGCCAGCCAGCGCCGCCAGCCGACCTTTTCGCCCAGGACCGGCCCCGACAGCACCGAGATCAGCAGCGGATAGCAGGCAAAGATCGCATGGGTGTTGATCAGCCCCAGCTGGACAAAGGCCTCGATCGTCACGACGATTTCCAGCGCAAGGATCACGCCGCGAAAGATCTGCAATCCGGGGCGGTTGCTGCGCATCGCCCGCAGGCCGCCGGGCTGGCGCAGGGCCATGGCCAGCACCACGACGGCAAAGAACCAATAGCGCAGCATGGTGATCAGCACCGGCGAATAGGTGCTGCCCAGATAGCGCGACACCCCGTCCTGCGCGGCAAAGATAAAGGCCGAGGCGCAGATCAGCAGGATGGCGCTGCCCTGACGGTCCTGAAGGGGCCCGGCCTGCGGCGGCGGAACGGCCAGCGGCCGGTCGGTCGGGGCCATCAATGGCCCCGTGGGGTTAGTCTTGGTCATGGCGGGCTTTCAGGCTTGGTATGGTAGCCTTGCGCCCGCCTTCCCGAAAGGTCAACCGGCCTAGTCGCGGCTGCGGATGATTTCCGAGAACTCCTCGAAAAGCTGGGTGTTCGAGGCCACCAGCTTGCCGCTTTCGACGGGGTTGTCCTCGGGGTTCAGGGCCTCGACAAAGCCGCCGGCCTCCTTGACCAGCAAGATGCCGGCAGCCACGTCCCACGGCTTGACCGCGCGTTCCCAATAGCCGTCAAAGCGGCCGGCGGCGACATAGGCCATGTCCAGCGCCGCAGCGCCCCATTGCCGCATGCCCGAACAGACCGGCATCAGCCGGCTGAGGTCGCGGATGGTGGCGGGCAGGTAGCCGCGCCCGGAATGCGGCACGCCGGTGGCAAAGATCGACTCGCCCATCTGGCGGCGGCCCGAGACGCGGATGCGGCGGTCGTTCAGGAACGCGCCATCGCCGCGCTCGGCGGTGAACATCTCGTCCTTGGCGGCGTCGAAGACGACGGCGGCGACGATCTCGCCCTTGTGCTCCAGCGCGATGCTGACCGCCCAATGCGGCAGGCCGTGCAGGAAGTTGTTGGTGCCGTCCAGCGGATCGACCAGCCAGCGCCGGGTCGGATCCTCGCCGGCCTCTTCGCCGGTCTCCTCGCCCAGCCAGCCGTAGTTCGGGCGGGCGGTGCGCAGCTCTTCCTTGATGATGCGCTCGGCCTCGCGGTCGGCGCGGGTGACGAAATCGCCGGCGCCCTTGACCGAGACCTGAAGGTTCTCGACTTCGCGGAAGTCCTTGACGAGGCTGCGGCCCGCCTTGCGCGCGGCCTTGATCATGATGTTGAGATTGGCGCTGGCCATGGGGATTCCTTTTTCGGGATTGGCGCTCTCATAGGGCAAGGCCGGGCGAAAGTGAAGCCAAGCGAAAATCTGGCTCAGGGCGTGGCAAGCATCTGGTAACCGGG
The DNA here is from genome assembly GCF_009711185.1 of Paracoccus limosus. Taxonomy (GTDB): domain Bacteria; phylum Pseudomonadota; class Alphaproteobacteria; order Rhodobacterales; family Rhodobacteraceae; genus Paracoccus; species Paracoccus limosus. Next base: position 22,095 of record NZ_WMIF01000023.1, read on the forward strand.
ATGAAAGGCCAGCCGGACCGAGGTGATGGCGCCAAGGTCGTTGAAGGTGGTGCGTTGCAGGACCAGCAGCGCCGCGCCCTGGCGCGTTTCCAGCAGCCGGGCATCGCGGGCATTAGCGTTTTCGGCCGAAAACGCCATGTCGTTGCGCAACCATGGAAAGTTGCGCACCAGCCATTCGTTGGCATTGATGCGCTGGAAATCGATCAGCTCGGCGCCGGGGGCGGCCTCGGGGTTGATCCAGCGGTCCTCGACCTGAAACGGGCGGCTGTCACCGTAATGCACGGTGCGCAGATGGATCAGGGCCGCGCCCTCGGTCAGGGCCATGCGGGCGGCGATGTCGGCGGGCAGGGGGCTGAGCTTTTGCGCCACGACCCGGTGGCTGTATTCCATGCCCGCGCCTTCGACCTGCTCGCGCACGATGGGGATGGTCAGCGTGGTCTTGCGCGCCGGGTTCACCGTGACATGGGTGCCGGCGCGGCGCTTGCGGTCCAAAAGCCCCTCTTCGGCCAGCAATTGCAGCGCCTTGTTCACCGTGGCGCGGGCGACGCCGAATTCGACGGCCAGCTCGGCCTCATCGGGGATGCGGTCGCCCTGACGCCATTCGCGATCGACGATGCGGCGGCGCACCTCGCTGGTGATGGCTTGCGCCTTGCTGGCTGGTTTTTCGATCACATGCGATCCTGTAGCCGACGGATGGTGGCCAGATAATCGGATATGATCGCCTCGCGGTCCATATGTCTGCCGCCTTTCACGACATGGCGGCCTGCCGCCCATGTGTCGGTGACCAGCCCGTCATGGCCGGCAAAGATCAGGCTGTCGAGCATCTGGTCGCCTTTGCGTCCGGCCATGACCGGGTTTGCGGTGTCGATGCCGACCAGATCGGCCCAGAGCCCGGCGCGGATCGCCCCGGTCGCGCGCCCCGCCGCCGTGGCGCCGCCATCGAGGCCGGCGTCAAGGATGACGCGGCCGGTCGAGCGATCAGTCGTGGCAAGGATCGCCCGGCCGCGATCGCGCAGGCGCTGGCTGTATTCCAGCGTCCGCAATTCCTCGGTCAGCGAGATGCGGATATTGCTGTCCGAGCCAAAGCCGTAGCGCCCGCCGGCGCCGGCCCAGATCGTGCCGTTGAAGATGCCGTCGCCAAGGCTGGATTCGGTGATCGGGCACAGGCCCGCGACGGCGCCGGTGGCGGCAAGGCGGCGGGTCTCGTCCTCGGTCATATGGGTCAGGTGGATCAGCGTCCAGCGCCGGTCGGGCTGGTGATTGTCCAACAGCCATTCGACCGGACGGCGGCCATAGGCGGCGCTGATTTCCTCGATCTCGGGGATCTGCTCGGCCAGATGCATATGCAGCGGGCGATCGGGGCGCAGGGCCACGCAGGCCGCCAGCCCCTCGGGTGAGACGGCGCGCAAGCTGTGCGGGGCGATGCCGATACCCGCGTCGGTGGGCAGGTCACGCAGCGCGGCCTCGGAGCCCTCGACCAGCCGGGCGAATTCCTCGGGCGTGGTGCCAAAGCGGTTCTGGCCGGGCGCCAATGCCCGGCGGTCCACGCCGCCGAACTGGTAATGCACCGGCAGCAGGGTCAGTCCGATGCCGGTGCGCCGGGCGGCAGCGGCGATGCGCGCGGCCATTTCTGCGATATTGTCGTAATGCCCGCCGCCGGGGCGGTGGTGCAGGTAGTGGAATTCGACATTGGTGGCGTAACCTGCCTCCAGCATCTCCATCTGCACGAGGCTTGCGATGGCCTCGACATCCTCGGGCGTCAGGTGGTCAAGGAAACGATACATGATCTGGCGCCAAGTCCAGAAGGTATCGCGCGGTTCGGGGCCGCGCGCTTCGGACAGGCCCGCCATGGCGCGCTGAAAGGCGTGGCTGTGCAGGTTGGCCATCGCCGGCAGCAACAGCCCGACGCCGGCCCCGCCGGTCACGCCGGTTTCGACGCCGGTGATTCGGCCCTGATCCACGGTCACGCAGACATTCTCTGCCCATCCGTCAGGCAGCAAGGCCCGTTCTGCCCAGATCTTTTCCATCGCGCCGCCCTTTTTCAAGCGAAAATAAGTTTAGACATAGAGATGAATTAAGTTTAGACATAGAACCATCGAGAAATCAATCCGGGACCAGAACCGATGCAGCTTCTCAGCAATGCCAGAATCGCGACCATGGCCGATGAATCGGGTGGTTACGGGGAAATCGGGCAGGGCGCGCTGGTGATCGAGGACAGCCGGATCAGCTGGGTCGGGCCCGAGGCCGATCTGCCCGCGCGCTATGCCGGCGCGGTGCGGCAGGATCTGGGCGGGCGGCTGGTGACGCCGGGGCTGATCGACTGCCACACCCATATCGTCTTTGGCGGCGACCGCGCCCGCGAATTCGAGATGCGGCTGGAGGGCGCCAGCTATGAGGAAATCGCCCGCGCCGGCGGCGGCATCCTGTCCAGCGTGAATGCCACCCGCGCGGCAGATGAGGCCGCGCTGCTGGCCGCAGCCCTGCCGCGCGTCGATCACCTGATCGCCGAGGGCGTGACCACCATCGAGATCAAGTCGGGCTATGGCCTGACCGTCGCCGACGAGTTGAAGATGCTGCGCGTGGCCCGGCTGATCGAGGCGCGCCGCGACATCACCGTGCGCACGACATGGCTGGCCGCCCATGCCCTGCCGCCGGAATATCGCGATGATCGCGCGGGCTATATCCGCGGCGTGGTCATCGCCGGAATGGATGCCGGCCATACCGAGGATCTGATCGACGCGGTCGACGGTTTTTGCGAGGGCATCGCCTTTTCGCGCGAGGAAATGGCCGCGATCTTTGACCACGCCGGCCGCCTTGGCCTGCCGGTGAAACTGCATGCCGAGCAGCTGTCCGACCTGCATGGCGCGGCGATGGCTGCCGAGCATGGCGCGATTTCTGCCGACCATCTGGAATGGCTGGGGCAGGATGGCGTGGAGGCCATGGCCGCATCCGGCACCGTCGCGGTGCTGCTACCCGGCGCCTTCTATACGCTGCGCGAGACCAAGTTGCCGCCGGTGCAGGCGCTGCGCGACGCTGGCGTGCCGATCGCGCTGGCCACCGATTGCAACCCCGGCACCTCGCCGCTGACCTCGCTTTTGCTGACGATGAACATGGGCGCGACGCTGTTCCGCCTGACCCCCAGCGAATGTCTGGCCGGCGTCACCCGCCATGCCGCCCGCGCGCTTGGCCTGACCGACCGGGGCGTGATCGCCCCGGACCTGCGCGCCGATCTGGCGATCTGGGACGTCCGGCACCCGGCCGAGCTGACCTATCGCATCGGCTTCAACCCGCTTCACTCCCGCATCTTCGGAGGCGATTTTGTCTGAACTGATCCTGACCCCCGGCGAGACCACGCTTGCCCAGCTGGAACGTGTCTGGCGCGAGGGGCTGGCCGTGCGGCTGGCCGACAGCGCGCGGCCCGGCATCGCCGCATCCGCCGCCCGCATCGCGGCCGCCGCCAATGGCGATGTGCCGGTCTATGGCGTGAACACCGGCTTTGGCAAACTTGCCTCGATCAAGATCGCGGCCAAGGATACGGCCACGCTGCAAAGGAACCTGATCCTGTCGCATTGCTGCGGCGTGGGTGAGCCGGTCGAGCCGGAAACCGTGCGCCTGATCATGGTGCTGAAGCTGTTGTCCTTGGGCCGTGGCGCCTCGGGCGTGCGTCCGGAAGTGATCGCGCTGATCGAGGCGATGCTGGCGAAAGGCGTGCTGCCGGTGATCCCGTCGCAGGGCTCGGTGGGTGCGTCGGGCGATCTGGCGCCGCTGGCGCATATGGCCGCCGCCATGCTGGGCGAGGGGCGCGCCGTCTATCAGGGCCGCGAGATGGCTTCGGCAGAGGCGCTGGCCGAGGCCGGTCTGTCGCCCGTGGTGCTGGCCGCCAAGGAAGGTCTGGCGCTGATCAACGGCACGCAGGTCTCGACCGCTTTCGCGCTGGCGGGGCTCTTCGATGCCTTCCGTTCGGCGCGGGCGGCGCTGGTCACCTCGTCGCTGTCGACCGATGCGATCATGGGCTCGACCGCGCCGTTTCTGGACCAGATCCACACCCTGCGCGGCCATCGCGGCCAGATCGTCGCTGCCCGCAGCATGCGGGCGCTGATGGACGGATCGGAAATCCGCGAAAGCCACCGGACCGGCGATACCCGCGTGCAGGATCCCTATTGCATCCGCTGCCAGCCGCAGGTGACCGGCGCATGCATCGACCTGCTGAACCAGGTCGCCCGCACGCTGGAGATCGAGGCCAATGCCGCGACCGACAATCCGCTGGTGCTGACCGAGGTGGACGCGATTGTCTCGGGCGGGAACTTCCATGCCGAGCCGGTGGCCTTTGCCGCCGACCAGATCGCGCTGGCCATTGCCGAGATCGGCGCGATTTCCCAGCGCCGCATCGCGCTGATGGTCGACCCGGCGTTGTCGCATGACCTGCCGCCCTTCCTGACGCCCGATCCGGGGTTGAACTCGGGGCTGATGATCGCCGAGGTGACGAGCGCGGCACTGATGAGCGAAAACAAGCATCTGGCGAACCCCTGTTCGACTGACTCGACGCCCACCAGCGCCAATCAGGAAGATCATGTCAGCATGGCTGCGCATGGCGCGCGCCGCCTGAAACGCATGAACGCGAACCTTGCCCATATCCTGGGGATCGAGGCCTTGTGCGCCAGCGCGGGGGTTGAGTTCCGCGCGCCGCTGAAGACCTCGCCCGTGTTGCAGGCCGTGATCGCGACGCTGCGCGCCACCATCCCGGCGCTGGCGCAAGACCGCTACATGGCCCCCGATCTGGCCGAGGCGGCGCGGCTGCTCCACGACGGCACGCTGGTGGCCGCCGTGCCGGCCGATCTGCTGTCGGAGGTGGTGGCATGATCCCTGTCGAGGTGGTGCAAGGCGACAGCCCGGTCATTCTGGGCCTGCCGCATACCGGGACGTGGCTGCCCGCCCATATCACGGCGGCACTGAATGACCGGGGTCGGGTTCTGGCCGACACGGACTGGCATATCGAGCGGCTTTATGACGGGCTTTTGCCCGGCGCGACGACGGTGCGGGCAACGTTTCACCGCTATGTCATCGACGCCAATCGCGGGCCGGATGATGCGAGCCTCTATCCCGGCCAGAACACCACCGGGCTGGTGCCGCTGACCGATTTCGACGGAGTGCCGATCTGGGACACTGAGCCGACCGAGGCCGATATCGCCGCCCGCAAGGCGCAGTTCCACGCGCCCTATCATACGGCGCTGGCGGCCGAGATTGCGCGGGTGAAGGCGAAACATGGCGTGGCAATCCTGTATGATTGCCACTCGATCCGTAGCCATATCCCGTTCCTGTTCGAGGGCACGCTGCCCGACTTCAACATCGGCACCAATTCGGGGGCGTCCTGCGCGCCGGCCATCGAGGCCGCCACGCAGGAGGTCGCAGCCGCGACCGGCCGGACCCATGTGGTGAATGGCCGCTTCAAGGGCGGCTGGACCACGCGCCATTACGGCCAGCCGCAGGACAATGTGCACGCCATCCAGATGGAGCTGGCGCAATCGACGCATCTGGCGAGCGAGACCCCGCCCTTTGCCTATGACGAGGCGAAGGCCGAGGCGATGCGCGCGCCGCTGCGCGAAATCCTGACGCGGCTGGCTGCGCTGGCGCCGGAGCTGCGGGCATGAAGCCGCTGGCCGGGATCAGGGTTCTTGACCTGTCGCGGGTGCTGGCGGGGCCGTATTGCACGGCGCTGCTGGCCGATCTGGGCGCCGAGATCATCAAGCTGGAGCCGCCTTCGGGCGACGATTACCGCCATATCGGCCCGTTCAAGGATGGCGAAAGCGCGCTGTTCACGTTGAACAACCGGGGCAAGCAAAGCCTTGTCCTGGATTTGAAAGACCCCGCCGATCTGGCGCTGGCCAAGGGGATCGCGGCGCAGGTGGATGTGGTGGTGGAAAACTTCCGCCCCGGTGTCGCGGCGCGGCTGGGCCTTGGCGCCGAGGATCTGCGCGCGGCGAACCCGGGGCTGATCTATTGCTCGATCTCGGGCTTTGGGCAGCAGGGGCCGTTCCGTGATCTGCCGGCCTATGATCTGGTCGTGCAGGCCATGTCGGGTCTGATGGCCGGGACCGGCGAGGAAGGCGGCGCCCCGCTGAAAACCGGGGAAAGCGTCGCCGATCTGATCGCGGGGCTGTTTGCCAGCTGGTCGATCATGGCGGCGCTGGTCGGGCGCAATGCCTCGGGGCAGGGGGCGACGCTGGATGTGGCGATGTATGACGCGCTGTTTTCCATGCTGACGACCAGCCACGCGCTGCATCTTTATGCGGGCAAACTGCCGCAGCGGGTGGGCAACCGCCATCCCCTGTCGACGCCCTTTGGCTGCTTTGCCACCAGCGACGGACAGGTGGTGATCGCGGTGCTTTCGGGCAAGCAATTTGCCGCGCTGGCGGGGCTGATCGGCGCGCCCGAGGCGGCCAGCGATCCGCGTTTCGCCAGCGATGAGAGCCGCACCGAACACGAACCCGCCGTGAAGGCACTGATTGAGGCATGGTCGAAGGGCCTCACTACGGAAGAGGCCGTCGCGGCCTTGGCTGGTGTCGGCCTGCCCGCCGCGCCCATCTGGGATATTGCACAGGCCGCAGACAGCGACCATGCCCGGGCGCGCGGTCTGGTCAGCCTGCTGGGGGCAACCCCGGTCGTCGGCCAGCCGGTGCGTTTTGACGGCGAAAAGCCCTTGGCCGGAACCCCGGCCCCGGCGCTGGGCGGCGACCGCGCCGCCATCCTGCGTGCATTCGGATTGGAGGAAACCGCATGAGCGACGACTGGCACATGCTGGCCGAGGAAGAACGGCTGTTCTGCAACGTGCTGACCCGCATCTGCGCCGAGCAGATCGCGCCCAAGGCCGCCGAAACCGATGAGCGCGCGTCCTTTGTCCATGATCAGCTGGCCACGCTGGCCGAGGCCGGGATGCTGGGCGCGAACCTGCCCGAGGAATATGGCGGCTCGGGCATCTCTGCGCCGGCGCTGCTGAATGCGGTGGCGATCGTGGCGGGGGCCTGCGGGTCCACGGCCTCGGCGCTGACGGCGCATTATCTGGCGACGGATTCGATCCTGATCGGCGGGTCCGAGGCGCAGAAACAGCTCTGGCTGCCCAAGGCCGCGACGGGCGCGGCGCTGGGCGCATTCGCCCTGACCGAGCCGACTGCCGGCTCTGACCCCGCCGACATGAAGACCCGCGCCCGCCGGACGCCGGACGGCTGGCACCTGAAGGGCACGAAATGCTTCATCTCGAACGGCGGGGTGGCGGATTTCATCGTGCTTTATGCGGTGACCGATCCCGACAAGGGCCATCGCGGCATCTCGGCCTTTATCCTGCCGAAAGGCACGCCGGGGCTTGAGCCGGGCGCGCCGGAACGCACCATGGGCCTGAAGGGCGGTCATGTGTTCACATTGAACCTTGATTGCCAGCTGCCCGCTGACGCGCTGCTGGGTGATGAGGGCAAAGGCTTTCGCACCGCCATGCAGGTTCTGGACAATGGCCGGATCGAGGTGGCGGCGCAATGTCTGGGGCTGGCCAAGGCAGCCATGGATGCGGCCATCGCCTATGCGAAAGACCGCATCATCGGCGGCGAGGCTTTGACCGACCGGCAGGGCATCCGCTGGATGATCGCCGATATGGGGCTGGCCTATCGTCAGGCGCTGCTGCTTTCGCAGGACGCCGCGCGCCAGCGCCAGCACGCGCATGACCATGGCGGGCGCTTTTCTCTGGCCGCCAGCATGGCCAAGCTGGCCGCCAGCGAGGCGGCGGGCAAGATCGCCGATACGGCGCTGCAGCTGCATGGCGGCTATGGCTATACCCGCGATTTCCCCGTCGAACGCATCAACCGCGATCTGCGCATCATGCGGATCTACGAAGGATCCAGCGAGATCCAACGCATCATCATTTCCGGCAATATGCTGGCCTGAACGGAGAGCATCATGGACAATCCGCGTCACAACACCCGCGACATCTATCCCGCGACCGGCACTGAGATCACCGCGAAAAGCTGGCTGACCGAGGCGCCGATGCGGATGCTGATGAACAACCTGCATCCCGACGTGGCCGAGAACCCGCATGAGCTGGTGGTCTATGGCGGCATCGGCCGCGCCGCCCGCACCTGGAAGGATTTCGACCTGATCGTCGACAGCCTTAAAAAGTTGGAAGAGGACGAGACTCTGATGGTCCAGTCCGGCAAGCCGGTCGGCGTCTTCAAGACCCACAAGGACGCGCCGCGCGTGCTGATCGCCAACTCGAACCTTGTGCCGCATTGGGCGAACTGGGACCATTTCAACGAATTGGATAAAAAGGGTCTGGCGATGTACGGCCAGATGACCGCCGGATCGTGGATCTATATCGGCACGCAGGGCATCGTTCAGGGCACCTATGAAACCTTTGTCGAGGCAGGCCGCCAGCATTATGACGGCGACCTGAAGGGCAAATGGGTGCTGACCGGCGGGCTTGGCGGCATGGGCGGCGCCCAGCCATTGGCCGCCGTGATGGCTGGGGCCTGCTGTCTGGCCGTCGAATGCGACGAAACCCGCGCCGATTTCCGCCTGCGCACCCGCTATGTCGATGAAAAGACCCACAGCCTTGACGAGGCGCTGGCGATGATCGAGCGCTGGACCAAGGCCGGTGAGGCGAAATCCGTGGCCCTGATCGGCAATGCCGCCGAGGTGTTCCCGGAAATCCTGCGCCGCATGAACGACGGCGGCCTGCGCCCCGACATCGTCACCGACCAGACCAGCGCGCATGACCCGGTGCACGGCTATCTGCCCGAGGGCTGGAGCGTGGCCGAATGGCGCGCGAAACAGGAGAGCGACCCCAAAGGCGTCGCCGCAGCCGCGAAGAAATCCATGCGCAAGCAGGTCGAGGCGATGGTGGCCTTCGCCGATGCCGGCATCCCCACCGTCGATTATGGCAACAACATCCGCCAGATGGCGCTGGAGGAGGGGTTCGAGCGCGCCTTTGCCTTCCCCGGTTTCGTGCCCGCCTATATCCGCCCGCTGTTCTGCCGCGGCATCGGCCCGTTCCGCTGGGCGGCGCTGTCGGGCGATCCCGAGGACATCTATAAAACCGATGCCAAGATGAAGGAGCTGTTCCCCGACAACCATCATCTGCACAACTGGCTGGACATGGCGCAGGAGCGGATCGCGTTCCAGGGCCTGCCGGCGCGGATCATGTGGATCGGTTTGGGGGATCGCCACCGCGCGGGTTTGGCCATCAACGAAATGGTCCGCAATGGCGAGCTGAAGGCCCCGGTCGTCATCGGCCGCGACCATCTGGACAGCGGCAGCGTCGCCAGCCCCAACCGGGAAACCGAGGCGATGCAGGACGGCTCGGACGCGGTGTCGGACTGGCCGCTGTTGAACGCGCTGCTGAATACGGCGTCAGGTGCCACTTGGGTCAGCCTGCATCACGGCGGCGGCGTCGGCATGGGCTTTTCGCAGCATTCCGGCATGGTCATCTGCTGCGATGGCAGCGAAGATGCCGACCGGCGGCTGGCCCGCGTGCTGTGGAACGACCCCGCGACCGGCGTGATGCGTCACGCCGACGCGGGCTATCAGATCGCGCTGGACTGCGCGCGTGAGCACGGCTTGAATCTGCCGGGCATTCTCTGATCCAAGGGGCGCGGTGACGCAACGCACCGGGACCGCGCCTTAATCCCGTCCAACTAGGAGTAACGACATGACCTTCCAAATGACCCTGAAAGCGGCGGCGATCAGCCTGCTGGCCCTTGGCACGGCGGCCCATGCCGATCAGCTGGCCGACATCAAGGCGGCCGGCAAGATCGTCACGGCGACCGACATGCACTATGCCCCCTTCGACATGCTGGTGAACGGCACCTATGAGGGCATGACCAAGGATCTGTTCGACGAAGTGTCGAAGGAAATCGGCGTGACGCCGGTCTATCAGGACATTCCCTGGACCGCCGAACTGCCGGGCCTCGAGGTCAAGAAATTCGACATCGTCATCGCCCCGGTGACCATCACCCCCGAGCGGCTGGAGCGTTACACCTTTACCCTGCCGATCGCCGATGCGACCGTAGCGCTGGTCAAGGCCGCCGGCAGCGACCTGAAAAAGCCCGAGGACATCAAGGGCAAGACCGTCGGCGTCCAGCAGGGCACCGCGCAGTTCAAGCAGCTGGAAGCCTTTGGCGAAAAGCTGGGCGGCGTCACCATCAAGGAATACGGCACCACCGACGAGGCCTATGCCGATCTGGCCGCCGGCCGTCTGGACGCGGTCGCCGGCTCGCTGCCGAACCTGACCTATCTGGTGAAAAGCCGCCCCGAGACCTTTGCCATGTTCGAGCCGGCGAAATTCGGCGAGCCGAAATATTTCGCCTGGGTGCTGCGCAAGCATGCCGACAGCGAGGGCTTTGACAAGGCGATCAACGACGCCCTGCTGAAGATGACCGATGACGGCCGCGTCAAGGCGATTCAGGAGAAATGGCTGGGCACCTATACCGAGCTGCCGCGCGAAGTTCCCGCGAAGTAAGTCGCCCGCCGGGCGGGGGCCGACCCCGCCCGCATTCCCGATGCCTTCAGGACGAGGCGCATGTTCTCAATCCCCGTCTTTCTGGAAAGCTTTCAGCCGCTCATGTGGGCGGCGCAATATACCCTGCTGATCTCGGTTCTGGGCATCCTCTTGGGGCTGGTGATCGGCACGCTGATCTGCGCGGCACGGCTGTCGGGGTCGCGGTTGCTTCGGGGCTTTGGCGGGCTCTGGGTCAGCTTCCTGCGCGGTGTGCCGCTGCTGGTGCAGCTTCTGGTCTTTTACTATGCGCTGCCGGTGATCGGGCTGGATGTCGCGCCGACGGCGGCGGCGGTGATCTGCGTCGGTGTCTGTGCCAGCGCCTATATCAGCGAGATCTGGCGCGGCGCCATCGCCGCCCTGCCGCGCGGGCAGGCCGAGGCCGCCCGTGCCATCGGCATGAGCCCGCGCGACACCTGGATCCGCATCATCCTGCCGCAGGCCTTTTCCATGTCGCTGCCGGCGCTGGTGAATGAACTGATCCTGCTGGTCAAGGCCAGCTCGCTGGTCTCGGTCGTGGGCATTCTGGAAATCACCCGCGCCAGTCAGGCGCAGGCCGCGACCACCTTCCGCCCGCTCGAAGTCTATATCGCGGCGGCCTGCATCTATCTGGCGATCAACCTGTGCCTTGCGGCGCTGGGGCGTTATCTTGAACACAGGACGGCCGTGTGATGGATCTGGTTTCACAATACGGCCCCGCCCTGCTGCGCGGTTTCGGCATCACCGTCATCTGCTGGATCCTTGGCACCATCTTCGGCATGGCGCTGGGGCTGGTCATCGCCCTGATCCAGCGTTACGCGCCGCGCCCGGTGCGCTGGCTGATCCAGATCTATATCGAGGTGATCCGGGGCACGCCCTTTCTGGTGCAGCTGTTCGTGCTGTATTACGGCGGCCCGCTGATCGGGCTGCGGCTGGACGCGCTGCCGGCGGGCCTGCTGGGCCTGACCATCTATGGCAGCCCCTATTTCGCCGAGATCTTCCGCTCGGGCTTTCGCGCCGTTGCCCATGGCCAGATCGAGGCCGCCCGCGCCATCGGCATGACCGAGCCGACGATCATCCGCCGCATCCTTTTGCCCCTGGGTCTGGTTTCGGCGCTGCCGGCGCTGGTCAACTTCTCGATCATTCTGACCAAGGAAACCGTGATCCTGTCGATCATCACCGTGCCCGAGCTGATGTATCAGGTCAGCCGCATGTCGGCCGAGACCTTCCGCTATGTCGAGGCGAATCTGGTGCTGGCGCTGTTCTTCTGGGCGCTGGTCGAAACCATCAGCCGCCTTGGCCGCAGGCTTGAGGCGCGCATTACCCAACATCTGATCGAAAGGACCTGAGATGCAGGCATCCTCTGTCGAAATCAGCAAGGTCAACAAGTTCTACGGCCCGTTTCACGCGCTCAAGGATGTCGATCTGTCCATACCGCCGGGCAAGGTGACCTGCCTGATCGGGCCCTCGGGCTCGGGCAAGTCGACGCTCTTGCGCTGCATCAACTTCCTTGAGGAATACGACTCGGGCGAGGTGCGCATCGACGGCAAGCTGATGGGCTATGACGCGCCGGGCCGGAAAATGTCGGGCAAGAAGCTGCGCCAGATGCGGCGCGGCGTCGGCATGGTGTTCCAGCAGTTCAACCTGTGGCCGCATATGACCGCGCTGCAGAACGTGGCCGAGGGGCTGATCCGTGTGCGCGGCCTGCCGAAATCCGAGGCCGAGGCCCGCGCCACTGACGCGCTGCGCAAGGTCGGGCTGGCCGACAAGACCGGCAACCACCCCGCGCGCCTGTCCGGCGGCCAGCAGCAGCGCGTGGCCATCGCCCGCGCCATCGCCATGGAACCGCAGCTGATGCTGTTCGATGAACCGACCAGCGCGCTCGACCCCGAACTGGTGGGCGAGGTGCTGAACGTCATGAAAACGCTGGCCAGCGAAGGCATGACCATGGTGGTGGTGACGCATGAGATGGGCTTTGCCGCCCATGTCGCCGATCAGGTCGCCTTCATGGAAAAGGGCGAACTGGTCGCGGTGGACAGCCCGCAAGGCATCTTCCACGCCCCCAAGGACGAGCGGATCTGGAATTTCCTGCGCACCTATCGCGAACGGAATGCGTTCTAAACCGAACCGAACGGTTTGAGACTGGCCCGGCCCGTGTTAGCCTGCCGCGGTTGCATCCGCATGAGGTTCACCAGTGGCAGGCTTTTCATGGCCTATTCACGGCGCGCGCGGTGTCTTTGCACTGGCGGTCGTCCTGTTCCATGTCCACAATTCGGGGCTGCCGGCCCTGCCGGTGCCTTCGCTTGTGCAGCAGGGCTTCGGCGCGCTGAAATTCGGCGTCGAGCTGTTCTTTGCCATCAGCGGTTTCGTCATCGTCGGCACCATGGCGCGGGCACGCTCGCCGCTGGCCTTCATCGGTGATCGGGCGACGCGGATCTATCCGGTGCTTTGGGCGGTGCTGCCTGTTGCGATCCCGGCGATGCTGCTGGCGGGCGACACCACCTTCGACGGGCAGGGGCCGCTGGCCAGTCTGGGCATCGTCATCGGCAATTTCCTTGCGCTGGGACCGGTGCTGCCGGTGCCGGTGATCTATGGCGTGGCATGGACGCTCAGCTATGAATTCGCCTTTTACCTCTTGGGATTCGCGGTGCTTCTGGGCCGGCGACGGGCGCTGGATCTGACATGGCTCGCGCTGCTGGTCGGGCTGAGCTATTGCGTCTTTGCGCCGCGCGCGCTGTTCTTTCTGGCGGGCGTGCTGGTCGCTACCGGGCTGGCCGAGCAAAGCCCGCTGCGCCACCTGTCGCGGGCGCCGGGCTTGTGCCTGATCGCCTTTCTGGGGCTGTGGCAGGCGACCTCGAACGACACCTCGCCGCATATCGACCCGGTTTATCAATGGGGCCGGGCATTCCACTGGCTGACCGGGCCGCTGGCTTTTCTGGCGGCGACGGCGGCGATCAACGGGCTGGCGCAGGGCCGGGGGATGTTGTCGCAACTGCTGCAATCGCGGCCGCTGCTATGGCTGGGGACGATCAGTTACAGCCTGTATATCTGGCACCCGCTGGTGCTGGGCACCTGCAAAAGCGTGATGCACAAGCTGCATCTGTCCGCCACGCTGGGGAACTGGAGCCAGCCGTTCTTTCTGTTGGCCACGTTGCCGCCCTGCCTGCTGATCGCATGGATCAGCGCCCGCCTGCTGGAGGGCCGGGTGACGGGCTGGCTGCGCCGGCGCCTGCTGGCTGGGGACCGGGACGCCGACAAGGCGGTCCCGGCGGCGCTGGTCTGATCTTTGGGGGTCTATTCCATCTCGGCCTCATGCCCGTCGGGGGCATGCAGGTCAAAGATGAACAGCCCGTCCTCGGGGACGACGCGGGTGGTCCAGCGGTTGTCATTCAGCGACTGCTCGGCGTCATGCAGCCCGGCGCGCCAATGGTCCAGCATCGACAGGCGCGAGAATTCGTAATCCTTGGACCCGCTTTCGTAATCGGCATGGCGATAGATCATGTGCATCAGACTGACCGGATGGGTCGAGCCGCCGTTGATCAGCGTCACCAGATCGTCGTCCTGTTGCAGATCCGCCGGCAGCTTGGCGCGCAGCCGCCGCGCCGCGCGCGAGATGGCGTGGCGGGCGCGGAAATCGTCGGTGTTCAGCCGGGTGCGGCTGGAAAAGCGGATCTCTTTCTCGCGCTGATCGACCTCGGCCATGGTGCGCGGCATCGGCCCGCGCGACTGGTAAAGATCGACCTGATAGATGCAGAGCGGCCGGTTCGACGGCGCCGAAAGCACCACCTGCAGCGGCGAATTCGATACCAGCCCGCCGTCCCAATATTCCCGCCCGTCGATCTCGACGGCGGGAAAGCCCGGCGGCAGCGCGCCCGAGGCCATGATGTGCTCGGGGCCGATCCGGGTCTCGCGGTTGTCAAAGACCTGGAAATTGCCGGTCTGCACATCCACGGCGCCGACGGTCAGGCGCGGCCCCTCGTCGTTGAGATAGTCGAAATCGACCAGCCGCAGCAGCGTCTCGCGCAGCGGGCCGGTGTCATACCAGCTGGTCTGGCGCATCATGCCGGGAAACAGCGACATCAGGTCGGGCATGCGCGGCCGGAAAAACCCGGGCACGCCGAACATGGTCGAGGCGGCGGCGCGGCCCTCGTTGAACATCGAACGCACCCGCCCCGGCATCGGCCCGCCCTCAAGCAGGGTGCCCGACAGCCATGGCGCGCGGGTGATCCCCTCCCAGAAGGCGCGCAGCGCCTGCAGGCGGCGGCCGGGCGGATTGCCCGCGATCAGCGCCGCATTGATCGAGCCGATCGAGATCCCGGCCAGCCATTCCGGTTCTTGCCCGGCCTTGCACAGCGCCTCATAGGCCCCGGCCTGAAAGGCCCCCAGCGCGCCGCCACCCTGCAGCACGAGGACGATCTTTTCGGGAACCTTTGCCAGCCTGTCCATGATGAATCATACCCTTGCATTCAGTATTGCAGCGCAGGCTATGAGCGGCGGCGGGGATTTTCCATCTGTCTGCACGCAATATAATTGCACGTTCCGTTACGTCATCTGCAGCTTTGCATCATGCCGCATTGCGGCAATCGCGCCCGATGGCGGTCGTGCGGTTGTTTCTCGCGCCGGCTTGCTGTAGGGATTGATCGAGTATTGCGACAATGGCCGCCGTCCCCTTGATGATCGACGAGATAGCCGACCACGCCGAGCCGCCGCGACGATGCGGGCCGGGCCAGGTCGAAACAGCGCCCCTCCTGACGGACAGGGCGCGCCAGGCCCGAGCCCGGCCGAACGCACCGCAAGGTGCGCCCCCCTGCATTTCGACGGGCATGGCGCCCGGTCTGCGCCCTCATGGCTGCGGACCGGACCATTCCCCTATCTCCCGGCCGCGCAAGGGTCGGGCAGTCACGGCCGGGCGCAGATCCTGCGCGCCGGTCCTTTTCGCGCGGCCTGCTTGCTCCGCGCCAGTCGCGGCGTGCCGGGATATGGCCCCGCTGCATCTTCACCGGAATTGAGCCCCGCCCATGTGGATCGAAATCGCGATCGTCGTCCTTCTGACCCTGGTGAATGGCCTTTTGGCCATGTCCGAGCTGGCCATCGTCTCGTCGCGCCCGGCGCGGCTGAAGGTGCTGGCCGACCGGGGTGACCACGGCGCCGAAACGGCCATGCGTCTGGCCGAGGATCCGGGCCGCTTTCTCAGCTCGGTCCAGATCGGCATCACGCTGGTTGGCGTGTTGTCGGGGGCGTTTTCCGGCGCCACGCTGGGCGCGCGTCTGGCGGCGGCGCTGCCGGGCTGGGGTGTGCCGCAGGGGCTGGCCGATCCGCTTGGCATGGGCGGCGTGGTCGTGGCGATTACCTATCTGTCGCTGATTCTGGGCGAGCTGGTGCCCAAACAGATCGCGCTGCGCCAGCCCGAAGGGGTGGCTGCGCGCGTCGCACCGCTGATGCGCAGCATCTCGCGGGTGGGGGCGCCGCTGGTCTGGCTTCTGGACCGTTCGGGCAAGCTGGTGCTGTCGCTCTTGCGCCAGACCGGCGACGACAATCCCAGCATCTCGGACGAGGAAATCCGTCTGGTGATCGCCGAGGCCGAGAATGCCGGCGTGATCCACCGCGCCGAGACCGAGATGATCGCCGGCGTCATGCGCATCGCCGACCGCAGTGCGCGCGGGCTGATGACGCCGCGCCGCGACATCGTGGCGGTGGATGTCGGTGACAGCTATGCCGCGGTCGCGCATAAGTTCAAGGACAGCCACCGCACCCGGCTGCCGGTCAGCAATGGCGATGAAAACGACCTGATCGGCGTCGTTGCCAGCGCCGACCTCATCGCCGTCAACGCACAGAACTTCGACATCCGCGCGCTGATGAAGCCCGCGCCGATCATCCCCGAGACCATGGACGCCCCCGAGGTCATCGCCCGCCTGCGCGTGGCGCCCGGGCAGATGCTGCTGGTCTATGACGAATACGGCCATTTCGAGGGCGTGGTGACGCCGATGGACGTGCTGGAGGCGATCACCGGCGAATTCGCCGGGGTCGACGATGACGAGCCCAAGATCGTCGAGCGCGAGGATGGCAGCCTGCTGGTTGCCGGCTGGATGCCGGTCGATGAATTCGCCGACAAGCTGGGCGTGCCGCTGGCCGAGGATCACGACTATTCCACCGTGGCCGGGCTGGTGCTGGATCTGGCCGGGCTGTTGCCACAGGTCGGCGACAGCGTGACCTGGGGCGGCTGGCGCATCGAGGTGGTGGATCTGGACGGCCGCCGCATCGACAAGCTCTTGGTCCAGCGCGAGGCGCGCTGAGCCGGCGCCATCATCGGGGCTTTTGTCCAGCGGCTGGCGTGATAAGTTGCCGTTATGAACTTTACCCTGCGCCAGATCACCTATTTCCTTGCCGTGGCGCGGCTGCGCAATTTCGGCCGCGCCGCCGAAAGCTGCCATGTCTCGCAGCCGGGTCTGTCCAGCCAGATCGCCCAGATCGAGGCGCGGCTGGGCGGCGCCTTGTTCGAGCGGGGCGCCGGGGCCGGGCCGGTGCGGCTGACGGGCCTTGGCGAACGGCTGCTGCCTGCCGCGCAAGAGCTGATGGATGCCGCGCAGCGCTTGCAGACCTTGGCGCGTTCCGGGCGCGAGCCTTTGGCGGGGCGGATGCGGCTGGCGATCATCCCCACCGTCGCGCCCTATCTGATCCCGCATCTGGTGCCGGCACTGCGGGTCAGCCATCCGGCGCTGGATCTGTCGCTGCATGAGGTGGTGACCGACGAGCTGCTGGCCGGGATCGAGGAGCGCCGTTTCGACGCGGGGGTCATGGCCCTGCCGGTCGGCCATGCCGCCATCGAGGCGCTGCCGGTGCTGCGCGATCCCTTTCTGATCGCCACCTCCGAGGATGACGACACCTATCTGGCCGGGCCCTGCCGCCCCGAGAGTCTGGCGACCGAACGGCTGCTGTTGCTGGCCGACGGGCATTGCCTGCGCGATCAGGCGCTGGAGGTCTGTGGCCTGCGCGGCCCGCGCCGCAAGCTGAACCTTGAAGCGGCCTCACTGGCGACGCTGATGCGGATGGTGTCAAGTGGCATGGGGATGACGCTGATCCCGCGACTGGCCATGGCCGACGAGAACCGCGATGGCCGGTTGCGCATCCTGCCCTTTGCCGAGCCGGCGCCGTCGCGCGATCTGGCCGTGGTCTGGCGCCGCAATGCCGAGGCCGGCAGCGATGCCCGCGCTCTGGCCGGGGTGATCCGTGAACTGGCGCCGCTGCTGGATGTCGAGCCGCTGGGCGGCGCACCCGCCGTGGCCGGTCGGGGCTGATATGCGAAAGGCCGGCGCGCAAGGGGCGCCGGCATGCAGATCACCGTTGCTGGATCAGCACCGGCAAGGCGATGGGCGTGGCGGTGCCGGAAGGATGCGGCGGCAGACGGTTCAGCCGGCTGATCTGCCGGTTCAGCGCCGCGTCCCGCTGGCTGTCGCCGGTCGAGCCGACCAGCCGCGCCCCGGTGACGCCGCCGCTGCCGGTCACGGTAAAGGCCACCGTCACCCGCACATCGCCGCGGCGCGCGCCCGGAATCCGGGTGTGGTTCATGTGCCGCGCTACGGCGGCCTGCAGCTTGCTCTGCCAGCTCGCCTCTTGCCGGGGCGAGACCCGCGCGCCCTGCGTCGGCGCTGCCGAGCGGTCCGAGGCCTGCCCGCGCACCGTGGTGCTGGCCTTGCGGGCCTGCTGCTCTTCGGGGGCCTTTTCCTTTTTCGGCTGCGGCGGCTCTTTCTTGACGAGCTTGGGCTGGGGTTCGGGGTCAGGCTCGCGGGGTTTCGGGCGGTCCTTGGGGCGTTCGGATTTCTGCAGCACCACCGCCTCGGGTGGCGGCGGGAACAGCGAATTCATGTCGGGCAGCGGCTCAAGCTCGGGCAGGGGCGTGTCCATGGCGAAATCGGGCTGGGGTTCGGGCTCCGGTTCCGGCTCGGGCTGGGGTTCCGGCGCGGCCTCCTGAATCTCGGGCGTCTCGGCCTCGTCCGGAGGGGCCGCGGCCTCGGGGAGGGGCGCCAGCTCGACAAAGACCGGCTCGGGCATGCCGGGGGGCAGGGCCGCCTCGGCCCGGTGCAGCAGCCACAGCGCGCCGCCCAGATGCGCCGCCAGCACCACCAGCGCCGCCGACCCCCACAGCGCGCCATCGCGCAGTATGGCAGAGCGCGGGCTCATGGCTGGGCCGCCCCGCCGGCGGCGGCAGGTGCCGGTGCGGCGGCCGGATCGGGCGCGGGCACGGCGGCGGTGGTTTCCAGCCCGACCAGCGCAATCTTGAGATAGCCGGCCTGACGCAGGCGGTTCATCACCTCCATCAGATCGCCATAGGCCACCGCCTTGTCGGCGCGCAGGAACACCCGCTGTTCGCGGTCATTGCCGGTGGCCCCGGCCAGCGCCGCCGCCAGCCCGTCGGCGGCCACGTCCTCATTGCCGATCGCCAGCGTCAGGTCGGGCTTGATCGTGACATAGACCGGCTGGTCGGGCCGCTGCGCCGGGGTGGCGTTCGACACCGGCAGGTCGATGTTGACATCGACCGTGGCCAGCGGCGCCGCGACCATGAAGATGATCAGCAGCACCAGCATCACGTCGATGAAGGGGGTGACGTTGATCTCGTGGTTTTCGGCCAGATCGTCGCCCGCCGATTCCTTGATGCCGCCGGCCATGCTCAGGCCTCCCGGCGGGAGGTGGTGCCGAGATCGCGGAAATCGAGATCACGGCTGACCAGCCGCCGCACCCCGGCGCTGGCATTGGCCAGTTGCAGCCGGTAGCCGGTGATGGCGCGGGCAAAGACGTTGTAGATCACCACGGCCGGGATGGCGGCGACCAGACCGATGGCGGTGGCCAGCAGCGCCTCGGCGATGCCCGGCGCGACCACGGCAAGGTTGGTGGTCTGTGATTGCGAGATGCCGATAAAGGCGTTCATGATCCCCCAGACCGTCCCGAACAGCCCGACGAAGGGCGCGGTCGAGCCGATGGTGGCAAGAACCCCGGTGCCGCGCCCGATGCGGCGGCTGGCCACGGCCTCGATCCGGTCCAGATGGCTGTCCACACGCTCTTTCACGCCGCTGTCGCCCGCCACCGCCAGCGCCGGCAGCGAGCGGTTGTATTCGCTGGCCGCGGCGCGGAACATGCGCGAGACCGGGTCGCGGCGATTGCCGGCGCTGTTGAGCGCCGCGGCAAGGCTGGTGGCGCTTTCGGCGCGGTGGATGCCCGATTTCACCCGTTTCGTCGCCCCGGCCAGCTCCAAGAGCTTGGCCACCAGCACGGTCCAGGTCACCACCGAGGCAAAGAGCAGGCCCAGCATCACCGCCTTGACCACGATATCGGCGGCCCAGAACATGCCGATCGGCGACAGGTCATGGGGCAGGTTGGGATCGCGTTCCTGCGGCGCGAGCGGCGCCAGCGCGTCCTGGATCACCTGCGGCAGGATGCTGTCCCGCGCCGGTTCGGCGGCGGGTTTCGGCTCTGCCACGGGCGCCGGTTGCGGGCTTGGCACGGTCTCGACCGGTACGGCATTGCCGGGCGAGGCCGCCGGATCATTTGCGGCCGAGGCGGCGGGGGCAGGGGTTTGCGGCGCGGCTGCCACCGGCGCCGGGTCTTGGGTCGTCGCAGCAGCCTCGGGGCCGGGCGCGGCGGGGGCCGGAACTGCCGGAGCAGGCGCGGGAACCCCTGCCCCCGCCGCCTCGGTCGGGGCGGTGCCCGCTGCGGGGGCGGCAGTCTCTTGTGCCAGCACGGGGGCGGTCAGCATGATGCAGGCCAGCATAAGGGCGGGGCCCGCGCTGCGGCGCGGTAGCGACGAGTGGCTCATTGCGATCCTTCGTATCTTCGGCATGGGTCCGTCCGCTTCTGGCTTCGGGAGGGGCGAATACGGCGCTCCCGGCCGCTGGCCTGCGGGTGTCGGGGCCGGGTATCGAACACCATGGTAAAATTGTCAACTATTAGGGCCGGATTTGTCCGGGCTCAGGCCGACCAATAGGCGGCGAGATGCGTCTGGTGCTTGTCATGGCCGATCTGATCAAAGATCAGCTCGCGCAGCGCCCCGATCGCGGCCTTTTCCGCCGCCATCCACAGAAAGGCATCGGCAGGCGGCGGGTCATCGCGCAGCCGCGCCGTCAGCGCCGGGGCGCCGCCCGGCAAATGCTGCCGCATCAGGCCCGGACTGTCGGGAAACGGGTAATCACCCGAGGCGCCCAGAAGCCAGACCTGTCCCTGCGCATCGGGGCGGGCGGCGATGATTCGCGCCATGGCGGGATAGGCGGTTTCGTCGCCAGCCAGCAGCAGGCGGGACCGGAAGGGCACGCCGCCGCCGCTGGGACCCGACAGGCCAACCTTTTGGCCCGCCGGTGCCGACAGCGCCCAATCCGTCACCCGCCCGCCGGGATGCAGGAAGATGTCGGTATCGAGCCAGCCGGCTGCGGCGTCGATGGCGCGCACGGTATAGACCGGCCGATGCAGCGTCTTGGCCCCCGAGGGCCAGAGGGTCTGGCCATTCGCGCCCATCCGGGGCCATTCGGGGGCAGCATCGCCCTGGGGCGGCAGGACCAGCCGGAAATGCATCGAATCCGCATGGGCCAGCCGGTCCAGATCCGCGCCATGCAGCCGCAATCGCAGGAAATCGCGGGCGATACGCTGGGTGGTCCCCACCCGGACCAGCCCGAAATTCGTCGGCGGCTTGCCGGCATCGGCGGGCGAGGGCCAGCGCATCTCCTCCACCCGCTCGGGCGCGATCACGGCCAGCTCTTGCGTGATCCGGTCCTGCAGGCCGGGCAGATCGCCGGGCCGGTGTGCACGGGCAAAGACCAGCACGTTCTCGCCCCGTTTCTTGGCGCCGAATTCGCCCTGATCCAGCACACACCAGACCGAGCGGCCATGGCCTTCGTGCAGCTCCAGCCCCTGCGCGCGGGCCATGGCGCGCAGCAGCGTCTCGACCGGGGCGAAATCGGTGGCGGGCAGCATGGCCTCGGCCTGAAATTCGGGAAGGGGGGTGGTGCGCATCGGGCTGGCCTTGTTGGAACCGGAACAAGGATGGCGGTTGCGGGCCTGCGCCGCAACCGCCGGAATAAAAGACCCGCCCGGCACGAGATGGCCGGGCGGGCAAGTGAATCCCGCCGCCTAGAAGCTGCGCGAGACCGAGAGCTTGATATTCCGGCCCGGAGCCGGCCCGGTCAGCCATGTGGCCGGGGTGTAATCGCGGTCAAACAGGTTATCGACGCCGACATGCACCTCCAGCCCCTCGGCCATGCCGCTTTGGCCGGTCCAGGTGGCAAAGATGTCATGCACGCCATAACCGGCGCGGCGCGAGCCATCGGGCTTGTCCCGGCCAGCGGCCAGCGTGCTGCGCGCGCCCAGACGCCAGGCGTCATTGGCCTGCCAGATCGCGCTCAGCGTCACGCGGTTGTTGGGCAGCGTGTCCAGATCGGTGCCGTCCTGATTGACGCCGTTCACCACCGAGACGGCGGCGCCCAGTTCCCAGGCGCCGATGGCATAACTGCCCTCCAGCTCGCCGCCGCGCAGATAGGCGCGCGCGATATTGGTGTAATAGGCGTCCGGCCCCGGTCCCGAGCGGGCGATCATGTCGTCGATATGGTTGCGAAACAGCGTCAGCTTCAGCACCGCCTCGTCATCGCCCGCCAAAAGGCCGGTGGCGCGATACGAGGTGCCGATTTCGATGTTCTTGCCCTTTTCGTCCTTCAGGTCCGGGTTCGGCGCGGCGGCCATCGCGCCGTCGTAAAGCTCGTCCACCGTCGGCATGCGCTGGACAAAGGCGACCGAGCCAAACACCGACCACTGCTCGTTCAGGCGATAAAGCGCCGCCACCTGAGGCTCGATCGATTCGAAATCGCGCCGGTCAGAGGCAAAGCCCAGCGTATCCTTGGGTTCGGTGCGCTGGCGTTCATAGCGCAGCCCGGTGGTTACGCTCAGCCGCTGCCACGTCAGTTCGGATTGCGCATAGGCGCCCCAGGCGCGGGTAAAACCCTCGGGATGGCTGGACGAAGGCGCGGTATTGGCGCGGTCCTGTTTCAGCATCTCGACGCCGGTGGTCAGGAGGTGCTGATAGCCCTCGCCGGACAGATCGGCGGTATTGGCCAGCTTGAACTTCCACAGCTTGTATTGGCGCTCGCCCAAAAGCGACGGCATGATCGGCTCGGCCGGGTTGTCGCCCTGCTCGATGTTCTTCATGGTATTGGTATAGGACAGCGTCGCGGTC
This sequence comes from Paracoccus limosus, assembly GCF_009711185.1. Classification (GTDB taxonomy): domain Bacteria; phylum Pseudomonadota; class Alphaproteobacteria; order Rhodobacterales; family Rhodobacteraceae; genus Paracoccus; species Paracoccus limosus. The sequence continues at coordinate 44,816 of NZ_WMIF01000023.1, forward strand.
AGATCGACATAGCGGTTTTCGGCCGGGTTCCAGCCCCAGACCAGCTTTGCGGTCTGGTCGCGCGTGGTGATGTCGCCGACGCCCCAGCCGGGGAAGCCGGGATAGAACACGCCGACTTGTGCACCCTCAAGCTGGTTGTAATCCTGATCCCGGCCCTTGGCTTCCAGATGCTGATAGGAAAAGGCGACATATTGGTCGCCGAAGGTCTTTTTCGCTTTCAGCAGCAGGTTCGGCGTCTTTGAGTTCGAGCGCACGGTGGTCTTGCCGTCCGCATCCTCGGTATCGCCCAGCTTGCGCCAGGCGAATGCCGCCAGCGCCTCGAAATCCTCGGTCGGCCGCCATCCCAGAGCGACGCTGCCCAGCCATGTCTCGGGGTTGCTGGCATAGCCCAGTTTCGCGCGGCCGCCGAAGGTTTGCCCGGGTTTCAGCAGGTCGCTCGCCTCGATGGTCTCCATCGCGATCACGCCACCCAGCGCGCCGGCACCATAAAGCGTGGACGCGCCGGGACCGCGCAGCACCTCGACCTGACGCAGGAAGTCCGGCTCGACGAACAGCGCGCCCTGCCGATAGGATTCGTAATATTTCTCTTCGCCGTCGATCATCTGCACGATGCCGGCTTCGGCCGCCGCCGCGCTGGACGAGCCAAAGCCGCGGATGTTGAAGCCCTGACCAAAGAAGCTGCCCGAGCCGACGCCGGCGACACCCGGCACGGTGGCCAGCACCTCGCCGATATGCACCGGCGCGATGTCATCAAGCTGCGCCGCGTCGACCACGCTGACCGATTGCGGCACCTCGGAGGCGACTTTCGGCTGGCCGGCGCGCAGCACCAGCGGGTCGAGCGTAAAGGGCGTCTTTGCCGTGGCGCTGTCTTGGGCCAGCACCGGCGCGGCAAGGACAAAGGCAGCGGCAAATGCCGTCAGGCAGGTCGAGCCGGCAAGCAGCGCGACGTTCAGAGAGTGACGTGACATGGGTTCCCGTGGCTGTTCGGAGTGGATTTTCGGGTTGCGAAAGCTGGCCACGGGGCTGGCGACTTGCGCTGCGTTATATTTTCTGACTAAATCTGTCAATAATCGCGAAGGCCGCATCCGACATCGGAATGCGGCCACCGCAGGACGAACTGCAAGGGGCCCGTCATGACAGATCATTCTCCCGCCGAACTGCGCCGCCTTCAGGCCGAGGACGAGGGCCGGCCCTTCGATCTGGCCCACAAGCTGGGGGTGCCCGAGGCGGCGCTGGTCGCCGCGCGCGTGGGCCATGGTGTGCTGCGGATCGACGCTGTGCCCGGTCAGCTGATCCCGGCGGTGCAGGCTCTGGGCGAGGTGATGGCCCTGACCCGCAACCGGTCCTGCGTCATCGAAAAGATCGGCACCTACAACGATTTCCACGACGGCGAACATGCCGCGATGACGGTGGACGAGGAAATCGACATGCGCATGTTCCCGCGCCATTGGGTGCATGGTTTCGCGGTCGAGGCCGAGTCCGCGCAGGGCATCCGCCGCTCGATCCAGGTGTTCGACGCGGCGGGGGACGCGATCCACAAGGTGCATCTGCGGCCCGGATCCGATCTGTCGGCGTGGCAGGCGCTGACGCGCGATCTGGCGCTGCAGGACCAGTCCGACCATGCCACATTCGAGCCGCGCGCCCCGGTCGAGCCGCCGCGCGCCCAGCCCGAGCGGCTGGACACGCTGCTGCGCGAATGGGCGGCGATGACCGACACGCATCAGTTCAACACGCTGATCCGGCGGCTGAAGATGAACCGGTTGGGCGCCTATCGCATCGCGGGCGCGCCCTGGGTGCGGCCCCTGGCGGTCGAGGCCGTCCCGGCGTTGTTGCAGCGCGTCCATGACGATCATTGCGGGGTGATGATGTTCGTCGGCAATCAGGGCTGTATCGAGATCCACTCTGGCCATTTCCAGAACCTGCGCCCGATGGGGCCGTGGCTGAACGTGATGGATCCGCGCTTCAACCTGCATCTGCGCGGCGATCATGTGGCCGAGGTCTGGGCGGTGGAAAAGCCGACCCGGCGCGGTCCGGCGATCTCGGTCGAGGCGTTCGATGCCGAGGGCGCGCTGATCTTTCAATGCTTCGGCCTGCGCCCCGAAAAGGGCGGCGATGCGGCGCAATGGGCGGGGCTTGTCGCGGGTCTGCCGGCCATGGCCGAGGCGGCGGAATGAAAGCCGCGCTGCTGGCCTTGATGGCGGTTCTGCCCGCCGTGGCAGCGGCCGACAGCCACCCCGAGGCGCGGCGCGTGCTGGCCATCGGCGGCGCGGTGACCGAGATTGTCTATGCGCTGGGGCAACAGGACCGGCTGGTCGGGCGTGACCAGACCTCGACCTGGCCGCCCGAGGCTGCGTCTTTGCCCGATGTCGGCTACATGCGCGCGCTGTCGCCCGAGGCGGTGCTGTCGGTCTCGCCCGATCTGATTTTGGCCGAAGAGGGCGCCGGCCCGCCCGAGGCGGTTTCGGTGCTGAAATCGGCCGGTGTGCCCTATGTCAGTGTCGCCGAAAGCCCCGATCCTGCAGGCGTGCTGCGCAAGGTCGATGAGGTGGCCGAGGTGCTGGCCGTGCCCGAACAGGGCCGTGCGCTGCATCAGCGGCTGGCCGAGGAACTGGCCGAGGTCTCCGCCAAGGCGGCGGCAGTGGGTGCGCCGCGCAAGGTGCTGTTCATCCTGTCGATGCAGGGCGGCAAGCTGACGGTCGGCGGCGCGGGCACTTCGGCGGATGGCATCATCCGGCTGGCCGGGGGGCAGAATGCCATTTCCGGCGTGCAGGGCTACAAGCCTGTGACCGACGAGGCGGTAATTGCCGCAGCGCCGGACGTGATCCTGATGATGCGGCGCGGCGATGCGCGGGCCGATGCGCAGGCCAATGGTGGCGATGGTCAGGCCGAGGCCCGCGCCGCGGCACTGGCTCTGCCGGCGCTGGCGCAGACGCCCGCCGGTCGCAACGGCGCGGTGGTGATGATGGACGGCTTGAAGCTTCTGGGCTTTGGTCCCCGCACGGGTGAGGCGGCTCTGGAATTGCACGATCTGCTTTACGAGGGCTCGTGATGGTGGCGATCAGTCCCGATTTGCCGCTCGCTGGCGACCGCAGCCAGCGCGGCCGCCGGCTGGCGCTGCTGCTGGCACTGACGCTTGCGGTGACGGCGCTGGTGTCGCTGGGTTGGGGCGCCTCGGGTACCTCGCTGACGCGGGCGGTTTCAGATGCGCTGGCCGGGCGTGAGCTGGCCGTGCAGGACCGCGTGGTGCTCCTGGACATCCGCCTGCCGCGCATCCTGATGGGCGCGCTGGTCGGCGCCTCGCTTGCGGTGTCGGGGGCGGTGATGCAGGGCTTGTTCCGTAATCCGCTGGCCGATCCGGGCATCGTCGGCGTGGGGGCGGGGGCCGGGCTTGGCGCGATCCTTGCCATCGTGCTGGGCGGGCTCTTGCCGCCGGCGCTGGCGGGGCTCTTTGGCTGGTATCTGGTGCCGGTCGCGGCCTTCTTCGGCGGCTGGCTGACCACGTTGGCGCTTTACCGCATCGCGACGCGGCAGGGGCGGACCTCGGTCGCGACCATGCTGCTGGCCGGAATTGCGCTGGCGGCGATCCTCAGCGCGGTGGCCGGGCTTTTGATCCTGCGCGCCACTGACGCGCAATTGCGCGACCTGACCTTCTGGGGGCTCGGCTCGCTTGCCGGCGCGAACTGGCCCAAACTCGCCGCTGCGGCGCCGATCATGCTGCTTGCGCTGCTCTATGCCCCCAGCCTGGCGCGTGGGCTGAACGCCCTGGCGCTGGGCGAGGCGGCGGCGGGCCATGTCGGCATCCGCGTGCAGCGGGTCAAGAACCGCGCCGTCCTGACGGCGGCGGCGGCGACGGGGGCAGCGGTCGCGGTTTCGGGCGGCATCGCCTTTGTCGGCATCGTGGTGCCGCATCTGCTGCGGCTGGCCAGCGGGCCGGATCATCGCTGGCTTCTGGTCAACAGCGGGCTTCTGGGCGCGGTCGTCCTGCTGCTCGCGGATATGGCAAGCCGGACCGCCGTCGCTCCGGCCGAGCTGCCGATCGGTATCGTTACGGCCATGCTCGGCGGGCCGTTCTTTCTGTGGATCCTGTTGCGCAATCGCGGAGTGCTGGAGCTGTGAGCCTGATCGCCGAAAACATCAGCGTCAGCCTTGGCCGCGCCCGGATCCTGCACGACCTGTCCTTTCAGGCGCGGCCCGGCCAGTTGACCGCCATCGTCGGGCCGAACGGCTCGGGCAAGACCACGCTCTTGCGCGCCTTGACCGGAGAACTGCCGCATCAGGGCCGGATCACCCTGGGCGGCGCCGATCTGGCGGGCATGAGTGTCGAGGAACTGGCCTCCCGTCGGGCGGTGCTGTCGCAATTCGCGGCGCTATCCTTTCCCTTTACTGTGGCCGAAGTGGTGCGCATCGGCCTTCAGGCGCGCGGCGAGCGGGCCGAGGCGCCGGTCCCGGCGGCACTGGCCGCCGTCGGCCTGCCGGGCTTTGCCGGCCGGCTCTACCAGCAGCTTTCCGGCGGAGAACAACAACGGGTGCAGCTCGCCCGTGTGCTGGCTCAGGTCTGGCATCCTCTTGATCGCTATGGTGCGCGCTGGCTGATGCTGGACGAGCCGGTTTCAAGCCTCGACATCGCGCATCAGCTGACGGTCATGCGGCTGGCCGCCGATTACGCCCGGCGCGGCGGCGGCGTGGTCGCGGTCATGCATGACCTGAACCTTACCGCCATGTTCGCCCACCACGTCGTTCTGATGGCCAGAGGGCTGGTTCTGGCGCGGGGGCGCCCCGATCAGGTGCTGACCGACGTCGCCCTGACCGATGCCTATGGTTGCAGCCTGCGGGTCAATACCCCGCCGCCGCAGGGCACATGGATCCTGCCGCATACGGCAGCCTGAGCTTGCGCCTGTGGCAGATGCCGCATGGGTATTTGTGAAATGGTGAAAACCAAGCGCCGCGCCCGCCATTCACCATTTTCCAAATACCCATGCGAGCGTTCCGCAAGAGATGGACTCAGGCCAGTCGGGCGATCCGCCGGGCTGCAGCCTCTATGCCGCCGGCGCCATGTGCGATGCCAAGGGCGTCCATGCCGGCCTCGATCACCGCCAGCGTGCCCAGCAATTGGTGGGCGTTGGCATGGCCCATATGGGCGATCCGCAGCCCGTGTTCGGGATCGGCTGCGCCAAGGCCCACGCCCAGCGTCACGCCGGTGCGGTCCTGTGTCCAGCGGCGCAGTTCTGCCGCGCGCGGGATGGTTGCCGCCGTGACCGAGCGGGCGCGGCCGGCGCGGTCCGCGACCACCGGCGCGATGCCGCTGCCGCCTTGGCCCCAGGCGTCGAGCGCGGCCCAGGTCGCTTCGGCCAGCGCCTCGTGCCGGGCCCAGGCGGTCGGCAGGGTTTCTTCGTCCAGCAGCAGGCGCAGCGCCTCGTTCATGCCGAAGATATGCTGGACCGGCGGCGTGCCGCCCCAATATTGCCAAAGCTCGCTGGCCTCGCAGCGCGGGGTCCAGTCCCAATAGGGCGTGGTCAGGTTGCTGCGCGGCTGCGCCCGGACCCGTTCCGAGAACCACAAAAGCGCGAGGCCCGGTGGCACCATCAACCCCTTCTGGCTGGCCGAGACCAGAAGGTCGACGCCCCATGCGTCCATCAGCATCGGCTCGCATCCGAGCGAGGCAATGGCATCGACGGCGAAGAAGGCCGGGTGATCGCCCATCGCCTGCCGCAGCGCCGGGATGTCGGCGCGCGCCGAGCTGGCGGTATCGACCTGACAGACCAGCACCGCCTTGATCGCATGGCTGCGGTCCTGCGCCAGCCGCTTGGCCAGACGCTGCGGATCGGGCGGGGCAAGGCCGAAGTCCATCTGTTCGACATCGATGCCGACGGCGCGGGCGGTCTCGGCCCAGCTGCGCCCGAAATGGCCCGAGGTCAGCACCAATGCCCGGTCGCCGCGATTGAAGAGGTTCAGGTTCGCCGCCTCCCAGCCGGCGTGGCCGTTGCCGATATAGGGCACGCAATGCGCCATGGTGCCGGCGAGCCGCTTCAGCCGGGCGATCAGGTCCCGGTTCTTGGCGGCGAGCTCCGGGCCGTAGATGTCGGGCGAGGGCCGGTGCATGGCGTTCAGCACGCGGTCGGGAACGGGCGAGGGACCGGGAATCGCAATGACCGGGCGGCCTTGGGCAAGGCTCATGGCAAGCTACCTTTCGAAAGATCGGCTCATCGGTAGGCCGGGGCCGGGCCAAGGTCAACGTCCGCCAGGGTGTGGTCCGGCCCCTTGCCCGGTGTGCGCGGCCCGCCTTGCCCTGAGATGCCCGCGGCCTTATCCCTTGGCCAAGTCCCAGCCGAGGTGCCCATGGCCGACAAGATCCAGAAAACCGCCAATCTGTTCGCACGCATGTGGCGGGACTATCTGCATGTCTACTGGGGCCGCATCCTGCTGGCGCTGTTCTTCCTGATCGTCGAGGGCTCGACGCTGGGCCTGCTCAGCTGGATGCTGAAGCCACTCTTTGACCGGGTGTTCGTCGGCGGTGACACGGCGGCGATCTGGTGGGTCGGCGGCGCGATCTTTGGCCTGTTCCTGATCCGGGCCACGACCTTTGTCATCAACCGCAGCCTGATGACCTCGGTGTCGCTGGCGGTCTCGACCAAGATGCAGACGGATATGCTGCGCCATATCATGACGCTGGACGGCGGCTTTTTCCAGAAGAACCCGCCCGGCGCGATGATCGAGCGGGTGCAGGGTGACACCATCGCCGTGCAAGGGGTATGGTCGACCTTCATCTCGGGGATGGGGCGCGACATCGTCTCGCTGGTGTCGCTGTTTGGCGTGGCCATCGCCACCGACCCGGAGTGGACGCTGGCCGCGCTGATCGGCGCGCCGTTGCTGATCCTGCCGATGCTGCTGGTGCAGCGCTATATCCGGCGCAAGATGCGGCAAAACCGCGTCAATGCCAGCCAGCGCGCCACGCGGCTGGACGAGGTGCTGCACGGCATCAACGCCGTCAAGCTGAACCGGATGGAGGACTACCAGACCCGGCGTTTTGGCGAGATCGTCGGCCGCATCCGCACCTCCGAGATCAAGATGTCGGGCATCGGCGCCACCATTCCGGCGCTGGTCGATGTGGTCACCGGCCTTGGCTTCATGGGCGTTCTGTGGATGGGCGGCGCTGAGGTCACTTCGGGCGAGCGCACGGTCGGCGATTTCATGGCGTTTTTTACGGCCATGGCGCTGGCCTTTCAGCCGCTGCGCCGGCTGGGCAGCCTGACCGGCACCTGGCAGATCGCCGCCGCCAGTCTGGAGCGGATCTATGCCGTCATGGACCTGCGCCCCTCGATCACCTCGGGGACGCGCAGCGCACCGCCGCAGGACACCACCATCCGGTTGCAGGATGTGCGCATGTCTTATGACGGCCATCCGGTGCTGAACGGGCTTGATCTGGTGGCCGAGGCGGGGCGGACCACCGCGCTGGTCGGGCCGTCGGGGGCGGGCAAGTCCACGGTCTTCAACCTGCTGACCCGCATGGTGGACCCGGATTCGGGCAGCATCACGCTGGGCGGGGTGGCGCTGAAGGACTTCGATCTGGGCGTGTTGCGCGACCAGTTCTCGACCGTCAGTCAGGATGCGGCGCTGTTTGACGAGACGCTGCGCGAAAACATCCTGCTGGGCCATCCCGAGGAAGATCAGGCGCTGCGTCAGGCCATCGTTGCCGCCCATGTCGCCGATTTCTCGGACAAGCTGCCCGGCGGGCTCGACACGCCGGCGGGGCCGCGCGGCTCGGCCCTGTCGGGGGGGCAGCGTCAGCGCGTGGCAATCGCGCGCGCCGTGCTGCGCGATGCGCCGATCCTGCTGTTGGACGAGGCGACAAGTGCCTTGGACGCGCAAAGCGAGCGGCTGGTGCAGCAGGCGCTGGACGAGCTGTCGGCGGGCCGCACCACGCTGGTCATCGCGCACCGGCTATCCACCGTGCGTCAGGCCGACAAGATCGTCGTCATCGAGGCCGGCAGGGTTGTCGAAGAAGGTACACATGACCAATTGATGGCCGAGGATGGCGCCTATGCCGCGCTGGTCAAGCTGCAGTTCGGAGACAAGTGATGCGACGCATATTGGCGGTTACGGGCGAGGATCGGGTCGCCTTTCTGCAGGGGCTTGTCACCAACAAGGTGGGTGATCTGCCCGCTTGGGCCGCGCTGCTGACCCCGCAGGGCAAGTATCTGGCCGATTTTCTCGTCGTGCCCGATGGCGGCCGGCTGCTGGTAGATGTCGATGCGCGGCTGGCCGATGACCTGTTGCGTCGGCTGTCGATGTATCGGCTGCGCTCGAAGGTCGAGATCGCGGCGACCGATCTGACCGTCGCGCGCGGCACCGGCGACATGCCGGATGCGGGGATTGCCGATCCGCGCCACCCGGCGCTTGGGTGGCGGCTTTACGGCGGGCAGGGCGACGATGGCAGCGATTGGGACGCGATCCGGGTCGCGCATTGCATCCCCGAAACCCTGATCGAGCTGATCCCGAACGAGACCTTCATCCTTGAGGCCGGGTTCGAGCGCCTGCATGGCGTCGACTTCCGCAAGGGCTGCTATGTCGGGCAAGAGGTCACCGCGCGGATGAAGCACAAGACCGAGTTGCGCAAGGGGCTGATCACCGTGGGCATCGAGGGCGCCGCTGCCGTTGGCACGCCTATCCTGATGCCCGACGGGCGCGAGGCGGGGACGCTGTTCACCCAGTCCGGCGGGCGCGCCATCGCTTACATGCGCTTTGACCGCATGGGTGAGGGGTTGGTGGCGGGGGACGCCCGCATCAGCCCGTGACCGAAGGCGCGGAGCGCATCCGCCGCATCGTGCATGTGGACATGGATGCCTTCTATGCCTCGGTCGAACAGCGCGACGATCCGGCGCTGCGTGGCCGGCCCGTTGCCGTGGGCGGTATCCAGCGCGGGGTGGTGGCGGCGGCCAGCTATGAGGCGCGGCGCTTTGGCGTGCGCTCGGCGATGCCCTCGATGCGGGCGATGCGGCTCTGCCCGGATCTGATCTTTGTCAAGCCGCGCTTCGACGTCTATCGCGCCGTCAGCCAGCAGATCCGCGAGATCTTTGCCGATTACACGCCGCTGATCGAACCCCTGTCGCTGGATGAGGCCTATCTGGATCTGACCGACCACCTTGAAGGGCGCACCGCCACCCGCATCGCGCAGGAGATCCGCGCGCGCATCCGCGAGGTGACCGGGCTGACCGCTTCGGCCGGGGTCAGCTACAACAAGTTTCTGGCGAAACTGGCCTCGGACCAGCGCAAGCCCGACGGGTTGTTCGTGATCCCGCCCGAGGCAGGGGCGGAATTCGTGCAATCCCTGCCCATCGGCCGCTTTCACGGCGTCGGCCCCGCCACCGCCGCGCGCATGCAGGCGCATGGCATCGAGACCGGCGCCGATCTGCTGCGGCAAAGCCTTGAGTTTCTGACCGCGCGCTTTGGCAAGTCGGGCCAGTTCTATTGGAACATCGCGCGCGGCATCGACCATCGCGAGGTGCGCCCCGACCGCATCCGCAAGTCGATCGGCGCCGAGAACACCTATTTCGAGGATCTGCGCCGGATCGAGGACGCCGAGGCGGCGCTGGCGCCCTTGGCCGAAAAGGTCTGGCGCCATGCCGACAAGGCCGGGCGGCAGGGCCGGACGGTAACGCTGAAGGTGAAATACGGGGATTTTCGCCAGATCACCCGGGCGCGGTCGCTGGCGCAGCCGCTGCGCGACCAGGCCGCGATCCTCGCCATCGCCTGCGAGCTGCTGGCGCCGGTCTTTGCCGATCCGCATGGGGTGCGGCTTTTGGGGATCACGCTTTCGGGGCTGGAGCTGCGGGGGCAGGGCGAGCCGCCCCCGCAGCAGTTGGGCCTGTTCGATCAGGCGTAAAGATTGGTCGCGCCGACCTGAGCGTGGATGCCGTTCACCGCCTCGCGGTCCAGACCCAGCCCCTGCGCCAGCGCGTGCAGATATTCGGCCTCTTTGCGGTTGTCGAAATCGATGGCCATCAACGACATCAGATAGACCTGCGCGCCGGCGCCCGCCGGCACCTCGGCCGCCAGCGCCGCAGCATCGACCGGAGCGGCCATCTGGTCGCGGATAAAGGCGCGTTCCTCGTCGTCGAGCTCGCCGAACTGTTCCATCAGCCGGGCCTTTTCGGCATCGTCAATCTGGCCGTCGGATTTCGCCGCCTGGATCATCGCCTTGAGCATCAGCCCGGCCAGCGCGTTCTGCTCCGGCGTGGGCGCGGTCTCGGGCTCGTCGCCGCTGGCCAGCGACTGGTTGAAGAGATCGCCGAAGCTGGAATCATTGCTGGGCTGCGAGCCCTTTTGCGCCAGCCCGCCGGCACCGCCGGCCGCAGCCGCGCCCCGGCCGCCCAGAAGATCGCCAAGGATACCGCCAAGGCCGCCGGCCGCAGCCCCGCCCAGAATGCCGCCCAGACCACCGCCCGACGAGGCGCCGGTGCTTCCGCCCCGGCCGCCGGTCAGCTGGTCAAGGATGCCGCCCAGCCCGCCGCCTGCGGGCGAATGCGCGCCGCCATAGGGCGTGCCGCTGCCGGCACCGCTGCGCCCGCCCAGCACCTGACCCAGAATATCGCCCAGACCTCCGCCAGCCGCGCCACCGCGGGTCGCGTTGTTCTGCAACAGATCGCCAAGGATGCCGCCGGACGGGGCGCCGGTCTGGCCTGCGCTCTGGCCTGTGGCCTGTCCGGCCGCCTTGCGCTCATGGGCATTGCGCATCATCGTGCCAATGCCTTTGGCCAGCATCACGCCTGCGGCGACGCGGGCAAGGGATTTCATCAGGCTCATCAAGACCTCCAACTGGATACAGGGCCGGCTTGCGCGCCGGGGCAGCGATGCTGCCTGCGACCGTCACCGGATGGGGCGCGGACCGGCTTTCCAACGTCTTGGACTGGCGGCGGTTCCGCTTTTCTCCGGTGCCTTCACGAAGAGCCACGCCGGCCGGGCTGTCAAGCCTTGCTGCCCTTGATTTTTCCCCGGCACGATTATAAGTCGCGGCGGATGTTTCACGACGGGGGCTGTCGCGCGGGTGGCCCCCCCGATAGGAGGCCATGATGGCAAAGGCAAAGTTTGAACGTAACAAGCCGCACGTCAACATCGGGACCATTGGTCACGTTGACCACGGCAAGACGACGCTGACGGCAGCGATCACCAAGTATTTTGGTGAATTCCGCGCCTATGACCAGATCGACGGCGCTCCGGAAGAGCGTGCGCGCGGGATCACGATCTCGACCGCTCACGTGGAATACGAATCGGACGCGCGCCACTATGCGCACGTCGACTGCCCCGGCCACGCCGACTATGTGAAGAACATGATCACCGGTGCGGCGCAGATGGACGGCGCGATCCTGGTGGTGAACGCCGCCGACGGTCCGATGCCGCAAACCCGCGAGCACATCCTGCTGGGCCGTCAGGTCGGCATCCC
>NZ_WMIF01000024.1 GCF_009711185.1 Paracoccus limosus
CCGAAACGCAGGCCCGCGTCGGCTGCGCCAGCTGGAAAGCTACGCCGCCACGGGCCTGCTCAACCGCGCGCCAAAGGGGTCACTTTTGGGCGCCGATCGGGGGGGCCGTTTGGATGCCGATTGACAGACAACGGCACGGCGGGACTTGATGCCGAGCTGGCGGCGCTGGAAAGAAATCCCAACATTCACGGCGAAGGGTATCGAAGGCCGCAGAGCTTCGATTCACTGATCTATCGCAGGCGAGCCGCTGGACGGTAAAGATTTCCCTAATAACCAACCGACGTTACTTAAGGATATGTAAACCAACGACCACGAACAGGCTGAGGAAAACGGTCTCGGCGACAATCAATGCGATGGCGCCAAAGCCAACCTCGATCATGCGGGCGAGTGAAGTCTTGATGCCGACTGCGGCAATGGCGACCAGCAGCGCCCAACGGCTGAGCGCGCCAGAAAGGTCTGAGACGACCTGCGGGATTGCCCCAAACGAGTTCAGCGTGGCGAGCACCAGGAAGCCGACAACGAAGCCGGGCAGCAACGGGGGCCGCTCTCCATCGGAAACATCGGCAAGACCCATCTGCCGGATCGCGAGAGAAAAGCACAGCACCACGGGTGCCAGCATCGAAACGCGGATCAGCTTGACCAGCGTCGCCGTTTCGCCGGTTTCGGGTCCGATGGAGAAGCCTGCTCCCACCACTTGGGCCACATCATGGATGGTGCCGCCGAGGAAAACCCCCGAGTCTCGGGCATCGAAATGGAACAGTTGGGCAAGCATCGGATAGACGACCATGGCGATGGTCGACAACACCGTCACCGACAGCACCGTGAAGACCAGATCCCGCTCCGATTTCTCATGCCGAGGCAGAACCGCGGCGATGGCCATGGCAGCCGATGCGCCGCAGATCGCCACCAATCCTCCGGTCAACAACGCAAAACGCCAGCCACGACCGACGCAACGGGCTATCAGAAGGGCAAAGGCGATGGTCAGTATGACGCCCGCGACCACCAGCGCAATTGCGGCCGCCCCCAGGCCTGCCAGCATGTCGACACTGATTCTTGCGCCTAGGAGCGCTACACCGATCCGCAACACGGAACGGCTGGTGAAAGCGATGCCCGGTGCGGTCCGCGTGCCGTCATCCGCCAGAAAGTTCAGGGCCAACCCCAAGAGCAATGCCAGCAGCATTGCCGGAGTGCCGTAATGTTCGGAGAGGAATTGGGCAGCTACGGCGACCAGGAAGGAAACCGCAAAGCCTGGAAAGAACGATCGTGCGGCATCAAAGCCAGGAAGGCGCGAGGTCAGGAACGGCATGTCATATTTTGCGGTGCCCTCACAGCGCCGCCTCCGGGGATACTGGCATTGGATCACTCAGAAAATCGTCCAGCAATAGATTGAAGATCTCGGGTTTTTCCTGATGCACGTTGTGAGCGCTGCCAGGGATCACGGCCAACGCGGCTGCAGGGATGACGCGCCAAAGCATCTCCGGCTGCCGCCAACCATAGGAACGGTCCTGATCGCCCCAGAGCACAAGCGTAGGCGCCTTTATCCGAGCAAGTTGTTCACGCCCGTCCCAATTTTCCATTGCGGAAAGAGCGGCCAGCGCGGCCGGAGCTTTGACGCGCCCTGCAAGATCAACGCAGGAATTATAGGCGGGGGCGCTCGCACCCGCCAGAAACCAACTGGCAACGATGGGGCGAATGGCGGGTTCCACTCCTTCGATCTCGATACGTGCCTGCGAGGTGGCGATCGGTTCGAACCGATCCGGCAGGGTGCCGAGGGGTCCGGTCCCGTAAAGCACCAGCCGGCTGACGCGATGCGCGGCCCGGATGGCCATTTCCTGTGCGACCATTCCTCCCATCGAATGCCCGACCAGCATGAAAGGCCCGACGCCGCGGTTGTCGAGATATTCCAGGACGCCCCGCGCGAAATCGACGATGCGATCCGGGGCGATCTCCTCGTGGCGGCGGCCGAAGCCTGGCAGGTCCGGTGCGATTACCCGGAACCGATGCCGAAAGTGCTCGACCTGGTCTTTCCACTGAGCGGCACCGCCCAGATAGCCATGAATGAAGACGAGCGTGGGGTTCGAGCCGCCCATGGATCAACGGCCCGTTGCGACGTGCTGGTTCGCCTGACGTATCGCGGCGTATTTCTCGACCCGGATGTCGGCGGTTCGCGCATGGCCCTCCATACCCTCGAGCCGCGAGATCCGGGCCGTCGCTTCCGCCAGCGGAACCACCGATTCGGGGGCGGCACGCTGCCAGGTCACCAGTTTCATGTATTTATGCACCGACAGGCCGCCGGTATAGCGCGCCGCTCCCGAGGTAGGCAGGACATGGTTCGTGCCCGACGCCTTGTCGCCGAAAGCCACCGTGGTTTCCTCGCCAAGGAATAAGGAGCCGTAGCAGGACAGCCGTCCTAGCCACCAGTCGAGGTCCCGCGCCTGGACGTGCAGGTGCTCCGGCGCGATCCGGTCGGACAGCGCCGCCATCTCCTCGCGATTGTCACAAAGGAAAACCTCGGCATAGTCGCGCCATGCGGCGGCGGCGTTCCGGCCGTTCATCTCGGGCAGCGAGGCGATCAGCGCCGGCACCCGGGCCATGACCCTTTCGGCCAGCCCGCGGTCGTCGGTAATCAGCCAGACCGGGGAGTTGTAGCCATGCTCGGCCTGGCCGACCAAGTCCCAGGCGACGAATTCGGGATCGGCGCTGTCATCGGCCAGGATCATGCTGTCGGTGGGACCGGCGAACATGTCGATGCCGACCTGACCGAAAAGCAGCCGCTTGGCCTCGGCGACGAACTGGTTGCCGGGGCCGACAAGGATATCCGCGCTGGGTAAGCCGAAGAGCCCATTGGCCATGGCTGCCACGCCCTGCACGCCGCCCATCGCCAGAATGGTGTCGGCGCCGCAAAGATCGGCGGTATAGACGATGGCCGGATGCACGCCCTGGCCCCTTTGCGGCGGCGAGCAGGCGACAATGTGCCGGCATCCGGCAACCTTCGCGGTCGTCACCGTCATCATCGCCGACGCGATATGCGCATAGCGTCCGCCCGGCACATAGCAGCCGGCCGCGTTGCAAGGGATGGCGCGCTGGCCTGCGAACAGGCCCGGCCGCACCTCGATCTCGAAATCTCCGATGGTCGCTTTCTGGGCCTCAGCGAACTTGCGGATGTTCTCGTAGGCATAGCGGATGTCGTCCTTGAGCTGCGGGCTGACCTGCTCGCCGGCTGCGTCGATCTCGTCGCGGGTCAGGATCAGGTTGCCATCGTAGCCGTCAAACTTGTTGGCATAGCGACGCGCGGCATCCTCGCCCCCATCTTCGATATCGGTGAGGATAGAGCGGACCGTCTGTTCGATATCGCCGGCATCCGTGCTTGCGCCGCGCGCTGCGGTCTTGAGCTGAGTCACAGCCATCATGTGCTTCCTTCCGGTCGTTCTGTTCGTCTGATTGTCCGATTGCGCTACATCTTGCCCTTCCATGGCACGAGGCGACGCTCGAGAAAGCGCATCAGCATGTCGAAGGCATAGGCGATGGCTGCGATGACGAAGATGCCCATGATCACCGTCGAGGTTTGCAGGAACTGCGAGGCGCTCAGGACCATGTAGCCGATGCCCTTGGTCGCGGCGACCATCTCGGCTGCGACCAGCGTCGTCCAGCCGAAGCCGATGCCGATCCGCATGGCGGTCAGGATCTCGGGCATGGCCGAAGGCAGGATGATGTGGTGCATGACCTGCCAGCGCGTGGCCCCGAAGGAATAGGCAGCATGGATCTGCTCGATGGCGGCCGAACGGACGCCGGCCCGCGCGCCGAGCGCGATAGGGGCGAAAACCGACAGGAAGATCAGCAGCACCTTCGAGGTTTCGCCGATACCGAACCAGATGATCATCAGCGGCAGATAGGCCAGTGGTGGCACCGGGCGGTAGATCTCGATCGGTGGATCGAATATGCCGCGCATGATCGGGCTCATGCCCATCGCCAGCCCCAGCGGAATCCCGATGACGCATGCCAGCAGGAATGCGCCAAATACACGGGCGGTGGAGATCAGGATATGCTGCCAGAGCGGCGCGCCGGTATAGCCGTTGAACCAGACATCGATGAACTTCTGGACGATGGATTGCGGCGAGGGCACGAAGAGGGGTTTCACCAGTCCCGCAGCAGTAATGGCCCACCATATGAAAATCAGCGCTACGATGGTGGCAACACTCAACCAAGTGGTGTTGCCCTGGCCGGGGACGCCATAGGTTTCCCCAGGTCTTGTCGGTCGCGACCTGGCAAAGGCCGGGAAAACGCTGCCGCGCGGTTTGCGGTCATTCTGCGATATCGCGCTTTGATCGCTCATGCGGCCTGCTCCTCGTCGGCGAAGATGATGCGCAGCACCTCTTCGCGAAGCTCGATAAATTCGGGAGATGCCTTGACTTGACGGGCGGGCGTACCGTTCAGGAAGCGACGCGAGAAGGGTAAATCGAACCGATGTGCGATCCGGCCGGGACGCGGCGACATGACGATCAGCCTAGTGCCCATGAACAGCGCCTCCTCGACGCTGTGGGTGATCAGGAACACCGTTTTCCCGGTGCTCTTCCAGATATCCAGGATCAATTCCTGCGCGCGTTCGCGGGTCAGCGCGTCCAGCGCTCCCAGGGGTTCGTCCATCAGGAGAATCTTCGGATCACAAGTCAACGCACGAGCGATGCCGACGCGCTGTTGCATGCCGCCCGAAAGCGCATAGACTGGCGATTTCTCGAATCCCTTTAGGCCCAAAAGCGCAATGAACCGATCTGCGACCGCATAAGCAGTTGCCCCTTCACCACGGAGCTTCAACCCGAAGGCGACATTCTCGCGGACATTGAGCCAAGGTAGCAGGGCGTGCTTTTGAAACACGACCGAGCGGTCGGCGCCGGGGCCCGAGACTTCGGCCTCGTCCAGCATGATCTTGCCGGACGAGGGCGACAAAAAGCCTGCTATCAGATTAAGCAGTGTCGACTTGCCGCAGCCCGAAGCCCCCAAGGCCACGACGAAATCATGTTCTTCTACGGTGAGATCGATTTTGCTTAAAGCCTCGACCGGCGCCCTGCCGGACTGTGCCGGGTAGATGACCGAGGCTTCGCGTATTTCCAATGCCATTCTACTGCCTTCCTTTCGCCGCGATCTGGCCGGGCCGCGACCGCGGACTGGTTGGATGGATTTACTGCGCGCTCGTAAGGTATTCGGACGTCACGAAAGGGGTGTAATCGTCGCTCGCATTGTCGATGCGGCCGGCGGATTTAAGAAATTGCGCGGTGGATTTCAGCGCATCGGCGATGCCGCCGCCCAGCCATTCGGGCTTTGCCTGTTCCGCGATGGGCAGGAAGGAATAGCCTTCAAGGATGGCAGGCACCTGCGCCGGGTCTGCGCCGGTATAGGTGGCGATCACCTTGACCGGCTCGCTGTCGGCGGTCCAGCCAGCCTTGTTCTCCAGATACGCCTTGTTCGCGACATCGACGGTCTGGATGAAGCCGATTATCCCATCCTTATGTGCTGCGGCGAAATCCTTGTTCACCACCCAGGCGTCGAAGGTCGGATATCCCCAGGCGGCCGTCTCCTCAGCTCCAACCAGTCGCTTACCTGTCTTCAGGATCTGCTCCTGCACGGGCTGCCAGATGAAAGCCGCGTCGATGGCTTCCTGCTGCCAAGCAGCGGCGATCTGGTCGGGCGGCATCGACATGATGGTCACGTCGTTGCTGCCGAGCTGAGCGTGGTCCAACAAGCCCATCAGCGAGAAATGCGCGGTTGAGCCGACCGGAACCGCGATGCGCTTGCCCCTCAGATCCTCGATCTTCTCAATACCCGCGCCGTCCCGGACAATCAGGCTCTCGGCCGAGCCGATCACCTGTGCCAGCATGAACATTTCCAGGTCCACGCCCTGCGTCGCGGCAATCGCCATCGGTGACGAACCCAATTCAGCGATCTTGATGTCGCCCGAAGCCATGGCTGCGATCACGTCAGACCCCGAGGCGAATTTGCGCCATTCGACGTCCCAGCCGGTGGCTTCGGAGAACTTGCCTTCGGCGGCGGCGACCTGCATCGGTGTCGGATTGCCGAAATGGCCGATAACGATGGTTTCGGCACCGGCGGCGCCGGCCAGGCAGAGGATCACGATGCCAGCGGTCATGGAATTGCGAAGTTGTCCAAACATGTCTTGTTTCCCTGTCGTTGATTATGTCCATGGCGCGCCGCTCATGCTCCGGCATTCGCCGTCCCTTCACCTTTTTGCGGGCCGCTTGCCTCGCCAAAAGCAACGCCAATCATGGCCTCGACCAGCACGTCCAGCGTGTCTATCGTT
Organism: Paracoccus limosus; assembly: GCF_009711185.1. GTDB lineage: Bacteria > Pseudomonadota > Alphaproteobacteria > Rhodobacterales > Rhodobacteraceae > Paracoccus > Paracoccus limosus. The sequence goes on from NZ_WMIF01000024.1 coordinate 6,314, forward strand.
TCAGCTTTTTCCGCCGCCGCATACGCGATCAGCGAAAACTCCGTGCAGGCGACCAACTGCACCCGCGCGCCCTGGGCGGCCAGATCGGCTGCGGCGGTCCCAAGGATCGTGGCGGCTGCATCCGAAGGCCCCGCGCTCTTGATGTCGCGGATCGCTCTCAACAGTGCAGGCTGGTCCGAGGGATAGGCCGCGCGGCCGCCATACCGTGCCAGTGCGGCATCGAAAATGCCGATCTGTTGCAGCGCTGGCGAACCCATCACCCCGACCGGCGCACCGTCGGAAGCTTTCGCCATCGCCTGTCGCGCTGCCAGATCGACCATGTCGATAAAGGGGATGGAGACGGCCTCGCGGATCACGGGCGCATAGTGATGCGCGGTATTGCAAGGCATCGCCAGCGCCCGGGCCCCGGCCCGCTCCAGTCCCCTTGCCATTTCGGCCAGCACCGGCCCCGGGTCTTCGCCCCGACCGTCGATCAGGCGGGCAATCCGCGACGGCACCTGCGGGTTCATGTCGACCAGCAGCGGAATGTGATCGGCATCGTCCTTGGCGGGCGTCGCCTCGATCAGGCGCAACATTAGCGCCACGGTAGCCTCCGGTCCCATGCCGCCCAGGATGCCAATGCGCCACGGCGTGCTCATGGCCGCTCCCTCACCAGATTATCGGCGCAAGATACGATGATCCTTGCGATATGGTCGCAATCCCCGAGGCCGAAGGTCAGCGGCAACCGCATGTCGAAAAGGCCGGCCAGAGTTGCATCGGTCCGAGGCAGCGCCTGCGGTTCGACATAGCGCCAACTCTGATGCGCCGAAGTGAAGCCTACCGGCTCCCGATCCCCGAACCATTTCAACTCGACCCCGAGCGCGGCCGCGTCGCGGACGAAGATGCGCGCCTCCTCTGGCGTGATGCCGGGCAGGCGGAACTGGATCGAACTGCCGACGAATTCCTCTTCGGACGGCCGGTTCGGCAGGACAATCCGGGCGCATTCCGCCAGCACGGCCGCCACCGCTTGATAGCGTTCGTTCCAGCGCCGCACCGCATCCTCGATGCGTGCCAGTTGCGGGCGCAGCAACGCGGCCCGCAGGTTGTCCATGCGGGCAGAGGTGTTCGGCATGTCCAGCCGCGCGTCACGAAACCAGGCATCGTCCGGTGCCGCCCCATGCCGGGCATAAAGCATGTAGGATCCCGACAGCAGGATCGCCCGCGCCATGAATGCCGGATCGTCCGAGACCAGCAGCCCGCCTTCGCCCGAATTCAGATGCTTGTAGGTCTGCGTGCTGAAGGCGCCGGCCAGCCCGAACGAGCCGCTGCGCCGCCCGCGCCACCGGGCACCCATGGTATGGGCGCAGTCCTCGATCAGCGGGATGTTTTCCGCTGCGCAAATGTCGCTCAGCCGGTCCATGTCGCAAAGATGGCCACGCATATGCGAGGCCATCACCGCTGCGGGCCGGTGGGCGGTGATACTGGCCTGCAGATCGTCGAGATCGAGACACAGGTTCTCGTCGATCTCGACGAGCACCGGACGCGCGCCGACGGCGACGATCGCGCCCGGGACCGGCGCCAGGGTGAAGGCATTGGTCAGCACGACATCGCCCGCCCCGATCCCTGCCGCGCGCAGCGCGATCCGCAGGGCCGCGCCGCCCGATGCGCAGGCAAGCGCATAGGCGCTGCCCTGCCAGGCGGCGGTTTCCCCTTCCAGCGCCGACACCTGCGAGACCTCATTCGGGGCGGTGTTGTAACGATGCAGCCGGCCCGTTCGCATGACCTCGACCGCTGCGGCGATCGCATCTTCGGGGATCGGTTCCTGCTGGGTGAAGCTGCGCGAAAAAGGCCGGATATCCATTGCTCAGGCGGCCTCGGAGCCGACGCGACGATCGGTAAAGTCGAAGGCGGCGCTATAGCCGAACAGAGCCGCAGCACCCCCGGTGTGCAGAAAGACCAGTCGCTCGCCCTTCTTGAAATGGCCCTTGCGGATCAGGTCGATCATGCCCGCCGCACCCTTGGCCGAATAGACCGGGTCCAGAAGGATGCCTTCGAGTTCCGCGAACATCGCGATAGCCTCCAGCCCGCTTTCCGTCGGGATACCGTAACCCTCGCCGACGTAATCACTGTTGGCGACGACATCCTCGCGGCGAACCGCCTCGGGCGCGCCGATCTTCAGCGCGGTGGCGCGGGCCAGATTGAACACATTCTCTTCCTGCTTGGGCTTTGGCGCGCGCACCCCGATCCCCAGCAGCGGGATCTGCGCGTTCATCGCTTTCAGACCGGTGATCAGTCCCGCCTGGGTACCTGCGCTGCCCGTAGCATGGACCAGATGGTCGATCACCAGGCCGCGATCATTCGCCTGTCCAACCAGTTCGAAGGCGCAGTTCACATATCCTAGCGCACCAGTGGTGTTGGAGCCGCCGCCCGGAATGGCATAGACCTTGCGGCCCTGGGCACGCATGCGGTCGGCCACCCTTTCCAACTCGGCATTCATGTCGAGTCCACCGGCGAAGCATTCTGTTGTCGCGCCGTGCAGGTGATCCAGCAACACGTTGCCGTTGTAGTTGTAGTTGTCGTCCTTGCTGCCGGTGCGATCCTCCAGAAGGATATGGCAGTCGAAGCCCAATTTGGCTGCGCAGGCCGCGGTCTGGCGGGCGTGGTTCGACTGGGTGGCGCCCTGCGTGATAACCGTGTCGGCGCCCAGTGCCTCGGCCTCCGCCATCAGAAACTCCAGTTTCCGGGTCTTGTTGCCGCCCGTCGACATGCCGGTGCAGTCGTCGCGCTTGATCCAGATTTCCGGTCCGCCCAGTTCCTTGCTTAGCCGGTCCATCCTTTCCAGCGGTGTCGGAAGGTGGGCCAGGGAGATCCGCGGGAAACGAGATAGCAGCATGGATGTCATCCTTGTTTAGAGCGCTTGATGCATGATCAATTGCAGAAAAACGCATTGCAAATGCGTAATGTGGCGCCTAAAATGCAAGTATCGTCTTTTGCGAGGAAGTATGCGGCTTGAATGGCTGGACGACATCCTTGCCGTGGCCGATACCGGATCCATGATTCGGGCGGCCGAACGGCGCTTCCTCACGCAATCGGCCTTTTCGCGCCGGTTGCGAATGATCGAAGAGCAGTTGGGAGTCGAGCTGTTCGACCGCAGCCGCAAGCCGGCCGAACTCAAGCGCTCGGTTCTCGAGCGCTGCGACGAGATGCGCGGCCTTGCGGAAAGTCTGCGCAGGCTGCGCAGCGATCTGGTGCGCGGTGACGGAGAGCAGACCCGCATCGTGATTGCTAGCCAGCACGCGATCACGACCGCCATTGCGCCGTTGCTAGTTCAGACGATCACCGAGCCCGCCCATGTCGACATTCGCCTGCGCTCGGCCAACCGCGAGGATTGCTATGCACTGCTGCTGACGCGGCAGGCGGATTTCATGCTATCCTATAGTAGCGAATGCCAGCCACTGATCTTCGACCCGGATTTCATCGAGACCTGTGTGCTGGGGCGCGAGCGGTTGATTCCGGTCTTTTCCAGTCGCCAGGCGGGGCTTCTTGAAGTAGCGCTGAACCGAAAAGAGGTGCCGGTCATTCTTTATCCGACCGATGTGTTCTTGGGCAAAGTGGTGCGGGACGAGATCTGGCCGGGCTTCGATCTCGACATGTTCAAGCCCCATGCTGAAACCGCGCTTACGCCGGCGGCGCTGCAATTCGCGCTGATTGGCAGCGCGCTTGCCTGGGTTCCGCGCTCTCTGGCTCTGCCGCATCTTCAGAAAGGAGATTTGCAGGACTGGAGCGAAACATTCGGCTTCTCCGAACTCTTGCTAAGTCTCGCTCGACTGAATGGTTCTCGCAGGTCACATGCTGAAATAGCCTGGAACGATCTCGCTGCGAAAGGTTCGCATCTGTTGGACCCTTTGGACTGAGCCCTTCGTCCAGCGCGCCTGTCGCCGGACATGACATGGCTGGAGATCGGGCAGCCACACAGCATTTCCGGCGCAAAGCTTAATCGCTGTCCGTTCATGCGCGAAGACTTGACCTCCGGTGCTTGATCGCATGGCGCGATGGCACTCGTGCCTGACCACCCAGACCAATTTGCAGACCAATGTGAAGAAGCTTCAGAACCTTGCCCGACGTCGCAACAGCGGCATTGTACAGGAAAGGTCGTAGCCTTGAAGAAAACCGATCCCTTTTTGCTGCTGATGATCGGCGCAGTCGCGCTGGCGACCGTCATGCCGGCTACCGGGGCTGCTGCCGGCCTTGTGGAGACGCTCGGCACGTCGGCCGTGGCGCTGCTTTTCTTTTTGCACGGCGCTGCACTGTCGCCGCGCACTATCCTGGATGGGCTCAAGCGATGGAAGTTGCATCTGTTCATTCTGACGACAACATTTGCGGTCTTCCCTTTGCTGGTTCTGCCGCTGAGATTGCTGCCCAGCTCGATCCTCCCTCCGGATCTGGCGCTCGGGTTCGTCTATCTGGGCGTGTTGCCCTCGGCCGTGTCATCCTCGATCGCCTATACTGCCATGGCCAAGGGCAACGTGCCGGCCGCCGTATGCAATTCCGCCGGATCGAACGTATTCGGGCTTTTGCTGACGCCGCTGCTGATGAGCATGTTGATCGGTTCGGCGACCAGCGAGGCGACGGATCTTGGCCAGACTCTGGCGGACGTGTGCCTGCAGCTTCTTCTGCCCTTCGGCCTGGGCCAGCTTGCCCATCGCTGGCTGGGTGGACCGTTGCAGCGCAACAGCCGATGGTTGTCGGACTATGACCAGTGGGTGATCGTTCTGATCATCTATTCCGCGTTCTCTCAGTCCGTCACGGCAGGGCTTTGGCAGGTATTGCCGATTAGCGGATTGCTGTTGGCAGGGGCATTGTGCCTGGTGCTGCTTCTTGCGGTGATCGGCTTTACCATGACCGGGGCGCGCAGGCTGGGCCTGTCGCGCGCGGACGAGATTACGGCGGTTTTCTGCGGCTCGAAGAAAAGCCTGGCTTCCGGCTTGCCGCTGGCGCAGGTGCTGTTCGCGGGCGCCGCAGGTTTTGGCATGATCGTTCTGCCGATCATGCTTTACAACCAGATCCAGATCATGGTGGGCGCGGCGCTATGCAAGCCGCGGCCTAGGCGCTTCAGGCCTGCGTGCGCGCGTCTTCGATCCATGACAGGAAGGTCTGCCTGGCCTTGCGGCGGCCTGCGTCGCGGGGCGTCAGGTTGGACTGGGTCAGGTAATAATCGAACTCATCCAGAACCGAGATATCCGACAGTTGAACCAGGTGCCCGGCGGCGAGATCGGGCTGGATCATCGCCAGCGAACACAGTGCGACGCCTTGCCCGGCCAGCGCCGCAGCGCGCAGCAGGTTGAAATCCTCGAAGATGCTGCCCGGCAAGCGCGTCGGTGCCGACAGACCGGCGCGGGCAAACCAGGTCTTCCAACCGGAAAGATCGGTGTCATGCAGAAGCCCCAGTTCCAGAAGCCGCTCGGCCGAGGCCTCGGTCGGGCCGGGCCCGACCAGGGCGCGGCTCGCCACCGGCACGCTGCATCCCGACAGGAAGGGATGGGACAGGATGCCTTCACCGACGGGCTGTGCGTCGGCGAACGTGAAGGCCACATCCGTCGAGGTGAAGTCGATCTCGTGGCCGTGATGGGCATAGATCACGCGCAGCTGGATGTCGGGATGCAGGGCCCGGAACGCGGGCAGGCGCGGGATCAGCCAGCAGATGGCCACCGAGGGAATGGCCGCGACCACCAGCGCGCCCTCTGACGAGGCCGGGCGGGCCCGGCGGCAGGCCGCATCGATGCCGTCAAAGGCCATGGTCAGGTCGCGCGCCAGAGCGACGGCGCGCGGCAGCAACTTTGGCGACCGGCCCCTGCGATCGAACAGCGGCGCTCCAAGCCATTGTTCCAGATGCTTGATCTGGTGGCTGACCGCCGACTGGGTGACGTGCAGATCCTCGGCGGCGGCCTGAAAGCTGCCGGTCCGAGCGACGGCATCGAATGCGCGCAAGGCATTGAGCGGCGGTTGCGACATGAAGGTCTTTCATGAGAAAATCTAAATGCAGGTTTATAAATGATCCTTTGACCGGTGCAAGTATCGCCGGCATTTTCGAGGAAATCTTGTACGAGGAGGAATGAGATGACCGAACGCGAAAGACTTCAGGACTATGTCGGCAACGGGCGCAAGGCCAAGGGCACCTTCTCGGATGCCGAGATGCAGCGCCGTCTGGACGACATCCGCAAATATATGGCCGCCAACAAGATCGACGCGGCGCTGTTCACCAGCTATCACAACATCAACTACTATGCCGATTTCATGTTCTGCCAGTTCGGACGGCGCTATGGCTTTTTCGTCGATCACCAGCACGCCACCTCGATCAGTGCCGGCATCGACGGCGGCCAGCCCTGGCGGCGCACCTTTGGCGGCAAGAACCTGACCTATACCGACTGGCAAAAGGACAACTACTTTCACGCCATTCGCCAGATCATCGGCGGCGCCAAGCGGATCGGCATCGAATTCGACCACGTCAACCTGGACACTCTGGCGCTGTTGAAATCCGAATTCCCCGGCGTCGAATTCGTTGATATTGCCGCCCCGGCCATGCGGCTGCGCATGGTGAAATCCGCCGAGGAAATCGCCCATATCACCGAAATGGCCCGGATCGCCGACATCGGCGGCGCGGCCTGCGTCGAAGCCGCCGCCGTGGGTGTTCCGGAGCACGAGGTCGCGCTGCATTCCACCGCCACCATGGTGCGCGAGATCGCGAAATCCTGGCCCGAGGGCGAGCTGATGGACACCTGGACCTGGTTCCAGTCCGGCATCAACACCGACGGCGCCCACAACCCGGTCACGGCACGCAAGATCGAAGCCGGCGACATCCTGTCCCTGAACTGCTTCCCGATGGTCGCGGGCTATTACGTCGCGCTGGAGCGCACGCTCTTTGCCGAACATGCCAGCGACGAACACCTGCGGCTGTGGGAAATCAACTGCAAGGTCCACGACCGCGGCAAGGAGCTGCTGGTCCCCGGCGCGAAATGCGCCGACATCGCCGCCGAGCTGAACGAGATCTATGCCGCCGAGAACCTGCTGCAATATCGCAGCTTCGGCTATGGTCACAGCTTCGGCGTCCTCAGCCACTATTACGGCCGCGAGGCCGGGCTGGAGCTGCGCGAGGACTGCGACACCGTGCTGGAACCCGGCATGGTCGTCTCGATGGAGCCGATGATCACCATCCCCGACCACCTGCCCGGCGCCGGCGGCTATCGCGAACACGACATCCTGGTGATCGAGGAGACCGGCAACCGCAACATCACCGGCTTCCCCTACGGCCCCGACCACCTGATCGTCAAAGGCAAGGCCAAGGCGGCCTGATCCAACGACCGGCGGGGCCACAGGCTCCGCCGGTTCCGCTTTTGCCAGTCCGCAAAAGCTGTCCGGCCGACCGGGAGGATCGCGCCGTTGACGATGATCGTCCCCATCATCGGTTCCCATGGGAGGAGACCATGACCACCATGACCATCCCCGCCGCGGCGGGTTCGGACCGCGCAACCGACGCCCAGGCCAGCCCGGCCGTCCTGCGCAAGGTTCTGACCGCCAGTTTCATCGGCAATTTCGTCGAATGGTTCGACTATGCCTCCTATGGCTATTTCGCCACCGTGATCGCCGCGGTCTTCTTCCCCGAGATCGCGCCGCAGGCCGCCTTGCTGGCGACCTTCGCGGTCTTTGCGATCTCCTTCGTGATCCGCCCCATCGGCGGCATCGTCTGGGGCAGCATCGGCGACCGCATCGGCCGCAAGACCGCGCTGTCCTGGTCGATCCTGATCATGTCCGGGGCCACGACCGTCATCGCGCTGCTGCCGTCCTATCACCAGATCGGCATGCTGGCGCCGGTGCTGCTGCTGATCGTGCGCATGGTGCAGGGCTTTTCCGCCTCGGGCGAATATGCCGGGGCGACGTCCTTCCTGGCCGAATATGCGCCGCCCGCGAAACGCGGCTTTTATACCAGCATGGTGCCCGCCAGCACGGCCGCCGGTCTTCTGGCCGGATCGCTGATGTCGGCGCTGCTGTTTTCGCAGCTGGAGACCGCGCAACTGCATGGCTGGGGCTGGCGGCTGCCGTTCCTGCTGGCCTTTCCGCTGGGCCTGGTCGGGCTCTATATCCGGCTGAAGCTCGAGGACACGCCGAAGTTCCGCGAGCTGGAAGCAAAGCACCATGTCGAAGCGACGCCGATCAAGGAGCTGTTCACCACCTATCGCAAGCAGATCATCCGCGCCTTTGCCGTCACCTGCCTGAACGCCGTCGGCTTCTATCTGATCCTCAGCTACATGCCGACCTATCTCATCACCGAAATGGGCATGGAGGAAAGCGCCTCGTTCCTGGCCAACAGCATCGCGCTTTTTGCCTATATCTTCCTGATCTTCCTGATGGGCCTGCTGTCGGATCGTTTCGGGCGCAAGACGGCGCTGATCGCGGCCTCGGTGCTGTTCATCGTCCTGACCGTGCCGCTGTTCGGCATGCTGGAGGGCGCCAGCTTCGCGATGATCGTGCTGATCCAGGTGATTTTCGGGGCGCTCCTGACCGTGAACGACGGCACGCTGCCCTGCTTCCTGACCGAGATCTTTCCGACCCGGGTGCGCTATTCCGGCTTTGCCTTCAGCTTCAATACCGCCAATGCGCTGTTCGGCGGCACGGCGCCCTTCGTCGCCACCTGGCTGATCTCGGCCACCGGCAGCAAGACCGCCCCGGCCTGGTATCTGGTCGCAGCCGCGGCCGTCGCCCTGGTCGCCATGCTGGCCGCGCGCGAAACCGCCGGCAAGCCGCTGGAGGAATGACGGCGACGAAGCGTCCGACGATCAATCTCTGAGAAGCGAGAGCCGGCCACGTGGGGTCGGCTTTTTGCATTCGCGGAACCGGCGGCGTTATCGGTTGATGACGCCCGGTCGATTGCAGGCCCGCGCAGGCAGGAAGGCCGCGGCAATGTCTTCCAGATGCAGTTGCATCGCGTCAAAAGCGGCATCTCCATCCCCCGCGGCTATCACCTCGACGATCCGCTGATGCTGATCGCTGTGGCTGGTCTGAAACGTCGCTGGCGCCAATCCGCGATAGCTGCGTTCCCAATCGCGTTGCCACGCGGCATGGCGACGGGCCGATGACAGCCACGCCATCGTGCCCGCGATGGCTGGACTGCGTGTCATCCGTGCGATCGCATTGTGAAAGGCGCTGTCGGCTTGCTCGCATTCGGCAAATCGCTGTGCGCGGCGCCCCCCGTCAACCAGCAGGTGCAGCTCCCTGATATCCGCCTCGTCGCGGCGTGTTGCTGCCTCCCTAGCTATGGCAGGTTCCAGAACAACGCGCGCCCGCAGCAGATCGCCTGCCGATACCTCGGCTGGAAGCGTGGCAGAATGCAGCGACAGTGCGCGGGGTGGGGGACCGACAAAGGTGCCCTGTCCGACATGGCGCCAGATCAGCCCTTGGCGCTGCAAGCGCGCAAGTCCTGCGCGCAAAGTCTGCCTGCTGCAGCCGATGTGCTGCGCCAGTGCGCGCTCGGGCGGCAGGCGGTCACCGATCTGCAAGTTCTCAAGCAGGCAAAGAAGCGCAGAACCGACATCAGCTTGATGCACCACGATGCTCCCTTGCCCAAAGGCGATAGTCTCGATTTCTGATCACATTAGTTTCTCTTATTTCATCTTGAGCAAAGCTCCTTTGACACCGTGCCCAACCCGGGCTTTTCTTCTCGGAAAAAAGGAACAATTCGCCACGCCGGCATTGGTCGGGCGGATGATAATCACATCCAACACGGGAAATCATCATGAAAAGAACTCTCATCCTTGGCACTGCGCTGGCCATGACAGCAACCGCCGCAATGGCCGAACAGATCACGGTGATGTCATGGGGTGGCACCTATAGCCAAAGCCAGGTGGAAGCCTATCAAAAGCCCTTTACCGCGGAGACCGGCATTGGCGTCCTGTCGCTTGACAGCGACAATCCGGCCATTCCGCTCAAGGCGCAGGTCGAGGCAGGCAATGTCACGACCGACGTGGCGGATATCGAATATGCCGATGCCATTCGCCTGTGCGATGAGGGGCTGCTGGAACGGATCGACCCGGCCATTCTGCCTTCCGCCCCCGACGGCACGCCCGCGACCGAGGATTTCCTGCCGCAGGGGCTGAGCGATTGCGCGGTGGGCTCGATCGTCTTTTCGACCATCTACGCCTATGACCGCAGCCGCTATGGCGACAACCCGCCCAAGACCATCGCCGATTTCTTCGATGCGGAAAAGTTTCCCGGCAAGCGCGGCCTGAAAAAGGCGCCCAAGGCGTTATTGGAGATGGCGTTGATGGGCGACGGCGTTCCGGCGGATCAGGTCTATGAGGCGCTGGCCACGCCAGAGGGGCTCGACCGCGCCTTCGCCAAGCTGGATACGATCAAGCGGGACGTGGTCTGGTGGGAGTCGGGCGCCCAGGCACCCCAGCTTCTGGCAGACGGAGAGGTGGTGATGACCACCGCCTATAATGGACGCATCTTCAACGCCGCTGTCTCCGAGGGCCGGCCGTTCGAGATCGTCTGGGATGGCCAAGTTTATGAATACAACCTGTTCGCCATTCCCAAAGGCGCACCGCACAAGGATGCCGCGCTGAAGTTCATTTCCTTTGCGACCAGCACGCAGCGGTTGGCCGATCAGGCAAAGTGGATCAGCTACGGTCCGGCGCGCAAATCTTCTGCTCCGCTGGTCGGGCTTTATCAGGACGGCAAGACGGAAATGGCCCCGAACATGCCAACGAATCCCGACAATATGAAGAATGCGCTGGGATCGTCCTATGATTTCTGGGCGGATCATGAGGCCGAATTGTCGGAACGCTTCAGTGCGTGGCTTGCGGCCAGCTAAGCGTTTCGGTCCTGGCGTAACCAGAACTGACCGGTCCCCCTGGGAAGCCGGTCAGTGCGTTCGCACATCCCTGGAAGGGGGATGCAGCGCCCCCCGTTTCCCCCTTATACGCATTCTGCGATTGCGATCTTGCACCAGTTCATAACTGCCGCTTCCTCGGGTTGCAGTTGAACCGCCATGCCCGAGGAAAACGTCTCGAAGCTGGCAAGATTAAGGCCGTTGACGCCAAGCAGAACCGGGATACCTCGCGACAGCGCCTCGGCGATAAGAGGTGCGAGTCCGCGGCCGTCGGCCTCCTGCTTGCCAAACTTGTTGACGATCATGAATTGGGCGTGCGGCAGGGCCGCCGCGGTTCCGACAACGGCCCGTTCCAGTGCATCGGCATCCAGTCGGCAGCCGCGCGCCAGATTGCCGCGATCTTCGCTGATGCGCAGGACCGGCCCGTCGGGCAGGACCAACACGTCCATGTCGCATCGCACCCGGTCGCTGCGCTCGATATTGGTCTGTACCGTGCCGGCAAGACGCAAGCCTTGCGCCCGCAGGCGCGCGGCGATCACTGCCAGAAATCGATCATTGGCACCGCGCCCGGGTAGGCTCACATATGCAAACTGCATGGAGGTTTCCTCTCCTTTGTGCCCTGGAGAGATGCCAAGGCCATCCGGTCGGCTTTGCCGACCGTGCCAAGATTGGAAATATCGCTCAATGCACTTCACTCAGGATCTTCTCGAAGGTCTTCTTGGCCTTTCCGGGCATCTTGGCTTCAAGGAAATCGGCGGGCGCCTCGGCGCCATCGACCTGAATCACCATCACCATGCCCATGCCCAGATGCGGCTTGCATTTCACGCCGATCATGCCGGGCGCGGTCAGTTGGACGTCGATCTCCTCGTTCAGCTTGCCCTCGAACGGCTCCTGCCCTTCGGGAACCATGCCTTTGATGGTTTCAGCATTGTGCCCCTTGTCGACCGCGATGAACTTGACGGTATCGCCGGTTTTCGCCGCGATGAAGTGGGGCTCAAAAACCATCGCGCCGGCCTCGCCCTTGTTCAACATCTTGACTTCATAGGTCTCGGAAAAGGCCGGAAGCGATACCAGCGACAGCAGCGCGGCGGAAAGCAGTGCATATTTCATGACTTGTCCTTTCATGTGATTCCCCGACCGGAAAGCAAGATTAGTGCCACAGGATCGCGGCTTCTTTCGCGGTGGGCCGGTGGCATGTCATGCTGCCAGCTCGCAATCATTTCTTCGGCGCGTCCGAAGCGTTTTCCATCAGGAATTGCGTTACCAGCGCCGCCTCGTTCTCGTCCAGACCAGCGCGAGGGAACATGGATGGGGTGATCCCCTTCCATTGGTTCTGGGTAAAGTGGGACACTTCACGGGGTCCATGGCATACCGTGCAGCGCTCATAGAAGATTTTTTCACCCTCGGTCGCGTCTGCGAGCAGCGCTTCCATGATCGTTGCGACACGGTCAAGACCAAGAACTTCCTCGTCGATGGCAGCGACCTCGTAATCCTCGATGATCTCTGGCTTTTCATAGGCGCGGTTCGGCCCTTCGGCGTCCTCGCACTTGCGCATCCGGCACAGAACGGTGTTTGCAGTCGTTGCCTGCGACAAGCCCGAAGACCTCTGTGTCGAGGTCAGGAAGTTCACCAGGCCGGAGTTGCATCGCCCCTTGCTGTCCAGCGAAGGCCAGCAGCCTTCATAGACCGATACCACGCCCGGCCGGATGTCGTCGGACAGGACCGCACCCACGATGATGCTGCCGCGGTCGTTGAACATCTCGACCAGATCACCATCGGCGATTCCGCGCTTTTCGGCATCCTGACGGTTGATCCGCACCGGCTCGCGTCCCTGGATCTTGTAGAGATCGCGCAGGCGGGCAGACTGGTCCATCTGGCTGTGCAGCCGATACCACGGATGCGGACTGACGACGTGGACCTGATCCTCCTCGGCATTGCCCAGATACTCGTGCTTTTCCATCCAGATCGGATAGCCGGGGCAGTCGTCCAGGTTGAAGCCGGCGATTTCCTCGCAATACATTTCAATCTTGCCGGATGCGGTATGCAGAGGATTGGCGGCCGGATCTTTGTAGAACTCGCCGTGGCGGGTCCAGCGCCGGGCCTCGACAGGGGCGGGTTGGCGTGCATAGCCCTTGGTCCAGAACTCGTCGAACGGCGTTTCCTTGGCAGCGGCCGACCTCTCATAGGCGGCCTGAATATGGTCGATCAGCTCCAGCCCGTCGGTGAACTGCTGCCAGATGCCCATCTTGTCGGCCAGACCTTCGAAGATGTGATAGTCCGAGCGGCTTTCTCCCACCGGCTCGATCACCTGCTTCATGGCAAAGATCTTGTCGTTGGAATAGGTGCCGCCGACGCTGATGTCGTCGCGTTCCAGCGTCGAGGCTGCCGGCAGCACAATATCGGCCCAACGGGTCGCAGCGGTCCACCATACGTCGATGCTAAAGACGTGCTCGACCTTAGTAAGGGCACGGATCAGCCGATTGGTGTCCTGCTGGTGGCTCATGAAGTTGTTGCCGGCGTTGAAGACGATCTTGATGTCTGGATAGGTGCCTTCGTTGCCGTTGTAGGTAAATTTCTCGCCCGGGTGTTCCAGCATCTCGGTGATGCGGCTGGCCGGGCAGATGTTCTTGACCCAGTTGCGGCCCTGCGACAAGCCGGTGGGGGTGGACTTGCCCGATTGCGGCATCCCGCCGCCCCCGTAATGCCAGGAAAACCCTACGCCTTGGCCAGGCTTGCCGATCTTGCCGGTCAGCGCGGCAAAGTTCACGATGGCCCAATGGGTCATTTCGCCATGCTGAGCGCGTTGCAGCGACCAGGCACCGGCGATCTGGGTTTTTGATACGGCCAGCAGCTCGGCCAGTTCGCGGATCTTGCTCGCGTCGATCTCGGTAATGGCGGCAGCCCATTCCGGCGTCTTCGGCACGCCGTCGGTATTGCCTTTGATATAGGCGATCCACTTGTCGGCCCCAACCGTATATTTGTTCATATATTCTTTGTCTTCCAGGCCCTTTTCCAAGACGTGGAACGCCATGGCGCTGAACAGGGCGACATCGGTATTGGGCACGATGCTGATCCATTCGGCGTCCAGATAGTCGTCCGACGCCGTACGCTGCGGGTTGATCGAGATGAAACGGCAGCCGTTGTCGCGGATCTCGCCCCAGGGTGCATAGATCTGGTGGTCGGCCACGGTGTATTCGATACGGTTGTTCTTGATCGGGTCGCAGCCGACCAGTACGAAGACCTCGGTATTGTCTCGGATCACCTCCCAAGCAGTCTGTGCGGAGTAGACCTCCATGTCGCCGATCACGCGCGGCAGGCAGATCTGCGAGGCGCCGGCCGACCAGTCGCCCTGAGTGATCGTGCAGCCCCCAATCAGGTTGAGGAACCGCCCCTGCATCACGTTAGGGCGGAAGTTGCCGGCATTGGCCCAGCCGCCATAAGAGGAGCTGAAAATCGCCTGGTTGCCGTATTCGGACGCGGTGTCCAGTAGTGCCTTGGCCATCAGGCTGTAAGCGGTGTCCCAGTCCACGCGGACATAAGGTTCCTTGCCGCGCAATTGGGGTTTGATGTCACCTGTCTGCCAGTTGTCCAGATAGGATTTGCGGACCATCGGATATTCGATGCGTGAGGCGTCATAGGTACGATCCGCCACACCGAAAAGAAGCATCTCGTTGGGCTGTCCGTCCAACTCGGGAATGGCGTTCACCCCGATGAGCTTGCCGTCCTTCACAACGGCATTGAACGGGCCGTAATGGGTGGCGTGGAAAATTCGGTCCGGGAACGAGTTTGGGTCGATCGAGGCAAGTGCTCTGGTTCCGAAAAGGCCCACCGCACCAATCGCTGCAACGCCACCCTGTAGGAACGCCCGCCGCGTGGGTTGGAAAACAGTCATAACGACCTCCGACTCGCTTGCTTCTATCGATATCGCATATTGACCTGATATCTGATGAAGACGTTGATCTGCATCAAAGGACCTGCGGAAAGGCTGAAGCAGACGGCTGCAATGCAAGAGCGGCGATCATTGAATAGTTACGCCGAAATTTTTCGGCCTCGTAGCCGCTGCCTTTGTTCCGTTTCGGAAACCACGTTACTTCGTCTCACCGAACAGCGCTTTCGCTATAGGTTCATGACTGAGCCAAAGCTGGTTGGGTTGTCAGCCCGGTAATCTGGTCGAGGCCTCTATGTTCAGAGCGTTTCCGTCAGCGTAGGCAGGCTCTGCCAAAACGCCTCAACCGCCGGGGTTGCAGGCCTCCTTATCTGGCGGATTTTCAGCAAGTGACGAAATGCTTCGGGATCTGCAGGCTGGAAAAACGCCAAGGCATCCTCGTGGGCGCGCATGGCGCTTTCAGGCAGGATGGTCGCACCCAGCCCCGCCTGGACAAAGGCCAGCAGCGCGGTGGTATTGCGCGATTCCAGCACCGATGAGATCAGGTGCCTCTCCACGACCGGGCTTTTGACCATGCCACACAGCGGGTTGATGATCGTCGGCTCCAGGTCCAGCAGCGACCAACTGGGAGGTTCCTGCCTGGCGGCGCGGGCGATCGGGCCGTCTGCCCGGCAAACGATGCCCAACGGCGTGCGCTCGATCAGCGCGCCCTCGGTGGCATTCTCCGGCGCGGCCGAGACGATGCCGATGTCGGCTTCGTCATATTCAAGACGCCGGCGGACAGTGGCGCTGTCGACATCGTTGATTTCAAGCCGCACGTCGGGTCGCTCGCGCCGGAAGCGCAGGATTACCTTCGGCAACAGGCTGATCGTCGCCGAAGGCACGGCAACAATGCGAACCGACCCGCCGGTCGAGGTCGCATAGCGCCGGATCGCCCGCACGCTGCGGTCATAGGCATCGTTGGCCCGCTGGCTTTCCTCGAGCACCAGAACACCCAGCGGTGTCAGACGGTTCTTGCGCCCGGCCTCGAACAGCGCGCCGCCGACCTCCTGTTCCAGTTGCAGCAGCATCATCGACACCGCCGAGGGCGTCCGGCCCAGGGCATCGGCGGCGCGCGCCAGCGATCCCTGTTCGGCGGTGGTCTGGAACACCCGCAGCATTTCAAGCTTCATTTCAATTCACCTGAATTTTTATTCAGAACTTCAAGATTGTCTGAAGCAATAGCCGCTTTTACAGCAGTTGCAAAGCAAGGAGAGCCGCCATGACCCAGAATCAGCATCTTCATATCGCGGGCCGCTGGCAGTCCGGCATCTCGACGGTCGAGAATCGCAACCCGTCGGACCTGTCGGACCTGATCGGCCATTACGACCAAGCAAGCGCCGAGCAGCTGGATCAGGCGCTGGAGGCGGCGCGGGCGGCCCAGCCTGTCTGGTTGGCGGCCGGCATCCAGAAACGCCATGACGTGCTGATGGCCATCGGCACCGAACTGATGGCCCGCGCCGGAGAAATCGGCCGCATCATCGCGCGCGAGGAGGGCAAGCCACTGGCCGAGGGCAAAGGCGAGACCTATCGCGCCGGCCAGTTCTTTACCTATTACGCGGCGGAATGTCTGCGCAATCAGGGCGATCTGGCCGAAAGCGTGCGCCCCGGCGTCGAGATCGATGTGCGCCGCGAGCCGGTGGGCGTGGTGGCGATTGTCAGCCCGTGGAATTTCCCGGTGGCGACGCCCGCCTGGAAAATCGCCCCGGCGCTGGCCTTTGGCAATGCCGTGGTCTGGAAGCCCGCCAACCTGACCCCCGCCAGTGCCGTGGCGCTGGCCGAAATCATCGCGCGGCAGGACATTCCGCCGGGCCTGTTCAACCTGGTGCTGGGTTCGGGTCGCGAGGTCGGGCAGCGGCTGGTCGAAAGCCCCAAGGTCGATGCAATCAGCTTTACCGGCTCGGTCGGCGTCGGGCGCGGCATCGCGGCCTCGGCCGTGGCCAATATGACCAAGGTGCAGATGGAGATGGGGTCGAAAAATCCCATGCTCATCATGGAGGATTGCGATCTGGATCTGGCCGTCGCCCATGCCGCCAATGCGGCCTTTGGCGGCACCGGGCAGAAATGCACCGCCGCCAGCCGGCTGATCGTGCATTCCGCCATCCATGACCAGTTTGCCGAACGTCTGGTTGCGGCCGCCAAGGCGTTCAAGGTCGGCCACGCGCTGGAGGACGGCACCCAGATCGGGCCGGTGGTCAGCGAAGGCCAGCTTGCCCAGAACCTTGCGTATGTCGAAAAGGGCCGATCCGAGGGCGCCGAACTGCTCTGCGGCGGCGACCGGCTGGACCGGCCGACCCAGGGCTATTTCATGGCCCCCGCCGTGCTGGCCGGAACCCGCAATGACATGACCGTAAACCGCGAGGAAATGTTCGCCCCGATCAGCTGCCTGATCAAGGCCGACAGCTATGCAGAAGCGCTGGCGATCGCCAATGACAGCCCATTCGGGCTGACCGCCGGCATCATGACCCGCAGCCTGTCGCGCGCCAGCCACTTTCGCGCCAATATGCGGGCGGGCTGCGTCATGGTGAACCTGCCCACCGCCGGCACCGACTACCACGTTCCGTTCGGCGGGCGTGGCGCGTCCAGCTTTGGCTCGCGCGAACAGGGGCGCTATGCGGCCGAGTTCTACACTTCGGTCAAGACCGCCTATGTCGCAGCGGGGGCGCCGGAATGACGCCGCTGATCGACGGGCTGCAATACGCCAACTGGTCGGAAAAGATCTTTCGCCAGATGCGCGCCGGCGGCGTGGATGCGGTGCATGTCACCATCACCTATCACGAGACCTTCCGCGAGACGGTGCAGGTGATCGAGCGCTGGAACCGCTGGTTCGAGCTGCACCCCGACCTGATCTTTCAGGGCCGCACCGCCGCCGATGTGCAGCGTGCCCGCGACACCGGCCGCACCGCGATCTTTTTCGGCTCGCAGAACCCGTCCTGCATCGAGGACGACATCGGCCTCGTTGAGGTGCTGCACACGCTGGGCCTGCGCTTCATGCAGCTGACCTACAACAACCAGTCGCTGCTGGCCTCGGGCTGTTACGAGGCGACCGACAGTGGCCTGACCCGGATGGGCCGCGCCGTGGTGGCCGAGATGAACCGCGTCGGTGTGGTGGTGGACATGAGCCATTCCGCCGAACGCTCGACGCTCGAGGCGATCGAACATTCGACGCGGCCGATCACCATCAGCCACGCCAACCTGCATAGCTGGCACCCGGCGCTGCGCAACAAGTCGGATCAGCTTCTGCGCGCGCTTGGCGAATCCGGCGGTTTCCTGGGGCTGTCGGTCTATCCGCATCACTTGCGGGGCGGCAGCGCTTGCACGCTTCAGGACTGGTGCGACATGGTGGCGCGCGCGATTGATCTGGTCGGTCCGGGCCAGGTCGGCATCGGCACCGACCTGTGCCAGGACCAGCCCGACAGCATCGTCGAATGGATGCGCAGCGGACGCTGGACCAAGACGGTGGACTACGGCGAAGGCAGCGCCGATGCGCCGGGCTTTCCGCCGATGCCGTCGTGGTTCCGCGACAACCGCGATTTCGGCAGCCTGCGCGACGGGCTGGCCGCTGCCGGGCTGGACCCCGCCACCATCGACGGAGTGATGGGCGGCAACTGGCTGGAATTCTTCAGGATCAGCTTTGGCCCCGCGCATGTGGCCGGGCCGCAGGCACAGCGGGTCGCCGGCTAGCGCCGCACCCATTTCGACGTTCAGGGAGGAACGACATGGCCGATATTTCGATAACCGGGGCGAAGGGTACCCTGAGCAGGGTCAACAAGCCCCTGTTCGCCCTGTCGGGAGGGTTCATCCTGCTGTTCTGCCTTTATGCGCTGGTGGACATCGACGGATTGTCGGTGCTGGTGGACGCGGGCTTTGCGTTCTCGGCGCGGTATTTCGGGCTTTACTGGCAGATCCTGCTGCTGGCGACATTCCTCATCAGCCTGGTGCTCTGTGTGCTTCCCGGCGGGCGGGTCAGGCTGGGCGGCATGTCCATGCCCGAGTTCAAGACCTTCAACTGGGCCTCAATGATCATGTGCACGCTGCTTGCGGGCGGCGGGGTGTTCTGGGCGGCGGGAGAACCCATCGCGCATTTCCTGTCCACGCCGCCGCTGTTCGGCGCGGCGCCGGCCGACATGCAGGCCCGCGCCAATATCGCCATGGCGCAGGCTTTCCTGCACTGGGGCTTTCTGGCCTGGGCGATCCTCGGCTCTCTGACCAGTATCATGCTGATGCATTATCACTACGACAAGGGCCTGCCCTTGGCGCCGCGCACGCTGCTTTATCCGGTGTTCGGCGACCGGGCGATCAACGGCCCGATCGGGCTGATCGCCGATGCCACCTGCATCATCGCCGTGGTCGCGGGCACCGTCGGACCCATCGGCTTTTTGGGCCTGCAGATGTCCTATGGCCTGAACGCCCTGACCGGCATCCCCGACAGTTTCACGACGCAGGCCGTGGTCATCATGGCGCTGGTCGCGGTCTATACCGTCTCGGCGGTGTCGGGGCTGGACCGGGGCATCCAGATCCTGTCCAGCTTCAACGTCGTGCTGGCGCTTGGCCTGCTGGTATTCCTGCTGGTCTTCGGGCCGACCTCGGCGATGCTCACCAGCTTTTTCGGCGGCATGGGTGTCTATTTTCAGAACTTCTTCCAGATGGCGATGTATCGCGGCGAGGCGGGCGCCTTTGGCGATCCGGGCTGGCTGGGCTGGTGGACGGTGTTCTTCTGGGGCTGGTTCATGGGCTATGGCCCGCTAATGGCGATCTTCATCGCCCGCGTCAGCCGCGGCCGCTCGATCCGGCAGATCGTCATCATGCTGTCGATTGCCGCGCCGCTGATCACCAACTTCTGGTTCACCATCATCGGCGGCTCGGGGATCTCGTTCGAGATGGCGGCGCCTGACACCATCGCCGGCCCGTTCGAGGGCTTCAACCTGCCCGCCGCGCTGCTGGCGATCACCAGCGTCATGCCGGCCGGGTTCATCCTGTCGATCCTGTTCCTGATCCTGACCATGATCTTTGTCGCCACGACCAGCGACTCGATGAGCTATGTCATCGCGGCCTCGATGTCGAATGGCGAACCCTCGGTGGCCCTACGCGCCTTCTGGGGCATCGCCATGGGGGTGATGGCGCTGATCCTGATCTCGACCGGCTCGGGCGGTATCGGCAAGCTGCAAAGCTTTATCGTGGTGACGGCGGTGCCGGTGTCGATCATCCTGCTGCCGTCGCTCTGGGACGCGCTACGCATCACCCTGATGCTGGGCCGGCAATCCACCGAACGCAAGTCGAGCTGACCGTCAATGATGAGCGCACAGATGAACCGTCCGATCCTGCACACCGCCCCCGACCTGGTCCCGTTCCGCCGCGATCCAGGCCAGGTGATGACGCTGGCCCGCATGGGCGCCGCGCATCCGATGCGGCTGTCCTTCCTGCGCCAGATGCTGCGCCGCGTCCAGGCCGAGGGCTGGCGCTTTGACCGCCCGGTCTGGGACATCGACGTACGCGGCGTCGGCCGCGCGGTCTATCGCGCCATTGGCCCGGTGCGGACCTACAGCCTCGTGGCCTTTGGCCATGACCTGCCCGACGAGATGCGCTCGGACCGGGTCATCGCCACCGCCTGGGACGCGACCTTCGCGCTGTTCGACGGCGAGCCGTCCACGGCCGATCTTGACCGGCTTGCCGCCAATGTGCCCCTGCAAGAGGCCGGGCGCATCTCCCCGCGCGAGCTGTCGCTCAGCCGCGCCAACCGCTCGGTGCGGCTGTTTGCGCATGTGATCGACCGGTTGGCGCAGGGGCTGCAACCCGACCCGGCCGAGGTGGCGGCCGTCGGCTATCTGATGCGCACCACCGCGGTCTATGGCGCCGGCAAGTTCGGCGCCGCCGACCGCGCGGTGATAGCCGGGCGCGACGAGCTGTC
Organism: Paracoccus limosus; assembly: GCF_009711185.1. Lineage (GTDB taxonomy): Bacteria > Pseudomonadota > Alphaproteobacteria > Rhodobacterales > Rhodobacteraceae > Paracoccus > Paracoccus limosus. The sequence continues at coordinate 27,008 of NZ_WMIF01000024.1, forward strand.
GGCGCCGTTTCAGGCCGAGATGCTCAGCGTCTGGCTGACGCGCCAGTTCACCGTGGATCTGGTCGAGCATCTGGCCGCCGCGCAGGGCGGCGCCCGCGCGGTGCGGCTGGACCGCGCCACGCGCCGCAGCCTTGGCGTCGGCAATTCCACCGGCCTCGGCATGGCGCCTTTTCTGGTGCGCCACCCGGCGCTGCTGAACAACTGGATCCAGGCGCGCGAGGACGCCCTGGCCCGTGTGCGCGCGCAGAGTGCTGCCGATCCTGCGGCTGTGCGCGGGTTGCACGAGGCCCTGTCCGATGCCCGCCGCAATGCCGCATTGTGGCATTCCGATCATCCGATCCAGACCGGCAAACTGGCCGATCTGCGCGCCGATCTGGACCGCATCGCCGAGCATCTGGCCAATTGGCCGCAGCCCGGCCCGCACCCCTGGGACGTGCTCTGGCGCTGGGGCGAGGCCAAGCTGACGCTCGAGGGGCAAGAGGCGCTGCTGGCGCTGATGCTGGAGCCGCATGGCGCGCTGATCGACGATCTGGGTGCCAGCATGTCGGCCGAGGAAACTATGGCCGCCCGCATCGACGGCGCCATGAGCGTGGACAGGCTGCGCGCCATCATCCGCGACCGTTTCCAATGGGCGCTGGAGATCGACTTTGCCAATCCGGCCAACGACGCCCGCTTCTGGTATGTCTCCGAGGAAAAGCTGGAGCCGCGACTTGGCGAACGCCATGCCGAGCCGGGCGCCGAGCGGGAACAGCCGCTGTGCATCGCGCGTCTGGTGCAGGACCTGCATCGCGCGCTGGACGCTGTGGCTGGCAACAGCCCGGTGGCCGCTTTCCTGATGGACCAGCCGCAGCACCGCCATGCGCTGCGCCGGGTGCAGCTTGCCGAAGACCACCCCTTTGCCGAGGTGCGCGACAATCTGATCGGGGCGACGATGCTGCCCATCGACCTGATGCGCTGCAAGCTGGCGTTCTTTGGTGCCAGCCGGTTCGATCCCCGGTCCGACAAATGGGTGCGCATCAGCCTGTTCCAGGACCTGCCCTATCCCGACGAGCTTGCGGAAAGGGCCGCGCAATGACCGAAGCGCATGATCCGACCGTCTCGGCGCCGCAGTTTGCGCCCGGCGCCAGCGCCGCGGCGAACCTGTCGCGCAACGAGATCGAGGCGCTGTGTCTAAAGGCCGCACGCGGTGCCGGAATGCCCTGGGGTCTGGCCGAGGAGGCGGGCTTTGCCGCCGGCTGGCTGGCCCTGCATGGTCTGGACGGCGCGGCGCTGCTGCTGGCGCATCTGACCGACCCGCTCGAGTCCCGCTTTGCTATCTCTGACCGCCAGTGGTCGGGCATGGACGGGCTGTGCCCGATCGCCGTCGGCGCGGCGCTGGACGATCACGCGGCGCTGCCCGCCGGCATCTGCGCCGGCCCGGTCAGCCTGCGCGCGCTGCGCCGCCCGGTGCTGGCACTGCCGCTGCTGGCCCGCATGGCGGCGGCCATGGGCAGGGCGCTGGTGCTGGACTGGAACGGCGGCCAGGCACGGATCACCGCCTCGGGCGCCATCGCGCCGGATGATCTGGCCATGCTGGCCGCGCTGTGCGAGGCCGACCTGACCATCTCGGTCACGGCCGATGCTGCCGCCGCGCCCGCCCCGACCGGCATTGCATCGGTCTCGGAGCAGGCGCTGGCCGGGCTGCAAGCGCTGGCGATGCGCACCACCGTGCCCGCATCGGAGCAATCCCGCCGTGGCGCCGGCGCCGCGGCCAGCGACAATGACTGAAACCAAAGGACACCGCATGACCCTGACCCGCCTGAACCCCGGCCCGCGCATGAGCGAAGCCGTCACCATCGGCGACATCGTCTTTCTGGCCGGGCAGGTGCCTGACGATCTGAGCGCCGACATCACCACCCAGACACGGCAGGTGCTGGCCAATGTCGATGCCGTGCTGGCCCAGCTGGGCGGCAGCAAGGCCGATATCGCCTCGGTGCAGGTCTGGCTGGCTGACATGGCCGATTTTGCCGGCATGAATGCGGTCTGGGACGCCTGGGTCGATCCGGCCAATCCCCCGGCCCGCGCGACCGGCGGCGTGCCACTGGCGCGGCCCGGCATGCGGGTCGAGATGATCGTCGTTGCGCGCAACCCTGCGGCGCGCTGAGCCGCGTCTCAGGCCGTCTGCTTCAACGCATCGAGCCTACGCCGGACGCGGTCGGCGAGGTCCTGGACCAGCCTTGACGCCGGCCGCAGCGCTGGCGTCAGCATGTCATATGTAAAGGGCTGCTCGGGCGTGATCGGCCGGATTGCGACCATGCCAAGGCCCGCGCATTGCCGCGCGGTCACCGGCTCGATGATCGACACCCCGGCACCGGCAGCCACCATCGAACAGATGGCAAAGGACAGTTGCGCCTCGGCGACCACGCGGGGCTTGATGCCATGATCGGCAAAGAACCGGTCCGTGTCCGACCGCGTGCTGATCTCGTTTCCCAAGGCAATGAACGGCTGCTGGTGGAAATCCTGCAGCATCGGCACCGGCTTTTCGCCAAGTGGATGGCCGGGGGGCAGCACAGGGATCTGCTACCGGCAGGGCTTCTCCGTGCCGTTCCTTAATATGGGCTCTGTCCGAGGATCTGGCGGCGCTGAGTGCGCAGATAATGGGCTGGGCGGTTAGCGTAGGAGGCAGCACTATGCAGTTTTTGGCGGCACTGCGCTCATCGTCGTGACTTGGCTGAACCGGACTGGGCAAAGCTACGCCCTGATCATGGCAGCCGAGCCGACCTGTATGGAATTGGGCGTCGACCTTTCGCTTCCATTTCGGTCCAACGCTTTGCTATCGACTGATGCAAGGGCAGGAGGGATGACAGTTGAATCGCATTTGGAACTTCGTCGCGCAAAATTCGCTGTTGCTTATAGGGGGCGCGGTGCTGGCCTTGATCTGGGCCAATCTGGCGCCTGACAGCTATCATCAGCTTGTTCACCTATCGATCTGGTCCGATGCCCCGATCGGCCTGGTCGAGATGCACGACGGGCAGGCTGTCCGCGTCTTGACCCTGCACTTTCTGATCAACGACCTGCTGATGGCGCTGTTCTTTGCCATGGCCGCAAAAGAGGTCTGGGAGGCTGTGATCCTGTCGGACGGCTCGCTGCGCGGGAAGAAGGCGTTGACGCCGCTGATCGCCACGCTGGGCGGAATGATGGGGCCGGTCGCCGTCTATCTGACGCTGGCCATCCTGCTGGGGTCGCTGGCCGAAATGGGCCGGGGCTGGGCGATTCCCACGGCAACCGACATCGCATTTTCCTATCTGGTCGGCCGCATGGTGTTTGGTGCGCGGCATCCGGCCATCGGCTTCCTGCTGCTGCTGGCGATTGCCGACGATGCGGCGGGTCTGGCGATCCTTGCGGTGTTCTATCCATCGGGCGATCTGGCGCTGGCCTGGCTGCTCTTGTCGGTCGCGGCGGCGGTCGCGGTCTGGCTGCTGGCAAACTGGCTGCCGCGCCGGCTGGACAGGGGCCGGCAGGACCGGCCGAACTCGACCTGGGCGCGGCGGGTGCTAGGGGCCTGGCCCTATGTGATCGCCGGCTGTCTCAGTTGGTATGGGTTCTACCGCGCCGGGCTGCATCCGGCGCTGGGGCTGTTGCCGATCATCCCGGCTATTCCCCATGCCGAGCGCGATTTCGGCATCTTTGCCGAAGAGGAACGCCATGCCACCGACCTGCTGAACAGAATCGAACATGCGCTGAAACTGCCGGTACAGCTGGTGCTTTGCGCCTTCGGAGTGGTCAATGCCGGGGTCGAGTTCAGCGCGGTTTCTACGCCCACGCTGCTGGTGCTGGCGGGGCTGATGATCGGCAAGCCGCTGGGGATCACGCTGTTTGGCTGGTTTGCCGCCAATGTGCTGCGGCTGGGCCTGCCCGACGGCATGGCGCTGCGCGACCTGCCGGTGGTGGGCTGTGTCGCGGCCATCGGCTTTACCGTGGCGCTGTTCGTGGCCTCGGTCGCATTCCCGGCCGGTGCGGTGCAGGACGCGGCCAAGATGGGCGCGCTGCTGAGCCTTGCCAGTGCGATCGTGGCCCTGTTGGCCGGGCGGCTGTTGGCGGTCAGGCGGCTGGCTTAGCCGCCTGCTGCGCCATGGCCCGCGCCATGCGATCGATGCGGGCCACGCCTTCGGGGATCAGGTCGTCGGCAATCGAGCCGTAGCCCAAGCGGAACACCGGGCAAGGCGCCGGCGGCTGTTCAAAGAACACGGCTCCCGGCTCGATCAGCACGCTTTCCGCGTGCAACCGCGCGGCCAGATCGGCGCTGTCGGTTCCGGGCGCGCCAAGCCACATGCTGGACCCGCCCTGCGCCGCTGCGCCCAGGGTCTGTAACGTGGTCTGCGCCAGCGCCTGTTCCAGCACCTTGCGGCGCTGTTTCAGCGCCTGCCGCAGCCGCACGATATGGGCGTCGTAATGCCCCAGCGCCAGAAAATATGAGGTGATGCGTTGCAGATGCGTCGGCGGGTGGCGCAGCATGATCGAACGCAGCGCCCGCGCCCGCGCGATCAGCGGTGCAGGGCCGACCATGTAGCCGATGCGCAGCCCGGGAAACAACGACTTGGAGAAGCTGCCGATATAGATCACCCGGCCGGCGCTATCGAGCGATTTCAGCGCCGGGACCGGGGGCGCCAGATAGGACATCTCGAAATCATAATCATCTTCGATAATCAGCGCGTTCAACTGTTCGGCGCGCTGCAACAAGGCGTGCCGGCGCGCCGGCGGCATGGTGGCGCCTGTCGGGATGTGGTGGCTGGGCGTGACAATGATGAGCTGCGTGGCCTCGGGCAGCATCGCCGGATCCAGCCCCATACCGTCCACCGGCAGAAAGGTGGTCGGGCTGCGGGCGCGGCGCAAGGTCTCGGCAAAATCAGGATAGCCAGGCTCCTCGGCCACGGCCAGCCGGTCGATGCGTGCGAGAAGCTCGGTCGCCAGAAACAGCGCGTTCTGCGCTCCCAGCGTGATCAGCACCTCGTCGGGGCTAGCCTGAAAGCCACGCCGGGGCAGAGTGTGCGAACAGATGTAATCGACCAGCAGCGGATCGTCGGCGCCATAGCGGTCGGCGGCCAGATCGGAGAAATCCCGCGTTCCCAGCGCTCGGCGCGCGCAGTCGCGCCATGCGCCATGGTCGAACAGCCGAGGATCGGCCTGGCCAAAGATAAAGGGGTAACGGAACTCGCGCCAGTTCTCCGGCTTACGGATCACCCGTTTGGGCAGCGTCTGGTCTGACAGCCAGTCGGCCCAGTCCAACGCGCGCGACACGCCCCTGGCCGCCACCTCAACCCTGCGCAAGGGCACCGTCGCGGCAATGGCGATGCCTGAACGCGGCAAGGTCTCTAGGTAGCCCTGGCTGACGAGGTTTTGGTAAACCAGCGTCACCGTCATCCGCGAAATGCCGAGCGCCCGCGCCAGCTTGCGACTGGAGGGCAGCCGTACGCCGGGCCTTGATCGCGTTTCCAGAACCGCCCGGACGATGGCGGCCGCCAGCCGCCCCTGCAAGGTCAGGGCGTCGTCACGCAGAAAGATCGTCTCAACCGGAAGGGTGTCCGCCATCTGGACTCACATTTGCTTGCAACTGGACGTATCACTTGGCGCGCTCTGCGGCAATATTACGCAGCGTCGCAAGGCTCACGGGAGGTGGGTCGCGCAAGGGGAGGGGAAGCCTATGAAGAAGACATTCATCCTACTGGCCGGCACCGCGATCAGCCTGATGCTAAGCGTTCCGGCCTTTGCTACCGAATACCGCATCGCTGTGGGCGATGGTGCCGGCGGGACGCAAGAGGCGCTTGGCAAGGCCTTTGTCGCCGCGCTGGAGAAGGAAAGCGGCGGCGCCATGACTGGCAAGCTGTTCCTGAACGGTCAGCTGGGTGACGAGCAAGACACCATTACCGCAGCCGCCACCGGCACGCTGGATTTCTCGATCCTGGCGATCAACAATATCACGCCGTTCTCGCCCAGCGTCGGCACGCTGACCCTGCCCTATGTCATCTTGTCGCAGGACGACGCCGAGAAGGTGACGCAGGGCGAAGTCGGTCAGAAGATGGTCGATCAGACCGTCGAGGATGCCGGCGTGCGCATCATCGGCTGGGGCTATTCCGGCTTCCGCGTGCTGACCAACTCGAAAAAGCCGGTCTCGACCGTGGCCGACCTGCAAGGCCTGGTGGTGCGCGTACCCAAGAACGAGATCATGATCGAGACCTACAAGGCCTGGGGCATCAACCCCACCCCGATGGCCTGGGGCGAAACCTTTGCGGCGCTGCAACAGAAAGTCGTTGACGGTCAGGACAACCCCTACATGACCGTGAACGCGATGAAGTTCTACGAGGTCCAGAAATACATCACCGATCTACGCTACATTTTCTCGATCGAGCCGCTGGTCATCAGCGAATCGCTGTTTGAAAGCCTGTCCGAAGAACAGCAGCAGCAGGTTCTGGCCGCCGGCCGCGACGCGACCAAGGCATCCGGCGTCTTCCTGCGCGAACAGGAAAGCAAGATCCGCGACGAGCTGGTGGCGCGCGGCATGGAAATCACCAAGCCGGCCGATGACGAAAAGGAATTCATCGACCTGGCGACCAGCAAGGTCTGGCCGAAATTCTATGACCAGATCGGCGGCGTCGAGGTGCTGAATGGGGTGCTGACCTCGCTGGGCCGCGACACGGTGCAATAAGCACCGACGTCGCCCTGTTCGGAGTCCACGCATGTCTGCATTCTGGAAACATCTCGACAATCTGGAAAGCTACATCTGCCGCGCGCTGCTGGCCGTGTTCGTCACGCTGCTCTTCGTGCAGATCGTCGCCCGACAGATGTTCGGCTTTTCGATCACCTGGATCGAAGAGCTGTCGGTCATCCTGTTCGTCTGGTTCGCCTATTTCGGCGCCTCCTATGCCGCGCGGATGGCGGCGCATAACCGCGTCACCTTTCATCTGAACATGATGCCGCGCCGAGCTGCGCGAATTCTGGAAGCCATTGGGGACCTGTTCTGGATCGCCTTCAATGTCGTCTTCATCTGGCAAGCGATCCAGTTCATCAGCCGGCTGAAACCCTTCGTTAAGGCGCAGACGCTGGGCTGGGAAATGCGCTGGGTCTACATGGCGCTGCCCATCGCCTTTGCGCTGATGACGATCCGCATCCTGCAGGTGAATTACCTGAAGCTGGTCAAGGGGATCGACCCGCGTGACCCGGACAAGGTCGAGGTCGAGCAGGCTCTTGAACTGGCCGAGGATGAACAGCGCGCCTATGAGCGGGAGCACGCGAAATGAACGACTATGTCGTGGAAGTCCTGTTCGGCACCTTCGCACTGCTGATGGTCCTGGGCGCGCCGATTGTGGTGGCGCTTGGCGTCGCCGCCCTGGCCGCGATGCTGTATCTGGGCGACAACCCGATCAAGATGGTGCAGATGGCCTGGTCCTCGGTGGGGTCGTTCCCGCTGATGGCGCTGCCATCCTTCATCCTTGCCGGTGCGCTGATGGAGGCCGCGGGCCTGTCGCGGCGCCTGATCGCCGTCGCCGAAAGCCTGGCCGGTCCCTTTACCGGCGGGCTGTCGGCCGCCACCATCGTCGCCTGCCTGTTCTTCGGCGCGATTTCCGGCTCCGGCCCCGCCACCACGGCGGCGGTGGGGATGCTGATGATCCCCGGCATGATCCGCAACGGATACAGCCGCGACTATGCCGCATCCGTCACGGCGGCGGCGGGGGGTCTGGGCATCGTCATCCCGCCCTCGATCCCGATGATCATCTTCGGCATTTCGGCCATGGGCATCGCGCCCGCCCCCGAGGCGATTGCCGCGCATGGTCCGTTCCAGTCGGTGTCGATTTCCAAGATGTTCATCGCGGGCTTCCTGCCGGGCGCCGTGATGGCGGGCGGTCTGCTGCTGATGAACTGGGTCCGCTGCAAGGGACGCGGCTATCACGGATCGTCCGAGCCGCTGTCGCTGCGCAAGTTCGCCTGCGCCTGCTATCAGGGGTTCTGGGCGCTGCTGGCTCCGATCGTCATCCTGGGCGGCATCTACACCGGCCTGTTCACCCCGACCGAGGCCGCCATCGTCGCCATCTTCTATACCCTGTTCGTCGGCGTCGTCATCTATCGCGAGCTGGACATGGCCGAGGTGTTCAAGGCGCTTGAGGCGACGACCTGGCTTGCCGGACGAGTGCTTCTGGTATTGTTCGCCGCAACGATCTTCGGGCGCATCCTGGTGGAAAACAACGTCCCCGGCATCATCGCGGGCGGCATCCTGAGCCTGACCACCAATGTCTATGCCATCTGGGCGCTGATCATCGGCATGCTGCTGATCGTCGGCATGTTCATGGAAACGCTGGCCGCGATCATGATCCTGGTGCCGGTGATGCTGCCGGTCGCCTACATGGTCGGCATCGACCCGATCCATTTCGGCATCGTGATGATCTGCACGCTGTCGGTGGGCTTCCAGACCCCGCCTCTGGGCGAAAACCTGTTCATCGCTTCAGGCATCTCGGGCGAGAGCATCGAGCGGATCAGCGTTACCGCGCTGCCCTTCGCCGTGGCCTCGACCGCTGCGATCTTCGTCATCGCCCTGTTTCCCCAAATCGCCCTGTGGCTTCCCGCCATGCTGGGCTACTGACCAAGGAGCTTTTCCTATGACCCGAACCCTTACCGCCGCCGACCTGCAAGACACCTTCGATGCCTTCAACCGCCACGACATTGACGGCGTCATGACCCACTTCGGTGACGATTGCGTCTTCTACACGGTCGCCGGTGACAACGAATACGGCAACAAGATCGAGGGCCGCGAGGCGATCGCCAAGGCGTTTGAAGGCGTATGGAGCACGATGCCGGACGTGCAATGGGCCGACCACAGCCATTTCGTGTCCGAGGATGGGACCCGCGGCGTGAGCCAATGGACCTTCCGCGCCACGAACCCCGACGGCACCCGGACCGAAGTGCAGGGCGCCGACCTGTTCCGCTTTCGTGACGGCCGGATCGTGGAAAAGCAGGCGATCCGCAAGCAACGCCCGAACATTCCCGCCAAGTGACCGCTATGCAGCCTATCGACAAACGCGGGTCGGTGCCGTTCGACCCTCAGTATGACCCCATGACGGCGCGCGCTCTGGGACCGGGCAGCGACTATGCCCCCACCTATTGGATTGGCACGGCCGGCCCGGCCCCCGACGGCGACGGTCCGGTCACACGCGACATGGACGTGGATGTGGCCGTGATCGGCTCGGGCTATACGGGGCTGTCCACGGCCATTCACCTGGCGAAGGAACATGGTATCAAGGCCACCGTGCTCGAGGCCAATGGGGTCGCCTATGGCTGTTCCACCCGGAACGGCGGCCAGGCGCAGATCAGCGCCGGGCGGCTCAAGCGCAGCCAATGGATCGACCGCTGGGGCTTGGATGTCGCGCGCGGCATGCACCACGAGATGGTCGAGGCGTTCGCACTGTTCCGCGGGCTGCTGCGCGACCACGACATCCAGTGTGATCCGCAGGATGGCGGCCACTATTATATCGCCCACAAGGCCGGCGTCATTCCGACGCTGGAGGCCGAGGCGAAGCTGCTGCGCGACACCTTCGGCTATGATGCCCGAATGCTGTCGCGGGAAGAGCTGTTCGCCAGCGCAGTGCGCGACCAGGAAGCCCATGGTGCGATGTGGGAGGCCGACGGCGTCAGCATCCACGCCGCAAAGCTGGCCTTCGGCTATCTGCGCGTGGCCCGCGAACTGGGCGCCACCGTGCATCCCGACACTCCGGTGCAGGGATGGGAGCTGAAGAACGGCGTCCATCACCTGCGCACGCCGGGCGGCACGGTCCGTGCACGCCGCGTGGCGGTCGCAACGGCTGCCTACGCCACCCGGAGCCTGCACGGCCGCCTTCGCGACCGCCTGATGCCGATCATGTCGAACAGCATCGTCACGCGTGTCCTGACTCCGTCAGAGCTCGAGTCCGTGGGCATTCGCACCATGTCCCCGCTGACGGATACGCGTACGCTGCGTCATTATTACCGCCTGCTGCCCGACAACCGGCTGCAGATCGGATCGCGCGCGGCGATCACCGGGCGCGATGCAGCCAACCCGGCGCACCTGAACAGCTTGCGCGAAGGCATGGCCCGGAAATTCCCCGCCCTGCGCGGGATCGACCTGGATTACAGCTGGTGGGGATGGGTCGATGTCAGCCACGACATGATGCCGCGCATCACCGGGCTGCCGGATACGCCGGGACTGTTCTACTCGCTGGGATATGGCGGCAATGGCGTCATGTATTCGGCCATGGCGGGTCGCCGGCTGGCGCAGCTTGTCGCGGGACAGGCTGTCCCGGACCTGCCGATCTTCAACACCGAACTTCCCCACGAGGGCTGGAAGACGCCGTTCCGGCGGCTCGGTCAGTGGGGTCTCTATCACCTCTATCACTACCGCGACGAGCGGGCATAAGGAGCTATCCGCCATGAAGATGACGACTGAGGAAGCGTTTGTCAAAGTTCTGCAGATGCATGGGATTGAGCATGCGTTCGGGATCATCGGCTCGGCCATGATGCCGGTCAGCGACCTCTTTCCCAAGGCCGGGATCACGTTCTGGGACACCGCGCACGAGACGAATGCCGGGCTGATGGCGGACGGGTTCACGCGCTCGACCGGCAAGATGTCGATGATGATCGCGCAGAACGGGCCGGGGGTGACGGGCTTCGTGACGCCGGTCAAGACCGCCTACTGGAACCACACCCCGCTTTTGCTGGTCACGCCCCAGGCCGCCAACAAGACCATCGGCCAGGGCGGCTTCCAGGAGATGGAGCAGATGCGGCTGTTTGCCGATTGCGTGTGCTATCAGGAAGAGGTCCGCGACCCCTCGCGCATTCCCGAGGTCTTGAACCGCGTCATCATGCAGGCCTGGCGCAACTCGGCGCCGGCGCAGATGAACATTCCGCGCGACATGTGGACCCAGGTCATCGACGTCGATCTGCCGCAGGTCGTGGCCTTCGAGCGCCCGGCCGGGGGCGAGGAAGCCGTGACCGAAGCCGCGCGGCTGCTATCGGAAGCCAAGTTCCCGGTGATCCTGTCGGGGGCGGGTGTGGTCCTGTCGGGCGCGATCCCGGATCTCGTGACACTGGCCGAGCGGCTGGATGCGCCGGTGGCCTCGAACTACCAGCACAACGACAGCTTCCCGGGCAGCCACCCGCTGGCGGTCGGGCCACTCGGCTATAACGGCAGCAAGGCCGCGATGGAACTGATCGCCAAGGCCGACGTGGTCCTGGCGCTGGGGACGCGGCTCAACCCGTTCTCGACCCTGCCGGGCTACGGCATCGACTATTGGCCCAAGGAAGCGAAGATCATCCAGGTCGACATCAACGCCGACCGTATCGGCCTGACCAAGAAGGTCACCGTGGGCATCCAGGGCGACGCGGGCAAGGTGGCGCGCGGCATCCTGGCGCAGCTGTCCGACAGCGCCGGCGATGCCGGCCGGGCCGAGCGCAAGGACCTGGTGGCGCAGACCAAGTCGCGTTGGGCGCAGGAGCTGTCCAGCCTCGACCACGAGGACGACGATCCGGGCACGGTCTGGAACGAGGAGGCGCGCAGCCGCGACAGCGACCTGATGAGCCCGCGCCAGGCCTGGCGGGCGATCATGCAGGCGGTGCCGTCGGACGCCATCGTCAGCTCCGACATCGGCAACAACTGCGCCATCGGCAACGCCTATCCCACCTTCGAGGGCGGCCGCAAATACCTGGCGCCGGGCCTGTTCGGCCCCTGCGGCTATGGCTTCCCGGCGATCCTCGGCGCCAAGATCGGCAACCCCGACACGCCGGTGATCGGCTTTGCCGGCGACGGCGCCTTCGGCATCTCGATGAACGAGATGGTGTCCGTGGGCCGCAAGGACTGGCCGGCGATCACCATGGTGATCTTCCGCAACTACCAGTGGGGCGCGGAAAAGCGCAACACGACGCTGTGGTATGCCAACAACTTCGTCGGCACCGAGCTGGACCGCGACACCACCTATGCCGGCATCGCCAAGGCCTGCGGCGTCAATGGCGTGCAGGTCAGGTCGCAGGAGGAGCTGACCCAGGCCCTGCACGACGCGGTCGAGCGGCAGATGAAGCACGGCGAGACCACCTTCATCGAGGTGCTCTTGAACCAGGAGCTGGGCGAGCCCTTCCGCCGCGACGCGATGAAGAAGCCGGTTCCCGTGGCCGGCATCGATCCGGCCGACATGCGCCCGCAGCGCGGCGCCGCCTGATCCGGCCTGCCCTGCTGAAACGATCCCTCCGGCGCGAGCCTCTCGCGCCGGATGGTGCCCTGCATTCAAGAAGGACATCCCATGGCCAGCACCGACCTGCTTCCCGCCCGCCAGATGGTATCGGACGCCTTTCCGGGCTTTGCCGTATCGGTTCTGGTGGCGGCCACGGCGCAGTTCCTGTCCGAGCATTACGGCGCCCCCGCCATGCTGCTGGCGCTGCTGCTGGGGCTGGCGCTGAACTTCCTGGCCGAGGAAGGCACCCGCACTGCCCCGGGCGTGGCGCTGACCGCCCGGACGGTGCTTCGGCTGGGGGTGGCGCTGCTTGGGGCGCGCATCAGCGTCGACATGCTGGCGGGGCTGGGTGGCGCCGCGATCGCACTGGTCATCGCCGGTGTCGTCCTGACCATCCTGTTCGGCCTGATCGCGGCGCGCTTCGTCAACCGGGATTGGCGCTTTGCGCTGCTGACCGGCGGGTCGGTGGCAATTTGCGGCGCCTCGGCCGCCATGGCCATCGCCGCGGTGTTGCCGCGCCATGAACGCTCGGAACGCGACCTGGCCTTCACCGTGCTGTCGGTGACGGTCTTGTCCACGGTGGCCATGGTGCTTTACCCGATGCTGTCGGGCCTGTTCGGGTTCACGCCGCGCGACAGCGGGGTGTTTCTGGGCGGCACCATCCACGACGTGGCGCAGGTGGTCGGGGCGGGCTTTTCCATCGGCCCCGAGACGGGCGAGACGGCGACGCTGGTCAAGCTGATCCGGGTCTCGATGCTGGCGCCGGTGGTGCTGTGCTTTTCGCTGGTCATCCGCGCACGGGGCCTTGCGGACATGGATGGCGGCAAGCGCCCGCCGCTGCTGCCGGGCTTCGTGCTGGGCTTTCTGGTGCTGGCGGCGCTGAACTCGCTCGGCGTGATCCCGGCCGTGGTCGCGGATTGGGCGGGCGTTCTCAGCCGTTGGGCGCTGCTGATCGCGATCGCCGCCGTCGGCATCAAGACCTCGCTGGCCAAAATGCTGGACGTGGGCGGCGCCGCAATCGGGCTGATCGTCGCTGAAACCGTCTTCCTCGGCGTCTTTGTGGTCGCCGGCCTGCACTTCCTCAGCTGAGAAGGACCTTGCCATGAAACCGCTCGATCGTATCCTGGCTGCGGCACAGGCCAATCCGCGCCACATCATCCTGCCCGAAGGGGGCGATCCGCGCGTGGCCGAGGCCGCCGCCCGCATGACCGCCGAAGGCCTGGCCCGGATCACGCTGATGGACGGGCCGGCCGTTGCGGGGGTGACGGCGCTTGCCCCGGCCGAGGCGCCCGACCTGCCCGAGCTTGCCGAGCACTGGCACAGGATGCGCGCCGCCCGGGGCATGACCGCCGACCGCGCCCTGGCCGAGATGCGCGACCCGATCCGCCAGGCGGCGATGCGCGTCCGGCTGGGCCAGGCGGACGGCACCGTCGCGGGCGCCGTCGCCACCACCGCCGACACGGTGCGCGCGGCGCTGCAGATCATCGGCCGCGCGCCGGGCGCCGGCATCGTCTCGAGCTTCTTCCTGATGCTGTCCTGCGGCCCGGCGGCGCCGATCAGGGGCGGCATGATCTTTGCCGATTGCGGGTTGGTGGTCGAACCCGATGCCGAGGGGCTGGCCTCGATCGCGCTGTCGGCCGCCGACAGCTGCCGGCGCCTGCTGGCCGAGGAGCCGCGCGTGGCCCTGCTGTCCTTTTCCACCGCCGGCTCGGCCGACCACCCAAGCCTGACAAAGATCCGCGAGGCGCTGGCCTTGGTGCGTGCCACCGCGCCGGAACTGGAAATCGACGGCGAGATGCAGTTCGACGCCGCCCTCGACGACGCGATCCGGTCCAAAAAGGCGCCGGGCAGCACCCTGACCGGACGCCCCAACGTCTTCGTCTTCCCCGACCTCGCCTCGGGCAACATCGGCTACAAGATCGCACAACGCCTCGGAGGCCTGACCGCCATCGGCCCCATCCTGCAAGGCCTCGCCAAACCCGCAAACGACCTCTCGCGAGGATGCTCGGTCGAGGATATTGTCAACGCCTCGGCGGTGACGGCGGTGCAGGCGGGGCATTAGCCGCCGGCCAAGCCCCACAGGCCGCGAATTGCCGCTAGGACGGCGGTCACCACCAGCATTGCGATTGCGGCCTTCTGGTATCCGCCGTCGTCCAGCCTGCGGAACACCCAACCGCCCAAATGCGTGCCCGCGATCAGCAGCGGCAGCGAGGCCACCGCAGCCAACACGGTCGGCCATCTCACGACGCCCTGCACCAGCAGGCCGGGCAGCGCCAGAAGTGAGGTGACGAAGAAAAAGATCATCAGCGTCGCGCGGGCTTCGGCGGCGGGCGTCGCCGTTCCCAGCAGATAGGCAACGGCAGGCGGGCCGGGCATCGCCGCAAAGCCTGAGAACATCCCGGCCAGAACGCCGGCGCCTATGGCCTGGCGTGGTCCCGGCGCAAGGCGGACCTTGCGGACCAGGCTAACCAATGCCCCCAGAACGATGATGGCGATCACCACGCGCATCGCATTGGCGGATAACCGCTGCAACGTCATCAGGCCGACCGGTGTGCCGATCACCGCCCCGACCGACATCATCGTCAGCGACCTGATGTCGACAAGGCGACGGACCGACACAAGGTCCCCGAACCCGATCATGCATTGCAGCAAGATGGCGATCGCCGCGCCCTGCACCGGCGCGAGCACGAGGCTGATCAGCGGAACCGCGGCCAGGGCAAAGCCGAAGCCCGTGATGCCGCGCAGGACGGCCGCAGCGAAAACCGCACCACCAATCAGCAGGGCATCGGTTGTTGACCACATCATGGCCAGGATTCCGGGCAGGATGCTTCTGGGTCCCGCCGGTTGCGGGAACCGCATGACGCGGTCTTCCTTGCCAGGGAAAGCCTGTAAAAAGCTGCCATGCCGCCCGTTGTTCCGGCAGGCCGGACGCTTGTCATCTGTCGTTTCGACATATCATCACTGGCATCTGGCGACCATCGCCAAATCGCAGGCGACAATACATCACGACCATGTGCAAGATCTACGCGCGCACCGTTCGGGAATCACCTGCCGGCGGTTGCGCCAGGCGTCATCCGGCTGTCCTTCAGATCCTCGAACTGACGCCGGACGCGGTCGGCGAGATCCTGGACCAGCCTTGACGCCGGCCGCAGCGCCGGCGTCAGCATGTCATAGGTAAAGGGCTGTTCGGGCGTGATCGGCCGGATCGCCACCATGCCAAGCGCCGCGCATTGCCGCGCGGTCACCGGCTCGATGATCGACACCCCGGCACCGGCAGCCACCATCGAACAGATGGCAAAGGACAGTTGCGCCTCGGCGACCACGCGGGGCTTGATGCCATGATCGGCAAAGAACCGGTCCGTGTCCGACCGCGTGCTGATCTCGTTTCCCAAGGCAATGAACGGCTGCTGGTGGAAATCCTGCAGCATCAGCACCGGCTTTTCGCCAAGTGGATGGCCGGGGGGCAGCACCGCCAGCATGGGCATGGTGACAAGGGTTTCGCGGCGGACTGAAGGCAGGTCGATGTCCAGCGCGCTGAACCCTACGTCGAACTGTTGCGAACTGAGATGCTGCACCACGGCATGCGAACTGCGCACGCGCAGCGATACGGCGATGCCCGGCCGGTCGCGGTTGAAGGCCGCGATCACAGCCGGCAGGAACTGCAGCCCCAGCGCCGGCATCGCCGCGATTTTCAGGCTGCCGCTGCGGTATTGCCGGATGTCCTCGGCCACCCGCGACACCTCTTGCAACCCGACAAAGGACCGCCGCACCTCTTCATAAAGCGCCTCAGCCTCGGGTGTGGGGGTCAGGCTGCGGCCGATGCGGGCGAACAGCGCGAACCCCAGCTCGGCCTCAAGATCGGCCAGCAGCCGGCTGACCGAAGGCTGAGTCAGAAACAGCAACTCGGCCGCGGCGGTGACCGATCCGCTTTCGATGATGGCACGAAAGGCCTCGATCTGGCGATGCGACAGTCTCATGGCATGACTCATAGTATTTGCGCATGAATAGCACAGAATTTCAAATTTTACATATCCATCCTGCATCGGGCATTCAGGGCGCAGGGAGGATGGAGCCATGTCCGCAGACGCAGGCACAGCAATCATCGGCGGCGGCATCGTCGGGCTTTGCCTGGCGCTGGGTCTGGCCGCGCGCGGGCATGACGTGCTGGTGCTGGACGGCCGCGACGCCGACATGCGCGCCTCGCAGGGGAATTTCGGCCTGGTCTGGTTGCAGGGCAAGGGTGCGGGTTACGCCCCTTATGGGCGCTGGTCGCTGGCCGCCGTGCAGGAATGGGCGGGCTTTGCCCGGCGGCTTCAGGACCTGTCCGGGGTCGATCTGGCGCTGCGTCAGGAGGGTGGCTACGAGTTTTTCACCGACCGCGCCGAGTTCGACGCTTTCGGCCAGGACCTGCACCGGCAGGCGGCGGCGTTGGGCGATGGGTTCTCGTTTGAACTGCTGAGCCATGGCGATCTGGCGCAGCGCCTGCCTGGCATCGGGCAAAAGGTGGTGGGCGCCAGCTTTTGCCCGCTTGACGGCCATGTGAACCCGCTGCGCCTGCATGTCGCGCTGCGCCGGGCCTGCCTTGCCAGCGGCGTGCGCCTTGCGGCCGATACACCGGTGACGACCCTGCGCGCGTTGGACCGGGGCTATGAAATCGCCGGTCCGGACCGTGCGATACGTGCCGATCGCGTGGTACTTTGCGCCGGTCTGGGCGCGGCCACCCTTGGGCCGCAACTGGGATTCCGCGCCCCGATCCGCGCCCAGCGGGGCGAGTTGCTGATTACCGAGCGGGTGGCCGATCCGCTGCCCTTTCTGTCCAGCACCATCCGGCAGGTCGATGAGGGCGGCTTGCAGATCGGCGGCACCAAGGCCGAATCCGACCGCGACAGCGAATCCACCGACCAGATGGCGGTGCTGGCCCGGCACGCCGTCGCGGTCTGGCCGCAACTGGCCGACATCCGCGTGCTGCGCAGTTGGGCGGCGCTGCGGGTAATGACGCCCGATGGCTATCCGATCTATCAGCGCGCGCCCGACCGTGCCGGCGCTTTCCTCGTCACTTGCCACAGCGGCGTGACGCTGGCGCCGCTGCATGCAACGCGGCTGGCCGCATGGATCGACGACGATCCCGCCGCCCCGGATCTGGAGGCTTTCGATGAACGCCGCTTCGCGCTTTCGTGACGCGCCGGGCATGGCCCCGCGCAGCATCCGCATGAGCCTTGACGGCGAAACCCTGCTGGCCCGGCCCGGCGAAACCGTCGCCGCCGCGCTGCTGGCGCAATCCGGCGACGCCACCCGCCGCACCCCGGTCAGCGGTGCCGGCCGCACGGCGTTCTGCATGATGGGGGTCTGTTTCGACTGTCTCGTGACCATTGACGGCCGGCCAAATGTGCAGGCCTGCATGACGCCCGCGCGCGACGGCATGGTCATCCGCCGCCAGATCGGCGCCCGCCGGCTGGGGGATCAGCCATGAGCCCCGATCTGGTCATCATCGGCGCCGGTCCCGCCGGCATGACGGCGGCGCGCATCGCGGCCGAGGGCGGCTTGCGGGTCGTGCTGCTGGATGAACAGGACCGCGCCGGCGGGCAGATCTATCGCAATCTCGGTGCGGCCGCCGGGCGCGACTGGCTGGGACCGGACTATGCCAGGGGCGCGGATCTGCTGCGCGGCCTGAACCATCCGGGCATCACGCATCAGCCCCGCGCGACGGTCTGGCGCGTTGACGCGGCGCGCGGCGTGATCTGGTCGCGCGACGGCGAAAGCCATGTCACGGCGGCTCCGCATGTGCTGATCGCCACCGGCGCGCAGGAACGTCCGGTGCCGTTTCCCGGCTGGACCCTGCCCGGCGTGATGCCGGCCGGCGCGGCGCAGATCCTGATGAAGCAGTCGGGCATGGTGGCGCAGGACGCCATCCTGGCTGGCGCGGGGCCGCTTCTGTATCTGGTCGCGGCGCAGATGATCGCCGCCGGCAGCCCGCCCAAGGCACTGGTCGAGACCGGCACCGATCTGCGGCACGCATTGGCGAAACTGCCCCGCGCCCTGCCGGCGGCGATGACGCTGGCCAAGGGCCTGGGTCTGATCCGCCGCATCCGCGGCATCCCGCGCCATCACGGCGCCCGCGATTTCCGCGCGGTTGCGCTGGCCGGGGGGCGGATCGGCTTTGGCTTCACCACCCGCAAGGGGCCGCAGGAGCTGGATTGCGGCCTGCTGCTGACGCATCTGGGCGTGATCCCGCAAACGCATCTGACCCGCTCGATGGGGCTGACGCATGACTACGACGTTGCCCAGCAGGCGTGGCGGCCCCGGCTGGACGCATGGGGCGGCTCGTCGCGGCGCGGAGTGCGCGTCGCCGGCGACGGCGGCGGCATCGGCGGCGCGGATGCGGCGCGGGCGCAGGGCGCACTGGCCGCGCTGGCGATCCTGCATGACGCGGGCCGTCTGGATTTGGACGAACGCGACCGCCGCGCCCGTCCGCTGCGCCGCGCCCTGGCGCGCGCCCTGTCGCTGCGGCCGTTTCTGGACGCCGCCTATCCGGTGCCCAAGGCCTTTCTGGCCCCGCCCGACGACACGATCATTTGCCGCTGCGAAGAAGTCACCGCCGGCGCCGTGCGCGAGGCTGCGGCCTGCGGCGCCCATGGCCTGCGCCTGATGCGCACGGCGCTGCGCACCGGCATGGGCCCCTGTCAGGGCCGCATGTGCGAGCCGACCGTCACCGGCCTGATCGCCCAGACCACCGGCTGCGCGCCCTCGGCCCTCGGCCCCGGCCGCATCCGCACCCCCGTCAAGCCCGTCACCCTGGCCGAGATCGCCGCGCTTGGCCGCCAGCCCGAGGAAACCGCATGACCGAACCCGCCCTGCGCGTCGAGAATATCCGCAAAAGCTTTGGCGACCACGAAGTCCTGAAAGGCATCTCCATGACCGCCGCAAAGGGCGACGTGGTGGCGATCCTGGGCGCCTCGGGGTCCGGCAAAAGCACTTTCCTGCGTTGCATCAACCTGCTCGAGACCCCCAGCGACGGCAAGGTCTGGCTGAAGGGTGAGGAGATGCGCATGACTGACCGGCGCGGCATCCGCCGGCCCGCCGACCTGAAACAGGTCGAACGGATGCGGGCAAAGCTGGCGATGGTGTTCCAAGGCTTCAACCTGTGGTCGCACATGACCGTGCTGGAAAACATCATCGAAGGCCCGGTGCATGTGCTGGGAACCCCCCGGCGCGAGGCGCGCGACAAGGCGGCCGCGCTTCTGGCCAAGGTCGGGCTTTCGGACCGCGCCGATTATTACCCCGCGCATCTGTCGGGCGGCCAGCAGCAGCGCGTGGCGATCGCCCGGGCGCTGGCGATGGAGCCGGACGTGATGCTGTTCGACGAGCCGACCTCGGCCCTTGACCCCGAGCTGGTCGGCGAGGTTCTGGCAGTCATGCGCGCGCTGGCCGACGAAGGCCGCACCATGCTGGTCGTGACGCATGAAATGGCCTTTGCCCGCGATGTCTCGACCCGGACCGTGTTCCTGCATCAGGGCCAGGTCTGCGAAGAGGGCGCGCCCGACGACCTGTTCCGCAACCCCCAGACCCAGCAATTCCGGGCCTTCCTGTCCCGTATGAACTGAAATCCAACAGAGTGGTATGACAATGATAAAGAAAACCCTGTTCGCAGCCGCGCTTGCGGTCCTTGCCACCGGTGCCTTTGCCGATACCCTGCGCATCGGTGTCGAGGGTGCCTATCCGCCCTTTTCGTTCAAACAGCCCGATGGCAGCCTTGCCGGCTTTGACATCGACATCGCCAAGGCGCTTTGCACGCAGATGCAGCGCGACTGCGAGCTTGTCGAACAGGAATGGGATGGCATGATCCCGGCGCTGAAGGCGAAGAAATTCGACGCCATCATTTCCTCGATGTCGATCACCGAGGAGCGCAAGCGCCAGATCGACTTTTCCGAGAAATATTACAAGACCCCCGCCCGCATCGTCGCGCCCAAGGATTCCGATCTTCAAGGCACGGCCGAGGGTCTGGCGAGCAAGCGGTTGGGCGTGCAGCGCGGTTCCACCCATCAATGCTACGCCGAGGCGCATTTCCCCGATGCCGAGCTGGTGCTTTACGGCACCCAGGACGAGGTGTTCCGCGATCTGTCGCTGGGCCGCATCGACGCGCAACTGTCGGATTCGCTGATCGCGCAGGAAGGCTTCCTGTCGAAACCCGAAGGCGCGAACTACGCCTTCCTGCCCGGTGATCACACCGATGTCGATTGCTATGGCGAAGGCGTGGGCGTTGCGGTGCGCAAGGGCGATGACGCATTGCGTGACGCCTTCAGCGCGGCGATCAAGGCAATCCGGGACAACGGCGCCTACAAGACCATCAACGACACATATTTCCCCTTCGACATCTACGGCGGCCGCCCGGCCGGCCTGTAACGGCAACCGGGGCGCAGCACACGCGCCCTTCAACCGGCGAGGTTCGGATGGATCTGCTTCTGGAATACCGCGAACAGCTTCTGGCCGGGCTGGTCACCACGGTCGAGCTGGCGCTGGCCTCGCTGGTGCTGTCCGTGACTTTGGGGCTTTTGGGCGCCTGGGCCAAGCTGTCGGCCAACCGTGCGGCCAATGCCCTGGCGGGCGCCTATACCACCGTGGTGCGTGGCGTGCCCGATCTGGTCTTGATCATGCTGGTCTTCTTCGGCGGCCAAGTCACGGTCAACGCCATCGGGACGGCCACCGGCCTGTGGGACTATGTCGAGATCAGCCAGTTCGTCGCCGGCGCGCTGACCATCGGAGTGATCTTCGGCGCCTATTTCACCGAAACCTTTCGCGGCGCCATTCTGGCCATCCCGCGCGGGCAAATCGAGGCGGGGATCAGCACCGGCATGTCGCGCCCGCTGGTCTTTCGCCGGATCATCTGGCCGCAGATGGTGCGCTATGCCGTGCCGGGTTTCGGCAACAACTGGCTGGTGCAGCTGAAAACCACGGCGCTGGTCTCGGTCATCGGCTTGCAGGATCTGGTCTATAACGCCTTTTCGGCCGGCCGCTCGACGGGCGCGCTGTTCACCTTCATGGCGGCGGCCTTCGTCATCTATCTGGCGCTGACGGCGCTTTCGGATCTGGGGCTGCGGGCGCTGGAGCGGCGCTATAGCCGCGGCGTGGTGAGGGCGTGATGGAAAACCTGCTGTCCTTCATCCCGCTGGACCTGCCGTTGATCGTCCAGAACCTCGACCGCTTCCTGCAGGGCGTCGGGGTCACGCTGGGCCTGACCTTCCTGTCGCTGGCACTTGGCGGCGCCATGGCGGTGCCGCTGGCCATCGCCCGCGCATCGCGCCACCGGGTGCTGAATCCTCTGATCTGGGCATATACCTATGTCTTCCGAGGCACGCCGCTACTGGTGCAGACCTATCTGCTGTATTACGGCGCGGGCCAGTTCCAGTTCGTCCGCGAAAGCTGGTTGTGGGGTCCGGTGCTGTCGCAAGCCTGGTGGTGCGCGCTGATCGCCTTCACGCTGAACACCTGTGCCTACACGACCGAGCTGTTGCGCGGGGCCATCGTAGACACGCCCAAGGGCGAGGTCGAGGCTGCCATCGCAACCGGCATGTCGCATAGTGGACGGCTGCACCGGATCGTGTTGCCCTCGGCCTTTCGACGCGCCATTCCGGCCTATTCCAACGAGGTGATTTTCATGCTGCATGGCTCGGTCGTGGCAAGCACCATCACCTTGCAGGACATCCTTGGGGTCGGTCGCTGGCTGAACGGGCGCTATTATCTGGCCTATGAGGGTCTGATTACTGCGGCCGTCCTTTATTTCATCATCGTCTTCGCGATCACGCGGGTCTTTCGCTGGCTGGAGCGGCGCTATCTGCGCCATCTGGAACGCCGCCGGGATCCCGTTGTCCGCAATATCGCACCACCCATGGGGGTCAAATGATCGAACGTTTTCACACCAACGCCCGGATGAGCCGCATCGTCCGTCACAATGGCACCGTTTACCTCTGCGGCCAGGTCGGCACCGGCGCGAGTGTCGTTGAGCAGGCCCGTGACTGCCTGGCGCGGGTCGACGCCCTGCTGACCGAGGCCGGTTCCTCGCGCCGTGATATCCTGCATGCGACCATCTGGCTGGCGCATATGTCGGACTATGACGCGATGAATACGGTCTGGGACGAATGGATGCCCGAAGGCTGCGCCCCCGCGCGCGCCTGCGGCGAGGCACGGCTGGCCGGATCGGACCTGCTGGTCGAAGTCATCGTGACGGCAGCGGTATCGACGGCGGTGTCGGCATGAGCGGCGACACCTGCATCTTGATCGGCGCCGGCCTCGACTGCGGCAAGCGGCGGCGCGGCTGTTCGATGGGCCCAGAAGCCTATCGCGTGGCGGGATTGGCCACGACACTGGCCGATCTTGGCTGGCATGTCGAAGACCGCGGCGACGTGCCCGGACCCAAGGCACCACCGCCCTCGCCTGCCGGGCAGGTGCACGCCCGCGCCGAAACCGCCGAATGGACCCGCCTGCTGGCCGAGGCCGCCCGCGCGGCCATGCCCGACGGCTTTCCGATCTTCATGGGCGGCGATCACGCGCTGTCGCTGGGCACCGTGTCTGGCGTTGCCGATCATGCGGCAGCGCAGGGGCGACCGCTCTTTGTCCTGTGGCTGGACGCCCATCCCGACATCCACAACCCGGAAACGACCGCCTCGGGCAACTTGCATGGAACACCCATCGGCTATGTCACCGGACAGCTTGGCTTTGACGGTTTTCCCGCCATGACGCACCCAGTGCCGCCGAAGAACATCTGCTTCATCGGCCTGCGTTCGGTGGACGCGCCCGAACGCGCGGCGATCCAGTCGGCCGGGATGCGTGCCATCGACATGCGCCAGATCGACGAACGCGGTATTGCCGCCCCCCTGGCCGAATTCATCGAGGAGGTGCGGGCCGCCAACGGCATGCTGCACCTGTCGCTGGATGTCGATTTCCTGGACCCAGCCATCGCTCCCGCTGTGGGCACTACCGTCCCGGGCGGAGCCACCTTCCGCGAGGCGCATCTGGCGATGGAAATGCTGCATGACAGCAATCTCGTCACCTCGCTGGACCTTGTCGAGTTGAACCCGTTTCTTGACGAACGCGGCCGCACCGCTTCGCTGATGGTCGATCTGACCGCCTCGCTTTTCGGCCGCCGCGTCTTCGATCGTCCTACCCGCAGCTTTTCCTGAAGGATCATCATGCCCGCCTCCAAGCCCTCCGAACTGGCCTTCATCCGCTTCGTCAGCGTCGAAAACATAATGCGGCTGGTCCACAGCATCGGCGTCGAGACCGTGCTGAAAGATCTTGCCCGCTATATCGAGGACGACTTCCGCCGCTGGGACCTGTTCGACAAGACCCCGCGCGTGGCTGCCCACTCAAAGGATGGCGTGATCGAACTGATGCCCACGTCGGACGGGGTCAGCTATGGGTTCAAATACGTCAACGGCCATCCCCAGAACACGAAATCGGGTTTGCAGACGGTGACCGCCTTTGGTCTGCTGGCGCGCGTGGACACCGGCTATCCCGAACTGCTGACCGAAATGACCCTGCTGACTGCGCTGCGCACTGCGGCGACAAGCGCCATGGTCGCTCGCCATCTGGCGCCCAAGGGCGCCACCACCATGGCCATGATCGGCAACGGCGCACAGTCCGAGTTTCAGGCTCTGGCCATGCGCGCAATCTGCGGAATTGATCGTCTGCGGCTTTACGACATCGACCCTGCCGCTACGGCGAAATTGGTGCGCAACCTGTCCGGCCTCGGCTTCGATCTGACAGCCTGCAAGTCCGGACAAGAAGCGATCCTGGGCGCGCAAGTCATCACCACCTGCACCGCCGACAAGCAATATGCGACGATCCTGACGGACAACATGGTCGGTGCAGGTGTCCACATCAACGCCATCGGCGGGGACTGCCCCGGCAAGACCGAACTGCACGCCGACATCCTGCGCCGGTCGGACGTATTCGTGGAATACACCCCCCAGACCAGGATCGAGGGAGAGATCCAGCAGATGCCCGCCGATTTTCCTGTGACCGAGATGTGGCAGGTCATCGCCGGCACGGTGCCCGGCCGCACCTCGGAGCGTCAGATCACCCTGTTCGACGGCGTGGGCTTCGCTATCGAGGACTTCTCGGCGCTTCGCTATGTGCGCGACCGGCTGGAAGGAACCGACTTCTTCCAGCGCCTCGATATTATCGCCGACCCCGACGATCCACGTGATCTCTTCGGCATGCTAATCAGGGCGGGCGTGCCATCCGCCGGAATGCAGCGTGAAAGCGCCACGCTTTGACGTGGTCATGCAAGTCATGGGGCCTTGCACGATCTGAAGTCATATGACGACGCAAGGGCATTTTTCATGTTGCCAGAGTTTGTCAGCATGATCGGCGCCATTGGTCGGCCTTGCCGTCTTTGTAAAGGCCGACCAATGGACCGATGATTTGTGAGCCGGAGCTATAGCTGGTCCACTTCGCCCGATCGAGAATCGCCGCGTGTCGGTGACAAAGACCATGCAGTCCAGAGCCGCGTCCTAACCGGGTGCGTCTCTTCGGATGGCAATCAGATTGTATTTATACATCTACCCGTCCCAGATTCTGTCGAACGAGGGGCCCTCTGACAGGTCGATTATCCGATGTCCAACACGTCGACAGTGAGATACCCGGCTTCAACGTGGGCCTTGATCGGAAGCGCCGGATTGTCGCTATCCACCGCCACGACGCGGAGACCGGTTTTGGCGGTGAAGAGCTTTTGATAGGTCTCAACGGCCAAGCCGGCGGTGGCGATCAGCACCAGGGCGGTGCCTAGACCCGATGATCGCTGGACGATCTGACTGGGTGGGTGGCCTCTTCCTCTGCATTCTCCGTTCGAGGGTTGCGCCAGATTGGCTGGCACCGAGCCTCAGGAATGGGGGAGAGACCGAATGGAACATACCACGTTTATCGTGCTGGACGTCCACAAGGCAGCGATTTCCGTTGCCGTTGCACAAGGCACGCGTGGCGGTGAAGTCCGGCATTGGGGATCCGTGCCGCACCGGCCATACCAAATCCGCAAGCGGGTGGAGAAGCTGGCCGCAGGCGGTGCGCAGCTGCACTTCTGCTATGAGGCTGGTCCCTGCGGCTATAGCCTGCACCGCCAGCTTGTCAAGATGGGGCATGACTGCATTGTGGTCGCGCCCTCGCTGATCCCGGTCATGGCTGGGGATCGGGTTATGACGGACCGCCGCGATGCGCTGATGTTGGCTAAGCTGCACAGGGCGGGCAAGTTGACAGGCGTCTGGGTGCCGGATGGGGCGCATGAGGCGATGCGCGATCTGGTCCGTGACCGGGCAACAGCGGTACAGGTGTCTGACGCGAGTTTGCCGCGGAATGACGGAAGTCTCAAAATTCGTCACGGCCGGGTTCACTAGGGGATTGCTGTCATGCGTACGGTGCCGCTTGCAGTAAACTGCTGGCAGCATACCGGCCGTTGCCGGAACAGGAGAGCAAGAATGAATGCATTATCCAAGGCCCTGCTGATTGCGGCGTTTGGAGGGGTGTTTGCAGGATTAGCCTTCGCAGACGGAGTCGAGGTCACCCATGTAGAGGGTGCCCAGGCCCGTGACATCGCGCCCATGGGTGTGCCGGGGGTGAATGCCTGGTTGCAGGATGCGGTTTCCGCCGAAAGCGATGACAAGCCGCTGACCTGCGGGTTCTTCCGCATCCAGAAATCCGACGAGCCGCTGGTTTATGACTACGACTATGACGAGGCGAAGATCGTCTTGGAGGGCGAGATCACGGTCAACGACGGCACCAAGACGGTCAACGCCAGAAAGGGCGATGTGCTGCTCTTGCCGAAAGGCGCGCACATCACTTTCACGACCGAAACAGAGGGGATGGCATTCGTCTGCGGCGCGCGGGTGCGCGACTCGGCTTGATGCCGGGATAAGGGAGGAAATGAGGATGAGGAAGATGGCAAGTTCGATATCGGCACTTGCCATCCTCGCTGCGGGCAATTTCGCAAGCGCGGATGAACTGCCGAACCTACATGACCTGACACTAGGCGATCCGATGTTCTATACTTCGGACCAGGACATCAAGGATGACGACGGGCAGAAGCAGATGCTTGGCACGGGTCGTCCGGACCGTACCCATTCCGGCATACCGCATCTGCCGGTCTTCATAGGATACATGAACACCAACTACACCTATCGGTTCGTCACCATCGCCGAACAGGTTTTCACGATGATCGGCGAAGGCAAGCATGGTCTTTGGCGGGTTCAGGAAAATGGCACCATCCGTGAATACCTGAAACCGGACGCCGATGGCCTTTCGGATGGCGATGACCCGCTGTCGCCGGAAAACCTGTCGGTCGTGACCCAGGATTATGCCGCCTATATCCCGCAAGCAGGATGGGACGGCTATCGCTACCCCGACCAGAGGGTTGACAATCAGGGGAGGATTGCCTTCATCGACCTGCCAATTTCCCATCCTAAGTATCATGGGAAATATCAGAAGCACGATCCTGTCGATCTGCCCCTTTTCTACTGCACCATGTCCGAGAACGATTACCCCTATGCGGTCAAGGCGATGGATTTCGCCTTTGCCCAGAAAGGTGCGAACCGGATTGGGCCGTTGGGAAAGCGTGCCGGTCTGGACATTCGGGAAAACTATACGAATGCCCTGCGGCTGACCCATTTCCCGGATGCGCGCTCCTGGGTCAACAGAGGCGTCGAGGGCGAGGATGCCCTGCACGTCGACTGGCAGCCGGTGGATACAAGCCGAACGGACGTAGAATATTACTTGGTGGAACGGCCCTTCTTCAATAAGCCTTATCTGTTCGTGACTGCGGTCTTCGACAACCGGGACAATGATGACCTGAGCTATGTCCGCCCCGAAGGGCCTTACTGGGACAGCCTGAAAGAACGGCAGGCCGGCCTGAAGACAAAGGTGACACGGCAGCCGCGTTTTCATCTGGCGCAGGACATCGAGGCGAAGGCGGTCGGACTGCCGCTTTACGGAGTGCACCATCCCAATCGCGCGGCTTATGGTAAGCGCGACGCTGATCCCCTCCTGCCGCTGGTGATCTGAACGGGCCAATCTCCGTGCGCATGAACGTCGGAGGTGTTGGCTTGGAACGAGACGGCAAAATGGGCGGCCATTTGGACGGCTTCTC
>NZ_WMIF01000025.1 GCF_009711185.1 Paracoccus limosus
CCGAAACGCAGGCCCGCGTCGGCTGCGCCAGCTGGAAAGCTACGCCGCCACGGGCCTGCTCAACCGCGCGCCAAAGGGGTCACTTTTGGGCGCCGATCGGGGGGGCCGTTTGGATGCCGATTGACAGCCGATGCCGCGGATCGTGCCCTCGCCATGCAGGGTGACCTCGAATTTCTGGCGATAAGGGTCGATGCCCCAGCGGCGAAAGGGCAGCAGGAAGTTGGGCGAAATCGTCGGCACATGCGCCCGGATGTCGGCCGGCGTGCGCGCCAGATCGGCGAAGACGCGGCCGCGCATCAGGGCCTGGGCCAGCGGACGGGTGATGTCCGGCCCGCCGATCGGCAGCACCTGCCCGGCCTCGTCATGGTAGGTCGCAAAAGCGAATGACATCGAGCGCGTCATCGTCGTGCGCGCCGGGGCCACGCAATAGACCGCCGTGAACTCCATTCCCGACAATTGCGCGCCGGCCTCGGCCGCCATCAGATAGCCGTCGCCGGTATTGTTCCATGATCCAAGCAGGCGCGAGCGAAAGGCGGTGCCGCCGGTTGCCAGCACCACCGCCCCGGCCTCAATGCGCCAAGGGGCGTGTCCCGGCAACCGGGTCCCGGCCGAGCCGCCGATGCTGCCATCGGAATGGCGCAGCAGTTCTTGCGCTGCAGCGTGGTCGATGATGGTGACGCCGATCCCTTCCAGCCGGCGGCGCAGGGCGCGCATATATTCCGGGCCGCGCAGCGCGCGATAGCGCGGCAGGCCCTGGTCATCGCGCGGAAAGGCATAGACATCGGCCAATGTCGGCAGGCTTTCCCAAGTGGTCTGCAGAATGCGCGCCATCCAGCCCGGATCGTTCAACCCACCCGACTGCGCCAGACGCCGCGCAATGGCCTCGGGCCTGTCGTCGGGGGCGACCCACCAATGCCCCGGCCCGGCGGTGGCAGTCACCCCCGAGGTGCCCAGCCATCCCTTTTCGACCAGAACGACCGAGGCCCCGGCCCGGCGCGCACCGATGGCCGCCCAAGCGCCGGCCATGCCGCCGCCGATGATCAAAACATCGGTTGCCAGATGAAAGCCGCTGCCGCTCAATGCGCCGCCCCCTGATGCACGCCCAGCCGGTCCAGCAGGGCGCGCCGAATCCGGGCGAATTCCAGGTCTGCGACATCGCGCGGCCGGCTCAGCGCGATCTCTTCATGGTGGTCGATGACCCCCTCGCGCATGACCAGCACGCGGTCGGCCAGCAGGATCGCCTCCTCGACGTCATGGGTGACCAGCAGGACGGCGCAGCCATGGCGCCGCCACAGCTCGGCCACCAGCGCCTGCGCCTTGATCCGGGTCAGGGCATCCAGCGCCGCAAAGGGCTCGTCAAGCAGCAACAGATCGGGATCGCGCACCAAGGCGCGGGCCAGCGCGGCGCGCTGCGCCGTCTGCGCCAGCAGCCCGGTCTCGCGCAGCGCCTTCGCACGCGCAAGGCCAACCTCGACGGGTTCCGTGGTGATCTTGCCGTGCAGCATGATAGGTGCCTCCATTAATCACGACAATGCTGATCGCATTTAACCAAAGCTGGCCATTCCAAACGCCGGCGGGAAAAAGGCATGGCTTTCTCAAATCCCGCAGCTTGGGGAAAAGCGGTGCGCCGGATCAGGGCTGACGGCGCCGGCGCCAATCCGAACGGCAGAGCGCCTCACCCCGCATCCGGTTGCTGCCCGCACCGGCCCGCAGAGAAAATCCTTCTCCCGCCTCCAGCAAAAAACCACGACTTTTTTTATCGTCATTCCTGACGGCGGCTGCCATGATGCGGGGCAAGGGCCTTCTGCCCGCCAAAGGGGATTTCTGATGCCGCGAACCTCTGTCGGCCCCGGCACGATGCGCAACCGCCCGCAACCGGCGGCACAAGGCAGGCGCCGGAAACACGCCGGTCAGGCGGGCGCCGCGCTTGGGACGATGCAGGTCCTGCCGGGATCTGCGGCATGATGGGGCGGGAAACGCTTTGGCCCGAACTGCCGGGATGGGTCGCGCGCGGCGGCACGCAGCCGCTGACGCAGGGCCGCATCCTGCGGCTGGTCGCATCCCGACACTGCCTGACGGCGCAGCGCGCCAGCCTTGCGCTAGTGCTTTGCGGCCATCCCCTGCGCGCCGAGGCCGGCCCGCGCACCGAATTGCACCTGAGCAGCCCTTCGGCCCGGCGCGATCTGGCATTGCGCGATGCGCCGGCCATCTTGGCCGCGCTGGACGGGCTTTATCCCGGCGCGCTGCTGTCAGCAGATCCCGAATTGCGCGGCCGGCAATTGGCAGTGATCGCGCATCTGGCCGGGGCCGACACGCATCTGGCCGAGGCGATCGAGGCCAGAAACCACCGCGATCTGGACATTGCCATCCACCTGCTGCGCGAGATGTTGCTGCGGGTCGAGCGTGATCTGGCCTCGCGCGGGGCGGCGCCACGACCGGACGCGCGGGACGCGATGATCGCGCCGCTGATCTGGCGGATGATGCAGCTGGACCGCCGGCACCGCAGCTATCTGTGTTTCGGAATGGACCGGCTGGTCGGCCTTGCCCGCCGCATGCAGACGCTCGCCGGCCCCAGGGTGTTGCCCGACGATCCGACGTCGGATGCGTTTCTTGACCGGCTTTCCCCTGACGCCGCCATCTGCCTGCCCCAGGACCGGCAGCCCGACTGGGCCCTTGCCCTCGGGCCGGCGGGCCGGGCGCATGACCCCATATCCAGAACAACAGGAAAGACCCCGATCCTGACCGCCAAGAGCACCTCTCAGCCCGCACCATCCCGCGACGGGCAGCTGGATGCCGTCGCCGAAAAGCTGCGGCTGATCCGCATGACCTCGCAGCAGCGCCGCTATCCGGGACGGGCGACGCCCAATCTACCCTCGCGCGCGGTGGTGATCCCGCTGCTGTCGAATGTCGTCAGCGCGCTTTATCCGCGCCATTACGGCCCCGCCGGACTGGACGTGCAGGCCGTGGACCTGTTCGTGGCGCAAAGGCTGCGGACCATCCGCCAGCATCTGGCCGAGCAGCTGGAGCTGGAATGGCTGCTGCACCCCGACGCCGAGCAGCTGGATTGCCGCCGCCGCGCCCGCGCCGCGGCCGAGGCCTTCATCGACGGGCTGCCGCAGATCCGCGACCTGCATGACACCGATATCGGCGCGGCCTTTCAGGGTGATCCTTCGGCGAAAAGCCTTGATGAGATCGTGCTGTGCTTTCCCGGCATCGCCGCCATCCTGCACCATCGCATCGCCCATGACCTGTATCGGCTGGGCGCGCCGATGCTGGCGCGGATCATGGCCGAACATTCGCATTCGCAGTCCGGGATCGACATTCATCCCGGAGCTAGGATCGGCCCGGCCTGCTTCATCGATCATGGCACCGGCGTGGTGATCGGCGAAACCGCCGTGATCGGCCGCAATGTGCGGATCTATCAGCAGGTCACGCTGGGCGCGAAACGTTTCGAAAGCGATGGCGCGGGTGGGCTGGTCAAGGGCCAGCCGCGCCATCCCATCGTCGGCGACGATGCCGTCATCTATGCCGGGGCAAATATCCTGGGCCGGATCGAGATCGGCAGGGGCGCGATCATCGGCGGCGGCGTCTGGCTGACCGAATCCGTCCCGCCCGGTGCGGTGGTGATGCAGGCAAAACCCAGCCTGAATACATCGGATTAGAGCCGTTTCCTTGAAGCCGGATGCAGGCGTGACATTCATTCCGGGGGGCCGCGATGGCCCGCCGCCTGATCCGGTCGGCCTGAGGTCTCTTGACCAGATGGCCGCCCGGCGTGATCCCCCCCCTTCGGTCTGGCAGATTTAACCGGCGATGGCTTTTCGCCGCGCGGATCTTGCCTTTTCTGGATGAGCCGAGGCGAATTCAGGGTCACCCGCCCCTGCGGATTCTGCGCCGTCGCGGAAAGAGAAGATTTCCTTGGCGGCGGGACCATACGCACAGACCTGCGCCATCCGCCATAGCGTATAATATCGCGATATACACCACAGCGTATATTTACACCATATGCGCTTTAGCGTATCGTGCCACCATGGCAGACTTGGCGCGCACCCCCAGACAGATCGGCACCATCATCCAGCGCACGCGCAAGAAACGCGGCTGGACCCAAAGCGATCTGGCCGCGCGGGCCGGTCTGCGGCAGGCGACGATCTCGACCATCGAGACGGCCGAAACGCCGGCCAAGCTGGACACCATCCTTGCCGTTCTGGCCGCGCTGGATCTGGAGTTCCAGATCGCCCCTCGCTCGCTGGGCGACAATGCCGATATCGAGGATCTGTTCTGATGGGCCGGCGTCCGGCCTGGCACCCCCTGCGGGTCTATCTGAACAACCGCCGCGTCGGCACGCTGACCCGCGAAAGCAATGGCGCGATCCGGTTTTCCTATCATCGCGACTGGCTGGGCTGGGAGCATGCGATCCCGGTGTCGCTGTCACTGCCGCTGCGCGAAACGCCCTGGCACGGCGCGCCGGTGCTGGCGGTGTTCGAGAACCTCTTGCCCGATTCCGACCGCATCCGCCGGCTGGTCGCCGAAAAGGTCGGCGCGCGGGGCACGGATGCCTATAGCCTGTTGTCGGTGATCGGCCGCGACTGCGTGGGCGCCCTGCAATTCATCTCGGGCGAGGATGAGGCCCCCGACAGCACCACCCGTCTGCAGGGCGAGGTGGTCGATGAAACCGCCATCGAAAAACTGCTGCTGGGTCTTGGTCAGGCGCCGCTTGGCCTGTCACGCGACGATGATTTCCGCATCTCGGTCGCCGGCGCGCAGGAAAAGACCGCCCTGCTGTGGCACGAAGGCCAGTGGAAAAAGCCGCATGGCACCACGCCGACGACCCATATCTTCAAGACGCAGATCGGCCGTCTGCCCGGCGGCATCGACCTGTCGGGCAGCGTGGAAAACGAATTCTACTGCCTGAAGCTGGCCGAAGCCTTTGGGCTGGCGGTCAACGATGCCCGCATGGCCACATTCGGCGCGACCCGCGCCCTGGTGGTCCAGCGTTTCGACCGGCTTTGGGCCCGTGACGGTCGCCTGCTGCGCCTGCCGCAAGAGGATTGCTGTCAGGCCCTGTCCGTCCCGCCCACGCTGAAATACCAAAGCGACGGCGGCCCGCGCATGGTGGATATCCTTGGGCTGCTTCAGGGCAGCGACCGCCCTGCCGAGGATCAGGACAGCTTTCTGAAGGCCCAGATCATCTTCTGGCTGATCGGCGCCACCGACGGGCACGCCAAGAACTTCAGCCTGTGGCTCAGCCCCGGCGGCCGCTACCGCATGACGCCGCTTTATGACATCGTGACCGCGCAGCCGGCCCTGAACGCCCGGCAGATCAAGCAAAAGCAGATGAAGCTGGCGATGTCGGTCGGCGACAGCCGCCATTATCGCTTTGACCAGATCCAGGGGCGGCATTTCGTGCAGACCGCCCTGCGCGGCGGCCTGTCGCGCGCCCGCGCCATCCGCCTGATCGAAGGCATCCACGAGCATCTGCCGCAGGCTCTGGAAACCGCAGCAAACAGCCTGCCGCAGGGGTTTCCCGCCGCCGTGGTCGAAAGCGTTTCAATTGCCGCCATCGCGCGCAGAAATCGCCTGCTGACACTGGAAAACTAGATTTCCGGCCACTCTGGGATTTGTGATGCCGGGGCAATCAGGGACCATCGGCCGCGAATATCTCTGCCCGCTCTGCTGCCCGTCGAATTGAACCGGGCCGCATAATGATGAATGATCCGGGCCACAGCCATTCGGCAAGGCTACAGGTTGTTTCATCATTCATTCAATGGCTTGCGAAATATCCAAAAATCCGCGCCCGTGATTCGGGTGCCATTTGTGACAGTTGATCGGTTTTCCCGGGGCAATTCGGCCCCTCAACGTCACGCCCTTGTTATCCGGCGCCATTACCGATTCGCCCGTGGCTTTTTTCCTGGCTCTCGGAGTAACCAATGCGCGCTACGGATTCGGACGGATTCACCGTCATCGGGAAACCCTGGTCGCTGGGCCGGCGCATAGCGGCCGCGGCGGTCGCCTTTGTCGGGATCGGATTTCTGGTCTTTGCCGTCGCCGGCAGCAATCCCGAAGGACGGCTGGCCGGGGCGGGCTCGACGCTGGCCAACCCCATCCTGCAAAGGGTTTCCACATCTTATCAAGGCTACCTTGCCGCTGACCGGATCGACATGACCCGGCAAGAGGGGCAAAGCGGCGACTGGACCGGCGGGGCAAGCGCCCTTGACTATGATCCGGTCGGCTCGGTCGGCGGCCTCATGCGGCTGGGCGATCCTGCGGTCACCTTCGCCGTGACCGAAGTGCCGCTGGCGCCAGACGAGCTGAGCGCACAGGGCAAGGTGCAATTCCCGCTGATCCTTGGGGCGGCGGCGCCGGTGGCCAATCTGGACCTGGCGGGCGCCGATCTGGTGCTGGACGCCAAGGTGCTGGCGACGATCTATCGCGGCGAGATCACGAACTGGTCGGACCCGGCAATCGCCGCGCTGAACCCGGCGGTAACGCTGCCCGATCAGCCGATTTCGGTGCGCCACCGGCGCGACGGATCGGGCACCACCTGGACCTTTACCGGCTATCTGGCGCAGGCGGCAAACTGGACGGGCGGACAGGCCGCGCAGGTCGCATGGCCCGTCGGCGAAGGCGCCGAAGGCAGCCGCGGCCTGATCGAGGCGGTCAAGGCGACCCCCGGCGCCATCGGCTATGCCGAGGTGGGTCAGGCCCGCCGGGCCGGGCTGGCCGTCATCCGCCTGATCGACGGCGCGGGCAATGTCGTGACGCCCTCGCCGGCCTCGATCCGCGCGGCGGCAGGCCCTGCGACCGGACAGCAGGGCGCCCCGGGCTGGCCGATGACCGCGACCGTCTATGTGGTGATGCGCAAAAGCGATCCGCAGAACGACCGGGCGCTGGCCTTCTTTCGCTATTTCTATGCCGAGGCCGGCCGTCAGGCCGATGCGCTTGGCTATGTTCCTCTGCCCGTCGAGGTCGTGACGGAAATCGAGGCCCATTGGGCCCTGACCTTCAACAAACAATCCTGACCGGGCGCGGTGCGCTCTTCGCAAAGGTGGTAACGTGGAAGTCGATCTGTTCAAGGAAATCATCGTTCCGGTGATCGGGGGGCTGGGTATCTTCCTCCTCGGTCTGGAATTCATGGCAAGCGGCATTCAGGCCCTTTCGGTCAACAAGATGCGCGAATGGCTGGCCAAGATGGCCGGCACGCCGATCAAGGGGGTGATGGCGGGCACCATCATCACCGGCGTCATCCAGTCCTCGACCGCGATGACGGTGATGACCGTCGGGCTGGTGAACGCCGGCGTTCTGGGCCTGCGATCGGCCATTTCGGTCATCATGGGCGCCAATATCGGCACGACGCTGGGCAACGGGCTGATCGCACTGCCGCTGGGGCCGCTGGGCCTGCTGTTCGGCGGCATCTTCGCGACGATCTATTGCTTTGCCAAATCGGACAAGGTCCGCAACATGTCGCTGGCGGCGATGGGTTTTGCGCTGATCTTCTACGGGCTGAACCTGATGACCGGCGGCCTGAAGCCGCTGCGCAAGATGCCCGAGGTGCTGGAGCTGATCCAGACGCTGGATGCCAGCTCATTCGGTGGCGTGATCCTGTGCGTGCTGATCGCGGCGCTGATCACGGCGCTGATCCATTCGTCCTCGGCCACCATCGGCATCGTCATGGGCCTTGGCGCCAGCGGCATCCTGTCGTGGGAAACTGCCATCGCCTTTGCCGTCGGCGCGGATCTGGGCACCACGGTCACCTCGTGGATCGCCTCGCTGAACCTGTCCAAGAACGCCAAGCGCACGGCCTATGCCCATATCGCCTTCAACTTCATCGGCGTCTCGGTGGTCCTGTTGCTGTTCTTCCCGGCGATCTGGCTGCTGAAAACGGTCATGGGGCTGTGGGGCATCGATCCGGGTGCGGCCGTCATGGTCGACGGGCATGACACCTATCCGGGCGTTCCGATCGTCATTGGCGTGTTCTCGATCGTCTTCAACATCTTCAACGTGCTGATCCTGTTCCCCTTCGTGAACACCTTCGACCGGGTGCTGTCGCGGGTCGGCCACAGCAGCGACGAGGACGAAGAGGACTATTCGATCCCCCGCTTTCTGGATCGCAAGCTGATCGCCGATTTCAACGCAGCCCTGCCCGCCGTCAGCCAAGAGGCCCAGCGTCAGCTGCAGGCGGGGGCGGTTTTCCTTGACATCGCCCGTGACAAGAAGAACGCGCCCAAGGACCCGGTCGAGCATCACGCCGCGACCGACCAGCTTGGCCGCGAGATCCGCTCCTACTCGGCGCAGCTGTTTCAGGACGGGCTGTCGCGCAACCAGCTCGACCTCGTGGCTTCGCTGATCGAAGAGGTCGACTTCACCTCGGCGCTGTCGGAATCGCTGTATCAGATCGCCCGCCGGGTCAAACGCGAGCCCTTCTCGGATGCGGCGCGCGAGGTGCTGGGATCGGGGCTGGAACGTCTGGATCAGGCGATGAACACCGTCCTGTTCCCCGATGGCGTCAATCCGCGCATGCCCGCCGGCCACAGCGTCGTGCCGGGGGTCGAGGAGCTGCGCTGGAAGGCCCTGCAAAGCAAGGATGTCGGCGCCGGCGAAAAGGGTGCGCTGATCGCCCTGCTCGGCTCGATCGAACGCGCCGAAGGGCTGATCGAGCGCATCCGCGCCGAACGCGCCTCGGTGGACCGCAGCGCGACGCTGCGCCAGCCGGCGCCGGCCCCGATCGACCGCGACCTTGGCCAGATGCCGGGCGCGGCCGTTCCGGCCGAGTGATCGCCCGATCGCCCCCTGCCGGGCAACTCCGGCAGGGACAGGACACGGGGGCCCGCGCTGCGTTGCGCGGGCCCATCCACAACAGACCGCCCCTTCGTTCCGATGAAAGGACCCTGTCATGAGCGTTGGTTTGCTGGCCCTGCTGGACGATATCGCGGCCTTGGCGAAAGTCGCCGCCGCCTCATTGGACGATATCGCCGGTCAGGCGACCAAGGCCGGCGTCAAGGCCGCCGGCGTGGTGATCGACGACACCGCGGTGACGCCGCGCTATGTCACCGGCTTTGATTCCTCTCGCGAATTGCCGATCATCTGGCGCATCGCGCTTGGCAGTCTGCGCAACAAGCTGCTGATCCTTTTGCCGGCGGCGCTGGCGCTTAGCGCGCTGCTGCCAGGGGTGATCGTGCCGCTGTTGATGCTGGGCGGCATCTACCTGTGCTACGAAGGCGTCGAAAAACTGTTCGAGGCGCTGTTTCCCGGCGCACATGGCCATGGAACGCACGAACCTGCGGGCGATGCCGCCGGGTCGGACAACATCGGCGATGCCCACGCCCTTGAGGACGAAAAGATCCGGGGCGCGATCAAGACCGATTTCATCCTGTCGGCGGAAATCATGGCCATCAGCCTTGCCGCCCTGCCCGCCGGCAATCTGCTGACGCAGGCGCTGGCCTTGGCGCTGGTGGGCATCGGCATCACCGCCGGCGTCTATGGCGTGGTGGCGTTGATCGTCAAGGCGGACGACGCCGGGCTGGCGCTGGCACGCTCGCAGCTTGCCCCGCCGGTCGGCAGCCTGCTGCGCGGGCTGGGCCGGGGTCTGGTCATGGGCATGCCCTGGCTGCTGGCCGGGCTGGCCGGGATCGGGACGGCGGCGATGATCTGGGTCGGCGGCGGCATCGTGCTGCACGGGCTGGAAAGCTTTGGCCTGCACGCCCCGGCCGAATTCATCCACCACCTGCAAGAACGCGCCGAACACAGCGTCTCGGACGGGCTTGGCGGTTTGGTCGGCTGGGCCGCCGGGGCCGCCGGATCCGGGGTCTTTGGCATCATCATCGGCGCCATTGCCATCCCCCTTGCCCATCGTCTGGCGCCCCTGACGGGCTGGCTGCAGGTCAAGCTGGCCCGCCGCCGCGCCGGCCCCGCCCGATAGGCCGAGGCGTGATCGCCGGTCGGGCCGGAAAATCGCCGCATCAGCAATCACGTCGTCGCGCTGGCATCAATCTGACGTCTCGCTGTGGCAATTCGCTGTTCTGATCCTCCTTGCCTGATTCCCAAACTGAGAGAGGGACGAGACATGACTGACGACCGCGATATCGAACAGACCGTCGACCTGGCCGCCTTTGTCGCCGAACTGCGTCGCCTTGCCGACGAACTGGAAACCAACGGCACCTTCGAGATCGAAATCGAAGGCGAAACCGTTCAGGTTCCCGCCTCGGCCATCGCCTCGATCGAATATGAGCGCGAGGATGGCCATGAAGAGCTGGAATTCCAGCTGAAATGGGGCGAGCCCGAGGAAGACGACGAGGACGAAGACGACGATCTGGACGAGGACGAGGACGAAGAGCCTCAGGACTGATCCCCCGGCGCGGCGGAAAAGACCGAGATCGACGCCCCCGCGTCGGTCTCATTTCGTTTCATGCGCTGCGCGCCCCGACAAAGGCCGGCTCAGGCCCCGGCCAGAGCCGCCACCATCCCGGCGTGATGGCGCAGGCGGACCGGGCGCAGCAGGGCCTCGCGTCTGGCCAGCGCCCGCAATCGCCTGGCATCGGGCGCGTGTTCGGCCGCCGCATCCAGCCGCCGCCAGATCGTGGCCAGCGCCGCCTCGGCCGTCAGTGCCATGAAATCATGCGCAAGCGGCGCGGGGTCCGGCATCGCCAGCACCTGTGCGCGCGCCTGCTGCCACAGCGCTGCGGCCTCGGGAACGGTCAGGAAGGCCGCAAAGGCCTCGGCCGCACCGGGCAGACGCAGCAGCCGCAACGCCAGCGTCTGGGCATGGATGCCATTCGCGCCCTCGTAGATTGCGGTGATGCGGGCGTCGCGCCAGACCTGCTCGATGCGATATTCGCGCAGATAGCCATAGCCACCCAGAATCTGGATCCCCAGATCGGCGGCCTCGATCCCGGCGCGGGTTCCGGCCCATTTGCAGACCGGGGTCAGCATTTCCACCAGCGCCGGATCGTCGCCCGCCTCAAGCGTCACCGCCGCGACATGGCTCAGCGTGCGACAGCCAAGCGCCAGCGCCTCGGCCCGGTCCAACATGCGGCGCACATCGGCATGGGCAGCGATGGGCGCGGCCCCCTCATGTCCCGGTGCGCGGCCCTGCCGGCGGGTGGCCGCATAGGTGCGGGCGATGTGGCTGGCGCGCGCGGCATGGGCCACGCCTTGCAGCGACACATCCAGCCGGGCGTGGTTCATCATGACGAACATGGCGCGCAGCCCCTCGCCCTCGCGCCCCAGCAGCTCGGCGGGGGCGCCGTCATAGAGCATCTGGCAGGTGGGCGAGGCATGCAGGCCCAGCTTTTCCTCGATCCGGGTGGTGCTGATCGGCGCGCGCGCGCCGGTATCGTCATGCGAGGGCACCAGAAACAGCGACAGCCCGCGCGTGCCGCTGCCGGCCGCGCCGGTGCGGGCCAAGACCAGATGCAGGATGCGCGGCGTCAGGTCCTGATCGCCGCCGGAAATGAAGATCTTTTCGCCCTCGACCCGCCAGCCCGCGCCATCGCGATGCGCCCGGCAGCGGATGCCGGACAGGTCCGAGCCGGCGCCCGCCTCGGTCAGCGCCATGGTCGCCAGCCAATCGCCCGAGCCTAGACGCGGCAACCAGCGCGCCTGCTGATCGCCGGTGCCAAAATGGGCGATGGTGCGGGCGGCGCCGGGCACCAGCGCGGTGATCATCTGCAAGGCATGGCTTGCGCCGGCATGGATTTCGTCCACCGCCGACAGCACCGGGCCGGGCATGGCCTGACCGCCCGCCGCCTCGGGCAGCGCCAGCGCGTGCCAGCCCTGCTCGGTGAAATCGGCATAGGCCCGCACCATGCCCGCAGGCATCCGCACCCGGCCAGCGTCCAGCGTGCAGCCCTGCCGGTCGCCGGCCTCATCGACCGGTGCAAGGACGCCCTCGGCAAAGCGGGCGAATTGCGTCACTACCTCGCGCACCAGATCATCGTCCCAGCCGGGCAGGCGCGCGGCTCCGGCGACGTTCAGCGAGAACAGGATATCTTCGACGGGGGCTTGAAACGGGATCATCGCTCTTCCTTTGACCCGGGCAGGCGGGCGGGGTTGTCGTTGGGGATTTCGGGGCGATTCTGGGTGTTCGGCCGGCAGGCCCCGGCCAGCCCGCCCGAAACATGCGTGGCGCGCCGCAACAGCGCGCCAGGACGATCAGGGCGCGCTCAGGCGGGCCGGGCGGCGGCGCGGCGGCGGATCAACAGCACCACCGTGGTCAGGCCGGCGGCCAGCGTGATCGGCACCAGACTGACCATCACCCCCGAAGGCGTGAAGCCCGCCGCGACCAGCGCCCCGGCCAGAAGCGGCCCGGCGATCGAGCCCAGCCGGCCGATGGCCACCGCCGTGCCGACCCCGGTGCCGCGGATCTCGAACGGGTAGCATTGCGGCGCAATGCCATAAAGAATGGCCTGCACGCACAGGATCGCGCCGCCGACCAGCGCGCCGCCAACCAGCATCAGCGCCAGATTGGCCGGCAGCGTCGCCAGCATCAAAAGTGCCGCGGCGGCGGCGGCAAAGCACAGCGCCACCGGACCGACGGGCCGGGCCCGGTCCAGCATGCGCCCGCCGACCAGACTGCCCAGCACGCCGCCGATATTGAACAGGATCTGCACGGTCGAGGCCTCCGAGCGTTCCAGCCCGCGCGACACCAGCAGTTGCGGCATCCAGTTCAGCAGCAGATAGACGACCAGCAGCCCCAGGAAAAACGACAGCCACAGCGCCAGCGTGGTGGCCAGCGTGCCCGGCGCAAAGACCTGCGACAGCGCACCGCTTGCCGATTTCACCTGCGCCTTGACCACCGCCAGCGGCGGCAGCAGGAAATGCACGAAGGGCACAAGGATCAACGGCAGGATGCCTCCGACCAGAAAGATCATGTGCCAGTCACCGCCGTGCAGGCCCAGCATCGACACGCCGCTGGCAATGGCGCCGCCCAGCGGGATGCCGGCATACATGATCGAGACCGCCTTGCCGCGATTGGCCGCATCGGTCGATTCTGCGGCGATATTGACGAGGTTCGGCAGCGCCCCGCCTAGACCGACCCCGGTCAGGAAGCGCATGACCAGCAATTGCTCAAAGCTCGCGGT
Organism: Paracoccus limosus; assembly: GCF_009711185.1. GTDB lineage: Bacteria > Pseudomonadota > Alphaproteobacteria > Rhodobacterales > Rhodobacteraceae > Paracoccus > Paracoccus limosus. Next base: position 13,074 of record NZ_WMIF01000025.1, read on the forward strand.
ATAGGCGGTGGCGATGGAAAAGACGCCAAAGGCCACCAGCGCGATCACCAGCCCGGTGCGGCGGCCCCAGGCGTCGGCAATGCGCCCGCCGGCCAATGCGCCAAAGATCAGCCCGAAGGTGGCCGAGGAAAAGAACAGCCCGATCTGCTGCGGGGTCAGGCCAAAGGCCGGGGCCAACTTTGGCACGGCCACGCCGGCGGCCTGCAGGTCGAAGCCCTCGATCACGGCAGCCAGAAAGGCAAGCGTCAGCGCCCGCCCCCCGCCGTGGCGGTGGTCAGTGATGGTCTGCATGTATTCCTCCCTTGGGCGGGGTCCTCTTCTCCCCCGCGAATGATGCGGCGGGGCCTAGCCCTCGCCGTCCTCTCTCCAGATGATGGCCAGCATGCGGCGCAGCTCGTCGCGCTCGGCCATGGTCAGGCCAGCCAGCATCCGCTCTTCATGCGCGCTGATCAGGCCCAGCATGCGCTGCGCCTCCTCGCGGCCCTTGGCGGTGGGGAACAGGCGCTGGATGCGGTTGTCGTCGGGATCGGCCTCGCGCAGGAACAGCCCGCGCGCTTCCAGTTCGGCCAGCACCGGCACGATATTGGCGCGCTGCATGCGCAGGATGCGACAGATCTCTGCCGAGCTGATGCCCGGTTTTTCGGTGATCGTCAGCAGCACGCTCATCGGCACGGTGCGCACGCCTGCGGCCTCCAGGGCGGCATTGGCGTTGTGCAGGTCCCAGGCCGAGGCACGTTTCAGGTGATAGCCGATCAGATCGCGCAGCGCCCGGGGCGATTCGGCCGCGCTTTCCTGAGCTTTCTTCAGCGGTTCACCGGACATGCCTGCCTCCAGAGCGGTTCTTTCGATGCTTCCGAAAATAATGCTATGCAATATAACAGTCAATCGCTATGTTTCATAGCAGTTGGCCCGGGGAACGATTCGGTTCACGATCCGGGCGGACCCTTTGGAGGGAGGAGAAGCATGAGTTTCGTCAGCATGAAGATCGCGGGCGCCGAGCGTGCCGCGTCGGATGGGCGCACATTCCGCAGGCTCAATCCGATCACCGGCGCGGTGGCCAGCGAAGCCCCCGCCGCCAGCACCGCCGATGCCGTGGCGGCCGCCGATGCCGCCGCCGCGGCCTTTACGGCATGGGCCGCCCTTGGCCCCAACGCCCGGCGCGCCGCGCTCTCGAAGGCCGCCGATGCTCTGGCGGCACGCGGCGACGCCTTCGTGGCCGCCATGACCGAGGAAACCGGCGCAACCGAGCCATGGGCACGGTTCAACGTCATGATCGCCGCCTCGATGCTGCGCGAGGCCGCCGCCCTGACCACCCAGGTCGCGGGCGAGGTCATCCCCTCGGACAAGCCCGGCTGCATCTCGATGGCGGTGCGCGAACCGGCGGGCGTCTGTCTGGGCATCGCGCCCTGGAACGCGCCGGTGATCCTGGGCGTGCGCGCGCTGGCGACACCGCTGGCCTGCGGCAATGCCGTCGTGTTCAAGGCCAGCGAAATCTGCCCGCGCACCCACGGCTTGATCGTCGAGGCGCTGGATGAGGGCGGTCTGCCCGCAGGTCTGGTCAGTCTGGTCACCAACGCGCCCGAGGACGCGGGCGAGATCGTCGGCGCGCTGATCGACCATCCGGCGATCCACCGCATCAACTTTACCGGCTCGACCAAGGTGGGCCGGATCATCGCCGAGCGTGCGGCGCGGCAGCTAAAGCCGGTGCTGCTGGAACTGGGCGGCAAGGCGCCGTTTCTGGTGCTGCGCGACGCCGATCTGGACGAGGCGGTCAAGGCCGCGATCTTTGGCGCCTTCTTCAATCAGGGCCAGATCTGCATGTCCACCGAACGCATCATCCTTGCGCCCGAGATCGCCGACGACTTCGTGGCGCGCTTTACCGCCCGCGCTGCCGGGCTGAAGGCCGGCGATCCGCGCGACGGCACCGCCCCGCTGGGCGCCGTGGTCGATGCCCATACGGTCGCCAAGGTGAGCGCGTTGATCGAGGATGCCCGCGCCAAGGGCGCCGAAATCCACTCGGCCGGCGCCGCCGAGGGCGTGCTGATGCCCGCGCAGGTCGTGGATGGCGTGACCCCCGACATGCGCATCGCCACCGAGGAAAGCTTCGGCCCGGTCGTCGCCATCTTCCGCGCCGCGGACGAAGAGGACATGATCCGCATGGCCAATGATACCGAATACGGGCTGTCTGCCGCGATCTTTACCCGCGACGTCGCACGTGGGCTGACGGTGGCGCGTCAGATCAGATCAGGCATCTGCCACATCAACGGCCCGACCGTGCATGACGAGGCGCAGATGCCCTTCGGTGGCACCAAGGCCTCGGGCTATGGCCGCTTTGGCGGCAAGGCCGGGATCGCCGAATTCACCGAACTGCGCTGGATCACCGTCGAAACCCAGCCCGGCCACTACCCGTTGTAACCCGCCTCTTGCATCGCTGCCGCAATACCCGCGCCGAACCCCTCGGCGCGGCCCGGCACCCCATACCCCGAAAGGACCCCCGAAATGGCAAACGATCACGACACCGTCGCCTATGATGTGCAAGATGGCATCGCCTGGCTGCGCTTCAACCGTCCCGACAAGCGCAACGCCATGTCCCCCACCCTGAACCGCGCCATGATGGAGGCGCTGGACGAGCTGGAATTCCGCGATGACGTCGGCGTTCTGGTGCTGACCGGCGAAGGCCCGGCATGGACGGCCGGCATGGACCTGAAGGAATATTTCCGCGAGACCGAGGCCGACGGGCTGAAGGGCACCCGCAAGGCGCAGCGCGAAAGCTATGGCTGGTGGCGCCGCTTGCGCTGGTATCAGAAGCCGACCATCGCCATGGTGAACGGCTGGTGCTTCGGCGGCGGCTATGGCCCGCTGTTCGGCTGCGATCTGGCCTTTGCCGCCGATGAGGCAAAATTCGGCCTGTCAGAAATCAACTGGGGCATCCTGCCGGGCGGCGGCGCCACCAAGGTCGCGGTCGAGCTGATGCCCTTCCGCAAGGCCATTTATCACGCCATGCTGGGCGAGCCGATCGACGGCAAGACCGCCGCCGATTGGGGGCTGGTCAATGAATCCCTGCCGCTGGCACAGCTGAAAGACCGGGTGACGCAGGTCGCAAGGATCCTGCTGGACAAGAACCCGGTCGCGCTGAAGGCCACCAAGGACGCCGTGCGCCGCGTCGGCCTGATGACCTATGACGAGGCCGAGGACTATCTGGTCCGCGCCCAGGAGGCCGCAAACAGCTACGACAGCGAGGGCCGCAAGGAAGGCATCCGCCAGTTCATCGACGAAAAATCCTACAAGCCGGGCCTCGGTGCCTATGACAAAAGCCGGCAGGGTTGAGGCCGGGCAGGGAGGAGGAAACCATGCTCGATTTCATCTCGCCGGACCCGGTCGCGCTGCACGCGCGGCTGCGGCCCGAGGCGCTGGCCGCCGTCGATCTGGCGACGGGCCGGCGCTGGCGCTATCGCGACCTTGATCGCGACGTCCAGCGCGCCGTCGCGGTCCTGACGCGGGACGGCGTCACCCGGGGCGACCGGGTGGCGGCATTGGCCCGCAACAGCGTGCATCAGGTGGTGCTGCAACAGGCGCTGATGCGCATCGGCGCGATCTTCGTGCCGCTGAACTGGCGGCTGTCGCTGCCCGAGCTGGCGCGGCTGCTGCTGGACTGCACGCCGCGCCTGCTGGTCGCCGATCAGACGCTGCCCGAGCTGCCACCGGGCTGCCGGGCGATGCCCATGGCCGCGTTCACCGCCGCCGTGGACGCCGCCGATCCCGCGCCGCCCTGCCTGCCGCATTCGGGCATGGATTGCTGCATCATCCTTTATACCTCGGGCACCTCGGGGACGCCCAAGGGGGCGATGCTGACCCCGCAATTCCTGCTGGCGACCGCAGTGAACTTCAACGTGCTGGGCGAGGTCGATACCGGGGCGGTGTTCCTGTGCGACAGTCCGATGTTCCATGTCATCGGCATCGTCACCCAGATCTGGCCGCCGCTGTTGCGGGGCGGGCGCATCCTCGTCTCGCCGGGTTTCGATGCCCTGCGGACCAATGACTGGCTGGGCGATGCCTCGTTGGGCATCACGCATTACTTCTGCGTGCCGCAAATGGCCGAGGCGCTGCGCGACGCGCCGAATTTCGCGCCGCAAGGCTGGACCTCGCTCAAGGCGCTGTTCACCGGCGGCGCGCCGAACCCGCCCGCGCATATCCGCTGGTGGCTGGATCACGACGTGCGCATGGTCGATGGCTATGGCATGACCGAAACCGGCACCACGCTTGGCATGCCGCTGAACCCCGATCTGATCCGCGAAAAGGCCGGCTCGGTCGGCCTTGCCGGGCCGCTGACCGCAGTGCGGCTGGTCGATGAAGAGGACCGCGATGTCCCCGACGGCACGCCGGGCGAAATCCTGATCTTTGGCCTGAACGTCATCCCCGACTATTGGGGCCGCCCCGAGGAACGCGGCCGCGCCTTTACCGCCGATGGCTGGATCCGCACCGGCGATATCGGCATCCGCGATCCGGACGGCTTCATCAGCATCGCCGATCGCAAGAAGGACATGTTCATTTCGGGCGGCGAAAACGTCTACCCGGTCGAGGTCGAGGCGGCGTTGGTCGAACATCCCGCCGTGCGCGAGGTCGCCGTCATCGGCATCCCCGACGAACGCTGGGGCGAGGTCGGCTGCGCCTTCATCGTCGCGACTGCGGGCAGCGCGCCGGACCATGACGATCTGACCGCGCATTGCCAGCGCCTGATCGCCCGCTACAAGGTGCCCAAGTTGTTCCGCATCGTGGACAAGCTGCCGCGCACCGGCTCGGGCAAGGTGATGAAACATCTGCTGAAACAGGCGCTGTGATTTCCGGGCTCCGGCCAGCGATGGCCGGGGCCCAGAACGGCCCGCATTCCCGGTTGCGGTCCTTTCTTCGGGCAGAATCCGCGACGCCGGCCAGGTCGTGTATACAAACACCCTCGGATCACCCGCCGAAAGTCGTATATTTTTGATTTTATCGCCGGGCTTCCGCGTTTTTGTGTATACACCCACAAGCGACGGAGGCTGTATGATTCGCGACGAACACAGATCAGGTCAGACCCAGACCGCCCGCGCCGCGATGACGCTGCGCGACATGATCATCGACGGCCGCCTGCGCCCCGGCGAGCGCTATACCGAGACCCAGCTTGCCGAGATGCTGGAAATGTCGCGCACGCCGATCCGCGCCGCCCTGCAACGCATGACCGATGAGGGGCTGCTGACCGCACAGACGGGCGGCGGCTATTTCATCCGCCAGCTGTCGCGCGACGAGATCGCGGAAACCATCGAGCTGCGCGGCATGATCGAGGGCATGTGCGCCCGCCTGCTGGCCGAACGCGGCATCGCTGCCGTAGCACTGGCCGAGCTGGTCGATCTTTTGGGCGAATTCGACCTGCTGCTGGGCGATGACGATTTCGGCTGCGCGCATCTGCCGGCCTATGAGCGGCTGAACGCGCGGTTTCACGACGCGCTGGTAGCCGCGACCGGCAGCGCGCTTCTGGCGCAAGAGGTCGCGCGCGCCAATGCCCGGCCCTTTGCCTCGGCCAGCGCGCTGGTCGGCATGTATGAAAGCGACCGCGCCGCGCGCCGGCACCTGCTGATCGGTCAGGACCACCACCGCGCCGTCGTCGACGCCATCCGCGACCGTCAGGGCGCGCGGGCCGAGGCGATCATGCGCGAACATGGGCGGCTGTCGCTGCGCAACCTGACGCGCGCCGTCGACTCCAGCCAGCTTCTGGACCGGATCCGGGGCGCCGCCCTGATCCGCCAGTCCGATGAGGAGACCGGCTGAACCACAAGTCAGCGCCGGCGAGGAGGCCGCGCGCCAGCCAGAATGGGAGGAGAATATCCATGCAAAGACGAAACCTGCTGCTGGGCGCGGTCCTGGCGGCCTCGACCGCGCTTGCCGGTCTGCCGGCTCTGGCCGAGGGCACGCCCTTCAAGGTCGGGCTGATCCTGCCGATGACCGGCCCCTTCGCCTCGACCGGGCGCCAGATCGAGGCAGCGGCCAGGCTGTATGTTGCCGAGCATGGCGACGAGGTGGCCGGCCGCAAGATCGAACTGATCGTCAAGGATGACGCCTCGGTCGCCGACAGCACCAAGCGGCTGGCCCAGGAGCTGATCGTGCGCGACAAGGTCGGCGCGCTGGCGGGCTTTGGCCTGACGCCGCTGGCCATGGCGACCGCGCCCTTGTCCACCCGCGCCAAGATGCCGACGGTGGTGATGGCGGCGGCGACCTCGTCCGTCACCGAAAGTTCGCCCTATGTAGTGCGCACCAGCTATACCACGCCGCAGGTCACCTCGAAGATCGCCGAATGGGCGGCGAAAGAGGGCATGAAACGCGTGGTGACCGTGGTTTCGGACTACGGACCCGGCATCGACGCCGAAAAGACCTTCGTCGCCACCTTCGGCGCGGCGGGTGGCGAGGTGCCCGAAACCCTGCGCTTGCCGCTGCAGAACCCCGACTTTTCGCCCTTTCTGCAAAAGGTTGCGGATGCCAAACCCGATGCGGTCTTCGTCTTCGTGCCTTCGGGGGTCGGCGCCCAGTTCATGAAGCAATTCGTCGAGCGCGGGCTGGACAAGTCGGGCATCAAGCTGCTGGCCGATGGCGGCATCACCGATGATGACATTCTGAACGGCATGGGCGATCCGGCGCTGGCCGCGATCACCGGCTTTCACTATTCGGCCGCGCATGACAGCCCGGCGAACAAGGCCTTTGTCGAGGCCTTCCAGAAGGCCAATCCCGGCATGCGACCGAATTTCATGGCCGTCGGCGGCTATGACGGCATGCATGCGATCTATGCGGCGCTGGAAAAGACCGGCGGCGACAGCGACGGCGACAAGGTGATCGCGGCGATGAAGGGCCTGAGCTGGGAAAGCCCGCGCGGCCCGGTCAGCATCGACCCCGAGACCCGCGACATCGTGCAGAACGTCTATCTGCGCCGCGTCGAGCGTCAGGGCGATCAGCTTTGGAACGTCGAGTTCGAGACCTTCGAGGCGGTCAAGGACCCCGGCAAGTAACGACCCCGGCACGTCCGGCTCGTAACCCAACCCCAAGCCACGGGGCCTGACGCACCCGCGCCGATCATCCGGCGCGGGACCGGCCCCCGCATGCCAAGGAACGCGCGAATGCTGACCATCCTGATCGACGGGATTGCCTATGGAATGCTGCTCTTTGTCATGGCCTCGGGGCTGGCCGTGACGCTGGGGCTGATGAATTTCGTCAACCTCGCCCATGGCGCCTTTGCCATGATCGGCGGCTATGTCACCGCCCTGACGATGAACCGGATGGGCCTGCCCTTTCTGGCCACGCTGCCTCTGGCCTTTCTGGTGCCGGCGCTGGTCGGGATGCTGGCCGAGCGCACGCTTTATGCCCGCATGTATCGCCGCAGCCATCTGGAGCAGGTGCTGTTTTCGATCGCCTTGGTCTTCATGGCGATGGCGGCGGCGGATTGGCTTTTGGGCTCCAGCCAGATGCTGATCACCCTGCCCGGCTGGCTGCAGGGCCGGTTCGAGATCGCCGGCATCGCCATCGGCCGCTATCGCGCCTTCCTGATCCTTGTCTGCGCCGCGCTGGTGATCGGTCTGCAGCTGCTGCTGAGCCGCACCCGCTTTGGCGCCCGGCTGCGGGCAGCGGTGGATGATCAGCGCGCCGCGCGTGGCCTCGGCATCAATGTCGGCGGCATCTTTGCGCTGACCTTTGCCACGGGCTCGGGCCTTGCCGGTCTGGGCGGGGCGCTGGGGATCGAGATCATGGGGCTGGACCCGACATTCCCGTTAAAGATCCTGGTCTATGTGCTGATCGTCGTCACCATTGGCGGCACGGCCACGCTGACCGGCCCGTTTCTTGCCGCGCTGATCATCGGCACCGCCGATGTGGCGGGGAAATACTACATCCCCGAGCTTGGCGCCTTTCTGATCTACCTGCTGATGATCGTGCTGCTGATCCTGCGCCCGCAGGGCCTCATCGCCCCCGCCCGCTAGAGGACCGACCATGACCGACACATTCCTGTCCGCCACCCCGCCCGCCCCGATCCGGCAGCGCGCCGCCCGCGACCTGACCCGCCGCGCCCGCTGGAAACCGGCCGAAATCCTGTTCTGGCTTTGCGCCGCCGCCAGCTTCTTTCTGCTGCCGGACCAACACCTGCTGCTGTCCGAGATCGTCATTCTGGGCCTGTTCGCGCTGTCTTTAGACCTGATCATCGGCTATGCCGGCGTGGTCACGCTGGGTCATGGCGCGTTTTTCGGGCTGGGCGCCTATGTCGCCGGGCTGACCTCGATCCACCTGACCGCCGAACCGCTGACCGGCCTTGCGCTGGCCGCGCTGGCTGCGGCTGCGCTGGGGCTGGCGACGGGGCCGCTGCTGCTCCTGCGGGCCTCGGACCTGACGCGGCTGATGGTGACGCTGGGCGTGGCCATGCTGCTTTACGAGGCAGCGAACAAGGCCTCGTGGCTGACCGGCGGCGCCGACGGCTTGCAGGGCGTGATGATCGACCCGCTGCTGGGCCGGTTCGAGTTCGATCTGTTCGGCACCACTGCCTATGGCTACTGCCTGATCGTGACCTTTGTCCTGACGCTGATCGCGCGGCGGATCGTCACCTCGCCCTATGGGCTGTCGCTGCGCGCCATCCGCGACAATGCGCTGCGCGCCCGCAGCATGGGCATCCCGGTCGGACCGCGCCTGCTGGCGATCTATGCCTTTTCGGCACTGATCGCGGGCATCGCCGGGGCGCTGTTGACCCAGACCACCATGTTCGTGTCGCTGGACGTGCTGGCATTCCACCGCTCGGCGGATGTGCTGCTGGTGCTGGTGCTGGGCGGCGTGGGCTATCTTTACGGCGGGCTGATCGGCGCGGTGGCCTTCAAGCTGTTGCAGGACTGGTTCTCGGCCCTCACGCCGCAATACTGGATGTTCTGGATGGGGCTGGTGCTGCTGGTCGTCGTGCTGATCGGACGCGACCGCATCCAGACCCTGCCCCGCACCCTGATGCGCCGGCTGCATGCGGAGGGCCGGGCATGAGCGCCGCCTTGCAAACCATCAATCTGGAAAAGCGCTTCGGCGGGCTGGTCGCGACCAACAAGGTCTCGCTGGTGCTGGAACACGGCGCCCGCCACGCGCTGATCGGCCCGAACGGCGCCGGCAAGACCACCTTTGTCAACCTGCTGACCGGGGTGCTGCCCACGGACGGCGGCCGGATCCTGCTGGACGGCGAGGATGTGACCGCCCGCAGCCAGATCCAGCGCGCCCGGCTGGGGCTGGGCCGGACCTTCCAGATCAACCAGCTGTTCGCGGCGATGACGCCGGTCGAAAGCATCGGTCTGGCTGTGTCCGAGCGGATGGGGGGCGGCGGCGACATCTGGCGTCGGCTGGGCAGCCGCCGCGACATCCTGAGCGAGATCGCCGAACTGGTCGAGCGCTTTCGCCTGACCGATGTCATGGACCAGCCGACCCGCGCCCTGCCCTATGGCAAGCAGCGTCTGCTGGAAATCGCGCTGGCTCTGGCGGGAAATCCGCGCGTGCTGCTGCTGGACGAACCCGCCGCCGGCGTGCCCGAGGCCGAGCGCGGCGAATTGCTGGAGACGCTGGCGGAACTGCCGCGCGACGTGTCGATCCTGCTGATCGAACACGACATGGATCTGGTCTTTTCCTTTGCAGAACGGATCACCGTTCTGGTGAACGGCACCCATTTCGCCGAGGGCAGCGTGGCCGAGATCATGGCCGACGCCCGCGTGCAGGAAGTCTATCTGGGAAGCGACGAACATGCCTGACCTGTTGGAACTGGACAATCTGCGCGCCGGCCATGGCGAGGCCGTGGTCATTCCCGACCTCAGCCTGCGTCTGGCCGAGGGCGAGGCGCTGGCCGTGCTGGGCCGCAACGGTGTCGGCAAGACCACGCTTCTGGACAGCATCATCGGTGTCACCCGCCGCTTTGGCGGCACCGTCCGGCTGGCCGGGCGCGACGTGACCCGGCTGTCGCCCGAGGCCCGCGCCCATGCCGGCATCGGCTGGGTGCCGCAGGAGCGCAACATCTTTCGCTCGCTGACGGTCGAGGAGAACCTGACCGCCATCGCCCGGCCCGGCAAATGGACGCTGGCCCGCGTCTACGAGATGTTCCCGCGTCTGGCCGAACGGCGGAGCAATATGGGCAACCAGCTGTCGGGCGGCGAACAGCAGATGCTGGCCGTCGGCCGGGCCCTGATGCTGAACCCGCGCCTGTTGCTGCTGGACGAACCGACCGAGGGGCTGGCGCCGATCATCATCGAGCAGCTTCTGGCCTCGATCCGCCGCATCATCCGCGACGAGGGCATGGCGACGATCATCGTCGAACAGCACGCCCGCAAGATCCTGAAAGTCACCGACCGCGCGGTGATCCTGGACCGGGGCGCCATCGTGCATCAGGCGGCCAGCGCCGCGCTGCTGGCCGATCCCGCGCCCCTGGAGCAGCACCTTGGCGTCATCGCCAAAGGCGCCGCCGCATGAGCCCGGATACCCCGCCGCCACCCCACACCGCATCGGGATCGCCGGAACGCCCCGGCCGCCCTGCAACGACACCCTGTGCGGGCTGAAACACCCGCCCCTACGCATCTTCTCAGGAGGACATCATGCCGGACCACACGCTTGCGCCGCTGGACGAGACGATCACCATCGACCAGCTTACGACCGCGCCCTATCCGATCTACAAGCGCCTGCGCGCCGAAGCGCCCGTGACGCGGGTGAAATCGGTCGGCCGCACGTTTCTGACCAGATACGCCGATTGCAAATACGTCAAGGATACGCCGGCGCTGTTTTCCTCGAACGATCCGAACACGCCGATGAAAAAGGCCTTTCAGGCCCATACCCTGATGCGCAAGGACGGCCCCGAACATATGGCCGAACGCATGGCCATGGCCTCGTCGCTGATGCCCAAGACCATACAGGATGTCTGGCAGCCGCTCTATCGCCAACTGGCCGGCGATTATCTGGACCGGCTGCCGAAAGGCGAGATCGTCGATCTGCACAAGGATCTGTCGGCGCCGATCGCGGCCCGGATCCTGGCCCATATCCTCGGGATCCCCGAGGCCACGGACGAAGAGATGATCTTCTGGTCGCAGGCCCTGATCGACGGCGCCGGCAATTTCGGCTGGCAGCCCGAACCCTTTGTCATCTCGGACCATGCCAATCTGGAAATGAACGCGCTGCTGGAAGATGCCGTCAAGCGGGTGCGGGCCGAGCCCGACCCTTCGGCGCTGTCGGTCATGGTCAATGCCGAAAATCCGATCCCGATGAGCCAGATCATCGCCAATATCAAGATCGCCATCGGCGGCGGCATCAACGAGCCGCGCGACGCGCTCTCGACCATTGTCTACGGCTTGCTGACCGAACCCGAGCAGCTTGAAGAACTGAAACGCAGCCAGAAATGGGGCCCGGCCTTCGAGGAAGGCGTGCGCTGGGTCGCGCCGATCCAGGCCTCGTCCCGGCTGGTCCTTGAGGATGTCGAGATCGGCGGGTTCCACATCCCCAGGGGCGACACGGTGATGACCATTCAGGCCTCGGCCAATCATGATGAGGACGTCTTTGACCATCCCGAGAAATTCGACGTGTTCAGGGCCAAGAACCCGCATCTGTCCTTTGGCTCGGGGCCGCATCACTGCGCGGGCACCCATGTCGCGCGCCGCACCGTCGGTGCCGTCATGCTGGAGATGCTGTTCGACCGTTTCCCCGACATCACCCTGCCCGACCCGGAGATCGTGCAATGGCGCGGCTTCGGCTTTCGCGGCCCGATCAACCTGCCCGTCAAACTGGGCTGACCCCAGCATCACGCAAGGAGAACCCTTATGAAAATCACCTTCATCGCCGCCGATGGCACCACGACCGAGGTCGAGGCCAAAGAAGGCGACAGCGTCATGCACACCGCCGTGCAGAACGATGTGGACGGCATCATCGGCGAATGTGGCGGCTCGATGATGTGCGCGACCTGCCATTGCTATGTCGATGAGGCATGGGCGGCGGCGGTCGGCGGGCAAGAGGACGGCGAAAGCGACCTTCTGGACTGCGCCGCATCCGAGGTGAAGCCCACCAGCCGCCTGTCCTGCCAGATCAGACTGCGCCGCGAATTGGACGGGCTGGTCATCCACCTGCCGGAATCGCAATTATAGGACGCCGCCATGGATCGCATCATCATCATCGGCACAGGTCAGGGCGGCCTGCAGATGGCCGCCAGCCTGCGGCAAGAGGGGTTTTCGGGCGAGATCCTGATGCTGGGCGAGGAACCCGGCCTGCCCTATCAGCGCCCGCCGCTCTCCAAGGCCTATATGGCGAATGGCGATGCCGGCGCGCTGGTGCTGAAACCGGCCAGCTTTTACGAACGCGCGGCGATCACGCTGCGCGACGGGGTGCGGGTGACGGCAATCGACCGCGCCACGCGCGAGGCGATCTGCGCCGACGACACCCGGCATGTCTATGATCATCTGGTGATCGCGACCGGGGCGCGCAACATGCGCCCGCCGATCCCCGGCCTGCAGGCGCCGGGCGTGCATGAGCTTCGCACCCTGACCGATGCCGCGGCCATCCGCGCGGCGCTGGCCGCCACGCGCCACGCCATCGTGGTCGGCGGCGGCTTCATCGGGCTTGAATTCGCGGCCATGGCCCGCGCCGCCGGCATCGCGGTCACGGTGATCGAGGCCGCGCCGCGCCTGATGTCGCGCGCCCTGTCCCCGCCGATGTCGGCGCATTTTCTGAAGCTGCACCGCGACATGGGCACCGAGGTCTTGCTGGACGCCAAGGCCGCGCGGGTGCTGGTGGATGGCGACGGGCATGTCTCGGGGGTGGAACTGGCCGATGGCCGGCAGGTCGCGGGCGACATGGCGCTGATCGCGACGGGCGTGCGGCCCAATATCGAACTGGCCGAGGCGGCGGGGCTGGTCTGTCAGAATGGCATCCTGGTCGATGGCACGCTTGCGACCAGCGACCCGGCGATCTCGGCGCTTGGCGATGTCGCGGCCTTTCCGGGGCCACTGGGCCAGTCTATCCGGCTTGAATCGGTGCAGGCGGCCGTCGATCACGCCCGCCATATCGCGAAACGGCTGCTGAAAGCAGAGATCGCGCCCTATGCCGCCGTGCCGTGGTTCTGGTCGGATCAGGGCAAATACAAGCTTCAGATCGCCGGCCTGCTGACCGAAGCCGATGAGATCATCCCCCTTGCCCCGCCCGATGGCGAGCCCGCAACCCTGCTGTTCCGCCATGGCCGGCTGGCGGCGGTCGAGACGATCAACGCCCCCGGCATCCACATGGCCGCGCGACGCCTGATCGGCTGCGATATCCAGACATTGCGGGCCCATGACTTCGACCTGAAGGCCGCGATCAAGGCCCATGCCTGACGACCGGATCCAAACTCGCAACTTGGGCGTAGCCGCGGTTCTGCGGCCCGTTCATCGCCGGGGGGGGCGCCCGCCTTCTCGGCGATGCACAGGTCCAGAGCGTCAAAAGCACGACCCCAGGACCAGCCACAACCTGACGCCGTCAGAAGACCGCGACAGATCCGATCGGCGCCGCAGAGCGCCCCGGACATCGCCCGGTCTGGCATCAGAATTGCCGCTTAATGCCTCTTCACCCCTCCTCGGCATAAGCGATAGCGCGAGCAAGCGGCTCTGGCGCGATCAGATCGTCCAACGACAGTGTGCCTTCAAGGAACCCCTGACGCGACAAGAAATCGATCTGCCGTTCCAACGCAGTGATCTGGCTGGCCTCCAGACCGGGGACCAGACGTTCCTCGATATCCGAACCCCAGCCGGATTCGACCAGATCCTCGGGTAGCCCGGTTTCGATGCCGATGATGCGGCGGGCCTCGGCGCGGTGGCCTTGCGCCCAATGCGCGGACTCCACCACATGCCGCACCAGCAGATCGACCAGTTCGGGGCGCTCTTCGTAAAGGTCGGCCGTGGTGGTCAGCAGCGCCGGAGTGGAGTTCGACACCCGTTTCAGCACATCCACCGGGCGCGACAGATCCACCACCCTTTCGGCACCGGTGAACCCGGCAGTCAAGGTCGCGATAGAGCCTGCGGAATAGATCAGATCGACCCTGCCTGCCAGCAAGGCGGCTGCCTCTTCGCGCTGATGGCCCAGCATGAAGCTGGAATCCCACAGCGTTTTGGCCGCATCGGTGCTGTCGGTCGCGCGTGACACATATGTTCGTTCAATGATCACATCGACCCAGTTGATGTCATCCTCGGTCAGATTGGCCTGAGCCAGCGCATGCGAGACGCCGTGCCGGACCGAGGCCTGCCAGAAATCCACCGGATCATGGATCTGGCGCGGCAGCGAAATCCGCTTGCCCCTGATATCGCTGGCCGAGGTGATCCCCGAGCCGGGCAAGGCGTAAAGCCCCTCGCCCTGGCTGGAACAGGTCAAACCAAGGATCTTGATGCGCTTGCCGCGCGAGGCCGAGACCAGCGGCGGCGTATTGCCACCCTGACGCACGAACCAGGGCTGGCTTTGCACGAAATGCGACTGGCGCACGGCGGGGTCGGTGCTGGTGGCCAGCGATTGCAGGCTGACGCCGTGTTTTGCCAGATCGGCGGTCAGATGGCCGCGCGCGCTGGCGATGCTCAGCGCATTTGGGATCGGACAGCGGGTGGTCCAGATCGTCCGGGTCATGGTGGTCCTTTCAGGCACAATTCGGGTCAGGCGGCAAAACGCGCGCGCAGGGTGGATTCGGCATAGTCGCGACGGAACAGACCGCGACGCTGCAATTCGGGGATCAGCAGGTCGCAGATCGCCTCGAACCCCCATGGGTAGCTGGGGGCCGATATGTTGAAGCCATCGGCTGCGCCGGTGGTGAACCAATGCTCCATCTCGTCGGCGACCTGTGCGGGGGTGCCGACAACGGCCGCGGTGTGGTTCAGCCCGTTCAGCCGCCGGATCGCCTCGCCCAGCGTGATGCCCGGCGTGTCGAGCAGCTGTTTCAGCATCAGGAACCGCCCCTTGCGCGAATTCACGCTTTCCACCGCCGGGAAGGGGGGCAGAGGATCGGTGTCGCGCAAACCGTCGATGTTCAGCCCCAGGGAATGGCGCAGCACATCCAGCTGATAGTCGCGCGGGATCAGCGCATCGAGCTGGTCCTTCTTTTCGCGCGCCTCGGCTTCGGTGGCAGCGACAATCGGGATCAGGCCGGGCAGAACCTTCAGGCTGGCCGGGTCGCGGCCAAAGCCTTCGGCCTCGGCCTTGATCCAGGCGTAAAAGGCGCGCGATCCGGCCAGATCGGCCTGATTGGTGAAAACCGCATCGACATTTCTGGCGGCAAAGGCGGTGCCATCACTCGACGATCCCGCCTGCACCAAGAGCGGGCGACCCTGCGGCGGACGTGGCAGGATTGCGGGCCCCTTCACACGGAACCATTCGCCCGCATGGTGGATCTCGCGCACGAATTCGGGATCGGCGATCACGCCCCTTGCCGCGCTTTTCTCGAAGGCGTCGGCATCCCAGCTGTCCCAGAGCTTCTGGGTCACCTCAAGGAATTCCGCCGCGCGGGCATAGCGCAGCTCATGCGCAAGAATGCGGTCCTGTCCAAAGTTCTGCGCCTCGGCATCGCCCGAAGAGGTGACGATGTTCCAGCCCGCGCGCCCCTTGCTCAGATGATCCAGCGTGGCCAATTGGCGCGCGGTCACGAAAGGCTCGGTGAAGGTGGTCGAGACGGTCGAGATCAGCCCGATCTGCCGCGTGACCATCGCCAAGGCCGACTGCAGCGCGGTGGTGTCCAGCCCAAAGAAGGTGGTGCGGCGGATGTCCTCCAGAAATCCGGAGGCGCTGGCGGTGAAGATCGCATCGAACCGCGCGGCCTCGGCCCGTTGGGCGAAACGGATATGATAATCCGGGTCCACCGTGTCATAGGGGTTCACCCCCGGCAGGCGGCCAGCACCCATATGTCCGCCAAAGGCGCGCAGGAAGATGTTGAGATGCATCTGGCGAGGGTTGCTCATTGTGCCGCCTCCAGCACCGGCAGGCTGGCGGACGGTGGCGTGGTGCCAAAGCGTGCGCGCAGGGTGCCCTCGGCATAGTCCCGGCGGAAGCTGCCCCGGCGTTGCAGTTCCGGCACCAGAAGCTCGGTAAAATCATCGAACCCGCCCGAGAAATGCGAGGGGTTGACGTTGAACCCGTCGCAGGCCCCTGCCTGCACCCATTCCTCCATCATATCGGCCAGTTCCGCAGGCGTGCCGCGCACGATCTTGCGCCCCGATGGCGCGACCCATTCGATCAGTTGCCGCACCGTGGGACGGTTTTGATGAATGTAATCCGCCACTCGCTGGTAATGGCCGCGATGGCCGTTGATCTGGTCAAGCGAGGGGAAGGCCGGGATCGGTGCGTCATCCGGCAACCCGGACAGATCGATCTTCAACAGCTCGCGGATGCGTTCCAGTCCGGTTTCGGGGTGGATATGGCTGTTGAGGTAGTCCTCTTTGGCGCGCGCCTCGGCCTCGGTCCGGCCGATGACCGGGATCAGGTTCGGCAGGATCTTGACCGCATCGGGGGCGCGGCCAATCCGCAGCAGCCGCTCGCGGATATTGGCGGCATAGGCCTGCCCTTCTGGCAGCGAGATCGCGCCGGCATAGATCAATTCCGACCAGCGGGCGGCGAAATCCAGACCCGCCTCGGAGGCGCCCGCCTGCGACAGCACCGGGTAATGCTGGGGTGATGCGGGCAGGATCGCCGGTCCCTTGACCTTGAACCACGGCCCCCGGTGGTCGATGGCGCGGACGCTGTCAGAGGCGACCATCCAGCCCTGTTCCTTGCCGCGCAGAAGCGCATCGGCATCATAGCTGTCCCAAAGCTGGAAGGTCACCTCCAGAAACTCACGCGCCCGATCATAGCGCGCGGCGTGATCGGGCAGCCGGTCAAGGCCAAAGTTCTGCGCCTCGTTCTCGCTGGTCGAGGTGACGATATTCCAGCCCGCGCGACCCTGGCTGATATGGTCCAGCGTCGCGAATTGCCGCGCCGCCTGCCAGGGCTCGTTGAAGGTGGTCGACAGGGTCGAGATCAACCCGATGCGGCTGGTCACGCCGGCCAGCGCCGCCAGCATCAGCAGCATGTCCATCCCGATCAGCGGGTTCATCTTTGGCTGCTGCACATGGCCCACCGCCCCCGCCATGAAGATGGCATCCAGCCGCGCGGCTTCGGCCTTGCGGGCGATGTTTTGCCAATAGGTGATGTCGGTCACCCGCCGCCGGTCGGTCTCCGGCAGCCATGGCCCGGCGGGATGGCCGCCGAAATTGTTCAGAAACAGGTTCAGGTGCATCTGTTTGCGCGGGCTGGGCATGGGCGCGATCCTTCAACCCGCCGCCAGCTGGCTGCCCAGCATTTCAGCCATGAGATGGTTCGCAGGCCCCATCAGCGCGATACCGCGCGCGTCGCGCCACAGCCGCTCGATCTCGGCGCCGCGAGTGTAGGAGAAGCTGCCGATCTGTTGCTGCACCTCGCGGCAGATCACCTCGGCGGTTTCGGAGGCAAATATCTTGGCCTCGCTCACGATGGCGGGCAGTTCCTGCGCCGGAGCATCGCCGCGCGCGGCAAGGGTCACAAAAGCGGCAATGGCATGGATCCTGGTGTCAAGCTCGGTCAGTTTGACCCGGATGGCGGAACTGCTCTCAAGGCCGCGGGCCTTTACATGCGCCTTGAAAAGCGCAAAGGCCGCGCGCGAGATGCCAAGCGCCACCGCCCCCAGCGATTGCCCGCTGCGCCACAGATTGCCCTTGATCGCGCCCGCGCCGCCGACCGCACCGAATACCGCCGTCTCGGGCACATGCGCGCCTTTCAGCTCGATCCAGCCGGTCGACGATCCGCGCATCCCTGACAGGCTGTAGCCGATCTGTTCAGGAATATGGATATGTTCGCGCTGCAACAGGAAAAAGGTCTGGCTGGGCGTGGCGGGGACGACATTTCCGGCCTCGCGCACCTCGGCGGGCAAAAGATACAGATCGGCCAGCCCCGCCCCGGTCGTATAGGTCTTCAGGCCGGTCAGCACGTAGCCGCCGGCCGGATGGGGTTCGGCAATCGTGGGACGGTTTGCCCCCGATTCCGACCATGCCGCAGCCGCAAGGAACTCACCGCTGGCCAGACGCCGCAGATAGGCCGCCTTCTGCGCCTCGGACCCCCAGCGCAGCAGATTGTCGATCACCAGCAGATGCTGGAAATAGATGATCCCGATCGAGGCATCGGCCCGGCCGATCTGTTCCAGCAGGTGGCGAATGGCCTCGGGGCTTTGGCCCTGACCGCCCAATTCCACCGGCAGGCTTGCATTCAGCACGCCGCTTTCCCGCAGTGCGGTGATCGAGGCGGGATCGGTCACGCCGGTTTCGTCCGAGCGCGGGGCAATGCGGGCCAGGGTCTCAAGCAGGGTGGCCAGCGGCTGGTCTGCGTTGGTGTCGGTCTGGGTCACGGGATCGGATCTTTCTTTGCTGGATCAGGAGATATTGTGGCAGGCAACCAGACGGCCATCGGCCTCGCGGGGCTGGGGCCGGTCGGTTGCGCAAAGGGCGCGGGCCTCGGGGCAGCGACTGCGAAAGATGCAGCCCCGCGGCACGCCGGCTTTCGGAACCTCGCCCTGCAGGATCACCCGTTCCCTGCGGCGGGCGTTCAATGAGGGCGCCGCGTCGATCAGCGCCCGGGTGTAGGGATGCAGGG
The DNA here is from genome assembly GCF_009711185.1 of Paracoccus limosus. Taxonomy (GTDB): domain Bacteria; phylum Pseudomonadota; class Alphaproteobacteria; order Rhodobacterales; family Rhodobacteraceae; genus Paracoccus; species Paracoccus limosus. The sequence continues at coordinate 31,737 of NZ_WMIF01000025.1, forward strand.
GCCGGGCAAAGACATCGCGGCTGGTGCCGATCTCGACCAACTGGCCCAGATACATCACACCGACCCGGTCGCTGATATGGCGCACCACATTCAGATTGTGCGAGATGAACAGATAGGTCAGCCCCAGCCGGTCCTGCAGATCCTGCATCAGGTTGATCACCTGCGCCTGGATCGACACGTCAAGCGCCGAGACGGCCTCGTCCGCCACGATGAATTTCGGCGACAAAGCCAGCGCGCGGGCGATGCCGATGCGCTGACGCTGGCCGCCCGAAAACTCATGCGGATACCGGCTCAAGGCGCTGGCCGGCAGGCCCACGGCATCCAGAAGCTCGGCCACCTTTTCCCGGCGGGCAGGCCCGCGCGCGATGCCGTGGATGTCCAGCGGCTCTGCGATCAGATCGGCCACCCGCATCCGCGGGTCGAGCGAGGAATAAGGATCCTGAAAGATCATCTGCATCTCGCGGCGCAGATCACGCATCTGCGCGGCAGGCAGGGCAGTCAGATCCTGATGGCGATAGCGCACCTGCCCGGCGGTCGGGCGCACCAGTTGCAGAATCGCCCGCCCGGTGGTGGATTTTCCGCAGCCGCTTTCGCCGACCAGACCCAGCGTCTCGCCGGCGTGGATGTCAAAGCTGATGCCGTCGATGGCGCGGGTGGGGGCCGGGCGGGGCCCGAACAGCCGACGGCGGCCGGGGTAGTGCTTGACCAACCCCTTGATCCGCAACAGGGGTTCGGTCATGGCGAGACCTCCAGCGGGTGCCAGCATCGCAAGCCACGCGCGCCCGATGTGATCAGCGGCGGACGAGCCGCGCGGCATCGCTCGCTCGCGGTGGCGCAGCGGGGGGCAAAAGCGCAGGCTTGGGCGTCGGGCCGCATCAATGCCGCGCCGGGGATCGAATAAAGACGGCGACGGTCGCCCGTTTCCGAGGGGATCGCCTCGATCAACGCCCGGGTATAGGGGTGGCGGGGCCGGTCGATCAGATCGTCGGACGGGGCCTCCTCGACCACCGATCCCGCATACATCACGGCCACCCGGTCGCAGATTGCGGCCACCACAGCCAGATCATGGGTGATCAGCAGGATCGCGGTGCCATGTTCACGGCGCAGCCGGTCCAGCAGATGCAGAATCTGTGCCTGTGTCGTCACACCCAATGCAGTTGTCGGCTCGTCAGCGATCAACAAGGCAGGCGCGCAGATCATCGCCATGGCGATCATCGCCCGCTGGCGCATGCCGCCAGAAAGCTCATGCGGATAAGAGGTGAAGACCCGCGCGGCATCGGTCAGCCCAACCTCGGCCAGCCGGGTCAGCGCCAGTTTACGCGCAGCCCCCCGGCCAAGCGGGCGGTGCAACCGGACCGCCTCGATCAGCTGGTTGCCGATGGTATAGGCCGGGTTCAACGAGGTCATCGGGTTCTGGAACACCATGCCGATCCGGTCGCCCCGCAAGGCGCGCATCTCTGCCGCGCCAAGGCCGATCAGATCCCGCCCCTCAAGGGCAATCTGGCCGCTGCTGCGCGCGCCCGGCACCAGCCGCAAGATCGACATCGCCGTCACGCTTTTGCCGCTGCCGGATTCGCCCACCAGCCCGACGATTTCGCCCGCGCGCAGGGTCAGGTCCACGCCATCGACGGCCAGCACCTCGCCCGTCTGGCCGGGGAAATGCACCCGCAGGTTGCGAATGGTCAGCAGATCGGGCGCCAGGGCCGCAATGGGTGCAGGGCAGGACATTTCAGTGTTTCCTTCGCGGGTCGAGGATGTCGCGCAGCCCGTCGCCGAAAATGTTGAAGGCAAAGACCAAGGCCATGATGGCAAGGCCCGGAACGGTGGTCAGATGCGGGGCCACGCGCAGATATTCCCGGCCGTTGGTCAGCATCGCGCCCCAATCGGGCAGCGGCGGCTCGACCCCCAACCCCAGAAAGCTCAGCCCCGACGCGACAAGGATCGCGGTCGCCGCGCGCAGGCTGCACAGCACGATGACCAGCGGGATCGAATTTGGCAGGATATGACGGCGGATGACCTGCCAGGGCCCCGCGCCCATGCTGCGGGCGGCCTCGACATAATCTGCCCCTTTCAAGGTCAGCACTTCGGCGCGATAAAGCCGGACGAAGCCCGGAATGCCAAAGATCGCGATGGCCACCAGCATATTGGCCAGCCCCGGGCCCAGGATCGCCACCATGGCAATCGCCAGCAGGAAATTCGGAAAGGCCAGCAGGATATCGACGCCCCGCATGATCAAGGCGTCAAGCCAGCCGCCGAAATAGCCCGCGACCAGACCAAGAAACAGCCCGGCGATCAGGCTGACGACAACCGAGACCGCGGCCACCAGCAGCGCGATGCGCCCGCCCCAGATCAGCCGCGACAGCAGGTCGCGCCCGAATTCATCGGTGCCAAGAAGATGCGATCCCCCCGGCGGCAGCAGCGCCGCCTTCAGGTCCTGCGCATAGGGATCAAAGGGGCTGATCCACGGGGCAAGCAGGCTGGAGACCAGCACCACCAGCAGGATCGCGCCGCCAAGGCTGACCCTCCAGTTGCGCAGGGCCCGAAACCTCGGCAGGCGCGGCAAGGCAAAGCCCGCGATCCGCCCACGGGCCGGGTCAAGGCGCATAAGGCTCATGCCGCCCCCCTGCGCTGCCGGGGATCAAGCAGACCATAGCTGAGATCGGTCAACAAATTGACCGTGATGAAGATGACGGCGATCACCAGCACCGCGCCTTGCGTGGCGGGATAGTCGCGATACTGGATCGACTGGACCAGATAGCGCCCGATGCCATTGATCGAAAAGATCGTCTCGACGATCACCGCGCCGCCCAGCAGGATACCGGCCTCCAGCCCGATCAGCGTGACGGCAGGGATCAGCGCATTGCGCAGGGCATGGCGGCCGATCACCACAGCTTCCCTTGCGCCTTTGGCGCGCGCCGTGCGGATATAGTCCTGATGGATGATGTCCAGAAGCGAGGACCGCATCAGCCGCGCCAGCATCGCCGCCGCCCCCAGCCCCAGCGTGACCGCAGGCAGGATATAACCCCTGAGGCTGGACGTGCCCCCGGTCGGCAGCCAGCGCAGATGATAGGAAAACACCAGAACCAGCATCAGCCCCAACCAGAACAGCGGCACGGAAATCCCGGTCAGCGACAGCCCGGTCAGCAGATGATCGCGCAGGCTATCTGGCTTGATGGCCGAGATTATCCCCGCCGCCAGCCCCAGTGAGATCATGATCGCCAGCGCAAGGCCGGTCAGGATCAGGGTCCGGGGCAGCCGGGCCGCCAGCTCATCCACAACGGGGCGGTTCGAATGCAGCGACCGCCCCATCTCGCCCCGCGACAGGTTGCTCAGATAGGTGATGAATTGCGCGCCAACCGGCTGGTCCAGCCCCAGATCGGCGCGCAGGCCCGCGACCTCGGCATCGGTCGCCTCTGGCCCGGCGATCAGCCGCGCCGGATCCCCGGGCAGGACATGCGTCATGGCAAAGACCAGCACCAGCACCCCGAAAAGCGTGGGCAAGACCTGCAGCAGACGGCCGATGACATTGCCGATCATGGCGCCGCCTGTATCGCGTCGCGCAGGACCAACACGCCGTTGTGGTCGACGAACACCCCCGACAGCCCCGCAGCGGTGCCGATCGCATAGCGGATCTCGGCAAGTGGCGCCCATGGGGCGTCTTCCTTCAGCTGCTCTTGCACCTTGCGATAGATGGCCTTGCGCAGAGCGGGATCGGTCTGGCCTGCGGCCTCTTTCACCCAGTCAAAGACCTGCGGATTGTCGTAATTGGCAAAGTTCACCGTGATCCCAAGCGCCGAGAATGGCGTAAGCGAACGGTCGGCATCGCCGGTGACACTGGCCCAGCCCAGCAGATAGGCCTCATAGCCCTTGTGGGCCTCCATCACGCCCTGAAATGTGCTCCACTCATAGCGGTTGATGGTGGTATCCAGCCCGATGGCATTGAAATTCGCCTGCAGCAGCTCGCCGATCTGGCGCCCGCCGGGCAGATAGGCCTCGGGCACCGCAAGTTCCAGCTTCGAGCCTGCCGCCACGCCCGCCTCTTGCAAAAGCGCGCGGGCTTTGTCCGGGTCGTAAGGATATGTGCCCACATCTGCATGGCCCCAGGCATTGCTGGACACAAACGAGGTCGCGGGGTTCGCAACCCCGGCGAGGATGGTATTGACGACCGCGTCCCGGTCGATGGCGTAGTTCAGCGCCTGACGGACACGTTTGTCGGACAGCAGCGGTATCTTGGTATTGAAGCCCAGATATTGGATCCGGGTCGAAGGAAAGGTTTGCACCTGAACGCCGGGCGTATCCTGCAATGTGGGCAGACTCGTGGCGGGGACGTTGTTGATCACCCCGACCTCACCGGTTTCCAGCGCCAGCAGGCGGGATTCATTCTCGGGGATCTCACGCAGGATGATGTGGTCGAAGGCGGGTTTTGCGCCCCAGTAGTCGGGGTTCGCCTCCAGCGTCAGGGAATCGCCGGGCACCCAATCGGCCACACGATAGGGTCCGCTACCAACCACCGCCTTGGCTTCGTTCAGTTTCTGCGCGCCAAGGCTGCCCGGGCTCTGGATGCCACCCGACGGGATGGCGAAAAGCGCAAGCGCCGCAGCATAGGGATATTTCAGCGTAAAGACGACAGTGCGGTCACCCGCCAATGCCACACCGTCGACATAGGGCTTGTAGGCGCCGCTGCCCAAGGAGTTGTTGGCTGGATCGAGCGTCGAGTCGAACAGCGCCTTGACGGCGGCGGCGGTGATCGGGGTGCCGTCGTGGAAGGTGGCGCCGTCGCGAATGGTGAATCGCAGGCTCTTGCCATCGGGGGCGACCTCCCAAGTCTCGGCGACACCGGGGCGGAATGCGCCCTTCGCATCGCGGATCACCAGCGTGTCATAGATCAACGAACTGGCAATCGCATCCGCCGATCCGGTGACCAGCTGCTGTGCGTCCAGACGGGTTGCGATGGCGGAAAGGCCGACGGTCAGATCGCCCTCGGCCATTGCGCTGATCGGGGTCAGCGCGATGACCGATGTGGCGAACAAAGCCTTCATGAGGCTGCGTTGGTCGTTATGTTTCAAGCGCGGGCTCCCGATGCTGCCACCCAGCGGGTAGCAATTTAAACTCGACTAAACTGTGCGGGATATTAGATCGGCGATCTCGATTTCAGCAAGGAAATGGGCTGCCAATTTTTTATAGGTTTGCAGCTATATGGTTCTGTTTCTGAGCCGCTCTTGGCGCCATACGTTCTTTAACTTCGGTCTAAAAATGACCGAAGCCTCTGTGTATTTATTTGTATTTAAAATCTTATCTTGAACACCGGCGATACCTACGCCCATCGCAAACTCAGGAACGATACCCAACAGTCTCACCACCACCCACGACAGCACCCTAAGACGCGAAATCCTCGCGCGTCTCAGCGGATTCCGCATGAAATCTTTCAATTTCCATAAGTTTCGCTCTGTGCTAAGACCGATCTGTCTTGTTCGGGGATACGGGGGATGATCTTGGACGTCGCAGGCGAAGCGTCCGCGCAGGATCTGCGCGCAAATCTTGTCAGGGTGGCAGCACGCCTGTTCTATGCCGAGGGTCTGCGAACCGTGGGCGTGGACCGCGTCGCAAGCGAGGCAGGTGTGGCCAAGGCCACGCTCTACCGATACTTTGCCAACAAGGATGATCTTATCCTTGCCTGTCTGGAACAGCGTCAGGCCGATGTCATGGCATCCATGCGTGCGACGGTCGAACGGGCGCCTGCCACCGCGCTGGACCGGGTCGGGGTGCTTTTCCTTGAACTTGGCCATCTGGCGATGCAACCGGGGTTCCGGGGATGCCCGTTCCTGCTGGCGATGACGGAATACCCGCAGGATGATCGCATTGCAGAGCTGACACGGCAGCACAAACGCGCCACCCGCGCGCTGTTCGCCACGGCGATCGGTGCGGAGAAGGATCCGACAGGAAACCTCGCAGGGGTAGTTGCGATCCTTTATGAGGGGGCTTCGGTTCTGGCCTCGGTCGAGGGCAGCACCCGGCCTTTGACGCTGGCGCTGCGCAATGTCGAAAACCTGCTCCGGGCCGCTGCAATCGACTGAACGGGCCGACATATCGGGGCAATTCGTCAAGGGGTGGCACCAATGAGCCCTGGTCAGCCCCCAGCCTCTCCGATCCCGGCCCCGCGCTGTTGCCCTGCGGTGACCGGCATCATAATGATGCCGAACCGGTCACGGGAAAGGTGCGCACCGCATGGACAATCCTGGCAACACGCTGCTGGCGGAACTGGAACGGGCGCGCGTGGCCTGGCTCTATTTCGTCGGCGGGCTGACGCAGCAGGAAATCGCGGTGCAGCTGCAGATGACCCGGCTGCGCGTCAACAAGATCATCGGTCAGGTGCGCGAAGAGGGCGCCGTCCGCATCGAGGTGGCGCTGCCCCTGACCGAATGCATCGTGCTGGCCGATCAGGTCGCGGCGCGCTACGGCCTGGCCGATGTCGCCATCGTGCCCGATGTGGCCCATGGTCTTGACCAGAAGCGGGTGATCGGCGAGGTCGCGGGCAGCATGGCCGCCGCGCTGGTCGAAGGCAAGGATCTGGGCATCGGCATCGCCTCGGGCAGCACGCTCAGCTTTGCGGTGCGCGGCCTGAGCGCGCGACCGATGCCGGAAAGCTGGGTGGTGGGGCTGACCGGCGGGGTAACGCGTTCGTCCGGGACCAACACCTTCGAGGTCGCGACCAGCCTTGCCCGGGCGCTGGGGGTCGAATGCCACTATCTGACCGCGCCGATCTATTGCGCCTCGCCGCAAAGCCGCGAGACGCTGTTGATGATCGACGAGCTGACCGATGTGATGGCGCGCACCGAGATCGCCGATCTGGGCATCACCTCTTGCGGCAATCTGGCCGAGGGCGCGGCCCTGACCCAGATCCGCGTGGTCAAGGACCATCTGGACGAACTGGTCAAACGCGGCGCGGTGGGCGAGTTCCTTGGCTGCTTTCTGGACGCCTTTGGCCGGCCCATCGACCATTTCCTCAACGAGTCGATCATCGCGCTCAGCCCCGACAAGCTGAAGCTGAAGCCGATGTCGATGCTGGTCTCGGGCGGGATCGACAAGGTCCAGATCATCCGCGCCGTGCTGCGCGGCGGCTTTGTCAACCGGCTGGTCACGAATGAGGCCGTGGCCCGCGCATTGCTGGCCGGGCCGCGCTAGCGGCGGCCCGGTCCGGTCGAGACCTTACAGCGCCTCGTCCAGCGCCGCCGCCATCGCGCGCAGGATGGTAAAGGTCGAAGCCGCGCCCGCGTCGATATGACCGACCGAGCGCGCGCCAAGCTTGGCCGAGCGGCCACGCCGCGCCTCCATCGCCGCCGTGGCCTGCATGCCGCGCTCGGCACCGTCACGGGCCGCGCCGATCACCGCAACCGCACCGCCCGAGACGGCGGCCCGCGCCGCCTCGACTGCGGGCACCCAGGCGTCGATCATGGTCTTGTCGCCCGGCTCGGCTCGGCCCCGGTCGCGGATGCCCTGCAGCGCCCCCGCCAGCCAGTCCACCAGTGCCCCGGCATCCAGATTCAGCCGGTCGCTGACCGCGGCACCGGCGCGCAGGAAGGCGGTGGCGTAAAGCGGCCCCGACGAGGCGCCGACGGCATCAAGGAAAGCCTTGGCCATGCGCTTGCAGCTGGCCTCGATGGTCTCGTCAGCCGGGGCGTTGTTCAGCGCACCCTGCACCGCCTTCCAGCCGATTTCCATGGTCACGCCATGGTCACCGTCGCCGATCACCCCGTCCAGCTCGGACAGCCAGTCGCGTTCGGCGATGATCTCGTCACCGGCGCGGCGCATCATCTGGCGAAAGATCTGCGGCGTGATGGCACCGTCGGACTTCAGCGCCACGGCCGGGGCGGCGCTGGCCGCCTCGACCTGCGGCGTCTGACGGCGGTTGCTGCGCGCGCCGGCGGCCGGGCTGCCGCCTTTGACCGCGCCTTGGGTCAGCGCCACGGTATGACAAGGATGGTCCAGCAGCATGGTCAGCTCGGCATCCAGCCGGATCAGCGTGATCGAGGCCCCCGCCATTTCCAGCGAAGTGGCATATTCCCCGACCCAGGAGCGGTGCACGGCAATGCCATGCCCGTCCAGGATCTGCTTGACCCGGTTGAAGACGATATACAGCTCGACCGGCGAGGTGGCGCCAAGCCCGTTGACCAGAACCGCGACCCGGTCGCCCTGCCCTGCGCCCAGCTCGGCCAGAATCGCCTGCATCAGCGCATCGGTGATGGTATCGGCGCTGGCCAGCTTTTCGCGGCGCACGCCCGGCTCGCCATGCAGGCCCATGCCGATTTCCATCTCGTCATCGCCGATCTCGAAATTCGGCTTGCCGGTCTGGGGCAGCGAGCAGGGGCTCAGCGCGACACCCATCGACAGCGTGGCGGCATTGGCCTTTTGCGCCAAAGCCTCGACGCGGGCCAGCGGCTCGCCCAGATCGGCGGCGGCCCCGGCGATCTTGAAGACGAAGAAATCCCCGGCGATGCCGCGCCGTTCATTGCGCCGCGCGGCCGGGGCCGAGGCGACGTCATCGGCCACGGCCACATGGCGCACGGCGATGCCCTCATCGGCCAGCATCTCGGCCGCCATGGTAAAGTTCAGCACGTCGCCGGTGTAATTGCCGTAAAGCAGCACCACGCCCGCACCGCCATCCGCAGCGCGGGCCGCCTCGGCGATATGCTCGGGCGACGGCGAGGCAAAGATATTGCCCACTGCCGCCGCATCGGCCAGGCCGCGCCCGACATAGCCGGCAAAGGCGGGCTCGTGCCCCGAGCCGCCGCCGACCACGACGCCGACCTTGCCGTCGCGCGGCCCGTCCACGGCGACCACCGCCCGGCCGGTGGCGCCCTCGACCGTCAGGATGTCGGGATGCGCGCCGACCATGCCCGCGATCATTTCGCTGATGATCGTTTCGGGCGCGTTGATGAGTTTCTTGGTTTTGGTCATGCTGAAGGCTTTCCGTGGATCAGGCGGTTTCGCGGCGCAGATAGCGGCGCGACAGGGCATCGAACGAGATGGCAAGCACCACGATCAACCCCGAGACGACGCCCTGCCAATAGGGCGAAACCCCGTAAAGGACGATGATGTTTTCGATGATGGCGATGATGCCGGCGCCAAAGATCGCCCCCAGCGGCGAGCCGACGCCGCCGGTGGTCGCAACCCCGCCGATGACCGCCGCCGCGATCGGCGCCAGCACCCAAGTCTGGCCGATCGAAGGTTGGGCCGTGCCCAGCCGCGCCACCATCAAAAGCCCGGCCAGCGCCGACAGGAACCCGGCCAGCGTGAACACCATCAGCCGGATGCGATCGACCCGGATGCCCAGCATCCGCGCCGCCGCCGCATTGTTGCCGATGGCATAGATATAGCGGCCCATCGGCGTTTTCAGCGTGACGAACAGCGCCAGCGCCAGCACGGCCAGCATGATCAGGAAGGGCACGGGGATGCCAAGGAAATCGCCGCGGCCCAGAAACTGGATCGATTGCGGAATGCCGGTGATGGCGACGCCCTTGGTCAGAACAAGGATCGCCCCGCCATAGATCCCGGCCATGCCGATGGTCAGCACCAGTGAATGCAGCCCCAGCGCGGTCACCAGAAGTCCGTTCAGAAACCCCAGCGCCAGACCAAGGGCCAGCGCCAAAGCCAGCGCCGCCACCGGCGGCAGTCCGGCCTTGATCATCAGCATCCCCGAAACGACGCCGCACAGCCCGCCGATCACCCCCAGCGACAGGTCAAGTTCGCCCAGGATCATCAGCGAGGATTGCGCGACGGTGATCAGCCCGACAAAGGCCAGCCCGCGCGCGATCACCGACATATTGTAGCCAGTCAGGAAATAGGGCGAAACCAGCGCCGAGACGACAAAGATCGCCACCAGCGCCACAAAGACGCCGGCCAGCGGGTTGCGCAGGAAAATCCCCAGGATCGAGCGCCGGGGCGCGGTGCCGGGAATGTCAGACATGGGAAGCCTCCCCCTCGGGGCGGGAGCCGGGCGCCGAGGCAAAGATCGCTCCCACCAGTGTTTCCGTATCGGTCGTGGCGGCGTCGAAATCGCCGGTCAGGCGACCGCCATGCATGGTCAGGATCCGGCTGGCGCAGCGGCGCAGCTCGGTCATTTCGGACGAGATCAGGATGATGCCGACGCCGGCCTCGGCCAGCGACTTCATGATGCGATAGATCTCGGCCTTGGTGCGGATGTCGATGCCCTTGGTCGGCTCGTCAAAGATCAGGATGCGCGGCGATGTCGCCATGGCGCGGCCGATGATCGCCTTTTGCTGGTTGCCGCCCGACAGGGTCGAGATGCGCTGGCCCGGCCCCGAGGCCCGGATGCCGTAATCGGCGATCACCTGCCCGACGATGCCGCGCTCCTTGCCAAAGTCGATCCCGGCGGCGCCGGAGGTCAGCGACAGCACCGAAATGCCGATGTTCTCGCGCAGCGACAGCAGCGGAAAGATGCCATGGTGTTTGCGCTCTTCGGACAGATAGAGCATCCCGGCCTTGACCGAGGCTGCGGGATCGTTCAGCCGCCAGTCCTGCCCCATAACGCGGACCCGCCCGCCTGCGGCCTTGCGAAAACCGAAGATGGTCTGCATCAGTTCGGACCGGCCCGCGCCGACCAGCCCGGCAAAGCCCAGAATCTCGCCGCGTTTCAGTTTGAACGAGACATCGTGGAACATCGGGCCGGACAGGTTCTCGACCTGCATCAGCGTGTCGCCGGGCTCGGCATCGGGGCGGAAATGTTCGTCGATCTGCACGGCACGGCCAGACATGGCCCGGATCAGCCCCGGCTCGTCGATCCGGTCGATGCGGCCCGCTTCGACCAGCTCGCCATTGCGCAGCACGCTGTAGTCGTCGCCGATCTCGAACACTTCCTCCATCTTGTGCGAGATGAAGACGATGGCATGGTCGCGGTCCAGAAAGCTGCGGATCACCCGGAACACCCGCTCGACCTCGCGCGCGGTCAGGGCCGAGGTCGGCTCGTCAAGGATCAGAACCTTCATGTCCTTGTTGGTCGAGGCCCGCGCGATCTGCAAAAGCTGCTGGTCGGGCACCGAGATATGCCGCACCAGATCACCCGGCCGCGCTTCGATGCCAAAGCGATCCAGATAGTCCTGCGCCTCGGCCCGCAGGCGGCGGCCGTTCACCAGCCCGCCATGGCCGGTGCGGTCAAAGGGCATGAACAGGTTTTCGGCCACGCTGACATCAGGAAACAGCGACAGCTCCTGCGGCACATAGGCGATCTTGCGAAACAGATCGGGGTGTTCCAGCGGGTACTGCCCGTCGATCAGAATCGACCCGCGCGAGGCGCGGTCCGCGCCGGTCAGGATCTTGACCAGCGTCGATTTCCCGGCGCCGTTCTCGCCGGCAAGGATATGGGTGCGCCCCAGTTCCACCGACAGATCGACATTGTTGAGCGCGGTCACGCCGGGAAAATCCCGCCCGACGCCACGCACCTCCAGATAGGCCATCATTCGCCTCGCAGATCGGGGAAAGGCCGGCCCGGACGCAGGTTGCGCCGGGCCGGCAGAGGCAATCAATTGCCCAGGGTTTCCTTGGTCAGGAAGGCATTGCCGGTGTCCAGATATTGCGGGACAGGGGCGCCGGTGGCCTGCGCCCAAAGCAGCATCACCGACCAGTAGCCCTGCAGTTCCGGCTGCGAGGCGGACGAGCTGTCGGCGACGCCGTTGCGGATCATGTCCAGCATCTCGGGCAGGTTATCAAGACCGACCAGCGTGACCTTGCCCTGTTTGCCGGCCTCGACGATGGCCTGACCGATGCCGATGGGACCGGCGGCATCCGAGGCGACCCAGCCCTTGAGGTTCGGGTTGGCCTGCATGATCGCGGCAGCCTGCTGCTGCGCGGTTTCGATGCTGTCGTTGTCGATGCCCTCGGCCACGACCTTGATGCCGGGATGTTCGGCAAAGACCTGACGGTGGCAGTCGGCGCGGATGGCGTGGTTGGGCGCGGTGGGCACGCCCATCATGATCGCGACCTCGCCTTCACCGCCCAGAACCTCGACCAGCCGGCGCGAGGCGATCTTGGCCTGTTCGCAGAAATCCGAGCCGATATAGGGGATGGCCATGCCTTCGGGCGGGATCGAGTCAAAGATCGCCAGCGGAATGCCCTGCTGCTGCGCGGCCTCCAGCGAGGCGCGGTTGCCGGCGGGGTCCAGCAGGTCGATGGCAATGCCGTCGGGACGGGTCGAGATGGCGCTTTCGACGATCTGCACCTGCTGCACCACATCGGCGGTCTGCGGCGCGGAATAGACGATTTCGACATCGGCGCCGGTCTGTGCCTTCAGCGCAGCCGCCGCCATCTGGGCCCCGTCGTTCACCTTGTCGAACCAGGGATGCACCACCTTGGGCACGATCAGAAAGCGATAGGATTCCTTTTTGGCGGTGCCGGGCGCGTCCGCAGCCTGCACCGCCAACGGCAGCGCAAGCGCAATCCCCGCCAGAAGCGTGGTCAGTTTCTTCATGAATACTCCTCCAAGCACATGAGCGGCCAGCAGGCCGTCCACCTCAGCGTCGGCACCCCTCCGGTATCGCGCTTGCCTGAAGCTAATACAGATGTATTTCAGAATTTACAACTAGATTTGCGCAGGCCTGCTTCACGGCTGCGGACGCATGACGCTGGGCGTGCCTCCCTAGCGGAACCGCTGCGCAAGGCAGAGGTCGAGGAAATCGCCATAGGTCCGGACGCCCTGCCAAAGCGCGGCGGCTTCGGGGGCGGCGGCATAGACGTCGCGGGCAAGGTCGAAATCCGGCGTGGGCGGTTGCGGGATATGCGCGATCACGGCGGCGCCCTGCTCGACCCCGATGATGGCATAGCCACCCGGCGCCGCCACCGGCGAGGGCAGGGTCACATTGCGCAGGCCCTGGCAGCGGCTTTCGGCGGGGGCATGCATATGGCCGTTCACATGCAGCGTGATCCCGGTCGCAGCCAGCCGCTGCGCGGTGGCGGCCAAGGGCATGCGCTGCGCCCAACGCAGCCGCTCGGCCGGTGGCAGGATCGCGGGCGGGGCGCTGGCGACCATCGGGTAATGCGACACGGCGACGATCGCCTTGCCCGCCTGACGGGCGCGTGCGACGCAATCGCCGGTCCAGCGTTCCAGATAGGGCCGCGCGGCAAGGGCGTGATCCCATGCGCCATCGGCCTGCAAGGACCAGCGCGCCCCGCGCCGCGCAAAGATATTGGCGTCCAGCATCAGCAACCACAGACCCGGACAGGGCTCGGTCAGGTATGAGGCGTCGATCAGGCCCATGGCATCGCGGCGACGGGCGGGATCGGGATCGCGGCCAAAGGGTGTTTCCCAAAGCGACGTCCCGGCGGGCGGCATCAGGCCATGATCGCCAAGCCGCATCAAGGCCTCGGGCGTCGACAGGCCCACCTGCCGGCGCAGGCGGACGGGCTGACCCGCGCCTGCGGTCAGGCGCTTGCCAAGGCTGCGCCGCGTCGGGCCAAAGGCATCGTGATTGCCGAAGGTGGCATAGAACCGCATCCCGGCCGCCGCATGCGGCGCCACGATCCGCGCAAAGGCGTCATAGGCGCCGGGCTGGCCGTCATCGGTCAGATCGCCGGGCAGGACCACATCGCGGATGCCTCGGGCCGCGGATTGGGCGGGCGGGCGATCTTTGCCTGAAGATCTGGCTGGGCATGACAGGTCCGAAAATGGCAATGGCCGCCCGCGCCAGCGCGCGGACAGCCTTGAGGAAAGAGGTTCAGTTCGTGGCGGTGTCGATGATCTCGACCTTGTCACCGAATTGCATGTCGAGTTCGTCGGCGATGAACTCCACCGCCTCGGCCGCCGTCATGCGCCCGGTTTCGACCGCTTGCAGCCCGTTGAACAGGATCTTGTTATAGCTGCCGAATTCGGTGTGGTTGGGCACGAATTGCGCCCGGTCCATCATCTTCGAGGCCGTCGACAACACCCAATTGTCGGCATAGACCGGCATCGCCGTCTGCGCATGGCTGATCGCGGTATGATAGGAAGCGACCGCGTGCTGGTTGTTGAAATAGGGCAGCGTCGCCAGCGCGACCAGATCGGCCGCGATCTCGGGGTGCCCACCCTTGGGGTTCACCGTATACACGACAGGTTCACCGGCGCGCCGCCCTTTTCGGCAGCCGGGGCGGGGAGCCAGCCGATCTTGTCGAAATAGCCCTTGGCATCGGTCGGCCAGGTCGCGCCCTTGCCCTCGCCCAGCTGCCATGCGACCGCCCAGACGCCCTGATGAAAGACAAAGGCCTGTTCCTGCTTGAACGCGCCCTGAATCGAATCCCAGCTCATGGCGGTATTGTCCGACGGGGTCACGCCCTGACGCGCATTGCGTTCATACCAGCCAAGCGCGGCCTTCATCTGAGCCTTGGGAAAGACCAGCTTGCCGGTCTGCGGGTCAAGAAAGCGCACGCCATAGGACTGGAACACCATCAGATAGTCGATGCCGACATTGGGGCGATGCAGCATGCCATAGCGCGCGGCCCCGGCGTCGACGACCTCCTTGGACAGCGCGGTCAGATCGTCCAGCGTAAAGCTGCCGGCCTCGACCGCGGCGGGCAGGCCGTCGACAAAGGCCTCGTCCTTGCCGATCTTGCGCAGCATGTCCTTGTTGTAAAAGAACATGCGGATCTCGGCGTCTTGCGGGATGCCATAGATCTTGCCATCTGCCCCCTTGGCCGCGTCCCACAGGACCGGCAGAATGTCGTCGTAGACCCAGGGCTTGGCGGCGATCTGCGGGCCCATGTCCATGGCATAGCCGGCCTTGGCATATTGGCCGACCCATTCATGGGCAAGAACGCTGACATCCGGCCCCTGCCCTACGGCCAGCGCCTTGAGATTTTCCAGCGCCAGATCGTCCCAGCCCTTGGCGCCGCTGCTGGCCAGTTCGACCACCACGGTCTTGTCGATGCCGGCGGCGGCGAACTGAGCGTTCATCACATTGGCCGCCGCTTCAAGATTGGTCAGCCGCCCCATGCCCGAGGCCTCGGACAGGGTCGAGACGCGGATGCGGATGTCTTCGGCATGGGCAAGGCCGGTCGACAGGGCCAGGGCCGAGGTGGTGGCAAGTGCAGCAAGATAGGTCGTCATGAGGATGTCCTGAACTCGGTGATTCCTTATTTAGTTAACTTGATTAATTAACAGACTTGTGACAGCCTCGCCGGACAGGAGGACAGATGCCACGTCTCATCGGATCTTTGGGCGGCACGCAGCAGGCCGTCCTGCGCGAATTGCGACGGCGCGGCGCGGCCTCGCGGGCCGAGCTGGCGGCCGCCTGCGGCGTCACCCCCGCCGCCATGAGCGTGATCACCCGCGATCTGGTGGCCGAAAAGCTGATCTGCGAGGGTGGTCGCCGCCATGGCGGGCGCGGGGCGCCGCAGATCGACCTGACGCTGTCGGGCGCGGTGGGCGTGGCGCTGGGGGTGCATGCCACGCGCCATGTCGTGGCGCTGAGCCTGCTGGATTTCCGCGGCGAGATTCTGGCCGAGGCCCGCATTCCCGGCGATTTCTCCAGCTTTTCGCAGGTTCTGGACACCATTCTGGCGGGCATCGCCGAATTGCGCCGCAGCGCCGGGGCAAGCGCGCCGCTGATCGGCGCGGGCGTCGCCCTGCCAACGCGGTTTCAGGGCGCGACCCGGGGCCTTGATCTGGCCGATGAGGTCACTTCATGGCGGGACGCGGCCATCGTCGATACGCTGGAAGCGGCGCTTGGCTGTCCGGTGCGGGTCGAAAACGATGCCAATGCCGCCGCCATCGGCGAGCTGTCGCTGGGCAATGCGGCGGGGCATCGGGACTTTGCCTATCTTTACCTCTCAGAGGGCATCGGCGGCGCGCTGGTACTGAACGGGGCGCTGTATCGTGGGATGCGGGGCAATGCCGGCGAATTCGGGGCGCTGGTCCCGCGCGGCCAGCCGCGCCCCTCGTTCGAGGATCTTGCCGATTTCTGCCGCGCCGGCGCCCGCACGCCACCGCCCGAGGGCCGTGATCCCGCTGCTTGGGCCAGCTATCTGGACACCGAGGCCGAGGTGGTCGGGCGATGGATCGACCGCGCGGTGCCGCAGGTGGCGCGGCTGGTCTTTGTCGTGACTGCCATGATCGCCCCGGCGGCGGTCTGCATCGGCGGCACGCTGCCGCAAGCCCTGCGCGCGGCGCTGCGGGCGCGGGTCGATCCGGGCGCGACCGAGGCCACCCAAGGCGGCAGGGTCGTGCGGCCAGAACTGGTGCTGCCCGATGTCGAGGCCGCCGATGCCGTGGCCTTTGGCGCCGCCGCGCTGATCCTGCTGGGCCCGGAGGCGGGCTAGGTCGGGGGTAAGGCTGCGCGTCCATATTTTGCACCGAAATCGCATTTCCTTCAATGCCTTGCCCGGCACGACGGCCCCGCCGGACCATGGCCGAACAGCAGACCGAATCAGCGCTATCCGCCGGCCCGGCAAAAAGATTTCCGTGCTTTCCCTATGGCTTGAGAGAACGCCGCCACCGCCGCCCGGCCCAGAAGAAAATCCGGTGCGGCTTGCCGCAGGACCGGCGCGCTGAAAGGCTTTGCCTATGCCCCGCACGGGGCTTGTCCCCCGAACCCCGCCCCAGACGGGCGCGTCAACAAAGGACCTGCCATGGGCTCGCAAACCCCCAATCCGATCGATCATTCGGCGCATCCGCGCGTCAATTCCGCCGACCCGGTGCCGCCCCGGCCGCTGCCCGCGAAACCGGCGCATATCCTTGCCGATGATGACGAAGCCATCCGCATCGCACAGGAACTGGCCGCCGATTTCGCCCAAGGTGCCGCGCTGCGCGACCGCGAGGGGCTGCTGCCGCTGCGCGAGCTGGACCTGTATTCGCAAAGCGGCATCTGGTCGATCAACGTGCCGCGCGCCTATGGCGGGCCGGGCCTGTCGCATGCCACGCTGGCGCGGGTGATCTCGATCGTGGCCTCGGGCGATCCGGCGGTGGCGCAGATCGCCCAGAACCATATCGCCATCCTGAACGTGGTCGATCTGGACGGCACCGAAGAGCAAAAGCGCAGGGTCTTTGACTGGGCGCTGCAAGGGCTGCGCTTTGGTAATGCCTTTTCGGAGCTGGGCGGCAAGACCGTCACCGATTTCCAGACCCGCGTCACCTTTCAGGGCAATGACGCCATCGTCAGCGGCGAGAAATTCTACACCACCGGCGCGCTGCTGGCCCATATCGTGCCCATCGTCGCCATCGGCGAGGACGGCGCCTATCTGGTCTTTGCCGAACGCGAATTGCCCGGCCTGACCGTCACCAACAACTGGTCCAGCTTTGGCCAGCGCACCACCGCCTCGGGCAGCGTCCGGCTGGAGAACCTGCGCGTGCCGCGCGAACGCGCCGTCAAGCTGCGCGACGAGGCGGCCGCGCCCTCGGTGCAGGGGCCGGTCTCGCAGATCATTCAGGCCGCCATCGACGCAGGCATCGCCCGCAATGCCATCGACGAAACCATCCGCTTCGTGCGCACGCACAGCCGGCCCTGGGTGGACAGCGGCCGCGAGCGCGCCAGCGACGACCCCTATACCATCGCCGCCATCGGCGACCTGAAGATCCGCCTGCATGCTGCCGAGGCGCTGCTGGAGATCGCCGGCCGCGCCATCGACCGTGGCTATGCCCAGCCGACGCTGGAGAACGTGTCCGAGGCGACGATCCGCACCGGCGAGGCCAAGGTGCTGACCACCCAGATCGCCATCGACGCCACCAACAAGCTGTTCGAGCTGGCGGGCACCCGCTCGACCTTGGCAAGCCACGGGCTGGACCGGCATTGGCGCAATGCTCGCGTACATACGCTGCATGATCCGGTGCGTTGGAAGTTCTATCACGTCGGCAATTACTACCTGAACGACGCGCATCCGCCGCGCCACCCCTGGAACTGACCGCCGCGCCGGACAGAATCGCCGCCAGTCCTTTGTCCCGCCCGCTTCGGGGCAAAGGCCGGCTTGGCGATAACGCAGGGGCACGAGGTTCCGGGTGGCATTCGCGCCATTCAGCTGGCCAAAGCAGCGTGACGGCAGTCGGGGCATTCGGCTGACCAACGCATTCGTCTCGTTCATCCATCCGAAATATGCGATGGTGCCTGGCCTGATCCCGGATTGCGGCCTGACCGAGGTCCGGGCAGCGGGCAATGCTGCAGGCACCGGCTCGACGATGGCGCTGCGGAATCGCAGTCACAGACGGGAGATCGAAGACACCGTGCGACGCATCGAAAAGATCGAGACGGCGCTGGAACCGGATTTTCAGCAGCTTTTCGTCGATGCCACGGCGCTGCCGCACAAGGTCGAAGCCTTTCCGCATCTGGCGCAGGCGGTGCGCCTGCCCGAACGTCCCGCGCCTGAGGAAGTTCTCGCCGGACGCATGACCCGCCGCCGGCGCGTCTAGGCCATGGCGCGCGGTCCGCTCGCCGGTCTGTGGCTGGCGCCGCACCGGCCACTGTTCCTGCTTGCCGGGCTTTGGGCGCTGCTTGTGCCGACGGTCTGGCTGCTGCCGCCCGGCCTTGGCCCCGAGCCGCTGCTGTGGCACCGGCACGAGCTGCTCTTTGGCATGGGCGGCGCGGCGCTGGGGGGCTATCTGCTGACCGCAGTGCCGGCATGGACTGCGGGTCCTAGGATCGCGCCTGCAACGACCAAGGTCATGGTGGCGCTGTGGCTTGCCGGTCGGGTGGCCTTTGCCTGTGGCGCGGCGCTGCCCCTTGGCGGTCTGATCGGCGCGGTCTATTTTCTGGCCCTTGCCGGCATTCTGAGCGCGCAGGTCTTGCGCGCCGGGGTCTGGCAGCGGCTGCCGCTGGCGCTGGCGCCGCTGGTTCCGGGCTGGGCGCAGATGCACGACCTGCCGGGCGAGGGCATAGTGCTGTTCTTTGCGCTGCTCATCGGCCTGATCGGCGGGCGCGCCATCGCAGCCTTTACCCGTCATGCGCTGGCGAGCCACGCCAAGGCGCCCGAGGTTGCCGATCCGCCGTGGCTGGCCGGCGGCGCGACGCTGGCGCTGGTTCTGGCCATGGCGGCGCAGGCCGAGGCGCCACGACTGGCCGGACCGCTGCTGATCGCCTCGGGGCTGATGCAGTTGGCCCGGATGGTCGCTTGGCGCAGTTGGCGGGCGGTGGGCTATCCGGCGCTGCTGCTTTTGCATCTGGCCTGGCTGTGGCTGCCGGTGGGGCTGGTGCTTGCGGGCGCGGCCCGGCTGCCCGGCACCGGGGTCGCCCCCGCAACGGCGCTGCACGCCATCACCATGGGCGCCATGGGGTCGATGATGCTGGCGATCATGGCGCGGGCGGGGATGGTCCGACAAGGGACGCGGCTGCTGGTATCTCCGGCGTTGGCCCTTGGCTGCGGGCTGGTGCATCTGTCGGTGCTGCCGCGGCTGCTGATGGGCTGGTCCGGTGCGGATCCGGTCCTGCTGCGGCTGGCCGCGCTGATCTGGATGGCGGGATGGGCGCTGTTCCTATGGCAATTCCGGCGCGCCTTGCAGGGCCCGGTGCCCCGACCGGTGCTAAGCGCCCGCAGCCGGGCCTGAGAGGGTTATGGCGAGGGAAAAATGGCGAGTTCCTATGATATTTGCGCCGGATGGGCGTGAAAAATTCCAGAGGCCAAAGGAAATTCGGAGAGGTCCGTCCACTCAAGGGCATATAACCCACCATTCATTGCGATTTTTCTATTACTGCAATCGAGGCGGAAGGCATCACGCAGGATTCTCGCTACAAGCAAACGCTTGCCTGCGCAGATAGCGAATAATCCAGTCGCGTTACACTCACTGCCATGAACCAATATGGGATTCTCCGCCCGATATCGGGCCATGCAGAAAATGGCGAATTCCAGTTCGCAAACACGGAAAACTGTATGCCGACCCCGCGGATGATCGGCATGGCCTGCCCCCTCGCCCGGCAAGCGGCCAGCCGCTCCGCGATGGAGGGTCGACGTCGCCTCCGCCCCCTACATCGGCCAAAAGCCACGGCCAAAAGGCAAATTCATCCAATTTGCCTGCCCGGATTTCAGCAGCCACCTGCCCCGGCGCAAATGAAATCATCTTCCATAACATCAAATCATTATGCGTCCTCATTCTATATGATCATCCAGATATGGAATCATACATTCGAATTCAAATCCATTTATTGACGAATTCATACTATGCGGTTTACTTCCATCATTCAGACTCCCGGTCATACCCCGAGAGCCGAAATAACCAAAGCGACGACCAAGGTTAAAGACCGCAATGCAATCTGGCTCGCAACGCCCATCGGACGTGCTGTTCTGCTCATTTCATACGCCGGACGATTATTATAGCCAATCTGCCGAAAACCTGCGCAGCTCGCTGAACCGGCTGGGTATCGCGCATGAAATATCCAAGATTGCCAAGGCTCCCGGCGAGGAATGGCTGGAGCTGTGCCGCAAGAAAATCCCATTCCTGCATTCAGTTTGCGAACGGCACCCGAACCGCAGGATCTTCTGGATCGACGTGGATTGCGACCTCGACTACCTGCCGGATTTCGTGGCGAATTTCTCGGCCGACATCATCGGGTTCCAGCGCGGCTTTGGCCATCCCATGCGCATCGGCTACGCCAACAGCGCCCGGTTCTGGGAGCCCTGCTTCTGGGGCATCAACACCACGCCGGCGGCGCGCAGCTATATCCGCGACGCGCATCTGGCCTGCGAGACGATGACGCTGCGTGCGACGGATGACTATTTCTTCGAAGAAGCGTGGCGCAAGAATGCCGATCAGCTGACCTTTCAGGTCATCCCCTCGGCCATGCTGCTGGGCCGCGCCGACCTGCCCGATTGCGGGCGGCGGCCGTTCTTTTATTTCGGTGTCAATCGGCATCCAAACGGCCCCCCCGATCGGCGCCCAAAAGTGACCCCTTTGGCGCGCGGTTGAGCAGGCCCGTGGCGGCGTAGCTTTCCAGCTGGCGCAGCCGACGCGGGCCTGCGTTTCGGA
>NZ_WMIF01000026.1 GCF_009711185.1 Paracoccus limosus
TCCGAAACGCAGGCCCGCGTCGGCTGCGCCAGCTGGAAAGCTACGCCGCCACGGGCCTGCTCAACCGCGCGCCAAAGGGGTCACTTTTGGGCGCCGATCGGGGGGGCCGTTTGGATGCCGATTGACAAGCCGGAGAGCTTCAAGGCCCTGGATTGCGACTGCGTGCGCGCATCGGCAAAAGCCCCAAAACTGCAGAGCCCCTGCCTTCTTCCATATCTCATCTCATCCCACCGCGAGGCGCCCCATGCCCAAACCCCGGCCCCAAACCCCGCGTCGCACTTTCACCACTGCACTCGCCGACTGGCAGCGCGCCTGGACCACCCACGCCCGTCACGACCGCCGCGCCGCCAGCGCAGGCTACGCCACGGCAACCGGCCAAGCCCACCTCGCCGCCATGACTAACCTCGCCACACGCATCATGACCATCGAAGCACAAATCGCCGAGACCCCGGCAAACAGCCGCGCCGAGCTGCAGATCAAGATCGCCATCCTCTCCCTCGATGGCCAGATCAGGCCGGAGTTCCAAAAGACGGTGCTTGATGATGCCATGCACATGATCGCGGAGGCGGAGGCGGAGGCATGAGGTCCCGTGCCTCAACCCTCAATCAACAGATTGCGCAGGCCGATAATGGCGGCAGCAGTGTCAGGGGAAGATATGGCACAGGTCCCGGATCATCCCGGCAATCGACGCCAGTTCCGGCACCAGCGGTTGTTTCAGCACTGCTGCGGTCGGCCTGGTGTCATCCGCCAGCAGATGCCGCAGCGCCGCCATGCGACGGGCATCGCCATCCCGGCGCAGGAACGCCTCCGCGCCGATCTCGCGTGCGGCCCAGATTTCCGGGCGCAACAGCACATGCTGCGCCGAGATCTGATAGGGATCGATGTCGGCAAGGAAGGCCAGCGTCGCCATCTCGGCCGCAGTCAGGCGGTCCGCCTCGCGCAAGGTCGGTGGCTGGACCAGCCGTCTGGCCAGTTGCGCCTGATAGACCCGGCCCGCAGCTGCGTGAAGCCGGTTGCCATAATGCCCGGGCGCCGCCAGCACCTCCGGCATCGCGAGGGGGGCAAGCTTCTCCATCCCTTCCTCGTAAGCGCGCATATCGAGGGGACGCTGCTCGAAGGCCAGTTGCGCCAGACGGCGGCCCTTGGCCAGCGTGTTGAGCAGCCGCGCGCAAAGCGGCGCCAGTCCAGCCGCAGTTTCAGGCACGTCCGCCAGAAGCTGCTCTTTGATACGGGCCAGCATGCGATCGGCCAGCGCATCGCCGAAGAACGACCGATCCGACCCCTCAGTCGCAAAGGAGACGCGGCTGCGCCGCCCCTCACGTCCCAGCTGGTCGAGAAAGTCGCACAGCACATCATGCGACTCGACATCCCGGGCATTGCGCACCTTTGCATCGTCGCTGGCTTTTTGACGCATTGGCGTGGCGCTGATCGCCACCAGGTCCGGCGCTTGCACCGCGAGGTAAGCCATCTCCGAAGGATAGGTTTTTTCAAGACTTGGCGCGCGTTTGATCAGCAGTTTGAGCGCGGGCCTCAGGGCAAAGGTCCAAAGCCGGAGGGCTTCGAAGAGATGCGCCTCGACCACCTCAAGCTGGCGACGCCCTCGTGGCAGCGCGATCAGTGCCGGCATCGGCAACGCGATCAGCGTAAACCCCGAGGTTCGGAACTGCGCCTGCTGCCAGGCGGGCAGCAAGCGGCTCGCCTCGACATCGGCCAGGCTGAAGGCGTGGACAAGATTGAGATCCTGCGCCCGGACCCGATCAAAAACCAAGTGCGGAACCTGACGCCTTTCGCTGTCGATCAGCAGCAAAAGCGGCCAGAGATCGGCATCCTCCAGCGCGGCGCCGGGTGGCAGCGCATCCTCGCGCGCCTTGCGCCGCAACAGATATTGCGGCTGCGCCCAGGTCATGACCCCGCCAAGCAGATCGTCGAGATCGGGCATCTCACCCCTCGCGGCGCCAAAATCGCCGATTTGATTCCAATGCGACCAGCCGGTTTCGACCGAGGGCTGGGCCCCTCGCAATCCATAGGGGCCGGCATGCAACCGACAGACAAGACCCATAATGAACCACAATCCGCTTCGACAAAGCTTGATCCGCAGCACATGAAGCCCCAACCTTTCATCCATCCGGGCCTGCTGAAGCTGGTGCGGGCACTGGCGCGACACTGCGCTGAGGCCGATATCACCGCGCAACGGACGCATGGCACATTTCCGAGGAGGCACCGATAATTTCATCCGCACCACGCGCGGCGATCTATGCCCGCTACAGCTCGGACCATCAGCGCGAGGCCTCGCTGGAAGACCAGATCCGGATCTGCCGCCGCCTGATCGCCGAGAAAGGCTGGACCATCGCCGGGATCTACTCCGATGCCGCCATGTCCGGTGCATCGGCCTTACGCCCCGGCTACCAGAATCTGCAGGATGACGCGGGGCGAGCGCGGATCGATATTGTCGTCGCCGAGAGCATCGACCGCATCAGCCGCGATCAGGAGCATATCGCCGCCTTCTATAAACAGATGTCGTTTCTTGGCATCCCGCTGGTCACCGTGGCTGAGGGCGAGATTTCTGAACTGCATATCGGACTGAAGGGCACGATGTCCGCGCTCTATCTGAAGGACCTGGCGCAAAAGACCCATCGTGGCCTTGAAGGCCGCGTTCGCGGCGGCAAATCGGCAGGCGGGATCAGCTACGGCTACCGCGTGCGACGCGAACTGATATCCGACGGCACGATCAGCACCGGCGAGCGGATGATCGACCCCGAAGCCGCCGACATCGTCACCCGCATCTTCACAGAATACGCCTCGGGGCTTTCGGCGCGGACGATCGCTGCCGCGCTGAATGAAGAAGGCATCGCCTCACCCGACAGCGGCAAGGGCGCAGGCACCTGGGGGCCGTCAACGATTTCGGGGAATTGGAAGCGCGGCACCGGGGTCCTGAACAACGAACTTTATATCGGCCGCCTCGTCTGGAACCGGCAGCGCTTCGTCAAAGACCCGGCAACGCAAAAGCGGCAGGCCCGTCCGAACCGTCCCGAGGACTGGATCATCGAGGACGTGCCCGAGTTGCAGATCATCCCCCATGATCTTTGGCAGGCGGCCAAGGCGCGCCAGGGTGCGATCCGTGCCGAGATGAACCCGGCCGGCGTGCAAAGCGCCCGACCCCGGCCCGAACGCGCCCGCCGCCCGGACTATTTTTTCTCGGGCCTGATCAAATGCGCCTGCTGCGGCGCAAGCTACACGCTGATCAACAGGACCCGATACGGTTGCGCAGCAGCGCGCAACAAAGGCGAAGCCATCTGCAGCAACCGTGCGATCATCCGGCGCGAAGAGGTCGAGAACCGGGTGCTGGACGGGTTGCGCGACAAGCTGCTGCACCCCGAGTTGATCGCCGCCTTCGTCGAGGAATATCGCAAGGCGTTCAATGCCGCTGCCGGGGACCGCAGCAATGCGCTGGATCATGCCCGGCGCGAGCTCAAGCAGGTGGAGAAGAAGATCGCGGGCATTCTGTCTGCGATCGAGGACGGCCTGTATCACCCGTCGATGAAGGCAAAGATGGCCGATTCGGAAAGCCGCAAAGCGCAATTAACGGCCTTTATCGAAGACACCCCCGAGCCTCCGGCGCTGCGGCTGCACCCGCGACTGTCAGACCTCTATCGCGAGAAGATCGCCAATCTGTCGCAGGCCCTGCAGGAGCCGGGTCTGCGGCTGGAGGCGACGCAGATCCTGCACAGCCTGATTAACGAGATCCGCATGGTGCCTGCTGCGGGCGCGCCCGGTGGCCATGAGATTGAACTCATTGGGGAGTTGGCGGGGATTTTGGCATTGTCGGAAGCGGACATGACAAAGCCCCCGCTGATGGCGAGGGTTGGGTTCAACAAGTCGGGAACGATGGTTGCGGGGACAGGATTTGAACCTGTGACCTTCAGGTTATGAGCCGCCCGAAGGGATTTTTCGAACCCCGCTATTTTCAATGTGTTATGAAGCAACCCTTTGAAATAACGAATGCTATGGTCAACTCGAGGCGGCTTTCGCCGCGTTTCGGCGGACTCCACGCCACTCAAGACCGAGTTCGTCGGTTGACCAGACGTTGACAAGACTTGGTATGAATTTCCTTTCGGATAATCCAAGCCGCCGTCCATCCGGTCTGCGGCTCACGGACCGGTTTTGCCATAAGGACCAAAAAGAACTCAAAATCATAACGAGGCAAGATCATCCTTCGTTCCAACCCACAGCTTTTCGCTCATCCGATCGACGGCAAATTGCATCGGAACTGTGTATGGGAAGATCAAGCCAGCCGAAATGACCGGTTCACGTAAGCCAGTGAATTTTGCGAAGGCACTGCTGTTGCTTTTGGCGATCGCCAAGCGGTTAAGATGCTTTCCAAGGCGATCAGGTTTACCCCTGTCGTTTGTTAAGCCTCGGAAATTTGAAAGCTGCTTTGCCACCTCGCTAGGGGTCTTCGCAAACAAGAGATGTTTGCATTCCAGTAGACAAATTCGCCCATCTCCACGCCACACCAAGACGTCGATGTCGCCAGGGTTCTCATCAGGATCTTTACCAAAAATCTCCCCAAACTTGACCTCCGTCCTCGCGGACCACCCAAGTCTTTTCATTTCGGCAGCCACCTCTTCTTGGAACTCGCGGCCACGCGCGTTCGAGACCTTCCCCGCCCAGCGGCGCATCTTGCTGGAACGAAGACGAGATGCCTCGTAGCTACCTTCGAACATATTCATGACGGTTGACGAGAGGCCGTCACGAGCCATTCCCGGAACCATCAAGACGTCGGGATCATCTCCATTTCCGAGGTTGATCAGGGGACAGCGCGCTATTGAAAGTCGGCGGCGGAAGCGCCAAGGCTGTCGGTCGATGTCGTCGTATCCAGATGGAACCTGCTTCCAAGCGCTGCGTGGGACACTCTCGAGCAGCCCCACGACGATCGTTGCCCCTGCAACCTCCGCCTCGAGCGAACTGACCAACTTGGAGCGAGAAAGAACCAACCATGCGTGCCCATCCTTCACGCAGAGGTTTTCCATCGCGTCCATGGTCAATCGATAGGTCTGTAGACTAGCCCCGAACTCTTCCTCCCACGCCGCATCGAAATCCGAATCTTGGTCACCATCCGGAGGTTCGATAACGGGAGTAGGCATTGTCACGTACTTTGCGTAACCCGTTCGTTCTCTATCAACCTGCCGGTCAGCGAAATCCTTCCCAACCAGATCCATAACGCCTTCGAAAAATTCGTGATTAATCTGCACCTCGCCACCGGGCGAAATCCTGATCTCTGGTTTCATCGCCTCATAGTGTATAGCATCTGAACATCCACCGAGATGGACGATCATCAAGGCCCAGGCGGAAAGTCGGGAGAGATCAATGTCAGCAACTTCCAAGCCACCCGTCTCTGGACAATGATGGAGACCGACCTCCATCAAAATTCGTGCAGCCAAGGAAACGCCATTCAGCTTGAACAGATGATCTGCAGTTTCTGAACGAATTGCCGCTTCATCATCCGACAGGGCGATCATTGCGGCTGATGTCCGCTTCCAGCGTCGGGCAGAGATTTCCGCCGCCTCATGGTTCCTGACCGCTGCCAAGATCAGACTTCGCCTGTCGTACCTCGCGAGATCGCGGCAAAGGCACTCCTCTGCGAACGTCGTGATGGCGTTCAGCACTGTGGTGCATGCACTCACCCCCTTGACGGTCCCTCCTGGTCTTTCCACACCACTCCATCCAAGGCCGATCCGGATGGCGCCGTCTTGGATCGCACTTATATGGACGACATGTCCATCAAACGAGCCCCTTACATGGTCCCTGAAATCTTGTGGCGCGAAAGCATGAAGTTGCCGTGCATGGCTATTTGAAACAACCCGGCTTATCAGTTCCGTCGCCAGCGCTTCGTCTTGGCCGACTAGTCTCAGGCCCCCCCGCACGAATGCGTCAACGAGCGTTGCTTCAGCTCTGTTGTCCGGATTCGAAAGGCCACGCCAAAAATCCGGGGCAACGGAAATCGTTATCAAGTTGGACGCTGGATCACATTCAAGATCGATCGCACGCCTGATCTCCGAAAGTTCCGCCGGCACGAGTTCGTTGGCCAAGGTTGGCGGCTGCGAGTCGATCAGAAGGTCCCATAAAACCATGTCAGGAAGGTCTGGCAAAGCTTCGTCTAGAACTGGCCCAATCCGTTCGATCCAAGTCCGGATAGCCTCAAATGAGCTGTAACTGGGCCGCCCACCGCTTGCAGATCGCGGCCGGGACTGCACCCACCATGAGCGTCGGCCTTTCAGCCAGACCGCCCTAAGACGACCACGAGACGCATCGTCAACGGACATGTAGATTCGAGAGATGCCTCCCGGCGATCTCGTGCCGCTCCCGTCCTTTCGCATCTCGAGATGATCGCCATCTGGGGTATGGACGGAGCGTCGATCAAAGCGCTGATGGTATTCGACACGGGCGGCAAGTTGCCCGTTTATGGACGCCATGATCATTCCGCCAGGCATGCCATCAGGAAGTGCCTCATGTTGGATCAGATGTCCGCGATTGCCGAGCGCGTTGCCAACCTGAGCAAGGAGGCCATTTACATGCCAAACCTCAAATCCCTTGGAGTCGAGTTCACGTTCGGCGATTGCAAGGTTAACGAGGTCGGCCATCGAGAAATCCGAACGCCAGCCAAGAACTTCGGCATCGTAAGCACTTGCGCCCTTCACAAGCCACTTCTCGCCGTGATCGCGCAACGCGATCAACTGACCCCGGCCAAATCCACACATTACCACGAAGGTAAGGCCCGACTTGAAACCCGCAGTAGCTTGGCATCGCTCCCGGGCAGCACTTATTGCATGATCAAGCAACCCTTGAGCCCGCTCGCTGTTGCTGGCCGAACCCAGTAGGGCATCCTTTTCGAAAGCTGCGAGATCATCGACTACTAGGATCAACTGCACCCAGTATCCGGGCTCAAATTCGACAGGCGCGGAGCTGACGACTGGCGCCAAGCTTAGCTCCAGAGGCTCAATCCCAATGGCGCGAAGCATCGGGGTGTCGAGCAGCTCGCTCACAATCGTAGTCAAGTGCTGCATCCGAAGAATTTGCTCGGCACTAGACCCAAGCGATTTGCACTCTTCTATTACAGCCATCCGGATGGCAGGGCCGATCGCAGTAGGAAGTGCCACAATGAAATCGTCGTCGAATCTGAGGATTGGTTTCCGGAAAAGCGCGCTGTCACCGGCATACTTTGAAAGTACATCCCTGTCTTTTTGCCCTAAGAGGAATGGGTCGAGATCTTCGACTGCGACACCCAAGCAAGTCAGATCCTGTAGGGAAAACGTTACCCATCCCGACAGAACACGTACTTTGCGGAGAACCGAAGAGCTCACGGCACCACGAAGAGGGTGCTCCGCCCCGACCTCGAACAGGGGCACTCCGGCGCGATCGCACATCGCTTCTGACAACTTCAAGCAGGCACGTGCCCCGTCTTTCAGTTTCTTAAAGCGATCGGGCATCTTTTCGACAACCTTCAAGATGACTTGGAGGTGGAAGCAGCCACCCTCGCTCAATCCCTCCAAAACCCGATAGTTCCTGCCCTCGTACATCACGCGGCCCGCGAAGACGTCCTCGGCCGGATCCTCATTGTGGCCAACGATTTTGCCAGCATCTGTCAACCAACTAGCCAGGTCGCGCTGTCGAAATGCTTTTTTGCCACGGCACGCAGCGACCACCGCGTGAGCAAGCATTTCGATCCTGAAAGTCGATGCCTGCAGAGCCGGTAGTAACTGTAGACCTCCGACCGCAGCCACTGCGCTGCGCATCGAAAAAGGTCCAAGACTACGAGCAAATTTGGATACTTGATCCATGCTGGTGGCCTGGAAAGCTTGTTGATTGGCAACGATATCAAATGAAGGCTGAGACATGTTTCCGACCGCAATTTTCTTGGCGATGCTATCGTCCGAACGGGCGCACTCCAACCGTTGATTTCGTTGATCCATTGGCCTTGGCGCACACCGCAGACAGGGGGTTGGTCGAACATCAGGCAGCAGATGGCTTCAGTCTGTGATGGCTGGTTGGTCCTGCTTCGATACTGCCAGGCAATGCCCTAAACCATAGCATTTTTGGTCCGGAACATCCCTACCCGCCCCAGTTCCACCTTCCGCCTGTATTCCGGTCCCTGCACCGTGGTCCGACTTGATTGTGGCGCGGGTCTACGCCTGTGTCGTCGGGCAAGGAGGCGGGATGGATGGTCAAGCGACTGAAACTGAATGAGAAAACCCTGCGCGAGGCAGAACCCAAGCCCGGCGTCAGCTATCAGATCTTCGACACGGAGGTGATCGGCTTCGCCGCCCGCGTGCAGGCCTCGGGTGCGCGAACCTTCACCATCGACTACCGACACGCAGGTCGGCAGCGGCGGATGACCATCGGGCGCTGGCCGGAATGGAGTGTGACGGCCGCGCGCGAACGCGCGAAGGAACTGCGGCGCGCCATCGACGAGGGGCAGGATCCTCTGGCGATGCGCGACGAGTGGCGCGGGGCCCCGCGGATCACGGACATGATCGACCGCTACATCGCGGAGCATCTGCCGAAACTCGCCAAGACCAATGCAGGCGACCAGGTGTCGATGCTGAAGAAGATGGTCGAACCGGCCTGGGGCAACCGGCTGGTGACGGAGATCACCAAGTCCGACGTCGCGAAGTTCCTCGATTTCGTGGCCGAGGGACGGCCTCGGCCCTGCAAGGCGAAGCCCAACAATCGGGCACGCAAGCTGCAGGGCCACAAGCCCACCCCGATCCGCGCCAACCGCATGGGCGAGGTGCTGCGCAAGATGTTCACTCTGGCGATGGAATGGGAATGGCGGACGGACAACCCCGCGCAGGGGTTCCATCGGCGCATCGAACACGCGCGCGAGCGGTTCCTGTCACCCGAAGAGCTGACACGGCTGGCGGCCGTGCTGGATGCAGCCGAGGATCAGCGCGCCGCGGCGATCATCCGCATGTGCATGTTGACCGGCGCCCGAGTGGGCGAGGTGCGCACCGCACGGTTCGAACAGTTCAACCTCGACTATGCCATCTGGTCGAAGCCCGCCTCGACCACCAAGCAGCGCAAGATCCACCGCGTCCCGATTTCGCAGGACGTCGCGGCCATCGTGCGATTGCGTCAGCAGGCGGTGCCGAGCGGGAACCCGTGGCTGTTCCCCGGCGACACGGTCGGCCAGCCCGTGCGGGAAATCCGCCGCTTCTGGGCCAAGGTGCAGAAGGACGCCGGGCTTGCCGACGTCCGCATCCACGACCTGCGCCACACCTTCGCCTCGCTCTTGGTCAGTGGCGGCGCATCGCTGGAAATGATCGGCAAGCTCTTGGGCCACAGCCAGATGCAGACCACCCAGCGCTACGCGCACCTGATGGACTCCCCCCTGCGCGCGGGCGTCGATACGGTGGCCAGCCTCCTGCGCCCGCGGCCGCGCCTTGTGCATGACGCGGCGCAGGATGGGACCGACCTGCCGAAATCGGCCTGACGCTCACGCGGCATCCTCGCCGCGTAACCTGCGCCAGAGCGAGGACAGCCGCTTGCGGATGGTGCTTTCATCCGGCACCTCGCCCGATTTCGAGTTCTGCACGAACCAGTCCTGCACCAGCGTGACCAGCGCGGTCTGGGTGTCGGGGACGCCCTTTTCGAACAGGAACCACGTCAGCCACGCGTACATTGCGTCCCAATCATAACGCGGGCTGGCCCCGATGCTAGAGGCCGGGCGTCGCAGCAGATCGCGCTCCTCCTCGAAGGCCTGCAGCGTTCCGGAATCCAGCAGCAGGTCGGAAGACCGGACCAGCACCCCGTCAGCCGGATCGGTGATCTTGAGCCAGGTCTTGCTGCCGAGCGGCATGACCCGCTTGAGCCTGGCCTGATCGTCGCTCGGGCCCATTCGCCGGAACATCCCCATCAGTTCCGCCATCGGCACCTGAACCATCCCGGCCACCGTCTCCTCACCGCAGAGGACGGGAGGAATACCCGCCACCACATGCAGATGCCCTGCCGCCGCCCAGCCCGCCACATCGGCCGGAGGGCAACCCCAGCGCACGGCGATTTCGTAGATCGAGAAGAATGCGACGGGGGGCAGAGGCATCGGGATACTCCTTTCAGACATGCGGCATCCTTCGGCCAGGGCCGTCGGCATGCAGGTTACAAGTGACCCGCCGTGCCGAGCACGAGGGCGTACCGGGGTTCAGAGCATGTCGTCGAGGAAAACCGCCTGTAAGCCAGAGGCACACCGTGACCCGGCGTGCGCATCCGACTGCGTTCGTCTTTTCGATTCTTATGGACTGCTCAACAGCGAATCTACTCAGCCGATGGGCGAGTCTGCAACAGGTATCCCGTGCGCTTCGACCATCGTCGGCGGGTTTCTGTGGATATCGTCGAACGCCCGCGGAACGCGACCGGAACGACCCATTCCGGCAATTCCGCAGCCGGTAGAACCGTTGAATCCGTCCGTATGTCGGTCAGTCGCAGCGCCTTGAAGAGGGCGGTGACGCTGGCGCATGGATCGCTGCCCGGAACCGGCTCGGATGATGGTCGCGGAGGCATCTTCCTGCGGTGATCCTCGCTAGCCACGGTCGCGGCAAACCCAATGAAAAAAGGGCCGGAATAGGGTGTCGGCCCTCAATTCCACCTTCCGCCTGTCTTCCGGTCCTCGCGCTCTGCTTCGCTGATCCGGCCCCCGCCAGAGGGGTGCCAAGCGAACGGAGCAGCCGATGAAGGACATCCAGACCGATCTTGAAGAGGACATCCCCGACCTGCTGGCCGACTGGATCAGCCGAGAGCAGCTCGCCCGCGCGCTGGGCCTGACGGCCGACACTCTGTCCCGGTGGGAAGCCCGCCGCCAGGGGCCGCCCTGCACACGCATAGGCAGAAAGACCTTCTACCGCCGCGCCGCCATTCAGGAGTGGATCCGGTCGCAGGAACAGGCCCATCCGGTGCGCAAGACGCGGGGGCGGCCATGACCTTCCAGCACCGTAGTTCCGCCTGGCCCGGTGACCGCGTGGCCGAGGCCCGCGCCGTTATCGCCGATGTCGCGCATCACAGCGATCTCCTGATCCGGCTCGCATGCAATGTGCTTGCCCAGCATGGCGAGACCCAGGGCGAGCGCGCTGATGCCCAGCGCCTGCTGCTTGTCGTTGATGCGCGGCGCCCGGTCAGCCGCGCCCAGCGCGAGGATCAGGGGAGGGCCGCGCGATGATGCGCCGCGGCACCCCCGAGGCCGATCTGCAGCGCGCGGTCGTGCAGGCGCTGCGCATCGCCCTGCCCCGCACCGCCATCATCCATCACTGCGCCAACGAGGTGACCGAGGCCGGGCCCCGCGGGGCCAGGCGCCAGGCCATCCTCGTCGGCATGGGCGTGCATGCCGGGTTCGCCGATCTGATGGTGATCTGCGACGGCCGCGTCCTGTTCCTCGAGTTGAAGGCGCCGAAGGGGCGGCTGCAACCGGAACAGGAGGCATTCCGCGATGCCGTTCTGGCGCAGAGGTTCGGCTGGGCGTTGGTGCGCAGCCTCGACGATGCGCTGGGCGCGCTGGCGGACCATGGCTTCACCACGCGCATCGCCCCGGCCCCGCGGAGGCCCGCGCCATGAGCCACGAGGCCACCAACTGGGCCATCAAGCAGCGCGGGTTGAAGCCCACGACCAAGATCGTGCTCTGGCATCTCTGCGACCGGTTCAACCCGGACTACGGCTGCTTCCCCTCCCAGGACCGGCTGGCGCATGACTGCGAGATCAGCCGGTCCACACTGAACGATCACCTTGGCCAGCTCGAGACCGTGGGCCTGCTGCGGCGGGTGCCGCGGCTCGATCCCGTGACCAAACGACAGCTGCCCACCCGCTATATCCTGGGGTTCGAGCCGGGCTTCACACCTGTGGCTGTGGTGCCGCGTCCGGAAATCGGACACGGGGACGACGGCGCCGTGGAAAGCCTCGACGATGCCGATGGTTGTGATGTCGACGGCATGGCCGACGTCCTGCCGTGTCCGGATTTCGGACACGGGGATGACGCCGGAGCCGTGTCCGATTTCCCGGCCGAGCCGTGTCCGGAAAATCCCGAAAGCCGTGTCCGGAATTCGGACACTAACCTTGTAAGGGAACCTCTAAGTAAACCAGTAAAGGAGGAGGAGGGCGCGCAGGCGCGCGCGGCGATTTCCGAGGAAGTTTTCGGGGACCTGCTCGATGCGCTGGGCCTCGACCCCGCGGCCCTGCCCGGCTGGTGGCAAGGCTGGCCGCCCCGGCAGCACGTTCAGCGCTGGCGCGACGAACTGGGGCTGACCGAGGCAGAGATCATCGCCGCGGCCGAGGCCAGCCGCGAGGAGCATCCCGAACCGCCCGATGGGCCTAAGGCGCTGGACCGCGCCATGCAGCGCGCCGCCCAGCGCAAGGTCGAGGATGCCGGGCGGAAACGGCGCAAGCCCAAGGCGGCCCCTGCCCCGGGTGCGAAGCCGATCACCGACCTGCCCGCCTTCTACGCCGATCTGGTCAATTCCGACCGTTACCTGCCGGTCAGCGCGATCAGCAACGCGATGCGCGACGCCATGCTGGCCAGGGGGTTGGTGACAGCCGAACGCCTGCGCGAGCGAGGTGTTCGATGACACTGCAACGGCCAATCGGCCGTGCGGGCGGTCGAGCCATTCAACGTGCGCTGGGCGTGCAGGCGGCGCTGGAATGGGCGTTCCGGGTGGAACAGGCGCAGCTCGAGCTGCCCCTGCCCCCGGACGTCACCGAGGAAGGCTTAGGCTTCGGCCTGGAATACGTCCTCCTCCAGCGCGCCGTGCTGGGCTGCAAGATCGACGGTGGTCAGCACAAGATCGGCGGCTACACCCACGAGGACGCCGAGGTGATCGCCGCCACCGTCGCCGGGATCCCCGACAGCCACGGCGGAAAGCGCATGGCGATCCGCGTCGCCGAACTGGCCCGCGCCGGGTTGACACCGGACTGGATGCCCGGCGCCGTTCCACGCTGCGTGCCGACCATCATCAAGCAGAACCAGCACGGCACGCATGCTGGCACCATCGTCGTGGGCATAGAACGCATCCGCGTGCGTGGCGTGGGATCGCGCGCCACATGGAAAAACATCGACATCCTGGCATGCCCGGTCACCTTCTCCCCCCACCCGCAGCAGATCGAGGCCGCCCGGCGTGGCTATGACGACTGGTGGCAGGCGCTGAGCTGGGTTCGGGACGGGCTGATTGCGGGCGGGATGTTGCGAGAGGTTGAGGTGACAGGGGCGATGCCGAAGGCGCGGCCGTGGGAGGGGAGCCGGTGACATGTCAGACGGACCGTCATATCGCAGCTCCGGACTGTCCGACCCACGCTCGGACCTTTCATGTCCGTTCAGACCCTACTGGGCCGCTTCTCCGGTGTTTGGGCGCCTCAATATCCGCCTCTCCGACTTCAAGCTCTCGACCATCACCTTGAAGCCATCCCGAAACGACGTCCCGGACGGCTGCAACAGCAGCCTCGGTTCGCAAGGCGCATTCCCAGATTGTCGCAACCCTCCAACCGGCCAGCAACAGCGCCGATCTAACGGCACTGTCCCGCGCCACATTCGCACTGAATTTCGAAGCCCAGAATTCCGGGCGTGTTGCCGGAGTACTTGCGTAACGGCAGCCCGGGTGCCGGTGCCAGAAGCACCCGTGCACGAAAATGACGGCCTTGAATTTCGGCAGCACAAGATCAGGCTTGCCGGGTATTCCCTTGGCATGCAGGCGGTAGCGCAAGCCCAGCGCGTGCAAGGACCGCCGGAGGGCCAGTTCCGGCTTCGTATCCTTTCCGCGGATCCCGGCCATCATCCGGGAACGGGTCTGGCTGTCGACGATGTCGGTCATTTGCCTCCTGGCCTCGGCCGATGGACCTGGTATACAGCCAATGATCCGAATTCGAGAGGTCTCTGATTTGCCAGCCACTTTCGGCATTGTCGATCTGTTTGCAGGTCCAGGCGGCCTTGGAGAGGGGTTCGCTTCGCTCGAGGCTGGCGGTCAGCATCCCTTCCACATCGGGATTTCTGTTGAGAAGGAGACGTCAGCACATCGCACGCTGAGGCTGCGCGCCTTCCTGCGTGCCCATGTTTCGCGACACGGTGCCCTGCCGGAAGCCTTCGTGAGGTTCCATGCCGGTCTGACGGAAGAACCTGACTGGCCAGAGGTAGACGCCGCCGCATGGACCGAAGCGACAGCCGAAGCGCGCTGTCTCGAACTGGGCAGTGAAGCGGCCGCAGCCGCCATCGATGAGGCCATCGGTCGGCTGAGAAAGAGCTTCGACGACACGATCCTTATCGGTGGCCCGCCCTGCCAAGCCTATTCGCTGGTCGGTCGGGCCCGTTCGCGTGGCAAGGCGGACTATGTTCCCGAGGAAGACCACCGGCATTACCTTTTCCGCGAATACATCCGTGTGCTGGATCGGCTGCGACCGGCCGCCTTCGTCATGGAAAACGTCAAGGGCATGCTGTCCTCGACCGTCGAAAGCCGCCTTGTATTCGAGATGCTGATGGAAGACCTGGCCTCGCTTGGCACGGGTCACGGTCATCACTACGAGTTGCGGGCTATCCGTCTCGCGGACGGAAGGGCCACCCTGCAGGAAGCCGCAAAGCCATCCGATTTCATTGTTCGTGCTGAGGAGTTCGGTGTCCCGCAGCGCCGCCACCGCGTCATCATCGTCGGCATCAGGTCCGATCTGTCGTCCCGGGCAGTCGGCGCAAGCATTCCAGTATCAGGCCCAAGCCGCACGGTCGATGAGACCATCGGCAACATGCCGCCTTTGCGCAGCGGCATCAGCCGCGCGTCAGACACAGCCGAGGCATGGGAAAAGGAGGTCGCAGGGTTCGCCAAACTGCTCGCGAAGATTTCCAAGGGCGACGCAGACTGTACCCTCGCGTCGGAATTCCGCGAGATCAGGGAAGTCCTGAAGCACGGCGCCGAAACCCGCCGCTCCTCCTCCATGCTTCCTGCCGCCTATGGAACTTCGAATGACGACCTGATGCGCTGGCTGGAGCGTCCAGGCTTGCACGCACTGGCCCAGCACGAAACCAGGGGTCACATGGCCACGGACCTCGGCCGCTATCTGTTTGCCGCAGTCTTCGGCAAGGTGCGTGGTTACAGCCCGAAGGCGGCCGACTTCCCGCTAGCCTTGAGCCCGGATCACCGGAACTGGCACAGCGGTGTCTTCAACGACCGCTTTCGTGTCCAGCTTGCACACGAGCCTTCGACGACCGTGACCAGCCACATCTCGAAGGACGGGCACTATTTCATCCATCCGGACCCGCTCCAGTGTCGCAGCCTGACGGTGCGCGAAGCTGCCCGGCTGCAGACCTTCCCTGACGACTACCTGTTTCTCGGCAACCGGACACAGCAGTATGTCCAGGTTGGAAATGCGGTCCCGCCTTTCCTGGCAAGGCAGATTGCAGCGCTCGTCCATGCATCCCTGACAAAACCGGACACCCTCAACCTCTGAGGCACCTCCCGCACCTTGTAACAACGATCCGTTCGCGCCAGAGTAGATCGTGATCGTAGTGCCAAGGGTTCGCATGCAGGAAATTTTTGTTTCAAGACGGGCAGATGCCACTCCTCACGCGACAGTGTTCACTTGGGAACTCGGGCACATCGGGCGGCTTCTGGCGCTGGATGCGGAAGTTGACGGGCCAGCCCACCTGCAGGAAAGCAAATGAGCACAATTCGCGTCTCAGTTCGGAAGGCGGGTCGAGTCGTTGACACCATCGAACGACCGCTGCGGAACAAGGACGGCGGACCCGCAGTCGTCTATCGCCGAAAGCTCTGGCGTCTGATCGACGGGTATATCGATCTTGACAAGCCATGTTTGGATCGGTCGGACGAGGTTTCTGTTATTCTAGAGAGTCCGGTCTTCGAGCGAATGCGGGATCAAGAAGCAGAAAAGGCCGATGACTCCGGTACGCGGAAGAAGATCATCGAAGCGCCAGCCTCCGCACGAATGATCGTGGAAGCGGGGCCTGGCATGGGCAAGACAGAAATTGCTGCCCGTCGCTTGGCTTACCTCATCCGCAACGAACTTTCGCCGGCGGAGGTTCTAATACTCAGCTTTTCACGAAGCGCGGTGAGGACCCTGACGAGGCGCCTAGATGGGATCGGCGAAACCGACCCCCGAGTAGTAGAAGAACTGCGCCACCTGTCTGTACGCACGTTCGACTCATGGGCTTTCAGAATGCTGAGGCTACTTGGAGCGGCCCCCCAGACACTACTCACAAGGAAACACGACGCGAACATCGCCGCGCTCACCGAGCTGGCCACAGGCGAGCGCCGCGACGATGTCCGGCGTTTTATCGGTAACCGACGGCACCTCATCGTGGACGAGTTTCAGGATCTTCCTGGCGTTCGGGGAGATCTCGTCCTCGCTCTGCTATCGCTCCTAGCCCCGCCAGACCAAGAAGGCTGCGGCTTCACCATCTTGGGCGATCCGGCACAGGCGATCTTCGGTTTCGCGCGCGGCGTTCGCGAGGACGGAGAGCCATTCCCCTCCCCTCGGGAATACTGGCAGCAGGTTTCGCGACTCTACGGCAGCGGACTCGACGAGAACGTTCTTACCCGCAACTTCCGCGCCGTGCCGCATCTCGCAGATATGTCGGCCGAGTTGCGCGGCGTGCTGCTCAGCAATCGGCCCGAGAAGGAGAAGCTACGTTGCGTGCTCGATGCCGTGGCCGCGCTTTCGGAGACCACGCGGCCCCTCGGACGCGGCCTGCTCGAGGCAGCTACCGGCGGAAGTCGCGCCATCCTGACCCAGACCAATGGCGAGGCATTGAGGGTACTCCAGGCGCTGTACGGTACCGACCCCGAACCTTCCGAAATCCCGGTACGATTGCATGCGGGTAGCCACGCAATGTTGCCGCCGGCCTGGATCGGTGGCTTGTTGAGAAAACTGCGCTCTACGTCTCTGTTGCGCACACAGTTTGCAAGGATCCATGAACTTTTGACGAGACAATGGGGCGAAGATGTTTGCCTTCGACTGGGTCTGCCAGACGAAGGTGTCGCGTGGGGTCGACTGGCGCAGGCGAGCGGAGCCCCGAACGATGCGACCGCGATCGACGTCTCCCGACTCCGCGAACGTCTGGCGTGGCCCGATGCATTCCCGGATGATCAGCCGCTTGCCGAGGACGGCGTGATCGTAACTACCGTCCATCAGTCAAAAGGAATGGAGTTTGACACAGTTACCCTGCTCGAGCCCTCCGACAATGGGGACGAGGATGACAAAGAAGAGACCAAAGCCGTAAGTGACGACGTGCTGGGCGAGCGCGCCAGTGTCGCCTACGTCGCTATAACGCGTGCCGGAAAATCTCTTGACCGTGCGGGTGCGAAACAAATCTTTCAGGCTCCAGTCCACTGGGATTTCGCCGGCGGGCGGAGCCGGCTATGCTTTCGGCGGAAGAACTGGATCAATATGGAGATGGGTCTGCGCGGGGACGTCGATCCCATCGGTTTCGCCGACCCGGTGCTCTTAGGCGGCACGGCCGCAGTAGAGGATCTGCAGGCTTTCTTGCTCGCCAATGCCGGAGCGCTCGCGGGGCGCAAGGTCATGCTTTGTAAGCAGTATGGGAATGGTAAAGTAGAGTGGCACATCCATCTCCAAGAGGGCTCGAAGCCCGGCCGCTTGATTGGTCGAACAGCAAACCAGCTTTCGTTAGACTTGCTGAGCATTCTGCACAAGCAAGGTTGTAAGCTGCCACCCACCATCATGAACCTCCGGATCTCGTCGGTGGGAACCGTGACCGCCGATGGCACCGGGAGCCTCGGTGAGCCTGAGAGAACCAGTGGGATGTGGTTGGGCGTCGGCCTCTTCGGCACCGGTGATTTCCAGCTATGGAAGGACAAGAAGTGAGCCATCTCGATCACCGCCCGGTTCGTACCGATCTGCTGCGCACTGCAACCGCCCTGCTTCTGGGACCTCTCGAACAGGATGAGCAGATCCTTTCGGCACCCGTCGACACCTACCTGACAGGCATCCTTTGGCCAGAGGGTGTCACGCTTGGCGCAATGGAGGACGACCAAGACGACGGTGCGCTGAACGACGCCGACGGTGAG
Source organism: Paracoccus limosus (assembly GCF_009711185.1). Classification (GTDB taxonomy): domain Bacteria; phylum Pseudomonadota; class Alphaproteobacteria; order Rhodobacterales; family Rhodobacteraceae; genus Paracoccus; species Paracoccus limosus. Next base: position 18,057 of record NZ_WMIF01000026.1, read on the forward strand.
ACTGATGCCGGCGTGCCCGGCTATCGAACAGTCCGGCCCTGTTCAATCGGCCTGACATTCGCTGCCGACGAGAACGCAATCGTCATTGTTTCGACAGGTTCGACGGCGAGATACATTCCAATCGAACGAGAGCCGGCCGAAGGGGACAAGAAGCGTCGTCGGATCTGGGCAAGGCGGCAGCTCAACTACGTGCACGAGATTCATCCCGGCGAAGCTGGCACGTGGAGAGTCCACGATTTCGTCGGTCCGGACGGAACTACCATTACCGACGCTGCGGTCTGCCTCCACATTCGCCGCCGCCTGTCAGGAGGCTGTCAAGTCCTTACGATTACCTTGATTAACAAGGCGCAGCCTACTGACGATCACCTGCGGGACGAATTTTACCTTTTTCAGTCGGGCCTGAAAGTCCAAGCGATGGCGCGAAATGGTAAGGGAGCAATCCGCCCACGGCAGACGTCCGCTCCGGCAGGTGCGGACGACGACGCGCGTTCCGCAGCGCTTCTTTATCGCGACGTGCTTGAATACGCAGTCGGACACGGAGTGGCGGTCATGTGGGAGCCAGCTCCGGACCAGCGGATTGCCTGGCTGGAAACAGCATGGATGCCTGTCGCCTCCGTCAAAGGCATGAGCGCGTCTGGACATGGGACACTTAGTGAGTTCCTTAACCAACACCCCCAGGCGCTATCCGCAGGATGGCTCGCCCGACAGGAAGACCGGGACGAAGTGACGAACGTTCTTCGAAGTTTTGCACGCGTATATGAAGAATGGATCCGCAATGTGCTCGCATCCAGTGTCGACCGGTTCTCTGGCGACTTCCGAATTGCGGCTGAGAGAAACCTAGATCTCTGCAGGACGGCGCTCAGGCGCATTGAGAATGGGATCGACACGCTCATCCGCGACTGGGATGCTTGGAAAGCTTTCACGCTGGCAAATGCGGCAATGGACATGCAGTCGCGGTTCCCCGCCAAAGGTGATCGCGCAGGGCCACTCATATGGAGACCGTTCCAGCTGGCCTACTTCCTGATGGTCTTGCCGGGCCTGGTCGATCCCACGGATCCGGACCGCGATCACGTCGACCTGCTATGGTTTCCTACCGGCGGCGGAAAGACCGAGGCGTATCTCGGATTGACGGCCTTCCAAATCCTGCACCGCCGCCTCACTGATGGAGAACGACGGAATGAAGGCGGCGTGGATGTGCTGATGCGCTACACCCTCCGCCTTCTGACCGTGCAACAGTTCCAGCGCGCAGCGGCGCTCATCTGCGCATGCGACGCCATTCGAAGCGAGCGCGACGATCTTGGCGGAGCCCCGATTACCCTCGGTCTTTATGTCGGTGGGGACGCTACTCCAAACAGGGTCAACAAAGCGCTGGAAGCACTCGACCTCGAACACGACGGTCAAAAGCCAAAGTCGACCCCTCGACAGCTTCTGGCCTGTCCAGTCTGTGGCATCGCACTTGACGCCAAATGTTACCAACGTGCTGTTAACGACGCCGGCATAGACATCCGCTGCTCGAACCAAAGGTGCACCACCCGCGGTGAGCCGCTACCTGTAATGACAGTGGACGACTTCATTTATCGTGCTCCGCCTAGCCTCCTTATCGGCACCATCGACAAATTCGCGCAGCTTCCCCGACGTAGAGACCTGCGGGTGCTCTTTGGCCTTGATGGTGGGCTCCGGCCTGGGCTGATTATCCAAGACGAATTGCATCTGATCTCTGGGCCGCTCGGGTCGATGGCCGGTCTTTATGAAACTGTCGTGGATATGCTCTGCACCGACGAGGGTCACCGCCCCAAGGTGATCGGATCGACTGCCACAATCGGACAGGCCAGTCGCCAAGTCCGGGCATTGTTCGATCGTCCGGTGCTGCAGTTCCCACCGTCCGGCTTCGATGCTTCAGACTCGTTCTTCGCAGTTCGAGACGAACATGGTCCTGACCGGCTGTATGTCGGAATATGTTCAGCAGGCCGGAGCCCGAAGTTCGCACTCCAGGCAACCGCCGCGGCACTGCTCCAAGGGATCGGCCATTTGGTAAACACCGGGACCGACCCTGCGCTCGCCGATCCCTTCTGGACGGCGGTCATTTACTTCAACAGCCTTCGCGAACTCGGAGGCGCTCACGTGCTCTTGCAGGATGACATTCCGCGCCAGATCTCTTTTCTGGCAAGCCGTCTGCAAGGTCAACGTCGAGTGCTTGAGACAGATGCAATCGAACTTAGTAGCCGAGTATCCTCTCGCGACCTCCCCGACTTCCTCGCGCAACTGGGAAATCCTCTCACTGATGGTAACGATCCATTCGAACCTCAGCCACGCGATGCTGTCCTCGCGTCGAATATGATCTCCGTTGGCGTCGACGTGTCTCGCCTTGGTCTGATGCTGGTCAACGGACAGCCCAAATCGACTGCCGAATATATTCAGGCTAGTAGTCGAGTGGGCCGCGGGCTCGACGGCCTAGTGACGACCCTATACAATTTTGGACGTCCTCGGGACGTCTCACACTTCGAGCACTTCCTAGCTTATCACGGCGCACTGTACCGAAGCGTCGAGGCATCTAGCGTGACTCCTTGGGCTCCCCGTGCACGAGACAAGGCCCTCCATGCAGTCATAGCGGCTGCGGTCCGGCATCTTTCCAAAGGTATGGAAGGCGACGAGGACGCAGTCGACTTCGACCCCGAGGACGAGGAGGTCAGGCAGCTCATCGCTGCCATTCGACAGCGCGCGGATAGGGCTTCCGTAGGAATGGAAGCAGCGGAAGCAGCAGAGGATATTGATGCGATCATCAAGGAGTGGGCATCCAGAAGCCAAAGCTCCCGCGCATCTGGGACCGACTTGCTTTATTGGAAACGGCCCGCACCATTTGGCAAGACCAGGCCCCACCTCATGAAGTCGGCTGAGGAGGGAGGGCAACCGGGCTCGCTCGCCTGGGCAACCCCTAATTCGATGCGAGAGGTCGAGCCCTCTACCGCCTTTGCGCTAAAATCGTTCAAAAGGAGGCCTTGACGTGTCAAGAAGACCCAGAAAACCCTCCGGGTCCGAACCCACTGATGCAATCGAGGCCATCGGGACTGTTCGCCGATCCCAGCTGGTCTCTACCTTCGGCATAGGGGCGATCATCGACCTCGAGAAGGGATCGTTTATGCCGATGGGCCTTGAGGACTGGGAACGGATCAACTCACTGCCGTCGCTAAGGATTGGTGAAGAGCGGCTGCAATCGATGCTCGGCGTTAGCCATTTTCGCCTCGGTCCCGTCAAAGAGCAATTAGCTGGGACCACGCAGATCCGCGCACGCAGCGCGGCGCCTGCCGTCAGATTCCCCGAATGGCATGAATGTCCAAAGTGCCATCTCATCGGGCGCGAAAGCGCCCCCTTCGAGCTGGCCGACGACGGGGCCCGGCTTCGTTGCACAGCTCATGGCGGGATCGTCTACACCAACCCTATTCGCTTCGTCGTTGCATGCCGCAGGGGGCACCTTAGCGACTTCCCTTGGGAATGGTGGGCACATCGCGGTCGTGAAGAAGGAATCTGTCAGCGTCCGCTGTTGCGGCTCGGTTCGCATGGTGAGTCAGCATCACTTGCGGACCTCTTTGTGGCATGCGAGTCATGCAGCACACCTCAGCGAAGAACCCAACAATCGCTGGGTACGGCCTTTGGTGCTGACGCGTTGAAGGACTGGTCGTGCGATGGCTTCAGGCCTTGGCTATATGATCGTCAGGCGGACTGCCAAGAGCAGGTGCGCACACTTCAGCGTGGCGCTTCCAACGTGCACTTCGGTGTGGTTGGCTCGGCTCTTTCTATCCCGCCCGCATCAGAGGCGCTAGCGCAGATCGTTGAGCAATCCCGCATGTATCTTGATGGCGTGCCAGAGGCGGCGCTGCCCTCTGTCCTGACAGGCGTATCTCAGACCTACGGAGTCCCCGTAGACCAACTCTTGGCAGCCTACAACCGGCTGCGCTCGCTGGACGGACAGGGCCCTCCTTTGACGGAAAGGTTAGCCCGAGAGCAGGAATATGATGCGCTATCGCAAGACCGCGACGACCCCATCGTGGGTGGGGTAGTGCCGCAGTTTCAGAATGAGGCACTCGACCCACCGACAGCACTCTGTCACTGGTTCGACCTAATAGGCGCGACGTCGAGGCTCCGCGAAGTGCGTGCCCTTGCAGGCTTCTCCCGGATTGAACCCCACCCGGTAAGCCCCGAGCGCGTCCGACAGGCGATCGCGGATGGCAAGGTTTCTCCACTCTCAAAGTCCGAAAGGACATGGCTCCCGGGCGCCGAGATAAGAGGAGAAGGCATATTCCTGCGATTCAGGACAGAAACCGTCGATGCATGGATCAAAGACAACCCTAGCCTCGCCGCCCGCGTCGCCATCTTGGAAGCTCGGAGCAAACAAATTGCCGAAGAGCGAGGTTATGAGCGCGACCACGTTATAACGCCGCGCCTATTGCTGGTGCATGCTTTCTCTCACGCTTTCATCCGGCAGATTTCGGTTGAGTGCGGCTACTCCGCCTCCGCGCTTCGCGAACGTCTCTACGTATCCGACGCCGGCAGAACAATGAACGGCGTTCTCATCTACACGGGCTCGCCAGACTCGGAAGGCAGTCTCGGAGGACTCGTCCGCCTAGCCGACCCCGAGCTTCTTGAACCGATCGTCCTACGAACCCTCGCTAACGCAGGATGGTGCGGCAGTGATCCAGTTTGTCTTGAGACGGATCCTAGGCAATCCGGCGATCGGATCGGCGGCGCTGCCTGCCACTGCTGCCTCCTTCTTCCGGAAACGGCCTGCGAACGATTTAACCGGGAACTCGACCGAGCAATGCTAGTGGGCGATGCGGAGGAGACGTTCGCGGGCTTCTTCGGAGATCTAGCTGCGGAGGCCGAATGGCAATCCTGATACCTGATGTACCAGAGAAATGCCCGAACAGTGAGCGCCTAGTCTACGAACGACTCGGGCGTGAGCTGCCGGACGACTGGGTAGTGCTCCACTCGCTGGGACTGCCAGGCCACGAGAAAAAGATCTGGGGCGAGGCAGACATGATAGTTCTGTCGACCTTTGGCGTCTTTGCACTCGAGGTGAAAGGTGGAAAGGTCACCTGCGCCGACGGCGTCTGGACTTTCTCGGGCGACTTCAAGAGCTACTCAAAACGGGAGAGCCCGTGGTCTCAAGCGTCGGGCGCCATGAATGCGGTCAGAGATCGCCTGAACGCGGCTTCGGGATCGTTCAAGGACGTGCTCTTCGGGTTCGGTGTGGTAATGCCATACACAACCTTTACGACGCCGGGCGCGGAGATTGTGCCGGAAGTGCTGCTCGACAAGAGGCAATTCCGCGACACGCTAGGCCACTTCGTCTCCGCCATCCAGCGCTACTGGAATACCGTCTACCTAGAGAAGCGGGGCAAAACCTACCGCGGCCTAAGATTGGACGAAATTCTTCTTGCGAGACAGGTGCTGAGGCCAGACCTCGAAACTGCGCTGAGCCTAGGCGGGTATCTGACCGGAGTAGACGCCCGGCTGATCCACCTCTCTAACGAACAGATCCGGGCCTCGCGCCGCCTTGCTGCCAATCCGCGGACGGTCGTGCGAGGCTCAGCCGGAACGGGCAAGTCGGTCATCGCGCTAGAACGTGCGCGCCAGTTGGCCAAGGACGGAAAGCGCGTGCTGATGCTTTGCTTCAATCAGCTTCTGGCCGCTCACGTGCGCGACGGCCTCGCGGCTGAACCGGGTAGTTCGAAGCCGGAGGTCCGCCATGTCCACGCTCTCTACCGCGAGCTTATCGTGAACGCCGGTCTGCTCCCGCAGCTCGAGGCAGAGGACTCCGACCACCTGGAGTTCTTTCCGAAGCGCTTCCCCGAGCTGGCGGCGGACGCACTCTGTGAACGAGCTACAGAACAATGGGACGTTCTGATCGTAGACGAAGCTCAGGACCTGCTCACCCCCGAACACCTCGACGTCATGGACCTTCTGGTTCGCGGTGGGCTCAGTCGCGGTCAATGGCACCTGTTCCTCGATCCCCTTCAGAACATCTATGGCGTCGAGACCCAGGAGATGGTGGACCTTAGGCTAGCCGCAGGAGCGCCCGCGTTCGACGATCTGTTCGAGAATTGCCGGAACACAAGGCAGGTGGCTGTGCAGGCATCGATCGTCTCGGGCATTGATCTGGCTGTTGCCGGGGCACCTGACGGACCGCAATGCCATGTTCACTATCATACGAATAAAGAGGACGGCATCGCACAGCTTGAAGCCATTGTCCGCGAACTCATCGCCCGCGACGTCCCCGCCCGCGACATTGCTATCCTGTCGACCCGACGCCACGAGAACTCGCTCCTCGCCGGACAACAAGAACTGGCAGGCCGCCGCCTCGCCGATCCGTCGAACGTGGCGGCGCTGCGTGGTGGCTCCCTGCTGCTCACAACAATGCACGCGTTCAAGGGTCTTGAACGTCAGGTAGTCATCGCCATCGACATGGCAGAAATTGGGGAAGGTCGATGGGCAATGCTCCACTACGCAGGACTTTCACGTGCGCGCGGGCTGCTGCACGTTCTTATGCCTACTACAGCACGCCGGGCATATGATCGACAAGGGGAAGCGTTCGGGAGGCGATTGGAGACCAGAAGAAGCTGAGCTTTGCCGACTAAGAAATGTCGGATCATAGCAGTTCACATAAAGAACGCTCCAAGGTGGCGCACTGCGCCTGACCCGCAATTCCAGACCGAAACGCTGTCCGATTACCCCTTCCTCTGGTTCCTCCCCGGTCCCAATCGTATGCGGGGGGGCGCAGCGCGGCGGTTCGCTAGCGTGAGGCATTTTCACCGGGGAATCCACTTGGAAGCCACCCGCCGGGCGATCTTCGGAAAACCGACTCATTATCAAAGGCTTGCGGAATCACGATCTGGACGTGCTGGATTCTTTTGCGGAATCCAGGGAATCCACTTCGGGGAAGCCAGGTGGCCGGAAGCCTCCACCGGAAGCCACCTGCGGGGACGCTGTTGAATCCGCGTCATTTTTCCGATTGACAGACCTGCCCCCGTTGACCTACCCCTTGATCATCGAAGAATAGCGCCCGGAGGAACCCCCTCGCGGGCGCTTTCGTTTTCAGCCCCCACATCCCGAGCCCCGCCCCATGGACCTCGTCTTCGCGCCGAGCCAGATCGAAACTTGGCCGATTGCCCGGCTGCGCCCCTATGCCCGCAATGCCAAGATGCACGGGCAGGACCAGGTGGCGAAGATCGCCGCCAGCATGGCCAGGTTCGGGTGGACCATGCCCTGCATGGTCGCCGACGACGGCGAACTGATCGCGGGCCATGGCCGGGTGCTGGCAGCCACCATGCTGGGGCTGACCGAGGTGCCGGTGATCCGGCTCAGCCATCTCGACGAGGCCGAACGCCGGGCATACCGGATCGCCGACAACAAGCTGACGGAACTGGGCGAGTGGAACGAGGCCATACTGCGCGACGAGATCGCGGTGCTTCTGGCAGATGATTTCGACGCGACGCTGCTTGGCTTCAGCGACGATGATCTCGACGCGCTGCTGCGAGATCCCGAGGCGCTGGGCGTCGAGGGCCCTGTCGAGGGCGAGGACGATGTTCCGGACCTGCCGGTCGCGCCGGTGTCGGTTCCGGGCGATCTGTGGCAGCTGGGTGCGCATCGGCTGATCTGCGGCGACAGCACCGCGGCCGATGTTGTCGGGCAGCTGCTGGGCGATATCCGCCCGCTCCTGATGGTGACCGACCCGCCCTATGGAGTGCAATACGATCCGTCCTGGCGCAACCAGGCGGGCGCGGCCAGGACAAAGCGCACTGGCAAGGTGCTGAACGATGACCGGGCCGACTGGCGCGAGGCATGGGCGCTGTTCCCCGGCGACGTCGCCTATGTCTGGCATGGCGCGCTGCATGCCTCGACCGTGGCCGAGAGCCTGGTGGCTGCGGGTTTCGCTATCCGGTCGCAGATCATCTGGGCCAAGGACCGGCTGGTGCTGAGCCGCGGCGATTACCACTGGCAGCATGAACCCTGCTGGTATGCGGTGCGCGCCAAGGGCAAGGGCCACTGGGCTGGGGACCGCAAGCAGACCACGCTGTGGCAGATCGCCAACCGGGATCAGGATGCCGACACGGTCCACGGCACCCAAAAGCCGGTCGAATGCATGCGCCGCCCGATCCTGAACAATTCCAGTCCCGGACAGGCGGTCTACGAGCCCTTCATGGGATCGGGCACCACGCTGATCGCGGCCGAGACCACCGGCCGGGTCTGCTTCGGCGTCGAGTTGAACCCGGCCTATGTCGATGTGGCCGTTGAGCGCTGGCAGTCCTTCACCGGCCAGGAGGCGCTGCTGGCGGAAACCGGTGAGACCTTCGCCTCCATCAGGGCCAAGCGGCACGCGGCATGAACGCGCCCCTCCTGCCCGGCCGGATCGAACATTGGCCGCTGGCGCGACCGCGCCCCTACGCCCGCAATGCAAAGACCCATGATCGCCGCGGAACGCACCGGGCGGCGCTGCTGCGCGGTGGAACTGGACCCGGCCTATTGCGATGTTGCGGTGCGGCGGTGGGAGATGGCGACGGGGCGGACTGCCAGCCGCGATTGACCAGTTGGCTCGAACTTGCGAATGTTTGCCGAGAAGGAGAATGGGAACTCGGCCTACCGCCTTCGGTACTTGAATGGTCGAATTTCCCCGGAGCAGTTGATGCGTAGCCCTTCACCTTCTTCGTCCCGCAACGGTAAGGCTGACCAGCTTATCGACATCTTTGAGCGCGAGATGGAGGTCGAATACCGGGGCGAGCGTTATCGTGTCCGTGACAATGGTTCCGCGCATCGCCTGCCCCAGAAACGGCAGAAGACCAGACCACTTGATGACCAATGGACGTTTGGGCGGCAGGGGTTGTCGACCGGCTACATGTATCTGAGTGGCGTGCCCGTCCATCGGATTGTCTGCGTGGCATTTCACGGCGAGCCACCCACTGATCGACATGTCGTTGATCACATCGACACAAACAGGGCGAACAACCGACCGGAAAACCTGCGGTGGGTCACCCGCCTGGAGAACGTTCTACTCAACGAAATCTCGGCACGGCGCATTGAACTGGTCTACGGCTCGATTGAAGCCTTCTTCGCCGACCCAAGCCAGGTTCAGACCGACAAGGCGTTTCCCGACATATCCTGGATGCGCACCTTGTCGAAGGACGAGGCAGCAGCCGCAAAAGCACATTTGCAGGAATGGGCGAAGAGTGGCGCTGTCCCAAGCGGCGGCGCGCTGGGCGAGTGGCTGTATGGGACAAGAGATCGGGCGAGCTATGAACCGCCACCGGCGGAATATGAATCACTGACGCCGTCCGTCGTGCAGGTCAAATGGAAGGTGCCGACGGAGTTCCCGCTCTGCCCGGAAGCTGTGACCGAAGACGCGCTCCAACGCTACGCGGAAAACCTGAAGTTCGGTCGTGTTTTCGCGCGAAACCATCTCTACCAGAGCTTGGTCGTCCAACATGGCATGACCGAGGACAGTCTCGTGGTCATTACACACGATCCAAGCGACAATGCGATCAAGGACTGGGCGGTCGCGCATGTCGGTGTCCGCGGCGAATTCTTCTACCACCGCAGCGAGCACCAGTATTTTACACTTCAGGGGGCCCTCAAAGCCTTCTGTGAACTGACGGGTGAGAGTTACGACGACTGCATGGACGACTACTGCTGAACGACCTGCTACTTCAGGGGAGCCGGTAAACCGTCCCCCTGCCCTCGACCTTCTCGGCAGCGACGGGCAGGCCCAACTTCTTCTTCAAAGCGCCAGAGATCGAGCCCCGGACAGTATGAGCCTGCCACGAAGTGGCCTCGACCATCTCAGCCACCGTCGCCCCCTCGGGACGCTGCAGCATCGCGATGATCCGCGCCTGCTTGGTGCCCGCGCGGATGGCGACGGGTTTCAGGGTGGCGGTGCCGTCGGGCGTCCGCTCCGCCTGCGGACTCGGCTTCGCCTTCCGCGCGCTAGCGACGGCGCTGGCCACCAGCGGCTCGATGCCGATGGCGTCCAGCCCTGCCTCGGTGGCAATCAGCGTCGTGCCGTGACCATCCCCAGTCTCGCGCCACAGAGGTTCACGGCGAGTCAGATTTGCTTCCACTTCCTCGAGCCAACCACGGACGATCATCTTTCTGACGACCATCTTCGCGGCGGCGCCGGCCAGCCCCTCGGGCAACGGCACGGCGAGGTTACCTGGCCGCGTGGCGGCGCGGGAAAGGATCAGGGATTGGGTGTCAGACGGGGTGATCATGGGGGTCCCTCCGGGGCCGAGTTGCATCGTTTCCTTGCGATCAGACTCGCTCTGTCGCGCCCTCCAATCAACTCAATACCAAGCGATATCATCGCCTTGATCGGAACATCCGCGCCATGAAGGGCATGAGCGAACGCGAGTACGCGGCCCATTCCGGCCTCTCCCGCGGCGGGGTGCAGAAGGCGCGCAAGAACGGCCGGCTGGTCGTTTACGACGACGGTTCGATCAATGCCTCGGCCTCGGATCTGCGACGGGCGGAGATGACCGACCCGGACCAGCAGCGCCGGTCTCTTGGCGGTGACACCCTCGCCAGCGGTCCGGGCGAGACCACGTCCTATATCAAGGCGCGCACCGCGCTGACGGTCTATGCGGCGCATGGGCCGGACTCTAATCGCAGATGGAGGAAAAATCCCGAGGCAGGTCAGCAAGATTCAGCGTGAGGATCTTGCCCGCGATCAGCAAGACAGCCGCGAGATTGAACGAAAGGAAAGGGTGTATTGAGAAGGTTTCCACGAAATCCAGCAGCCAAAGCGTAATCAACACAAGTTGATTACGCTTTGGCTCGTATCTTTCCGTGGGTCAAGGCCGTCCGGCAATCACATAGCCTGAAAAGGTTGTGGCAGGGTCACTCAAACAAAAAACTGGCCACCATTGGCAGTGATGGTCGAGCCAGTGATGAAGCCCGCCTCATCCGAGGCAAGGAAAGTGACACAGCGGGCAATCTCTTCAGGCTCCCCAAGACGACCCACCGGGATTTGCGGCAGAATGCGGTCTGTCAGCACCTTTTCGTCCATGGCGCGGACCATCTCGGTGCCAATATAGCCGGGGCAGATCGCATTGACCGTAATGCCCGCCCGAGCGCCTTCCTGCGCGAGAGCTTTGGTCAAGCCCAGATCACCGGCCTTGGCTGCGGAATAGTTGACCTGGCCGGCCTGACCTTTTTGACCATTGATGGAGGAAATGGTGATGATACGGCCGAATTTGCGTTCTCGCATACCCGGCCAGAGCGGATGGGTCATGTTGAATACGCCCGAAAGATTGGTGTCGATCACCTCGCGCCACTGTTCGGGCGTCATCTTATGGAACATAGCGTCACGGGTGATGCCTGCGTTATTCACCAATATCTCAACTGGGCCATATTGGGCTTCCACACGTTTTACGCCTTCGGCGCAGGCGTTGTAGTCTGCCACCGACCATTTGACTGCGGGGATGCCACTCGCGATGGTAAAGGCCTCGGCTGCCGCGTCGTTTCCAGCGTAATTGGCAATGACCCTGTAGCCAGCCGCTTTCAGCGCAATCGAGATCGCGGCTCCAATACCGCGCGTTCCACCCGTGACCAATGCAACTCTGCTCATCTTCTTCATCCTGTCTGCGACCCTCAGGCCGTGGTGTGAAATCCGTTATCGGCATAGATCACCGATCCGCTCATCGGACTCGCGGCCTCGGTGGCCAGAAACGCCGCCAGCGCGCCGATCTCTTCGATACTCACCAGTTTGCCGGAAGGCGTGCGTGCGCGAACCTCATCCATCAGCACATCGAACCGCTCGATCCCCGAGGCGGCGCGGGTCTTGACCGGACCGGTCGACAGCGAAAAGGCCCGGATCCCTTCGCCCGCGAGATCGGCCGCTGCATAGCGGACCGAAGCCTCCAGTGCGGCCTTCACCGGACCCATGAGGTTGTAATTCTCCACCACCCGATCTGCGCCGTAAAAGCTGACGGTGATCAACGAACCACCCGCCTGCATCAAAGGCCGTGCCAGCCGCGCCATACGCAGGAAGGAATGGCAGGAGACATCCATTGCGGTCGCGAAACCTTCGGCCGAGGCGTTGACAACGCTGGTATGCAGATCTTCACGTGGGGCAAAGGCGATGGCATGAAGCAGGAAATCAAGCCGCCCCCATTCAGTGGTGATGCGGTCAAACACGGCTTCCAGCTGACCCGGTTCGCGCACATCACAGGAAAGCAGCAGCGGCGCACCCACCTCCTGCGCCACGGGCGCGACCCAGGGCCGGGCCTTTTCATTGAGACAGGTCAGCGCCAGCTCCGCCCCTGCAGCACGAAAGGCTCTGGCGCAACCGGCGGCGATGCTGGCCTCATTCGCCACACCGACTACGAGACCGCGTTTGCCGTTCAGATCAATCATATCGCCGTTCCTTCGCTGATGGCCTCGCGTGCGATGATGATTTCCTCATCGGTCGGAATGATGAGGAGTTTCACCCGGCTGCTGGCGGTGCTTATGCAGCGCCGCCCCGCTTCATTGGCCTTCGGGTCAAGCTCTGTCCCAAGCCAGGCCAGCCGCGCGGCGACACGGGCGCGGATGCCGTGCTGGTGCTCGCCGATCCCTGCGGTGAAGATCAGCGCGTCGATCCCGCCCATGCTGGTCGCCAGCCGTGCGACCTCGCCCGCGATACGCAGGCAAAAGAGGTCGATCGCCTCCGCCGCCTCCGGGCGCGGGCTGGCCATCAGCTCGCGGCTGTCAGCCTCGAACCCCGACACGCCGAGAAGGCCGCTTTCACGGTAGAGCATGGTCTCGACCTGTTTCAGGCTTTGGCCCATTTCGCCCATCAGGTGCAGGATCACGCCCGGATCCAGCGCACCGGACCGCGTCGCCATAGGGATGCCATCCAGCGTTGAAAACCCCATTGAGCTGTCGATACTGATGCCGCCATGAATGGCGCAGAGGCTCGCGCCGCTGCCCAAATGCGCTGCGACCACCTTTGCATCGGGGACCAGATCGCCCAGTTGACCGGCGATGTAGCGGTAGGACAGCCCGTGAAAACCGTAGCGCTTGATCCCCTGATCATAAAGTGCGCGCGGGATAGCAAAACGGCGCATCAGGGGCGGGTTGCTCGCATGAAATGCGGTGTCGAAAGAGGCGGTCTGCGGCACGTCCGGGTAGAGCGCCCGCATTGCCCGGATCAGCGCAAGGCTTTGCGGTTGATGCAGTGGCGCGAGCCGCGCCAGAGTGTCGATCTGCGCAATCACCTGATCGGTGATCCGCGCCGGGCCTGTGAATACATCGCCGCCATGCACCACGCGGTGGCCGATCACCGCGAGTCGCGACAGATCAAACTGCCCGGCCAGCCAGGCAAAAGCCTGGTTCAGAACCGCCGTCAGATCGCCGGGATCAGCGGTGATCGTGCCAGACAGGGCCTCATCCTCCCGTTTCAGGCGGATCGCAAAAGGCTCATCACGGAAGTCGATCACGCCCGAGGCAAGCGGGCGGGGCCCGGCAATCTCCAGTGCATAAAAGCCGAGCTTGATGGTCGAAGAGCCGGCATTGAAGGTCAGGATCAGATCGCGCGTCACGCCTTCACCTCCGCCTTGCGGATCGCAACCAGCTTTGCCAGCGCGGCCGAGGCGATGCGGGCCGACAAGGGATCGGCGCGACTGGTCAGCACGATCGGCACCCGCGCGCCCAGCACCAGTCCCGCCGCCGTGGCACCTGCGAAATAGATCAGCTGCTTGGCGAGCATATTCCCGGCCTCAAGATCCGGCACCAGCAGGATATCGGCCTCTCCCGCCACTTGCGAGATGATGCCCTTGGTCGCTGCCGCCTCGGGGCTGATCGCATTGTCAAAGGCCAGCGGCCCATCGACCAGTGCGCCGGTGATCTGGCCACGCGCCGCCATCACCGTCAGCGCGGCGGCATCCAGCGTTGCGGGCATCATCGGGTTCACCGTCTCGACCGCCGCCAGCACCGCGACCTTCGGCTGCTTGCGCCCGAGTAGCCGCATCAGATCGACCGCATTCTGGCAGATGTCGCGCTTGTGCTCCAGGGTCGGCGCGATGTTGATCGCGGCATCGGTCACGATCACCGGCTTGCCATAGGCGGGCACATCCATCGCATAGACATGGCTGATGCGGCGCCCGGTGCGTAAACCCCCGGTTTTCGATACCACCGCTGCCAGGAGCTCATCCGAATGCAGGCTGCCTTTCACCAGCACCTGAACCTCACCGCAGGCCGCGAGTTCCACCGCCCGCGCCGCCGCCGCATGGCTGTGTTCGGTCTCCTCGATCTGGAAGCCATCGAGCGAGACTCCGGCCTCGGCCGCCGCTGCACGGATCTTTGCGGCGGGGCCAATCAGGATCGGATCAAGCAAACCCTCGTCGCGGACCTCAACCGCCCCCAGGATCGCGGATTTCGAACAGGGATGCACCACCGCCGCCCTGACCGGCGGCAGCGCGCGGGCCTCTTCGACAAAGCCCTGCCAGCGCCCTTTCGGCAAGATCACCGCCTCGGGGAGGTTTCCTGGTACCCAGGTCAGTTGCTCAAGCGGTGCCAGCACCAGCGCCTCGCCCGAAAGCACCACCTCGCCCAGTTGATTGCGGGCGGTGGTCGCAAGGCGGACACGGTTCTTGCCTTCGATCAACTCGATCACTTCAACCTCGGCAGTCACGGTGTCGCCGGGAGAGACCGGCTTTTGAAAGCGAACCTGCTGGTCTAGATAGATAGTTCCCGGCCCGGGCAGGCGGGTGCCCAGCACCGCCGAGATCAGTGCCGCTGTCCACATGCCATGGATCACCACATGGCCAAAAGGCCCATGCGCGGCGAAGTTGGCATCCAGATGGGCTGGGTTCGCATCGCCGGAAACGGCGGCGAACAGCTCGATATCCTCGGGGCCGACATGACGGCTGAGACTGGCGTGGTCGCCGATTTTCATCTGATGAAACAGGTGGTTGGTGAGGCTCTGGGCAGGGGCGTTCATCATATCACCTTTGAAAGACGTAAGTGCCGGGTGCATCTTCCAGCGCCTTTCCCATGGCGGGCGGCGCGGCGGGTGCAGAGGAATGCGCGGCCAGCCAGGCCTGCCACGGTGTCCACCAGGAGCCCTCCGTTGTGGAGTTGGCGTCAGCCCAGGTTTCCGGCGGCAAAAGTGCATCCCCATGGGTTCGGGTGGCCAGCCGGTAACGGCGGCGCGGATGGCCGGGTGGCGAGACGATGCCGGCATTATGTCCGCCCGATGTCAGCGCGAAGGTCACATCGCAATCAGTAAACTGGTGGATCTTATAGACCGATTTCCACGGTGCGACGTGATCGCGTTCGGTTCCGACCGCAAAAGCCGGTACGCGGATATTCTGCAGCAGCACCGTCTTGCCCCCCGCAGCGAAACGGCCTGAGGAAAGCTCGTTCTCGAGATAAAGCTTACGCAGATACTCGGCATGCATGCGGTAAGGCATGCGGGTGCTGTCGGCGTTCCAGGCCATGAGATCATTCATCGCCGTCCGCTCGCCCATCAGGTAATCATGCACCATCCGCGACCAGATGAGGTCATTCGACCGCAACAGTTGAAACGCCCCGGCCATCTGATCGGCGGAAAGATAACCCCGGTTCCACATCATGCTTTCAAGGAAATGTAGCTGGCTCGGATCGATGAACAGCGCAAGTTCCCCAGGCTCGGTGAAATCCACCTGAGCGGCGAGCAGCGTCAGCGAGGCGAGGCGGTCATCGCCCTCGCCGGCCATCGCGGCTGCCGCAATCGACAAGAGCGTGCCGCCCAGGCAGTAGCCGGTGGCATGGATCTTCTGGTCGGGCACCAGGCGGCTGATTTCATCCAGCGCTGCCATCGTCCCTTGTAGCCGGTAATCTTCCAACGTCAGATCACGGTCTTCCGCGCCGGGATTGCGCCAAGAGATCGCAAAAACCGTATGGCCCTGGGCCACCAGCCAGCGGATCAGGGAATTCTCGGGGCTCAGGTCGAGGATGTAATATTTCATGATCCAGGCCGGGATGATCAGTACCGGCTCAGGATGCACGGTTTCGGTCACGGGCGCGTATTGGATCAGCTCGATCAGATGATTGCGGAAGATCACCTTGCCCGGCGTCACCGCCACATCGCGGCCCGGCGTAAAAGCTTCGACCCCTTCGGGCGGTTCCTGACTGATCTGGCGGGTCGCGTCCTGCAGCCAGTTCTGCCAGCCCTTCACCAGGTTCATGCCGCCCGTGGACCAGGTCCGTGCCAATACTTCGGGATTGGTGAATGGGTTGTTCGAGGGGGAAAACACGTCGAGCATCTGCTTCGCGGCAAAGGACACCACATCCTCGTGGTGTTTCGTGACGCCGGGTACCTCATGGGTGACGTTATGCAGCCATTGCTGTTGCAGCAGAAATGCCTGCGACATCCAGCTGAATGGCGGTTTTGCCCAGGCTTCATCTGCGAAACGGCGGTCCCCGGGCAAAGGCGTGATGACCGGGACGGCCTCTGGGTCCATCGCGGAAGACATGAGATGCGCCAACAGACGCTGCCATTTGCGCCCCGCCTTGACGCCGAGTTCCATCCGTTTGCCAGGTGCCTGGGCCAGATGAAAGATCCAGTCCGACCAGGCCAGCATCAACGAGCCCGGCGAGATGCCGCCGCTCAGTTGGGCTGAAAGCGCCTCGCGGATGCGATCAACCGCGTGAAAGGCCTCAATCCCAAGGTTTTCACCGGCCTGGGCCGGGGAAGCACCCGGTAGGTCTGATTTCGGCGGAAGTGCCATGCCGCGTCTCCACTTTGTTGTGTGAGGCTAACACATGATGATCAACGTGCGTTGATCGAGATCAATAAATGTGAGGTTTGTTTTTCGCGCGTTCATTGTGTGCAAGTCCTTATCCAGGAGGCAAAGAAAAATGAGCTGTCAAGCCACTGAAATAACCGCCGCAGGTCCGACAAGGGATCCGCTGAACCTGCTCCGGCAGATGCCTGACGCTGTGAGAAAAAACGCGCACCTCACCCCCCCGGATATGATAGGAGAGTTTTAGCCTCTTCCCCGAGACCGTCGATGAACAGACAAGGCTTTTTTCACTTTCTCGCCATCGCCAATTCCCGGCTCGCGGCGTCGGCCATTATGAACGATTACTTGCGAAACAGCACGGAGTGAGGCTATGTGGCCATGGCCTGACTTCTGATGCTCAAGTCTGTCTGACATGTCATTCCGTCAATGCACCGCCAATCCCAGTAAATACACCGCCAACCTGGTTGAAAACGAAGGCCCCTGCCTGACGCATCCCGCCGAATAGGGTATTGTTGTCCATCGCCCCGGCCTCACCGGAGAGAAGGCCGACATAGCGGCTATGGGCAGAATCGTTGGTTGTGATATCGGTGATATCCACAATTCGGATCCCGGTCTCTACCGCGAGACGCTGGATAGCCGGATCATGCACGTCGGCAAGTCCTAGCCGCATCCGTCGAGCTGCCAGCCGCGACGAGAGTTTCAGTGCCGGGTCATCTGATGAGACGAGTACCGTGATCGGATGCTTCATCCGGCCCAAGGTCGCCATCTGGGCACGGAAGAGGTCGATATCGATGTCTGGTGCGGCCAGAACCAGCTCGATCCGGTCAAGAACGGCGCCTCGCCCGGCGAGGCGCAGCTGCACCAGCGTCTCCATCGTCAGCCGCGCACCCATGCTATGGGCGAGCACTGGTACAGGTTCGCTACTACGACGGTTCTTCGTCAGGAGCCCGAGCAGATCGGCGAGGGCTGCACGAGAGAAGTCTGAAGCATCGCGGTCGGCAAGATAGGCTCCCGCATTACCTGCCGAGGGCCAGGTGAAGAGCACCGGCGCACCCTCCAGATGGGCATCAACCGAAAGCTGCACGGCCCGATAGAGCGCCTCCTGATAGCGCGTGTTGAATCCGTGGATATAGAGCCCCACGCCCGAGCGCGGCAGTCGCCCGGCAAAACCCTCGCGGCTGAGCTCGGTCTGCTTGCGCACGGTGAAATTCTTCGTGGCATCGCTGGCCCCATCGGGCCATTCGATCCGCCCCGGCTTATGGCCTGGCGGCACCGAGACCTCATATTCCAGCCAGTTCGGGCTGGTGGCGCGGGTTGCACCATAGGCACCGGGCGATTGCGCATCGGGTGCACGAGTTGTCACTGTCAGCACCTGCACGATGCGGGCACCTGCAGGCAGGGCCCCGTCATCGGGAGCCAGAACCTCGGGCCCCGGGCGTGTGTTGCAGGCAGCCAACACGAGAGTCAGAGTAAGCAGCAGGCGACTGAGCATCTTGTATTACCCCAGGAATTTGCGGAATCGTATCAGTGCCACCCAGAACAGCGCCACCCCGATCGCCGCCAGCGCCGCGAACTGGGGCCAGACCACGTCAAGCCCCGCACCTCGGAACAAGATGCCCTGCGAGAGGATGATGAAATGCGTGTTGGGGGCTGCAAGCATGATGGTCTGGATGATCTCTGGCATGGATTCCCGCGGCGTCATCGCGCCTGACAGCACCTGCAGCGGCAAAAGCGCCATCATCAGCAAAAGCGCGAATTGCGGCATCGACCCGGCGATGGTGGCAAGGAAAATTCCAAGCCCCGTCATGGCGAAAACCATCAGCACCGCGCCCGCAAGAAACAGCACGACCGAGCCCTGCACCGGAACCGCCATCAGCGCCTGCACCACAACACTTAGCGAAAAGATCGACCCCAGCAGCACCACCAGCCCCATCGACCAGATCTTGGAAAACATGATCTCGGTCGGGGTGACGGGCATGACCAGCAGGTGCTCGACCGTGCCATGTTCCTTTTCGCGGATCAGCGCCGCGCCGGTCAGCACCAGCGACAGCATGGTGATCGACCGGATCACGGCGGAAATCGCGCCGAACCACTTCGGATCCAGCGAGGGATTATACCGCGCGCGGAGCGCCAGATCGACCGGCAGCGCGGTCTCGGCCCGGTAGCCCGCCACATATTCCGAAACCTCGGAGGACACGATCTGCTGGATATAGCCGCCGCCGGTGAAGGCCTGGCTCATCCTTGTCGCGTCGATATTCAGCTGGATCGCCGGGTTTTTTCCGGCCAGCACATCGCGCGCGAAATCCGGTGGGATGTTCAGCGCAAAAGTATCCAGCCCCTGATCCATCCGCCGATCCATCTCGGCCGTCGTGGTCATCTGCGGCTCGACAAAATAGGGCGGATAAAAGGCCGAGGTGATGCGGGCGGAGAGATGCGACTGATCCTCATCCACGATCGAGATCGCGGCATTCGTCAGCGCCTCGGGCGAGACGTTCGCAGAGGTCCAGATCGAGAGCGAAAAGGAATAGACGATCAGCACCAGCATCACCGGATCGCGCCAGAGCCCGCGCAATTCCTTGACGCCCAGATTGAAGGTGTTGCGCAGGTTCATCCGCCCCTCACTTCGCCTGTTTTTCCAGGAAGGCCGCCGCCAGCCCGATAATCACCGGAATGGCGATGCCCATGGCCAGCATCGGCCCGGCCAGTTCCGCCATTCCGAAGGCCTTGGAGAAAGCCCCCCGCGCGGCGGTGATAAACCAGGTCGAGGGGTAGATCTCGCCCAGAACCCGGCCAAAACCCGACAGCGAAGAGACCGGGTAGATCAAACCCGAATAGCTGACCGCCGGGATCATCGTCAGCATGGCGGTCGCGAACAGCGCCGCGACCTGACTTGCGATGAAGACCGACACCAGAAAACCAAGCGCCGTGGTCGCGGTGACATAGATCAGCGCCGAAAGGGTAAAGCCCAGAAAACTGCCGTTGAAGGGCACTGCGAAGAATGTGACCGCCATGGCCATCATCAGGAAGAAATTCAGCATGGCCAGCGCGATATAGGGCAGCTGTTTGCCAAGCAGAAATTCCAGCCGCGTCACCGGCGTGACGTAGAAATTGATGATCGAGCCCAGTTCGCGTTCACGCGCGACCGAAAGCGTGGTCAGGATCGCCGGGATCATCAGCAAAAGCAGCGGGATGATCGCCGGGACCATCGCATTCAGGCTGCGCACGTCGGGGTTGTAGCGGTATCGGGTCACCAGTTCGAAACTGCCGCCGCTCGCCTTGTCACCGTAAAGCTGACGCGCCTGACGTGTGATCCAGTCGGCATGCATGCCCTGCACATAGCCCTGCACCGTATTGGCGCGGCTGGGGTTGGCGCCGTCGAACCAGGCCCCGACCTGCACATCCCTGCCTGCCGCGATATCGGCGGCAAAGCCGGGCGGGATCTCGATCGCCAGCGCCAGCTCGCCCGAGCGCATTCTTGCGTCGATCTCGTCGTAACTTGTCAGGGCCGGCTGTTCGATGAAATAGCGCGATCCCGCAATATCGGCGATATAATTGCGGCTGGTGGTGGTCTGGTCGCGGTCAAGGGCGGCGAAGGTCAGATCCTCGACATCCATGTTGATGCCCAGCCCCACCACGATCATCAGAAGAAGGCTGCCGACCAACGCCATGGTCAGCCGGATCGGATCGCGCTGCAATTGCAGGCTTTCCAGCTGCGAATAGCTAAGCAGTCGCCGCAGGCTGAAGCCGGATTGCTGCGCGTGATGGGTCACCCCGGCTGCGGGGGCCTCGGGCGCGGCCTCGGGCGCAGCGGCGGGGGCGGGTGCCGTCTCGCCAATCGCCTCTTCAAGATAGGCGATGAACGCGTCTTCCAGCGTGGCGCAACCTTTGGCTTTCGTGATCCCCTCGGCGGTGTCCGAGACCAGCACCTTGCCCGCATGCATCAGGCTGATGCGGTCGCACCATTCCGCCTCGTTCATGAAATGGGTCGAGACAAAGATCGTCACGCCATCCTTGCGCGAAAGTTCCGCCAGAATACGCCAGAAGCCGTTGCGCGCCACCGGGTCCACCCCCGAGGTCGGCTCGTCAAGGATCAGGATCTCGGGCGCATGGATCATCGCCACCGCCAGCGAAAGCCGCTGGCGGATACCCAGCGGCAACGCCTCGGGCAGGCTGTCGGTCACGTCGCCCAGATCGAACCGGGCGATCATCTCGTCAACCCTGGCGGGGATCTTCTCGGCCGCCATATCGAAAAGCCGCGCGTGCAGATCAAGGTTCTGACGCACCGTCAGCTCGGAATAGAGCGAGAAGGCCTGCGACATGAACCCGACCCGGCGGCGCACCGACAGATCGCTTGCATCGACCTCATGGCCGAAAAGCTTTGCCCGGCCCTCACTCGGCTCCAGAAGCCCGGTGAGCATCTTCATCGTCGTCGTCTTGCCGCAGCCGTTCGAACCCAGAAAGCCGAAAATCTCACCCCTGGGGATGCGGAAGGAAACATTGTCGACCGCCACGAAATCGCCAAAGCGCTGCGTCAGCCCCTCGGCCTCGATGGCGATATCGCTGTCATCGGTGGTCCGCGGCGGGATCACCACGGCACTGTCTTCGCCCCGGTCTTCTTCGGGCAAAAGCGCGATGAAGGCTGCATCAAGCGTGTCGGCCCCGGTCCGCGACAGCAGATCGTTGGTGGTGCCGGTGGCCAGCACCCGGCCCGCATTCATCGCAACCAGCCAGTCGAAGCGCGCGGCCTCTTCCATATAGGCGGTGGCGGTGATCACGCTCATCCCCGGCCGTGTCGCGCGGATGCGGTCGATCAGATCCCAGAACTGGCGGCGCGACAGCGGATCGACGCCGGTGGTCGGCTCGTCAAGAATCAGGAAATCGGGATCATGGATCAGCGCGCAGCACAGACCCAGCTTTTGCTTCATGCCGCCCGACAGCTTTGACGCCGGGCGCGACCGGAACGGCGTCATGCCGGTCGCAGCCAGCAGATCTGTGATCCGCCGCTCGCGTTCGGCCTTGTCATGACCGAAAAGCGAGCCGAAGAAATCAAGGTTCTCTTCGACCGAAAGCGTCGGGTAGAGGTTCTTGCCCAGACCCTGCGGCATATAGGCGGTGCGGGGGCAGACGCGGTTGCGATGCGCCACATCGCGCATATCGCCGCCCAGAACCTCGACCTTGCCCTGCTGGATCACACGTGCCCCGGCCAGCAGCGACAGAAGGCTGGACTTTCCGACCCCGTCTGGCCCGATCAGCCCGACCATGCGCCCCTCAGGGATCTCCAGCGTCACATTGTCAAGCGCCGTGACCTTGCCATAGCGCAGCGTCAGGCCGGAGACCCCGGCAACTGAGCCGGTCATTTCACGACATTGGAAAGAAAGTCAGGCCAGGCGGCATCCGGATCAAGCCGCAGATAGGCCATGCCCGGCAGGCCGGTTTTGACATCCTCGATATGCCGCGACAGCAGCTCGGGGTCGATGCGGGCACGGACGCGGAACATCAGCTTTTCGCGCTCATCGGCGGTCTCGACCGTCTTTGGCGTGAACTGCGCCACATCGGCAACATAGGAAACCGTGGCCGGGATCACGAATTCCCGCGCCGCATCCATGACAAGGCGCACCTCTGATCCGACCTGCACCCGGCCGACCTGCGATGTCGGCAGAAAAACCGTCATATAGACATCGCCCAGATCGACAAGGCTGAGGATCCGCCCGCCAGAGCCGACAATCTCGCCCTCTTGTGCGATGCGATACTGGATCCGGCCCGTGCGCGGCGCTTTCAGCGTGGCGTCGTCCAGCGTGGCCTGGATCGCATCGATCGAAGCCTTTGCCGCATCTACGGCGGCACCTGCATCAACGACCTGAGCCTCGGCGCTGCTCACCCCGGCCAGCGCCGCTGCATGGCTTGCTTCTGCCGAAGCCACCCCTGCACGGGCCTGGGCGTCACGGGCACGATCATCATCGAGCACCTGCTGCGAAATCGCGTTGGATCTGACCAGCTGCTCAGAGCGCGCCAGCCGCAGTGCGGCGGCTTCGGCAACCGACGCCGCCTGATCAACCGCTGCCAGCGCCGCGCGTTCCTGCGCCTCTGCCTGAGCCACCAGCGCCTTTGCGGTCTCGACACCGATCTCGGCCCGGGCAAGCTGCGCCTCGGACTGGCGTTTCTGCGCGTTCAGCTGAACGACGTCCATCTGAACCAGAACATCGCCGGCCTTGACCAGATCACCCTCAGCTGCATTGATTGCAGCGATCCGCCCGCCGGTCAGTGCCGCGATATCGACCTCCGTTGCCTCGATCCGACCATTGGCACTGGTAAAACCTGTCGGCAGACCCGCAGGCTGCAGCCGGTTCCAGGTCAACCACCCAAGTGCAGCTACAACGGCGAGGCCGCCCAGAATGATGGTGTTCCTGCTCGGTTTTGCCATGACCCGCCTCTGATGATGTGCTGATAGATACGTTGCGTATATTCTTCTGCGGTTTTCACTTTACAGATTGCAGTTGTCAACACTCGCTGACGCTGGAGAAATCCTATATTTTAAATACACATAAGTAAGCTGCCGATTGTTATCAGTCGATAAAACAGCTAAGCATAGCACCCTGATCTGAGCTAGATACGAAATATGTCATCGATCAGGGAACGACCACCAGTTGCATTTGTCAGGCACAGCGAACGAAACGAACAACGTATGCCCAGAACAGCGACATTAGCCAGCGGCACCGGCCGCAATTCGGGCCGCCAAAGTGGCAAAGAACGCATTTCGAATGCAGCGATGCTGCTTTTTGCCCGGATGCCTTATTGCGACACCAGTCTACGCGACATTGCGGCCGCCGCAGAGGTCGATGTGGCCTATGTCCATCGATCCTTCGGCTCCAAGGCAGAGATCTTTCGCCACGCGTTGGCGGCGCTTGATCCCTTGGATGACATCATGGTGGCGACAGATGGCCGCTCCATGATCTCCCGGCTCTGTGATCTGGCTTTCCTTCGCGATCCGCGGATACAGGAAGATGTACGCCCGCTACATCTGCTGATTCAATCCAGTCTCTGCAGCGAAGCGCGTGACATCATTGCGCAATTCATTGACACATCGCTTGCTCTCCCTCTGAGCAAGGCTTTCGGCTTTGAAAATCCGGGGCGAGCACATTTTGCTCTTAGCCTTTTGAGCGGATTTGTGACCCATCGTGCGGTGATGGGACCAGCAAACTTTCCGGGTATTCCCGAAGCAGATCAACGACGAATGCTCGAGACTGCACTGACCAATGCAATGTGTGACACAGACGGGAGAAGCGGTCCTGTCGACAAGTCAGCCGATATTGTATGATTTTGGAATCATAATTTTTAGGGGGCACTTTAACCGATACCTGGGAACTATTCTGTAGAACGGGTAGGGTGCGAGGTTCAATGCAGCTACTTGCCCTTCTGGCCGCCAGGGTCTGCAATTGCGCGTTCCATCTCATGCAATTTGCAAAGCATCTGAAACCGTCCGGTAAGCTGTATATGGGTGAGATTACCGTCCTGGTGCTGAACCCAGGATGCACGGATTGAGAAAGATTGGATGCATCAGCGCGCGGGTCCGCGATGACTGGCCTGATGGGCAGTGCAGACCCGCCGTGTCGGGGTTTGTCGACCCATCAGGTCAGAATCGCGACTCTGGAGGCAGCAGATCACGCGGATCTGGGCTGACCTGCGGGTTCATACGGTCCACTTCCATGCGTTGTCGCGCTCGGCGCGGATTCTGTCGATATGCGTCGCGGGCAGGACAGTGCGGAAGGGAGTGTTGAATGTTGCTGAGAACTGACCCGGGTTTGTCACCGAGAACTGACCCACCTTTCAGTTATGTTCTGTGGGTCATGTTTGGGTCAATGCACTTGCGGCTCCCTTCTTTGGTTTGACGGCTGCGGTGCTGGCCCTGAACCTGAAGCTGTCGTTTCCGGTCTCCAGAATATGGCAGCGATGAGTGAGGCGATCGAGCAGCGCGGTGGTCATTTTCGCATCACCGAAGACTGCGGCCCATTCGGCGAAGCTGAGGTTGGTGGTGATGACGACGCCAGCTTATCACGATGACCCGGCTCATGCCCGTTGAAGCCTTTGACGGCCGCGGCCTTCTCCCTCGTCGCTTCTGCATAGTCGTCGATGACGTTCTCAGGAAAGACACTCCGGGCGCGATCTTTCGGCGGCTTCGTGCGGAAGGCGCCCGGTTCGACGATGGTCGTGGTGATGCCGAACGGCGCCACCTCGTCCGCCAGCGACTCCGCCCACCCCTCCAGCGCGTTGTTGATTTCCACCCAGAACTGAGCCGGCATTTCCATCGAGAAGTGAGCCACCTCTGACTATGGATTTCCGGTCATTCAGTGGTCAAGGCGTGATTGTTCTCCTTCTTTTGGCGCGTTGCGGCGGCTGAACTGGCTTTGAAGCGGAAGCTGTCGTTTCCGGTCTCCAGGATGTGGCAGCGGTGGGTGAGGCGGTCGAGGAGCGCGGTGGTCATCTTGGCATCGCCGAAGACCGTGGCCCATTCGCTGAAGCTGAGGTTCGTGGTGATGACGACGCTGGTGCGTTCGTAAAGCTTGCTCAGCAGATGGAAGAGCAGCGCCCCGCCCGAGGCGCTGAACGGTAGATAGCCCAGTTCATCCAGGATCACGAGATCAAGGCGGGTCAGGCTTTCGGCAAGTTGCCCGGCTTTTCCCTTGGCTTTTTCCTGTTCGAGGGCATTGACCAGTTCGATGGTGGAGAAGAAGCGGACCTTGCGGCGGTGATGCTCGATGGCCTGGATGCCAAGGGCGGTCGCCACATGGGTCTTGCCGGTGCCCGGTCCGCCGATCAGGACCACGTTCTGTGCTCCGTCCATGAACTCGCAACGATGCAGTTGTCGCACCGTGGCTTCGTTGATCTCGCTGGTCGAGAAGTCGAAGCCCGAGAGGTCCTTGTAGGCCGGGAAGCGCGCCGCTTTCATATGGTAGGCGATGGAGCGGACCTCGCGCTCGGCCATCTCGGCTTTCAGCAGTTGGGACAGGATCGGCACGGCCGCTTCGAAAGCCGGCGCAGCCTGTTCGATCAGGTCCGTCACGGCTTGTGCCATGCCATGCATCTTCAGGCTGCGGAGCATGATGACGATGGCGCCACTGGCAGGATCATGACGCATGACGGCCTCCTGCAACGGGGGTGCGCAGGCCGTCATAGCGCTCGACATTGGCCTTGGGCTCGCGATGGAGAACCAGAGCCTGCGGGGTATCGAGCGGCGGCCCGCCAATGAGCTTGCCGTCGACCAGCCGGTGCAACAGGTTCAGCACATGGGTCTTGGTTGCCACGCCCTCGGCCAGGGCCAACTCCACCGCGGTCAGCACGGCCTGTTCGTCGTGCTGAAGAACCAGGGCGAGAATGTCGACCATCTCGCGGTCTCCGCCGGGTTTGCGGAGCATCTGCTCCTGCAGTTGCCGGAAGGCAGGCGGGAACTCGGCAAAGGGCGCGCCATTGCGCAAGGCACCGGGCTTGCGCTGAAGAACAGCAAGATAATGCCGCCAGTCGTAGATCGTCCGCGGCGGCACCTGGTGATTGCGCTGGAACACGCGACCATGCTCGCACAGGATGTTGCCCTCGGCCGCGACAACCAGCCGGTCCGGGTAGATCCGCAGGCTGACGGGGCGATTGGCAAAGGACGACGGCACGCTGTAGCGATTGCGCTCGAAGCTGATCAGGCAGGTGGGCGAGACGCGCTTGCTCAGCTCGATGAAGCCGTCAAAGGCGGGCGGCAACGGCATCAGTGCGGCCCGCTCCGCAGCCCAGACGTCATGGATCGTGCCGGGCAGCGTGCCGTGCGGGGTCTCCTGCCACACCTCCAGGCAACGCTGCTGCAGCCAGGCATTCATCATGTCAAGATCGGGAAAGCCCGGCATCTTCTGCAGGATCTGGCGGCGGGAGTCCTGAACGTTCTTCTCGACCTGTCCCTTCTCCCAGCCTGCGGCAGGATTGCAGAACTCCGGTTCGAAGACATAGTGGTTCGTCATGGCCAGAAAGCGGAGGTTGACCTGCCGCTCCTTGCCTCGGCCGACCCGGTCCACCGCCGTGCGCATGTTATCGTATATGCCGCGCTCGGGCACGCCGCCGAACACACGGAAGCCATGCCAGTGGGCATCGAACAGCATCTCGTGGGTCTGGAGCGGGTAGGCGCGCAACAGGAAGGCCCGGCTGTGGGACAGCTTGATGTGGGCCATCTGAAGCTTGGTGCGATCGTCGGCCAGATGCCCGTAGTCTTCGCTCCAGTCGAACTGGAACGCTTCGCCCGGTCGAAAGGACAGCGGAACAAAGGTGCCGCGTCCCGTGGTCTGCTGTTCGCGCTGGCGATCTGTCCGCCATTGCCGCGCAAACGCTGCAACCCGGCCGTAGGAGCCGGTGAAGCCAAGCTTGACGAGATCGGCATGCATCTGCTTCAGCGTCCGCCGCTGCTTGCGCGACTTGCCGGCTTCTGTCTTCAGCCAGCCGGCCAGCTTCTCGGCGAAAGGATCAAGCTTGCTCGGCCGGTCCGGCGTGGCGAACTTCGGCTCGATCGTGCCCCCCGCCAGGTGCTTGGTAATCGTGTTGCGCGACAGGCCGGTGCGCCGCGCGATCTCGCGGACCGACAGCTTCTGCCGAAAGTGCATGCGTCGGATGATGTTCAAAAGTCCCATGTGGATCACTCCCGTTACCCCCGCCGCTCACCGCTTTGGGGAAAGGTTCACATGGCTCACTTCTCAGTGGAAATTACGCGCCGATCCGGCTCAGTTCTGGGTGGAAATCAACATCCTGGGGTTCGGATACTACCCGCGGTCGGGCTTCATGCACATCGATCTTGGCCCTGCCCGGTCCTGGGGCGATCCCTTCCCGGCGCGAGCGGTGCCGTTTGCCCCGGAACTGCCACCCGCGCGCGAAGTCCTGTCGGACAGCCGCACCCTGCGCGGTGGCGGTGCTGCAGGCGCCGCAACTGTCGGCGCGGCCGGGGTCGAAGTGCTGCAGGACGTTCTTGCCGAAACGCAGACCACGATCCAGCCGCTGGTCCCCTACCTCGACACCCTACGCTGGGTACTGATCGCCATCGCGCTGATTGGCATCGCTGTCACGATCCACGCCCGGCTCGACGACTGGAAACGGGGCCAGCGGTGACCCTTTGGCTCCTCGCCCATGGCCCGGCGCGGAAGGCGCTGGGCCTGATCCTCACCGCGGCAGCGATCCTGCTGTTCCTCCTGAACCTGCGCCGCGCCGGTGAACGCGCCGAGCGCGCGGCCGAACGACTTGAAGCCCGAGAGAGAAACGATGCCATCCACCGCCAGATGCTCGACGCCGCCGCCCGCCGCCCTGCTAATCGTGATGCTCTGGCTGACCGGCTGCGCGATGGCAGGTTCTGATGCCCGTGCGCCATGTCCGCCTGTCGTCGACTACACGGCCGCGGATCAAGCACAGGCGGCCGACGAGGTCGAAGCACTGCCGGAAGGGGCCGTCATCGTCAGGATGCTGGGCGACTACGCCGTGTTGCGCGATCAGGCGCTGGCGTGCAGGTAGGGGCGGATAGCAGACAGTCGATGTTACTTCGTTCTTGCCGGATGCCAGGCCGTCACATCCCTGCAAGTGGCTCGCCGCGCGGGCTTGCGGCATCGAACATTTGGACCGACAGCGCCAATTCCGGTGCAATCCTCCGCAAGCCATCCACCAGCATCCGGCCCGCATCCAGCAAAGCCTCCACTGGCATCGGGTCGAGCCGTTCCAGAACGAACCACATGTCCTGGCTCGCTTCGGTGATCTGTGTGCGCGGACCCTGTCGCCAATTCCAACGACGGCAGGTGACGCCGAGGTCGTCGCGCCAGATGACCTCGGCCGCCTCGGGTGCTTCGATCACGGGCTGGCCTTCGGCCGTCGTATGGAAGGGTTCGTTTCCCCTGGCGAGACATAGGCGCGGTAGGCCCGCGTAGGTGGTGGCGTCCTCTCCGCCAACGGGAATAGCGAAGCGTAGGCTGACGGCGTTGTAGAGATCGACGACCGCGTTGAGCGGGCGCATCGCGCCATCCTTCACGGCGCGCTTGCGAAGGGCTTCGGCCGAGCACGGCGTTTTCTTCGGTTTCGCCCCGAAGGCGCGGTAGGCATCGCGCCATGCGTCCAGATGCGCCTCGGCCCAAGGAAAAGCGTCGAGGGACAGCAGCGCCTCGGCCAGCAGGGCCTCGCTGGTGGCATCGCTCGGGCCGTTGCGTCCTCCGCTCACATGGATGCTGAGGGCCATGAAATCCGGACGCAGGGCGAAGATCTCGGCGTCGATGATGGGGTGGAGTGTCATGTGGTCCTCGGTCCGTTGGGCGGGGGACTTCGTCGCATGCGACGCGCTACGTGTCAACAAAGTGAACCGAGATGGTCGTTGACTGTGGACTTTGAAGGGAAGTATCACATCATAATGACCGAAATAGCACGCCCACCCAGCCCCCCCCGCGCAGACGAACAGGAAGCGGTCCTCGCCGCCACGGTCGCCGCGCGTATCTTCGAACTTCGCAAAGCGAAAAGCCTGTCCTTCGACGCTCTCTCCCAGAAGGCCGGCGTCGCCAAAGGCACGCTGGTCCAGATCGAACAGCAGCGCGGCAATCCGAGCATCTCGACGCTTTGCCGCCTTGCCGCGGCGCTGGATGTTTCGGTGGCTGACCTCGTGGCACCGACCGAGGCGACCGCTCAGGCCGTGACAGTCCTTGGCCGTGACGATGCTCGGCAACTCTGGACGGGCCCATCCGGCGGCACCGCAACACTGCTTGCGGGGACGCAAGGTCCCGACATGCTCGAGATCTGGGACTGGGTCTTGATGCCCGGCGAGAGCTTCGAGGCGGCCGTGCATGGGGCCGGAACGCGGGAGCTGATCCATGTGACCGACGGCACGCTGGCACTGACCGTGGATGGGGCGACCCATCTGGTCTCGGCGGGAGGATCGGCCATCGCGCTGACCGACAGGCCACACGCCTACGCCAACCCCGGCAAGGAGCCGTTGCGCTTCACAATGACCGTCCACGAACCCGCTGCGGAGTAGCCCTCGATGTATCAACCCGAACAGCACCGCGAGGACCGTCTCGACGTCCAGCACGACCTGATCGAAACCCACCCCTTCGGCCTGTTGATCTCGCACGACCGCGAAGGCCTTCAGGCGAATGGCTTGCCGTTCCTGCTGCAACGCTCCATCGGACCGTTCGGCCGGTTGCAGGCCCATATTGCCCGCGCCAACTCGCAGTGGCGCGAGCTCGACGGGGCGGAGGTGCTGGTCGTCTTCCAAGGCCCGCTGAATTACGTGACGCCCGCCTTCTACGAGACAAAACGCGAGACTGGGAAGGTCGTGCCGACCTGGAACTATGCGATGGTTCAGGCGCGCGGCACGGCGCGGGTGCGGGCGGATACCGAGTGGCTCGACACGCAGATTTCCGCGCTGACCGACCGGCACGAGGCCGACAGGCCCGAGCCCTGGCACGTCTCCGACGCGCCGCGCACCTATATCGAGGCGCAGCTGCGGGGCATCGTCGGGATCGAGATCGACATCCAGCGCCTCGAAGGCAAGTGGAAGGTCAGCCAGAACCGGCCCGAAGGTGATCGCAAGGGGGTGGCCGCAGGACTGGCCGAGGCGCATCCGGAAATGGCAGCGCTCGTCCGGCGCTACGGCAGGATCGGAGAAGGGGCATGAAGATCGAAACCATGGCTGTCCACGCTGGCGAAGCGGTGGACCCGACGACCCGCGCTTCCTCCCCGAACCTCGTCATGTCCGCGACCTTCCTGCCCCGCGAACTGACCGGCTTCTCGGCCTTGGACGAGGACGAGAGCGCAGGATACATCTATGCCCGCTCGGGCAATCCGACGGTGCGGCAGCTCGAAGAGAAACTCGCAGCACTGGAAGGGGCCGAGGATGCACGCTGCTTCGCCTCGGGTATCGCTGCGACCCATGCGGTGATCATGGGGCGTCTCAGCGCGGGCGATCATGCGATCTTCCCGGAAAACGCCTATTCCGGCACGGCAGAGTTCATCCGCAACAGCCTGCCGCGCTTCGGCATCAATACGAGCTTCGTGGACACGACCGATGCGGACGCGGTCGCCGCCGCGATCACCCCCGCGACCCGCATGCTCTGGCTCGAGACGCCCTGCAATCCGACGCTCCAACTCGCCGATATCGCGCTTCTTGCCGATCTTGCCCATGCGCGTGGCCTGCGCGATGTGGTTGTCGATGGCACCTTCGCCTCGCCCATCGGCACACGGCCGTTGGCGCTCGGCGCGGATTTCGTGGTGCACTCGCTGACCAAATACATCTCGGGCCATGGTGATGCGATGGGCGGCGCTGTGCTGGGTCGCAAGGCCGATCTCGATGCGCTGAACCTCGAAGCTGCGGTGCATTTCGGCGGCGTCCTGTCGCCCTTCAACGCCTGGCTCATCATGCGCGGAGCCGAGACATTGCCGATCCGGATGCGTGCCCATCAATACAACGCAATGGTGGTCGCAAAATGGCTCGAGTTGCACCCTGCCGTGTCCCGCGTGTTCTACCCCGGCCTGCCCTCGCACCCCCAGCACGACCTTGCCCGCAGGCAGATGGCGAACTTCTCCGGCATGATTGCCTTCCAGACGCATCAAGACGGGTCCGAGATCGCCCGCCGGATGGTGAGCGACCTGCAACACGTGCATTTCGCCGTCTCGCTCGGCCATCTCCGCAGCCTGATCTACTGGATCGGCACTGACGACATCCTGCAATCGACCTATCAGCACCCTCCCGAGGCCGAGGCGCGGTTCCGTGCGCTTACGGGGCGGGGCATCTTCCGCCTGTCGGTCGGGCTGGAACACCCCGACGACATCTGCGCCGATCTGGCCCGCTGCCTGTGACCGGAGCGCTGAAGATGACCGAAACTCTCCCCCTGACCGACCGCAGCCGCCTCCGCCGTATGCATGACCTCGGCAGGTTCGACGTCGCCACCATCCACGCCATCCTCGATGCCCAACCGCTCTGCACCGTGGCCTACGTCCGCGACGGCAAGCCCTACCTCACCCCGACGCTGCAATGGCGCGAGGGGGATCGGGTCTACTGGCACGGCTCTTCCGCCAGCCACGCCCTGCGCGCAGGGAAGGGGCAGGATGTCTGTATGAACGTGACGATCCTCGACGGCTTCGTCCTCGCCCGTTCCGGCTTCAACCATTCGGTCAATACGCGCTCCGTCACGCTGTTCGGCATTGCCGAGGTGGTGCCAGAGGAGGAAAAGGCCGCGCACCTCACCGCGATGATCGAGGGCCTCTGGCCGGGCCGCAGCGCGCTCTTGCGTCCGATGTTGCCGCAGGAGGTGAAGGCTACAACGATCCTCTCGCTGCCCATCACCGAAGGCAGCGCCAAGATCCGATCTGGCCCGCCCACGGACGAACCCGACGACTACGATCTGCCGATCTGGGCCGGTGTCTTGCCCGCATCTGTCACGCTGGGTGCTCCCATCGCCGACCCACGCAACAAGGATGGTGCCGATACGCCGGACCATGCAAAGGGAGTTGCTCGCATAGCCGGGCAAGCCTGAGCGCGACCGGCGGTTTTATTTACCTGAACGTCCGCTTTGGGCCGAGAGAAGTCGTTGCAGCGCGACGGGCCAATGGCCGCGCCTGGCGTCAGGTCCCCGACTTATCAAGCTCATGCGGAGATTAGCGTCCATATTCTCCGCAAGTTCTGCGTCGCTTAGTCTTGCATATGCGGAGAATGCAGCCCACAATCGCCGCACCTAGCGCGGAGAATATGATGTACATCTGGGAGCAACCAGACTGGCCAAGGCTGACCTGGCAGGATGGCAGCATCGCCGCGCCCCTAGCTGCCGTGCGTCACGACCAGGGGCGACTGATCGGCCGGATGGAAGCGCTGGGCTTCAAGCTGCGCGAAGAGGCGGTCCTTCAGACGCTGACCCAGGATGTCGTCAAGACGAGCGAGATCGAGGGCGAGCAGCTGGACGCCACACAGGTGCGGTCATCCCTCGCGCGAAGGCTTGGCATAGACATCGGCGCCCTGCCCCCCACAGATCGCAATGTGGAAGGCATCGTCGAGGTGATGCTGGACGCGACGCGGAACTATCAGGCCGCGCTTACAGCCGAGCGCCTTTTCGGGTGGCATGCGGCGTTGTTCCCGACCGGCCGCAGCGGCATGACGAAGATCATCGTCGGGGACTGGCGCGATGACAGTACCGGCCCGATGCAGGTAGTGTCTGGGCCCTACGGCCGAGAGAAGGTTCATTACTCGGCGCCCCCGGCTCCGCGGGTCGCGGCGGAGATGGAAGCCTTTCTCGCCTGGTTCAACGCGCCCTTGACCACCGATCCGGTGGTCAAGGCGGCACTGGCACATTTTTGGTTCGTCACGATCCACCCCTTCGAGGACGGCAATGGCCGCATCGCTCGCGCCATCGCCGACCTGGCACTTGCCCGGTCGGAGGGGAGCTCGCAGCGGTTCTACAGCATGTCCGCGCAGATCCGGACCGAGCGGAACGCCTATTACGACCAGCTTGAGCGCACCCAGAAGGGTGCCACGGACGTGACGTCGTGGATCCTATGGTTCCTCGACTGCCTCGGCAGAGCCATCCACGGCGCAGATGGCGTTCTGGCGGCGGTGGTCGCCAAGGGACAGTTCTGGGAGCGCGCTGCGGCGCTGGCGCTGAACGAACGCCAGATCAAGGTACTGAACCGCCTTCTCGACGGGTTCGAAGGCAAGATGACATCATCGAAGTGGGCGGTGATTGCCAAGTGCTCACAGGACACGGCGAACCGTGACATCGCGGCACTGCTGGACCTCGGGCTGCTGCGGAAAGGCGATGGTGGCGGCCGCAGCACGCATTATGAGCTGGTGCTGTGACGCCGATGGCCACGATTGTCTGCCCCCTCGAAGGGGGGCTCGCAAAACGTTGACCAGGTGTTGACAAGAATTTGGAATCGCGAAAGCCGAGGGTTATGCTCGGCTTTGAAGTCTTTGATACTATTGGATATTCTGGTTGCGGGGGCAGGATTTGAACCTGCGACCTTCAGGTTATGAGCCTGACGAGCTACCGGGCTGCTCTACCCCGCGCCATTGCATCGCGTGGTCTGCGGTGCTTGCTTTTCATCGTTTCGAGAGATGCTCTCGCTTCTTTTCAGGTCTGGCGGT
>NZ_WMIF01000027.1 GCF_009711185.1 Paracoccus limosus
AAACGCAGGCCCGCGTCGGCTGCGCCAGCTGGAAAGCTACGCCGCCACGGGCCTGCTCAACCGCGCGCCAAAGGGGTCACTTTTGGGCGCCGATCGGGGGGGCCGTTTGGATGCCGATTGACAGTCGATGTAGGGCAGAGGCGCAAAACCGCCTTCGCTGACGCGCTGAGCGCGGTTTTCGTCGATGGGGTGCAGAATACGTCACCAAGGCTGACATACCGACTTGCGAGATATGTCACCAATGCTGACGTTTCGGGTGGTTGCGCCCTCTCCTGAAGGATCGGTCGCGGCAGACCGCGCTGCCCTGTATCGTCGGTTCGACGATGGAGGATGCAATGGACGAGGAACTAACAATCGGCCTGCCGCTGCGGAAGCTGGCCGAACAGATTGGCAACGAGGTGACAGAAGACATGGGCATGATCGCCTTCTACTTCCATGTCTGCACGGCACTTGCAGAAGCTGGCCATGCGCGCATCAGCAAGGATGATCTCGCGCAGGTGACGTTCATCGCCTTTCAACGTCGGCAGGAACGCTTCCCAAAAGTGCCGATCCTGAACTCCGTGGGCGTTTATGCCCAGGATTGACGGCTATCTGCACGCTCGCATGTGTATGCATGAAAAAATGATGATGATCCCGAGGCGTCGGAACCAGAATGCTGCACCATAACGCGCGCGCACATGTATGAACAAAAAAATGATGATGATGAGTTTCGCCGCAATCATCATCATTTTTTTTCGCATACACACGCGCGCGCTATAGAGCGCAGCAGACATAGCACTGGATTAGCCAGTTACTGCTCCTGCGCCCTTGGGCATAACCGAGTTATTCTAGGACTCACCTTCCTGCGTGGTCGAACCGTCCCGCCCCTGGGCGATATGATGCAAAGCATCAACCCGATGGAGTGACCTATGCCCAGGACCTACGGCGAGAAAGTAGCGGATCGCCTGATCCAAGATGGCGCTTTCGCGTCACGCGAATCTGCCCAAGCGCTGATTGCCTCCTGCCCTGCGATCTCGGACGGAACCAAGAGCCTCCTGCTTGCCCTCATTGCCCGAAACATCATCACAACGGAGACCCGACCATGAACCCCGGACTTGCCCACGACCTCAACCAGATCGACGAAGTGATTGACGACGTGATGGCGCGCGAACGTGACCCGCAGAACGCCCGCGAACTGATCCGCTGGTCCTTCCGCCGCGCCGCGATGGGCACCCTTGCCGTGCTGCGCTACAACGCCCGCCTTGCGCAGGGCACCGCTGCGAGCACCTCCTTCGCGTGATCGCCTGATCTCATGAAACGAAAAAGGCCGGCGATTTGCCGGCCTTCTTTCATTCTACGGAATAAACCCGCCCTGGTTCGATCTTCTCGATAGGCGGAATGCAGTCCAGAAGGTAGCCGTCCATGACAGGTTCCCGCCCCTCCGCGTCAAGTCCTGCCCGCCTCATGGCCTCGTCTCGTGCTTCGGCCCCGCCCGGAATGTCGTGCTCATCCACCGTCCGCCAGCGCCAGACGTAGGGCGTGAACTCGTAGTACCATTCCGCTTTCCGTTCGATCCACACGCGGCGGCGATCCTGTTCGACGGTCTCGCCTTCGACAGCCAAGGACGACGGCACTTTGACGCGAACGCGAAGCAGCTTGTCTGTGCGCTCCATGCCCCGCGTCCAGGCGTCCCAGCGCAAGGTCCGTTCGACGATCACCTGCGAGGACCATTCCCAACGGAAATCGTCCGAGACAAAGTTCTGGAATGTCGTGACGACTTCGCAGGTTTCCGGTTTCGGGTCGTCAGCGCGGTAGCGCGGAAAACCTGCATCGACCAGCTTCTTGAGCGCCGCCGCGTCCTCGCTCTCGTCCTTGCGGTGGCGAAACTCGAACTGAGGCCGTGCAGGTTCAGCCGGATCGAAGCACATGTGATACGAGATCGACTCATAATCCCGCAGGCGCTTGAACTCATGTAAGGCCGCAACTTCGCCCCTCGTGTCGAGAACGTCCTTCACCCAGGTATCGAGCATCTCGAAACGGTCAAACTGCTCCCGCGCGCAGCGTTCCCAGCGTTCGAGTGCCGACATGACGCGCGAACGCCAAGCAACGGCACGCTCCCTGACCGCAGGCCATTCTTTCGGCTCACCGCGAGACATCCAGGTCTGGAACGAACTCGGCTTGCAGATGTCGTCCAGGGCAAGGGCACGATACCACCAAGTGTTCGGCGCATACTCGAGCGCGACTTTGCGGAACGCGTCGATGGTTTCCGGGATCTCTGGCGGTTCGCAAGCCGGGCGCGGATCACGCGCGACTTCGCGCCGCAATTCAGCCAGAAGCTGCGCGATAGGTTCCCAGACGTGCTCGCCGCTTATCGCTTTGCGCAGTGTCGATTCCGAGATTTCCTTCTGGAGGCGCGGATGCTTGCGCGCCATGTGCTGCGCGCGAGGCACGATCTTCTTTACGACCCCGCGATAGGTCCGAAGCAATTCGTCCTGCTCCCAGAAGAAGTCGGTCTCATCCTGTCTTTCGCGGAACGTGGTCATACCTGCGCCTCCATGAAGGCGTCGAGGTCAGCTTTCTGATACCGCACCATGCGCTGCCCTACGCGTTTAAACGCAGGGCCTTTCCCGTGTGCGCGCCAGTAGTTGAGGGTGTTCTGGGACGTGTCCATGTAACGGGCCGCGGTTTCCTCGCTCATCCACTCCGGCCATTCAGGTAACACGCGCGACTGCACTGCCATGCTTATCTCCTTGGGGTTGCATCATGACATGACGTTACATGGTGAGGAAGGGTGTCGCAGCGGGCAAACGAAGGTGGAGGTCGGCTTTCTGAGGTGCCGCGCACTTGCACTTGGCCGACGCTGCCCGCGAATAGCTTGTTTACGACGGCAACGCACAACGCTACATGTTGAATCTGGTTACCAAAAAAATGGAGAATCTCGATGGCAACGGGGATCAACGCAAGCGAACGGCTCAGCCCAGAGGCGCAGACGGCGGCGGTGCCTCATCGCAGCGGACTCCCGATGCCTCCTGTTTCTGCGACGATCAACTTCGCCTACGAAGGCCGCGCAAGCATCGACCAAGTTCTGGCCCTGCAACCCGCGCCGCTTGTTCGCTGGCACAACGACGCATGGCAGGCCGCGCAGATCGAACCGAACGGGATCGCTCTCTGCGACAACCTCGGTGGTCTGGCCGCCCTTGCTGCATCATCGCACAGGGCACGGCTGATCTACTTGGACCCTCCCTACAACACAGGCCTCGACTTTCAGTCGCGCGGCTTGCAGCACGCCTATAAGGACGACCGAACGACTGCGACCTATGTCGAGTTCATGCGTCGGCGTCTGATCCTTGCGCGCGAATGCCTGACCGAAGACGGGTCGATTTACGTCCATATCGGCCACCAGATGCTTGCTCATCTGAAAGTCGTGATGGACGAGATATTCGGCGAACGAAACTTCCGAAACATCATTTCCCGCCGCAAGTGCAGTTCAAAGAATTTCACGACCAACCAATATGCCAATTTGCACGACTATCTCCTGTTTTACACGAAGTCGCCCGCCTATGTCTGGAATCAACCTGGGCAAAAGCCGAGCGGCGAATGGATAGACAAGGAGTATCCGAAGTTCGACGCGCGCGGGCGGTATAAGCTGGTTCCCGTTCATGCCCCCGGCACGCGGAACGGCGAAACAGGCCAGCCTTGGCGCGACATGAATCCGCCTCCCGGAAAGCATTGGCAGTATGCGCCGTCGAAACTCGAACAGTTGGACAAGGACGGCTTCATTCATTGGTCAAAGACGGGCAACCCGCGCCGCAAGGTTTACTTCACCGACGACAAATCCATTCCCTACACTGACAACTGGGATGGCTTCCGGGACGCGCATCACCAGAGCATTGAAGTTACGGGCTACCCGACAGAGAAGAATCTCGACATGCTCAAGATGATCGTCGGCGCGAGCAGCAATCCCGGCGATCTCGTCGTTGATCCTTTTTGCGGATCAGGCACGACATTGGATGCAGCCGATCAACTTGGCCGTCGCTGGCTTGGCATGGACGAATCCTTCGTGGCGCTAGCCGCTGCGACGAAGCGCCTGCGCCACGGCTCGGAACGGATGGGTGACTACGTCATCCGCAAGCAGGACACCCCGCAGGCGTCATTGTTCGCGGAAGAATCGGCACCGCGCCAGAAAGTGCGGGAGCGTGGCACGTTCTCGCTATTCGCGGATGCCGAGTTGTCCGAGGAAGGACTGTTCGAGGCTCAAGGCATCGCCAACGGCTGACGGGGCAGCGCCTCTAACGCCGGTGAGCCAATCGAGGGTGACGCGCTCAGGTGCCAGCTTGAGTGTCGTCACCCGC
The DNA here is from genome assembly GCF_009711185.1 of Paracoccus limosus. Lineage (GTDB taxonomy): Bacteria > Pseudomonadota > Alphaproteobacteria > Rhodobacterales > Rhodobacteraceae > Paracoccus > Paracoccus limosus. The sequence continues at coordinate 4,332 of NZ_WMIF01000027.1, forward strand.
ACAGCCCCATCCCATTCACCGTCGATTGCACAAGCCTCTTCCCAGGTGTCCTTGTGAACGAGTCCCGGACCATCGGCCAGGAAGACGACGCGGAAGGTGTTGCCCGACTTGGCCGAGTATTCGGTGGCCTTCGCAACCTTGTAGAGGTTGCCGCCCGTCCGGTCGTCCGACTGTGCACCGCCACGCGTTGCATCGTAGCGGGCAAACCCAACGGCCAAGACAACAGGCTTTGCCTCGACTGTCCGAATGACGAAGTCGCAGGGGTAGTTGCCAACAAAGTCGGTGAAGACCGTGCTCAACTCAACATCACGCCCCGCCCGGCGCGGCCCTTCGATGGTCAGCACGCCTTTGAATGCCTCGTCGAACCAGTCGAAGAACAACTCCGTCAGTTCGTAACCTGACTGCCCGCGCGTGTCATACTCACCGATCAGGGCGGCCAGCGTCGCAAGGTGTTCCGGGGGCAGATGCGCGAACTGCTCTTGCAGCTTTTCGATAGGTTTGAAGGTCGCCCCGTATGCGCTGACGAGATCGGCCGTCGAAACCTTGCTGATCTTCTTGGTCATCTCCGTGTCGAGGACGGGCGAAACGCAGCGCCGGAACATCTTCAACAACGACATGCGGGTCGGCCCTGGAATGGTGCTGGACCTGATCTGATCAAGCAAATGGGCGCTGCTTTCTGAACCCGCAATCAGTTTCTGAAACAGGGCAATATCGTCCGCATACTTCGCGTGGCAATCGGCCAAGACTTCTGGAAATCGAATAGCAGACAGAATGGGGGTGATGATCGAGTTCGGGTTTTCGATGGTTGCCAGATACTTCGTCATGATGCCCCTCGGAAATGCGACTGCCCCGTTCTCCTATCGCTTGCATCGCAAGTCAACCTGCCAAGGTGTCTCAAACAAACAACATCTTTGCCCCGCGAACCCCGGTTGAGCGAGAACAAAGATGGAACTTATGAACGTGTCACCGGGCGCGCTGTGTGCCCCAGCAACGGAGACACGATCATGCTCACGACCTACTCGATCCATCGCGCATATGACCACTCCATCGTCGCGACCGCCAACCCCAGCGACCTCAAAGCACGCGCAGGAGGGCTTTGCTTCCACAAGGCGAACCTTGGCGAACGCTTCTACGTCCACAACGGCAAGGGGGTTGTTGCGGCGATGCTCGTCAAGCCGCACGGCGTCTTCGACATCCTGCGCGACGATTACCGCCAGTTCGATGCGAAGGCGCGCGCCCTTCGCGCAGACGCGAACCTCCCGAACGACTGAACCCGGAACAGCACGGCCCTGCCAGCATGGCAGGGCCTCCACCCATGAACGGAGACACGACCATGACCATCTCGAAAGCAGACCTCATCACCGCCGTCCGCGAGTACGCAGTCGCGAACTATGACAAGGACGGCTTCGACTTCCTCGTTGAGTGCTGGACGGACGAGGACATTGCGAACGCCATCACGGGCGCGAAGTCGAAGACGGCGGCAATCGCTGCTGCCCGCAAGGCCGTAATGGTGCTTGCTGACGCGCGGCAAGACGCGCGCGCCGCTGGCGGTGTTGACATGCCCAAGCCCGCCCGCAAGGCCCGCGTGCTTGAGGATCGTGTGATCCAGAAACCCGCGACGGACCTCGCGAAGGTGCGCCCGATGACCGACGGCTCGAAGCGTCACCTGCTCGCCCAAGCCATGCAGCGCGGCGCGACCTTGGAACACCTGGTCGAAGTGACGGGGTGGAGCCGTTCGACCGTCACGTCGGCCCTGCGTTGGGACATGGGCCAGGTGGGACTCGGTGTCGAGCGCAAGGGCGACAAATACTTCCTGATCATGCCAGAAGGCCTCAAGCGCCTGCCTGTGCGCGAGGCGACGATCTCGCGCGCCGATGCGCTGGTCGCGGCCTGCAAATGACCGTCCACGCCTTCCCGAGTGGTGAAGCCGCCGAGGCGACGGAAGGCACGCCGCCGCCCTTGCCGTCGCGAGCCTGGCACATGTTTTGGCGCTGCGTGCGCATCCTGCGCGGCCTTGTCGAGGGGTTCGGCTGGCTTGGGATCGCCCTCGCCCTCCTGCTGACCTGACGCGGGCCAGCAACTTTTCAGACCGAAGGGGCCGCCGCTGGGCGGCCCTTCTGATTCCAACAACAGAGGTTCCCCATGTTCCGCATATTGATCACCCCGGCCATATTCGACACACGCGAGACGGCACAGGAGGCGCAGGCCCTCGCGATGCAGGAAGCGGCCACACTTGCACGCGACCTTGGCCAAATGGTTGAGTGCCGCGTTTATCGGTTCGGACGGCTTGCGACAGACGTCTTTGGCCGTGACGTGACGCCCGCCTTCCAAGTTGGCCGCGCGGTGGCCGATGGCCGTTCCGTTCGCTGGTTTGAAGTCGCCCCCCTGCGCATCGTGGGAGCTGTCGCATGAGAAGCCTTCTGCCTGTGTTCATCAACGCGCCCTCGCGCTACATTGCGCAACTCGATGGCTCGAACCTGATCGAGTTGACTGTTCTGCTGACGCCCGAAGAAACCTACCGCTTGTTCGATCTTGCAGCCCAGGTCGAACTTGACGGCGAGACAGCCAGCATACTCGACGAATGGGCATCTGGCCAGGGGCCGCGCTGCGGGGGCGAGGCAATGGTTTGAATGCGGCATGCCTGCTCCCTAAAAAGCCACACTCGACGCTCCGAATAGCCTCACACACTTCCCACGGTTGAAATTTGCCTTTACATTCGCCTTCGTTGCGTTTGCGGAGGACTTATGGCAGATCGTTGGGTAGGTATTGTCGCATCCGGCGACAAGGTCACTATGGTTGATGCAGAGGTCCCAGCCACGGGGCCGCTGGTCGTTCAAATGGACCAGACGCTTAAGCTCCAAGCGGGTGATCGCCCATCGGCCTATGACACACTCTACAATAGCCTAACCAACTATTTCCGGGAGCAGAAGATCGCCAAGGTCTTTGTAAAGGCAAGCGCCGTATCGAAAGGCTCAGTGTCTCTCGCACACCTTTCAAGCGCTGAGGTTCGGGGCGTAGTTATGGCGGCGGCAGCATCCGTCTGTGACGCGCAACCGTTGGCCAAAGCCGCAATCAGCAAAGGCTTTGGGAAGCGCAAGGTTGACGAGTATCTCGATGATGCTCAGTTCTGGAAAGACAACGTTGATGGAAAAGATTTGAGAGCAGGTAGCCGAGAAGCGGCAATCTTACTTATTGCGGCTAGAGGGAAGTAGTAATTGCGGTCAGGTCTAGTTATTGGCGCAAAAATCGGAAATGGCCACTTTGGTGATGTCCACCTTGCTACCGACCAGGTTCATGGACAGGTTGCTGTAAAGATTATTGCACAAGGAGGAACCTCGCAGGCGGACTGGGATTTGGAAAAGGCAGACTTTCTGAAAGAAGCCCAGAATCTTGCAAAGGCTACACACCGGAACATCGTGCAAGTTCACCATCTAGTCGAGAATGACACCGGCGATGCGCTGCACATCTGTATGGAGTATTGTTCCGGCGGTTCACTGCAATCCAAGTTCGAGGCCGGTCCGATGACCGTGAAGTCTGTCAGGGACGTGGGAAATGGCGTTCTTCTTGGTCTGGACTGCTTGCATGCTCGCGGCATGCTGCATCGAGATTTGAAACCGGGAAACATCTTATTGGATGGAACCGGACGGGCCAAAATCGCCGATTTTGGCCTTGTGACGGATAGGTTGCTCTTGGGGTATGGGTCCGCTGCGGGCTATAGTGATCACCTGGCTTACGAGGTGTGGCATCACCAGCCGACAAGTACCAAGACAGATATGTGGGCATTCGGCATGACGCTCTACCGGCTTCTGCACGGTAAGCAGTGGTATGAGGAAAGCCCTGCGCCCAGGTTTACGATTTCCAGCGGAGGCTTCGCGGACTCTCTCAAGTGGCTTCCGCACATACCAAAGCAATGGCGACGCGTCCTTAGGGCAATGATGGCAGATGACCCGAGTCGTCGGCTTGGAACCGTTGGCGAGGCACAAAAAGCCTTTTCCCGCCTTCCGATTGATCCCGCTTGGTCGTGCACCGTGACGGCAGCGGAAGTGGCATGGACCCGCGAGGCCAAGGGGCGGCGCCACCTTGTCCGGTGGCAGCGCCACTCGCCGCGAAAGCATGAGTGGTCTGCATGGACCGAACCGCTCGGCGCGGGGATCAAGCGAACTGTAGCAGGCTCAAACGGAGTTATCGGCAGTGGTGAAGCCGTGAAGCAGTTAGAGGCGTTCTTCGCCGTTTAAGATGCAATGCGGCTCTGTCGTCTGTGCCGAGGCAGAAGATATCCATCGACGAAGTCCGCTGGTCCGACCGGGCCGAGGTCGAATGCATGAATGGCTATGTTTCGCCTGTCAGCAGAACAACGCGCACAGTAACAGTTGCTCGCAACTTGCCCTTCGGCAGGTGACCATGGCGACCCGCAGTAACGGCACTTAGGCTGCTCTACGGTGTGCCGCACAATCATGGCGTTTCTACTTCTGATTGATTTCTCCCTGGGTGAAACATACAGAGAACATCCTCTGGCGTCAAACTATTACTCAGGTGACGTATCCTCAGATGCATCACAATTTATGGAGCGCCCATCATCGCGTTCACATGGGCGGGGGATAGGTTGTGAATTATCCTCGCCCTACCGCCATAGGGGCAACACCATGCTCCCCCACTGGCTGACGCGCTCTGCCGCGTCTCGCGCATTGCTGATGATGCATCGACCCAGGCGACGACAACGAGCACGACGACAGACGCGGGTCTACACCCGGATGCCTGCGCGTTTAAACAACGCATCGGGGAAATCGGACGGCGGGACGCCCGCCTTCATCGCATCGGTCAGGGCCTTCGCGATTGTCTTCCGATGCTTCGCCTCGGTCTTTGCGGTGCCGACAGAGGCGGTCGGGAACAGCTTGTTTTCCGGCAGGTCGCGAATATACGGCTCTAGGGTCTTCATCGCCTTTCGACGTGCGAGGATGATGCAGTACTCGATGCTGTCCGGCGTATCCTGATCAGGCATCGGAAGATGGTCAGGCCCTTTGGGCAGGTCGCGTCCGCGATTGGTGTCGTTTTCGCTCATGGGTTGAGTTTGGCACGCAGAATGCACCAAAGCAAGCGCGGTCAATTGGCGGTCAAAGCCTTCGCGCGCCCCGCACTAACCACTTGAGCCAAGGGGCATCTGGCGGTGCCTGTTAATCAATTGGTCGTAGGTTCGATCCCTACCGCCGGAGCCATAAAAACAAGGGCTTAGCCAAAATGGTTAGGCCCTTCTTCTTTTCCGGGGAACACCTGGGGAACGCGTCCTATACTACCCGATCCAGCACCGGCACCGACCAATCGGCGGCGCAGCGCTCCGCCTCGATGATGGCCTGCGCATAACTCGCGCCGTCCCATAGCACTGCCTGTCCGCCGTCATCCTCGATCAGCAGCACAAGGAACCGCGCCGGGCAGATCATCGGCACCCCAAGCACCGCAAGTTGGTTCTGCCGCGCGCGCAGGCCGCGATCCGTCGCGCCGACGATCTCGATCCGGTCCGGTGTCGCGAACATGCTGTCAGTCATGTTTGCCCGCCATTGCGAGCGCGCATCGCGCAGGATCGGCAGCAGAAGCGGGTTTCGGCCCGCTTCGGACGAAACGCCTGGCCGCAATGACCGCAGGAAATATCCGGCAGACGCCGCTTGCCAGGCAAAGCGCAAGCCCGGCTGCAACAGACCTGTTCAACCCGATGCGGCAGGAAGGTTTTCTGACAGACCGGGCAGGTCTTGGGGTGCCGTTTCCGCTTGTGCGCACCGTAACAGGTATGGGTGCAGAACCGGCCATAGCCCCTGAACGTCTTGCCGCAGTGATCGCGCGCCTTGCGGGTCTTATCGGCATCGGCAGCGGATCTCCGGCAGCAGGTGTAGCGTGATAGGCATTTTTTCAGAGTTTGACACGCAAATTTGCAGCACGACGTTTTTTCACTGACCCTGTTTTAGCCCCCTTTGAACGGTGGGTTAAACGCCTCCTTTACGCCCCCTTTTGTCATTGCCGGTCCTCTTGCAGGCAGCGGTGCCGGCAGCGGCAACGGATCGGCCCCAGAGACCGAGGCCGCTCCAATAGGCCTGGCAGTCCTTTTGCAGGTCGAGCCATTGCGCGCGGTAAGCGCCGCGCAGCATGTATTTGCCCGCACCACCGTGGTTGAAAACGTGCCAGCCTGGGACGATCTCGCGGCCGGCTGCCTCGGCGCGGGCCTTGGCCTGTGCGTGCCAAAATGCAAACGACGTCCAAACGGTGGTCGAGGTGGCGTCGCCGGTCGCCGGGTCATCGTCCATCTGATCCAGCGGGATGCCGCCGATGCCATGCGCCCCGGTCAGGACCGGGATTTGCGGCAGGTCCAGATCGGCGCGATGCGCGTTCAGCATCGCGAAGGTGGCGAATGGCAGGGAAAGGCGCCACCGCCAACACCTGATCCCAGGTGATTGCGGTCAGCGCCGGTCCCTGCTTGTTTGCCTCGATCGACACCAGCGACTCCTCGGCCACGGCCTCGGCAGGCATGGCATCGTCGATGAGGCCCCATTGCTGGTCCGGGATCAGACCCAGCAGCACCTGCGAGATGTTTGCCGCCGCCAGATCACGCGGCAGGCCGAGTTCGTCCTTGCACAGGATGAATGCCGCCATCTGGAGGCGGAAGGTGTGATGCGGGCCGGCATAGGTCTTGTCCTGGCGCGCGCGCAGGCGGCTGACCAGCACCGCCGGCGTCTTGATGCCCAGCTGCCTGATCTGCTCGACATTCAGCCGACCCGCAATGCCACGGCATTCCCGCAGGTCTGGCAGCGCATCCTGAATGAGTGCGGCGACCGTCTCGGGCAGCCTGCCAAGCAGATCCGGTGGGGTGACGGTCCGGCGTCCTGCCCTCTGCGCCTTCGACGGCATAGAGCGCGATTTCCCGGCGGATGGGCTCGATGCCGGTGGTGTTCGTCAGGGGATCATAGGGCGGGTTGGCGGTCAGGGGCCGGCCTGCGCCGGCGGCATAGGTCGGGACGCCGCGGCCGCCGGTGACCGGGGCTTTGCGGGCCTGGCGCATGTCCTCGCGGTCGTAGTCGGCGATGGTGGTGAGGCCGTCGAAAGCGCCGGCGGCATCGCCGAGGAAGGCTTTGAAGGCCGCGTCGGCGCTGGCGGCGAGGGGCTGCTCGATGACGCCGTAAGTTCCGGTCAGAACATGGGTGCCGTCCTTGGGTTCAAAGATCAGCACCGCGCAGCGGTCCGGTGCCTCGGGGGTGTAGCAGGCCAGGCCCGCGCCAAGACCCCGGGTGTCGACCGCACCGGCGCCGCTGCCGTAAAGCAGGTCGGTCACGCTGACATTGATATGCTCACCGTCCTGCGGCATCCATCCGGCCTCGCGCTGCTGCAGATAGAGCCGGAAGCCCTTGGCAGGATCATGCGCCTCGTCCTGCTGCACGGCGCCGTCAATTTGAAGCTGCAACTACCGATCGATCATCCCTCTCAAGAGCAGGTCTTCTTGCACAGCCCGGATTGGGACAGCAGGCGGTGGGAAGCCTTCGTCTCACCCCGCAACCAGTAAGCCTGCCGAGATGAATGACACAGCCATGCCGCTCAGGCGTAGCAGCGCCTTGGGTGTGCCTTGGGTCAGGCCCAGCCGGGCTAGGGCAAACCCTGTCAGATGCAGCAACAGCGTGCTGCCCAGAAAGCCGAGGGTGTAAGGAATGACCGAAATTGCCTGCGGGATTTCGGCGCCATGCGCATAGCCGTGACAGATGCCAAAACCTGCGGCGATCAGGACTGACAGGCCCTCTGGCAGCGACCATTCCCGCCAGACCAGCACGCCCAGCACCAACCCGGAAAGGCCGATCCCCCATTCCACCCCCGGCAGCGCCATCCCAGCCAGCGCCAGCATCGCGCCCAGAACCATCCCCACTGGAAAGGCCATCAGCAGCCCGCGCGCCAGAGCCGCGTGGCCGATCCCCGCCCAAAGCCCCAGCGCCAGCATGGCAAGCAGGTGATCGCCGCCCATCAGCGGGTGCAGGAAGCCCGATGAAAAACCCCAGCCCTGATGCTGCCCGACATGGGCCAGCGCCGGAGAGGCGATCAGGGCGCCGATTGCGGCAGGCGCCGCGATCCGAAAGATATGCATGCAAGGATCCTTTCCTGTGCCAATGGCGGGGGTTCATTTCGACCGGGCGGCACTGTGCCAGCCGGTCAGGGCAAGACGGGCGGCGACGGCAATCCGCTGCAATATGTGGCTCATCTGATGGCCATGTGGCGCCATCAGCCGCAGGCCGACCAGACCGCGATCCGGCAGGGTATCGATGCCCAGATAGATATCGGTCCCGGCGCTGGCGATGACCGGCGCAAGCGCCTCGGCGATCTGATCCGCATCAGAACATCCGGCCAGCCAGACGGTGGCGATGCAGCCCAGCCCCTTGCGCTGCCACAGAGACCCGCTCGCCTGCATCCGGTCAACAAGCTGCGGTCCCGACGCACCGCCGATACTGACACAATTGCTGAGGCGTTCAAAGCTGCGGCCCAAGGCCATTGGATCATGGGCCACGAAGCTGTCAAAGATCACCGCCTTCGCGCCCTCATGCAGCTTCAGCTGCACCAGCGTGTGGCAATTCGCGCCCGGGAACAGGATCAGCGGATCGGGCAGGTATTCCAGAAACCCGCCCGGCCCGACCTCCAGCCGCACGGCCTGCTGGGTCAGACCGCCCTTGGCGTCATGCACGACGGTGGCGGCCTGTGTGGTCAGATGCAGATATGCCTGCGCGTCCAGCCGCACCGACAGCGACAGGTCGTCATCGCCATAAAGCCCGCCGCTGGACGATTGCAGATAGAGCGTCGCCAGCCCTGCAGGATCGCCGGGCAGATGAAAGGGGCGGGTGATGTGAAAGGGATGCGGGGTGCGTTGCCGGCCCAGATAGGTGCGGCCATGCACCGTGCCGAATTGCAGTTCGGCGCGGACCGGGCGGCTGGTCGCCACCCGATCAGGCTTCACCCTGCACCTCGGCGGGGATGTCGGTGAACAGGACATCGCGCACGATCAGATCTATGATCGCCTCGATCCCGTCTGCTTGGTCCGAGGCCGCTCGGCCATGCGGCCGGCAGGCGCAGCCCAGAAGCGCGCGCCCCTTGCGCACCCCCGCCGCCTCGGTCAGGACCTGATCGGCATTCACATGCACATAGGGCGCGAGATCCAGCTTGTTGATCACCAGCAGGTCGGATTGCACGATGCCGGGGCCGCGCTTGCGCGGGATGTCGTCGCCCTGACCCACGTCGATCACGAACATCCACCAATCGACCAGATCCAGCGAGAAGGTCGAGGCAAGATTGTCGCCGCCGCTTTCCAGCAGGATCAGATCCAGCCCGGGATAGCGCGCCTCAAGATCTTCGGCGGCGGCGATGTTCAGCGTGGGGTCTTCGCGGATGACGGTATGGGGGCAGGCGCCTGCCTCGACCGCGCGGACGCGGCCCGGATCGATCAGCCCGCTGCGGCGCACGCGCTCGGCATCCTCGCGGGTCACCAGATCATTGGTGATGACCGCAACCTCGATCCCGCGACGCGCCAAGGCGGGCAGCAGACGTTCGATCAGCGCGGTCTTGCCGGAGCCGACGGGGCCGCCGATGCCGATGCGGGCCGGGCCTTTCGGCGCGGATGGAAGATGGACGTTCATCGCAGCATATACCTTTGTGCCAAGGGAAGTTCTTCCGAGGGCGCGCAGGTCGCGATGCGGCCATCGACATAGACATCGAATGTTGCGGGATCTACGCGAATGTCGGGGCAGGCATCATTCAGCAACATGTCGGCCTTGGACAGTTTGCGCGTGCCCCGGACCGGCAACAGGCGCTTGCGGATATCCAGCGCCGCGCCCAGATCGGCCTCGATCGCCAGGGGGTGGACGAAATTCACCCCCAGCGCCGGGGCCGCACGGCCAAAGGCACCCCATTGCGGACGCTGGATCAGCGGCTCGCAGGTCATCAGGCTGGCGGCACTGTCGCCCATGGCGCCCCAGGCGATGAAGCCGCCCTTGACGACCAGTTCGGGCTTGATCCCGAACAAAGCCGGGCGCCACAGCACGACATCGGCGATCTTGCCGGTCTCAAGGCTGCCGACATGCTCTTCGATGCCGAAACAGCGCGCGGCGTTGATGGTGTATTTGGCGATGTAGCGCTTGATGCGTTCGTTATCGCCATGGCGCACGGTTTCGCTGTCCAGCCTTCCGCGCTGATCCTTCATCTTCGAGGCCAGCTGCCATGTCCGGCAGATCACCTCGCCGATGCGACCCATGCCCTGACTGTCCGAACCCAGCATCGAGATAGCGCCCAGATCGTGCAGAATATCCTCGGCGGCGATGGTCTGGGCGCGGATGCGGCTTTCGGCAAAGGCCACGTCCTCGGGGATGGCGGGGTTCAGGTGATGGCACACCATCGTCATGTCGAGATGTTCCTCGAACGTGTTGACGGTGTAGGGATTGGTCGGATTGGTCGAGGACGGCAGGCAGTTCGAAAGCCCGGCCACCCTGATGATGTCCGGGGCATGACCCCCGCCTGCGCCTTCGGTGTGATACATGTGGATGACGCGACCCGCGATGGCCGCCAGCGTATGTTCGACAAACCCGGATTCGTTCAGCGTGTCGGTGTGCAACTGCACCTGAAAATCCAGCTCATCGGCCACCGACAGGCAGCAGTCGATGGCGGCGGGCATCGCCCCCCAGTCCTCGTGAATCTTCAGCCCCATGCAGCCGGTGCGCATCTGTTCGACCATGGCCTGGGGCTTGTGGGCATTGCCGCGCCCCAGAAAGCCGAAATTCATCGGCCATGCCTCAGAGGCCTGCAGCATCTTGCCGGTGTTGAAGGGGCCGCCGCTGTCGATGCCCACGGTGATCGGCCCCAGTGAGCCGCCCAGCATGGTGGTGATGCCGCTGGCCAGCGCGTGGTTCACCAGCTGGGCGCTGTCGAAATGCACATGCACGTCGATGGCGCCGGCGGTGGCGATCATGCCCTCGGCGTCACGCACGGTTGTTGCCGCGCCCACGATCAGGTCGGGATGGACGCCATCCATGATCGCGGGGTTTCCCGCCTTGCCAAAGCCCGCGATGCGCCCGTCCTTGATGCCAAGATCACCTTTGACGATGCCCAGCACCGCATCGATCACCACGACATTGCAGATCAGCATGTCCAGAACGCCATCGCGGCTGGTCAGACCCGGTGCCAGACCCATGCCGTCGCGCAGCGTCTTGCCGCCGCCATGCAGGCATTCATCGCCGGGCACGGCGTAATCATGTTCGATCTCGGCCAGCAGGGAGGTGTCGCCCAGCCGCACCCTGTCGCCCGTGGTCGGGCCATACATCGCGGCATAGGCCGCCCGCGTCATTTTTGCCATGATCCCTCACGCCCCCTTGAAGCCGCCCGCCCGGGCGCGTTCGACGGCCAGCTCGCGCAATGCGGGATCGCGGCTGTCGCCATTGGTCAGATTGTTCAGCCCGCCGATTTCGCCACGGCCGCCAAAGGCAACCAGCTCAACCTCTTTGCTCTGGCCCGGCTCAAAGCGGACGGCGGTGCCAGCCGGGATGTCCAGACGTTTGCCAAAGGCCGCGGCGCGGTCGAAATCCAGCGCCGGGTTGGTTTCGAAGAAATGGTAATGGCTGCCGATTTGCACAGGCCGGTCGCCGGTGTTCATCACCACAAGGCTCAGCTTGTCGCGCCCGCAATTCAATTCGATCTCGCCCGCATCGGTGATGATTTCGCCGGGCCGCAGCGCGTCGGGCGGGGCCGATGCGCCCGGTCTGATCGGGTCATGCACGGTCACCAGCTTGGTGCCGTCGGGAAACATCGCCTCGACCTGCAGGATCGGCATGATCTCGGCCACGCCGGGCATCACGTCGTCGCTGTCAAGGATGGTCGATCCAAACGAGATCAGATCGGCCACGCTGCGCCCGTCGCGTGCGCCCTCCATGATTTCGTCGCAGATCAGCGCTGCCGCCTCGGGATAGTTCAGCGCAAGGCCACGGGCGCGGCGGCGGCGCGCCAGCTCGGCGGCGGTAAAGATGGTCAGGCGTTCCAGCTCGGTCGGGGTCAGAAGCATGGGATCCTCGTCATGCGGCGAATAGCCGGGTGGGGTTCTGGCGGTGCCGCATCGCCGCGATATCGGCCAAAGGGCTGAAGCTGTGGGCAAATTCTGGAACCGGCTCGGCCAGTGCGGTGGCCATTTCGGCTTGCAGTTCCGCATAGATCCGCTGCGCGGCCAGTGCGCCCACGGCCCCCAGCCGGACCGAGGCGGAAAGCGCAGCCGAAATCGTGCCATGCAGCGCGCCCGCCTGTGCCAGCACCAGCGGCAGCGCCATCGCCCGCGCCAGCGCGCCCTGGATGACTGCACCGTGACCCGGCACATCATCCTGAAGCACCTGCGCCAGATAGGCGCTGGCGCCCGGCGTGCCGATGCGGGCATGGGTCGACAAAAGCGCCCGTCCGACCCGCCGCGAGGCAAGCGCCAGCCCGGAAATCGTGGTCTGGCAGTCGCAGTCGCGGTCCAGCGCCGCGCTGTCCGTCAGCCCCGCGCCATGTGCCTGCACCAGAAACCAGCGGTCAAAGCTGCACCAGCGGGGCAGGATCTCGTCGCGCAGATAGTCGTGCAGATCCTCGGCGCCGCAGATGCGACCTTCGCCCGCAAGTGTTTCCAGACCTGCGGAAAAGGCGAAAGCGCCGGACGGGAAGGCACTGTCCGACATTTGCAGCATGGTCAGCAGGGCGCGGATGTCGGTCATGGCTGATCCCCGTCGATCAGCGTGATGCGGCCATCGGCCAGCCTGTCGGCCAGACGTTCCAGATACACCGCGCGTTCGCGTTCAAGTGCCACCTGCAACTGGCCGTCGCCAAAGCGCACGCGCCAATGCAGGTTGCCGGCAAAGAACCCGACGCTGATCGCCTCGGTCAGATCACGCGGGCGCAGGCACAGCCATTCTTCGGGCTCCATGCGCAGGACGATGGCCGCGCGATCGTCAAGCAGCAGCACCGCGCCGTCGAAAAGGGCGCTGGCGCGATCCAGCGCAATTGCGACCTCGGTGCCCTTGTCGGTGCACGCGCGCAGACGCTTGCGCGACATGTCCTCCCGGCTCAGGGTGACGGTCTCGACCGCGTCCTGATGTTCCAGCCGATGCAGCGGGGCGGCGATCCAGGGATCGGTGACCGCACCCAGGATATGTTCAAGGATCATCGTCATCTCATACCGTCATGTGTTTGGTGATCAGATCGTCGGTCAGCCCGCCAATCGGTCCCGAGGCGACCGAGCGGCCATTTTCCAGCATGGTAAAGTGATCGGCCGCGGCGCGGACAAAGCGGATATTCTGTTCGACCAGAACGACGGTCAGGCCCAGCTCGCGGTTCAGGCGGGTGATGGCACCCTCGATCTGCTCGACGATATTGGGCTGGATGCCCTCGGTCGGCTCGTCCAGCAGCAAGACATCCGGCTCCATCGCCAGCGCGCGGGCGATGGCCAGTTGTTGTTGTTGCCCGCCCGACAGCACGCCGCCCAGCCGGTCGAGGTTCTGGATCAGATAGGGAAACAGCTCGGCCACGATATCGGGGATGCGCCGCTTGCCGCTGCGCGCGGCAAAGCCGCCGACCAGAATATTCTCGCGGATGGTGAAATCGGGAAAGATCTGGCGTCCCTGCGGCACATAGCCCAGCCCGGCGCGGGCGCGCAGGTAGCTGTCCGCGCCAAGGCTGCGCCCTTCCAGTAGCTGGCCGCCTGTCACGCGGTCGGTCAGCTTCATGATGCTGCGCAGAAGCGTGCTTTTTCCCGCGCCGTTGCGTCCGACAATCGCGTGCAATTGCCCCTGCGCGACATGCAATCCGACCCCGTGCAGGATCTGGCTGCGACCATAAAAACTGTCGAGATCGTCCAGGGCCAGCATCACCGGATCCCTCCATTGCCAAGATAGGCGTCGCGCACCTGCTGATTTTGTTCGATCTGGGCGACGGTGCCTTCGGCCAGAAACCGGCCCAGATGCATGACGGTGATGCGGGTGGCGATCTCGCGCACGAAGGCCATGTCATGTTCGACCACCAAAAGCGTATGCGTGCCCTGCATGCGCCGGATCAGGGCGGCGGTCTTCATCGTCTCGGCATGGGTCATGCCGGCTGTGGGTTCATCCAGCAGGATGACGCGCGCGCCCTGACCCATCAGCAGGCCCAGTTCCAGCCATTGCGTTTCCCCATGCGACAATGCGCCCGCGATGCGGTCGAGCGATGCACCAACGCCCACCGTTTCCACGACCTGATCAAAGCGATCCTGTTCCTGCGCCGTCGAGGTCAGGCGCATATTTCCCATGACGCCATGCATGGCAGTGCAAGCGATGGTCAGGTTTTCCCGCACCGTCAGTTCGCGGAACACCGAAGGGATCTGGAACTTGCGCGCAAGCCCGGCGCGGGCAATGCGATATTCCTGCAGGTTGGTGATGTCCTGATCGAACAGAAAGACCTTGCCTTCGCTGGCGCGGGTCTTGCCGCAGATCAGGTCCATCAGCGTCGTCTTGCCCGCACCATTGGCGCCCAGAAGCACGCGGACATCGCCCTGCGGCACCACCATCGAGAACGTATCGACCGCCTTGAAGCCTGCAAAGCTGACGCCCAGACCGTCAATCGTCAAAGCCGCCTCTGTCATTGCGTCTGCTCCTTGGGTGAGGTGGCTGGTCTTTCGCCCAGACGTGCGGCGATGTCGCGCGCAAGCCCGGTCAGGCCGCGCGGCAGATAGAGTACGACCAGAATGAAGATCAGGCCGATGATCGCCTTCCATGCCTCGGACAGCATGGGGCTTTCGCTGGCCGTCGCCTCGATCACATTGATCAGGATGGCGCCGATACAGGCCCCCAGCAGCGAATTGCGCCCGCCGACCGCCGCCCAGATCACCATCGAGATCGAAAAGGACAGGTCCAGAAAGGTGGGCGAGGCGAATTCCGAGGCGATGACGTAAAGCATCCCCGCCATGCCCGCGATCAGCCCCGAGACGCTGAAGAAGAACACCTGATAGGCCGCGACGTTGAAGCCCAGATAGCGGGCACGGTTGGCATCGTCGCGGGTGGCTTGCAAGATCAGCCCGGCGCGCGTGGCCACCAGAAAGCGGGTGGCCAGCAACACCACGATCACCGCGACCGCGACAAGATAATAGGTCGCAACCGCATAGGGATCGAATTCATACCCGCCGATGGTCAGCCAGCCCAGATCGGTCAAGCCGTTGAAACCGTTGGTCAGAGGTTGCGCGTCGATCAGCAGAAGCCGCGCCAGAAGCACCAGCGCCAGCGTGATGATGGAAACGAACACCCCCGAGATGCGCAGCCGGAAGATCGAGCTGCCCAGCAGGAACGAGCACAGCATCGGCAGCATCAGGGCCATGGCAATGCCGAAGCCCTGCGACTGGAACGGGATCCACAGCCAGGATCCCGGGCTGATGCAGCACAGATGCTGCGATGCGCCCGGCGCGGCATTCCAGACCATGAAATCGGGCAGCAGCGCGCCATCGGGCTGCACCGATGCCGGGCTTTGCAGCTTCAGCGACATGGCCATCATGTAGGCGCCCATGCCAAAGAACAGGCCCTGGCCCAGATTCAGCACACCCGCATAGCCCCAGGACAGCGCCACGGCCACGCCCAGCATGCCAAAGACCAGATATTTCGCGATCCGGTTCAGCCAGAACACATCGGCCAGAAGCGGGATGACCAGCACAGCGATGATGAAGGACCCATAGGCCAGAATTTCCAGCCTGCGGTCGTTGGAACGCATCATGGCTTATCTTCCCTTGAAGTTGAAAAGCCCGCTGGGGCGCCACATGATGACGGCGATCACCACCGCAAGCACGACCGCGCGGGCGGCAATGTCATTGAAGACCGAGGCGAAAATGCCGCTGATCTGCCCCAGAAGGCCCGCAGATATGAGGGTGCCGACAAGACTGCCCACGCCGCCCACGACCACGACCAGAAAGCCGTCGACGACCAGAGATGCGCCCATATCGGGCGACACCGTCTTCAGCCCCGCCAGCAGCACCCCCGCCACCCCGGCCAGACCCGAGCCAAAGGCAAAGATCAGGGCGCCGACGCGGCGGACATCGATGCCGCAGGCCGCCGCCATTTCCGGGTTGCGCATGATGGCGCGGATCTGGATGCCCCAGGCACTGCGATACAGCAGCAACCACGTCACCCCCGTCAGGATCAGCGTCATCACGATGATGAAGCTGCGATAGGGTTGCAGCACGAAATCGCCCAGGCGCACCGGATCGCGCAGGAAGGCCGGAACCGAGACGCTTTGCAGACCCGGCCCCAGACCGTCGATATTGATGCCGAAGAAGCTGAGCCCGAATTGCAGCCGGATCGCCTGTTGCAGCAGGATGGCGATGCCCCACGTGGCCAGCAGCGTGTCCATGATCCGCCGATAAAGCCTGCGGATCACCAGCCGCTCGATCACCAGACCCAACACCGCCGCGACCAGAAAGCCCAGCGGGATCGAGCCGATCAGACCGATGCCCAGATATTTGCCGGCCAGAACCGCCGTATAGGCGCCGATCATTGCAAGCTCGCCATGGGCCATGTTGATGACCCCCATCGTGCCATAGATGATGCTGAGCCCCAGCGCGATCAGCAGCAGGATGGAGCCAAGCGACAGGCCGATGAACAGGATGTCAGCCACAGGCGGATCTCCTTGGATGGAAGGTGACAGGCCGCATCACAGCTTGGCGCTGTCCACGCCCTTGGCGGTGCAGATGAGGTTCTCGGCCGTCTCGCCATAGGCCACGTAAGGCAACGGGCGCACGGGTTCGGGGAAGGCATCGACGATCTTGCCCTGACCATCGGCCTGCCATTGCGCGATGCGCGGGGTCAGATAGCAATGCAGGTTGTCGGGATCGATCGTGACCTTGCCATTGGGCGCGTCAAAGCTTTGCCCGGCGACGGCGGTGCGGATCGCATCGACGCCGGTTTCACCCGCCGCCTCGACCGCCTGCTTCCACAGATAGACCTGAAAATAGGCGCTTTCCATGGCGTGGTGGGTGACGGCCTTGGGGTCGTTGACATAGGCGCGGTAGCGTTCGACGAAGCTCTTGTTCGCCTCGGATTCGATGGCCTGGAAATAGGGGAATGAGGTATAGCTGCCCGCCGCATATTCGGCCCCCATGGCGGCGATCTCGATTTCCGAGGTGACGGTGGCGCAGATCGGCAGGGTTTCCTGCTTCAGGCCCTGATTTCGGAACTCGCGATAGAATGCGATCAGCGAGTCGCCCACAACGTTCGACAGGACCACATCCGCGCCGCTGTTCTTGATCTTGCCGACCATGGCGCCCCATTCGGAATGGCCCAGCTCAAGATATTCATCCGCAACCCATTCCGCGCCCTGCGCCTCGATCAGCATTTTCGAGATCTTGGCCATTTCGCGCGGATAGACATAGTTCGATCCGACGATGAAGAATTTCTTCTTGCCCAGCGTCTTGACGATCCAGGGGATGAAATTCGACAACTGCTGGTTCGGGGCGGCGCCGGTATAGACCACGTTCTTCGAGCATTCCGACCCTTCATAGAAGGTCGGATAGAACAGCAGCCCCTTGCGGCGTTCAAAGACCGGCAGCACCGCCTTGCGACTGGCCGAGGTGTAGCATCCGAATACCGACACCACCCGGTCCTGAATGACCAGTTTCGAGGCCTTCTCGTTATAGGTCTTTGGGTCCGAGGCGCCGTCTTCGACGATGGGGTTGATGGTCTGGCCCAGAACGCCGCCCTTGGCGTTGATTTCCTCGATCGCCATCAGCGTGGCAGCGGCCAGCGATTTTTCGACGATCGACAGGCCGCCGGTATTGGAAAACAGCACGCCGACATCGATCTTGCCCGCCGCCATGGCGCGGAACGGCAAGGCGGCGGGACCGGCCAAAAGCGCAAGACCAACGGTCGATTTCAGCAGATTGCGACGAGAGACAGACATGATGACACTCCGGGCAGTCGCGGGACATGGCGCCGCGAGCGGTGAGACAATGCGAAAGGCTTGTGATGTGATACGCGCGGCCGAACATGGCGCTGGAACGGTCAGCCGGCGCAAAGATGGCCGGGCAACGGTCAAGACATCATGATCGGTTGATTGCCGAAACGACCTCGGTTCGGCGGATCGAGGGGCAGAAACATTGTTCCGGCCCGTCCCTCAGACTGCAGCGTCATTGATGCGGTCTGACTATGACCCTACATATGCGAAGATTTCGTCTTCAAGACCTGATGGGCCTGCAGGATTGAAGCGGCCACCTGATCCATCGAAATCCGCTGGGACATTGCCTGCTCTCTCAGCAGATGATATGCTTCATGCTCAGTTACTTGGCGCAGTTCGATCAGGATATTGATGGCCGACGCCACTTTCCGCTTCGTGGCGATTCGGTTTTCCAGTTTCGCAATGCGTTTGCGCAGCGCCATGTCCCGGTCACGGACCGCGCTGCTGAGCAGCAGCGTCGTCAGCATTCCGAACAGGCGGATCGGTTTGGCGATTACCGCCGATGCGCCAAGCTCCAGGACCAGTTGCAGCGTGGCCGGGTTTTCGTAGTCTACGACGGCGATGACGGCGGTGCCGTCGGACTGCAACCCCTTTACCACCGGCAAGATGGTCCGGTGATGGTCGCGGTCGACGGCAACGATGGCGACATCGCAGGGCGCCAGCAAAGCCTCGGACGCTGGCCATATGGTCTGCACCCTGCAACCCATGCGGCTAAGATGCTGCACCAGCAGTTCGCCATCGGCATCCGGTGCATGCAGCACAAGCACGTTCATGCGGCTAAGATTGCGCAACGCGGGCGCCGTCATGGCATCGCAATCCCGCCCTGAGCGACCGAAAGGCTGCGCATCTCGTCCTCGGGTGTGATCATATAGGGATCAGGCGCCACTGCGGCGGGGGCTGCCGCCAGAATGCGGAATTGCCCCTCTGGGGTGACGCGACCGATCCGGGGCCAAAGCCGTGTATGCTGCGTCGCGCGGTCAATCCCGACCAGCCCCTGCGGCGCAAGAAAGGGCTGATCGGGCAAGGCGCGCCGCACAGCCTCTGGTTCCAGCGAGCCGCAGCGCCTGACCGCCGCCGCGAACAGATGCATCTGCAGATAGACGGCCTCGGTCGTCGAACAGACGTCAAGCGACGATCCGAACCGCTGCGCATAGGCCGCCAGAAAGGCGCGGTTCTGGGGGCTGGCGATGCTTTGGAAATAAGGCGCGGATGAAATATGTCCGGCGGCGTCCAGCAGGTCCATGCCCGCAATCTCGGCCTCGCTGGTGACGGGGCTGGCGATGGGGCGCTGCCAGGGATCAATGCCGCGCCGACGGTAACCGCGATAAAAGGGCAGGATGTTGTCACCCACCAATGTCGAGATCACCAGCACATCGGGATGGGCGGCGATTTCGTCCAGGATCCGCTCGATCTGCTCGTTGGCCGGGGCCATTGGCACGTAGCGTTCCTCGACCACCGCGCCACCGTTCATCGAGACATAGTCGCGCACGATGCGGTTGGTTTCATAGGGAAAGACATAGTTCGAGCCCACCAGATAGAAGCGCCGGCCATGGCTTTTCAGCATGTGTTGCAGCATCAGCGTGATGTTCTGATTGGGCGCGCAACCGGAATAGATGCAGTTCTGCGAGAACTCGAAGCCTTCGTAAAAGGTCGGAAAGAACAGCAGGCCGCCATGACGCTCGACCTCGGGCAGCACAGCCTTGCGGCAGGCCGAGGTATAGCAGCCAAAGATATAGCGAACGCCCTGTTCTGCGAGCATTTCTGCCGCGCCCAGCTTGTAAAGCCGCGGCACCGATTGCGGATCGCAGCCGAGGATCTGGAGGTCGCGCCCCAGCAGGCCGCCCTCTGCATTGATCTGCTCGACCGCAAGGATTGCCGCTCGCTTCAGACTGCTTTCGACACGCGCCGTGCCGCCGGTCTCCGAGAAAAGTGTGCCGATGGCGATCGGGTCGGATGATTGGGATCTGATCATCATATGATATGCTTCATCCAGATCAGGCAGCATGGTCCACGCGGGGACTGCCGCCAAGAATTAACACCTGAAACGTATCACATGGCTTGATCCTATGAGATCAGCTTGGACTTGCAAAGCGTTCTTTCTAAGCCTGTGCCGATCTGGAGATCGCGGATCAGCTTTGCGCCCATGCCGATTTTTCCAGTCGACCGGCTGGAGTCGATCCATGATCCATTCCACGGCGCGCTAGCCGCCAATGCCGATCACCGGCGGCGCCAAGGGCATCACCTCGGTCCCGATGCCGGGCGGGGTGTCGCTGTTTGGCCTGACCCTGTCCCCGATTTCGCCCGCCTGCAAAATCCGCGTCAGGCGTTCTACTTCGTCGCGATGGTGCTGATGGTGCTGGTCTATCTGGTGCTGTGGCGCATCGTGAATTCCCGCATCGGCCACCTGTTTCGCAGCCTGAAGCAGAGCGAGGACCTGTCGCCCGTCGCGCCCTTGCGACCGCCCCTCAGACCCGCCCCGTCCCGCCGATCCGCAGGGCGGCGGTCATCGCCCGGTCCAGCGCCTGCAGAAAACGCGTGCGTTCGGCCTTGCCGAAACCGCCGCCCTTGCCCTGCAGGAACGGATCGGCCGCGCGCAGGTCTTGCATCAGGTCGCGCGTGGCCAGCCGGCCGCCGATATTGGCCGGGGTCAGCACCTCGCCATCGGGCTGGATCACCTGCGCCCCGGCCTTCAGGCAGCGGTCCGCCAGCGGAATGTCGGAGGTCACTACCACATCGCCCGGCCCGCAGGCGGCGGCGATCCATTTGTCGGCCTCGTCCGGGCCGTCGGGCACGATCTGCAGGCTGACGAAGGGGTTGGGTGAGGGCCGCAGCCCGCCATTGCAGACCAGAACCATCGGCAGGCGCAGACGGGTGGCGACGCGCTCGGCCTCGGATTTGACCGGGCAGGCGTCGGCGTCGATGTAAAGCGTGGTCATGGTGTTGTATCCTTTGGTCCGTGGCGCGGGCCGGCATCGGTGCCCTGCGCGTTGGCGCGATTGTCGCCGCCCGCGGCGGGCCTGCCAAGGGGCCGGGCCTTGCCGACAAAGCCGTTGTAGCGCCCCGGCACATGGTTCCATGCCAGCACCAGATTCAGGATCACCGCCCCCAGCAACGACCACAGCCACGCCCGCCGCTCCATGATCAGGCTGGCGCAGGCAAAGATCACCAGATCGCAGGCCAGCTGCACATAACCCGCGCGCAGATGCGGCCAGCGTGACTGGATCGCGACCGCCATCATGCTGATGCCGCCCAGCGAGGCGCCGTGGCGCACCACTGCCAGAAGGCCCAGCCCGCAAAGCACACCAAAGGCGACGGCGGCGATGCCCGGTTGCAGGCGGTCGAAATGCATCAGCCCCGGCAGATAGGAGACCAGCAGCGACAGGGCGGTAACGCAGGCAAAGCTGCGCAGCGCAAAGCCGGGGCCAAGCGCGCGGGCGCCAAAGGCATAGAAGGGCAGGTTGGCCAGAAAGAACGCGCTGCCAAAGGACAGCCCGCTGAAATGCGCGATGATGCGGGCGATGCCGGCGGCCTGACCGGTGATCAGCCCGGCGCTGTTGAGAATGACCAGCGACAGCGCCGCACTGGTCAGGCCGATGAAGATACCCTGAATATCGTCCAGAATCCGGGATTGGCCGAGACGGGGAAGGCGCATGGACACCCTTCTGCCCCATGGCCGGGGCCTGCGCTGGGTTGCGATCTGCCGCCGGAACCTCCCCCTTTCCGGCGGTGCCTGATCCCTGCCGCAGATGCGACAGGGACATGTCCGGGACCGGCGTTCAGCCGATCACGCGCACCCAGCCATGCGGATCGGGGATCGCGCCGCGCTGGATGCCGATCAGCGTGTTGCGCAGCCGGTCGGTGACCGGACCGCCGGTGCCGTTGCCGATCTGGAAGCTGCCCTCGGCCGATTTGACCGTGCCGACCGAGGCCATGACGGCGGCGGTGCCGCAGACGAACACCTCGGTCAGCCGGCCCGACTGGGCGTCGGCCTGCCATTCGGCAAAGGAATAGGGCCGCTCCTCGATGGCGATGCCGGCGTCCTGCGCCAGCGTGATCACCGATTTGCGGGTGATGCCGGGCAGGATCGTGCCGAGGGGTGGGGTGACGATGCTGCCATCCGCCATGACGAAGAAGATGTTCATGCCGCCCAGCTCTTCGACCCAGTTCCGCTCGGCCGCGTCCAGAAACACCACCTGATCACAGCCATTGGCGCTGGCCTCGGCCTGCGCGGCAAGGCTGCCGGCATAGTTGCCGCCGCATTTCGCCGCCCCCGTGCCGCCCTGCGCGGCGCGGGTGTAGTTCTGCGACACCCAGATCGAGATCGGCTTGGCGCCGCCCTTGAAATAGGGTCCGACCGGCGAGGCGATGACCGAAAAGATGTATTCCCGCGACGGGCGCACGCCCAGAAATGCCTCGGAGGCGAACATGAAGGGGCGCAGATACAGGCTCGCGCCCTCGGCCTCGGGGATCCATGCCGCATCGACGGCCAGAAGCTGTTCGATCGCGGCAAGGAAATCGGCTTCGGGCAGTTCCGGCATCGCCATGCGCCGGGCCGAGGCGTTGAAGCGCTTGGCGTTCTCGTCGGGGCGGAACAGCACGATGCGGCCGTTGACGTCGCGATAGGCCTTCATGCCCTCAAAGATTTCCTGCGCGTAATGCAGCACGCTGCCGGCGGGGTCGATCTGGAAGGGCGCGCGCGCCGTGATGCGCGGCGAATGCCAGCCGCGATCCGCATGCCAGTCGATGATCGCCATGTGGTCCGAGAACAGCGTGCCGAAGCCCAGATTGCGGAAGGCCTCGACCCGCTCGGCCTCGGGCATGGGATTGGCATTGCGGTGGACGGCAAAGGTCAATGGTGCGGTGCTCATGCTCGTGGTCTTTCTTCAGCTTTGCAGCGGGTCGGTAGCAGCAAACCAGTCCACCGGACAGGCGGTCAACCCGCGATCGCCAAAGAATGTGACTCGGGCCGGGCCGGCGGGCAAGGGATGGCGTTCGCCGCCAGGACCGGATCGTGCCCCGGCAGGGGCGGGACGGGGGCCGCCCCGCCGCGACAGGGCGCCGCGCCGCAATACTTGACCAAATTTATTGCCAATAAACCGCGCCGGTGCTAGAGCGCGCCCAAATCTTGCACAAGGACCGGGCCGCATCCGATGTTTCGCGTTTCTCAAGCCATTCTCACCGCGATGGCGGTGCTGTCCGTCGCCGCACCGCTGCATGCCGCGCCGACGCAATACCCGCTGAAGCTGATGAATTGCGGCACCGAGATCACCATCGAGAAGGCGCCGCAGCATGCCGTCGCGCTGGGCCAGAACAGCGCCGAGATCCTGCTGATGCTGGGTCTGCAGGACCGGCTGGCGGCGACCGCCTTCTGGCCGACCAAGGTGCTGCCGGAACTGGAGCAGGCCAATGCCAAGGTCGAGGTGCTGACCGTCGAACAGCCCACGCTGGAAGGCATTCTGGCCAAGGAGCCCGATTTCGTCGCGGCCCAGCTGCCGCTGCTTCTGGGCGATGACAGCAAGGTCGCCAAGCGTCAGGATTTTGCCGATCTGGGCATCCCCAGCTATCTGTCGCCCGGCGTCTGCAACACGCGCAAGGATTCCGGCGACATCTATGGCAGCCGCGCCGAGCTGTGGAACATGGACCTGCTGTATCAGGAAATCGACGAGCTTTCGCGCATCTTCGACGTGGCTGACCGCGGGCAGGCGCTGATCGAGCGTTTCCGCCAGCGCGAGGCGGCGCTGCGCGCGCGCTTCCAGCCCGACCCGGAGCGCACCTTCCTGTTCTGGTTCTCCAGCCCCTCGACGGCCGATGACGCCTATCTGGGCGGCAAGAACGGCGCCTCGGGCTTTATCGCCAACCTGCTGGGCGGCCACAACGCCATCACCACCGAGGCGGAATGGCCCACCGTCGGCTGGGAGGGCATCATCGCCGCCGATCCGACCTATATCGTCGCCGCCGCGCTGGACCGTAACCGCTGGGATCTGGACCGCGCCGAAACCAAGATCGAATTCCTCAAGTCCGATCCTTCGGTCAGCCAGATGAAAGCCGTGCGCGAGGGCCATATCCTGACCATGAACGGCGCCGCCATGAACCCGACCATCCGCACGATCTATGGTGCCGAAGAGCTGGCGGACCAGCTGGACGCGCAGCGGCCCGCGCAATGAGCACCGCGCAATTGCGCGGCTCGGGGGGCTTCGTGGCCCTGCTGGTGGCGGGGCTGGCCGGGCTGGTGCTGGTCGTGGCACTGGCCGTCAGTCTGGGCGAGCTGCGCGTGCCGCTGGGCACCGTGGCGCTGTCGGTGGGCAACCATCTGGGCCTGAGTTCGGCCCAGATCAGCCGCATTCAGGACAGCGTGGTCTGGGATCTGCGGCTGAGCCGGGCGCTGGTGGCGGCTATGTGCGGGGCGGGGCTGGCCATCTGCGGCGCCATCCTGCAATCGCTGCTGCGCAACACGCTGGCCGAGCCCTATGTGCTGGGCGTCTCGGCCGGGGCCTCGACCGGGGCGGTGTCGGTGATCATCCTTGGGATCGGGGCAGGGGCGGTGTCGCTGTCGGCCGGGGCCTTTCTGGGGGCGCTGGCCGCCTTTGGCTTTGTGGCGCTGCTATCGAACGGCGGGCGCGGCGGGGCGGATCGCACCATTCTGGCCGGGGTGGCGGCGGCGCAGCTGTTCAACGCGCTGACCGCCTATATCGTCACCACCGCCGGCAATGCCCAGCAGGCGCGCGATGTGATGTTCTGGCTGCTGGGCAGTTTCGGCGGCGTGCGCTGGCCCGAGTTCCAGTTGCTCGCCGGAGTGATGGTGGTCGGTCTGGCCGTCTGCATCTGGCACGCACGGGCGCTGGACGCCTTTACCTTTGGCGATGACGCGGCGGCCTCGATGGGCATTGCGGTCGGGCGGGTGCGGATCGTGCTTTTCGCCACCACGGCGCTGGTCACGGCGACGATCGTCAGCATGGTCGGCTCGATCGGCTTCGTCGGGCTGGTGGTGCCGCATGCCGTGCGTTTCCTGATCGGGCCGGGGCATCTGCGGCTGTTGCCGGCCTGCGCGGTCATCGGCGCCATCTTCATGGTGCTGGCCGATATCGTGTCGCGCAGCCTGATCGCCCAGCAGACCCTGCCCATCGGCATCGTCACCGCGCTGGTGGGCGTGCCCTGTTTTTCGTTGATCCTCTATCGCGCGCGGAGGCCGGAATGAGCATCCGCGCCGAGAACCTGATCTGGCGCGTGGGGCGCAAGACCATCCTTGACGACGTGTCGCTGGCCGTCGAGCCGGGCAGCGTGCTGGGGCTTTTGGGGCCGAACGGTTCGGGCAAGTCGTCGCTGTTGCGGCTTTTGGCCGGGCTGCGCCGGCCCCATGCCGGGCGGGTCACACTGGACGGCACCGACATCGCCCGCATCCGGCGGCGCGATCTGGCGCGGCGGGTGGCGCTGGTGCATCAGCATGCCGCGACCGAACTGAACGTGACCGTCGAAGAGGTGGTGACGCTGGGCCGCACCCCGCATCGCGCGCCGCTGGCCGGCTGGACCGCCGCCGATGCCGCCGCCGTCGAGACCGCACTGGCGCAGGTCGGCATGTCCGGTTTCCGCCGGCAGGGCTGGCAAAGCCTGTCGGGGGGCGAGCGTCAGCGCGTGCAGATCGCCCGCGCCCTTGCGCAAGAGCCGCGCGAGCTGTTTCTGGACGAGCCGACCAACCATCTGGACATCCAGCACCAGCTGGAGCTGTTGCGCCTGATCTCGCGCCTGCGGCTGACCAGCATCGTGGCGCTGCACGATCTCAACCACGCGGCGATGTTCTGCGACCGGCTGGTGGTTCTGGACCAGGGCCGCATCATCAGCCATGGCACCCCGGACGAGGTGCTGACCCCCGATCTGCTGCGGGACGTGTTCAAGGTCGATTGCCATTTCCATCGCGACGACGAGGGGCGGCGGCACATCCTGTTCCGCTAGGCGGCGATTGCCGGCCGGGGCGATGCGGGCAGGGGTGGTGATATCGACCCGAGACGCCCGCGCCCGGCGAGACGCCGCCGGCCAAGGGCTGAGCCCCGCCCGCGCGGTGCTGTGATGCACCTGCCGGCTTTTTGCCCGTTTACCCTGCCTTGCATCTGGGCAGGGCGGGGGCAATGACGCAAGGTCGCGCCGGTCCGCGCCCGGCCGTTGTTGTTTCATGCCGGTTTTGTCTGTATGGGCAGGCCATCTGCCGGTCGCAGCCGTCACGGGCCGGGCTTGGCGGATCCCGCGGCCGCCGCGGGTCAGAAAAAACCACGGTATCGACCGGCGCGCCATGCGCGGGCGGGTCGGCCCGGCAGAGCGACCTTGCAGGGCAGGGGCTTCGACGGGCAGGTCGGTCGGGAAACCGGTCCCGATGCCGCCGATGCAGCAAAGTGTGATCTGCCATGTCGCCTTCTTGCCTTCGACCTATGGTCCCCGCCCGTGCCCTTGGCCCGCGCCTGCCCCTGAGGGCATCGCGATGAGCCGCGCCGGCTACCCGGCCAAGGCCAAGGCGCGTCCGCGCTTTGCCCCCTCCATCGGCGACAGCAACGGCAATCCGCGCGGCATCCGCCTGCGCGTGCTGATCGCCGAGGATTACCGCACGCATGGCGGCGACTGGTTCTCGGAGGGGTTCTGGGTGCTGTTCTGGCACCGGTTCGGCAATTGGCGCATGGGCCTGCCCAAGCCGCTGCGAATGCCGATGTCGCTGATCTATCGCATCATGTTCCGCTGGGCCTCGCGCACGACGAGGATCTATCTGCCCTATACCGTCCGCGTCGGCCGCCGCCTGCGGCTGGAGCATTTCGGCGGCATGATCCTTGTCGCGCAGCAGATCGGCGACGATGTGATCATCCGGCAGAACACCACGCTGGGCATCGCCCGCATGAATGAACTGCATGACCGTCCGGTGATCGGCAATGGCGTCGATATCGGCGCCGGGGCAGTCATTCTGGGCGGTGTGCTGGTTGGCGATGGCGCCGTGGTCGGCGCCAATGCCGTGGTGCTGCGCGACGTGCCACCCGGCGCGGTGGTGGGGGGCGTCCCGGCGCAGGTGCTGAAATAGCGCCCCCGCCGCCCGATCCGGGGCGCGGCGGGGGCCGCCGACATCATTTCAGGACGTAATCGACCTGCGAGCCGTCGTCGGCAGTCAGGCGGACATGCACCAGCTTGGCGCCATCATACCACAGGTCGCGGTTCAGCCCGCCGCGCAGCGCGTAATGCGTGGCCTTGACCGTGCCCGCGCCGGTGGCGATGCTTTCCGGACCCATGTTGCTGACCTTGATCGCATCGGTGCTGCCGTCGATGGTGTTGAGCACCTTCGAGGCATGGACGATATCGGCATTCCACAGGCTGGCCGGAACCAGCGGGCTCGCGCCCAGCGTGATGTCATGCGCGGTGCCGTTGTCGTCGGTCTTCGAGGTCAGCCCGGCCAGCTTGCCGCCGCGCCATGTCTCGGTGCTGGCCTGCTTGAAGCGATAGGCGCTGACGCCGATCACCGGCACCTTGACCGAGATATTGGTGGCGATGGTGGCGGTCACGTCATTGCCCGAGCCGCTGAAGCTGACGGTGTAATCGCCGATGTCCTTGCCCTTGCGGATCACGTCGAAGGCCAGCTTGCCGCCGGCCGGCACGCTGGCCGAAGGCGAGGCCATGGCCGGGGCGACAGCCGCCAGCGCCAGCGCGGCCGCGGTTGCGAAAAGCGGGAATTTACGGGTCATTGAGGTCTCCATCTCAGATCATGCCCATGCCGATGAACAGGTTGCGGTTGGCATCCGCGATGGCGCGGCGGCCATGCATGACGCGGGTGTTGTCCAGAACGGCGATGTCGCCATCCTGCCAGTTGATCTCATGCGTGACCTCTTCGGCGATGGCGCGGATCTCTTCGATCTCGTCTGCGGTCACGGCCGAGCCATCGGCCAGCGCATAGCGCGGCGGCTGGTAATTGTGCGACGGGCCCAGCACGGCATTGGCAAAGCCGCGCCCCGCGCCACCCAGCACCGAGGCCCGCACCGGATCGACCGTCAGCCGGTAGGTCAGCGAGCCATCCTCGTGCAGCTGGAAATCCTGCCCCGGCACGGCGGCCTTGAATTGCAGCACATGTTCCATCCGCACCTCGTCCGGATCCGAGATGGCGGGGTGTTCATTGGCCAGATAGCGCTTCCATAGCAGTTCCGGCAGCAGGCGTTCGACCGTCATCGGTTGCGACCAGCGTGCCTTGCGGGCGGGGTCGAAGCGGTCCCAGACGGCGCGGCCGTCGCAGATCGTGGTCTGCGAGCCCTCGAAGGCCGCCGTCTGGGCAAAGAAGGTCACGATATCGGGGCAGCGCGGGGTATTGCCGTTCTCGATATGCAGGCCGATCGGGCCCAGCCCGGCATCGACCATCTGCGTGGTGTCGGTGGTGTGGCTGCGCGCCGGGTCAAAGGTCACGCGGCGGCACAGGCTGCGCACCAGCGCCGCGAAATCCGCCATCTCGGGCTGAAAGCCGCGCAGCAGGGTCCAGCCGTCGCGGTCCAGATCCGCGCGGATGCGGTCGCGCAGCGCGGGATCTTGCAGGCCGCCGGGATGGTCGCGGTGGCGCAGGATATTGTAGTCCATGGGGGTCCTCGTCGTCAGGAAAGGCTGTCGCGGGCGGCGGAACTGACCGCCGGATCGCGCGCCAGCCGGATCAGCGCGCGGTCGATGATCGCGGGCCGAAGGCGTTGCAGGGTGACAAAGAACCGCTCGCGCGTGGCGGGCAGCTGTTCGCGCCGGCGCGCGGCGATGGCGCGCCAGGCATGGGCGGCGACGGCATCGGGATGATCCAGCGTCATCGCCATCGGCCCGACCAGACTGTCGAAGCCATGCGCGGCATCGGTGCGGGTGCCGCGCGGCGCCAGATAGGTCACCGCGATGCCGCGCGGCGCCAGTTCGCGGCGCAGCGCGTCCGAAAGCCCGCGCAGCGCGAATTTCGAGGCCGAATAGGCGGCGAAATAGGGAAAGCCGATATCGCCGAATACCGACCCCATATTGACCACCTGCCCCCGGCTTGCGGTCAGCGCCGGCAAAAGGTCGCGCGTCAGCGCCAGCGGCGCGGCCACGTTCACCGCCAGCGTCGCCGCGATCTGATCGTCCTGCAGCGTGCCAAGCGCGCCCGAGGGCACGATGCCGGCATTGTTGATCAGGATATCGAGCCCGGTTTCGGCTACTTTTTCGGCGATGGCGGCCCGGCCTGCGGGGGTGGTGACATCGGCAGGCAGGATCTGGGCATCGCGCAGGGCGGCGGCGGTGTCCTCCAGTGGTGCCGGGCGGCGACCGACCAGGATCAGGCGATGGCCGCGCCGGTTGGCCTCGATGGCCAGGGCGCGACCGATGCCGGAACCGGCGCCGGTGATCAGAACGGTTTTCGGGCTCATGCGGCCTCCTCCGCCGCGGGCAGCGGCATTTGCGCGCCCGGCACCATGGCCAGGTCCCGCGCGATGTTGCGATCGGCCGTCCCCGAGGGACGGATCAGCCCGGCATGGCGCGGGTCGGCGATGACCAGCGCCTCGGGGCGGGCATAGGCGGGCAGGGCGGCCAGCCGGGTGGCCAGCGCGGCCATGTCGGGCGCAGCCATCGCGGCCAGCACCAGCACCAGCCGGTCGCCGGGCAGCAGGACCAGCGCGGCGGCGGGAATGGCCGGATCGGCCAGCGCCGCCGCCTCGACCCATTCCGGGGCGATGTTGCGGCCCGAGGCGCGCAGGATCATCGCATCGCGCCGGCCAAGGACGACCAGCCGGCCGTCCTCGATCCGGCCCAGATCGCCGGTGCGCCAGCCGCCCTGCTGGCGCGCGCCATGCAGATAGCCCGACATGACGGTGGGGCCGTCGACGACGATCTCGCCTGCGTCGATGCGCAATTCGACTCCCGGCACCGGGATCATGGCCGAACCTGCGGCGGCATCGGCCGGGGTCATGGCGACGACCGAGCAGGCCTCGGACAGGCCGTAGCCCTCGGCCACCGGCAGGCCCAGAGCACGGGCCTCGGCGATCAGCGCGGGCGCGGCCGGCGCGCCGCCGACGGCGACATAGCGCAGCCCTTCGGGCGCGGGGATGCCCTGACGCAGCGCCTGCACCCACAGCGTCAGCTGGCGCGGCGCCAGCACGGTGACGGTGGGCCGGGCTTCGGCCGCCGCGCGCGC
Organism: Paracoccus limosus; assembly: GCF_009711185.1. GTDB lineage: Bacteria > Pseudomonadota > Alphaproteobacteria > Rhodobacterales > Rhodobacteraceae > Paracoccus > Paracoccus limosus. The sequence continues at coordinate 34,462 of NZ_WMIF01000027.1, forward strand.
CAGCCCGCGCCCGTCGCCGGTGAACAGGCATTCGACGCCTTCGGGGCAAAGCACGGTTTCCGCCCCGGCCAGAATGGGCAGGAAGATGCCGCAGATCTGCTCCAGCAGTTGCGCCTGCGGCAGCGCCGACAGGTAGCGGTCGCCGGTATTGGCGCCGATGGCCTGCGCCAGCCCCAGACTGGAGGCGGTCAATTGCCGATCGCCCAGCACCACCCCCTTGGGCCGGCCGGTGGTGCCCGAGGTATAGATCACCCGTTCGGCCCCGCCGGCATAGGCCAAAGGCAGCGGCGCGCCGGCCTCGGGCAGCCGGTCGACCGTCACCGCCCCGGCGTCCTGCAACAGATGTGTGACCTGCCCGGCCGAGAAAAAGCCCGGCACCGGCACGACCCGGCAACCGGCCAGTGTCGCGGCCAAATCGCCGATGACGTAATCCAGCCCGGCAAGGCGCAGGCCGACGCTGCGCGGTCCGGCGGCAAAGCCGCCTGCGGTCCGGGCGACGGTTTCGGCCAGTTCGGCCCAACTGAGGCTGCGCGTGCCGTCGCGAAAGGCGGTGGCCTGCGGGCGCTGTTGCGCGTGGCGGGCGAGTGCGTCGAAAATGGGGATCATTCGGGATGGACTCCGGTCTGAAGAGCAGGGCGCCGGGGCAGGAAGCGCAGCGGCGCGATGCCGTCCTGCAGCGCGCAAACCCAGGGCGAGGTCTGGTAATAGCGGCCCCAGCGATCGGCATCGGCCAGCCGCTCGGGCCGGGCCGGCGCCAGCGGCAGCAGCGGCACGCCGGTGCGGCGCAACAGCCGCATCAGCGGGCCGGTCGCGGTGAACAGGCCCCAGCCCGCGCCCTGACGGCGGCCTTCGGCGGTGATCGCCTCGATCAGGCGCAGGGTCGCGGCGGGGTTGGGGCAGGCCATCGAGACGACCTCGATTACCTCATGCGCTGTGACCGGGTTGCCCGAAAGCTGGGTCAGCATCTCTTCGACCGGGCGGTCGAGATAGACCTGCGAGAAAAAGCCGCGCGCGGCATCGCGCAACCCGGCCGCGCCAAGGATGCGCCCGTTGGCACCGCGCACCACCGCCAGCCGCAGGGCGGGGACGGTGATCTCGGCGCCATGGCTGGTGCGGAAATGCGCTTCGATCATGGCGGCGGCGCCCTGCCATCCGGCGTCGCGCCAGTCCAGAAACTCACCCCGCATGGCGCCCGCCTGCGGGCCGGAGAGGATCTTGGGTCGCTGTCATGGATGGCCTGCCTGTCTGTCTATGCCGCCAAAGACGGCGCCAAGCTTGCGGCAAGCTTACGAAACCGGGGCGGCGGGCTCACATTCGCGCGACCTTGGGGGCGCATCAGCCGGGCCCGAAATGCGCGATGGCCGCATCTTGCGAGGCGGCCATCCGGTTGCGTTGTTGGGGGGCAGAATCGGGGGCGTTCAGAAGATGCCGAAGCCGGTGGCCAGCCCGGCCTGATGCATCAGGCGGATGGTTTCGGCGACGGGAAAGGCCGCGATGAACACCAGCGCATCGGCGAGGTTGCGGCGCAGCGCGTAAAGGTTCAGCTCGACCCCCGGCCCGGCGTGAAACAGCCACGGCCAGGGCAGGATGCGTGGCACCCGTGCGGCATAATCGTCATAGGCGGCACCGAAGGTCGCGCGCAGATAGGCCTCTTCGCGGCGGGCGGTCAGCGACAGGATCGCAAAGGCCCCGAGCCCAAAAACCACTGTCAGCGTCAGGCTGTCCAGAAGCAGCCCAAAGCCCGCAGCCCCGATGGTCGAGAACAGGTAAAGCGGGTGGCGGCAGATGGAATAGGGCCCCTCTTGCATGATCTGCGCGTTCTTGCGCCCGCCGATGTAAAGGATCGCCCAGAACCGGCCCAGCACGGCGGTGGTGATGCACAGGCTGCCCAGACTGCGCATCAGCGCCGAGGCGGCGGGGCTGTTTTGCAGCGCCGGCACGCCAAAGATCACCGGCACCAGCGCCAGCGCAAAGAACAGCCGCAGCGTGCCGATCCGCCGCTTCTGGTTGGCCGGGCGTGCGGCCACAGACGACAGCGCGCTCAATTTGCCACCTGCGTGCTGGCCTCGGCGGTTTCGGGGGCCAGCGTCTGGGCGGTGCGGCTCTGCGCCTGCCCCTGCGGCGAGCGCCGGATCAGCCATGCCGCGCCCAGCAGATCGACCACGCCGACCAGCGCCCGGCCAAGGTTGGAGTATTTCGAACGCCCGGTCTTGCGTTCGCGATGGCTGACGGCGACCGGCACCACCTGCCAGCCCTCGCGCAGCATCATCGCCGGCATGAAGCGGTGGATATGGTCGAAATAGGGCAGGTCCAGATAGGCCTCGCGCCGGAACGCCTTGAGCCCGCAGCCCGAATCGCGGATGCCGTCATGCAGCAGCGCGTCGCGGATGCGGTTGGCGATGCCCGAGCCGAGCCGGCGCGACAGGGTATCCTGCCGGCGCGAGCGCTGGCCCTGCACCAGCCCGACGCGGGCGCCGTCGGCGGCCTCAAGCCGGGCCAGCAGGGCGGGGATCTGGTCGGGCGGGTTCTGGCCGTCGCCGTCCAGCGTGACGATGATCGGGGCGCGGGTGGCGCGGACGCCGGCACGGATGGCGGCGGATTGCCCCAGTGCCTGATCGTTGCGCAGCCAGCCCAGATGCGGATCGCGGGCGGCAAGGGCGGCCAGCACCTCGGCGGTGCCGTCGGTCGAGCCGTCGTCCACCACCAGAATGTCGAAGCGGCGGTCATGCAGGGCCGCACCGATCTCGGCCACCAGCGCGGGCAGGGCGGCGACTTCGTCGCGGGCGGGAATGATGACGCAGATGTCAGATGTCATGGCTTGACCTCGGGCATGGGGTGATCCGGCACCAGCCAGATCGCGTGGATCTTGTTGCGGAAGGGCAGGTGCAGCGCGGGACGCCAGCCCGGACCGGGCGAGGTGCTGGTCCCCAGGATGACGCCGCCGGGATGCGCGGCGATCCATGCGGGCAGTTCTGCGGGATCAGGCAGGTCCACCGGCCGGGTCAGCCGGCCGGCAAAGTTGAACTCGGCACTATAGCGCCCGTCGATCCAGGCGATGCCGCGATCCTGACGCGGGGCGATCACGGCGGCGATGGCGGCGGTGTCATAGCGCCGGCCCAGATCGGTCAGGCCGACGACCAGATTGGCGCTGAGCACCAGACCCAGCGACAGGATGGCGCCGCCGACGAGCCCCGGCGCGGTCAGTGCGGCCCAGATCACGGCCAGCAGGATCAGCGCCACCGCCGTCAGCGTCGAGCTGGGATGCAGGTCGGCCAGCGCCGGCCCCGCCGGCAGCAGGCCAGCACCCAAGAGCAGGATCGCCAGCGCCGCCAGACCAAAGGGCAACACCGCCAGCCGCAGCGACACCGGCGCCGGCCCGGCCAGCCGCGCCGCGATCAGCGCCAGCGCCGGCAGTTCGGGGAACAGGTAATGCAATTGCTTGCCGCTGATCAGGCTGAAGGCGGTCAGCGCCGCAAGGCTCCAGATCAGGCACAGCCGCAGCCCGCCCTGATGCCAGTCGGCCTGCCAGGCCGCCGGCCACAGCCGCAGCACCCAGGCCCAGGGAAAGGCCAGCAGCGGCATGAGCGCCAGATAGAACCAGAACGGTCGGGCATGGGCAAAGCTTTCGGCGACGCGGCCGGCGCTTTGCGTCCACAGGATGGCGCGGCGGTATTCGGCGCCGCCATGGATCGCCGCCGGCACCAGCCACAGCATCAGGATCAGCGCCCCGGCCAGCAGGCCCAGCCCGGTGATGCGCAACCCTTGGCGCCAGCTCGGCCGGGACGGGTGCCACAGCGGCAGCGTCAGCGCCGCCGGCAACAGATGCAGCAGCACCACCGGGCCCTTGGCCAGCACCCCCAGCGCGATGGCCGCCCCAAGGCAGAGCCACCCCAGCCGCGCACCCGCGCCGGCGCGCAACAGCGCCAGCAACCCCGCCAGCACCGCCACGCTGAGCGCGGCGTCGAACATGGTCAGCCCGCCCAAGGCCGCAAAGACCGGCAGCCCCAGCAGCGCCAGCGTCGCGCGGGTGTCGATCCCCGGCTGATCGGGCCAGAGCGCGCGGGCCAGCCGGCCGGTCTGCCACAGCATCAGCGCGGCAAAACCCGGCCCGACCATGCGTGCGGCGATGCCGCTGACGCCGGTCAGGCTCCAGACCAGATTGATGGTCCAGAACAGCAGCGGCGGCTTGTCGGAATAGGCGGCAAAGTTCTTGGTCGGCACCAGCCAGTCGCCCGACTGGTGCATCTCCCATGCCACGGCCAGATAGCGCGTCTCGTCCACCGGCAGCGCCGGGCGCAGCAGCACGCCGATCAGCGCCACCGCCAGAAAGGACAGGATCGCCAGCGCGGTGCCATAGCTTTTGCTGCCGGGTGTGGCCGACTGCCGGGGCAGGGCGCCTTGCAGCCCGGCCATCATGCCACCTCGGGGCGCTGGCGAATCAGCATCAGGTTGCGCAGATAGACGACCAGCCCCAGCGCCTGTCCGGCGATGAACACCGGATCACGCCGCCAGATCGCATAGGCCAGCAGCGTCGCGCCACCGGCGATGCTGAGAAACCAGAACGCATTGGGCACAACGCTGCGCTTTTGCCGCTCGCTGGCGATCCATTGCACCAGAAAGCGCGATGTAAAGAAAAACTGCCCGATAAAGCCGATGATGATCCAGATCTGTTCGCGCATCTTCCGTTCCGCTAGCCTCACCTCTGCCGTATGTCGCGCGGACCTTACGGATGGCTGACGAAGCGGAAGGGGAACCAGAATGCGGTTGCTGATCGTCGAGGATGAGCGGGATCTGGCCTCGGCCGTGGCCGAGCATCTGCGCGCGCAGGGCCATGCCGTCGATGTCGCGGGCGATCTGGCGACGGCGGCGGATGCGCTGGCCGGGGTCGAATACGATCTGATGTTGCTGGACCTGCATCTGCCCGATGGCGACGGCATCGAATTCCTGCGCGGGCTGCGCCGCCGGGCGGTGCGGGTGCCGGTGCTGATCGGCACCGCGCGCGACCGCATCACTGAGCGGATCGCCGGGCTGGATGCCGGCGCCGACGATTATCTGGTCAAGCCCTATGATCTGGACGAGATGCTGGCCCGGATCGCCGCGATCCGCCGGCGCGCCGATGGCCGGGTCGAGGCCGAGCGCCGCTTTGGCCGGCTGCTGCTGCTGCCCGAGCGGCAGGCGGCGCTGCTGGATCAGGCGCCCGTGCATCTGACCCCCAAGGAATGGGCGGTGATCGAACGCATCAGCCGCCGCCCCGGCGTCACCGTCAGCCGCGATCAGCTGGAAGAGGCGCTTTATGCCTTTGATGCCGAGGTCGAAAGCAATGCGATCGAGGCCCATGTCAGCCGGCTGCGCACCAAGCTGGGGCGCGGCGTGGTCGAGACCGTGCGCGGATTCGGCTATCGCATGGGCACGGCCTGATGGCGGGCGGCCGTCCGACGCTGGTCCGGCGCCTTGCGCTGCTGGTCAGTCTGGGGCTGGGGGTGCTGTGGCTGGTCGCGGTGCTGACCATGGCCATGGTGCTGCGTCAGGAACAGGACGAACTTTACGACCAGCAGCTGAAGGTCTCTGCCGAGACGCTGCTGCCGATCCTCAGCCATGGTTGGCGGGCGGGTCTGCTGGTGCCGGGCGCCGTCGCCGATTCGGCCGAAGAATTCGACCCCGGCGAGACGCTGCTTTGGCGGCTGGTCGATCGCGATGGCGGGGCGCTGGCCATGGCGCCCTTTGCCACCGCCGAGGTCTTTCCGCCCCGCGCCCGGCCCTTGGATTACGGCCGCACCGCGACGCATGTGGTCTACATGACGGATTACAACGACGCGGGCCTTGCCGTGCAATTCGCCGATCCGCTGGCCGAGCGGCGCGAGGCATGGCGCGAGACCTTCATGGCCTTCCTGTTCCCGATGCTGGCGATCCTGCCGCTGGGCTATATGCTGGTGCGCTGGATCACCGCCAAGGGCCTGCAGCCGCTGGACGAGGTCCGCGCCGAACTGGCGCAGCGCGACAGCCAGTCGCTATCGCCGATGGATGCCTCGGCGCGGCCGGCGGAGCTGTCGGCGATCATCGCCACGCTGAACGGTTTCATGGCACGGCTGTCGCAGGCGCTTGAGGGCGAGCGCGCCTTTGCCTCGAATGCCGCGCATGAGCTGCGCACCCCGGTCGCGGTGGCGCTGGCGCAGGTGCAGCGGATGCAGCGCGAGGTCGCCTACTCCGCGCAGGGCGAGGCCGAGATGGCGCAGGGCGCGCGTCTGGCCGCCATCGAACAGGCGCTGAAACGGATGTCGCGACTGGTGGCGCGGCTGTTGCAGCTGGCGCGGGCGCAATCCGGGCTGGGTCCGGGCGCGGCCCCGATCGAGGTCGGCGCGCTTTTGCCGCATATCCTGCGCGACAGCCGGGGCGGTGGCGCGGGCGTGCGGCTGGACCTGCCGCGAGACCCGGTCAGCTCGCGCATCGACGCCGATGCGCTGGCCATCGTGCTGGGCAATCTTCTGGACAATGCGCTGCAACACGCCCCCGAGGGCACGCCGGTCGATGTCAGCCTGTCGCCCGCCGGCGTCGTTCTGGTGCGCAATGCCGGGCCTGCGGTGCCGCCCGCCGAACTGGCGCGGCTGGCCGACCGTTTTGCCAGCCGGCGGCGCGGCGGCTTTGGGCTGGGCCTGCACATCGCCCAGCAGATCACCCAGCAGGCCGGCGGCCGGCTGGAGCTGACCTCGCCCGCGCCGGGCCGGGCCGACGGGTTCGAGGCGGCGCTGCATCTGCCGTAAAGTGGTAAGGCGGTCGTAAGAATCACGCGCCACACGGGAGCCATCGCGTTGCAGATAATGGAGGTTTCCTTGCGCACGATACTGATGGCCGCCCTGATCGCCACCACCACCCTGCCGGTCTTCGCCGCCGAGCGTTGCACCGCCCCCAAGGACAAGTGGCGCCCCGTCGATGAGCTCAAGGCCGAGCTTTCCGCCAAGAATTGGTCGATCAAGAAGGTCAAGATCGAGGATGGCTGCTACGAGGTCTATGGCAAGGACGACAAGGGCCAGCGGGTCGAGATCTTTTTTGACCCGGTGACCTTCGCGGCGGTCGGTTCGGATGACTGACGCGTCGGCGGAGGCGGGTCCGGTCAAGGTCTGGGATCCGTTCGTCCGCCTGTATCACTGGTCTCAGGCTGCGCTGATCGCCGCAGCCTGGATCACGGCGGATGAGGTGAAATGGCTGCATATGCGCCTTGGCTATGCGGTCATGGTTCTGGTCGGGCTGCGCGTCCTGTGGGGCTTTGTCGGCCCGCGCCATGCCCGGTTCGGCGATTTCGTCCGCGGGCCGCGCGCCGTGCTGGCCTATCTGGGCGCGCTGCTGCGCGGCAAGGAGCGGCGCTATCTGGGCCACAACCCGGCGGGCGGCGCGATGATCGTCGCGCTGTTGCTGGTGATCGCCGGCACCACGATCACCGGCTGGCTGCAGACCACCGACGCCTGGTTCGGCTCGGATGCGATGGAGGAACTGCACGAAACGCTGGCCACGCTGATCTTGGTGCTGGTCGGGTTCCATGTCTGCGGCGTGATCGTCGAAAGCCTGCGCCACCGCGAGAACCTGACCTGGGCGATGATCACCGGACGCAAGCGCGCCGGTGACGGCAACGCCTGAGCGGGGCGCCCGCCCGGTGGCGGAGCCCATGCCCGAAAGTGCCGCATGCAGGCCATGCGGCACTTTCACCCGTTCCGGCATGGCCTTGGCGTGCGGCCGGCAACCGCTCGCAATTGCCGCAAAACACCCCCTTGTTTCCGTTGCGCTTGCCCCATATACGGGGCGGCGGAGACGTGGCCGAGTGGTCGAAGGCACACCCCTGCTAAGGGTGCAGACGGGGAACCGTCTCGAGGGTTCGAATCCCTTCGTCTCCGCCACTCGCCCCCGCGAAAGCGTTCTCCCGGTCCGGCCGCGGCCGGATTTTTCCGTTGTTTTCGAGGGTTATGTCGGAAGGGCTTTGCACTGGCGTCCTCGCCACAGCAGCCGGACACGTTCTCTAAGGGCCCATATTCTCCGGACCTCTCGACTGCGCCCATTCAGTGTAGAGCCCCTAACCAGTTGAAAGTATAGGGACAGTTTCCTGCTCCACCTAAACACTTCGATGTCAGTGGCACTTGGGGAAAGGAACAGACGTCCAACCCGTTCCTTCCCCCTCCAGCCACGCAAATCCATACCGCCATTGAGAATTTTCGGGAACGACGGCATCCTTTCGGTGAAGGAGTCCATACATGGCGGAACCGAAGCTCGACACCGATAAGCTCGACGATGCGGCGCTGGCGATCCTCAGCCTGACGCTGCATGACGGCAATCGGGTCTGGAAAGGGATCGACTGGTCGATCACCGATCGGCTGCATGCCAAAGGACTGATCCACGATCCCATCGGCAAGGCGAAATCGCTGGCCCTGACCGAAGCCGGACTGGCCCGAGCGGAGTCGGCTCTCGCCGAGTTGTTCGTGGAGCGGTCGGACGATCCAAAGAGGTCGGAATGATGAAACCGGTCGACGAGGAGCGCATCGCCGCCCGGCTGGCGAAACTGATGGCGATGATCTGTGTGCGCAACACGGGGATCGAGAAACTGCACGCCGGGACCGTCCCGGTCAGCCACACGGGTGACTATTCGGACGTGTTCATCACCGATGCCGACGGCCGCCAGATTCCATGGCCTGATGCTTCACATCTCGACGACGACCAGATGCGAAGCCTGATGCGACAGATCGTCGACCGACTCTACACCTTTCACCTCAAGGCTGACGATCAGGAGTTTCGCGGTCATCTTGACCGTTGGCTGACCGTCGCCGAACGATGGGACGAACCGAAGCTGGATGAGGCCTTCCTTGCGACCAACACCGGCGGGGAAGCCAAACTGCCGAGATAGCCATTCGCGGTCAGGTCGGGCTTCGACGGATGGTCGCCGGATCCCACTATGAAACGGGTTCCACAACGGCTGAGTGCTTCGTGACAATGTCCTGAATTTCCGCGGGTTTGAACGCGACATCCCATGCCCAATGGCCGAACCCGCCCGCCGCGTTGACCGCCTTCACCCACTCGTGCAACGCGTCCCGCTTGGCCTTGTTCTGGGGGCTGTCGGTGCCCTTGATCTCAAGCGCCAGAATGGTGCCGCTGGCAAGGCGCACGAGGAAATCCGGAACATACCGGCGCCGTGAACCGGCCCACATGTAGTAGATCTGGAAGCCGAGATGATCGTTTTTGGCGTAGGCGATGACGTCTTCGCGCATCTCGAAGATGTTCGCGGCATGTCCCTCCCAGGACGAATCCCCGACCAGGTGGCTGATATGCGACTTGGTGGTCGGAAAGCACGGCTTGGTGGTGTACCAGGTCCGCATCTGGCCGGTGGCGCCGATCGGGTTTTCCTCGTCGAACACCGGCGTCAGGCGCTCCGTGTTCTGCTCGGTCACGTTGCTCAGCACATGCTGAACGACAAGGTCGATGTTGAGTGCGATCAGAATCCGCCGCCGAAGCGGGTCGGAGTGGAACAGCGACGGGATGTCGAGGCGGTCGGAGTTGAGGAACGCCTCGACGCTCCTGACCAGCTGCGCCGCCAGATACTCGTGGCTACCCGAAAAACCGTGGCTGAGTTCGGCGAAGGCCTTCCGTGCTGCCTGAAAAACAAGACGTTGCAGACGGAAGCCGTCTGGCAGCTTCTCGAGGTCAATCGCTGTCACCTTGCCCATGTCGGTCGCGCCGCCGAGCGCCGGAGCCAGTTCCGCGCTGATCGGCGTGCTGGCAGGGTCGAGCACGAGCGGTGTCACCTTACCCCAGTCCATGGCAAGTTGCGGTCTCACGACCGTTTCAACCCGCAGCACGTTCGGCCAGCGAAGCTCTAGGTTGGCCCGCTCGGGCACGACTTCGATCTGGGTGGTCGGCTTCGGAGGCGGCGGAGCTTCCCCGCCTTCGCCTGTTTCCGAAATGGAAAGCGGCACACCGAAGACGTTGACGTATTCGGGCAGGAACAGGCCATTCTCGTCCGTGTCGTAGGACACCCGACGCAATCCTCGCCCGACGACCTGTTCGCAGAGCAGCTGGGATGTGAAGGCGCGGAGACCCATGATGTGCGTGACGTTCTTGGCGTCCCATCCCTCAGACAGCATCGCGACCGATATGACGTTCTGCAGGTCTTGTCCGGCCGCTCCCCGCTTCCCGACATTGTCCACGATCTCGCGCAGCAGTTCTTCCTTCTTCAGGGCGCGGAACTGCTGGCGGCGGGTCTCGGGGATGGTCGCGGCGTCGATGATCGCCTTCAGTCGCGCCTCGTAATCCTTGTCGGATGTCGCGGTCTCGCCGATCTCAGCCTTCTCCAGCACCTTGGAATCGACCCGGAGCGTTCGTGTCAGTGCGTGCAGTTCGGGCCAATGCGCATCGCCCTTGTTGAAATAGGTCTCGATGCGGGCTGCGGTTTCGGTGCGGTTGCAGACCGTCAGCATGACCGGCGGGGAATGATGCCCGGCCTCCCGCCATTGCGCCCGGGTTTCCCGCCAGTCGGCGCCGAGCAGCGTATAGGCGTCCTGGACCAGCTTCGGCAGCGCCTCATGCGCTTCGGCCTTGCGGTTCAGGTCTTCGGAAACGGTCGGGTCGCGGTAGATGTGGTAGAGCTTTGAACGCAACGTCTTGGCATCCGGAACCGCATCGTCGCGGACAACGACGCGCGGTGTCTTGACCAGCCCGGCCTCGATCGCGTCGTTCAGGCCAAAATCCGAGATGATCCAGTCGAACAGCGCCGTATCGGTGCTCTTCTTGCCAGTCGGCGCGAAAGGCGTGGCCGACAGGTCGAAGCAGCGCTGGATGCGCCGGGTTTTGTGGATGCGGTCGAGGCCTTCGATCCAGCGCGTCGCCTCGTCGAGGTCGATGCCATGCTCCTCGGCATGCTTCTTGCTGATCTTCACCTCGGGCGGTTTGCGATAGGCGTGGTGCGCCTCGTCGTTGATGACGATGATATCCTTGTGCGCCGCCAGCTTGCCCAGCACGCGCCGCGTGAAGGCCTCGTCGGACTCGCGCCCTTTCTTCACCACCGAGCGGTCCGCTTCCTTCAGCGGCATCAGCGTGTGCCAGTTCTCGATCAGCACCTCCGCCTGGTTCAGCTTCTGGCGCAGGGCCTCGGACGGGCAAAGGTTGAACTCGTCGTAGTAGCTGCCCTCGCTGGGCAACAGCACCTGCAGCCGTTCCTTCACGGTCAGGCCGGGCGCCACGATGAAAACCGCGCGGCTGAAGTCCTTGTTCCGCTTCGGATAGGTCAGCGCGTTCAGCACCTGCCAGGTGATGATCATCGCCATCACCGTGGTCTTGCCCGCGCCCGTCGCCATCTTGTTGCAAAGACGCTCCCACACTCCGCCATCGCCGGGGATCGCGATGCCCTGCTTGTAGGCCTCGGCGCCTTCGACCCACCAAATCAGCGTCTCGATCGCCTCGAGCTGACAGAAGTAGAACGGATGCTGCCGCGCCTCGCGGTCGTGCCAGTGCTCCAAGAGCTTGCGGGTGACGATGGTCACGCCGGGCCAACCGTCGTCGCGCCACTGATCCACGCGGGTGCGGATCGTGTTCACCAGATCCAGCACCTCGGTGCGCTTGGTGTTGTTGCGCGCGTCGAAGACCTCGTAGCTTGCCGGCCGCCGCTCAGACTTGATCTCCAGCTTGCCGCTCTTGGCCTCGACCCAATGCTGCGCCGGGCAGACGAAGGGCGAATTGATGATGAGGGACATGGGCTTATCCCTCCAGCGACATGATCTTGAGCGACTCGATTCCGCGGTCGTCCACGATCTTGACCGCGATGCGCCGGTTCTCGCCCGCCTCGAAGGGCAGCGAGACGGTGCCGTGGAACTGCTCCAGCAGGTCCTCGTCCAGCTCTGCCCGCACGGTCTTGCGCAGGCGGTTCCAGCCGCCCTTGGCATCCGCCATCGGGAAGAACACCTGATGCGGCATCAGCGAGCGGTTGTCGTAATCCACATCCAGCGACCACATGGCGATCTGCTTGGTGCCGCCCGAGACCAGATCGCCCTTGCGCGGATCGAAATAGTCGAAGCCGTTGACCTGAACTTCCCACAGCCCGTCCTTGCGCTTGCGCAGGTCCACATCGGGCTGGCCCATCAGCCAGAAGGACTGGTTGGAACTGCGGCCCTTCTTCAAATCCTCGGTCAGAAGGTCGGTGTTCATCTGCGCCTTCAGCAGCGTCACGCCCGGCCAGTTCACCTCGTCGATGTCCTTCGCGGCCTCGGGGTCGAAGGTGAAGGCGCAGAACAGGATGAATTTGGGCGACGGGCGCAGCGTCTCGGTCTCGGTCAGCGCCAACTCCACCTGCCGCTGCTCCAGCGCCGCGTGCTCGGGGCCGAAGCTGACGACGACGCGCTCGCCCGTCTCGGCCAGCGATCCGCTGGCATGAATGTATTTGAGTCCCGGCAAGGTCTCGAACTCGGCGAAGCGGAGCATCGCGCCGCCCTTGCCGCGGACGCCGGTCTTGAGCAGTTCGTCGCGCCACAGCGCCTGGCGGGAGGTCTCGCCGGAGCGGGCGACAGTCTCGTCGGCGGCCGAGGGCGGCACGCTCTCGTCCAGCGACAGGACAGTCGGCGCCGGTACGGCTTCCACTGAAAATGGCCCGCAGATGCGCAGCTTGTTCGGGTCCTTGCGCGGCTTGTCGTAGAGCGTTTCCTGCTCGGCATGATCGGCGATGGACTGATCCATGCGGCGCTGCATCGCCTGCCGGGCGGCGTGGAAGACCTCAAAAGCGGCGCCGGCGGCCGTGGGCCAATCGGCCGGCCAGTCGAAGGGTACCTCCCATTCGTGCAATCTGTCGCCCTTGGCGAAGTCCACCGGCTTGCCCTTGCGCACGCCCTGCGCGGGCTTGAGCGGCTTCGGCGGGGCGGCTGCCAGCGCGGCGTTCAGGTCGGCCAGCGCCGCCGCGACCTTCGGGTGGTCCTCGTTGTGGATCGTGTCGATGTCGGGGTTGTTGGCGATGCTTTTCAGCGTGATGTGCGGCACGGTCTGTTGAACGGCTTGCAATAAGGACCCCGCTTCTGGGGTGATCGGCGTCCAAAAGGGACCCCACCGACCGGGGGTTGGGTCCATTGTGCCTTCGATGATTATCGGAGGCCGAGCACGGGATGCTGA
>NZ_WMIF01000028.1 GCF_009711185.1 Paracoccus limosus
ATCAGCATCCCGTGCTCGGCCTCCGATAATCATCGAAGGCACAATGGACCCAACCCCCGGTCGGTGGGGTCCCTTTTGGACGCCGATCACCCCAGAAGCGGGGTCCTTATTGCAAGCCGTTCAACACGCGCGACCTTGCCGTGCAGGTCGTCGTGCATCTCGGCCAGCAGCAGGCGGGCGAAGTCCAGATCGGTCAGGTCAGACAGCAGATCGGGCTGGTCACCGCCGCCGGTCATGCGGCCCTGTCCCCGGCGCCGAAGACCTGATGCAGAAGCGCGGGGATCAGGGCGTCGGCGTCCAAGGCCGAGGCGGCGCGGATGGTGCGGATGCGGCGGGCCTTGGCCTGAAGGCGGTCGAACCGGCGTTGGGTTTCCAGCGGCGGCACGGGGACCTCGATGGCGGGCAGTTTCTTCGAGGACAGCGTCTTGTTGCGGGCAATCGTGCCGGGAGAGTTGCCAACCACGCTGGAAAACCCTTCGGGTGTGCGGAAATAGGCGAGCAGAAAGCCCGGCGTGGCCAATTCCGGATTCGCTTCGCATGTCAGCATCCTGTGATTGCCGACCGTGCCCTCATCATGGGCTTCGGCAACCGCGATGGCTTTTTCCCACGCCATGAGATTGCTGAACACCAGATCGCCTTCCTTGATCCAGAAAAGATCCTGCCAACTGAACTCGGAGCCGGGCATCGTGCGGCGATGGAAAATACCGTTGTAGAAGCTGCGCACGCCGATCTCGGTATAGTCCGTATCCGGTTCGATCTCAACCGGGCGGCGGATCAGGGGGGCGACCTCGGCCATGGGGCGGCGGGGGGCATCCTCGATGCAGCGGGCGAAGGCCTTGGCCAGCATCGCCTGCATGTCGGCCTCCATCGCGGCTGTGGCGCGCTCCCGCGCCGCGACCAGCCCCGCCACCCGATCCAGCCGCGCTACGATGCGTTGCTGTTCGGCGAGAGGTGGGAGGGGGATCTGGACATCAAGGAAGCGTTTCGGCCGGACCGATGCGTATCCCGTGGTTCCGCGAGCGGCGGCACCGAGCTCCGGTTCGAAATAGTTCGCAATCGACAGATAACGGAACCACTCGACAGAAATCTGTGACGGGTCGAGGTCGAACAGAAAAAAATGGCTGGTGCAAAGCGCCCCGTCACCTTCGGACGGGACGACACCGAGCGCCCCTTTCTTAGCCCAGATCTCTGAAACGATCACCTGACCAGCTTTAGCGATCTGATGCCGCGTCATGCGGACTTCTGCACCGTCTGCGGGCTTGTCTGGCACGACTCCGCGACCATAAAGCTTGACCGACAACTTCTTGTAGGGACGTGGCTCTAGCTCGGTGACGTATTCGGAATATTGCGCGGCGACCTCCCCCAGCCGCACCAAGGGCCAGCCCATCACGTGCCCCCCGCGAGTTCCGCGCGAATCTCGTCCATGATCGCCATGATCTCGCGCTCGCGGGCGGTGATGGCCTCGACGATTTCATCCGGCTTGCGGTGATCCTCGGCCTCAAGCGCATGAGGGTTCTTCAAATCGAGATTGCAGGCGATGACCCGGCGGTCGGCGTCGCGCTGGATCAGGCCAGCGGCGGAAACCTTCCAGGCGCGCTCATTTTCCTCGCGATTCTTCCACCATGCGAGGCAGTCCGCGAACTCCTCATAGGCCATGGGCGCGGTCTTGGAATATTTCTTGCGACCCTCGGGCAGCGGCATCTCATAATACCAGATGTCCTTCGTCGGTCCGCTGGTGTCGAAGAAGATCAGGTTTGCCGGGATGTCGGTGTAGGGCGCGAATACGCCTTCGCGCAGGCGAACCACCGTGTGCAGGTTGAACTTTTCCAGCAGGTCGGCCTTGATCCGGGCCGAGATGCCATCGCCGAACAGCGTGCCGTGCGGGACGACGACCGCCGCCCGCCCGCGCCCGGCGCGCTTCAAGCGCCGCATGATCAGTTGCAGGAACAGCAGCGCGGTTTCGGCCGTGCGCCGGTCCTCGGGGAAGTTGTTCAGGATCCCCGCCTCTTCCTCGCCGCCGAAGGGCGGGTTGGTGAGGATGATGTTCACCCGCTCGGCCTCGCCGATCTCGTTCAGGCGAAAGCGCAGCGCGTTTCCGGCGTCGATCCGGGGCGCGTGCAACCCGTGCAGCAGCAGGTTCAGCTGCGCCAGCAGGAAGGGCAGCGATTTGGCCTCGCCGCCGAGAATGCTGGCCTCTTGCAGGATGCGGCGTTTCTCGACGGTGTCGGCCTGCTTTTCTAAGTGCAGGAAGGATTCGGTCAGGAAACCGGCGGTGCCGCAGGCCGGATCGAGGATGGTTTCGCCAAGCTGCGGGTCGGTGACCTCGACCATGAAGCGCACGACCGGGCGCGGGGTGTAGAACTCGCCCGAGTCGCCGGCGGCGTCGCGCATCTCGCGCAAAAGCGTTTCGTAGAGGCGGCCGAGGGTGTGAACCTCCTCGGAGGAATCGAAATGGATGCCGTCGATCAGGTTCACCACGTCGCGCAGCAGATAGCCGCTTTCCATGCGGTTGGTGAAACCCTGAAAGACGGTGGCGATGACGTCGCGGCGTTCGCGCCGGCCATTGTCACCGCGCAAAGCCCGCAGATAGGCAAAAAGGCCGACGCCTTTGGTTCCATCAGGGCGCTCGGCCTTCTCTGCGGTCAGGAAGGACAGCAGCTCCGGGCCGGTGATACCGTCCACCTCGGCTGCCCAGTCGCGCCAGCGATACGGGGCTTCGATGATCGGGCGGTAATCCTTGCCGGCCAGTTCGGCGCGTTCCTCCTCGATCCGCTCCATGTCGTCGAGAAACTTCAGGAACATGATCCAGGTCAGCATCGGCAGGCGATCAAGATCGCCGTTCAGCCCCTTGTCCTTGCGCATGATCTTGCGGGCGGATTTGATGATGCTGTCGAGACGCTGGGCGGTCGTCAGTTGCTTGGGCGCAGCCTTCTTGCGGGCGGGTTTGGCCATTTGGGCATTCCTTCAGGTCAGGCGATATAGAGCAGTCGCTGTAGCTCGGTGACGGCGCTGCGAAGCTCCTTTCCCCCGCCGAAGCGTCTGGCGATTTCTATGACGTTGCCCCATTCATTGAAAGGCGGGACTTCGAGAATATCGGGCAGCTTGAACTGCGCGCTGCCATGTTCGGCGTATTTTTCAAGAACAGCGTCGAGAACCTTGCGGGCATCCGGGCCGAAACGGGCTAGGAAGGCGTCCTGTTCGCGCAGCAGGCGGTCGGCTCGCTCGCGTCTTGTGCGCAGAGGGGTGTTGTAGGCCAGATGACACAGGAGGTCGAAAGGATCGGCCTCGGGCTTGCCCACGGCCTCGGCCAGGGTGTCGAGGTCGATGCCCTTTTCCTCGAGTTGCTCGACGATTTCGGCACGGCGCTCAGGGTCGAGCCAGTCGGAGCGCAGCTCGGAAGCATTGGGATAGAGGGTGCGGACCTTGTCGCCGGTGTAGTCGGTCAGCTGGCGGCAGGCGAGCTTCTTGCCCTCGGCATCGAGTTCATAGACGAGATGACGGACGACAGAGACCTCGCCGCCATCGACATAAAACTTCCGCGGCCCCGGTTCCGGTTCCGGCTCGGGGTCGCCCAGAGGCGGCTCTGGTCCCTCGGGGATGTCGCCCGGCTCGGGCGCCACATCCTCAGCCTCGTGTTCCTCGATGGTTTCGCCGTCTTCGTTGATGACGGATTCGGCCTCGCGGACCGGCTCGCCATCGAAGGCGGGGTCGGCGAACATGCGCGTCGCCGTGCCAGTATAGTCGATGATGTTGAAGGCAAGCTTGCCGTAGTCCGGGCGCAGCCGGGTGCCGCGGCCGATGATCTGCTTGAACTCGGGCATCGAGCCCACGGTGCGCGCCAGAACCACATTCTTGCAGGTAGGCGCATCGACGCCGGTTGTCAGCAGCTGCGATGTGGTCAGGATGACCGGGGTGTCGGTCTCCACATCCTGGAACTTGGAGAGGTGACCCCGGCCGATGTCGCCTTCGTCGGCGGTGACGCGGCAGACATAGTCCGGGTTGTCGCGCACGAGGTCGGCATTCAGTTCCGCCAGCGCCTGACGCATCTCCAGCGCGTGCTCCTGATCCACGCAGAATACGATGGTCTTGGCCATACGGTCGGTCTCGGCCATGAAGTCGGCGAGATGGCGGGCGATGGCGCGGGTCCGGGCGCGCAAGGCGACGACGCGCTCGAAGTCACGGGTCTGGTATTCATTGTCGGGGACTTCTCGGCCGTATCGGTCCAACTCGCCCCGGCTTGGCCGCCAGCCTGCGGCGTCATAGTCCGTGATCACCCGATGCACGCGGTAAGGCGCAAGGAAGCCATCCGCGATCCCCTGCGCCAGGCTGTATTCGTAGAGGGGATCGCCGAAATAGGTGTAGGTATCGACATTCTCCTCGCGCCGGGGCGTCGCGGTCATGCCGATCTGGGTGGCCGGCTCGAACCATTCGAGGATCTCGCGCCAATTGCTGTCGTCGCGCGCGCTGCCGCGGTGGCATTCATCCACGATGATCAGGTCGAAGAAGTCGCGAGGATATTCCCGATACAGTCCGGGCCGGTTCTCGTCGCGCGCAATCGACTGGTAGATCGCGAAATACATGTCGCGGCTCTTAACCGCGATGCCACCGGCGATCTTGTGGCGCGCGTCGCCGAAGGGGCTGAAATCCTTGGCCATCGGATCGTCGACGAGGACATTGCGGTCGGCCAGGAACAGAACTTTTGGTGTGCGGTTCACGCCCTTGCCGTTCCAGCGCGCCGACCACAGCTTCCAGCTGATCTGGAAGGCGACGGCAGTCTTGCCTGCCCCGGTGCAGAGCGTGAGCAGGATCCGTTTCCGCCCCTGCAGCACTGCCTGGACGGCACGATTGACCGCGATTTCCTGATAGTACCGCAACGGCTTCGCGCGATCCGGAAAGCTCGGGGTCAGCAACCGCTCGGCTGTGAGCGGGTCGTTTAGTCCCTCTGCCGCGCGCTGGCGCGCCCACAGCTCATCCGGGCTCGGGAACGCGTCCAGCATACGCTCGATACCGGTCGTGTAGTCGAATTCCACAATCTCGGCGCCATTGGTGGCGTAGGCAAATTTGAGCCCAAGAATCTCGGCATAATCCTTGGCCTGCTGCAAGCCATCTGCGGCATGGCGGTATCTGGCCTTGGCCTCTACCACGGCAATCGGGAAGTCGGGGTTGTAGCGCAGAACATAGTCCGCGCGCTTCTGCTTGCCCCTGCGGGCCCGGCCGCCGACGAAGACGATCCGGCCATCCGTGAACGTCCGCTGCTCATTGATGGCATGCGGCCGGTCGTCCCAGCCTGCTTCCTGCAGCTTCGGGACGACAAGTTTGCGGCAGGTATCGGCCTCGTTCACCGGTGCACCCCGAAACCCACCTATGCCGATTCAGCCACAAGGGGCTGGCCAGTGGTGGCGGAGGCGGCCGGAGAGGCCAACGACCAGACTCTTACGGCGCGGCCGACAAGGTCGATCTGGCGCGAGGCCAGCTGATCCTTCGTCCATTCGTCTGCCGCCAGGATTGGCTTGGTGGTGTCGAACGAGACCTTGTCGTTCTTCCTGGAGAAGACTTCCTTCTTGCGATCGAACGAATAGAACTTTGCCTTGTAATTCTTGATCCCGGCCAGCAGCGCCAAATTGCCAAGGCGATGCAGCCAAAGGCGATGATCGTCATCGGTGAAACGTTCGCGCCAGTAATCATCCTTCAGCGCCTGCGGCAGGACGTGCTCGATGGTGATCTTGCCGCCGAAATCCTTGGTGACCGATTCATCCTGGTCCGCCTCCTCGAGGCGCAGCAGAACCGCCTGAGCGAAAGGCCGACCATAGACCTCCCCGTCAATCAGCGAGCGGAACTCGTCATCGTTCGCGTTGCTGAGGAAAATTGCCCGGATGTCGTCGGCCGACTTGCCGGCCCGGATTGCCGTTATCAGCTGGAAATACACAGTAAGGCGTGCTGTGAACGCAAGGCGCCTGATCCAGTTCTGATAGGTGATCCGCTCGAGCAGGTCGATGAACTCGTCCTCGGTCAAGGCAGGCGCCGGGTTCTCGTTCGCGATCAGCGCAGGCTCCGGCCGGTTGAGAAAGGCAAGCAGCGGCGGAATCCATTCCTCGAATGCCACGCGCTGCAATGACCTGACGGCGCGGCGTGCGGCGGGTGTCTCGAAATCATTTCGCAGGATGCGCAGGTAGTTCCGGGCAGAGGTGTTCAGCTCCCCCAGAAGCGAGAACGGGCTCGCTGCGGCTTCGACCAGCGGCTCGAACTCCTCGTGGAGCGCCTTGCGGGCCTTGGTGGCGACGATGGAACTGCGGTGATGCGCCATGAACTGATCCAGGCGCTCGATCCCGATCTGCTCTTCCAGCTCAAGCCACGCCTCGTCCAGCTCGCCGCTTCGTGTCGAATTGCCGCCGAGGCGGGCGAAAAGCATGTTCTTGATCAGGTCGGCGTTCGACAACGCCATGCCGCGTGCGTTCAACACGTTAAAGAGACGATACGCGGATTGCCAGGATGCCGTGGTCACGAAGACCACATAGACCTTGCTGAGCAGGAAATTGGCAAAGAGCTTCAGCGTCTTCTGGTCGTGCTGACCGATGAAGGCGTCGATGGCTTCGAGGTTTTCGACAATCCGCTGCTTTGGCGCATCCTGATCCTTGACGATCTCCTTGCGGATCGCATCCGGGATGGCCTGGCCGGCAAGAACATGACGCCGGAAGAAGCTCTGGTCGCGTTGGCGCAACGTCAGCCGCGGAGTTTCCTCCTCCCCCGTCAGGGCATTGCGTGGCAAGACACGACGTCCAAGTTCGGATTTTGCGGGTTCATCGACCGCGTCCCGGAGTCGGGAAAAAATGAGGTTCAGCGTGGTCAGTCGCTGCTGACCGTCGACAACGTCGTAGAGGCGGCCCTTTTCGCGCTCGATGGTGATGAGCGACCCAATGAAATACTCTTCATCGTTGGCTTCGTAGGCTTCCCAGATATCGTCGAGCAATTGCTCTACGTTACCCTTCTCCCATGAATATGGGCGTTGGTACGCGGGGATTTCGTAACGAATCTGTTCGGTCAAAATCTGGCTGATCGTGCGCTCGGCCGCTTCCATTGTCGCTCTCTACTATCGGACGGCGGCGACCTTGCCGAGCGCCCCGATATCGAGCTGACATTGCCGCCTTTTACTGCGGCAGACTAAGCCGCGAACTTCACCTGACGCAAGCCGGATGGCGCTATGTCCTTGCAAATGCCAGAGGCTGATCTGCCCACTCTGCCGGGAACGGTTCCATCAGCCGGGCGAGCGTCACCTCCAGCCCCTGCCGCCCATCGAGGATCGCCCCGACAAGGTCGGGTGCAAGCAGCGTCATCCTGAGCAAGCGGGTGAGATAGGAAACTGTGATCCCCTCACGCTCGGCCAGTTCGGAAATCGACGTGAACTCGCCCGACTCCAGCATGCGCTTCCAGCGGAAGGCGCGCGCCAGCGCCTTGACGAGCGTGCCGTCTGTCCGGCGCGGTTGTACGGCACCGTCCGGCATCTGCATCTCCTTACGCCCGCCGCGCTTCACGATAATGAACGGGACATGGAGCGTCACCGTCTCGGGGATCGGAGCCCCTCGGATCATGCGGCCGCTCCCATGTTTCCGGCCAGCATCTCGCGTGCGAGGCCGCCGAGCCCATCCACACGGAGGCGCACGTTGAGCCCGTCCGTGCCGATGTCCACGCGCTCAACCAGCAGCGCCACGATGCGCGCCTGCTCGGCGGGGAATAGTTCGTCCCACAGTGGATCGAGCTGCTGCAGGGCCGCGCGGGCGTCGGATTCGGTGATATCGTCGGCATGGGCGCGCGCTGCCCTACACGTCCCTGCAACGATCTCGGGCTGGCGGAACACGGCGCGCAGTTGGTCGATGACGGCCGCTTCGATCTCGCCTGCGGGCACGCGGCCGACGGGGCACGACCCGGCGCCATGCTTCAGCACGGTCTGGCTGACATAGTAGCGGTAAAGCCTGTCGCCCTTGCGCGTGTGCGTCGGCGAGAACGCCGCGCCATCGGGCCCGAACAGCAGCCCCTTCAGCAGCGCGGGCGTGTCGGCGCGGGTGCGCGCGGCGCGCTTGCGCGGGCTCTCCTGCAGGATGGCGTGAACCTTGTCCCACATCTCGCGCTCGATGATCGCGTCATGCTCACCGGGATAGCTGTCGCCCTTGTGGACCGCCTCGCCAATGTAGGCGCGATTGCTGAGCATCCGATAGATGTACTTCTTGTCGATCCTGTTCCCGCGCGGGGTTTGGATGCCGCGTGCGCCGACTTCTCGCGCCAGTTCCGTGCAGGATCCGATCTCGAGGAACCGGGCGAAGATCCAGCGGACATGCTCGGCGGTGTCCTCGTCGACCAGCAGCTTCCTGTTCTCGACGCGGTAGCCGAAGGGCGGCACACCGCCCATCCACATTCCCTTCTTGCGGCTGGCAGCGACCTTGTCGCGGATGCGCTCGGCGGTGACCTCCCGCTCGAACTGGGCGAACGAGAGCAGGATGTTCAGCGTCAACCGCCCCATCGAGGTTGTCGTATTGAACGACTGCGTCACCGAGACGAACGTCACGCCGTTCCGGTCGAACACCTCGACAAGCTTGGCGAAGTCGGCCAACGAGCGGCTGAGGCGGTCGATCTTGTAGACCACGACCACGTCGACCAGCCCGTCCTCGATATCCTCGAGCAGCCGCTTCAGTCCGGGGCGTTCCAGCGTGCCGCCCGAAATGCCGCCGTCGTCATACTGATCGCGAACCAGCACCCAGCCCTCGGACCGCTGGCTGGCGATGTACGCCTCACAGGCCTCTCGCTGCGCGTGGAGGCTGTTGAACTCCTGTTCCAGCCCTTCCTCGGAGGATTTGCGGGTGTAGACCGCGCAGCGCAGCTTGCAGACGACCTTTGATTTTTCCGGCGCCTTCGTCATGTTCGCCCCCTGTGGTTCTTGAGGCCGAAGAAGACCCAGCCGTTCCAGCGCGTGCCGGTGATGGCGCGGGCGATGGCCGAGAGCGACTTGTAGGGCCGTCCCTGCCACTCGAAGCCGTCGGCGGTGACGGTGACGATCTGCTCGACGCCCTGCCATTCGCGCAGCAGCCGCGTGCCGGTGATCGGGCGGTCGCGGTCGGCGCGGATGCCGCGCTTCTTCCGGTCGCCGCCGTCCAGTTCCTCGCCCAGACGCTCAAGGCGCCGGATCGTCTCCGGCTTCAGCCCGCCATAGGCGAGTTCTTGGATGCGATAGGCCAGCCGGCTTTCGAGGTAGCGGCGATTGAAGGGTGGCGGTTCGCAGTCGAACAGATCGCGCCACTGCTGTTTCAGGTCAGGCGTCGGCGTGGTCTTGAGCGCGGCCAGGCGCGCGGGGATGGGATCGGGCTTGTTCATGCATTTCTCCGGTGCGTTGGAGTTGCATGACGGCATTGGTCGGGCGGATAGTGTAGGCAACTATCTCCAGTTTCGTCAGATACTTCGGCACCATCCCGCATCTGCAACCGAACAAGCCCGAGAGCCAGCAGGCCGCACAGTTCGGCTCGGCGCTCGGCTGTGGTCATCTGGTCGGCAGGCAGGGGATTGGGGCGTTTCATGCGGGCCTCGGAGCAGTCGTCTCCTCTGGCCTCTACTCGTCGATGCCAGAAAGCGTCCCAGCCGATCCCGCGCAGGTTGATGAATCACGCGAAAGAACGTATCAAGAACACTGGTTTTGCAGGAAAGGGGATTCGTCGTGGCCGGCAATTTGAAAAAGTTCGTGAACCCCCGGTTCATCAAGACCATTGATCTCGCCCTGATGAAGCCGCTGCTGGCGCGGCACGAGGGCAAGTACAAGGGCTTCTCCGTCGACCTGCTGGACCAGGAGGAGGATGCCGCCCGCGAGGCGCTGGAGAAACTGCTGACCGGCGCCGAGGACAGCTATCCCGAGGGGCTGCGCGGCGATCTGCACCGCATCGCGGAACTGGGCGATGCCCGCGGCCTCGAGATCATCCAGGCGCAAGCCGCCCGTCAGGGCGTCGATCTGTTCCCCGACATGAAGACCGGCGACGAGGACACGCCGAACAAGGCGCATGATCCCAAGCACATCGCCGTCCGGGTGTTTCTGGAGCATCCCGACCTGTTCGATGCGGCCGCCGACCACATGGCGATGCTCACCGCCGACCGCCTGCATGAATATGCCGGGCGGGAACGTGGCGTTGCGATCGACCTGACGGAGGAGAAGGTCGAGGCATTCCGGACGGCCGTTGCCGCGCTCTTCCGTGACGCCTTTCTCGGGGACTACTGCCGGGTCGGCGACTACGACGACGATGACGAGATCAACCTCGTGGTCAGCCACGGCTCCATGGTTTCGACCATGCCGGTCGTCGAGGGCCAGGTCGAACGGGTCATCAGCGTGCGCCAGATTTCTCACGCCGTGCTGCGATACTCCGAGAACACCGGCATGTTGCGGCTGGCCCGCATCCGGAAGGCGCATCAGCCCGAGATCGCGGAACTCTTCGCCTCGATCATCCTAGACAGGCCCGGCTTCTTCGACGGCGACGATGCGCAGGACCTCTATACCCTGCGCCCGGTCGAACTGGCCGGACCGAGCTTCGCCTTCGATGCCGCCTACGATCCGCTGATCAACAAGGTGCTGATCATCGAGGCGGCGGCCGACCTGATGGCACCCGGCAAGAAGGGGTATCCCCGGGTGGTGCGCACGCTGCGCTCGCGGGACCTCGGCGGTGATGCGCTCCAGCATTTCGGCAGCACACCGGTGTCGTTCGGCGGCGCCTGGCGGCTGGGCGAGCTCGTGTTCCGGATCCTGTTCAAGGGCGACGGCAAGCGCCAACCGCAGGTCACGGTCAAGCTGCGGCCACCGGGTGTCGTGCAGTTCCGCCGCACCCAGCATGAGGCGCGGGTGATGAAACTGATCGAACGGAACGGGCTGATGAATGACCGAGACGATTTTGAGGTTGTTGACGCGGCTGAGTGAGGCTGGCGACGACGCAATCCTGCCCGGCGAGCTTGCCGCGCCGTTCTTCGGTCCGGTATTCGACCGGCTGTTGGCGAAACGTGTCGTCGTCGAACAGGCGCCGCTTGCCGATTGGGACGTCTGCGATGCCTGCGAGTGCGGGCTCCCCTGTCGGCCGATCCGGAAAGCCGGAGATGCATTTCAAGCTGAGTGCCCGCTCAACCGTCGGCAGGACATCGATCTCACCAAGGACGATTTGCGCGTGTTTCGCATCGGCGCTGACGCGCTGGCATCCGTGGTCGGCGCGGCTGCGGGATTTGGCGCGGCCCCGAAGCTGGCGGCAGAGAAGATCTGGCGGCTCGGCGATACGCCATCGGGGCGCGCAGTGTTTCTTGCGCTGGAGCCTGCAGCCCTGACCGGCGACGGCATTGCCCCATCGTTGCGCCAAGCGGCGCAGGGCCCGGACGTCACGATCCTCGCGCCGCAGTTGCCAGCGGAGATTGCCCGGCGACACGAGGATGCGGGCTTTCATCTCGTCGAAATCCTCGAGGTGCTGACGCCCGCCACAAATGGCCTCGGCGGCACAATCGACATCGCGGCTCTGGCACCGATCCCGCTGGCGCCCGTGCTTCGTGTTCGGAGGGCGGCGGCCGAGGTTCATTGGGTAGGTCGTTCCGTCATCCTGTCGCGTCAGATTTTCCCCGTGTTCGAACGCCTGCTCGAGAAGGCGCTGTCGCGCGATCAGGTCGCCTCCGGGTCTCATGTCGAAGGCACCACGGCGCGCGAAGCCAAGGATCTGATCCGGGAGCTGCGGGATGCCTTCAAGGCTGCCGGGTTCACCGATGGCGAGAGCAAGGCCCTGATCGAAACGGTGCGCAACCGGGGCTACCGGCTCGGCGTCCATGCATCAGACATCGTGGTCGACGGTTGAAAAGGTAACCAGCAGCGTCTCGCGCGCTTCCTTCCTTGGGTCCGCTTTCGTCAGCTGGAGCCGGGTCGGTCCAGCTCGCATTTAGCCGATCATTGCCATTCGCTCCCGCAATGCCTCCGCCAGCTCCGCTGCTCCGTCGATCTCGGCGATGACCGGCTCGAGGTCCAGACCGTGATACTGGCCGTATTCCTCACGCACGGCATCAACCACCGAGAGTTTCCACGAGGTAGGATCGATCATGATGGCGCCAGCGTCGAAGAGCCTGTGCAAGTCGGCGCGAAGAGGAATGCCATTCCATCCTTCATCGCCGCCGCCGCTGGACACAGGCAGAACGTGTGCGGCTTCCAACGCCATCAGCGTCTCGCATCCTGTCACAACACAGCGCGCGCCGAACATCTCAAAGACGGCGCGGCGAAACCGAGCTTGGCCCGGGCGCTCCCAAACTTCGGCGAGGCGGCGCTGTCGCTCAGTCGCAGTTTCCGCCTCGTCCTCGGGGCTGTCGATCAACTGGAACCCCAACTTCTCGAAGTATTTCCTGAAAACATTCGTGATGGGATTAGCGGTCATAGGGTTGCCGGCAATCTCGTTTGCCAGACGTCCCAGCGGTTTTACCGGGTAGGCCGCGCCTTCGTGCATCAGAAAACCCGTGCTCGACCGGCGCTTCTGTCCGTTTGGCTTGGGATAGCTTTCATAGAGCCATTCCTGCCCGTTGGTTTTTGCCAAGCGGATCGCTTCCATGGCGTGCTTCCGGTCAAAAATTAGGTCTGCCATCGTCGGGCACGCCTCCGTCGCTATAAATGTTCATGGAACTTATCCCGGCACTCTCAAGTCGCGCAATCATCAGCTTCACGCGGTCGAAGTACAGTATTCACCGCGGTGATCCGCCATCGACAGCAGATATAATGAGCGCGTTATCCATGCGTGGTTTGGCGCTTTATGGTTTTTAGTGGCCGCTATGCGGTCCGCGCCGGCCCTTCTATTCTAACCCGGCGACCGGAAATGGCGCGACCCACCAAACCCCCACCTTATTCCCACCCCGTTCCCACCTGCGCGCCGACCGCATCCGGCACCTTGGGCTCATCAGAAACGATGACCGAGGCGCACGGCGATGCAGATCGAACTCACCACCGACGACATTGAAACCATCATCCGCGAAGCCGATGCGGCGGCGCAACGGCTACGGCGCAAGCTGAGCATGCCGGTCTGCGAGCGCGAGGATCTGGGTCAGGACCTCCTGGTCGATCTGCTGCGCCGCTTGCCCGCCTACGATCCCTCGCGCGGCAGCATCGGCGCCTTCGCCAACATCGTCCTGCGCAACCAGTCCTCGCGGATCGCGATGCGCCATCACCGCAAGCGCCGCGCGCAGGGTGGGTCTCTGCTCTCGCTCGAGGTTCCACTGGCCGGTACCCGCGAGCCGGTCGGCGACACGCTGACCGAGGACGACGGCCTTGCCGCCTGGCACGGCCAGACCTGCTGCGCCGCCGCTGTCACCGAACTTCAACACGCCCTGCAGGCCGCCCTCGCGCGGCTGCCGGCCGAGGATCGCCGGTTCTGCGCGGCGCTGGCGCATCGCCCCATCGCCGCGCTCGCGGCCGAGGGTTTCGGGAGCCGGTCCGCGCTCTACCGCCGCCTCGCCGATCTCCGTCACGTCCTCACCGCCCACGGTCTCGGTCCCGCGTGGGACGATCTCGCGGCGGCCTGAGTAGAGGCGAAAGGAGGAGATCATGTTCATGGGCACCACCCCCTTCATCACGGTCCGCGCCCGCCGACCGCTCACCGAGATCGAGTTCTGCGCCTGGGTGGCGCAGGCCGTGCCGGGTGACCGGCTGGAATACCATCGCGGCTTTCTGACGCTCGATCGTTGTCAGGGATTGTCCCGCTTCACGACCGAAGAACGCACAAGGCTGACCTGGCTAGGCGCCCGCGCGTTCTGGGCCGCCGAACAGGGCCTCGTGCACCTGGTGCAAGAGCGCTTGGGTCCCGACCAGTTCGCCTACATCGCCGCCGCCCGCCCCAAGCCGAAGGCCGCAGCCGTGTCGCTGTCCGCGCTCCTGCTCGCCGAGCAGGGGCAGCCCGACCACGCCACCGGTTCGAGTGGTCGGGCTGCCGCGTGATGACCGCCTTCCAATCCCTCTTTGCCGATCATGGAGACCCTTACATGCCGTTCCCCGCGAAAACCCCCACCGTCGACGACCTGCCGGGCCTCGGCTTGCAGGACATCGCCCAGCTGCCCGTCGAGTTGCTGGCCATCCTGCAACGCGACGTCGACGAGCGCATCAAGCGTGACAAGGCCGCGAAGGCCCGCCTCGATGGCGCACTGACGGTCCGCTACGCCACCCGCGCCACCGAGGAGCGGCAGGCCGCAGGCAAGGACACCGGCACGATCCGGTTCGATGAAGGCGACTTCACCGTGGTCGCCGACCTGCCGAAACGGGTCGACTGGGATCAGGATCGCCTCGCCGCCATGGTCGAGCGCATCCGCGCCGCCGGCGACGATCCCGCGCAGTATGTCGACATCGCGTTCAAGGTGCCCGAGCGCAAATACGCCGCCTGGCCCGATGCCATCCGTGCCGGTTTCGAGCCCGCGCGCACTGTCCGGCCCGGGACGCTGAAGATCGAGATCGTCCCGCAGGGAGGCGATCAATGAGCCTGCGCATCATCTCCGCTGACGACCGGCTGCGCGAGGCGCAGGGCAAGACCACCATGGCGCTGTTCGGGCCGAGCGGCGCAGGCAAGACCACGCTGCTGAAAACCCTGCCACCCGCCGAGACGCTCTGCATCGATCTGGAGGCGGGTCTCAAGTCCGTCCAGGACTGGTCGGGCGACAGCATCCCGATCCGCCGCTTTGCCGATGCGGTCGACATCGCCTGCCTGATCGGCGGCGCGAACCCGGCCGCCCAACCCGAGGAGCATTTCTCGGAGGCCCACCACGCGCATTTGCGCGCGCAGCATCCCGAGCTGGCCGAGAAGATCGATACCAAGCGCATCATCTTTGTCGACAGCATCACCGACCTGACGCGTCAGGCCATGGCATGGGCCAAGACCCGGCCCGAGGCGCTGTCGGAACGCACCGGCAAACCCGACACGCGCGGCGCCTACGGCCTGCTGGCGCGCGAGGTCATCGGTCTCCTCAAGCATCTTCAGCATGCGCCCGGCCGCACCGTCGTCTTCGTCGGCATCCTCGAGAAGGTCGTCGACGACATGAACCGGGTGACCTGGCAGCCGCAGATGGACGGCGGAAAGGTCGCCCGCGAGCTCCCCGGCATCGTCGATCAGGTGCTGACCATGAGCCTCTTCTCGCAGGATCCCGGCGCGGGCCCCGATGCGCCCCCGAGCTGGCGTCACGATCCCGACAAGGGCAACGCGCGCCGCCTCGTCTGCCAATCCGGCAATCCGTTCGGCCTGCCGGCCAAGGACCGCTCTGGCCGTCTCGACATGACCGAGCCGCCCGATCTCGGCGCGCTCCTCACCAAGATCAACCAACCCCGGAAAGGATGACGACATGACCTTCGACATGAACGACGTGGAGCCGCAGCAGTCGGGCGACCTGATCCCGGACGGCACCTTCGCCAAGCTGGTGATGACGCTGCGCAAGGGCGGCACCGACGGATCGAGCGACGCGGATCGCGGGCTGCTCAAGGCCTCGAACCAGCCCGGCAGCGATGTGCTAATGCTCGACGCCGAGTTCACCGTCGTCGAGGGCCCGCATGCCCGGCGCAAGTTCTGGCAGAACTTTACCGTGCAGGGCGGCAAGCTCGACGAGCTGGGCCAGTCGATCGGCTGGAAGATCTCGAAATCGACCTTCCGCGCGATGATCGACAGCGCGCTGGGTCTGAACCCCGAGGACATGAGCGACGCCGCTAAGGCCAAGCGGGTGCTGCGCGGGCTCGCCGATCTCGACGGGATCAGCTTCGTGGCCAAGATCCAGATCGAGCCGAGCCGCAACCCCGCCTACAAGGACGCCAACAAGCTCGACCATGTCGTGCTGGCCACCGCGCCCGAATGGCAGAAGGTGATGGCGGGCGAGCCCGTGCCCTCCCAGCCCTCGAACAAGCCCCGGCCCGCCGCCGCAGCCGCGCAGCCCGCGACCCCGGCCTGGGGCCAGCCGCAGGCGGCCTCCGCGCCGGCGGCGCCTGCCTGGGGTGCGCCGTCGGCTCCCACCCAACCCGCCAACCAGACGCCGCCCACCGCCAAACCCGGCAACGGCCCGGCCTGGCTGAACCCGTGAGCCCGGACGAATGGCAGGCGCATGTCACCACGGAGGCGGCACTGGCGATGGGACGCTGGCTCGAGGCGCGCGGGCGTCTCGACCGCCCCATCGCCAGCCTGACTCGGCGCGATCTGGAATGCATGGCTTCGAACGCCATCAGCCGGTTCATCGTGCTGTCCTCCGAGCGCCGGACCGCCGCCCCGGACAAGGAGGAGCGCGACGCGCTGGACCTGCTGCTCATGGGGTGAGCGGCGTCTCGGAAAGGCTCCGGGGGAGCGTTTCAGCCGCGAACGGGCGGAGCCCTCCTTCGCGCGCCAATCTCGCCCGGCGCGTGCCCTGCGCTCACTGCGGTCGCGAGGCCCGGGGCTTCGGCTACTGCCACGGCCTGCGCTGGGACCGTCACCCTCATTACCGCTTCTGCTCGATGGCTTGCCTGATGGCGGGCTCGGCCAACGCCAAAAGGAACCACGGCATGATCGACAAGACCGACATGGAGACGCGCGCCATCGTGGAGGCCCGAAGGATGCTCGCCGAGGCGCTGACGGAGATGGGCCTGATGGAGCCCTTCTTCGACCGCCCGGCCGCGGACATCGACCGCGTGATCGAGGCCTGCGTCGAAGGCTTTCAGGCCTCGATGCAGCGCCAGTCCGACAACGGCGATGTGCCGTTCTGAGGGGGTGCGGATGCTGGTCGATTTCAATCACGGATCCGGCTTTGTCTATGGCCGCGACGCCTCTGAAGCCCAACCGCTCGGCGCGAGGATCAACCGCCGCATCGACGCTGCGCTGGAGGCCGAACGCGAGGGCCAGCGCCCGCGCGACTATCTCGGCGCCAGCCGCATCGGCGAACCCTGCGCGCGGCGGCTGGTCTACGAGGTCACCCACACGCCGCCCGATCCCGGCAAGGATTTCGAGGGGCGCGTTCTTCGCATCTTCGCGGCAGGGCATGTCTTCGAGGATCTGGCGATCCGCTGGCTCCGGCAGGCCGGGTTCGATCTGCGCACGCAGACGCAAGCTGGCGGCCAGTTCGGTTTCGAGACGGCGGGCGGGCGCATTCGCGGCCATGTGGACGGCGTGATCGTCGATGGCCCGGAGATCGGCCTCGAATGGCCCGTTCTCTGGGAACACAAGGCGCTGAAAGCCTCGTCCTGGTCGGACACGGCGAAGAAAGGCGTGCAGCTCTCGAAGCCCGTCTACTTCGGTCAGATGCAGATCTACATGGCCTACATGGGGCTCGGGTCCGCGCTTTTCACCGCGCTGAACAAGGACACCTGCGAGCTCTACCACGAGCATGTGTCGTTCGATCCGGCCGCGGCGCAGGCGCTGTCGGACAAGGCGGTCGACGTGCTGCGCGCCGCGGACGCGGGCGATCTTCTGCCCCGCATCGCGACGAGCCCGGACTTCTTCCTCTGCCGGTTCTGCCCGTTCGCAACCCGATGCTGGGAGGACCGCGCATGACCGTCACCCTTTCTGATACCCAGGGCCGCGCCATCGCCGCCATCCGCGACTGGTACGAGACTCGGCGGCACGACCAGCAGATCTTCCGCCTCTTCGGCTATGCCGGGACCGGCAAGACCACGATCACCGCCATGGCGATCGAGGCGCTGGGGCTTGAGCCGATGACCCCGGGCGGGCTTGGCGGCGTGCTCTTCGCCGCCTTCACCGGCAAGGCGGCGCTCGTCATGACGCGCAAGGGCACGTCCGCGCAGACGATCCACAGCCTGATCTACAGGGTTTCCGAAGCGACGCCGGAGGAGATCGCGCGCGCGACCGAGGATCTGGCGGCGCTGCGGCGCGACCTGCCGCGCATGGGTCCGGCCGAGCGCGGTTTCGCGATGACGCGCATCGCCCAGCTCGAGCTGCGCCTCGAGGACATCCACCAGCCGAAGTTCCTGATCAACGAGCAGTCGATCCTGCGCGACGCGGACCTCCTGGTGCTCGACGAGGTGTCGATGGTGGGCAAGGAGATGGCCCACGATCTCATGGCCTTTGGCAAGCCGATCCTCGTGCTGGGCGACCCGGGGCAGCTGCCGCCCGTGAAAGACACGGGCTATTTCACCGAGACCGCCCCGGACGTGATGCTGACCGAGGTGCACCGCCAGGTAGGCGACAGCGCCATCCTGCGGCTCGCGACGCTGGCCCGCGAGGGACTGCCGATCCCACCCGGCGCGCATGATGACCATGTCTGGAAGATGTCCCGCCACGAGGTCGGTCCCGCGCAGATGCTCCAGGGTGGCCAGGTGATCTGCGGCACCAACGCGACGCGCCGCTGGCTGAACACCGCCATGAAGCGCGCGGCGGGGTTCGGCGCCGATTATCCGACAGGCGGCGGCGAGAAGATCATCTGTCTCAAGAACCGCCACGAACTCGGGCTGATCAACGGCATGTTCCTGACCCTCACCGAGGTGCGGCAGGATCCGGACGACGCCTTCGCCTTCAGCGCCATGGTCGAGACCGAGGACGGGGTGAGCCTCGGCGGGCGACAGAGTTTCTGGCGCGGCGAATACGCCGATCATGTCGCCTACGATCCCGAACGCGGGCGGCGAGAATGGCAGATCCGGCGCGGGCTGATCGAGTCCAGCTGGGGCTACGCCATCACCTGCCACAAGTCGCAGGGCTCGCAATGGGAGAACGTCGTCGTGTTCGACGACGGCTTCGGGCGCAGCGCCGCCGACCGCAACCGCTGGCTCTACACCGCGATCACGCGGGCCGAGAAAGGTCTGGTGATCCTTGCTTGACCTCAACGATGCCAAACCGCTCGGCGGTGAGCCTCTGCGCTACGATCTCGACCTGGTGGTGGCGCGCCTTCGCGAGACTGCGGAAGTCTGGGTGCCACGCCTGTTTCCGCGCGGGCGCAGGTCGGGCGACGAATGGCGGCTCGCCAACATCCGGGGCGACGCGCCGCGCAACACCGGCTCCTGTGTCATCACCCTGCGCGGCGCGCATGCCGGCGACTGGATCGACTTCGACGGCAATCAGGGCGGCGGCCCTATCAGCGCCATCGAGGAAGCGACCGGGCTCGACGGCCGGGCGCTGATCGTCGAGGCAGCAGAACTCGCGGGCATCGCGCCAGGCGCACCGGAACGTCGCGCGCCGCCGACGCCACCCCCATCGAAGCGCGATCCCGCGCTCGAGATCGCGCACATCCTGACGGGTGCGGAGACGATCACGGGCTCTCCGGTCGCGCAGTATCTGACGGGGCGCGGCCTGACCGTGCCCCCGGCCGCCGATCTGCTGTTTCACCCTGACCTGACCCATTGGGAGACGAAGACCGGCTATCCGGCCATGCTTGGACAGGTCCGCGACCGCGATGGCGCGGTCATCGGTCTGCACCGCAGCTACCTCGCTATCGAGGACGAGGCAGTCACAAAGGCGCCGCTCGACAAGGCGAAGAAGATGCTGGGCCGAGTCGCTGGTGGCGCGGTGCGTCTCGCCGATCTCGGCGACGGCGATCGGCTGGCGCTTTCCGAAGGGATCGAGACCGGCCTCGCGGTGATGACCGCATGCCCCGATCTGCCGGTCTGGGCGACGTTGTCGACATCGGGCCTCGAACAGGTCGCTCTGCCGCCTGGCGTCCGGCGCGTGCTGATCCTGGCCGACAACGACACCTCCGGGGCCGGTCTGCGGGCCGCCGAGGCCGCCGCCCGGCGCCTGCGCGCGCAAGGGCGCGACGTGGCCGTCGTCCTGCCGCCCGAGGAAGGCGAGGATTTCAACGACCTGCTGCTGCGCGAAGGGCCCGAGGCTGTCGCCGCCCTGATCGCAGATGCGGAGGCCATCACCGAGGCCGAACCCACACTGCTGATCGGGCAGCACCGGCCGGTCAACTATCAGGGCAGCGGCGAGGCCATCCCCACCTTGCGCGCCGACGAGGGCGATCTGGCCCGCTCGGTCGAGCGGGTCTGGAGCCTGCTGATGGCCTCGAACCGTACGCCATGGGTGTTCCGCTTCGCCGGACAGCCGACATGGGTGGTGCCCGATGATGAGGGCCGTCCGGTCGCCACCGCGATCACCGAGGAACGGCTGCGTCACATGCTGGCGCGGCTGGCGCACTGGAAGAAGCTGAATGGCAAGGGCGAGCTGGTCGCGGCCCCGCCGCCGATCGCCGTGGTCAAATCCGTGCTGGCCACGCCCGATCCGGCACTGCCCGTGCTGGTGGGCATCGTCAACACGCCAGTCTTCGGTCGCGGCGGCACGCTGCTGACCACGCCGGGCTATCACCCCGATGCCCGGCTCCTCTATGCCCCGACGCCCGGGTTCGCGGTGCCGAGCATCCCCACCAGACCGACAGCCACCGAGATCGCCGCTGCTCGCGATCTCTTGTGCGAGGATCTGCTCGGCGACTTCCCCTTCGTCGGTCCCGCCGAAATGGCGCATGTGATCGCGCTGCTGCTGCTCGGCTTCCTGCGCGGGATGATCGACGGGCCGACGCCGCTGCACCTGATCGAGAAGCCCAGCCCCGGCTCCGGCGCCACGCTGATGGTCGATGCCGTCGCCACCATCCTCACCGGCTCGGGCGCGAGCGTCATGACCGAAGGGCGCGACGACGACGAATGGCGCAAGCGCGTCACCGCGAAGCTGCGCCAGATCCCCGCCATCGTGCTGATCGACAACCTGCGCGCCAAGCTCGACAGCTCCGCCGTCGCGGCCGCGCTGACGGCGCCGTTCTGGGAGGACCGGATCCTCGGCGCATCGGAAATGGCGCGGCTGCCGATCCGCTGCCTCTGGATCGCCACCGGCAACAACCCCGAGTTCTCCAACGAGATGGCGCGGCGCCTCCTGCGCATCCGGCTCGATCCTCACGAGGAGCGCCCCTGGCAGCGCACCGGCTTCCGCCATCCCGATCTGATGACATGGGTACGCGCGAACCGCCCCCGGCTGGTCGCCGCCTGTCTCACGCTCTGCCAGGCATGGATCGCCGCCGGAAAGCCGCGCGGGGCGCGCACCATCGGTTCCTTCGAAAATTGGGCGCATGTCGTCGGCGGGGTGCTCGAGGTTGCGGACATTCCCGGCTTCCTCGGCAATCTCGACGAGATGATGGAGGCGTCCGACTGCGAAGGCGCGGGCTGGAGCGCCTTCATCGCCGCCTGGTGGGATCGTTTCGGGACCGCCGAGGTGGGCGCGGCCGACCTCTTCGACGTGGCCCTGTTCTGCGATCCTGCGCCCCCGATCACCGGCCACACGGACCGCGCGCAGAAGACCAGCTTCGGGATCGCCATCAAGAAGATGCGGGACCGCGTGTTCAAGGTGGGCGATCTGACCCTCAGGCTGGTGCAGGCGGGCACGTTTCGGCGGGCGGTCAAATGGCAGCTGAAGGTCTCCGAGCAGCCATCGCGTCCGCAATCCGGCGCACGAGGGTCTGATGCGTGTGAACCTCGGGGCGCGAGTGTGAACCTCCAAGACCGAGGTTCACACGATCAAGCCGTTGATCAGAATGGCAAATGTGAACCTTGTGAACCTTGTGAACCTCTCCCAACCCTTACGCACGCGCGCGCGCACGCACATGCGAAGGATGATGCCGGAAAAGGTTCACAAGGTTCGCGAGGTTCACAAAACCCCGTGAATTCAGAGCCTTGTCGGTGTGAACCTCCGTGTGAACCTCCCGCGGCAGGTTCCCGAGGTTCACCCGTCCCCGATTGGCTGCGGGAGCTCGATCCATGAGCCCCGCATGTCCCGCCCGTCACCCCATCGAGCAGCAAACCGGAAAGGAGCCGATCATGGCCCAAGCATCTCTGACCCCGACCCCCGTGAGCGCCCCGTGTCCCGGCGTGCCGGTCGTCCTCGCCCTCGACCTCGGCACCACGACCGGGTGGGCGCTGCAGGCGGCGGACGGTCTGATCACCAGCGGCACCGTGTCTTTCCGGCCCAGCCGCTATGACGGCGGGGGCATGCGCTACCTACGGTTCCGGGGCTGGCTCGAGCAGCTGGCCCACGACGCCGGAACCATCACCGCCATCCACTTCGAGGAGGTTCGCAGGCACGTCGGCACCGACGCGGCGCATGTCTATGGCGGGCTGCTGGCCACGCTGACGTCGTGGGTGGAGACCGCGGGCGTCGCCTATCAGGGCGTGCCGGTCGGCACCATCAAGCGCCACGCCACAGGCAAGGGCAACGCGAACAAGGACGCCATGATGGCGGCCGCCCGGGCGCGCGGCTTCAGCCCCGCCGACGACAACGAGGCCGACGCCATCGCGATCCTGCTCTGGGCGCTGGAAACGCGCGGAGGTGTGCAATGACTGGCATGCGGTTCACGCCCAAGGGCTACGGCGGTCACCGCCGCAACCCCGACGAGGTCAAGCGCGACGGCTGGAAGGAACAGGGGTTGCTGGCGGTGGCTGTCGACGATGATCGCCTGACCTGGCCCGAGCGGGAGCTGGTGCGCCAGCTCGGCGAGCGGCTCTACGGCAAGCGGGAACGGGAGGCGCGTCATGGGTGAGTGGACCACAGCGCAGGTGCAGGACCGGCTGGAGCTTGCGGCGGACGTCATGCGGCAGCTGCCTGGCGTGATGCCGCAGGGCTACTTCAACGCCTGGCCCGAATACTTCCACAGCTTCGCCGACAAGGTCGGTCAGGAGCCGCAGATGCGTCGCCCGAGGCCCAGCCCGCGACAGATCACACAGGCGGAGGAAGCGATGCTTTGGCTGCGCTGGCTCGAGCCAGAGGATGGGCGCTTGGTCTGGGCCCGCGCAGACGGCATGGCGTGGAAGCCGATCTGCTGGCAGTTCGGTCTGTCGCGCACGGCCGCTACCAAGCGCTGGCAGTACGGCCTTGCAGTGATCACCTGGCGGCTGAACGGTCGCGTCCCGTCGCTCCGGCGGTCACAGCAGTTCGTCATCGAAAACGCCAATCGGCTGTCAAGAAAAATCGTCCTCTGAGGAAATTTTCGGGTGTACATCGCAGGCCCTTACACATTTCGACGAGGCCGTTAGAAAACGAATATGCTCGGGAGAGGAGCGCGCAGGCAGAGGCCGCGCCGCTGGCTTCCGGGGTCCAGCGAAGGGTCCAGCCGGGGTCCAATGGGCTAACCCATTGAGTTCTTGGTTCCTTCCTCGCGATATTCGTATGCTGGCGGGCGAAGCGCGGCACATCGCTAGCGACAGGGCCGGATTTTTGGGAAGCCACCCGGAAGCCGGACCCACTCACGCCCCGCGCAAACACCAATGAACGCTGACCTTTCGACCGGACACTGCTGGTGGCCGCTGGACCCCGTGTGGAGTCCTGCCCGGCATCCGGAGTCCGGAAGCCACCAGCATCCACCCGCCTGAGGACCCTTGCCCACCATGACGCTGAGCTTCGCCCCGGACGCGATCGAGACTTGGCCGCTGTCGCGCCTCCAGCCCTACGCGAAGAACGCGAAGGCGCACGGCGCGGACCAGGTCGCCAAGATCGCCGCCAGCATGGCCGAGTTCGGCTGGACCGTGCCATGCCTCGTCGCCGAGGACGGCGAGCTGATCGCCGGGCATGGCCGCGTCCTGGCCGCCACGCAGCTCGGGCTGACCGAGGCGCCGGTGATCGTGCTGGGCCACCTGACCGAGGCGCAGCGCCGAGCATACCGGATCGCGGACAACAAGCTGACCGAACTCGGCAGCTGGGACGAGGCGCTGCTGTCGGCGGAACTGAACGACCTGCTGGCCGAGGATTTCGACCTTTCGCTGGTGGGCTTCTCGGACGGCGAGTTGGACAAGCTGCTGGCCTTCGTGCCGGAGGGGGATGGTGAAGACGGTGGCCCCGGGGGCTCCGTGCCGCCGGTGACCATCCCGGAACCGCCGCGCAATCCGGCGTCGCGTACCGGCGATCTGTGGATCCTCGGGGATCATCGATTGCTGTGTGGTGACAGCACCAGCGCCGCCGATGTGCGCCGCCTGATGAATGGCGAGCGGGCGATCCTGTTCGCGACCGATCCGCCGTATCTGGTGGACTACGACGGCTCGAACCATCCGACCCGCAACAAGGATTGGTCGGCGTCCTACGGCACGACCTGGGACGACAGTTCGCAGGGCGCGGAACTCTACGACGGCTTCATCGCGGCCGCCGTGGCGGAGGCCATCGCCGAGGACGCCGCTTGGTACTGCTGGCACGCCTCCCGCCGCCAGGCGATGCTGGAAGCCTGCTGGGAGAAAGCCGGTGCCTTCGTGCATCAGCAGATCATCTGGGTGAAGGACCGCGGGGTTCTGACCCGCTCCCATTACCTCTGGAAACACGAGCCCTGTTTCATGGGTTGGCGCCGTCCGAACCGCCCGCCGAAGGTGGCCGAGGAAACGCTGCCATCGACATGGGCGCTGCCGAGTTTCGCGAAGGACAACCGGCCCGACCACCCGACGCCGAAACCGCTCGACGCCTTCGGCATCCCGATGCGCCAGCATGTGACGCGGGGCGGCCTCTGCTACGAGCCGTTCTCGGGCTCCGGCTCTCAGATCATCGCAGGCGAGGCCAATGGCCGTCGTGTGTTCGCGATGGAGATCAGCCCGGCCTATGTCGACGTCGCCGTGGAGCGCTGGCAGGCCGAGACCGGCCGAGACGCGATCCTCGATGGCGACGGACGGACCTTCACGCAGTTGAGAACCGAGCGGCTGGGCGACAATGGCGAAGCCCCCGCAGATGCCCCGGACACGGATGCCGAACCCGAATCCGCACACAAGCGCAAGCCTTCCGCATGAAGCAGTCGCGCCGCATGTCTCTGGTCGAGTCCATCGCCAACGTGGTCGTGGGCTACGGCGTTGCCGTCGTCACGCAGATCCTGATCTTCCCGGTCTTCGGGCGACACACTACACACGACGCTGGCGCAGAACCTCAAAAGTGACACGGTGTTCACCGCGGTCACTATCGCGCGTTCCTTCGCCCTGCGGCGGTTGTTTGAAGCAGCTGGAACTAAATAGCCGAGGCTTCGGGTGCTACGCCTGATTGTTTTTTGGTGAGCGGCGAGCAGTGCAGCAAACATGGTATAGGCTATCGCAATACGAGCTACGGAGAGCCGACGCTGAAACCTAAGAATGTCGCGATTGCGGACAGGTTAGCCAAAATTGCAATCGTACCGGCAATTCCAGAAATCAATACCGCGAAAATGGCGTAGTTTCGAGACTGTCTTGCTGCGCGTAGCGCTGAGTTCAGCACATACTCGACCTGTTTGTAGTCTGAGCCCTCTATCTTGATTTCAGTCTTTCTGTTCAAGAACCGCTGACAGTTCGGACACTCGCCGCCGAAGACGACGCTAGCGCCGCAGGTTGGGCATTGATGAGCCACGCGGCTCCCTCCTAACATAGTCGACTCACATACAGTCATTGTCCTGATAGCAGTGTAACTTCGGGCGGACTACGTTTTTTTGGCAGCACGTTACCCGTTCGGTGGTTCATCGACGGACCTCACGCACTTGCTCCCACCCTATGAGATTCATTGTGCAAGATGTTCTTCGATGCCGCCGCGCATACAAGCGGCGACATCGTCCTCTTCGCAGCAGACGGCGTCAGTCGTCGGCGATCTTGTAAGCCCTTCCGCGCCCCTCGACCTTCTCCGAGGTCACCTCGAGCCCGAGCTTCTTCTTCAGTGCCCCGGCCATCGCGCCGCGCACCGTGTGCGACTGCCAGCCCGTCGCGGCCATGATCTCCTCGATGGTCGTGCCGTCCGGAGCGCGCAGCATGGCGATCAGCGTGGCCTGCTTCGTGCCCTCGCGCGGCGTGCTCGTCTTGCGCGCGGCGTTCGGTTCAGTGGGGGTGTCCGGCGCGGGCTCCTCGGTCGGCGCGTCCGTCGCGCCCGCAGGCGCGGGGTTCGCGTCCTCGGTCTCGATCCCGATGGCGGCAAGGCCCGCGTCGGTGGCGACCAGCGTGACGCCGTGGCCGTCTCCGGTCTCGCGCCACATAAGCTCGCCCTTGCGCGTGTCGGCGTCGACCTCCTGCAAGAAGCCCTTGGCGAGCATCGCGCCGACCACCTTGGCGGCGCCGCCACCGCGCAGGCTCTCGGGCAGCGGCAGGGCGATGCGGTCCTCGCGCTGTGCGGCGGCGCTGAGGATGATGGCTTGGGTGTCGGAAAGCTTGGTCATGGGGTCGTCTCCGTATTCGGGCCCGCGTCATGCGGCGCCTTCTACGACCGCGAGCCGCGCGGGGCGCGCGGCGGGAGTTCCGGCAGCGCCGGAGATCAGCGGGCGTGTTCGCCCTCGCCGAAGGCGCTGTCGGTGATGCGCTTCAGGAGGCTGGCGTAGTGTTCGAGGGTACCGACCATGGCCCAGCCCGCCTCGTCGGGGGCGCAGTTGAAATGGTCGTCGCTAAGCGCCTGCAGACGGGAGAGCATCTCGTCGATCTCTGCTTTCTTGCCGATGAAGGCTGCGAGCGCGGCTTCCTTGTTCCGGCGCGCCTTCTCGGCGCGGAGTTCGTGGCGCGGGGTGGTGATCGGGTTCAGGCGGCTGGTCATCGTGGTGGCTCCTTGGTGAGTTGCATCGTTGCGTGGGAGTAACGTTCGCTCTCTCCGCGCTGCTTATCAACTCGATAAGCACATGATTCTGAATGTTAATTGGAGCTATCGATGCAGGGCATGAGCGAGCGCCAGTACGCCGCGCATGTCGGGCTGTCGCGGGGCGCGATCCAGAAGGCGAAGACCGCCGAGCGCCTGGTCCTCTATCCCGACGGCAGCATCAACGCGGCCGCCAGCGACGCCCGGCGTGCCGAGACGACGGACCCGTCGAAGACGAGAAAGCCGCCCGCA
Organism: Paracoccus limosus; assembly: GCF_009711185.1. Taxonomy (GTDB): domain Bacteria; phylum Pseudomonadota; class Alphaproteobacteria; order Rhodobacterales; family Rhodobacteraceae; genus Paracoccus; species Paracoccus limosus. Next base: position 26,748 of record NZ_WMIF01000028.1, read on the forward strand.
CCGAAGCTGAAGCCTGTCCCCGAGGCAGCGGTCGCCGCCGTCGGCGACACCTTGCGCGAACAGGGTCTGGCGGTCCCGCCCGTCGGCGGCGGCACGACCTTCCTGCAGGCGAAGACCGCGAACGAGGTGCTGAAGGCGCAGGAGCGGCGCATCCGGCTTCAGAAGCTGAAGGGGGAGTTGATCGAGCGGGCCCGCGCGCTGGCGCTGGTGTTCCGGCTGGCGCGGGAAGAACGGGACACGTGGGTGAACTGGCCTGCGCGCGCGGCGGCGCTGATGGCGGCCGAGCTCTCGGCCTCATGCAGCGAAGCGACGGGCCAGCAGATCACCGTGGAGCCAGCCGCGATGCAGAAGGTCCTGGAGAAACATGTACGCGCCCACCTCGACGAACTCGCCGAGGTCCGGCCCGACTTCCGGTGATGATGACGCACTGACGGACTTCGACGGCGCGGGCGAGATCCTGCGCGCCTGGGGCAGCGGGCTGCGGCCCGACCCGGACCTGACCGTCTCGGAATGGGCGGACCGGCACCGGATGCTCTCGGGCCGCGCCTCGGCCGAACCGGGCCGGTATCGCACGGTGCGCACGCCCTACATGCGCGAGATCATGGACCGGCTGTCGCCCGGCGATCCCACGCAGCGCATCGTGTTCATGAAAGCGGCACAGGTCGGGGCGACCGAGGCTGGCAACAACTGGATCGGCTTTGCCATCCACCAGGCGCCGGGCCCGATGCTGGCGGTCCAGCCCACGGTGGAACTGGCGAAACGCAACTCGCGCCAGCGGATCGATCCGCTGATCGACGAAAGCCCCGACCTGCGGGAACGGGTCAAACCGGCGCGGTCCCGCGACGCGGGCAACACGATGCTGTCGAAAGAGTTCGGGGGCGGCATCCTGATCATGACCGGCGCAAACTCGGCGGTCGGGCTGCGCTCGACCCCGGCGCGCTACATTTTCCTTGACGAGGTCGATGCCTATCCCGCCTCGGCCGACGAGGAAGGCGATCCGGTCACGCTGGCGGAAGCGCGGTCGCTGACCTTCGCCCACCGGCGCAAGGTCTTCCTGGTCTCGACCCCCACGATCCGGGGGCTGTCGCGCATCGAGCGGGAATACGAGGCGAGCGACCAGCGCCGGTTCTTCGTGCCGTGCCCGCACTGCAGCGCGATGCAGTGGCTGAAGTTCGACCGGCTGCGCTGGCAGAAGGGCCGCCCGGAGACGGCAGAATATCACTGCGAGGGCTGCGAGCAGCCCATCGCGGAACACCACAAGACGGCGATGCTGGAGGGCGGCGAATGGCGCGCGACCGCCATTGCCGCCGATCCGACGACGGTGGGGTATCACCTCTCGGCGCTCTACTCGCCGATCGGCTGGCTGAGCTGGGAGCGGATCGTGCGGGCATGGGACGCGGCACAGGGGTCGGACGAGGCAATCAAGGCCTTCCGCAACACGATCCTTGGCGAGACATGGGTCGAGACCGGGGAAGCGCCGGACTGGCAGCGGCTCTACGACCGGCGCGAGCGCTGGACATCCGGCACGGTGCCTGCGGGTGGACTGTTCCTGACCGCCGGCGCCGACGTGCAGAAGGACCGGATCGAGGTTGATGTCTGGGCCTGGGGTCGTGGGTTGGAGTCCTGGCTCGTCGATCATGTCGTGATCGAAGGCGGGCCGGATCGGCATGACGCATGGTCTGACCTGACCGCGCTGCTGGACCGAAGCTGGCCGCATGAGCGCGGCGCGCATCTGCGGATTGCGCGGCTGGCTATCGACACGGGCTACGAGGCTCCGGCGGTCTATTCCTGGTCGCGGGCGCAAGGCTTCGCGCAGGTGTCGCCGGTCAAGGGCGTCGAGGGGTTCAACCGTTCGAGCCCGGTGTCGGGCCCGACCTTCGTCGATGCGACCGAGGCTGGCCGCCGCCTGCGGCGCGGGGCCCGGCTCTGGACGGTGGCCGTGTCGAGTTTCAAGGCCGAGACCTACCGCTACCTGCGCCTGGAGCGGCCGACGACAGAGGAACGCGCCGAGGGCGCGGCTTTTCCGCCGGGCACGATCCACCTGCCGACATGGGTCGAGAGCGAATGGCTGAAGCAGTTCGTGGCCGAACAGCTGGTGACGGTGCGCACGAAACGCGGCTTCGCCCGACTGGAATGGCAGAAGCTGCGCGAGCGCAACGAGGCGCTGGATTGCCGGGTCTATGCCCGCGCCGCCGCCTGGATCGCCGGCGCGGACCGCTGGCCGGAGTCGACCTGGCGTGACCTCGAGGATCAGCTCGGGGCGGCGCCGACCATGGACAGTGATCCGGCGGGGCAGATCAACCGACCGGGACAGGCCCCACAGGGCAAGCGCCGCTCCGACTGGCTCGGGCGGCGTGGAGGGTGGTTTTAGGCCAGTGGCGTGACGGCCGCGAGGCCCGGCAAGGAAAGCAGCAATGACGGATTGGACGGAAACCGAGCTCTCGGCGCTGCGCCGGGCCTATGCCAGCGGCACGACGCGGGTGAGCTATGACGGCAAGTCGGTGGATTACGGCTCGGCCGAGGACCTGCTGGCGCGCATCCGCACCATCGAGCGCGCCATCGCGGGAACGACACGGCCGCTGCCTGTGGCCGGGCTCGCGGGCTTCTCGCGCGGGGACCGCTGATGTCTGCGACCTGGTTCGATCATGCCATCGCCACGGTGGCCCCGCGCATGGCCGCACGTCGCGTTATGGGCCGGCAGGCCTTCGAGACCCTGACGCGCGGCTACGATGGCGCCGCACGCGGGCGGCGAACGGAGGGCTGGCGGGCGCCGGGATCCTCCGCCGACACCGAAATCGGCGTCGCCGGGGCGCTCTTGCGCGACCGGATGCGCGATCTGGTGCGCAACAACCCGCATGCGGCCAAGGCCGTGGCGGTGCTGGTCAACAACATCATCGGCGCGGGCATCATGCCGCGCGCCGCCAGCGGCGACGACACGCTGGACCGCAAGGTCGATGCGCTCTTCGAAAGATGGACGGCGGAGTGCGACGCCGATGGCCAGCTCGACTTCTATGGCCTGCAGACGCTGATCTGCCGCGAGATGGTCGAGGCTGGCGAAGTGCTGGTGCGCCGCCGTCTGCGGCGGGCGTCAGATGGCCTGCCGGTGCCGCTGCAATTGCAGGTGGTGGAGGCCGATTTCCTCGACGCCACCAAATCCGGCGTCCTCGGCGCAGGCCGCCTCGTGCAGGGGATCGAGTTCGACCCGGTCGGCAAGCGCCGGGCCTACTGGCTGCATGCCGAACATCCGGGCGACGCCTACGGGGCGCTGCAGAACGGTCTGCAGAGCCGCCCGGTCCCCGCGACCGAGATCGCCCATGTCTACGAGAAGCAGCGCACGCAAGCGCGCGGCGTTCCCTGGGGCGCGCCGGTGATCCGGTCCTTGCGCGATCTCGACGACTACGAGGTGGCCGAACTGGTCCGCAAGAAGACCGAGGCCTGCGTCACCGCCATCGTCTTCGGCGATGACGAGGCGCAGCAGGGCATCGCGCCTTCGGTGGTCGACGCCGACGGCAACCGGGTCGAGCAGTTCGAGCCGGGGCTGATCGCCTATGCCCGCGGCGGCAAGGACATCCGGTTCAACCAGCCATCCGCCACCGGAGGCTATGGCGAATACAAGCGCGCGAGCCTGCACACGATCTCCGCCGGGTTTAGGGTGCCCTACGAGCTGCTGACCGGGGACCTCTCCCAGGTGAACTATTCCTCGATCCGGGCGGGGCTCGTGGAGTTCCGCCGCCAGATCGACGCCTTGCAGTGGCAGCTCTTCATCCCGATGTTCTGCGCGCCGGTCTGGCGCTGGTTCACGGAAGCCGCTTGGGCGGCGGGCCAAATCCCGACACCCGATGTCCCGGTCGAATGGCAGCCGCCGAAGTTCGAGGCTGTCGATCCGCAGAAGGATGCGATGGCGGACCTTCTGGCGATCCGTTCGGGCACCATGACGCTGGCACAGGCCATCGCCCGGCAGGGCCGCAACCCCGACGCCGTGCTGGCGGAAATCGCCGCGACCAACGCGAAGCTCGACGACCTCGGGCTGGTGCTCGACAGCGACCCGCGCCGCGTCACCAAGACCGGCAGCGCACAGAGCAGCGATCCGGCGAACGATACCGCCGTCGGCGACCCCTCCGGCGAAGCGGATGAAACCGACCCGGCGCAGGCCGACCAACAGGACTGACCTTCATGGACACGATGATCGAACTGCCGGCCATGCGCCGGTCGGCGGAGCTTGCGCCGAACACGGCCGATGCCGACAGCCGCACCGTCGAGGTGGTCTGGTCGGCAGGCGCGCGCGTCCGCCGCGCCACCTTCTTCGGCGAGCCCTATGACGAGGAACTGAGCCTCGACCCCGCGCATGTCCGCCTCGACCGGCTGAACGCGGGCGCGCCCTTCCTGAAGGTCCATGAGATCGACACGCTCGACGCCGTCATCGGCTCGGTCGTGCCCGGTTCGGCCCGGATCGAGAACGGTCGCGGCATCGCGCAGGTGCGGATCAGCGAGCGTGCCGACGTCGAGCCGATCTGGCGCGACATCCAGGCCGGGCACATCCGGGCGGTCTCGATCGGCTACCAGGTCCACCGCTTCGACATCTCGAAACCCGATGGCGGGCGCGAGCTTTGGAGCGCGGTCGACTGGACCCCGTTCGAGATTTCGGCCGTGCCGGTCGGCGCCGATCCCGCCGCGGGCTTCCGCGCCAAGGGCGAACAACACGACTGCGTCCTCCATCGCCGGGACGCCCAAACCAGCGAAGGAGCATCCCCGATGACCGACAAGACGACCCCGGCCGCCCCGGCCGACGACACCCCCGACACGGCAGCGACCGAGGAGATCACCATGCCCGACGACAAGACCGGCGCGACTGAGGCGCCGACGCGCGCGGCTGAGACGCGCGGCCAGCCCAAGGCCCCCAAGCCCGAGGCCCCCGATACCGAAGCCATCGCGACCCGCGCCCGCGAAGCCGAGCGCGACCGCGTCTCGACCATCTACGATTTGGCCGGGCGGCTGAACCTCGAGCGCAGCTTCGCCGAGGATCTGGTCAAGCGCGGCGTCAGCGTCGACGAGGCCCGCCGCCTGATCCTCGACCAGGTCGCGGCGAAATCCGACGAGACCCGGACCTTCCCGCATGTCTCCGTCCCCCTCGGCGGACGGGACGAGCGCATCACCCGCCGCGACGCGGTGGCGAACGCGCTCTTGCACCGCTACAGCCCCACGCTGTTCCCGCTGGAAGACGCCGCGCGCCAGTATCGCGGCATGACCCTGCTGGAGCTGGCCCGCGAAAGCCTCGGCAATGCGGGCGTGAACACCCGCGGCCTGTCGCGCGACGAGGTGGCCACGCGTGCGTTGCATTCCACATCGGACTTCCCCGAGATCCTCTCAGCCGTCACCAACAAGACCCTGCGCCAGGCCTACGACGCCTATCCGCGCACCTTCTCGCTCTTCTGCCGCCAGGTGCTGGCGACCGACTTCAAATCCATGCACCGGGTCCAGCTAGGCGAGGCCCCGCAACTTCTGGAAGTGGGCGAAAGCGGCGAGTTCAAGCGCGGCACCCTCGGGGAGAGCAAGGAGAGCTACAAGGTCAAGACCTATGGCCGGGTGGTCGCCATCACCCGCCAGGTGCTGATCAACGACGATCTCGACGCCTTCACGCGCATCCCGGCGATGTACGGTAACTCCATCGCCCAGCTGGAAAGCGATGTCGTCTGGGGGATCATCACCGCGAACCCGGCCATGGCCGACGGCACGGCGCTGTTCCACGCCAACCACAAGAACCTCGCGGGGACCGGCGCGGCGCTGGCCGTCGATGCGGTGGGCGCGGCGCGTGCCGCGATGGCGCTGCAGACCGGGCTCGACAAGAAGACGGTGCTGAACATCCGCCCCGCCTTCCTGATCGTGCCCGCCGCGCTGGAGCTGAAGGCCGAACAGCTGGTTGCCCAGAACCTCGTGCCCGCCGCGACCTCCAGCGTGGTGCCGCAATCGATCCGCACCCTCTCGCCGATCAGCGAGCCGCGCCTCGATGCCGCCAGCGCCACCGCCTGGTATCTGGCGGCCAGCCCGAACCAGATCGACACCATCGAATACGCCTATCTCGAGGGTCAGCAGGGCGCCTACATCGAGACGCGCAACGGCTTCGATGTGGATGGCGTCGAGATCAAGTGCCGCCTCGACTTCGGTGCCAAGGCGATCGACTGGCGCGGCCTTTACAAGAATGCCGGGGCATAACAGCCCGGCGCTTCACCCATGAACCCGAGCACACGGTCGGTCCTTTTGGGCCGCCCTTCGTCTTTCAGAAAGGACATTCCCCATGCAAAACTTCGTGCAGCCCGGAAACACCATCACCCTGATCGCGCCCTATGCCGTCGCTTCCGGCGATGGCCTGCTCGTTGGCTCGATCTTCGGCGTGGCCGCAGGCAGCGCCGCCCTCGGCGAGCCTGTCGAGGCCACGCTCACCGGTGTCTTCGACATCACCAAGATCGGCTCTCAGGCGTGGACCGTCGGCGCCAAGGTCTATTGGGACAACACCAACAAGCGCTGCACCACGGTCGCGACCGACAACGCCCTGATCGGCGCAGCCGTCGAGGCCGTGGCGAGCGGCGCGGACGACACCATCGGCCGCGTGCGCCTGAACGCCGCGTTCTGATGTCGGCCTTCGCCGCCGCCGTTGGCGCGCTCTTCGCCGATCCGAACATCGGCCGGGATGCGGTCTATGTCGCCGACGGCGGCGCGCCCGTTCTGGTGCGCGTCGTTGCCCGGCGTGCCGATGCGATCAGCGATTTCGGCGATGCGCGCCTCTGGTCGGAAACCACCCGCATCGACCTGCGCGTGAGCGAGGTCGCCGAGCCCCGTCCCGGCGACCTGATCGAGATCGAGGGTGACGCCTTTCTCATTCAGGGCGAGCCGGTCCGGGATCGAGAACGGCTGGTCTGGACCGTCGACCTGAGGCCCACGTGAAGCTTGGCGTCAACATCGTCGGCGATATCGCCCGGATCATGGACGCGGAGGTGAAGGCCGGCGAGAAGGCCGTCACCACGGCGATGCGTGACGCCGGAACCGGCCTGAAATCGGCCTGGCGCGCGCAGATCACCGACGCCGGTCTCGGGGCGCGGCTCGCGCGCACCATCCGGTCGGACGCCTGGCCCAAGGGTAGGCCAAGCCTCAATGCGGCTGCGCTGGTCTGGTCGAAGGCGCCGGTGATCATCGGCGCGCATGACACCGGGCCGTTGATCCGCTCGAAGAACGGGTTCTGGCTGACGATCCCGACGGCGGCGGCGGGCAAATCCATCCGCGGCGGCCGGATCACCCCCCTTGAGTGGGAACGCCGCACCGGGCTACGGCTGCGCTTCGTCTATCGGCGCACCGGACCGAGCCTGCTCGTGGCCGAGGGGCGGCTGAACACGAAAGGCCGCGCGGTGGCGTCCCGCTCGAAGACCGGCCGCGGGCTCACCACCGTGCCCATCTTCCTGCTGGTGCCGCAGGTCAGGCTGCCGAAGCGGCTGGATCTGGCACGGGATGCCGAACGGGCGCGCGACGCGGTGCCGGGGCTGATCGTGGCGAACTGGGTGGAGGGGAGACGTTCCTGACGGACACGCACCGCCTGTCGCCCCGGTCGTCAGGCGTGGAACCGCTGCCGGTATTCGCCCGGCGTCAGACCGACGACGCGGTGAAAGACCTTTCGGAAGGCGGCCGGATCGCGGTAGCCGACCTCCCAGGCGATGGCGTCGACCGGTTGCTGGCCGAACTGCAGCAGCTCGCGCGCGCGGTTCACCCGCAGCCGCTGCGCATAGTCGGTGGAGGTGAGGCCGGTCGCCTTCTGGAACCGGCGCAGGAACGTTCGCTCCTCCAACCCTGCGCAGGCGGCGAGCACTGGCAGCGCCGCCTCTTTCCCGCCGGCGGCCTGCATCCAGTGCTGCACCTTCAGGATCGCGGCGTCGCCATGGTTCAGGCGCGGGGCGAAGGTGCTGTAGATCCGCTGCTCGCGGCCGGGCGGGTCGAGCAGCAGAACCTGCGACGTCTCCAGCATGACCGATGGACCGAGGAAGCGGTCGACCAACTTCAGCCCCAGGTCGGTCCAGGACATCAGCCCGCCGGCGGTCAGGAGATCGCCCTCGTCGATGATCAGCCGGTCGGGATCGAGCGCCACCTTGGGGAAACGCGCGGCAAAGGTCTCGGCATAAAGCCAATGGGTCGTGGCGCGGCGACCGTCCAGAAGCCCGGTCTCGGCCAGCAGGAACGCGCCCGCACAGACCGAGGCCAGCACCGAGCCCGCGCCATGGGCATCGCGGAGCCATCGCGCGATGGGTTGGGCAGCTTCGGGCGTGATCGGCGTGCCAAGGGCGGGCGGCAGGATCAGCGCGTCATGCCCGACGTCCGGCCGGGCAGGTTTGACGTCGGGATCGCCGCTGCATTCGGTGACGCGGAGCTTCGGCAACTCCTGCGGCGCCTTCGCCGCCACCCCGGCCGCGATGCCGAACAGGTCCGACAATCCCAGCACCGCCGAAAGCTGCGCGCCCGGATAGCGCACCAGGCCGATGTCCACGGTCCTGCCCATATCGCACCTTTGTCGGTATCGCCTTCAATTATGTCGATACCGCCAATCGGCGCAAGCCCTGGCGGTGGCTATTCTCCAGTCATCGAAACCGTGGGCAGCAACAGAAAGGTCAAGCCATGAGCAAGCGTGCCATCGTCGTCGTCGATATCCAGAAGGACTACTTCCCGTCCGGCAAGTTTGAACTTGTCGGGGTCGAACAGGCCGCTGCCAATGCCGCCCGGGTGATCGAGGCCGCCCGCGGCAAGGGCGATCGCGTCATCCATATCCAGCATATCTTCCCCAGCCAGGACGCGCCGTTCTTCACGCCCGATTCCGAAGGCAGCGAGATCAGCCCGGTGGTTGCGCCGCGCGCGAATGAAACCGTTGTCGTCAAGAACTACCCCAACTCGTTCCTCAAGACCGATCTGAAAGCGATCCTCGACGCGGACGGGATCGAGGAGGTCGTGGTGGTCGGCGCGATGAGCCACATGTGCATCGACGCGACCACCCGCGCCGCGAGCGATTTCGGCTACAAGACCACGGTGGTGCAGGACGCCTGCGCGACGCGCGATCTGGAATTCGGCGGTGTGACGGTGCCGGCTGCCTCCGTCCATGCCGCGATGATGTCGGCGCTCGGCTTTGCCTATGCCACCATCACCGATACCGACCGCTGGATCGCGGGCTGACGGAAGAGGCCACTTTCGCCGACGGCTTCAGCGCGCCGGCACAGTGCCTGGCGACGGCGAAACAATCCGACTCTGATCAGCGTCACCCGACCATCTGTCTAAAAGGGAGGCCCGCGGTCCCGCGGCAGCTTCCCTTTCGTCGTTCGTGTCACGCTTCGACGCATCCACCTACCTGGGGCCCAGCATCACCATGCCCACCCTTCGCGAAACCATCCTGACCGCGCTGCACATGCGGCTCTCGGCGCTGACCGCCACCGCCTTGCGCGGCGAGGTGCTGCCGGAACGTGTTCCGGCAGCCGGGTTGCTGATCCTGCGCGACGGCGAGCCGGGGGAGCCCGAGGTCACGCTGTCGCCGCTCACCTATCACTACCAGCATCGGGCCGAGATCGAGGCGGTCGTGCAGGGCGCGGCCCGTGACGCCGCCTTCGACACGCTCTGCGCCAGCATCGGCACGGCGCTCGTCGCCGACCGCACGCTCGGCGGTCTCTGCGACTGGGTCGAGGCGGAAGCGCCGCAGCCGGTCGATCTGCCGGTGGACGGCGCGGCCAGCCTGAAGGCGGCTGTCATTCCTGTCATTCTACACTACTCCGCTTCGGACCCGCTTGGCTGATGCGGGTGCTGCGTTCGGTGAGGTGACAGTCCACCGGACTGTCACCTGATCCGCCTCACTCCACGGCCGACCCGCTCGGCTGAACCTCTTCGACAAGGAGACCGACATGGCACGCGCGCAAGGGGCGCGGGCGCGGATGGCGCTCGCGTTCGAGACGACCTATGGCACGCCGCCCGGCAGCGGTTATACTCGGATGCCCTTCGCCAGCACCTCGCTGGGGGCGGAGCAGCCGCTGCTGAACTCCGAGCTGCTGGGCTATGGCCGCGACCCTCTGGCGCCGGTCAAGGATGCGGTGACCGCGGATGGCGAGGTGGTGGTGCCGATCGATGCCGAGGCCTTCGGATTCTGGCTGAAGGCGGGTTTCGGAGCGCCGACCACCACCGGAAGCTCGCCCGGCCCCTGGACCCATACCTTCCAGTCCGGGTCCTGGACGCTGCCCAGCATGGCGATCGAGACCGCGATGCCCGAGGTGCCGCGCTATGCCATGTATTCCGGCGTGGTGCTGGACCAGCTCAGCTGGCAGATGCAGCGCTCGGGCCTCCTGACCGCCACCGCACGGCTGGTGGCGCAGGGCGAGACGGTGGCCACGACCAGCGGCGCGGGGACGCCGGCGGAACTCGACCTGATCCGCTTCGGCCATTTCAACGGCGCGATCAAACGGAACGGCACCGCGCTCGGCAACGTGGTCTCGACCGAGATCACCTACGCCAACAATCTCGACCGGATCGAGACCATCCGTGCCGACGGCATGATCGACGGCGCCGATCCCTCGATTGCCGCGCTGACCGGCCGCACCGAGGTGCGCTTTGCCGACAGCACGCTGGTGAGTCAGGCGATCAACGGCACACCTTGCGAGCTGGAGTTTTCCTACATGCTCATCTCGGGCGAAAGCCTGACCGTCACCGTCCATGCTGTCTATCTGCCGCGCCCGCGCATCGAGATCGGCGGACCGCAGGGCATCCAGGCCAGCTTCGACTGGCAAGCGGCCCGCGACGCAACGCTGGGGCGGATGTGCACCGCCGTTCTCGTCAATAATGTGGAGAATTACTGACCATGATCCGTCTCGATCTGTCCGCCGCGCCGAAATGGCTCGATCTCGGCTCTGGCCTGCGTCTGCAGGTCCTGCCCGTCACCACCGCGATCATGGTTGCCGCCCGCAACGACCCGGCAGTGGAAGCACTGTCTGATACGGCCAGCAAGGAGGAGCAGGCGCTGGTGATGGCCAAGGCGGTCGCCCGCCGCGTGCTCACCGGCTGGGAGGGCGTCGGCGATGCGAGCGGCAATCCTGTTCCCGTCACCCCGGAAGGCATCGACGCGCTTCTGGACATCTGGCCCATCTTCGAGGCCTTCCAGACCCGCATCCTCGCGCCGCATCTGATGCTGGAGCAGGAAAAAAACGTCTCATCGCCCTCGCCGACTGGCACTTCGGCGGGGGCGACGCCTACTGCAAAGCCTGCGAAGGCCCGTGCCCGGACTGCCCGGCGCGCGTGAGACGTCCGGAAACTCCGGAAGGTTGGCAGGTCTGGGATCTGGTGCAGCGCCTGACCGGGCAGCTGCGCCTCGCGACCGGAATGGGCGGCGGTGCCGTCATCGGCTGGGACATGACGGCGGCGATGGCCATGGCGAGTGCGCTCGGGGTCGATCCACTGATCGCCGCCGAATGCCTGCCCGAGATCGAGGCGGTGATGGTGCGCAAGCTCAACGAACAGATGGCGTCCGGTGACCGGTCGTCACTGGGGCCGGAGCGCTGAATCCGCTCCGCAAGCGTCATCCCGCGCGTCAGGAACAATGATCCATGGCACAGAAGAAAGTCTCTGTCCGGCTCGTCGCCGAGGGCGGGCGGCAGGTGCGGGCCGAGTTTCAGGGCGTGGGCGATGCCGGCGAAGCGAGCTTCAAGCGCATCGAACGGCAGGCCGATGTCACCGGCGCGGTGCTGCGCCGCCTTGCCGGGATCGTCGCCGGGGCGCTAAGCGTCCGGCAGGTCGTTCAATATGCCGATGCCTGGACCGACCTGCGCTCGCGCGTCGATCTGGCGACCGGCAGCCAGGCGCGCGGCGCGGCGGTGATGGAGCGCCTCGCCGCCATGGCGCGGCGAACCTATTCGGGGATCGAGCAGACCACCGAATCCTGGCTCGCCAACGCGACCGCGCTCAGGGAACTTGGCCTTTCGACCCGCGAAAGCCTCGATTTCACCGAAGCCCTGAACAACGCCATGGTGGTTTCCGGCGCCAAGGGCGAGCGCGCCGTCTCGGTGCAGACGGCGCTGGCCCGCGCCATGGCGCTGGGGAAACTCTCCGGCGACAACCTCAATACCGTGATCGCGCAGGGCGGGCGTGTCGCGCAACTTCTGGCGGCCGAGCTTGGCACCACCGTCACCGGGTTGCGTCAGGCCGGCGCCGAGGGCCGCATCACCGGCGCGGTGATCCAGACCGCGCTGATCGGCAATCTGGAACGCCTGCGCGAGGAAGCCGACGGCATGCCCGCGACCATCACTGATGCCTTCACGCTGATCGGCAATGCCGCGCTGCAGCTGGTCGGGAGCTGGGATCAGGTGTTCGGGGCATCCTCCATGGTAGCCACCGCGCTGATCGCGGTGGCCGACAACATGGAGCGGCTTGCGGCCATCGGCATTGCCTTCGCCGGCTTCATGGCCGGGCGCTGGGTCGCCGCCTTCCTCGCCGCCCGTGTCGCCACGCTGACGCTTTCCGGCGCGCTGACGGTGCTGCGCGGCGCCATCGTGCGCACCGGCATCGGCGCCCTGATCGTGCTGGCGGGCGAGCTGATCTATCAGCTGATGAATGTCGTGCAGAAGGTGGGCGGGCTGGGTGAAGCTTTCCGCCTCGTCGCCGATTTCGCGGCGGAAGCGTGGGATCGCATGGGGTTGCGGCTCGATGCGGTGATGGCCCGCATCGGCGCCGCCTGGGAGGGGCTGAAGGCGACGATCTTCACCCTGCTCGGCGACACCGTGACCGGGATCGTCAGTTTCGGCGACCGAACCGTCGCGGTGTTTCAGGGCGCTTATGACGGCGCAGTGGCGATCTGGGGCAGCCTGCCGGGCGCCATCGGCGATTTCGCCTTCCAGGCGGCGAACGGGCTGATCTCGGGGGTCGAGGCGATGCTGAACGGCGTCGTCACCCGCATCAACGGCTTCATCGAGGCTCTGAACGCGGCACTGGCGCTGCTGCCGGAATGGGCGACGGGCGAAGGCGGTGTGCGCATCGGCACGCTCGATCCGGTGGCATTGGGGCGGATCGGCAATCCGTTCGAGGGCGCGGCGACGGCGGCCGGCACCGCCGCAGCCGATGCCTTCGCCGCCGCCATGGGCAAGACCTATGTCACCGCCCCCGATACCGGCCTCGGCGCCATGGCCGAGGTCGCGCGCCGACGCGCCGAAGGCTTCGCGGAAGCGGCCGGCATGCTCTCTGACGCCGCATCGCGGCCGATGGCCAGCTGGCAGGCATTGAAGGATGCGGTGACCGGCACCGGCGATGAGGCCGGAGGTGCGCTTGACGATTCGACAGGCGGCGCATTGGGCCTCGGCGATGCGCTGGACGGCGCCACTGGTGCGGCAGGCCGCGCCGGCTCCGCCGCCCGCCAGGCCGGGGCGGATGCGGCTACGGGGGCGGAAACGGCCGTCACCGGCTGGGCCGCCGTCAGCGCCACGTTGGCCGATTACGCCGCCAAGGCGCGCGAGATCGGCGGCGATATCGGCAATGCGCTGGTGGGCGCCTTCACCTCGGCCGAGAATGCCATCGGCGAATTCGTGAAGACCGGCAAGTTGAAGTTCGGCGATCTGGTCACCTCGCTGATCGCCGATCTGGCGAAACTCGCCGCGCGGCGTTTCGTCCTTGGCCCGCTGGCAGGCGTGCTTTCCGGCGTGTTGGGCAATCTCGGTGGCGGGATCTTCGCCAACATCCTGCATGCCGGCGGCATGGTCGGGTCTCCGGGTCCGGGCCGCATGGTGCCGGCACTGGCCTTCGCCGGGGCGCCGCGCATGCATTCCGGCGGCTGGGCGGGGCTCAGGCCCGACGAGGTGCCCGCGATCCTGCAGCGCGGTGAGCGGGTGCTCTCGCGCAGGGAAGCCGCAGGTTACGGCGCGGGCGGCAATGTCACGGTGAACATCAACGCTCGGGACGCCGAAAGCTTCCGCCAATCCCGAACGCAGATCGCGGCCGATATCGCCCGCGCTGTCTCGCTCGGGCGGCGCGGCATGTGAGCCCCGGCCGGCACAACCCTGAACCAGACAGAGAACAGCGATGGCTTTTCACGAGGTCCGGTTTCCGGACGACATCAGCCGTGGTGCGCGCGGCGGACCCGAGCGGCGCACCCAGATCGTCGAGCTGGCCTCAGGCGATGAGGAGCGCAATGCCAGCTGGGCGAACAGTCGCCGCCGCTACGACGTGGCCTATGGCATCCGCCGTGCCGACGATCTCGCGGCAGTCGTCGCCTTCTTCGAGGCGCGCAACGGCCGCCTCCATGGCTTCCGGTTCAAGGATTGGGGCGATTACAAGTCCTGTCTGCCGTCGGGCACGCCGTCGCCCACCAACCAGGCAACCGGCACCGGCGACGGCACGACAACCGCATTCCAGCTGGTGAAGCGCTACGCCTCAGGCAGCCAGACATGGGTGCGGACCATCACCAAGCCGGTCGCGGGCTCGGTCGCCGTCGCCCTGAATGGCACACCCCAGGCCTCCGGCTGGTCCGTCGATACCACCACCGGCGTCATCACCTTCGCCACCGCGCCGGGCGCTGGCGTCACGATTACTGCGGGCTTCGAGTTCGATGTCCCGGTCCGCTTCGACACCGACGCACTCGACGTGACGCTCGACCTCGAGCGGCTGGGCTCGATCACCTCCATCCCGCTTCTGGAGATCCGACGATGAACGACGAAACCGGATTTCTGGCGGCGGCGCTGAAGGAACTACTCGCCTCCACGGCGGTGATCCTTGCCGCCTGGGGCGCGCTCGGGGGCGCGACCAACGCGCTGACCACGAAGATGCGGCTGCGCGACGCGCTGCGCCACATCCTGCTTGGCGGTCTGATCGCGGCCGGGATGGGTAGCCTGTCGATGGCGATCATCACCCGCTGGCTCGGCCTGCCGCCCGAGGCAATCCCGGCCGGGGGCGCGGCCGGATCGGCCGCCTATCTGGTCGGCGTTTTCGGCCCCGCCTTCATCGAGGTGCTGCTCGCCCGACTGCGCCATGCCGGGAAAGGCGATGGCTATGCATGACCTTCTCCGCCTCGCGCGCTCCCTGCGCTGCGACCCATCCGATCCCGGCCAGGCCTTCCGCCACCGCCTGGGCGTCGGCATCGCCATCGCCGCGCTGATCCTGATCCTCTCGCTTCTGGGGTGACTTCCATGCACTTGACTGACCGGGGCCTTCTGGCCCTTGTCCGGCACGAAGGCATCGTGCCCGGACCCTACCGTGATGTGCAACAGGTCTGGACCTTCGGCATCGGCCACACGGCCGCAGCCGGGGCACCCGATCCCGCCACGATGTCGCGCGGCATGCCCGCCGATCTCGATGCCGGGCTCCGCGAAGCCTTCCGAGTCTTCCGGTTCGACCTCGCGCGCTATGAGGCCGCCGTCCTGCGCGCCGTGAAGGTGCCCCTCGAGCCGCACGAATTCGATGCGCTGGTCTCGTTTCACTACAACACAGGCGGAATCGCCAAGGCGGCGCTCACCCGGCACCTGAACGCGGACGACCGGGCGGCCGCCGCAGCAGCCTTCATGGGCTGGCTCAAGCCCGCCGCGATCCGCCCGCGCCGTGAGGCCGAGCGCGATCTCTTCGCCACGGGCCGCTATCCCGCCGGAACGATCCCCGTCTGGTCGGTCGACCGCAACGGCCGGGTCGACTTCTCGCAACCGATCCGGCGCCTGACCGAGGACGAAGCGCTGGCGCTGCTGCGCCCCGCAAGCGCGCCAGTGCCGACGCAAACCATTTTCGCTCCGTCTTGGTGGCGGAGGCTGTTGGACCATTTCAAAGGAAAGGCAACATCATGAACTGGAACCTCGCGCGTGGGCTGATCTACCTTGCCTGTCTGGCAGCCTCTGGTCTGGCGATGGCCGGGCTGGCTGATTTCGATCTGGCAACCGGCACCTTCGACCTGAGGCCCTTCAACCTTTACGCCCTGACCGGCGCTGGCGGCGGTGTCGTCTCGTCCGCACTGGCCTCTCTGGCGTTGCTTCGCGGCTGGGGACGGAAGTGAAATCCCTCTCGCCCGCTCTGCAGGCCCATCTCGACGAGGGCACGACCACGCTCGCCTGGTGCTGGCGGATCACGCGGGCAGATGGTGTCACCTTCGGCTTCACCGATCACGACCAGACGCTCAGCTTCGACGGCACCGATTTCGAACCCGAGAGCGGGCTGACGGCCTCCGAGGTGCGCTCGGGTTCCGACCTGTCGGTCGATGCGCAGGACGCCGAAGGCGTGCTGACTTCGGACCGCATCACCGAGACCGACATCCTCGATGGCCGTTGGGACAACGCGGCGGTCGAGGTCTGGCGGGTGAACTGGGCCGACACCGCGCAGCGCGTGCTGATGCGGCGCGGGGCCATCGGCCAGATCCGGCGGGGGCGGCTCGCCTTCGTGGCGGAGGTGCGCTCGCTTGCGCACGTGCTGGGCCAGACGGTCGGGCGGACATTCCAGGCGAGTTGCGACGCGGCGCTCGGCGATGCGCGCTGTGGCGTCGATCTGGAGGACCCGGCCTTCAAGGGAGCGGGTGCTGCGGTCGATCTGCTGCGGGATCGCGCGTTCACCGCCTCCGGTCTCGGCGGCTTCGAGGCGGGCTGGTTCACATTCGGGACGCTGGACTGGACCTCCGGCGCAAACGCCGGGCGGCGCACCGAGGTGTTGGGCCATGACCTTACGGATGGCATCGCCGTGCTGACCCTGCTGGAGGCCCCGGTGCGGGCCATCAGCGAGGACGACGGTTTCACCATCCGCGCGGGCTGCGACAAGCGGATCGAGACCTGCGGCGCGAAGTTCGCGAACAGCGCCAACTTCCGCGGCTTCCCGCACATCCCCGGCCAGGATGCCGTGCTGCGCTATGCCACCAAGGACGGTGGTCACGACGGAGGTGTGCTGTGAAAGCCGCCGATCCCGACAAGGTCATCGCGGCGGCACGGTCGTGGCTCGGCACGCCGTATCACGACCAGGCGAGCCTCAAGGGCGTCGGCTGCGACTGCCTTGGTCTCGCCCGGGGTGTCTGGCGCGAAGTCGTGGGCCCCGAGCCATTCCCGATCCCGCCCTACAGTCGGGACTGGGGCGAGACCGGTCCGCGCGAGGTGCTGGCCGAAGGCGCGCGGCGCATGATGCCGGAGATCGCCCCGGCCGATGCCGGTCCCGGTTCGCTGGTTCTCTTTCGGATGAGGTCGCGCGCCATCGCAAAGCATGTCGGGATCCTGATTGGCCCCGACACCTTCCTCCATGCCTACGAGCGACTCGGCGTGATCGAGGAGCCGCTGACCCAAGCCTGGCGGCGGCGCGTCGCCTTTGCCTTCCTGTTCCCCAACCGCTGAGATTTCGCAATGGCTACCCTCGTTCTCGGCGTTGCCGGCGCCGCCATCGGCGGTTCCATCGGCGGCGCGATCCTCGGTGTCAGCGCCGCCACCATCGGCGGCTTCATCGGCTCGACCGTGGGTTCGGTGGTCGACAGCTGGATCGTCTCGTCGCTGGCGCCGACCCAGCGCATCGAGGGCGCGCGGCTTGACACGCTGCGCATCACCTCGGCCACCGAGGGCGCGGTGATCCCGCGGCTCTACGGGCGCATGCGCATGGGCGGCAACATCATCTGGGCGACGGATTTCCGCGAGGAGACGAAGACCACCACGCAGGGTGGCGGCAAGGGTGGCGGGGGCGGCAAGATCAAGACCACGGAGTACCTCTATTACGCATCGTTTGCCGTAGCCTTGTGCGAGGGTGAGATCACCGGCATCGGCCGCATCTGGGCCGACGGCAAGCCGATGGACCTCTCCGGCGTGACCTGGCGCTGGTATCCGGGCGACGAGGCTCAAGGCCCCGATCCGTTCATCGCGGCGAAGATGGGTGCGGCCAACACGCCTGCGTATCGCGTCACCGCCTATGTCGTGTTCGAGGACTTGCCGCTTTTCAGCTATGGCAACCGCTTGCCGCAGCTTTCCTTCGAGGTATTCCGCCCGCTTGCCGACCCTGACACGGCCGAGGGGCTGGTGAAGGCCGTCACCATGATCCCGGCCTCGGGTGAGTTCACCTATGCCACGCAGGCGATCCGCAAATCCGCAGGCGGCGCGACGCAGGCGGAAAACCTGAACGCGCTGCCCGACGAGGCGGACATGGTGGTCGCACTTGACCGTCTGCAGGCGATGGCGCCGGCGGTCGAGAGCGTATCGCTGGTGGTCGCCTGGTTCGGCGACGACCTGCGCGCGGGATCGTGCAAGGTGCGGCCGGGCGTCGAGGTGTCGGCCAAATCCACCACACCCGCCAGCTGGTCGGTGAATGGCGTGAGCCGCGCCAATGCCTTCCTCGTCAGCCGCGACGATCAGGATCGGCCCGTCTATGGCGGCACGCCGTCTGATTTCGCCGTCGTGCAGGCGATCCAGGAGATGAAGGCCCGCGGGCTGCGCGTCACCTTCTACCCGTTCATTCTGATGGACGTGCCGCCCGGCAACACCCTACCGAACCCGTATTCCGACAACGCCGCCGAGACGGGCCAGCCCGCCTTTCCCTGGCGGGGGAGGATCACCTGTTCTCCTGCGGCAGGGTTCGCGGGGACGGTGGACAAGACCGCCACGGCCGCAAGCCAGGTCGCGGCACTGTTTGGCACGGCCATGCCGGCCAACTTCAGCGTCTCGGGTCAGAGCGTCAGCTGGACCGGCGCGCCCGGCGACTGGGGCCTGCGCCGCATGGTGCTGCACTACGCCCATCTCTGCGCGGCGGCGGGCGGGGTCGATGCGTTCCTGATCGGCACCGAGATGCCGGGGCTGACGACCATCCGCTCCGGCACCAGCATCTATCCGGCGGTGCAGGCCTATCGGGAACTGCTCGCGGATGTGCGCTCTATCCTCGGGTCCGGCACCAGGATCGGCTATGCGGCCGACTGGTCGGAGTATTTCGGGCACCAGCCGGGCGATGGCTCGGGCGACGTGTTCTTCCACCTCGATCCGCTCTGGGCCGATCCGGAGATCGATTTCGTCGGGATCGACAACTACATGCCGCTGTCGGATTGGCGCGACGGGTTCGAGCATGCGGACACGGCCGAGGGCTGGCCCGCGATCTACGACCGCGCCTACCTGCAGGGGAACATCGCGGGCGGTGAGGGCTACGACTGGTTCTACGCCAGCGCCGCCGACCGAACCGCGCAGGTCCGCACGCCGATCACGGACGGTGCGGCGGCTAAGCCATGGGTCTTCCGCTACAAGGATCTGCGCGCCTGGTGGTCGAACCCGCATTACGACCGCCCCGGTGGGATGGAGAGCGGCACGCCGACGGCGTGGGCGCCGCAGTCGAAGCCGATCTGGTTCACCGAGTTGGGCTGCCCGGCCATCGACCGGGGCACGAACCAGCCGAACGTCTTCTTCGACCCGAAGTCGTCCGAGAGCTTCACGCCGCATTTCTCGCGGGGCTGGCGCGACGACGCGATCCAGCGGGCGTATCTCGAGGCGACGTACCTCTGGTGGG
>NZ_WMIF01000029.1 GCF_009711185.1 Paracoccus limosus
TGTTCATGCCGCCTTTGGTTCGCCCGATCTGGCGCGCACGCCCCCTTTTTGACCCGCAGGCTCGACGCCGTGCGGTGTGCCTTGAGGTAGGTTGCGTCGATCATGATGGTCTTGTGTTCGGCGTGCTCGGCGGCCAGGCCCACCATGATCCTGGCGAAGACCCCGTTATCGCTCCAGCGCTTCCACCGGTTGTAGAAGGTCTTCGGCGGGCCGTATTCTTTCGGCGCATCACACCAGCGCAAGCCATTGCGATTGATGAAGATTATACCGCTCAGGACGCGGCGGTCATCGACGCAGGGCTTGCCATGGCTCGTCGGAAAGAAAGGCTTGAGGCGCTCCATCTGGGCCTCGGAAAGCCAGTAAAGATTGCTCATCGGTCAGTCTCCTTGCAGAGCCTGAATCACGCCAAAAACCTGAAATCAATGGGTCTGGAACCTAGGCGACGTTACGGTGGCGCGGCGTCGTTGCCTATCGGCTGACCGTCACACCGCAGCGGTGGGCGGCAATGCCTTGAGTCCCGTCATTCCGGGCAAACGTGGGGGCAGGACTCGCAACGCAGATTATCGCAGACCAACCCCTGCGATGAAATTCCGCCGCCAAGCCCGAAGTATGGGTCACAGATGCGACACGCCGTCCTCTGCTGCCAACACCTCCCTGCAGCATAGCGGCCAGATCCTGCTGCCGGACCTGAGCCAGTTGGGCAACCGTCCCGCTCAACCCGTCATCAGCGGTAAGCCGCCCAGCCGGGACCAGAGGTCCACCTCGCCCCAGTGCCCTTTGCGCTTGTCGGCAAGGGCGTCGCTTTGCCCGCAACCGCTTCCCTCCCAGCCCCAAGTCCGGTGCAGCCCTGCGCATCGCGATTCGCTGCTCGGGCCGGACGCGTGCCGCCCCTCGCCCCGACCATCGCAGCACGCCACATCCCGCCGAACAACAACACGCTGCAAAATATGAAACCGTTACCATTACTTGCTCAGAAACTCACACACCCACACGCCAACCCAACCGCTCTGCGCATGGCTGCTTTGCAAATTACGCTTGAAAACTCACCCACCTTCAGGTTATCTGCCGACATGAAACCGATACCACATCGGCCATCTTCAAGCTCTGGGAGGAGCACGTGAGCACCGACAATACCGCCCAACGGATTCTGCCCCTGCTTGGGAGCGCCGGAAACATCACCAGCGCCGCGCATTGCGCCACCCGGCTGCGCCTTGTGATCAAGGACATGACCAAGGTCGACAAGCCGGCTCTGGACGCGCTTGAGGCGGTGAAGGGCACCTTCCAGAGCGGCGGCCAGTTCCAGATCGTCATCGGCCAGGGCGCGGTCAATCGCGTCCACGCCGACCTGATCGCGCTGGGGGTCAATGCCGTTTCGACCGAGCAGGCCAAGGCCGACGCCAGCACCAACCTGAACCCGCTGCAACGCTTTGCCCGGTTGCTGTCCAACATCTTCGTGCCGATCATCCCGGTGATCGTCGCCTGCGGCCTGCTGATGGGGCTACTGGGCACGGCGCGCACGCTGAACTGGCTGCCTGCCGACAGCGCGCTGTTGCAGATGCTGGACATGATCTCGAACACGGCCTTCGTGTTCCTGCCGATCCTCGTTGCGTTCTCGGCAGCGCGCGAATTCAAGGTCAACCCGTTCATGGCGGCAGCACTTGGCGGCATCATGATCCACCCGGCGCTGCAAAACGCCTGGACCGTGGGTCAGGGCATCCAGGAATACTGGGATCTCTTTGGCATCCCGGTCGCCAAGCTGGGCTATCAGGGCACCGTGCTGCCGATCCTGATCGCCGTCTGGGTGATGAGCCATATCGAGCGGCTGATGAAGCGCATCGTGCCCGATATGCTGGACATCGTGCTGACGCCCTTCCTGACGCTGCTGATCTCGGCCTTCTTCACGCTGGTGGTGCTAGGTCCGGCGGGCCGCGCGCTGGGCGATGGCATCTCGATGGGGCTGCAATGGCTTTATGCCTTTGGCGGGCCGGTTGCGGGTCTGGTCTTTGGCGGGCTCTATTCGGCCATCGTCATCACCGGCGTGCACCACAGCTTTCACGCGATCGAGGCCGGCCTGCTGGCCAATCCGGCCATCGGCGTGAACTTCCTGCTGCCGATCTGGGCCATGGCGAACGTGGCGCAGGGCGGCGCGGCGCTGGCGGTGTTCTTTCGCACCGATGACCAGAAACTGCGCCAGATCGCGCTGCCGGCGGCGCTGTCCTGCCTGCTGGGCATCACCGAGGCGGCGCTGTTCGGCGTCAACCTGCGGCTGGTGCGGCCCTTCTTTGCGGCGGCGCTTGGCGGGGCGGTCGGCGGTGCATGGGTGGTGGCGACCAAGGTCGGCATGACCGCCGTCGGCGTGACCGGCCTGCCCGGCCTTGCGATCGTGGTGCCGGCGACGATGGTGAATTACATCATCGGCATGGCGCTGGCCTTTGGCGTGGCCTTCGTCGGCGCATGGCTGTTTGGCCTGGGCGGCAAGCAAGGCCGCGAGACTGCGACGCAAGCCCTCCGCGCCTGATCGCGACGGGGCGGCGCCCGGCCGCCCCGCCTTTGCCCCCCTTTGTGCACCCGGCCACAAGGCCGCTGACCGCGCGCGCCCGAACAGGACATCAGCCATGACCGCCCCCCGTCCCGACGCCGATCCCTGGCGCCTTGCGTTCCACATCTCGGCCCCGCGCGGGCTGGTGAACGATCCCAATGGTTTGATCCACTGGCGCGGGCGCACGCATGTGTTCTTTCAGCTGAACCCGCAGGGCTGCACCCATGCCAACAAGGCCTGGGGCCATGTCGCCAGCGCCGATCTGGCGCATTGGCAGCGCCTGCCGGTGGCGATCTCGCCCACCGACTGGTTCGACCGCAACGGCTGCTATTCCGGCTCGGCCGTCGAGGACGAGAACGGCGACATGCTGCTGGTCTATACCGGTAATGTCCGCAATGCCGCCGGCGAACGCGAGACCTATCAATGTCTTGCCCGCTCACAGGACGGGGTGCATTTCGACAAGCTGGGCCCGGTCATCGACTGCCCCCTGCCCGGCCATACCGCGCATTTCCGCGATCCCAAGGTCTGGCGTCAGGACGGCGCGTGGTGGATGGTGCTGGGCGCACAGACCAAGGCGCTGCTGGGCACGGTATTGCTGCTGCGCTCGGGCGACCTGCGCGACTGGCAGCTGGTGGCGCCGATCCTGGGCGCCGGCGCGCATGGCTATATGTGCGAATGCCCCGACCTATTCCAGCTGGACGGCCAGAGCGTGCTGTTGTTCAGCGAACAGCGCGCGGCACAGGACGGGCGGCCGGCCAGCAATACCGCAGGCTGGGTCGCGGGCCAGATCGATCTGAACACCGGCGACTATAGCCACGGCCCGTTCCAGCGGCTGGACCATGGCCGCGACTTCTATGCGCCGCAGACCTTCCAGCACCCGGACGGGCGGCGCATCATGCTGGGCTGGATGGGCCTGCCCGAACAGGACAGCGCCCCCAGCGTGGCGCATGGCTGGTTCCATTGCCTGACCGTCCCGCGCGAGCTGCGGCTGATCAACGGCCAGCTTTGCCAGCAGCCGGTGGACGAGCTGTCCGCCCTGCGCGGGGCCGAGACCCGGCTGGAGTCCCTGCAGATCGAGGGCCGGATGCCCACCGATCTGCAGGGCGATTGCCACGAGCTGGAGTTGAGCGGTATTTCCGGCGCCCTGACGGTCGAGCTGCGCGCCGATGCCGAAAGCCGCGTCGCCCTGATGCTGGAACCCGGCCAGATACGGCTGGTCGCGCATGAGGCCACCGGCCGCGAGACCCTGCTGGGCGCCGCCGCCCTGCCCCCCGGCGCGGGCCGGGTGCTGCGCATCCTGACCGACCGCAGCAGCATCGAGGTCTTTGTCGATCAGGGCGAAATCACGCTGGGCGCGCGGATCTATCCGGCGGCGCAGGCGCGGGGCATTGCCCTGACATCCAAGGCCGGCGCAAGAATCGCCGCGCTGTCCTTCTGGCCCATGCGCGCGGCCTGGGACGATCAAGACGACAGCATTGCAACGGGAGGCCCGGCCGAGGCCAGGATCGAGGAGGTAACGAAATGAAACTGTTTTCCAGGCTGCGCGGCAAATCCCCCGCCGAGACCACCGCACCGGCCGATCCGGCACCGGCGGTCGATCTGACCCCGCTTGCCGGCCCGGTCGCCCTGATGGCGCCGAGCTCGGGCCGGCTGGTTGATCTGGCCGAGGTGCCCGACCCGGTCTTTGCCGAGCGCATCCTTGGCGACGGTTTTGCCATTGACCCGGCCGAGGGGCTGCTGTGCGCGCCCTTCGATGGCCGCGTGATCGGGCTGCACGATTCCGGCCATGCCGTCACCCTGCGCGCCCGCAACGGCGCCGAGGTCTTGATGCATGTCGGCATCGACACCGTCGGCCTGAACGGGCAGGGCTTTCAACCGCAGGTCCGCGACGGCGATGCCGTGCGTCAGGGGCAGGTGCTGATCCGCTTTGACCGGGCGCGGATTGCGGCTCAGGTGCCCTCGATGATGATCCCGGTGATCCTGACCAATGGCGATGATTTCACCCTGACCGGCCGCGCCGCCCCCGGCACGGTGCAGACGGGCGATGCGGCGGCGCAGCTTGCGCCCTCCGGCGCCGAGGCCGAAGCCGCCGCGCCCGTTGCTGCGGCCCCCGCCGGCCTGACGCGGCAGGCGGTGCTGGCCGACCCCTTTGGCCTGCATGCCCGCCCCGCCGGCGTCATCGCGCAGCATGCGAAATCGGCAGGCGTCCCGGTGCAGATCGCACTGAACGGCAAGACGGTGGATGCCCGCAGCCCGACCGCGCTGATGACGCTGGGCGCGAAGCAGGGCGATGCGCTGACCATCCTTGCCGCCCCCGAGGCGCAGGCGGCGGTCGAGGCCATCGCGGCCTTCGTCGAAACCCATGCCGCAGGCGGCGCGGCCAAGCCCGCAGCCCCGGCACCCGCAGCGGCACCCGTTCAGGCGCTGCCGCCGCATACCGCCGGCCACAGCCTTGCCTTTTCCGGCGCCCCCGCCGTGCCCGGCATCGCCATCGGCCATTCGCTGGGCCTGCGCCCGGCCGAGTTGTCGGTCCCCGAGACCGGCGCCGATGCCGCGACCGAAACGGCCGCCCTTGACCGGGCGCTGGATCAGGCCCGCGCCGCCATCCGCGCCCAGATGCAGGGCCATGACCGCACGCAGGCCGAAATCCTCGAAGCGCATCTGAGCTTTCTCGACGACAGCGCCCTGGGGGACGAGGCGCGGGCGCTGATCGCGCGAGGCAAAAGCGCAGCCTATGGCTGGAAGACGGCGCTCGACGGCCAGATCTTGGCGCTGCGCGCGCTTGGCAACCCGGTCATGGCCGAACGCGCCAGCGATTTGCAGGATGTGCAGCGCCGCGTCGTGCGCCTGATCCTGGGTCAGGGCGACGAAGATATCGCACTGGACCGCCCGACGGTGATCTTTGCCGAGGATCTGCTGCCCTCGCAATTCGCGGCGCTGGACCATGACCGGCTGGCGGGGATCTGCCTGGCGGGCTCCGGCCCGACCGCGCATATCGCGATCCTTGCCGCCGCGCGCGGCGTGCCGATGGTCGTCGCCGCCGGGGCCGAGGTGCTGCGCGTGCCCGATGGCCAGCCGGTGATCCTGGAAGGCGAGCGTGGCACCATCCGCGTCAACCCGCCCGAGGCCGATCTGGCCGAGACCCGCGCCCGTCACGACGCCCGCCGCGCCCGCGCCCAGGCCGATCTGGCCCATGCCGGCGCCACCTGCCACATGGCCGATGGCACCCGCATCGAGGTGGTGGCGAACCTTGGCAACCTTGCCGATGTCGCCCCGGCGCTGGCCGCCGGCGCCGAGGGCTGCGGCCTGTTGCGCAGCGAATTCCTGTATCTGGACCGCGACAGCGCCCCGACCGAGGACGAACAGTTTCAGCAATATCAGGCCATCGCCGATGCGCTTCAGGGCCGGCCGCTGATCATCCGCACGCTGGATGCCGGCGCCGACAAGGATGTGCCCTATGTGCAGCTGCCGGCGGATGAAAACCCCGCCCTTGGCCTGCGCGGCATCCGCATGAGCCTGTTCCAGCCCGACCTGCTGCGCGACCAGATCCGCGCCATCCTGCGCGTGCGGCCCTGGGGTCAGGTCAAGCTGCTGTTGCCGATGATCGCCACGCTTGAGGATCTGCGCCGCGTGCGCGCCGTCGTCGATGCCGAAAGCGCGGCGCTTGGCCGCGACGTGCCGATCAAGCTGGGCGTGATGGTCGAGGTGCCCTCGGCCGCGCTGATGGCGGCGCGCTTTGCCGGCGAGGTCGATTTCTTCTCGGTCGGGACCAATGACCTGACGCAATATACGCTGGCCATGGACCGCTGCAACCCGCGCCTTGCGCCACAGCTGGACCCATTCCACCCCGCCGTGCTGCATCTGATCGCGCTGGCCTGTCAGGGTGCGGCGACGCGGGGCCGCTGGGTCGGGGTCTGCGGCAATCTCGCCGCCTCGGCGCTGGCCGCGCCGGTGCTGATCGGCCTTGGCGTAACCGAGCTTTCGGCCAGCGCCAAGGCCCTGCCCGAAATCAAGGCGCTGGTGCGCGGGCTGGACATGGCGCAATGCCGCGCCCTTGCCGCGCAGGCGCTGGAACTGGAGAACGCGGCCCAGGTCCGCGCGCTGCTTGATCGTGCCTTCCCGGGCCATTAACCTTGTCGCGCCGCCGGGGCCGACCCCGGGCGGCGCGCAACCCCGAACGGTCATGCCAAAACAACAGCTCAACATCCGCCAGCTGGCCGAAAAGGCCGGCGTCTCGACCTCGACCGTATCGCGGGTGCTGAACAATTCCGGCTATGTCCGGCAAGAGGTGCGCACCCATGTCGAGCGCATCATCGCCGAAACCGGCTATGTCCCCAGCGGCATCGCCAAGAACCTCAAGGCCAACCGCTCGGACACGGTGGGCATCGTGATCCCGAGAATCAATTCCTTTGCCTCCAGCGAAATCACCGCCGGCATCTCGACCGCACTGGCCGAGGCGGGGCTGTTTCCGCTGCTGGGCAACTCGGCCAATACGCCCGAGCAGGAATTGCGCTATCTGGACATCTTTCGCGGCCATCGGGTCAGCGGTGTCGTCATGCTGGCGACGATGATCACGCCTGCGCATCTGGAGGCGATGCGCGGCATCGGCGTGCCGGCGGTGGTGGTGGGTCAGGATGCCAGCACGCAGGGCTTCGTTTCGGTCATTCAGAACGAGCGGCGGGCGACGCGGCAGATGACGGATTATCTGATCCGCTGCGGCCATCGCCGCATCGGGCTGATCGGTGTCGCTGATTGGGACGTGCAGGTCGGCTGCGAACGCAAGGGCGGCTATCTGGACGCGCTGCAGGCCGCCGGCATCGCCCCCGACCCCGATCATATGGTGACTGGCGGGTTCGATCTAACCGATGGCGCGGCGGGCATCGACCGGCTGGTGCCCTTTGCCAATGACGCCAGCCCCAGCGCGGTGCTGGCGGTGACCGACCGGCTGGCCATCGGCGCGATCAGCCGTCTGGCCGAGCGCCGGATCACCGTGCCGGATGAGGTCTCGATCGCCGGCGTCGGCGATATCGACGTGGCGCAGGTCTATCGCCCCAAGCTGACCACGGTGCATTTCGACTATTACGCCACCGGCCGCACCGCCGCGCGCCTGCTGATCGACGCGCTTGGCGACCGCCCGCCCGCGGCGCTGCGTCAGGTCATGCCCTTCGAGCTGCGGGTGCGCGACAGCGTGGCGGTGATCTGACCGCCCCTCCCGCTGCCCCTGCCCGGCCTCAGCCCGCCAGCTCTGCCGCCAGCCCGCGCAGCATGGCCATGCAGGCGGCCAGCTCGCCCGGCAGGATATATTCGTCGGGGCGATGGGCGCGGTCGATGCTGCCCGGCCCGCAGATGATCGCGGGGATGCCGGCGGCATGGAACAGTCCGGCCTCGGTGCCATAGCTGACCGAGCCCAGCGCCTGCTGCTCGGTCAGGCGCTGCAACAGCCCGGCCAGCGCCGCATCCTCGGCCGGCGGCAGGGCGGGATAGGCGCTCAGCTCCTCATGCGCGACCGACAGCGCGGCGCCTGCCGGCACCAGCGCCGCCAGCCGCCGCAAGACCCGCGCCGTGACCTCCGCCGCCGCCTGCCCGGGAATGCTGCGCACCTCCATCTGGATCTCGCAGCGGTCGGGGATGATGTTGACGGCGGTGCCACCACGCACCACCCCCGCCACCACCGTCGAATGCGGCGGATCGAAACGCGGATCGAACGGCCCCTCGGCCGCCAGCGCCGCGTTCAGGTCGCGGATGGCCAGCAGCATCTCGGCCCCGGCGTAATTGGCGTTCACCCCGGCCTCGGGGCGCGAGCTGTGCGCGGCACGCCCGGTCATCACCAGCCGCGTCGATTGCTTGCCCTTGTGCGACAGCACCGGCCGCATGTCCGAAGGCTCGCCGACGATGCAGCCCATCGGTGGTGCGACCAGCCCCGGCAGGGCCGCGATCATGTGACCGACGCCCCGGCAGCCGATCTCCTCGTCATAGGAAAACGCCAGATGCACCGGGCGCGCCAGCCCGGCGGACTGGAAATCGGGGACGGCGGCCAGCATGCAGGCCAGAAAACCCTTCATGTCGGCGGTGCCGCGCCCCTGCAACCGCCCCTCGCGCGCGGTCAGGCGAAAGGGATCGCTGGACCAGACCTGCCCCTCGGTCGGGACCACGTCCATATGGCCCGACAGGATCATGCCCGGCAGATCGCGCGGGCCGATGCTGGCCAGAATGTTGACGCGGTCGCCCTCGGGTCCGGGCAACACCACCGGGTCCAGCCCGGCGCGGCGCAAATGGCCCAGCACGCAATCGGCGATGCGGGCATTGCTGGCGCCCGGCAGGTCGGCGCAGGCGACAAGATCGGCAAGGATGGCTTCGGGGGTCATGGGCTTCTCCGCTTTGTGGTCATCCTGCGCCAGCCGCCGCGCCAGATGCTGCCGAATGTCCGGGGCGGGGCGGAATCCCCTGCCGGGCGCGCCGGCTGGCCGCACGGCATAAAATTCGGCGCATGCCGGGCGGAACGGCAAGATCCCCCGCCGGCCGGCAGGCTGCGACAGCTCATGCGCAGCCCCGCCCGCTATCCTGCGCCCAGAGAAAAGGAGCGCGAGATGAGCCTGTCCTTCGACCCCGCCCGCCTGAACCTGCCCCGCGGGCATTTCATCGGCGGCGCCTATGTCGCCGGCGCCGATGCGCTGGAGCTGACCCGGCCCTCGGACAGCCAGCCGCTGGCCGCGATTCCGGTGGCCGATGCCGCGACCGTCGATCATGCGGTGAACGTCGCCACCAAGGCGCAGCGCGACTCGGGCTGGGGCAGCGGCACGCCGCGCGACCGCACCCGCGCCTTGCAGAAATGGGCCGATCTGATCGAGGCGCATGCGACCGAGCTGTCGCAGCTTGAAGCCGTCGCCTCGACCCGGCTCATCAGCCAGTTGCCCGGCATCGACGTGGCGGTGACCGCCGAACAGATCCGGTTTTTCGCCGAGATGGCCGATAAAGAGGGCGGCGCGCTGGTCCCCACCCGCGACGCCTCGCTGGGCATGGTGATGGATGAACCTTACGGCGTGGTCGGCGCGATCACGCCCTGGAACTTTCCGATCTCGATGGCGGGCTGGAAGCTCGGGCCTGCATTGGCGGCAGGAAACGCTGTGGTGCTGAAACCCAGCGAGATGACGCCCTTTGCCACCCTGCGTATGGCCGAGTTGTCGGTGCAGGCGGGCATCCCTGCCGGGCTGGTGAACGTGGTGCTGGGCGATGGCCGCACCACCGGCAATGCGCTGACCGGGCATCCCGGCGTGGGCAAGGTCAGCTTCACCGGCTCGACCGCCGCGGGCAGCGCGATCATGGAAAACATCGCCCGCCACGGTGTCAAGCCGATGACGCTGGAACTGGGCGGCAAAAGCCCGCAGATCGTCTTTGCCGATGCCGATCTGGATCTGGCAGCCCGGCTGATCGCCGGCAGCATCATGTTCAACGGCGGGCAGGCCTGCGTCGCGGGCAGCCGGGTCGTCGTCGCCGCCGAAGTGGCCGATGAGCTGGCAGCCAGGCTGGTGGCGCTGATGCGCCCGGTCAATCCCGGCCCAAGCTGGCTGGCCGAGACCGGCTATTCCCCCGCCATTTCCGAAACCCAGCGCGGCCGTATCGACAGCATCGTGCAAGCCGGCATCGCGGCCGGCGCGCAGGCGCTGATCGGCGGCGCGCCGATGGACCGGCCCGGCTATTTCTACCAGCCGACGCTGCTGGTCGATGTGGATGCAAACAACCCCGCCGTCACCGAGGAAATCTTTGGCCCGGTCCTGACCTTGCAGACCTTCACGGATGAGGCTCAGGCGCTGGCTCTGGCCGATCACCCGACCTATGGCCTCTGCGCCGGGATCTACACCCGCGATCTGTCGCGCGCGATCCGTGTGACGCGCGCCGTTCAGGCGGGCACGGTCTGGGTCAACCGCTATGGCCGCTCGCGCGATCACATCCTGCCGACAGGGGGTTACAAATCCTCGGGTCTGGGCAAGGATCTGGGCCGCGAGGCCTATCACGCCAACCGCCGCTCGAAATCCGTCCTGATCGACCTCTGAGGCCCCCATGACCCATAAAATCGCCCTGATCCCCGGAGACGGCATCGGCACAGCCGTTGTCGATGCCGCCATGCAGGTGGCCGACAAGGCCGCCCCCGGCCTGTTGGTGCCGACCCGCTTTGACTGGTCCTGCGACACTTACCTCAAGACCGGCCGCATGATGCCCGAAGACGGGATCGAGACCCTGCGCGGCTTTGACGCCATCTTCCTTGGTGCCGTCGGCTGGCCTGCCAAGGTGCCCGATGCCGTGTCGCTGCACGGGCTTTTGCTTCCGATCCGCAAGGCCTTCGTGCAATATGCCAACATCCGCCCGCACCGCCTGCTGCCCGGCGTTCAGGGCCCGCTGCGCAAGGAGGGTTTCGACATCCTCTGCATCCGCGAGAACACCGAGGGCGAATATTCCGGCGCCGGTGGCCGCGTGCATCAGGGCACCGCCAACGAGGTCGCCGTCGAGACCGCGATCTTCACCCGCGCCGGGGTCGAGCGCATCCTGCGTTTCGGCTTTGAACAGGCGATGCGTCGCTCGAAACGCCTCGCCTCAGTCACGAAATCCAACGCGCAGAAATATTCCATGGTGTTCTGGGATGAGGTGACCGACCAGCTCGCCGCCGAATACCTCGAGGTGCAGGTCAGCCACTACCATGTCGACGCCATCGCCGCGCGCATGGTGATGGCGCCCGAGACGCTGGATGTGATCGTAGCCTCGAACCTCTTTGGCGACATCCTGACCGATCTGGGTGCGGCCATTCAGGGGGGCTTGGGCTTTGCGGCATCCGCCAATATCGACCCGACCCGCGCAAACCCCTCGATGTTCGAGCCGGTGCATGGCTCGGCCCCCGATATCGCGCATCTGGGCATCGCCAACCCGATCGCCGCGATCTGGTCTTTGTGCATGATGCTGGACCATCTGAACGAATCCGCCATCGCCGCCCGGATCATGCGCGCGCTCGAGGCCACGACCGCACAGGGCTTCGGCACCGTGCCGGGCCGGGACAAGACCGAAACCATTACCGCCGCCATTCTTGGCGCGCTGGAGGACTGAGATGAACGAGATGACCAAGATTGCCGGGCTGAAGGATGCCGACCTGTTCCGCGAGGCCGCGCTGATCGGCGGCGCATGGGTGCAGGCCGATGACGGCGCGACCGTCGATGTGACCGACCCCGCCACCGGCGAGGTGCTGGGTCGGGTGCCCGATGTCTCGGGCGCGCAGACCCGCGCCGCCGTTGAGGCCGCCGACCGTGCTTTCCAGTCGTGGCGCAAGGTGCCCCATGCCGAGCGTGCCGCCGCGCTGGAACGCTGGTTCGCGCTGATGAACGAGCATGCCGAGGATCTGGCGCTGATCCTGACACTGGAACAGGGCAAGCCGCTGGCCGAGGCCAAGGGCGAGATCACCTATGGCGCGAGCTTCGTGAAATGGTTCGCCGAAGAGGCCCGCCGCATCGATGGCTCACTGATCCCCGCGCCCGCAGGCGACCGCCAGATCGTGGTGATGAAGGAACCTGTCGGCGTCTCGGCCATCGTCACGCCGTGGAATTTCCCGAATGCGATGATCACCCGCAAGGTGGCACCCGCGCTGGCCGCCGGTTGCACCGTGGTGATCAAACCCTCGGAATTCACGCCGTTCTCGGCGCTGGCGTTGGGTGTTCTGGCCGAGCGCGCCGGCATCCCGGCCGGCGTCATCAATATCGTCACGGGCATGCCCGCCGCCATCGGCGCCGAGCTGACCGGCAATCCGACCGTGCGCAAGCTGTCGTTCACCGGCTCGACCCGGGTCGGATCGCTGCTGATGGCGCAGTGTGCGCCGACGGTCAAACGGCTGTCGCTGGAACTGGGCGGCAATGCGCCCTTCATCATCTTTGACGATGCCGATCTGGATGCGGCGGTCGAAGGCGCCATCGCCTCGAAATTCCGCAACGGCGGCCAGACCTGCGTCTGCTCGAACCGGATCCTCGTGCAGGCCGGGGTTTATGACGCATTCGCCGAAAAGCTGGCCGCGCGGGTCAGGGCGATGAAGGTCGGGCCCGGCACGGTGGCGGGCAATGACATCGGCCCGATGATCAACGCGCCCGCCATCGACAAGATCAACCGCCATGTCGCGGATGCGGTGGCCAAGGGCGCCACAATCCTGGCCCGGGCCGAAGTGCCCGAGGGCGGGCAATATGCAGCGCCGGTCGTGCTGGGCAATGCCTCGGCCGCGATGGAACTGGCGGGCGAAGAGACCTTCGGCCCGGTCGCGCCACTGTTCCGCTTTGAGACCGAGGACGAGGCCGTGACTTTCGCCAATGCCACGCCCTACGGTCTGGCCGCCTATTTCTACACCGAAAGCCACAAACGCGCTTGGCGCGTCGGGCAGGCGCTGGAATTCGGCATGGTCGGGCTGAACACCGGCATGGTCTCGACCGCCGTTTCGCCCTTTGGCGGGGTCAAGCAATCGGGTCTGGGCCGCGAGGGCGCGCGGATCGGGATCGAGGAATATCTGGAGAGCAAGGCCTTTCACATGGCCGGGCTTTGATCCGGCGGCGGGGCTGGGCCCGGGGGTATTTGGCAAATGATGAAAAGGGGCGCACGGGTTGACCGGCGCCCCTGTCTCATGCCCGTGTGGTAGTCCGTGCTATTCGATCACGACATAGATCTTGCGCACGGTTTCGATCGTCTTCCAGACGCCGACGAAGCCGGGTTTCATCACGAAGCTGTCGCCCTTGGCATAGGTCACCGGTGGCTGGCCGTTTTCGGTGATTTCGACCAGACCTTCGAGGATGTGGCAGAACTCATAGATCTCGCCCTTGATCGAATGCGTCTCGCCGGGGGTCGCCTGCCAGATGCCGGTCTTGACGCGGCCGCCCTTGGCCTCGTCGAAGGCCCAGGTGGTGAATTCCGGGCTGCCCGAGATCAGCCGCTCGGGCGCAGGCGTCGCGAATTTGGGTTGCGGCAGGTTGTCGGGGTCGATCTTGATCAGCAGTTCGCTCATTGCAGCATGTCCTTGGCTTTGTAATAGAGACCGACCAGCGGCAGAAACCACGGCTTGCCGGTATGGAACGGCACCGCAGCCCAGGGCAGGTCGGCAAAGGGGTTGCCATCGTCGCGGCCCATGATCCGGTCGGCCATGATCTGACCCAGATGGGTGGCGATCTGGGCGCCGTGGCCGGAATAGCCCATCGCATACCAGAGCCCGTCGGCCTGACCGGCGCGCGGATAGCGGTCCTGCGTCATGTCCACGAGTCCGCCCCAGCAGTAATCGACCTCGACCTCGGCCAGATGCGGAAAGATCCCGGCCATGGCGCGGCGCAGGATCTGGCCGCTTTTCGCATCCGATTGCTGGTCCGAGCGCGCCGAGAACCGCGCCCGCCCGCCAAAGATCAGCCGGTTGTCCGGCGCCAGCCGGAAATAATTGCCGATGTTGAGCGAGGTGACGCAGGTGCGGTTGCCGGGCAGGGTGGCCGCGACCTCGGACGGGGTCAGCGGGCGGGTGGCCAGCAGGAAGCTGCCCACCGGCACCAGCCGGCGGCGGAAATAGCCGAAGGCTTCGGTCGTATAGGCCCCGGTCGCGAGCAGCACCTGATCCGCGGTGACCGCGCCCTTGGGCGTCTCCAGCCGCCAGCCCCTGCCCTGCCGCGTGCACGCCGTCACCGCCGCGTCCTCGTGCAGGGTGGCGCCGCGCCGCACCGCCGCCTCGGCCAGGCCGGTGACGAAGCGCCCCATATGCATCATCGCGCTTTTCTTTTGCAGCATGGCGCCGTGAAATGCGTCCGAGCCAATCTCGGCCCGCAGATCGTCGCGCGTCAGCAGTGCGGTGTCGGGATCGACCTCGGCATG
Source organism: Paracoccus limosus (assembly GCF_009711185.1). GTDB lineage: Bacteria > Pseudomonadota > Alphaproteobacteria > Rhodobacterales > Rhodobacteraceae > Paracoccus > Paracoccus limosus. The sequence continues at coordinate 14,405 of NZ_WMIF01000029.1, forward strand.
GATCGCCTGGTAATTGCGGGCGATCCCGGCCATATGCGCAGGCTTTGAGGCCAGCTTGAGCTTGCCGGCGCGGCGAAAGTCGCAGTCGATGCCCTCCTCGGCGATGATGGTCTGGATCGTGTCGATGCCGGCATCGAAGGCGCGGTAGAGCGCGCGGGCCTTGTCCGGGCCGAATTCGGCCCGCGCCGCCAGATAGCTGTGCGCGATGCCATTGTTGAGATGGCCGCCATTGCGCCCCGAGGCGCCAAAGCCGACCGAGCGTGCCTCAAGCACGACCACGCTGCGGCCCGCCATGGCCAGACGCCGCGCGGCGCCCAGCCCGGTAAAGCCCGCGCCGATCACGGCGACGTCGTAATGACCCTGCACCGGCCCCCGCGCCCCACCCGAGAAGGCGGGCGAGCTGTCGTGCCAGTAAGAGATGAATTTCATCGCGATCAGATCCCGAAGACGCCCGGCAGGCCGCCGATATCCTTGATTTCGGTATATTCGTAGAACGGGTTCGCGGGCTCGTGCTGGCGGTTCACCCAGACCTTGGACTTGATGCCCAGATCATAGGCCGTCATCAGGTCATAGCGGAAGGACGAGGAGACATGGGTGATGTCCTCGGGGCCGCAACCCAGCACATCCAGCATATATTCAAAGCCGCGCATCTGCGGCTTGTAGGCGCCGGTCTCCTCGGCGGTGATGACCTTGTGGAACGGCGCGCCCAGTTTTTCGACGTTATGCGGGATCTGCGCCTTCATCGCGTTCGACAGGATCACCAGCGGGATTTCCTTGGCGAGCTTGGCCAGACCGGCGGGCACGTCCGGGTGCGGGCCCCAGGTCGGGACCTCGTTATAGACCTGCAGCGCGTCTTCGTCGCGGAAGGTGACGCCATTGGCCTTGCAGGTGCGTTCCAGCGAATTGTGCACGATCTCGGCATAGGGTTTCCACGCGCCCAGCACCTCGTCCAGACGATAGGCGGCAAAGTTCTTGATGAACCTGGTCATCGCGGCCTCGGACAATTGCTCGCCATAGATACGGCGGGCGGCGCCGGCCATGTCGAAATGGGTAAGCGTGCCGTAGCAGTCGAAGGTGACGTATTTGGGGCGAAAGGCGGCCATGATGTCCTCGTGCGGAAAGGTTGCCCCGATCCTACGCCCGGCGGCAGACCAGTCTGCCCGCAATTGGCGCCCGCCATAGCAGATATGACCGTTTGCCACCCCCCGGGCGGCAGAGAGTTGCGCAAGCCCGCCGCCGGCGGTCGCGGACAGGGGCCGCGCCGGACCCGTTCGCAGCATTTCATGCCGCGCGGTCACGGCTCAACGGCCAAAGATTGCTGTCAGGGCGCCGCAAGCCGCTACCCATGGTTCGGAATCGCCGCATGATATGCGGCAGACGATCCGAGAGGCACGCATGACCCAGACAATGACTTTCCGCCCGTTCGGGGCCGAGCATCTCGACGCCGCCCTGCGCCTGTCGCGCGCCGCCGGCTGGCCACATCGGCGCGAAGACTGGGCATTGATCGCCGGGCTTAGCAAGGGCGTGGTGGCACTGGATGGCGACAGCGTGGTGGCGACCGCGCTGACCACCGCCTTTGGCGATGCCGCCATGGCCAATATGATCATCGTCGACGAGGCGATGCGCGGCCGTGGCCTTGGGCGCGAGATCATGCAGCGCGCGCTGGCGCTGGCCGAGCCGCTGGAATGGCGGCTGGTCGCCACCGCCTCGGGCCTGCCGCTGTATCAAAAGCTGGGTTTCGTCGAATGCGGGCGGGTGCATCAGCATCAGGCCGCCCTGCCCGCGCTGACCGCGCCCCGGGGCGTGCGCGCGGCGACCGCAGCCGACCTGCCCACGCTCATCGCAATGGACCGCGCCGCCACCGGCGCCGACCGCGCCGCGCTGCTGGCGCAGCTGGCCGGGTCGGGACAGATCGCGCTGGCCGAGGGCAAGGGCTTTGCCATGCTGCGCGACTTTGGCCGCGGCCAGCTGGCCGGCCCCGTGGTGGCCAGGGACGAGGGCGTGGCCCGCGACCTGCTGAGCCATCTGCTGGCCGGAAAGGCAGGACAGTTCATGCGCGTCGATACGGTGCAGGATTCGGGCAGCGCGCCCGGTCTTTCGCAATGGCTCGTCGACATCGGCCTGCCGCAGGTCGATACCGGCATCGCGATGCGGCGCGGCAGCTTGCCGCCGCAGGCCGGCGGCTTTCACCGCTTTGCCCTGGCCGCGCAGGCTCTTGGCTGACAAGAAAGGTATATCATGCTCAGCAATTCCACCATCGAACTGGACCGGGCGCATCTGGTCCATTCCGTCGCCTCGTGGCGCGGGCACGAAAAGGCGGGCGTGCGCCTGCTGTCGTCGGCCAAGGGCGCGACCGTCACAGATGCCGAGGGGCGCGAGCTGCTGGACGGCTTTGCCGGCCTGTGGTGCGTCAATGCCGGCTATGGCCAAGAGCATATCATCGAGGCGGCCACCCGGCAGCTGCGCGAGCTGCCCTATGCCACTGGCTATTTCGGCCTCGGCTCCGAGCCGGCGGCGCAGTTGGCGGCGCGGCTGGCCGATCATGCGCCCGGCGACCTGAACCACGTCTATTTCACGCTGGGCGGCTCGGACGCGGTGGACAGCACCGTGCGCTTTGCCCGCTATTACTGGCATTCCAAGGACCAACCGCAGCGCGATCAGTTCATCTCGGTGATGAATGGCTATCACGGCTCGTCGACCGTGGGCGCCGGGCTGACCGCCCTTCCGGCCTTCCATGCCGGTTTCGGCGTGCCGCTGGACTGGCAGCACAAGATTTCGTCGCATTACGCCTATCGCAACCCGGTCGGCAGCGATCCGGCAGCGATCATTGCGGCCTCGGTCGCCGAGCTGCGCGCCAAGATCGAGGCGATCGGCCCCGAGCGCGTCGCCGCCTTCTATGTCGAGCCGATTCAGGGCTCGGGCGGCGTGCTGGTGCCGCCGGCGGGCTGGGTCGCGGCCCTGCATGCGGTCTGCAAGGAACATGGCATCCTGTTCGTCGCTGATGAGGTCATCACCGGCTTTGGCCGCACCGGGCCGATGTTTGCCTGCACCGAGGAAGGCATCGTCCCCGACATGATGACCACCGCCAAGGGGCTGACCTCGGGCTATGTGCCGATGGGCGCGGTGTTCCTGTCGCAGCATGTCTATGACACCATCGCCGATGGCGCGGGTGCGGCGGCGGTCGGCCATGGCCAGACCTATTCCGCCCATCCGGTCAGCGCCGCCGTCGGGCTGGCGGTGCTGGATCTTTACGAAGGCGGGCTGCTGGAAAACGGCGTCAAGATGGGTGCGCGGCTGCTGGCCGGGCTGGAAAGCCTGTCGGATCACCCGCTGGTCGGCGAGGTGCGCGGGCGCGGCATGCTGGCCGCCGTCGAGCTGGTCACCGACAAGGCGAACAAGACGCCGCTGCCGGCCGCCGCCGCCCCTTCAAGCCGCATCTTCGACCGGGCGTGGCAGAACGGGCTGGTCATCCGCGCCTTTGCGCAGGGCGTGCTGGGCTATGCGCCGCCGCTGTGCTGCACCGAGGCCGAGATCGACCAGATCGTCGCCCGCACCCGGCTGACGCTGGACCAGACGCTGGCCGATCCCGACGTCCGCGCGGCCATGGCCTGATGGCGGTCCTGTTCCTGTCGACGCCGGAACGGGCGCAGGTGTTCCGCCGCGCCTTTGCCGAGGCGCTGCCCGATGTGGAGTTTCACGTCGGGCAGGCCCCGGACCCGGCGGCGGTGCGCTGGCTGATCACCTGGGCTGCACCCAGGGATCTGGCGCGGCGCTGGCCGAACCTGCGGCTGACCTTTTCGGTCGGGGCGGGCGTGGACCAGTTCGACCAAAGCGCGATCCCGGCCCATGTCGGTATCGTGCGCATGCTGGAGCCGGGCATCGCCGCGCAGATGGGCGAATATGCCAGCATGGCGGTTCTGGCCATGCATCGTGACCTGCCTGCCTATCTGGCCCGGCAGGCGCGCGGCGAATGGCAGGCGGGCACCAACCTGCCCGCCGCGCGCCGTCGCGTCGGCGTCATGGGGCTGGGCCGGCTGGGCCTGACGGTCATCGACCGGCTGCGCCCCTTTGGCTTTGATCTGGCCGGCTACAGCCGCAGCGAAAAGCGGATCGAGGGCGTGGCCTGCCATACCGACCTGCCCGCGTTTCTGGCCCGCACCGACATCCTGCTGTGCCTGATGCCGCTGACGCCCGAAACCACCGGCATGCTGGATGCGGCGCTGTTTGCGCAGCTGCCGCGCGGGGCGCGGCTGGTCCATGCCGGGCGCGGCGCGCAGCTGGTGACAGCGGACCTGCTGGCCGCGCTCGACAGCGGGCAGATCGCGGCGGCCATGCTGGACGTGACCGACCCCGAGCCGCTGCCGCCCAGCCATCCGCTGTGGCAGCGCCCCGAGGTGATCGTGACCCCGCATGTCGCCAGCCAGACCGACGCGGCCGAGGGCGCGGCCCATGTCATCGCCGGGATCAAGGCCGATCTGGCCGGCCACGCGCCCCCCGGCCTTGTCGATCGCGGCAAGGGCTATTGAGCGATTTCGCGAACGAGCCGCAATTCGGCATTTTATGCTGCACCCACGGCTTATTCGACGCAATGCGCGCCGGGTTCCGCCCGAAAGTAGTCGTCGATAGCAAGACTGGACGCGATCCCGGCAGCAGATCGGGACGAAAGAAAAAGCGGCATTTCATGCCGGAACACGGGGAAGACCGCAGCGCCTGAACAAGGCCGCGCCACCCTGCGAATCCCGGCGACATGAACATTTCCCGGCGGGCGCCTGGCCCGGCGGGAAGAGCTGGCCCGCAGGTCACCACCTGATCCGGGCGCCCATCAGCGCGGCACGCGCCTCAACAGGGAAGCAAGAATGACCAAGGACATCACCAACTGGACCGCTTCGGATGACTGCATGGTCGAAAGCGCCATGCGCCGGGGTGCCTCGCGCCGCGAATTGCTGCGCATGTTCATGGCGGGCGGCGTCGCCTTTGCCGCCGCCGGCACCGTGCTGGGCCGCGCCGGCGCCGCGCTGGCCGCCACCCCTGTCCGCGGCGGCCACCTGATCGGCGCCTCGGCCGCCGGCTCGACCGCCGATACGCTGGACCCGGCCAAGGCCTCGGCCCAGATCGACTATGTCCGCATCAGCTCGCTTTACAACCGCCTGACCTTCCTCAACGGCAAGGGTCAGATCGACATGGAACTGGCCGACAGCATCGAGACCAAGGATGCCAAGACCTGGACCATCAAGCTGAAAAAGGATGTGACCTTCCACGACGGCAAGACGCTGGACGCCGAGGATGTGGTGTTCTCGCTGCAGCGCCATCTGGACGAAAGCGTCGGCTCCAAGGTCAATGCCATGGCCAAGCAGATGACCGGCATCAAGGCGCTGGACGCCTCGACCGTCGAGATCACGCTGGCCGCCGCCAATGCCGACCTGCCCACGATCCTTGCGCTGCACCATTTCATGATCGTGGCCAGGGGCACCACCGATTTCAGCAAGGGCAACGGCACCGGCGCCTTCGTGCTGGAAAGCTTTGAGCCGGGCGTGAAATCGCTGATGAAGCGCAACGACAATTACTTCAAGCCCAATGCCCCCTATGTCGACAGCTTCGAATGTTTCGCCATTCCCGACGTGACCGCGCGCGTCAATGCGCTGATCTCGGGCGATGTGCATGTCGCGGCCTCGATCAAGCCGCAGGCGCTGCGTCTGGTCGAAGCTGCCGGCGGCATCGACGTGGTGCGCAACATCTCGGGCAATTACACCAACCTCAACATGCGGCTCGACATGGCGCCGGGCGACAAGGCCGCCTTTGTCGAGGGCATGAAATACCTGCTGAACCGCGAGCTGATCCAGAAATCCGTGGTGCGCGGTCTGGCCGAGATCGCCAATGACCAGCCGGTCTCGCCCTCGGACCGCTATTACAACCCCGAGGTCAAGCCGCGCGAATTCGACCCCGAGCGCGCCAAGGCGCTGTTCGAAAAGGCGGGGCTTCTGGGCCAGTCGATCCCGGTCGTCGCCTCGGACGCGGCCGATTACTCGGTCGAGATGGCCACCGTGCTGCAACAGGCCGGTTCGGCCATCGGCATGAAGCTGGACATCCAGCGCATGCCCGCCGACGGCTACTGGTCGAAATACTGGCTGGTGGCGCCGGTGCATTTCGGCAATATCAACCCGCGCCCGACGCCCGATATCCTGTTCTCGCTGCTCTATACCTCGGACGCGCCGTGGAACGAGAGCAAGTTCAGCGATCCCAAATTCGACGCCATGGTCGCCGAGGCCCGCGGCACGCTGGACGAGGCGCGCCGCAAGGAGATCTATGGCGAATGCCAGCAGATCGTCTCGGACCGGGCCGGCACCGCGATCCCGGTCTGGCTGTCGAACGTCGATGCCAAGACCAGCAAGCTGCAGGGGTTCGAAACCAACCCGCTGGGCGGCCAGATGGGCTATACCATGGCCGAACACGTCTGGTTCCAGGCCTGAGGGCACCAACCGATGCGGGCTGATCGGCCCGCATCCCTGCCGGGAAGGGATGGCGGATGAATTCACAGGTTCTCAGACTGGTCATGGGCCGGTTGGGCGTGGCGGCGGTGACGCTGCTGATCGTCTCGCTGGTGGTGTTCGGCGCGACCCAGATGCTGCCCGGCGACGTGGCCGAGATCCTGCTGGGGCAGGCCGCGACCCCCGAGGCCGTGGCCGGCCTGCGTCAGGCCATGCATCTGGACCAGCCGGCGCTGTGGCAATACGGCCATTGGCTGTGGGGGCTGGCGCAGGGCGATCTCGGCACCTCCTATGCCAATAACATGCCGGTGGCGCAGCTGATCGGCGGCCGGCTGGTCAACACGCTGCGGCTGGCCGCGGTGACGGCGGCGATCGCGGTGCCGCTGGCGCTGACGCTGGGCATCACCTGCGCCATGTATCGCGGCAGCCTTTACGACCGCGTGGTCAGCGCCGGCGTCATCGGCGTGATCTCGGTCCCGGAATTCATGATCGCGACGCTGGCGGTGCTGATCTTTGCCGTCTGGCTGAAATGGCTGCCGGCGCTGTCGCTGGGCAATGACATTTCCAGCATCGGCCAGATGCTCAGGGCCTTTGCCATGCCGGTGATCACCCTGCTGTGCGTCATCTGCGCGCAGATGATCCGCATGACGCGGGCGGCGATGATCTCGGTGCTTGACAGCCCCTATGTGGAAATGGCGCTGCTCAAGGGCGCCTCGCGCCCGCGCATGGTGCTGCACCACGCCCTGCCCAATGCCGTGGGTCCGATCGTCAACGCGGTGGCGCTGTCGCTGTCCTACCTGTTCGGCGGCGTCATCATCGTCGAGACCGTCTTCAACTATCCCGGCGTCGCCCGGCTGATGGTGGACAGCGTCGCCACCCGCGACCTGCCGCTGATCCAGGCCTGCGCCATGATCTTTTGCATCGGCTATCTGTCGCTGATCACCTTTGCCGATGTCATCGCCATCCTGTCCAACCCGAGGCTGCGCAAGTAATGGCTGTTTCTCCCCTCTCGATGCGCCGTCTGGGCTATCACGTCACCTGGACCGGCATTCTGGCGGCGCTGATCGTGCTGTTCTGGGCGGTCATCGCCATCATCGGCCCCTCGCTGATGCCGCATGATCCCGGCGAGATCGTCGATTTCGATTACTTTGGCCCGATGAGCAAGGCGCTGTGGTTCGGCTCGGACTATCTGGGGCGGGACATGGTGTCGCGCATCCTGATGGGCGCGCGCTATACGGTGGGTATCTCGCTGGCGGCGGTCTGTCTGGCCTGCGCCAGCGGGGCGCTGCTGGGCATGACGGCGGCGGTGACCGGCGGCTGGTTCGACACGCTGCTGTCGCGGTTTCTGGATGCGCTGAACTCGATCCCGTCGAAGCTGTTCGGTCTGGTCATGGTCGCGGCCGTGGGCTCGTCGATCCCGGTGCTGATCCTTGTGCTGGCGGTGATCTATACGCCGGGCAGCTATCGCTTCGCACGCGCGTTGGCCGTCAATATCAACACCATGGATTACGTCACCGTGGCGCGGGCGCGCGGCGAACGCACCCCCTATCTGATCCTGCACGAGATCCTGCCCAACATGACCGGCCCGGTGCTGGCCGATATCGGGCTGCGCTTTGTCTTTATCGTGCTGCTGCTGTCGGGGTTGTCGTTCCTTGGGCTTGGCGTGCAGCCGCCCTATGCCGACTGGGGCAGTCTGGTGCGGGAAAACATCGGCGGCCTGCCCTTTGGCGCCCCCGCCGTCATCATCCCCAGCCTTGCCATCGCCAGCCTGACGATCAGCGTCAACCTGCTGATCGACAACCTGCCCGTCAAGATCCGCGATCGGAGCGCCTGATGCCGAACCTCGTCGAAATCCGCGACCTGCGCATCGAGGCCACCTCGGACGCCGGCAACAAGCTGCAGATCATCAAGGGTGTCGATCTCGACATCGCCGCCGGCGAGATCGTCGCCCTGATCGGCGAAAGCGGCTCGGGCAAAACCACGATCGCGCTTAGCCTGATGGGCCATACCCGGCGCGGCTGCGCCATCACCGGCGGCGCCATCCGTCTGGACGGGCGCGACGTGGTCGGCATGACCGAACGCCAGCGCGCCGCCCTGCGCGGCACCGAGGTCGCCTATGTCCCGCAAAGCGCCGCCGCCGCCTTCAACCCGGCGGTGCGGCTGATCGACCAGGTGGTCGAGGTCACGCGCATCCACCGCCTGATGCCCATGGCCGAGGCCCGCAAGAAGGCCATCGAGCTGTTTCGCGCGTTGGCCCTGCCCGATCCCGACACCATCGGCCAGCGTTACCCGCATCAGGTCTCGGGCGGGCAATTGCAGCGGCTGTCGGCGGCGATGGCGTTGATCGGCGGGCCCAAGCTGGTGATCTTTGACGAGCCGACCACGGCGCTGGACGTGACCACCCAGATCGAGGTGCTGCGCGCCTTCAAATCGGTGATGAAGGCCGGCGGCATGGCCGGGGTCTATGTCAGCCATGATCTGGCCGTCGTCGCCCAGATCGCCGACCGCATCGTCGTGCTGAAGGGCGGCGAGGTGCAAGAGACCGGCACCACCGAACAGATCCTGCATGCCCCCGCCGATGCCTATACGCGCGAACTTCTGTCGGCCTTCGAGCCGGTGGCCTTTGCCCGCGCGCAGGACATTGCCCCCGCCAGGGTGCCGGTGCTGGAGATGTCGCATGTCTTCGCGGGCTACGGCCCGATCGGCCCCGACCGGATGCCGCACAAGCTGGTGCTGCGCGATGTCAGCTGCCGGCTGGATCGCGGCCGCAATCTGGGCGTGATCGGCGAAAGCGGCTCGGGCAAGTCCACCTTGGCGCGCGCCATGGCCGGGCTTTTGCCGCCGGCGGGCGGCAAGGTGCTGCTGGATGGCGCGCTGCTGGAACCCGCCGCCCATCAGCGCAGCAAGGAAGAACTGCGCCGGTTGCAGATCGTGTTCCAGCTGGCTGATACCGCGCTGAACCCGCAGCGGGCCATCGGCGACATCCTTGGCCGGCCGCTGGGCTTTTATCACGGGCTGCGCGGCGGGGCAAAACAGGCCCGCGTCGCCGAGCTTCTGGACATGGTGCGGCTGCCGCGCAGCATGATCCACCGCCTGCCGGGCGAGCTGTCGGGCGGCCAGAAACAGCGGGTGAACCTTGCCCGGGCGCTGGCGGCCAATCCCGAGGTGATCCTGTGCGACGAGGTCACCTCGGCGCTGGATACGGTGGTGGCGGCGGCGGTGATCGAACTGCTCAAGGAATTGCAGCGCGAGCTGGACCTGTCCTATGTCTTCATCAGCCACGACCTGTCGACCGTGCAGGCGATCTGCGACGAGGTCATGGTGATGAGCCAGGGCGAGGTGGTCGATACCTTGCGCGCCGACCAGTTGCCCGATGGCGCCCGCCACCCCTATTCGCGGCTGCTGTTCAGCTCGGTGCCGCAGCTCGATCCCGGCTGGCTGGACCGCGTGCCGCTGCGCGCCGGGGTTTAGGGCGCGGGCCGGGCGGCGGCCCTCGCGTTTCCCCCATCAGCGGCCCGCAGAACCTGGCGTTCTGTCTGGGCGAACGCCGCCGGCCTTTGCCGCGACGCCCCGCGCCCCTATCTTCGGTGCATGAGCAACCGGACCCAAGACCCCGCAGCCCCTTCGGGCCAGAATGCCGCCGCCGGTTTCGGTGGCGGCTTCTGTGCCTGCGGCTGCGCCCGGCATCGGGCCCAAGACTGCATCAACCATCGGCGCCGGGGCTGACACAGGCCGCCCCCATGGGCGCGAAACAAGGATCGAGAAATGAAGAAAATCGGCTTCCTGTCCTTTGGCCATTGGTCCAGTGATCGCGGCGCCGCCACCCGCAGCGCCCAGGACACCCTGCTGCAATCCATCGACCTCGCCGTCGCCGCCGAGGAACTGGGCGCGGATGGCGCCTATTTCCGCGTGCACCATTTCGCCCAGCAGCTTGCCTCACCCTTTCCGCTGCTGGCGGCAGCCGGCGCGCGCACCAAGACGATCGAGCTGGGCACCGCCGTCATCGACATGCGCTATGAAAAGCCGTTCTACATGGCCGAGGATGCCGGCGCCGCCGACCTGATCTCGCAGGGGCGGCTGCAACTGGGTATCTCGCGCGGCTCGCCCGAACAGGTGATCGACGGCTGGAAACACTTTGGCTATCGCCCGGCCGAGGGCGAAACCGACGCCGACATGGCGCGGCGCCATGCCGAGGTGTTTCTGGGCCTGCTGGAAGGCCGGGGCTTTGCCCAGCCGAACCCGCGCCCGATGTTCCCGAACCCGCCGGGCCTGCTGCGGCTGGAGCCGCATGCGCCGGGTCTGCGCGACCGCATCTGGTGGGGCGCTGGCTCGAACGCGACCGCGAAATGGGCGGCGCAGATGGGCATGCATCTGCAAAGCTCGACCCTGAAGGACGATGAGAACGGCAAGCCCTTCCACGTCCAGCAGGCCGAGCAGATCCGCTACTATCGCGAGGCGTGGAAAGAGGCCGGGCACGAAGGCACGCCGCGCGTCTCGGTCAGCCGCTCGATCTTTGCGCTGACCGACGACCGCGACCGGATGTATTTCGGCCGGGGCGGCAAGGAAGCGGACCAGATCGGGTTCATCAACGACACCCGCTCGATCTTTGGGCGCGGCTATGCCGGCGAGCCGGGGCAGCTGGTCAAGGAACTGGCCCGCGACGAGGCCATCGCCGAGGCCGATACGCTGCTGTTGACGGTGCCGAACACGCTGGGCGTGGAATACAACGCCCATGTGATCGAAAACATCCTGAAACACGTCGCGCCCGAACTGGGCTGGCGCTGACAGAACAGGCGGGCGGTCCCTTGGGCCGCCCTGTCCGCTTTCGCGTGCCCGCCCTGCGCAGGATATGCCGCCCGGACCGGCCTGCGGCGCCGTTGTCCGCGCCACAGGCGGGGCAAATCCCCTGCCTGACCTGCACTCTGCGCCTGCGGGACGAAACGGCACAAAATTTCGGCGTCGCGCGATTTGCGGCACATGCTCCTGCGGGTTCCGCCTAGCCTGAACGCGCAAGAAGGAGACGCTCATGCCCGCCCCGCTGCTCAGCATCGAGACCGCAACCGACATCCCCGTGCAGGCCGATGCCGTGGTGATCGGCGGCGGCATCGTCGGCACCTGTGCCGCCTATTATCTGGCGCAACGCGGCCTGTCGGTCGTGCTGCTGGAAAAGGGCCGGATCGGCGCCGAACAATCCAGCCGCAACTGGGGCTGGTGCCGCCAGCAGAACCGCGACGCGCGCGAGCTGCCGATCTCGACGAAAAGCCTTGCGCTCTGGGACCGGATGGCCGCCGATATCGGGCAGGATCCGGGCTTTCGCCGCTGCGGGCTGCTGTATCTGTCCAATGACGAGGCCGAGATCGCCGGCTGGGCGCGCTGGCGCGATTTCGCCCGTGGCGAAGGCGTCGTGACCCATATGCTGAACGCGCAAGAGGCGGCCGTCCGCGGCGCGGCCACCGGCCAAAGCTGGAAAGGCGGCGTGTTCTCGCCCAGCGACGGCATCGCCGATCCGGCCCGTGCGGCGCCGGTGGTGGCGCTGGGGGTGCAGAAATTCGGCGGCCGCGTCATCCAGTCCTGCGCCGCGCGCGGCATCGAGCTGGAGGGCGGCGCGGTCGCGGGCGTGGTGACCGAACGCGGCACCATCCGCACCCGCACCGTGGTCATGGCCGGCGGGGCATGGGCCTCGTCATTCTTGCGCCAGCAGGGGCTGGTGTTTCCGCAGGCCTCGGTGCGCTCGTCGATTCTGGCCGTCGGGCCGGGGGCCGAGTTGCCGGATGCGGTCCATACCAGCCGCGTGTCGATCACCCGGCGCGGCGACGGCGGCTATACGCTGGCCGTCTCGGGCGCGGCGCGCGTCGATGTGACGCCGCAGCAGGTCCGGCACTGGTCGAAATTCCTGCCGATGTTCTTCAAGCGGCGCAAGTCGCTGGCACCGGGCGGGTTGCAGGGCTGGCGCGCGGGGCATGAGACGCTGGCCCGCTGGCGGCTGGACCGGCCCACGCCGATGGAGCGGATGCGCGTGCTGGACCCGCGCCCCGACATAGCCCAGATCCAGCTGACCCTGACCCGGGCCCGCGAATTGTTCCCGGCCCTGCAAGCTCTGCCCATCAGCGCCGCATGGGCGGGCTATATCGACAGCACGCCCGACGGCGTGCCCGCCATCGGCGAGACGACGATCCCCGGCCTGATCCTTGCCGCCGGTTTCAGCGGCCATGGTTTCGGCATCGGCCCCGGCGCGGGCCATATGATCGCCGATCTGATCACCGGCCAAAGCCCGATCGTCGATCCCAAACCCTATCACCCGGCACGGCTGAACCGTTCGGTCTGGGGCAAGGTGGCCGAATTCTGATCCGGTGCTTCAACCCAGCGCCTGATTGACCAGACCAAAGGTCCGGGCCGGTCCCGCCGGCTCGGGCAGCGCCTCCAGCGCCATGCGCAGCACGGTGTCATAGCGCGTCATCCCGGCCGCCGTCAGGAAATCGCGATAGGCGCCCTGCGGTTCGCGGGTATCGACGCGCAGGAAGGCGCCGGGATGGGCGGCGACAAAGGGCCCGGTCAGGGCCAGCGCATCGGCTTCGTCCAGCGCCACGATCGGCCCGATCACCCTGCCGCGCCCAAAGGGGCGCATCAGCGAAAACCCCTCGATCCGGCCAGCGCGTTCGATCACCAGCCCTTCGGACAGGGCCAGCACCGTCTCGATCACCGCCCGGCGCGACAGGCCCATCGCCGCCTCGTCCAGCGCAAGGATGGCGGCGCGGTCTTCGGGGCGCATCGGGCGGGCGTGGCAGGGGAAGTCCGGGCAGGCGGTGATGATGCCGTTCATTTGACTGACCTCGGCCAGCGTCCTGAACCCCAGCGAGACATACAGGCGATAGGCCTCTTTCGTAGCGTTCAGCACCCGCGCCCGCCCCGCCGTTTCCGACAGGATCCGGCCCATCAGCCAGCGCCCGGTGCCGTTTTCCTGCAGTTTCGGCGAGGTGATGACCATGCCGACCGAGGCGACGTCTTCGGACAGCGGAAACCACATGGCCGAGCCCAGCACCCGCCCGATCGGATCGCGCGCGACCCAGCCCCGGCCCAAGGCCAGCGCCATCGCCCAGTCATCGGCGCGATGCGGCCAGCTGACCGAGACCGACAGCTCGTGCAGGCGCGGAATATCCGCGACCGTCATCGGACAGCATTCAAGCTGATAGCCGCCGATCTCGACCGTGGAAGAGATGTCCATGTCAGCCCCTGCGCAAGTGGATCCTGCCCCATCCTAGGGGTTGCGGGCCGGGGCGAAACTGCTGAATCCCGCCGCGAAACAGAATAGCCTGCCGTTTCGGCGCCTTTGCCCGGCCTGCGGCGGGTGGCGCAGGCCGGGCATTGGCCGGGGGCGCGCTATTCGACCGCCGACTTGATCGCGGCAAAGACCTGATCGGCGAATTCGCCCAGCGCGCCTTTTTGCGCACGATAGTCGATGCCCTGCACCACGCTGACCGTGGTGTCGCCGACGGCGATGCATTGCACGACAAAGGCCCCGCGCGGGGCCGCGCCACCGCTGACGGTCACCAGCTGGCCGGGATAGCTTTGCGTCACGCCTTGCAGCCCGGCGCTGGCGGCGGCATCGGCGACGGTCTTGCCGCAGGTCTCGATACTGAGCCGGGCGGCGGGGGTGCGCTCGACATGATAGGTCAGGCTGAAATCGGTGTCCTGCGCCAGCGCGGGAAGCGCGAGCCCGATTACGGCGGCGGCGGCGAGGGCGAAATGCGAATGCTGCATGGAAAATCTCCGTTACCTGAGAACAGGCGGGATGATAGCCCATCGGGTGACGCCGTCATCTTGCGGCATTCCGCATCGGCGGGAATGTTCCGACGACCGCTTGCGCCCGGCGCGGGCGGGCCTCAGCCCGGTGGCGGCGCGGTCGAGGTCCGCACCACCAGCCCGCCGCCGACCGCGCCCAGCACATCGGCCGCGCGCCCCTCCAGCCGCGCCAGCAGATATTCGGCCGCGCGCTGGCCGATAGCGGCGTAATCGACGGCATAGGTGGTCAACGGCGGCTCGGTCCATGCCGCGATCTCGCTGTCGTCAAAGCCGGTGATCGACAGATCGCGCGGCACGTTCAGCCCGCGCGCCCGCGCGGCATGCAGCGCCCCGATGGCCAGCGCGTCATTGCCGCAAATGATGGCGGTCGGCACCGGCCCTTCGGCCGCAAGGATGCGCTCCAGACCCGCCGCGCCGAACTCCAGCCGTGCCGGCCCCTCGACGACATGCCGGGGGCGCAGGCCCAACCCACGCTCGGCCAGCGCCTGACGGATGCCCAGCAACCGCTGGCCGACGCGTTCGTTGTTGTGCAGCGGCTGGTGGATGACGCCGAACCGTTCATGGCCCAGATCCAGCAGGTGACGGGTGATGCGGGCATAGGCGCAGGCATTGTCGAACCCGATGGCGGGATGGGCGATGTCGGGACGCCAGCCATAGGTCAGCACATAGGGGATGCCGCGGGCCTCGATCATCTGGAACAGCTCGGGCGGGTGCGATTCCCCGACGATGGCCAGCGCCTCGACCCCGCGCGCCAGCATGGTGCGCACATGCGCCAGCGACTGCTCGGGGTCATAGTTGAAACTGCCGATCAGCACGGTCATGCCCTCTTGCATGGCGCGGGCCTGCAAGGCCGCGACCTGCCGGGCAAAGACATCATTGTCCAGCGTCGGGATCACCGCGCCGATCAGCCAGCTGCGCCGTGAGGCCAGCGCCGCCCCGGCGGGATGGGGAAACCAGCCCAGCTGCTTGGCCACGCGCAGCACGCGGTCGCGCACATCGGCGGCCACCTTTTCGGGATTGTTGAAGGCGCGCGACACCGTGGCCGTCGAGACCTGCGCCGCGCGGGCAACATCGGCGGCGGTCGGACCTTTCCTGTGTGCGTTCACCCTGCTCCCCCGGTCGCTGTGTCCCTGACCTGTATTCGCATACATAAGCAAACAGCCCGCCCCGGCAAGATGATTAGCACAGTTGACAGGAATCTCGGCGATGTGATGTAAGCGCATACATACCCCGTCAGGAGGCCGGCGAATCGCCGGGACGGGAAAGGAGGACCCAATGGAAAAGTCGATCGGCTGGATCAGGAAGCCCATCGAAGCCGCCATCGCGCTGTGCATGGCGGTGATGCTGGTTCTGGTCTTTGGCAATGTCGTTCTGCGCTATGCCTTCAATTCCGGCCTGACGGTCTCGGACGAGCTGTCGCGGCTGCTGTTCGTCTGGATGGTCTTTCTGGGCGCGCTGGCCGCGCTGTTCGAGCGCCGGCATCTGGGCGTGGACACGCTGGTCGCGCATCTGTCGCGGCGCGGGCGGCTGGTCTGTTTCCTGCTGTCGAACGGGCTGATGCTTTACGCGACATGGCTGGTGTTTCTGGGCGGCTGGCAGCAGGCGCTGATCACGCTGGACGCCACCACCCCGGTGCTGGGCGTCAGTCAGGCGTGGTTCTATGCGCCGGTGCTGCTGTTCTCGCTGGCCTCGGCGCTGTGGTTCGTCGTGCAGCTGCTGCGCGCGGCTCTGGGCCGGATCGGCGACGATGAACTGGTCGAGATCCGCGAAAGCGAGGAGGACATCGACGCCGCCATGCAGAAATCCATCCCCACCGGGGACGACGAGGCGACCGGAGGCCGCAAATGACCATTCTCGTCTTTATCGCCTCGTTGCTCGCGGCCATGGCCATTGGCATGCCCATCGCCTATGCGCTGATCCTGTGCGGCGTGGCGCTGATGGTGCAACTGGATGTTTTTGACGCGCAGATCCTGACCCAGAACGTCGTCAGCGGCACCGACAGTTTCACGCTGCTGGCGGTGCCCTTCTTCATGCTGGCGGGCGAGGTCATGAATGCCGGCGGCCTGTCCAAGCGCATCGTGAACCTGGCGCTGGCGCTGTGCGGCCATGTGCGTGGGGGCCTCGGCTATGTGGCGATCATCGCGGCCTGCATCCTGTCGGCGCTGTCGGGCTCGGCCGCGGCGGATGCGGCGGCGCTGGGGGCGCTTCTGGTGCCGATGATGGTGCGGGCCGGCCATGACAAGGCGCGCTCGGTCGGGCTGGTCGCCTCGGCCTCGATCATCGGGCCGATCATCCCGCCCTCGATCGCCTTCATCCTGCTTGGGGTCACCACCAACCTGTCGATCTCGAAACTGTTCATGGCCGGGATCGCGCCGGGGCTGATGATCGGTCTGGCGCTGGCGGTGGCGTGGTGGATCGTCGTGCGCGGCGAGGACATCGAGCGGCGCCCGCGCGCCAGCCGCGCCGAACGCCTGCGGGCGCTGCGCGAAAGCCTCTGGGCGCTCGGCTTGCCGGTCATCATCATCTTTGGCCTGAAATTCGGCCTGTTCACGCCCACCGAGGCCGCCGTGGTCGCCGCGACCTATGCGCTGTTCGTGTCGATCGTGATCTATCGCGAACTGCGCCCGGCCGAGCTTTACGCCGTCTTCGTCAACGCGGCCAAGGTGACCAGCGTGGTGATCTTCATGGTGGCGGCGGCGCTGGTCTCGGCCTGGCTCATCACCATCGCCGACCTGCCCGGACAGGTTGTGCAGCTGCTGGAGCCGTTCATGGACAGCCCCAAGCTGCTGATGCTGATGATCATGCTGCTGATCGTCGTGGTCGGCACCGCGATGGACATGGCGCCGACCATCCTGATCCTTGGGCCGGTGCTGGTGCCGGTGGTGCAGGCGGCGGGGATCGACCCGATCTATTTCGGCGTGCTGTTCATCATCAACAACTCGATCGGCCTGATCACGCCGCCGGTCGGCACGGTGCTGAACGTGACCGCAGGCGTCACCGGCACCAGCATGGCGACGGTGATCCGGGGCGTGACGCCCTTTATGCTGGCGCAGCTGATCATCCTTGGCCTGATGATCCTGTTCCCCGGTCTGGTCACCGTGCCGGCGGCGTGGTTCTCGCGCTGAGCCAGCGGAAATTTCGTCCATCAGAGGAGGATATGGACATGCGAATGAAACTGAAGTCGATGCTGGCGGGCCTGATGCTGACCGCGGTGATGCCGCTGGCCGTGCAGGCCGAGATCCGCGAGCAAACGATCCGCTTTGCCAGCGCCGGCGCCGACGGCTCGCCCATCGTGCTGGGCATGCACAAATTCGCCGAGATCGTGAAAGAGAAAAGCGGCGGCAAGATCGAGGTCAAGGTGTTCCCCGCAGGCATGCTGGGCGGCGACATGCAGACGATCACCTCATTGCAGGGGGGCGTCCTGCAGATGACGACGATGAACGCCGGCCTGCTGTCGGGGATCGCGCCCGATTTCGCGCTGCTGGACCTGCCCTTCCTGTTCAGCGCCCCCGCCGAGGTCGATGCCGTCATGAGCGGCGAGGTCGGCCAGAAACTGGCCGCCGAGCTGGACCCCAAGGGGCTGGTCGCCCTGTCCTATTGGGAGCTGGGCTTTCGCAACCTGACCAACAACCGCCACCCGGTCGCCAAGCTCGAAGATCTCTCGGGCCTGAAGATCCGCGTGGTGCAATCGCCGATCTATCTGGACATGTTCGGGGCGCTGGGGGCCAACCCGGTGCCGATGCCCTTCCCCGAGGTCTATACCGCGCTTGAAACCGGCACGGTCGACGGGCAGGAAAACCCGGCTGCCTCGATCCTGACGGCCAAGCTGAACGAAGTTCAGAAATACATGACCATCACGCGGCACACCTATAACCCGCAGGTGGTGATGTTCTCGAAGAAACAATGGGAAAAGCTGGGCCCCGAGGAACAGAAGCTGCTGCAGGACGCCGCAGCCGAGGCCGGCACCTACCAGCGCCAGCTGGCCCGCGATGCCGATGCCAAGGCGGTCGCCGATCTCAAGGCCGCCGGCATGGAGGTCACCGAACTTTCCCCCGAAGAGCTGCAACGCTTCCGCGACAAGACCGCGCCGGTCGCCGAGAAATTCTCGGCCAGCGCCAACCCCGAACTGGTCAAACTGCTCAACGACACCATCGCCAGAACGCGCGGCGGCAACTGAGCGGCTGATCGCCCAAAGCCGCGCGGCGTGGTGTCGCGCGGTTCCCCTTCGACCCGGATGACAAAGATGTTTAGCAAGAACCGCCTCAAGGAACGCCTGCTTGCCGGCCAGCCCGCCTATGGGTGCTGGGTGGGCGGCGGCTCGCCCACCACTGCCGAGATCCTAGGCCATATCGGCTTTGATTTCCTGTTGGCGGATCATGAGCATGGCATCGGCGAAACGCGCGAGATCCTTGAGACGCTGCGCGCCATCGAGACCACGCCGACCCCGGCCATGGTCCGGGTGCCGTGGAACGACCACGTCTTCCTGAAACGCGTGCTGGATGCGGGCGTGCAATCGGTGATGATCCCTTCGGTCGAGACGGCCGAGGCGGCGCGCGCGGCCGTCGCCGCCTGCCTTTACCCGCCGCAGGGCATTCGCGGCTATGCCGCCGGCGTGGTGCGCGCCTCGACCTTTGGGCTGGAACCCGATTACATCCACAAGGCCAACCAGCAAATGCTGATCGCGCTGCAGGTGGAATCGCATGTCGCCGTCGCCAATATCGCCGAGATCGCGGCGACGCCGGGGGCCGACATCATCTTTATCGGCGTGAACGATCTGGCGGGCTCGATCGGCCGGCTGGAACAGACCGATCATGCCGATGTGCAGGAACTGGTGCGCCGGGCCGAGACCGCGATCCGTGCCGCCGGCAAGATCTTGGGCACGGTGCCCCATGCCGGGGCCAGCGCCCGCGACCTTTTCGCCCGCGGCCATCGTGTCGTTGCCGGGCCGCATGATGTCGCGCTGCTGCGCGATGCCGCCCGCGCCGTGCTCGACGATCATCGCAAGGCGACCGGCGCCGCGCAGGATCTGGCCCGCGCCTATTGACCCCAAGGCCCGGCGCCCGACGGCGCCGGGCATCCCTGCGCCCCGCTTCGTCGCGCGCAAACAGGCATCGACAATCGTCGCCCCACAAATTATCTATAAAACATGAGCACGAAATCCGAAGAGACCTTGGCCGCGCGCATCAGCCGCAGCCTCGCCGACCGCATCATCGCGGGCGAGATCGCGCCGGGCGCCCGGCTGCGGCAAGATCACATCGCCGAGGAATTCGGCGCCAGCCACGTCCCCGTGCGCGAGGCCTTCCGGCGTCTTGAGGCGCAGGGGCTGGCGGTCAGCGAACCGCGCCGGGGTGTCCGGGTCGCCGCCTTTGACCTGTCCGAGGTGAAGGAGGTCGCCGAGATGCGCGCCGCGCTGGAGGTGCTGGCCCTGCGCCACGCTGCGCCGCATCTGACCCCGGCCATTCTGGATGCCGCCGAAGAAGCGACCAAGGCCGGCGACGATTCCCATGACGTGCGCTCGTGGGAGGAAGCCAACCGGCGCTTTCACCGGCTGATCATCGAACCCTGCCGGATGCCGCGCCTGCTGGCCGCCATCGACGACCTGCACGCGGCCAGCGCGCGATTCCTGTTCTCGGCCTGGCAATCGGATTGGGAAACCCGCACCGACCACGACCACCGCGCCATCCTCGTCGCGCTGCGCAAGGGCGACATCGACACCGCCTGCGCGACGCTGGCGCGCCATGTGCAATGGGTCGGACATCGCCCGGTTCCCGTGGCGGGCGGGCGCAAGCGCGATGCTTTCGCGATAGTCGGCTAGAATTATCTATTACACCACTTGCGGACCTGCCGGGTTTCTGGATTCATTATAGATATCACTACAGATTATCTATAATATGAGAGAGACCATGAGCCAGACAAGCACCCTCGCCCGGCCGAATGTCCGCGCCCTGACCCGGATCGTGGCGACGATCATTCCCGGCGTCGCGCTGATCACACTTTGCGCCAAGCTGCATGTGCCGTCCTGGCCGGTGCCGATGACGCTGCACACGCTGGCGGTCATGGGGCTGGCCATCGCGCTGGGGCCGCGCATGGCCACGGCGACCTTCCTGACCTATCTGGCGGCGGGCGCCGCCGGACTGCCGGTGTTTTCCGGCACGCCCGAGCGTGGCATCGGTCTGACCTATATGGTCGGCCCGACCGGCGGCTATCTGCTGGGCTATCTGGTGGCCAGCTGGGTCACGGGCACGCTGGCGCGTGGTCGGGGCATGATTGGCAAGGTGCTGGCGATGCTGGCGGGGCTTGCTGTCACCTACGGGTTCGGCCTGCCCTGGCTGGGCCTTTACGTCCCCGCCGGACAGGTCGTCGCCTTTGGCTTTTCGCCCTTCATCCTGGGCGATCTGATCAATATCGCCATGGTGGCACTAGGCGCCGCGCTGATGCCCGCGCGGCTGGCGGCGAGGTTCGGTCGATGAGCGCCGCGACCGACACCCCGCGCCACGACTGGACCGAGGCCGAGGCGCGGGCACTTTACGACCTGCCCTTTCCCGAGCTGTTGTTCCGCGCCCAGACCGTGCACCGGCGGAATTTCGACCCCGCCGAGATCGAGACGGCGACGCTTTTGTCGATCAAGACCGGCGGCTGCCCCGAGGATTGCGGCTATTGCGCGCAAAGCGCCAAATGGGAGGGCGGCGTCAAGGCGGGCAAGCTGATGCAGGTCGACGCCGTGCTGGCTGAGGCCCGCCGCGCCCGCGACGGCGGCGCCACCCGCTTTTGCATGGGGGCGGCATGGCGCAGCCCCAAAGACCGCGACATGGATGCCGTCTGCGCCATGATCGCCGGGGTCAAGGCGCTGGGGCTGGAAACCTGCGTCACGCTGGGCATGCTGACCCCGCCGCAAGTCGAACAGCTGGCCGGGGCCGGGCTGGATTACTACAACCACAACATCGACAGCTCGCGCGAGTTCTACCCCCGGATCATCACCACGCGCAGCATGGACGACCGGCTGCAGACGCTGGCCCATGTCCGGGCGGGCGGCATCAAGGTCTGCTGCGGCGGCATCGTCGGCATGGGCGAAACGGTCGCGGACCGCATCTCGATGCTGGTCATGCTGGCCGGGCTGGAGCATCACCCCGAAAGCGTGCCGCTGAACATGTGGCAAAGGATCGAGGGTACGCCGGTCATGGCCATGGCGGAACCGGCGGGGGCGATCGCCTATGCGCGGCTGGTGGCGCTGGCCCGCCTGCTGATGCCGCAAAGCGTGCTGCGGCTTTCGGCCGGGCGCAACGCCATGAGCGACGAGGCGCAGGTGCTGTGTTTTCTGGCCGGGGCGAACTCGATCTTTACCGGCGACGTGCTGCTGACCACCGAAAACCCGGGCCGTGACCGCGATGCGATGATGCTGGCCGAACTGGGAATGCGCGCGGCGCGGCCGCAGCCGGCCCCCGCCTGCCCCAGCTGCGCCACCGCCACATGAGCGCCATTGTCGTCACCGGGACAGACACCGGCATCGGCAAAACCGTGTTCAGCGCCGGCCTCGCCGCATGGCTGGGGGCCAGCTATTGGAAACCTGTTCAGGCCGGGCTCGATGACGAAACCGACAGCGCAGCGGTGATGCGACTGGGCGGGCTAGGCGCCGACCGCATCCTGCCCGAAAGCTATCGGCTGCGCAGCCCCGTCTCGCCACAGCGGGCGGCCGAGATCGAGGGCATCGCCATCGCGCCCATGGCAATGGCGGTGCCGCGCCTGCCCGGCCCCTTGGTGATCGAAGGTGCCGGCGGGGTGATGGTGCCGCTGACGCGGCAGATCACCTTTCTGGACCTGTTCGCGCACTGGCGCCGGCCGGTGGTGCTGTGCGCGCGCACCGGGCTGGGCACCATCAACCACACGCTGCTGTCGCTCAGGGCGTTGCGCGACCGCCATGTCCCGGTGCTGGGCGTCGCCCTGATCGGCGCGGCCGAAGAGGCGACAGCGCGGATCATCGCCGAGCTCGGCAATGTCCGCATCCTTGGCCGCCTGCCCTGGATCGAGCCTTTGGACCGGGCGACGCTGAGCGCGGCTTTTGCCGCAGGCTTTGCCGATGCCCGGTTCGGATCGAGTGGGACGCGCCCAACCGATTCATGAGCGGCCGCCTGTTCAGGGCCTGTCCTTGTGCCCGATAAAGAACTGTCTCCGTTTCGGAAAAAGGAAAAGGCCCCGCGTGGCGGGGCCCTTCCAGTCCTTATAGCCGGATCAGCGGTTGGCCAGAGCCTCGGCGCGCAGGTGCTCGTAGGTCTGCGGGTCCAGCGGCACGGCGTCGGGCTTGCCCAGATCCTCCATGCGCACCCGGAAGGTCTCGCGCGCCGAGAAGGCCGCCGCTGCCGCGATGCAGGTGATGGCAAAGGCGATCGAGCCCACCATCATCGGCACATTGGTCGAACCCGGAGGCGCCACGGTGGCAAACAGGGCCGGCAGCAGCGCGGTGATCGTGGTGCCGATGTTTTGCGAGATCGCCATCGACGACACACGGGTCCGGGTCGGGAACAGCTCGGGATAGAAGCTGGGGAAGGTCGCGTTGTAGCCTTGGTAGACCACGCCCCACATCAGCAGCGACATCAGGATCGCCAGAGGCACCGAATGGATCGAGATGGCATAGAGATAGCCAAAGGCCAGCAGGCCCGAACCCAGCGCACCGACGATGATCGGCAGACGGCGCCCGATCTTGTCCGACAGGTTGCCCACCATCGGGATGATGACGCAGGCGAGGATATTGCCCATCACCGGGATCCACAGATAGACGTCCTTGGGGAAACCGATGCCATAGGCTGCCTGCACCGCATAGGCGGCACCAAAGACGGTGGCGACGACCGGGATCGTGTTCATCAGCGCCATGCAGATGACGCGGATCATGTCGGGCCAGCTGGTCTGGATCGCCTCGATCACCGGCGAGCGCGGCACCGATTGCCGGGCCTCTTCCTTTTGGAAGGCCGGGGTTTCCTCGACCTCGCGGCGGATGATCCAGCCGGCGACGATGACCACGAAGCTCAGCAGGAACGGCACCCGCCAGCCCCAGCTGTTGAAGGCGTCGTCGGGCATGAAATGCGCCAGCGGCAGAAAGACGGCGGCGGCAAGGATCTGGCCGGCCTGCACGCCTTGCAGCGTGAAGCTGGCGAAAAAGCCGCGGCGGCCGATCGGCGCGTGCTCAAGCACCATCGAGCTGGCGCCCGAGATCTCGCCGGCAACGGCAAAGCCCTGGATCAGGCGCAGCACGACCAGAAGGATCGGGGCAAGGATGCCGACCTGCGAATAGGTCGGAAGCAAGCCGACCAGCAGGGTCGAGATGCCCATCAGGAACATGCACAGGATCAGCACGTTCTTGCGGCCATGGGTGTCACCCCAATGGCCCAGAACGAAGGCACCGATCGGGCGTGCGATATAGCCCACGCCATAGGTCGCCAGCGAGGCGATGATCGCCGTGCGCGGGTTCTCCGAAGGAAAGAACACCTGCGGGAACACCAGCGAGGCCGCAGTCGATGAAGAAATCGTAATATTCCAGCGCAGAGCCAATCCAGCCGCTGGCCGCGGCCTTGCTTGATTGACTCCGACCCTTCGACACGCCGGTCGATGAAGCGCTCATAAGCATTCCTCCCCTGATGGCGCCATTTCCCCCGCGCCACATGTGATGGCTCATAACTCGCAGGCAGTGGACCTTACGTCAAATATCCTTTGGCACCGATACGTAACATGATGTTAATTTGCCGCCAGCGCGGGTGGGGATACCGCGATCAGCCGTTGTCGGGTCTGGAGCGGGTTCCCGCCTATAACAACATGAGATCATTTAAAGACCACGGCCCGCGCATAGGCGGTGGTTACTGCGCCAAGGCGGCAGGCCTGAGTTAAGCAGCAGTCGAGAATCCGGGGCTTAGAACGACGTCGGGCCTATGCGCATCGGCGATTGTCAGGGGCATTCGGGCCTGCGCATCCTCGTCGCCGTGCCTCGCGATGTGCGAGTCTGCGCTGCTATCAATGCGCCGAACGGACGCCCCTTTCCTGCTCCCGGGGGCACCGTTTCAGTTCGGAGCGCGTCCATAGGTCGCTTTGAGAGTTGAGATAGCGGCCAAGCACCAGCCCAAGCTACGAAGGGCACCAGGACCACGCCGGCTCAGCCGCGAGCGCAATGTGTCATAACCGCCCGGAGCGCCCGCCCGCGCGGCCCGGAAATCCGGGACGGCATGATCCCTCGCCGGCGGGGGGCAAAACCCGCAGCGCGTCTCCCACGCCCCGGCCCGCCCCACGCCTAGTGTCAGGCTTTCCGCTTCAGGATGAAGGGCCGCGGCAACTCATCATCGTGGCGTAGCAGCAGATCGTCGGTTTCGCTGGCCGTCAGCGGCGGCGAGACCGCCCTGCCCTGCACGGCGTTGAAGCCGATCTGCGACAGGAAGGATTTCTCCTCAAGGTTCAGCACGCCATCGGCCAGCGTCTTGAGCCGCAGATGTTCGGCCAGCGCCAGAATGGCAAGGATCATCCGCTGCTGGTCGGCGCGATGGTCGCAGCCGGCGACGAAACTGCGGCCGATCCGCACCCGGCCGACGCAAAAGCTGCGCAGATCGTCCAGCCCGGCGCTGGCCTGACCGAAATTCCCGACGGCGATGCGGCAACCGGCGGCGGCCAGCCGCTGCAGCGTCGATGTGACCGGCACCCGGCCACCGACCCGGCCCAAAGGCTCGGTCACCTCGATCTCGATGCGGTCGGGGGCCATGTCCAGCCGGTCCAGCTCCCACAGGAGGGCATCGGCAAGGCCGGGATCGGCCAGCTCGCGGTCGCTCAGCGAAACCGAAACAAAGGGCACGCTGCGGCCCAGCCTGTCCCAGCCCGCCAGCGCGGCCAGTGCCTGACGCAGGATCAGGCGCGCGCAATCGGCCAGTGCCTCGCGGCCAAGGCGGGGGGCGACATCCTCGAAATCCAGCCGGCCCAGTTCGGGATGCATCACCTCGGCCACCACGGCCAAAGCCACCAGCGCCCCGGTGTCGCAGCAGATCTGCGGCTGATAGCGCAGCGCGATCTGATCGGCGGCAAACAGCGGCTCGGCCCCGCCCAGCGGCAGGCCGTCGCCATCGGGATATTCGACGAAACGGATCTGACCGGTGGGGGTCAGCGGGCTGCAAGCCGCCAAGGCTTCGCGGCCAAAGCGGTAGAGCGCCTGCAATTCGGCCTCGCCACGCTCATCACCGACGATCACCGCATTGACCACCGGCGTGACCCGGATATCGCCAAGGTCGAAATCCGACCGGCAGATCACCCCCAGCTGCGCCAGCAGACCCGGCAAGGCGCCGGTGCGCCGACGCAACATCGGCCCGCACAGTTCGGCCTGACCGGGAAAGCGGTCCTGCGGCAGAAAGCGCAGCTCGCTGGTCAGGCGCAGCGCCATCATCTCCA
Source organism: Paracoccus limosus (assembly GCF_009711185.1). Taxonomy (GTDB): domain Bacteria; phylum Pseudomonadota; class Alphaproteobacteria; order Rhodobacterales; family Rhodobacteraceae; genus Paracoccus; species Paracoccus limosus. The sequence continues at coordinate 40,099 of NZ_WMIF01000029.1, forward strand.
TCATCCGGTCCAGCAGCGCCGAGCCAAGGCTGGTGCAGAGCAGGTCGCGGTTTTCCACCCTGAGCACCAGCACCGCGCGCGAGCGGTCCCGCCCCGGCTGCCCGGTCGCGCCGCCCTTGACGATCTGCATCAATCTGGATGCCGCAGATGCGATTGCGTTGGCCATCATTCGTCCCGAATCAAGTTTCCTGACCCGAGCCTAGACCGATCCGCTTTTCGTTCCGTTAAAGTTCGCGCAGCACCGGCACGTCTCCGGCCGGTTTTTCCTTAAAATCCGACGGATCCAGCGCGCTGAAATCGAACAGTTTCGGATCGGGCAGATGCGAGGGGCGCACATTCATCAGCGCCCGGAACATCACCTGCCGGCGGCCGGGGCTGCGCGTTTCCCATTCGTCCAGCAGCCGTTTCACCTGCATGCGCTGCAAGCCTTCCTGACTGCCGCACAGATCGCAGGGAATCACCGGATAGTTCATCAGCCGCGAGAATTTCTCGCAATCGGCCTCGGCGATGAAGGCCAGCGGCCGCAGCACGTTCAGGTCACCCTCTTCGTTCAGAAGCTTCGGCGGCATCGAGGCCAGCCGGCCGCCGTGGAACAGGTTCATGAAGAAGGTTTCAAGGATATCGTCGCGGTGGTGGCCCAGAACGACGGCCTGACAGCCCTCTTCGCGCGCGATCCGGTAAAGGTTGCCACGGCGCAGGCGCGAGCAGAGCGCGCAATAGGTCCGGCCTTCGGGCACCTTTTCCTTCACGATGGAATAGGTGTCCTGATATTCGATGCGATGGGCGACCTGACGGTCGGTCAGGAATTCGGGCAGGACGGTGGCCGGGAACCCCGGCTGGCCCTGATCCAGATTGCAGGCCAAGAGTTCGACCGGCAGCAGGCCGCGCCATTTCAGCTCATGCAGGACGGCCAGCAGCGTATAGCTGTCCTTGCCGCCCGACAGGCAGACCAGCCAGCGGTCGCCGGGCCGGATCATGTCATAGGTTTCAATGGCCGCACGGGTTTCGCGCACCAGACGCTTGCGCAGTTTGCGGAATTCGGTCGAGGACGGCGCGCCGCGAAACAGCGGGTGAATCTCGTCCTGCGTCTCGTCCTGATCGTCGATCTCGTCGCGCATCGCTCCCGCTCCTTGTCGCGGCTTCATATCACGGATGACGCCGGGCGTCAGTCCTCGGATCCCGGCACCGGGTCATGGCCATGCCCGCCCCAAGGATGGCAGCGGGCGATGCGGCGCAGGGTCAGCCAGCCGCCCTTGAACGCACCATGCCGCTCCAGCGCCTCAAGCGCATAGGCCGAGCAGGTCGGCTGGAACCGGCAGCCATGGCCGACCCAAGGGCTGGCGACCAGCCGATAGGCGCGCACCGGCAAGGCCACGACCTGCGCCAGCGGGCTCATGCCCCGGCCCCCGGTCCGGGCCCCTGCCCGTGGATGCGGCGCAGCGCCTGTTCCAGATCCTGACGCAGTGCGGCGAAATCGCGTTCGATCGTGGCGCCGGGGCGACCGACCAACACATAGTCCCAGCCCGGCTGCCCGCCGACCGGCAGGATTTCGCGCGCCAAGGCCCGCAGCCGGCGCTTGGCGCGGTTGCGGGCAACGGCGTTGCCGATCTTTTTCGAGCAGGTAAAGCCGATGCGGATCAGCGCGGAATCATCGCCGCGCCGCCGGGCCTGCAGCAGAAAGCCGGCCGTCCCCTGCCGGCGGGCCGAGGCCGCGCGCAGGAAATCGGCCCGCTTGCGCAGGACCTCGGGCCGGACCGGACCGGGGCTGTCCGAAACGCTGGAAGCCGCCCCGACCGCATCCACGGGGGACGGCGATTCGGCGGCGGCATCTTTGTCAGGCCGGACCATCGGCAATTGCCCAGACGCCTCGCGGCGCTGCAGGCTTATGCGCTGAGCGACTTGCGGCCCTTGGCGCGGCGGGCGTTCAGAACGCGGCGGCCGCCTTTGGTCGCCATGCGCGCGCGGAAGCCGTGGCGACGGGCGCGAACCAGGTTCGACGGCTGGTAGGTGCGTTTCGACATCTTCAAACTCCGGGTCAGGGCGTGTCAGGGTATGGGCAAGAGGCCCACGCAAGACGCGCCGGTCTATTCGAGGCCCGCTGCATAGTCGCAGCCCGCCCGCGAGTCAACCACAACCGCCCCGTCCGGGGCAGAAATCAATGTCCAATTCCACATCGGAGCAGCGCTCAGGGAACCCATGGGCAGTCACGCAGGTTTGAACTGCGCCCGGCAAAGGCTTATGTGGAACCAGCGACACCAGGAACTGGGGTGGAATAGCAGATCGACATGTCCCTCAATACCCTCTCCGGGCGATTCGCGCTGCTGACCGGGATTTTCGTGCTTCTTGCCGAGCTGCTGATCCTGCTGCCGTCTTTGGCGAACTACCGGCTGGATTATCTGGAATCACGGCTGGAGCGCGCCCAGATCGCCAGTCTGGCGCAGCTCGCCACCGATGAAACGCTGGCCTCGGACGTGGAATCCGAGCTGTTGGAGAATGCCGGCGTGTTCAACGTAGTGCTGCGGCGCAACGATGTGCGCCAGCTGGTGCTGTCCTCGCCGATTCCGCATCCGATCTCGGCCACCTACGACCTGCGCGCCCAGCCCTTCTGGACCTCGGCCCGCGATGCGCTGGCGCAATTGCTGGAACCGCAGAATCGCGTGATCCGCGTTATCGGCGCCCCGGTCAATCAGGCCGGCCAACTGATCGAGATCACCATGGACACCGCCCGGCTGCGCACCGAGATGATCGACTATGGGCTGCGCCTGCTGGCGATTTCGGCCGCATTCTCGATCCTGACGGCGCTTTTGCTGAACGTGGCGGCGCAGCGGCTGCTGCTGGTGCCGATTCGGCGCGTCATCAGCCATATGACCGCCTATGCCAATGCCCCCGAGGACGCGCGCTCGATCATCACGCCCACTGCCCGGCTTTCGGAACTGAACGAGGCCGAGACCGCGCTGGCGGCGATGCAGCGCACGGTGACCTCGGCCCTGAAGCAAAAGGAACGGCTGGCCCAGTTGGGTCAGGCCGTCGCCCGCATCAGCCATGACCTGCGCAATATCCTGACCACCTCGCAGATCTTTGCCGACCGGCTGGAGACCAGCGAGGATCCCGCCGTGCGCCGTGCCGCGCCGAAACTGGTGAACTCGATCAGCCGCGCCGTGAACCTGTGCGAGACCACGCTGGCCTTTGGCAAGGCCAAAGAGCCGGCACCGTCGCTGTCGCGGTTCAACCTTGCCTCGCTTGTAACCGAGGTGACCGAGGCCGAGGCCCTGGCTTCGGACAGGGTGGATGGCGCGGGCAGCATCGAGTTCCTGACCGACGTGCCGGCGGGCCTGATGATCCGCGCCGATCGCGACCAGCTGTTCCGCGTGCTGTCCAATCTGGTGCGCAACGCCCGTCAGGCCATCGAGGCCACGCGCCAGCCCGGCACCATCGAGATCGGCGCCGGCGAGGACGAATCGGGCTGGTTCATCCGCGTCGGTGACACCGGGCCCGGCCTGCCGCAAAAAGCGCGCGATTACCTGTTCCAGCCGTTCTCAGGCGGCTCGCGCAAGGGCGGCACCGGGTTGGGTCTGGCCATTGCCGCCGATCTGGTGCGCAACCACGGCGGCAAACTCGAGCTGCTGCGCAGCGATTCCGAGGGCACGCAGTTCTGCCTGACCCTGCCGCGCGAGCTGGCCGGCCTGTCGCTGCGCGAAGATGGCAGTGATTCCTAAGCAATTTCAGTATTTTCCGCGGGCGCGAAAACTTTTCTGCGCCGCGATGCATTTTCGGCCTTGCACCCCCCCGGACCTATCTCTAGATAACCGCCTCACAGCGGACCCATAGCTCAGCTGGATAGAGCACCAGACTACGAATCTGGGGGTCGGGCGTTCGAATCGCTCTGGGTCCGCCATTTATCTCATTGAAGATACTAGGCAATTAGATCGCCTCCCTACCCGGAGTTGCGGTAGTTTGCAGCCGGTTTGCAAATGCTGTTGCCGGGCTGTTCTCAAATGCCAAGATTGCCGCCCTGGAAAGCGCCGGGGTCATGGCGAGATATTTCTCCAAGATCCGGGTGGCCGATTGCAGCGTGTGGCCGGTAACGGCGCAGATCTGCGGGATGCCATTTTCAGCCTCGGCCAGCAGCGTGACAGCCGTGCCGCGCACATCATTGAAGCGCAGATACTCGGCCTTCTTCGCCTTCGGCAACTCGGCATAGCCCTCCGGCCGCAGACCGCAGGCAACCATATGGGCCGACCATTGCTTGCCCAGCTCCTTGTCGTTGCCTTCGGTAAACCACGGGCGCCCATCGGCGCGGGTCAGGATGTAAGGCCCTGCCCGGCCCATACTGTCCAGCATCCACCGCAGAGCCTGCGAGACATGGATTGTCACGCGCGCCTTGGTCTTGTTCTGGCGCAGGCTGATCGTCTCACCTTGGAAGTCGGCCCACCGCAGGCGGATCAAGTCGCCATACCTCTGGCCGGTGTGCAGCGCCAGAATCAGCGCCTGCTGCAGCTCCAATGGCGCGTCCTGCATGAAGGTCGCGATATCGGCAGCAGTCCAGATCATCTCGGAGCGGTCGCCGGAATAGATGCGCTCGAAGCCCGCCAGCGGGTTGTCCTTGAGCCGGCCCTTGCGCGCCGCATAGGTAAACACCGCCGACAGAACAGACAGCCGGTTGTCAGCTTCGCGCGGCCGGTCGCGGCCGATTTCTTCCTGATATTCCAGGAACACGCCCCGGACCCGGGGGCTTTCCAAGGCCTTGATTGTCAATCGGCATCCAAACGGCCCCCCCGATCGGCGCCCAAAAGTGACCCCTTTGGCGCGCGGTTGAGCAGGCCCGTGGCGGCGTAGCTTTCCAGCTGGCGCAGCCGACGCGGGCCTGCGTTTCGG
>NZ_WMIF01000003.1 GCF_009711185.1 Paracoccus limosus
GATCAGCATCCCGTGCTCGGCCTCCGATAATCATCGAAGGCACAATGGACCCAACCCCCGGTCGGTGGGGTCCCTTTTGGACGCCGATCACCCCAGAAGCGGGGTCCTTATTGCAAGCCGTTCAACAGATAGCGCCTCTGCTGGGTGATATGGGTTTCCGCCCGACGTGCCTTCTCTGGGCCTTGCTCCTCAAGGATCGAGGCGCGCTTGTGCTGCTCATACATCTGCCAGACCTGGCCAACCGTCAGTTCATCCGCGCGCCGCTTCGCCTTGCCGCGAATGATGCGCCGCGCCATCTGGTCTGACAGGTCTTCGGGGCGGGCCTCGCGGATGCCCGCGAGGATGCGCGAATAGGTCTGATCGTCGTCCGATAGCTGCTTCGCTCGCGGATCAACACCGCGACGGATTTCCGGCAGCAGCACGTCACGCGCGACGGCGCGCGCCTCATTCGCCTTCGTCACGTCGGCGCGGCCGATCTTCACGCGGATGAAGCGGTTCCCGTGCTCGCCTGCGGCGTAGTAGGTTTTCGTGCGCTGGCCGATGGACAGGTTGAACCCGGCGAGTTCGGTGTCATGGACCCAGAGCGTCCCGGAATCCTGGTAGGGCAGGCCGTCAACATAGGCCTGCGTGATCTTGGTATGCGGCATGAGCAACCCCTGCGTTTGACCGATTTTTGACCGCTAAGTCAAACGTGTTGTCGGGTCTGCACGGGTGAATGCTCAACCGAGCATTTGAGGTAGGATGTTGATTTTATTGGGATCAGGCATGATCTTGCCCGCGAGCGTAGCGGTATGGGCAAGATATATGGCTCCGGCGGTAGGGGCCGGAGAAAATGACCAAAAACAGCGAGAAACAGGCTTTTGAGCGGGTCAGCCAGTAAATGAAAAACATGGTTGTCAGCATTGTATGACGCCGGAATCGGCTTGTGGCAAGCCACAGTATAGTCCGCCTAAGGCAACGAATCCGGACGCTTCAGGTTCTTGCACGCCAGAGCACGCCGTGCCTCGGCCAGTATCAGGTTAACCCGCTGTCCACCAAACAGGCGGCAGCTCAGCGCTGTGAGCGGTGCTTATGCGCAAGGCATTCTCCTTCGACCAGATACTTGATCCCTGGCCGTCCACCACAAGATTCAGAGAGCCATCAGACATCAGCCTTCCTGCGGATCTCTTGGTTCGAGACGTCGTAATAAAATTGATGCAATGTCCCATCGCCGATCAGTTTCGCGGCTTGTCCCACGTGCTCTGGAAGGACATAGAACCACTCCTTGGGGTGGACCTTGCGACCGAAGCGATCCGCGACCTGCAGTTCCGCCGGCCGTGCGGCAGCGAAAAACTTATGCAGAAGCTGCTCGACACGGCGCCGGGGCAAGTTCTTCAATGAATAGGTTGCGACGATCTCGACCGGGGCAAGAAGAAATGTCGGATCGTTTCGTGCATCGGCCACGCGGCGTTGAACGTCTTGGCTGGTGACGCCGATCTTGTGTAGGATCATGCGCTGTTCGCTGATGGTCGGATCATCGGAGCGGGAGCGTGCAACATAGATTGTGCCGGTCATTTCCAGCTGGTCGGCTTCCCAATCGGGATCAAGAGGGCCAAGACCGACCTTCTGGACCATCCGCGCCGTCTTGTCGTCGTTCAGGGATTTCCGGAATGACGACATCAACGGGTCACTTTCGGTCGCGTTGGAAAAAATCACGCGCAGCCGATGGTCGCGCGACCCGCCACGTGTCGTCATTTCAGACTTTTCCGCTATGAGCGCCAACAGACCGTTGCGGATGAAGAAATCGCCCTCAAGCGGCTCGAGCACCGCCCATTTCTTGACAGGCGTTGCCTCGCGTTCACCCTCTTCCAACATGGCTTGCATTTGTTCGAAACGGGCGCGGTATTGCTCGAAATCACGGCAGGGAACGAAATCGGCGCGATGATCTGGCTGATGCCGGTAAACAGCTGCAGTCGTATGCCTAAGGGTAATCAGCGAAGGGTCAACGTCCAGCTCATCGTCGTCGAAGATATCATCCAGACTGTCTGGAACCGCTTCTGCCAAGGGTTCGTCCCGCCACGATGGTTGCGGCTGCGTAGGTGGCGACAGCAGACCATGCATATCCGCCTCGATCACTTGCGCTGATGGATCCTTAGCAATTGCCGCCCAGATGATCGCTAACCGCATTTCATCATGATCGGCGGCCTCTACACTTGGCGCACGGCCATGGGTAGCGACAAACGCATTCACTTGGCCGATGACCTGCAGGCCCTTATCGGTCCCTGCCGCAGCACGACCCGAACGCAGCTTGACGTCTAGCAGGCCGAACTCGTCAGGCTCGTCGAAAATTTCATCCAAGGTCGGACGCATCAAATAGCACTCTCACGCATCCTGCGCGCCTTTTCGGTCTTAAGCCAAGCCAAGGCTTCGGCCATGCGCTTTTCCAGCGGGTCCGCGGCATGGACATTTGGCTCGCGGCCCATCTGCGCGCGGAAGGCCTTGATGCGGGGCCAGAGCGTTCTGGCTTCATCGCCACTCATGTTGACGCGCAGCGCGACCATGGCCGACTGCACCTGCGACAACAGCGCCGAATCCAGAGATTTCGACGCGACCTCAAAGCGTTCCTGGAACGTGTTGACGCTGTCGATCAGCTCCATATCGATCTCGCGCACGTTGATGAACTTCTTGACCATCTCCATCAGGGTATTTGGCATGGCGTCGGGCGTATCATCATCGCCGTCCGGCTTCGCCCCGATGAACGCCTCCTGCGCCTCGGCAAAGCCCTTCTCGGCCTCTTTGCGGGCCAGTGTCAGGATGTTCATATGTGCGGCCAGATGCTGGCGAACGGACTCGCGTTCTTCTGGCTCAAGATTCTCATACCGGCTTTCGACGATGTCGGTCAGCACCATCTGCGTCGCAACCTCTGGCGCGGTGTCCGGCATCAGGACACGACGGTCCATCTCCTGATAGGCGCTGGCCAGCAGGTCCTGCATATCCTGTTCGCAGATGTCGCGGGCGCGGTCGGTGGGCGGCTCGATCAGGCCCTTGATGCCGATCATGACATTCCCTTGACCGTCGGTTTCGACGGTCGCGCGCACGTCACCATCCTCGCGGCGGTAGAACTTGAAGTTCGGCGCCAGCACCTGCTCCATCAGCAGAGAACCGGAAATCGCCTTCAACATGTCGTTGACGGCATCAGCCACCGCACCAGTCTCCACGCCCGGTTCCGCCACAAGGTTCGTGAAAAGCGCACGCGGCTTGCCCGGCGCTTCGCGAGTGGCTCGGCCAATGATCTGCACAATCTCGGTTAGTGAAGAACGATAGCCGATGGTCAGCGCATGTTCGCACCAGACCCAGTCGAACCCTTCCTTGGCCATCCCAAGTGCGATGATGATGTCCACCTTGGCGCGATCGGCGGCATCGTCGCGCTTGCCGTCTGGGCCGCGGATTTCACGCGACAGCGCCGCCTTGACGATGTCGCGCCCCGGCCCGTCATCGACCAGATCGGCCACCCGCACAACGCGACCATCGGGACGTTCGACCAGATCGAAGCCCGTGGTAGGTTCACGACCCTTGTGTGTGCCGATCAGATCCATAATCCGGCCCACCTCGTTGAACTTGTCGTCGAAGGCCTCCGCCGATCCACGATGCGGGATGTGGATGATCGTCTTCTGGTCGGGGTTCAGAACGCCCGACAGCCCGTTGGTGTAATTGCCCTTGTAGAACGCATAGTTGATGCCAAGCGCCTTCAGGTGCTCATACCCCTCCAGCTGCTCGTAATAGCTGTAGGTTACCTTGGTGAACCGATCTTCATCCTCGGTGCGCAGCACGGGGTCGCTGTCCCCGCGAAAATAGCTGCCTGTCATCGCCATGATGTGGCATTCGGCGCGGTTGATCAGGCTGCGAAGGATTACGCCCAGACGGTTGTTGTCCGATGCCGAGACGTGGTGGAATTCGTCGATGGCGATGAAGCAGTTGTCGAACGCCTCGAGTCCCTTTTCCGCCGCCACCTTGTCGAAGCCGAAACGGAAGGTCGCGTGGGTGCAGACCAGCACTGGCGCGTCGCTGTCCATGAACGCCTCGAACGCCTTGACCTTCTGCGCCTCGGCTCCGTCGCCGGTCAGACACAGGTTCCAGCGGTCATCGACCTGCCAATCGGTCCAGAACCCATAGCTTGTCAGGTCGGTCGAACGGAACGACCCGCCGATCGAGGTTTCGGGCACGCAGACGATGGTCTTGGCCAGCCCCTGATGCCGCATCTTGTCCAGCGCTACGAACATCAACGCGCGGCTTTTCCCGGCGGCAGGCGGGGCTTTCAGCAACAGGAACTGCGCCGCGCGGGCGTCATAGGCGCGGGCCTGCATCTCGCGCTGGCCAAGCGCGTTGGTTGAGGCCTTGGAGCGTCCGAAGGTAATATCGACCATCAGCGGCCCCCTTTTGCGCCAAGGGCTTTGACCCGTGCGGCATACAGCTTGAATAGTTTCTCCAGCCGCTCGGTATCGTTGCGGAAGGGGCGTCCGATATACATGGTTTCCAGCAGCTCATCGTTTTCGCGGTGAACCGCCCGCAGATCGTCGGGCATCTTCTCGGGATCGTAAAGATCGGCGATGGTCTTCGGATAAAGCGACCAGCGGCATTTCAGGATGTTCAGGGCCGAAGCCGACAGCGCATCAAGCTGCGCATCGGTGAATTTCGGCACTGGGAAGGTGTTCCATCCCAACGTGTTGGAATAGCGGAAATCGGATTTCAGCTTGCCGCAGACCGTGGCGATCCAGACCAGATGCAGGCGCGAGGCGATCAGAGCGATGCACCAGTCCGGCGCGTCATAGAGCACCTGGTTCAGGTCCGAGGAAATGACATCGGCGCCGACCTTTTCGACTGGAAGGTAGGGGCGACGCTCCGAGGTGACGCGGGGGACGAGGATGGCGTGCTTCTGAACAGCCGGACCCGTAAACCAAAACCTATGCGGGGTTGCGGCAGTTGGTATTGTTGCTGGGTTTTTGCTTTCCTGCCTGAATCTCCTTACTGCCTCAATCCGTTTTCGTAAAGGTGGGATTTCTAGTGCATCATGTGCTTCTTGATCGCTTACCCAAATGCAGTAGCGTGTTTGACCTCGCACTACCTCTTGCGACCCCAGATATTTTCGAATGAAGCGTTGGGCATCCGCGTGCTCGCCGACAATTTCCTCCATTTCTTCTGGTGAAAGAACTAGATTTCCGCCGTCAGCAGGTTTTGACCCGTAATCCATACGCGGGAGGTCGAATAGCGACGGCGACGCTCCCTCGACGTAAACTGGCGACATTGGAATGAGGTATGGGCTAATTGCGCCAGCTTCTGCCGCAATACCATCAGAAAAAAGGCGCTTTGTGCTTGAATTTTTTCCAGCAACACCAACAATAACGCATATCACGGCAGCATTAGCAGCAGCATTATTCTTCCACTGGAATGACGAGTGCGCAAACTTGATTTCTAAATTCTGAAGAACCCTAGGCCATAGAGTTGATACCTGTCGGCCTTGAGACACTGAATTTGTAGTCACAAATGCAAAGCTAACGCCGCTTATTTTCTCGGCATAACGAGCAGCCAAATAAATCCACCCAGCTACGTAATCGAGATTTTTGTAGGATTTGAATTCGGCCTTGAATAGGAGGTCTCGATCACATTTTTGATCTTCGGTCTGAAAATTCGAGCCAACGAACGGAGGATTGCCCGCGATGAACACCTCTTGCCCATCCGCGGGCGGAGGGCAAACCCGTTCCCAATCCTCGCGAAGCGCGTTGCCGGTGCGGATGTTCGCCGCATCCTTCAAGGGAAGCGCTGCGGGGCGTCGGCCAAAGACCTCGGCGAAGGCGGCATTGGCCTGATACTCGGCGATGAACAGCGCCAGCTTGGCTGTCTCGGCGGCGAAATCCGCGATCTCGATGCCATAGAAATGCGTGATCGGAATGGCCGAGAATAGCGGCGCCTGCGTGTTCGCGGTCACGTCCTGCAACCGCTTAAGCACCCGCGTCTCCCGCGCCCGAAGCTCGCGATAGGACACGACCAGAAAGTTGCCCGACCCGCAGGCCGGATCGAACACCCGAATGCCCGACAACCGGTCCAGCACCTGCTGCAACCCCTTGGGCTTGTCCCATGCGTTGTGGATCTGCGCGTCCAGATCATCCAGGAACAGGGGCCCGATCACCTTCATGATGTTCGGGACCGAGGTATAGTGCATCCCCAGTTCCGACCGCTGCTTAGGATCGGCCACCGACTGGATCATCGACCCGAAGATGTCGGGGTTGATTTCGCGCCAGTTCAGGCCGCTCGCCTCGCGCAGATAGCGGAAGGCCACGACATCAAATCGCGGCGCGTCGATCTGGCCCGCGAACAGCCCGCCGTTGACGTATTCCAGCTCCGCCGTCCAGAAGGGCAGCCCGTCGCGCTTGCCCTTCGGCAGGTTCATCGCGCGGAAGGCGGCGATGATGGTGGCCTGCGCCTCCTCGCCACGGTCACCTGCATGGGTGAAGATCAGGCGCGAGAACTGGTTGTCCGGAAAGATGCCGACATCCTCGGCGAACATGCAGAATATCAGCCGCATCATCAGCTGGTTCATCTCATGCCGCCGCGCCTCGGTCGCCCAGTCGGGGTTGGCCGTGATCAACGCATCATAAAGGCGGGCCAGCTTGCCGGTCGCCTTTACGTCGATCGGGTTTTCCTCGACCGCACGATAGCGTTCCTTGCCAGCAGCGGGCAGGAAGAAGCCGAAGTTGTCGCCGATCTCGTCGAACCGGCAATGCAAGGTGTCGCCGGAGGACGGGTGTTCCGCCGCCACCGTATCACCATCGGTGGCGATCAAGATGGCGGGTTTTGAGGTCTTGCTCTTCTTCGAGTTGCGCAACTGTTCCAGTGTGACATCCGTCAGCCCCGCAAGGGCTGGCGCATAGTGGAACTTGCGGTTGAACAGCACGCCGCCCGGCAGGTCGGATTTGTTCGTGCTGCCACGCAGCTTCGAGATCGCCGCCTTCGCGGCATCCGTCGCCTCGGCGAAGGCGAAGGGAAATTCGTTCGGATCAAAAGGCGCCGCGGCAATTTCCGCCAGGGCGTCGTAAATTTCTGTCGGGTTCATCAATGGCCCCAGCGGTGTTCTGCCATTGGTAGCTGACAGGAACGGACAGGGCTAGTAGAAGTCGTTCCATGCGGCGCCATGGTGAAATCTGACATCCGCAGCATGTGCGGTGCCGGATCACGGAATTGGCGGGTCACCTTGTCCAGCGGGAACTTTCTTGTCCTAGATCGTGGTTCTGTGCGGCCTGACCCTGATAGTGCCTTGAGGAGTGCGAATTCGAATTTTGGCAGCGAAGCTGTCGCCAGACTTTCCGGACATCATAGTCCCCAATCTGATAGCGGCGACCTGAGGGTGAGCACCCTCACGCCTCTGCCTCCCCTATCATGCGCATGGCATCCTCTAGGATACTGCTCTGGAACTCTTCTCTGATCTGACCATCGAGGGAGAGCATGGCGATCTTGATCTGCAGCTCGGCAAGGTTCCGAACCGGGGTCTTGGCAATTTGCGCCTCGATGGCGGCGATGCGGGTGGCGAGGTCGGTCATGGCGGCGAGGTGGGCTTGGCCGGTCGGGGTCGTGTAGCCTGCGCTGGCACCGCGGCGGTCGTGACGGGCGTGGGTGGTCCAGGCGCGCTGCCAGTCGGCGAGGGCGGTGGTGAAGATCTGGCGCGGGGTTTGGGGCCGGGGTTTGGGCATGGGGCACCTCGCAGTGGAGTGATGTGGAGGGAAAGTAGATGTTCGGGGGCTTTGGGGCGTCTGTCGGCGCGTGATGGAATTGCCGCTGCTGCTGCATTCGATTGTCTTCAGCCTATTCGGCTGCCCGAAGGCAGACCAGACCGAGGGCTGGTTGAGCCGCTTTGATCGGTCCGGGCTGGTTGCCGGGTTCGGCGCTTCTCAGCCTGTTCGGCAGGCCGGAGGCTGAGAAGCGGCGACTGGCGACGGCCCGCATTCCGGCGCGGGCGTTGCGACCACGGCCTCATCCCTCCTGACCTGCTCGAGCCACTCTTCTGCCTCTTGGCCGGAGAGTTCGCGGCGGGTGGCGAGGGTTTGGGCCATGTCCTCGAGCAGAGCGCGATGCGGGGTAAGAATCCCCAACGCCTCCGCCTCTGCCGTCTCGAGGCGGGCACGCAGGCGGTGGCGGATAGCTTTGTCCTGCAGCCAGTCGGTGGCCTCGCCGAGCCAGAGCGGGCCCTCGGTGCCGAGGCCGAAGCGGGTCTCGATGGCCAGCGCGACACGGGTCGCCAGCGCCAGATCGGAGTCCTCGGGACCGCCGGCGCCCGAGGTTATCGTGCCAAAGACCAGCCGCTCGGCGGCGCGCCCGGCCATGAGTTCGGCCAGCAGATCGCTGTGATCGGCGATCAGGCCGGCGCGCGGGGCGCGGCGGATGCGGGTCTGGCCGCCGGCGCGGTCGAGCGCGATGTGCTGGATCTGGCCATGGCCGAGGGCGGCCGTCACCAGCGCGTGGCCGCATTCGTGGATGGCGATGCGCTGCGTGATCGCGGGGTCGTCGTCGGCGCCAAAAGCCGCGCGCAGGTCATCGGCCGTCAGCGGGCGCCCGGCGCGGCGGGCCTCTCCGCGCAGGCCCCGCAGCGCGGCGTCCAGATCGGCCATGCTGTGCCCAACCGCGCGCTGCGCCAGATCGCGGATCTCGGGGTCCGGCAGGTTCAGATGGCGGCGCAGCACGCCCGCCAGCGTCGCGGCATCGGGCAGCGGCACGGCGAGCGCCAGGTCGAACCGGCCCGGGCGCAGCACCGCCGGATCGATCAGCTCGGCGTGGTTGCAGGTCGCGACCACGACGACGCCTTCTTCCCGCGCGATGCCGTCCATCAGCGCCAGAAACGCATTGATCACCATGACGCGGTAGTTCTGATGCGGGCCGCGATCGGTGCGGGTGCCAACGGCGTCGAGCTCATCCAGGATCAGCATGGCGGGGGCGCGGCGGCGGGCCTCGGCAAAACTCGCGCGCATGGCCTTCAGCATATCGCCCAGATGACCTGCCGCCTGCCATTCGCCAAAGCTGGCCGGGACGGCGGCAAAGCCCGCCGCCCGCGCCATGGCCTGCGCCAGCCAGCTTTTGCCGGTGCCGGGCGGGCCGTGAAAGAGCACCGTCCGGGTCAGATCATGCCAGCCAAGCGTGCCCGCGCGCCAGAGCTGCAGATCGGCGACCATGGCGCGGGCGGCACTCAGCGCCGGGCTGTCGCCGCCAATGTCGTCGAGATGCGGCGGGTCATCGGGAGCCCGCTCGCGCGTTGCGCGCAGGGCGGCGAGATTGTGCGCGACCTCGGCCACCGTGGCGCCGCGCAGGGCGATCAGCAGATCGGCCATGCCCGGGTGAAAGCCGTTCATCGCCATCTGCAACGCGGCGCTGTCGCCGGGCCTGGCCGGCGGATGGGTGCGCGACAGCAGCGCCTGCAGGACCTGCGCGTCGACGGGGGCGAAGTCGATGACCTGCATGCGGTCCTGCAGCCGCGGCTCGGGCAGCGCGCCGCCGGCCAGCACGATCAGCAAAGGCGCGGCGCTGTCGAGACCGATCATCAGCAGGCGCGCCAGATCGGCGGGGCGATCGCCGCTGCCAATAGGGATCAGGCGCAGGCAGCGCGGCGGCAGGCGCCGGATCGGAAAGCTGTCCTGGGGCTTTTGCTCGCGGATCTGCCAGATCGCGGGCAGAAGGCAGGGCAGGATGTAGTGCAGCGCGGGCCAGTCTTCGGCGGTGACGCCGCGCAACAGCGTGATGGCGTTGGGCGCGATCGTGGCATTGACGGCGGCCTGGCTGGCAAAGCTGGCGGCAAGGCGCAGGCCCGTCAGCAGGGTGTGGCTGGTCAGCGCGGGTGGCGTCGGGTCTGGCATGCGGGCCGGGTCGTCGTCGGTGGCATCCGCGTCAGGGTTTGGCAGGTCCTCGTGATCCTGCAGGCGTTGCAGCAGTTTATGGGCGAGATAGCTCCAGCCGGGTTGGGCGGATTTGGCGGATGTCTTCGGAGCAGACTGCGGGACGGGTTGATGCTGGGTCATGGGTGGTGCCTCGGCATGGAAGGATGGGCCGCGCCGCAAGGGGCGGCGCGGGGGATGATCTGAAAGGCGTAAGGGATGTCAGACGGGGGTCTGGTCCGCCTCAGCCGCGATGCGGTCGAGTTCGGCCTCGATCACCGGCAGCAGGCCCGGGCGATAGATCTCGCGCACCACATTCATCGCGCCTGCGAGTTCGGCGGCGGGCACCACGGCCTCGGGATGGGCGCGGATCAGGCGGCGATGCGCGGCCTGTTCCGCCCTGCAGGCAAGATGGCCCGACGCCATGGCCAGCACGCGCAGCACCTCGACCTGCGCGTCACGCGGCAGGCCCAGCTGATGGCGGTGGCGCTTGACCGGATGCGCGCTGTAGCCGAGCTTGAGATATTGTCGGGCGGGACAATCCGTCGTCGCGGGCAGGAAGATGCGGAAGAGATAAAGGAAGCTCGGCTTCGCATTCCAGCCCCGCCCGCAGCCGGCGCAATCGCATTGGCCCCAGAGCATATTGGCCTGCGCAATCCGCTGCACATGTCCGCAATGATGGCGATAGAGCCGGTAGTTCGGCTGCCCTGAGGGGCAATGCCCGAGCCGTTCCCAGCCAAAGCGCCGCGCCTCGCTGGCCTCACGCTCTGCGTGGCAGGTCTCGCAGCGCAGCCCGGTCTGGCCCTTGGCGACGCGGTCGATCAGCTCGAACTGGCGCGTCAGGACATGCCCGCAGGGCGCGCGGAACCGGCCATAGCCGCGCCGGTCCGGATCCGGGCCGAGGAAGCTGACGCCCGCCGCTACGGCGACCGCACTGCGCCGCGCCGCCAAGCAATGCGGGCACAGCGGCTGGTGCCGCATCAGCGTGAACAGTTTGGTGGTGAAGGCGCCGCTGCAGTGTCGGCAGCGCAGCTGCAGATGAAAGCGGTCGTGGATGCGGGCGATGAGGTCAAAGCCCTTGGCCGCCGCCACGGCGCGCCAATGCGCATGGACCGGGCCGGGGAAAGCGGGTGTGTGGTTGAGCGTGGGCATGAAGGATCCTCCCGTGCAGCGGGATGCGTGGGCGCGCGGGGCTGCGGCGAGGCGCAGCCCGGGGCGGGAAACCTGGGAAGGGTTTGCGTGCTGAAGGGCTTGCGACGGTGCGACATGGCTGGGGTGGGAAAGCCCGTGCCGTCGTCCGCTGACCATAACCAGATGGACTGAGCCTTGGTTCGGACCGCGCGGATTCAGGCTGCCGAAGGTCGGACGCTACGCGCCGGGCGCAGCCTGCATCGCTTGCGGATACGTGTCGGAAGCCTCAGTGAAACCGGTCTCGGCGACCGGAACATCCTCAGGCATCATCTCGACGCACTCGCCCTCGATCACCACCGCGTGGTCGGGCAAGGCGGCCAGCTGGGCCAGCGCGCGCCGCGCCTCGGCCAGCATCAGGTTCACCCGCCGCGCCAGCGGATGCCGTCCCGGGCAGCGCAGCAGCGCCCCGGATGTCGCGATACGCGCATAAAGCTGCGCAAATTCCGCGTCCTCCTCGCTGAGGCTAAGTGCACGGGTGATGCGTGCAATCCGCAACAACGGCCGGTCCTCCAGCCGTTCGGCGGGCGTGTCGCAGAGCGCATCCAGCGCCGCCCCGACCGCCGCCCGCGCGGCCTCGGCATCGCGCAGCCAGTGATCGCAGGCCGGATCCCAGCTGCCGGAATGCTCCAGATCCCGCTCGGCCTCGATCCACGCCCCCAGCGCCCGCTGCATCACGCCAAAGCGCCGCGTCACCGATGTATGCGTGAAACCGGGAGCAAAGGCTTCCAGAACGCCAGCAGAATGAATAGATTGGTAAACAGTCATGGTCGATCTCCAACAAGGTTGACCTGATTAGGGCCGGGGGGAGGTTGCAGCCTCTCCCTAGCCTGATATAAGATATATATCTTATAAGCGTGATTGTCAACGTATAGTCTATGCATTATACGACGATTTATGTCCAAACCATCTGTATACCCTGTAAAGAAGCTGATCGGCCTCAGCGAAGAGCAAGCTCAGAGGATTGCCGACTTTCGTTTCGAGAAGCGAATTGGATCTGAAAGCGAGGCAATCCGACAGTTGATTGAACTCGGCCTTGAGGCTTCGGGGAAATCTGACAACTGAGCGCGCCAGAGCGCTCTCGTGCGATGGCTGGAGTAGGCCGCGAGTAAGTAGTCCGGCCGCCCCGGCATCACTCCACCTCGATCAGGTCTTCATCCTCCAGCGGGCGCTGCAGGTGGCGGGCTTCGGACCAGTCGGCGGTCAGCCAGGTGTCGATCTCGGCCGCCGAGGTCAGGATCACCGGCATGGCCTTGGGATGGATCCGCCCGACCACGCTGTTGGGCCCACAGGTCAGGAAGGCAAAGAGCTGGTGATCGCCGGCCCGGGGCGTCTTTGCTGAGCCCCGGGTGCCCTGCCAGCCCGTCCAGATCCCGGCAAAGAAGAACAGCGGCCGCGTCCGGTCCAGCGCGAACCAGTGCAAGGGCTTGCGCCCGGTCACCGGATCGGGCCGCTGGCCGTATTCCGAGAAGGCCGTCGCCGGCACCACGCAGCGATGCGCGACCCCCAGCCAGCGCCGCCAATGCGGGCTGGCGGTGTTGCGGATGTTCGTCACGCCGCTGTCCGGCGCATCCGGCGCCTTCAGGAATTGCGGTGGCGTCGGCATCCCCCAGGTGAGCCGCGCCAGCTCGCGACCGCTGCCGGTGTTGCGCAGCACCGGCGCCGGGCGGTCGGGATAGACATCGAGCGAGGGCTCAAGATTGCCGACACTGTCGGACATGGCCCCGGCAATATCCCGGATCGCCTGCTGGTTCGTGGTCAGATTATACAGGTTGCACATCGACTTGCCTCCTCCGACCACGGCATTCCTGTCGATATGGGCCCGGATGGCGCGGATCACAAATCCCCGGCGGCGATTGACTCACGGCTTAAACCGGAACAAATGAGGAACATACTGCCTTGAGTCCCATCCCTACAGGAGCCCGACACTGCCATGTCCGCGCCTCGTTCCGATCCGGCTCTCGTGGCGCTGCGGCAGCGGATCGCGGCGATCGAGGGCGATCACGGCCCGCCTTTGGCGGAGCTGCCCTTCGGCCTGGCCGAACTTGACCGCCGCCTGCCCAAAGGCGGGCTGGCGCTTGGCTGCCTGCACGAGGTGGCGGGCGGCGGCAACGGCGCCACCGATGGCGCGGCGGCGGCCTGCTTTGCCGCCGGGATCGCCGCGCGCCTGCCGGGACAGGTGCTCTGGTGCGTGACGCAGGCCGATCTGTTCGCGCCGGGGCTGGAACAGGCGGGCCTGCCGTCGGGCCGGGTGATCCATGTCGAGGCGGGCGACGACACCTCGGTGCTGGCCTGCATGGAGGAGGGGCTGCGCCATGGCAGTCTGGCCGCCGTGGTCGCGGATGTGGCGCGGCTGTCGATGACCGCCTCGCGAAGGCTGCATCTGGCGGCCAAGACCTCGGGCACCACCGGCATCGCCCTGCGCCGCTGGCGCAGGCAGGCGGACGCCAGCGATTTTGGCCAGCCGACGGCGGCGATGACGCGCTGGCGCATATCAGAGCTGCCGTCCTCGCCCTTGCCGGTGCCGGGGGTGGGCCGGGCGCGCTGGCTGGTGGAGCTGCTCCGCGCCCGCGCCGGGGAGTCATTCGATCTGGAACTGGAGGCATGCGATGGCACGGGTCATCTCGGTCTTCCTGCCGATGTGGCCGGTGGACCGGCTGCGGCGGCAGGACGGCACGCCTTCGGATAGGCCGCCAGAAAGGCCATTGGTGCTGGCGGGCCGCATCGGCAATCGCCGGCTGCTGACGGCGGTGGATGCGCTGGCGGCAGGGCTTGGCCTCAAACCCGGCATGCCGGTCAGCAAGGCGCAGGCGCTGGTGCCGGATCTGCGGATCGAGCCTGCGAATGTGGCCGAGGATCTGGCGAGCCTCGAGCGGCTGGCCTTCTGGATCCTGCAGCGCATCGCGCCCATCGTCGCGGTCGACCCGCCCGACGGCATCGTCATCGACGTGGCCGGCGCCGCGCATCTGCATGGCGGCGAGGATGCGCTGCTGGATGCGCTGACCGGGCGGCTTGCGCTGTCGGGGGTGACGGCGCGGGCGGCGGTGGCGGACACATGGGGCGCGGCACATGCCCTGGCGCGGTTCGGTGGCGATCTGGCCGACATGCCGCCCGAGGCGCTGCGCCTGCCCGCAGCCACCGTGGCCGGGCTGCGCGACATGGGCTTTGGCCGTATCGGCGATCTGATGGCGCAGCCGCGCGCGCCGCTGACCCGCCGCTTTGGCCCCGAGCTGATGCGCCGCATCGACCAGATGTTCGGCGATGCGCCGGAACCGATCGATGCCCTGCGGCCGGCAGATCTGATCGAGACCCGCCGCGCCTTTGCCGAACCCATCGCCGCGCCCGAGACCATCGCGCGCTATATCGGCAAGCTGGTGGCGGCACTTTGCGCTCAGCTGGAAACGCAGGGCCTTGGCGCCCGCAGGCTGGACCTGATCTGCCACCGCACCGACCGCGAGATGCAGACCGTCCGCGTGGGCCTTGCCGTGGCGCAACGCGATCCGGCCCGGCTGACCCGGCTGCTCTGCGACAAGATCCCCGGCATCGCCCCGGGCTTTGGCATCGAGATCATGACGCTGGCCGCGACCATCACCGAGCCACTGGCGGCGCGCCAGACCAGCACGCTTGCGCCCGAGGCGCCGGATCTGTCCGGTCTGATCGACATTCTGGCCAATCGCGTCGGCGCGCAGGCGATCTACCGCATGGCGCCCGTCGACAGCGATGTGCCGGAACGCTCCATCCGGCGCATTCCGGCACTGGCCGAGGATGCGGGCGCCGGCTGGCCGCATCACTGGCCGCGCCCGTCGCGCCTGCTGCCGCGCCCCGAACCCATCGACACCATGGCGCTGCTGCCCGACCAGCCGCCGGTCTGGATCGCCTGGCGCGGCGTGCGCCGCCGCATCGCCCGCGCCGATGGCCCGGAACGCATCTTCGGTGAATGGTGGACCCGCGAGGCCGAGCGCATCGCCGTGCGCGATTACTTCCGCGTCGAGGATGATGCGGGCGAACGGCTGTGGATCTTTCGCGCGGGCGACGGCGAGGATGCCGCCACCGGCTCGCATCGCTGGTTCCTGCACGGGGTCTTCGGATGAGATATGCCGAGCTGCAGGTCACCTCGGATTTTTCCTTCCTGCGCGGCGCCTCGGACGCCGAGCACCTGTTTGCCACGGCAGCCGCCCTGGGCATCGAGGCGCTTGGCGTGGTGGACCGCAACTCCGTCGCGGGGATCGTCCGCGCATGGCTGGCGGCCAAGGCGA
Source organism: Paracoccus limosus (assembly GCF_009711185.1). Taxonomy (GTDB): domain Bacteria; phylum Pseudomonadota; class Alphaproteobacteria; order Rhodobacterales; family Rhodobacteraceae; genus Paracoccus; species Paracoccus limosus. The sequence goes on from NZ_WMIF01000003.1 coordinate 15,335, forward strand.
CGGGGGTGCGGCTGGTCGCGGGCTGCCGGCTGGATCTGGCCTGTGGCATGTCGGTGCTGGTCTATCCGACCGACAAACCGGCCTGGTCGCGTCTCTGCCGCCTGCTGACGCTTGGCAAATCGCGGGCGGGCAAGGCGGCCTGTCATCTGCACTGGTCAGATCTGGCCGAGCATGCCGAGGGGCTGATCGCCATCCTGATCCCCGATCAGGCCGATGACGCTTGCGCCCTGCACCTGCGCCGGCTGCGCGACGTGTTTGGCGACCGTGCCTATCTGGCGCTGACGCTGCGCCGGCGCCCGAACGACCAGCTGCGCCTGCATGATCTGGCGACGCTGGCCGCCCGCGCCCGCGTGCCCACGGTTGTCACCAATGACGTCCTGTTCCACATCCCCGCGCGCCGCATCCTGCAGGATGTGGTCACCGCCATCCGCCACAATTGCACCGTCGAGGCGCTTGGCCATCGCCGCGAACGTCACGCCGACCGTTACCTGAAGCCCCCCGAAGAAATGGCCCGGCTCTTCGCGCGCTATCCCGAGGCCTTGGCCCGGAGCATCGAGATCATGCAGCGCTGCAGCTTCGATCTTGGCCAGTTGCGATATCAATATCCCGAGGAGCGCGACGATCCCGCGCTGACCGCGCAGGACACGCTGGCGCGGCTGACCTGGGCCGGCGCGGCGACGCGTTACTCCGAAGGTATCCCGCCCGAGGTGACAAAGGCGCTGCACCATGAGCTGACCCTGATCGGTCGGCTGCATTATGCGCCCTATTTCCTGACTGTGCACAGCATCGTTCGCTATGCCCGGTCGCAGAACATCCTGTGCCAAGGGCGCGGCTCGGCGGCCAACTCGGCGGTCTGCTATGTTCTGGGCATCACCGCCATCGATCCGGGCCGCAATGACCTGCTGTTTGAACGCTTCGTCAGCGAGGAACGCCGCGAGCCGCCCGATATCGACGTCGATTTTGAACACCAGCGCCGCGAAGAGGTGATCCAGTGGATTTACCGGACCTATGGCCGCGACCATGCCGCACTGACCGCGACCGTCATCCGCTACCGCGCCAAGGGGGCGCTGCGCGATGTCGGCAAGGCCATGGGCCTGCCCGAGGATCTGATCTCGGCGCTTTCCTCGCTGATCTGGGCCTGGTCCGACGAGGGCGTCACCGATGCACAACTGGCCGAGCTGAACCTGAACCCCGCCGACCGTCGTCTGCGCCTGACGCTTGATCTGGCCCGGCAGCTGATGGGCGCGCCGCGGCATCTGTCGCAACATCCGGGCGGCTTTGTGCTGACCCATGACCGGCTGGATGATCTGGTGCCGATCGAGCCCGCCGCGATGCAGGATCGCCAGATCATCGAGTGGGACAAGGATGACATCGACGCGCTGAAGTTCATGAAGGTCGACATTCTGGCGCTTGGCATGCTGACCTGCATGGCCAAGGGGCTGGCGCTGGTGGCGGCGCACAAGGGCGCGCAATATGATCTCGCCAGCATCCCGGCCGAGGATCCGCGCACCTATGCGATGATCCGCCGGGCCGATACGCTGGGCACCTTCCAGATCGAGAGCCGGGCGCAGATGGCGATGCTGCCGCGCCTGAAGCCCCGGACCTATTACGATCTGGTCATTCAGGTCGCCATCGTGCGCCCCGGCCCGATCCAGGGTGACATGGTGCATCCCTATCTGCGTCGCCGCGCCGGGCTGGAGCCCGTGGAATATCCAAGGCCAGAGCTGCAAAAGGTGCTGGGCAAGACGCTGGGCGTGCCGCTGTTCCAGGAGCAGGCCATGCGTGTCGCCATCGAATGCGCGGGCTTCACCCCGGGCGAGGCGGACATGCTCAGGAAATCCATGGCCACCTTCAAGTTCACCGGCGGCGTCAGCGCCTTTCGCGACAAGCTGATCGACGGCATGGAAGCGCGCGGATATCCGCGCGACTTCGCCGAGCGGACGTTCCGGCAGCTCGAAGGCTTTGGCTCATATGGCTTCCCCGAAAGCCATGCCGCCAGCTTTGCGCTGGTCGCCTATGCCTCGGCCTGGCTCAAGTGCTGGCACCCGGATGCGTTTTGCGCGGCGCTGTTGAACAGCCAACCGATGGGCTTTTACGCCCCGGCCCAGATCGTGCGCGATGCCCAGGCGCATGGCGTCGAGGTGCGCGCGGTCTGCGTGAACGCCTCGGAGTGGGACTGCACGCTGGAGCCGACGGACGGGCGTTTCGCCGTGCGGCTGGGCCTGCGCAGGATCAAGGGGCTGGCCGAGGTCCATGCCCAAGCCATCGCCCGCGCCGCGCCCTTTGCCTCGGTCGAGGATCTCTGGCGCCGCGCCGAGGTGCCAAAACCCGCCCTGATCCGCATCGCCGAGGCGGACGGGTTCCACGCCTTCGGCCTGTCACGGCGGCAGGCGGTCTGGGCGGTCAAGGGCCTGCCCGACAGCGACCTGCCGCTCTTCGCGGCGATTGAGGGCAACGAGCCCGCCGTTCCGCTGCGCCCGATGACCGCAGGCCGCGAGGTGGTCGAGGATTACAGCCGCACCGGCCTCTCGCTGCGCCGCCATCCGGTGGCCTTCCTGCGCGAGGATCTGGCGCGGCGCCACATCCTGACCTGCGCTGACGCCATGGCGCTGCCGAACCGCCGCTGGGCCGAACTCGCGGGCCTGGTGCTGGTGCGCCAGCGCCCGGGCTCGGCCAAGGGCACCATGTTCATCACGCTCGAGGACGAAACCGGCATCGCCAATCTCGTCGTCTGGCCCAGGGTCTTCGAGGCCAATCGCCGCATCATCCTCGCGGCCAGCATGATCGCTGCGCGCGGCATGATCCAGCGCGAGGGCGAGGTGGTGCATTTTGTCGTCCACCGCCTGACCGATCTCTCGGACGCCCTCGCCAGCGTCGGCCACCGCGGCGCCTTCCCCCTGCCGCATGGCCGCGGCGACGAGTTCCACAATGCCAGTCCAACCCCGGATGCTCGCCACCCGAAGCCCCGCGACATGTTCATCCCAGATCTGCATCTCGATACGATCCGGGTCAGGACAAGGGATTTCAGGTGAGGGGAAAGGGGCAGGTCAAACCCACCTGCACTCGGCCCACTGCCGCCGTTCACGAGAGCGCCGTGCTGCTATGCGGCATTCACCAGACCTGCCGTTCGATACTCATTGCAGCATTTCCACCACCTCAATAGCGGCAGAGCGGGGACGAAGCAGGTGTTCGCTGCGAGCGCTGAATGTTCGCCGCATCAGCGAGGAAAGGCGGATCAGCGAAGAAGGCTCATCTTCATCGCCTATGCGCCATAAAAGCGGGGGTGAACCGAAGCGTTTAGCGAGATTTGGACGACATTTCGGAAGGCTGAGGGACAGAAAGGCGAGTTGCTGACAGTACATGAAGCCGAACAGCAATGGGCGCGAAGCTGGACGCCAACGACCGTGCGGCACGTGATGTGAGCCTTCGACGCGCCGTCGGGAGCCAGTGTCGTTCCACTGATGTCCGTGTTGACGGGGGCGTGCGAGAGCGTTCAAGGCCAGACGGAGACAGAGGCGGAACTTGGCGAACTGGCTGCCCGTTATCACGCGAGGCTCGCGGCCCGTCCCCTGTATGAAAGCGCAGATCAGAAATGGATGATCCGGTTGTTCCCTTTGATCTGGTCAGGATGTTTCTGGGTTCCGATCCGGCGCTGTTCTACTTGGAGATCGTCTTTCGGACCTTCTTAATCTATGCCTATGCCTTGCTGCTGATCCGATGGGTTGGTGGGCGTGGCATCGCCCAGATCTCGGTGGTGGAGTTTCTACTGGTCATCGCGCTTGGATCGGCCGTTGGCGATGGCATGTTCTATGCCGATGTTCCCATCTTTTACTCGATGCTGGTCATCACTCTGGTCGTGGTCATCAACAGGTTGCTGGATGTCTTGATCTTCAGATTCCGACCAATCGAGAAGGCGTTGGATGGCACAACGGCTGAAGTCATTCGTGACGGGGTGATTGATACCCGCATTCTTCGCCGCCGCAAACTGGGCCAGAGCGAGTTGTTCGAAGAGTTGCGGGAAAACGGCTACAGAAACCTCGGCGAGGTGCGTATGGCCTATTTTGAGTCATCGGGCCGGTTCAGCACGTTCAGTCAGCCGCAGCCTCGGCTAGGCCTTCCGATTGAGCCGCCATGGGATATCAAGCCCCCGGTCACTGTCGGGCCGGGCGACAAGATCAGGGACAACCAACGCCTTGCATGCTGTATCTGCGGCTTCGTGCTGGCCGGCAATCTTGCCATGACCCCAGATCAATGTCCCCATTGTCAAGGGAAGTCATGGACTGCGGCCGGCGTTGCAGAAGCAGAATCCCCCTCTCCCTAATCATTGAGAAACTGAGATTTCTTGATCTCTTGGCCGGTAAGGTCAAGGAACGGGCCCTTAGCGCGTGTCATTGGCCGAACTGCGCAACAACACCGAGGGCTGGCGAAAAGCGCGAAGCTATTCGAGGTGCCGACGATCCTGACCACGGCGGCCGCCGACAGCTTTTCGGGGGCGATCTTCCCGGAAATCCACGCCGTCTTCCCCGACCAGCAAGATCGCACCACGATGAGCACCTGGGAAGATGACAGCGTCGTTGTCGGCGGCTACGGCCTGGGCGTGATCTATGCCGAGCAGATTTTCAACGCCAAGGAAGGCTGGTGAAGAAGCGCAGCATCTCGGCCGAGGCATCAGGCCCAAGCGGATCGGCATAGGAGCCTGACGGATCGCCGCCGAACCAGGCATGGCCGGCCCGCTCGACACGCCAAAGCTCCGAGCCATCTCTGCCCACCAGTCGCGACCAAGTACGACCGTTGCCCTCGTGCCGCGTCTCGATGCCGGAGCCGCTGATCAGCCGGTCGCCGTTGATCGGTGCGACAGTTGCGTCCGACATGCCGTGGAAGACGATCACCGGCGTCTTTCGCGACCGGGGCCGGGCATCGCCCTCGCCCCGCATGGCGGCAAAGGCCGAGACGACATCGCTGGCCGCACCGCTGGGAAGGCCGGAATGCACGCCGGCCGCTGCGAAGAGGTCGGGATAGGCATCGACCATGATTGCCGCCATCGCGCCGCCCGCCGACAGCCCGGCCACGAAGGCCCGACCATCGGCCAGGCCGAACTCCTCCAGCAGGTCTCGGGCAAGTCCGGCGAGAATCCCCGGCTCGCCCCGGTCCCGTGCCTGATCCTCCGGGCGGAACCAGTTCCAGCAGGACTGCATGTTGTGGGCGCGCGACTGCTCGGGATAGGCGATGAGGAAGCCGGCCTGCTCGGCCGCCTCGTTCATCCGAGTCCCCCGCGCGAAATCATCGGGGGACTGGGTGCAGCCATGCAGCATCAACACGACGCCCTGAAGCCCCTCGGGACGGTCCGTCGGAATGTAGAGCGTATAGTTGCGCGATCCGGCGGGGCCGGAATGCTGACGCCGCTCATAGCGGGCGCCTTCGGGCACTTCGATCGTAACGCCAGCGGGCAGGCCGGAGAGGCCGGGCAGGTTCAGCCCCTGCATCAAGCCGCCGCCGGCGCAGGGCTGGCAACCGTCGCGCAACAGGCTGGAGAAAGGGTTTTCAAGCGGTGCCCGGGTCGGCCGCCTGTCGAGGCCGCCGGGAAGCGCGATCCCGTTGGCGCCCAGAACCTCCTGGACCAGCGAGGTCGCAGCCGCGGGATCGAGGGCACGAGACCTCACAAGCGCCCGGCGCATGGCCGTCGTGAAATCATTGGTCATTGGTGTCTTCCTTGTGATGAGGCGGTCAGCCTCAGGTGGTGCGGTCCTTGAGCGCGGCCTTCACGGCCTTCGACGCCTGAAGCGACCCCAAGACGTTCAGCGAGCCGATCGTCGCTTCGGCCAGTTCCGGCGTGACATCCGCCGCAATTCTGGCCAGCCCGACGACCTTGAGGTGAAGTTTCTCACCAGCCGTCGCCATGGCCTCGAGATCGGCGCGCGTAATGTCGAACAATCCCAGTTCGAGCTGATAACGGTCGATAGATTGCGCGACCGAACGGCCCTCGCTGGTCAGCTGGTTGCGGATCGCGGTGCGGATGAAATCCGTCCGGTTGGCATAGAAGCCCTCGCGCACCAGCAGGTCGATCCGGCCCAGATCGACATGGCCGAGGTTGATGGTGATCTTTTCAGGTTCGGCCTGTCTTTCCGGCAGGCGGGTGATGTTCTCCATGGTATTCTCCATCTGTATGGATGGTATATGGAATGCTTGTGGCGTCCCTGCAAGCGCGTTTGGACCGGGACTTGCAAAAATCAACTCGTCCGCCCTAGCCGCTGTGGCGTCTTTCCGGGGATTGCGCGGAACGTTTCGTTTCACAGTGCATTGGCAGATGCCAATCGCCCCGTTCGGAGAGAGAGAGAGATGCCAGATCGCGACGCCGAGACCCGCAAGGATGACCTCAGGACAGGCACCCCGTTCTGGGTCAAGACTCCACATTCGACCGTGACGGCCGAGCGCGAGGCGGATGCCGGTCATGTGGATGTCATCGTCGTCGGTGCGGGGATCAGCGGCGCCCTGATGGCCGAGTCGCTGAGCAGGGCGGGGCGTTCGGTGCTGATTCTCGACCGCCGCCTGCCGGTGCGCGGCTCGACGCCGGCCTCGACGGCGATGATCCAGCACGAGATCGATGTGTCGCTGACACGGTTGCAAAAGCAGATCGGCCCGAAGAAGGCCGATGCGGCCTGGCTCCGCTCGGTCAAGGCGACGAATGATCTGGTGGATCTGGTCAACGAGCTGCGGATCGACTGCTCGATGGAACGCAAGCCGGCGCTGTATCTGGCGGGCAACCAGATGGGCAAGCGCGCCCTGCAGGCCGAGGCCGAGGCGCGGGCCAAGATCGGCATTGCCGCCGCATATCTCACCCGTGCCGATCTGATGGAGCGGTTCGGCATCGATCGCCAGGCGGCGATCCTGTCGCCGGATTCGGCCTCGGCCAATCCGGCGCAATTGACGGCGGGGCTGTTGGCCTGTGCGATGGGCCGCGGGGCGCGGGTGATCTCGCCGGTCGAGATCACCGATCTGGCCGAACTGCCCGGGGGGATCGCGCTGGCGACGCGGCAGGGCGAGGTGCTGACCGCGGATCACGCGGTCTTCTGCACCGGCTATGAACATCTGGCGCAGATGCGAAGCCCGTCCCACCGCGTCACCTCGACCTGGGCGCTGGCGTCGCGGCCGATGAAGACCCTTCCGGACTGGATGCGGGCCACCATCGTCTGGGAGGCTGCCGAGCCTTATCTCTACTTCAGGACCGATGCGTCGGGCCGGATCATCGCGGGCGGCGAGGACGAGGATGCGGCAAGCACCAACTCGGACCCCGCGAAGCTGGCGCGGAAGGCAAAGGTCATCGCCGAGAAACTGCGCGACGTGACGGGGGTGGACATCGGCAAGCCGGTCTACACCTGGTCGGCCCCGTTCAGCGTGACAAAGGACGGGCTGCCAATCATCGACACGGTGCCCGGATACAGCCGCATCCACACGATCATGGGCTTTGGTGGTAATGGCATCACCTTCTCGGTGATCGGCACCCAGATCATCGCCGCGAAGATCGCAGGGCGCACCGACCCGGACGAGGCGGTTTTCGGCTTCAGATAGGATAATCGGTGGAACCGCTTGTGACCTCGGCAGTTTTGCTGGCACGGTCCGCCATGGGCGCGCCGGCAAAGCTTAATCCACCTCTGAAAGGTAGGGTCGATGGCCGAGGACAAGGACTTTACAACCGACACCGGAAACGCGGGCGAGACGCATCAGATCGCAAGCGGCGATACGCCCGCAATGACGACGAATTTCGGCGTTCCGATCTCGGATAACGAGAACAGCCTCAAGGCCGGATCGCGCGGGCCGACCCTGCTGGAAGATTTCGTGCTGCGCGAGAAGATCTTCCACTTCGACCACGAGCGCATCCCCGAGCGGATCGTGCACGCGCGCGGCTCGGCCGCGCATGGCTATTTCGAATGCACCGATCCGATCCCGGAGCTCAGCCGCGCCAGCCTCTTCTCGAAGAAGGGCAAGAAAACGCAGGTCTTTACCCGCTTCTCGACGGTGGCGGGTGGCGCGGGTTCGGTCGACACGCCGCGCGACGTGCGCGGATTTGCGGTGAAATTCTATACCGATGAAGGAAACTGGGATCTGGTCGGCAACAATATCCCGGTCTTCTTCATTCAGGACGCGATCAAGTTTCCCGACCTCATCCATTCGGTCAAGATGGAGGCCGACCGCGCCTATCCGCAGGCGGCCTCGGCCCATGACACCTTCTGGGATTTCATCTCGCTGATGCCCGAAACCTTCCACACCCTGATGTGGGCGATGTCGGACCGCGGCATTCCCCGCAGCCTGCGGATGATGGAGGGCTTTGGCGTCCACACCTTCAAGCTGGTGAACGAGGCGGGTCAGGAGAGCTTCTGCAAGTTCCACTGGCGGCCCAAGCTGGGCACGCAATCGGTCATCTGGGATGAATCGGCCAAGACACAGGGGGCGGATAACGACTTCCACCGTCGCGACCTGTGGGAAGCGATCGACCGAGGCGACTACCCGGAATGGGAGTTCGCGGTGCAGGTCTTTGATCGGGAGCTGGCCGAATCGCTGCCTTATGACGTGCTGGATGCCACCAAGCTCATCCCTGAGGAGGTCGTTCCGCTGCGCGTGATCGGCCGCATGGTGCTGGACCGCAATCCCGACAATTTCTTTGCCGAGACCGAACAGGCCGCTTTCCTGCCCTCGAATGTGGTGCCGGGAATCGACTTCACCGATGATCCGCTGCTTCAGGGCCGGCTGTTTTCCTATCTCGACACGCAGAAATCGCGGCTGGGGACGACGAATTTCCACCAGATCCCGATCAACGCGCCGAAATGCCCCTTCGCCAATATGCAGCGCGACGGGCTGATGCAGACCCATGTGCCGAAAGGCCGCGCGAATTACGAACCGAACAGCCTGAACGAGGCGGGCGAGGATCCCGGTCCGCGCCCCGTGAGCACCGGTTTCAGCACCGCCGAGCAGCGGGTCGAGGGCGAGAAGCTGAGGATCCGCGCGGAAAGCTTCGGTGATTTCTACAGCCAGCCGCGGATGTACTGGAACTCGCTGACCGAGAACGAACAGGCGCATGTTGCCTCGGCCATCGTGTTCGAGCTGTCCAAGGTCTCTCTGGACCATATCCGCGAACGTATGCTGAGCCATCTTCAGGTGGTTCATCCCGATCTCGGCAAGCGTGTCGCCAAGGGTTTGGGGATGGATCTGCCGAAGCCGGTCAAGCCGTTCAAGGAACCGGTCGATCTTGACCCGTCCGACGCGCTGTCGATCCAGAAGAACTGGAACAGGTCGCTGGAAGGCCGTCAGGTCGCGATACTTTTCGACGAGGGGTCGAGCAAGTCCGACATCGAGGCGCTGAAAAAGGCGGTCGAGTCCGCCAAGGGCACCGTCTTCACCGTTGCGCCCAAGGTCGGCGGCCTGCCGCTGGATGGCGGCACGATGAAGGCGGACGGTCAATTGGCCGGCTCGCCCTCGGTGCTGTTCGACGCGGTGGCGCTGGTGCTGACGAACGAGGCGGCGGCCAAGCTGGCCAAGGATAGTGCGGCTGTGGCGTTCGTGTCGGATGCGTTCGCGCATCTAAAGGCCATCGGCGCGACCGAAGGGGCCAAGGCGCTGATGGACCGCGCCGGTGTCGAGCCGGATGAGGGCGTCACCGATCTGGCCGGCCTGCCTGAGGCGGCCAAGCTGCGCTACTGGGATCGCGAGCCGAAGGTCCGTGATCTGGCCTGATCGCGGAGGTGCCGTGAAAGTCCGGAAGGCGCCTGGATAACGTTCCAGGCGCCGGTTCAACAACGTCTACACAACCAAGGAGAATATCTGATGAAGACGCTGAACGACGCATTCGAACATACGCTGGAGGATATCTATTGGGCCGAGAACGCGCTGTCCAAGGCGCTGCCCAAGGTTTCCAAGGCGGTCAGCAGCGCCGAGCTGAAAAAGGCGATGGACGATCATCTCAAGGAGACGAAGGGGCACATCAAGACGCTCGAAGCCGTTTTCAAGTCGATCGGCAAGGAAGCCAAGGGCGAGAAATGTGATGCCATGGATGGCCTTCTGAAAGAGGCTGACGGCCTGATCGAGGACGCCAGCGGACACGCGCTGGATGTCGCGCTGATCGGTGCCGCGCAGGCGGTGGAGCATTACGAGATCGCCCGCTATGGCACGCTGCGCGAATGGGCCAAGGTTCTGGGGAATGAGGAAGCGCATACGCTTTTAACCTCGATCCTCGACGAGGAGAAGGCCGCCAACAACAAGCTCACTGCGCTTGCGGTGACGGCCATCAACGCCTCCGGCAAGGCTTCGAAGAAGTAACCGGTTGTCGGAAGCCACTTCCACAAGCCCGCCCCTGCAGGCGGGCTTCTTTTCATGTCGGGTGACCGAACTCGCCATATCGCCGCCCCCCTGACCAACACGACGAGAATGGTGATTGCGGGCCGTCGATCAGCATGCCGAAGAGCGGCATAAGCTTACTTCCGCAGACTCCGCTCTATCGTATGAAATTCGGCGGCAGCCGACCATATCAGCTTCCTCGCGCTAATCGTGGATCCTCGCTGGGCCAGGCACGAACGTCCGCTAACCCAGATTGCCGCGACTGCCCTGCCGCGCCGCCGCATGTCGGCTTCCCGCCCTTCTTGACGTTTTCCGTCTGGCGCCGATCCAATGATTTTGTGCAGATTGTGTCATAGATCTTTTCCTTTTTGGTTAATGAAAAGAAAGCAATTCTTGACATGGACGCCTTGCGCACAACGCGTCGCCAACTCGGCCTGACGCAGGCTTCAGTCGCGGCCTCGGCCGGGATCAGCCTGCCGACGCTGCGGGCGCTTGAGCGGGGCAGTGGCGGTGTGCGGGCGCTGGTTGCTTTGATGGCAGTGCTGGATCTGCGCTGGGGATGGGCGCCGGATCGCGTGCAGGCAGCGCGGGCTCTGGCGGACCGGCGGGTGGCGCGGGGGCTGAGCCAGGCCCAACTGGCCGCTCGGATCGGGGTCAGCCGGCCGGTGATCATTGCGCTCGAGCGGGATCTGGGCGCGACGGTGGCGACAGTGGTCCGCGCAGCGGCGGCGCTTGGCATCAAGCGGGTGTTGCGGGCGAACCCTGCAGGACGTCGCGGTCTGGTTCCGGCGACCAATGCCCCGGCACAGGATCTGGTGATGACGCCGCTGGATCTTGCGGCAGCGGTGATCGCGCATTTCGCCGGCCGGATGACGGGCAAGGTGCTTGACCCGGCCAGAGGCCAAGGGGCGTTCCACAGGCACTTTCCTGCCCATCTGCACCAGGATTGGTGCGAAATCACCGAGGGCCGCGATTTCCTGGATTGGCAGGGGCCGGTCGATTGGGTGATGACCAATCCGCCTTGGTCGCGGCTGCGCGATTTCACGCGCCATGCCATGCGGATCGCGCCGAACATCGTCTGGCTGGCGCCGTTGACCAACCTGACGACCAAGGCGCGGTTGCGTGATCTGGACGAGGCCGGGTTCGGTATTGCCGAGCTGGTGCTGATCGACACGCCGAATGACTGGCCGCAGAGCGGCTTTCAGCTGGTCGCGGCCTGGTTGCGCAAAGGGCACAGCGGCGGCTGGTCGGTAACGCGGCTGGCAGAGGAGGCCAAGTAAACCGACGAAGCGGCGTATCGCGGCTGACACGCCCCGGCACCCCGCATGCGCGACCGCCCGCATCTCCCTCAGCAGATGCTCTCGCAGGGGATCCCGTCGCCATCTCGGTCGAGCTTGCCGCCCCATGGGCAGTTCTGAAGATACCAGCGCGCCTCCTCGCAGCTACCGATCCGGGTGCAGGTTCGGCGGGGGCTGCAGGACCAGGTTTGCCCGGCGAGTTCGTAAAGCCGCGACATCGGCGGTGTTGTATTCTGACCGCTGCGGCGTTCCGCCCGCCAGTCCCAGGGCATGTCGAAATGCCCTTGCCAGATCCCGCGCTGGTGCGTGCGGGCCTGGTCCTCGGCGGCGGCATAGGCGGTCGAATATTGGCGATAGGCCAAGGCCCAGCCCTCGCGCACCATCCAGCGGTTCAGGTTCGTCCGGCCCGCAAAGCAATCCGCGACGATGCGGCCATAGCGGTCGGTGTCGGTCTGCTGGCAGTTGACCACCCGCCGCCCGATCCGGTCCGACAGCGCCAGCGAGGCCTGCTGGCCACAGCGCCAGGCTTTGCCACGCGCGTCCTGGCAAAGTTGCCCGCTTTCCGGCGCGTCGATGCCGTTCAGCCGGATCCGGGCGCCGTGGATCTCTATGGTGTCGCCGTCGATCACCGAGGCCACACCGCGCAGATCGGGGCCGATCGTTTCGCTGGCAGAGGCGGGCAGCGCGCAGGCGAGAATGAGGGTCAGGGCGGCAAGGACGAGGTTCATCAGACGGTCTCGGAGGGTTCATTCCTGCCTAACCCGCAGGCGGGGCCGGGCAAAGCACCTACAGCGCCGAAGTGGCAACTGTTTGTTAAGGATTTTAGCGGATGATGGCTGGACGGCGAACCGCCGGTCCCGATCCCGCGCCGTCAGACGAGCCATGATCAAATGAGGCTTATCACCATATGATCATTCTGAACGCGGGTTGCAGCGCAGGGCCTGCATCTCGACGATTACTGACTGCGGTGGGCCGCCGCGCCATTGTCCGGAGGGTGCGGTCCGAGCCCTGCAGTGCAATCAAGGCCGCGAAAGATTGCCATCGCTTGGATCCCGGTTGATCCGGAATACTCCCAGCATGCCTTTGCGCCAAGCCAACCCTTCGCTTCACCGTCCCGCCAGCCCCTCGGCCTCTCGGATGAGATCCGAGAGCCGCGCGTTCAACCCTTTCGCCAGCTTCTGCATGGAGTTGATCGTCGGCTGATTGTGCAGGCCTTCGACCCTGCCAACGAAGACCGTCGAGATCCCGGCGCGGCGGGCCAGCGCCTCTTGCGACAGATCCAGCGCCTCGCGGCGCCGTCGCAGCACCGTGGCGAAGGCGGGAATGAGCGGATCTGCGGGCCGTGTTTTGATGCCGGAAATAATTGTCGCTGCCCCTCTTGCAAATATCACTGCATATTGCTCACATAGTGCAGTGAGTTTCAACCAGTGTTCAGGGGTGGCCGATGCAGGAACCGGAAATCGACAGCGGTGGTCTGGATGGTGTTTCGGCAGACGGGCTGGACGGCCTGTCGCAGCTTTTGCAGATCGCGGGGACGTGGAATGATGCTGACCCCGAGATTGATCGGGCGTTCCTGACAACCCGGTCGGCGCTGGCGCAGGCGTGGAGCGATCATGCCGCCTGCGATGCTCATGCAGCCGAAGCGGGGTTCGCGGCCAGCGAAGAGGGTCGCGCGGCGATGGCCGAGATGGACCGGATCCAGCACCGCATCCGCGATCTCGAGATCGGGCTTGCGGCGCGCCCCGCCGGGAATCTGGCCGAATTGCGTCTGAAAATCGCGCTGCTGTCGCTCGACGGCCAGCTGCGGCCCGAGTTCGAGGCGGGCGTTCTGGCAGATGCGCTGCGGCTGCTGGCGGCGCAGGAGAAGGGCTGATGCCGCCGCCGCGCTATTCCTTCGCGGGTTCCGCTTCGGCCTCGCGGACCAGATCCGACAGCGGCACACCCAGCCCCCGGGCGAGCTTTTGCATGGTGTTGATCGTCGGCATGTGGCGGCCAAGCTCCAGCAGAGAAACGAAGCGCATCGAGACATCGGCGCGCCGCGCCAGCGCCTCTTGCGACAGGTCCTGCGCCAGACGGCGGCGGCGCAGGACGGTGGCGAAGGCCTCCACAAGGGGTTCGACGGTGCGGGGCGCGGGTTTGATCGACAAGGGCTGTGCTCCGGATGGTTCGGGAAGAATGCTATACCGTAAATGCTGTGAATTCAAAGCGTGATCTGACGGAGGCCTGTGATGCCTGAGCAATCCCCCACCATCGACTGCGGCCACTGCGGCACGCCGGTCAAACGCAGCGCCCGCATCTGCCCGGCCTGCCACGCCGAGCGTGGCGCCGGCCGCATCGCCGGTGGCCGCGTCGTCGGCCCGGAAAAGATCCCGAAGCTGCGGCGGCAGCTGGCCGTGCTTCTGGCGGGCCTCGTGATCTTCGGGGCGGCGGGCATCTGGATCGGCGCCGTCGCTTGCGGTGCCGTCGCGCTGGGGATGGTCGTGCAATCCGGCGGCGTGATCTTCAGCCGCGGCCAGGAATACTGGTTCCGGTAGGGATATCCGCCCGCAATCCCCTTTGATCTCTCATGTCTTTCGCAGGAGGCCCGCATGAATCCCAAATCCCTTGTCCTCGCCCTGGCGCTGGCTGCCTTGGCCAGCCCGGTCGCGGCCGAGACCTATCTTGGCCGTTGCAAGATGGGCGAATGCCTGCATTACGACCAGAGCGGGCGCCGGGTTGAGGCCCAGGGCTCGGCGCGGGTGCCGGGCCAGCTGGTGCGGGTCGTGCTGCGCGAGGCGGTTTCCGACCGGCCCGATACGCCAAGAAAGCGCCTGCAATTCGAGGCGCCGTCCGAAGTGCGGTTCTTTTGCAGCACCGCCCGCCCGGCCTATGGTCTGCCGGGCGGCGGCTATCAGGGCCTGAACCTGGGCCAAATCTTTGGCGCGACCGAACTGGTCGCAAACATGTATCTGCGCGCCTGCCATCCGGGCGTGGCGCCCGGGCGCAGCATCGAGGCCAGGCTGCAGGGCCTCGGCTATCGAGTGATGCCCGAGCGCGTCTACTCCAGCTTCGCGGCGCTGATCCGCTAAGGGTTTCCCGCTTAGCCGGGCGGCGACGCGCGGGGCGCTCAGTTGACGAACGCAATCTGCGCACCGCACGCACGACACGCCACCCAACACTCTGATCCCCCAGCCATCCCCCGCCGCGTCGCCGCGCGGCGGCCAGCCCGCCTTTGCCTGCATCCGGAGGACGCCCCATGCTCAAGACCCTCGCCCTGACCACCTGCCTTGGCCTGATCCTGGCCACCCCGTCGCTGGCCGAAACCTACACCGACCCCGATGCCGCCTGGTGGGGCGCATTCCTGGAAACCCTCGACGGCACCGCGCCCGACCTCAAGGCCCTGGCGCTGAAGGACCCCGAATATCTCGCCGCCGATGAGTTCAGCCGCGACGAGGCGCTGGCCAAGGTCATGGCCCGCCTTGCCGCCAGCCGCGCCACGATCGACCCCGCCACCGCCGAGGTAGTGCTGTCGATCCGCGCCGATTTCGGCGATTACGACGCGGCGCGCGGCGGCTTTCCGGTCAGCATCTTCACCCCGACCTCGCGCCTGCCGCTGGACCCGAGGGGCCGCAGCCTGTTCTTTCGCAACTGGCAGGATGTCGCGCTGTTCCCGGCGACGCGCGATCAGGGCCGCGCCCTGCGCAAGAAGATCGGCCAGGACAGCCTGCTGGCCCTGGTGACGGTGCGTGACATCCGCAAATCGCAGACCCGCAGCGAGGGCTATGAGGGCCATGTCGCCAGCGTCACCTATTCCACCGCCCGGGGCAGCGAGATCGGCCAGATCACCCCGCCCGACGTGATCGCTGCTGACCCTGCCACTATGGCCGCGCAGACCGAGGCGGCGCGGCAAAAGATCCTGACCGCCGCCGGCATCCCGCCGCTGGGCACCACCTGGGATGCGGCGAAACAGCAGCTGCAGCCGCTCTGGCCGGTGATGGCCAGCAGCGACCTCGTGCCCTGGGGCAATGTCCGGCGCGTGGCCTATCTGTGGAAAGACGGCGCCGTGCAGCAGAACGAGGCGCATGACCCTGCCAAGGGCTTCCGGCTCTATCTGCAGCAGCGCGAGGGGGCCTGGATGCCGCAGGACGGCGAGCATATCAATGTCGGCGTGACCGACCTGCTTTACGGCAGCGGCGCCGGTGCGGTCGATACCCGCGGCCTTGGCGCGGGCCTGGCCTGCTACACCCCCGAGGCACTGGACCGCTGCGCCGTGCTGATCTTTGAACCCAAGGACGGCACCCATGTCCTGACCGGCGCTTACGGCGTCATCGAGCAGCGCCCCGCCGCCAGCGCCGAGGCGGCCTTCAAAACCTTCCTCGGCGATGCCGCCGGCGCCTTCGAGGGCCTCGCCACCATCGCCGATTACGACCGCGAGGACATCCGCCAGGCCCGCAAAGCCCCGGTCACCGGCGGCCGCGGCGTCCCGACCTATGCCGCCGGCGCAGGCCACCCCCTGACCGCCAACCCGCCCTATGATCCCCTGAAAAACACCACCGGCATCGAGCCCATCCGCCGGGAAATCGCGATCTATGCCGTCGAAGGCGCAGAGGGCAGGACACCGCTGGTCTATGTGGTGGGGCAGTGAGGGCGCTTAGTCACCACGGAATCAAAGATGTTGACACCCAGCCATCTGGCGGCCTACCGCCGCAAGGCACGGCGATCGTGCTTAGAGCTCCGGTGACTGGCTGTCGTTATCGGACCCGCGTCCAAATCGCATCGCATCAATGCCCTGTTGGACGCGGTTGATCACGTTGATGAACCGTCCCACGAGTTTCTGTATCGGGCTGTGCTGCTCAGGGGCAATGCCAAGCATGTTCCGCAAGAATGCGGGCATGCGCTGGAAATTCAGCTTTCCGCCCTCGACCGTGGTGTCACCGGATTCGACGGCGGTGAGCACCTCATCCATGGCTTCGACGGCGTCGTCGAACTCTTTACGCCGGTTCTTGAGGGCAATCGCTGTCTGAACCAGTTCATGTTCTTTTTTCTTCAAGGCAGCAGCTTGCCCCGCAAGCTGTTGCTCTTTCTCGCGCTGCGCCGCCGCTAATTCAGATCTTTCCCGTTCCAGATCCTGCCGTGCCACCTTTACCTTTTCCCGGATCATATCTTCCCTGCGGGCGAGTTCCGTCTGATCGGCGATCAGGCGCTCCTCTCGCGCCTGCAGGGATTCTTGCCTGATCTTCTGCTCGTGGTGGATCTGCGACAACTCGGCCTGATGTCTGTCCAAACCTTTACGTTGCTCCAACAACTGCTCCTTTGTCCGCTCGGACTCGGCAAGGGTCTCGGCGATCTGCTTTGCCTGGACCTTATCGGCGGCATAGGCCTTGGTCGATTTTCGCGCGAGGTGCGGACCCACGCGCAGCAGGCCGCAATATTTGCCGACGGCTTCATAATAGCGATCCTGAAAGGCCTTCATCTCGTCGTTGAATGCGCGCTGGACGCCGGATTTTCCCCGCAGCTGGCGAGCAGCTTTGAGGTGGGCCGTGTTTGCGGTCTCCCATTGCGACATGCGGTCGGTATTTTCAGCGTCGATCGGCACGCAGGATTCTTCCCAGGCTGCAACAGCTTCTGCATGGCGCGCATCGCGCTTGGCCTGGGTCTGGCGATTTTTGCTGGGGCGTTCTTTTTTCGGCTTCAGGGGACGCGCCATCAGTTCCGGTTTTGGCAGCGGGGCGATGACATCGCTGTCGTTGCAAATGCGCCACCGGGCGGCGGCGCATTTGCCGACATGCAGCTTGTTGGCGTCAAGCTTTGGATCGGGCGTGTTGATGGCGAGAATGTGGATATGCACATGGCTCTCGTCCGGATGCAGGACGGCCGTCCAGTCAATGCCGTCTGGCATACGGGCCGTGAAGTCCATGGCGATACGTGCGGCCCAATTGGCGATCTCACGTTTATTTTTCGGATCAGCCGTCATGTCCTGCGGCGTCATCGGATGCGAATGGATCTCGGTATAGAGGGTGGCTGCATCGGCACGCAGTCTGCGCTGATAGGTCCTTCCGTTCGCGCTTGTCACGGTTTCGCGGATCCCGGCGAGAAGCACTGAGCGCTTTTCCCGCAGCTCGGCCAGAGTGATCGAGCCGGGAAAACTCAGATGTATTGCTTCTTGCGGGTTCTCGACATGCTGTGAAAAGTGACCCTCCCGCGCGGCCTCACCCAACACCTGTTCGGCACTGTTGAACTGGTCCGGGGCGCCTTTAACGGCTTTGGGTTGCTCTGCGTAGGTCTCGATATGGACGAATTGAAAGGCCATGATGGGCTCCCTGGTTTGGATCATGGCCATCCAGGTATCGCGCATCCGCGAAAAAACCTAAGGCCCTAATGGCCTCGGATTTCAGAAATATGTCGGCGCCATTGCGGCAGATGCCGAATTCCGGCGGCAGATCGCGGCGAACGATGCGCCGGACGAGTGCTGCGACCGGCGGGATCACAGGGCCGCATCGCAGCAGAAGGAAGAGGTCCACACGCGGAAGATTGGAGGGGTAATTCAGCGCCTTCGGCCTACCCATAGTGACAGACTATAGGTAGCTAAAGCTACCTCGATGGTCTGCCCCTTACGCCGGGGAGGCGCTCCGTCGCCCAAAGGGCGACTGCGCGGACGGGCAAGGCCCATCCTTGCGGGTTTTGCGGGCCACGGCCCGCACAGGTTCAACTGTCCGAACATCTGCCGCGAGATCACTCACGGGCAGCGGGGGCAGTTGACGAAGAGCGGCCAGCTTGGCGGCCAGCGGGGTCGTCTCGCTATAGCGCTCGGCGGTGATCGAGTCGCCCGCATGGCCAAGGATGTCCTTGCGCACCTGCTCACGCAAGCCCTCGATCCGGCCCAGCTGAGTCGCGACATAGTGCCGGAAGCTGTGCAGCACCTTGCCCTCGGGATTGCCCGAAAGCTGGCGCTGGATCAGCAGCCGGAAGCGGTAGTCGAGCGGATCGCCGAACTTGGTGCCTGAGGTCGGGCGCTGATCGGGGAACAGATCGCCCCGCGGACCCTTCAGCGCCAGGCGGGCATGCTCCATCAGCCCAAGCGCGACCAGCTGCGGATGCAGCGGCAGGGTGCGCTCCGACACCAGGTTCTTCAGGCCCCGGTTCGGGTTCGGCCGGAAATGCATCACCGGGATACCGTCGATGATTTCCAGATCCTCGGCCTTCAGGCCCGCGATCTCGGCCCGGCGCGCGCCGGTCAAGGCCGCAATCATTGGCACCCAGAACAGCCCGTCGCGGATCAGGTTCGGGCCCGGCTCTTGCCAATGGCGTTTGCTCTTCCAGCCGTGCCAGATCGGGTGGCTGAAGATCTTGCCGATATCCTCGAGGGTGAAGGCCGACCGCTCGTCCCGGTCGCGGCGGCTCTTGCGTTCGCGCAAGCTGCCGGTATCCAGCATCACCACCGAGGCAAAGCCCTCGCTGCGCGCCTTTTTCAGAAGCTGGCCGATATAGTCGATGTTGCGGTTGATCGTCGTCGGCGACAGCCCGACCGGCTTGCCCTGCGCGGCGTCAAGGATCTGGGCCAGCGTCTTCAGCCGGTCCTTGGGCGACTTGCGATAGGACTTGGGCAGCTGGTTCAGCACGTCGATGAAGCGCGCCAGATGTTCCTGCCGCAACTGTCGGATGTCACTGACCTCGGTGGCCTCAATGAACAGGTCATAGACCTTGCGCATCTGGTCGATCATTTGCGCCGACATCTTCTGACGCTTCTTCTGCGCCATCAACCGGTCGGCCAACGCCGCAATCGAAGGATCATAAAGCGGGGCAGGTTCTGCGGGGAATGGTTCTGGTGCTGTCGGCTCTGCCGGGGGCGGTTCAACCGGGGCAATCGGCATTGGCTGCTGCTGAACTGGCTGCGACACTGGCGTAGGATTGTTGGCAGGATTACGGCCCTCGGCCAGATCCAGAGCCTCGGCGGCAGCGGTTTCGATCGCAGGCAGGTGCCCGAGGCTGGCGATCTGATAAGCTGCGCCACGCCCGCGCTGCACGATCTGGCGTCCGTGATTCACCTCGCCCTGACTGAATTTGTCCCGGCCCAGTGCCCTGCACATCAGATCGAACCCCGGGCGGTTCGGACCCTGTCGGGGGTCGCTGTCAAAAGACTGCGCAAGCATGTCGACATGATGACTGACCGAAGCGATTTCGGCGTCGCTGCGCCCCTCGGCGCGCATGGCCTCGCGGTCGCTGTCGGGAACCGGCGCGGCTGCCGCGCCGCGATGGCCCACCAGTTCGCAGGCCTTGCCCATCACCCAATCGGCGCTCAGCGCCTGCTGCCAAGCGTCCGGGGCGGGAAGGTCGGGAATATTGGCGCGGGTCGCCTCGATCTGATCCAAAGCCCGCAGAATCGCCGCCTGCAACAGGCTGCGCGCTTCGTCCCGGCTCAGTTTGCTTTGCATCATCTGGTCGAACACCCGACACCCCTCTGCCCCCAGAAGTAAGGCAAGGCGCCGGGCAATCAAGGGATCGCGGGTGCGCAGGCTGACCTGCATCAGCGCACCGCCCAGCGAAAGGGGCAGCCGCCGGCGCCAGACATAGGTCGCGCCACGACGGAAAACATGCGTCTGCAAGCCCAAGGCAATACCCCCTTATCGGGCTGCCTCGCCGTGGCCTGCAGGTGTCATACGTATGACACCCTTGTCGCACACCACCCCGCAGGGATGATTTGCGCAACAATTCTCGTAGCTTGGTAAATTTTGGCTCCGGCGGTAGGGATCGAACCTACGACCAATTGATTAACAGTCAACTGCTCTACCGCTGAGCTACGCCGGAACACGGGGGCTGTATAGCCATGGCCGACAGGGCCGTCCAGAGGGCGTAACAAGTTTTTCATAAGTTTTTTTCCGACCCCATGGCGCAAGCCGCTGCCAGCTAAAGCACCGGGTCTCGAACACTTCGTGGGCCGTTTAACAGAGGTCACCGCGCAGCCCGACCCCACCGCACGCGACGCGCGGGGTCCGACCGAACTGCCGGCGCAAGGTATGGCCATAAGGCGCCCGGCAACGGCCACCGGTATCCGGCATATCGGGCACGGCCGCGTGACGCTGCCCTGTGGTTCGATGCGCGGTCAGAGCCGCCGCAGGGCCGAGGCGATGGACATGCTGCGCCAGGGCGCGTCGATCCAGCAGGTGGCATTGGCCTGCGATCTGCACACGCGCACAGTGAGCAATTATCGCGCGGCGCTTGATGCCGAGGCCGGCACGCGTCAGATGCAACTGCCCCTTTGACAGGGGTCGACCCGATCTGACAGAGTACCCTCGGCCGCTCTGGCGCTGCGTGTCATCTGCCCCCGAAAGGCTTCAGGGGCTACCACCCCTCCCCGATTTGCGACTGTCGCCCCGTCACAACCGGGGGCTGACATGAAGCTGGTCAACCACAAGATCGAAGGCATTTCTTTCCGCGCCGCCCATTACACGGGCGGCGTCATCGTGCCGACCATCGTGGTCCTGCATGACACGGCCGGGCGGCTCGAGAAGGGCAGCAGCGCCGCCTATCTGGCCAGCCAGAAGGCCAGCCGCTGATCCTGGTCGATGGGCTGGGCTGGATCTGGGACCGCTGGGTCATTTCCTCCGTCGAAGAGCGCAAGAGCCTGTTCATGTCGGACGGCGCACCCCGCAAGATCGAGTTCACGATGGCCTTCTGGCCTATGGGAGCGATGCGGCATGAGCAGCACGTATCGCACCCTGGACGGCGACATGCTCGACGCGATCTGCAAGGCAAAACTCGGGTCCGAGCAGCACGTGGCCGCCGTTCTCGATGCCAATCCCGGGCTGGCAGCCCGAGGCCCGGTCTATCCGGCCGGGCTGCTGATCTTCCTGCCTGATGTCTCCCAGCCCACGGTGACCGGCCAGATCAAGCTCTGGGGGCAAACGTGACGCCCGCTTTCCGCATCCTGGTCGATGGCGCGGACCGCAGCACGGTCATTGCAGACCGCCTGCTCAGCATCCTCATCACCGATGAGGACGGCACCAAGTCAGACCGCGTCGAGATCGAGATCGACAACCGCGACCGCCGCGTGGCCTTCCCCAAGGTCGAGGCGCAGATCGAGGTCTCGCTGGGGTTTCAGGGCAAGCCGCTGTCGCTGATGGGGCGCTATGCCGTCGATGGCGTCTCGGGGCGCGGGCCAGTCCGGGCGCTGACCATCACCGCCACTGCTGCCGACCTCAAGGGCGATATCCGCGCGCCGCGCACCCGGGGCTGGACGAACCGGTCGCTGCCCGACATCGCCGCGACCATTGCAGGCGAAGCCGGGCTGATACCGGTGATTGGCGAAAGCCTGCGTGCCGTCCGCTGGCCCTTCCTGGCACAGACGGCCGAGAGCAATCTGCACTTCCTGACCCGGCTTGCCGCCGAGCTCGATGCCACCTGCAAGCCGGCCGGCGGTGCGCTGGTGGTGCAGCGCCGGGGCGAGGGCAAGACGGCGGCCGGCGATACGCTGGTGCCGCCGGTCATCACCCCGCGCCGGTTATCGGACTGGAGCTGGTCCTGGAGGGGCCGCACGGTCTACCGCGCGGCCGAGGCCGAATGGACCGAGACCGGCACCGGCGTCACCCACAAGATCAAGGTCGGCTCTGGCACGCCGCTCAAGAAGATCCGCCATCCCTATGCAACCGAGGCCGAGGCGACCCGCGCCGCCGAATCGGCGCTGAGTGGCGCAGGGCGGTCGGGGCTTGAGGTCAGCGGCACGCTTTCTGGGTTCGAGCCCGGGCTGCTGGGCGGTGGCCTGATCGACCTGCAGGGCCTCGAGCCGGTGCTGGATGGGCGCTGGCACCTCAAATCCGTCTCGCATCGACTGGATATCCGCCCTGGTCGCCGCAATCCGTCGATGCATCGCTGGACAGCCAAACGATGGCGCAGGCAGTTTTCTGGCAGGCATGGCTGGGGCAGCATGTCCAGATCCCGGCCTATGTCATGCCTGTGCCGGTGATCGTGCGCCGGATCAGGGCGTATTTTTCGCCCGCCTCGCCGTTCAAATCGGGCGACGACTTGCATCTGTCGAATACCGTGAGCGATGCGCCGCTGACCGCAACCATGGCTGCCATGGGCGCGGGCCTTGAAATGATGATGACGGGCGCGCGACTGGCTGATGATCCGGGCTGGTCGGTGCAGATGCGCGATCTGGTCGCCATCGTCTGGACTGCCGTCGCCGAATACGCCTGCACCGGCCTGGGCGGCGCCACGGTTGTGGCCCCGGCCTCTGGGGCCGATCCGTTGCCGCTGCCTGCATGAGGACCGGCAATGACAAAGGGGGCGTAAAGGAGGCGTTTAACCCACCGTTCAAAGGGGGCTAAAACAGGGTCAGTGAAAAAACGTCGTGCTGCAAATTTGCGTGTCAAACTCTGGAAAAATGCCTGTCACGCTACACTGGGTTCGGCACCCAGAGAAGGCATCTGAGTCGGCTTGAAGTCCCCTCCCGCAACAGCACAACCAGCATTCGCAGACCACTCTCAGCTGTAAGATGCTCCAGATTCCACTCGGCCTCGATCCAGACCCTAAGCGGGCGCAGCTCCGGCGCACTGTCACCGCGTCCTGCATGCCTCAACCCGCCGGCCTCCACAAGATCATGCCGAACCCCTTGCGATCACCCGATGCTGCCCGGAAGATGGCGCGCAATCTCCTCTGCGCGGGGCCCTCGCATGATCCCCATCGGCCCGCCACCGTGGCTATTCATCCTGATCTGCCTCGGGTTTCTGGCAGCAGCGCTGCTCTGGATCATCTGGATCCTGCGCCTTGCCTTCAGCCACAGGGCCAGGCGGCACTTGCGGTCCTGGCGCGGGCTGGCCTTTGTGCTGCTGTCCGCCATCGGCTGCCACACGCTCTGGTCGGTCTATACGTTCCAGCGCGCCCTTGCCGCCTATGAGGCCGAGGACAAGCTGAACCGCCGCCCCGTCCTTGCGGAAAGCCGGCGGCTGGCGGGCATCGACATGCCGGCGGGCACGGCGCTGGTGCTGCAACTGGCCCGGACGCCCGAGGCGTTCAACCGCGCCGAGTTCCCGCATCCGGTCCCGATCGGCGGCGTCGAGACCCTCCGCGTCGAGCGTTATCTCAGCATCCACACGGATGAGAACTACCGCACGACAGGCTTTACCCCGGAAAACCTGCGCCTGACCGGACTGGGCGAAAGCCGGCAAGCGGGGTGGCTTTGTGATGCGACCGTGCCGATCATCTTTGCGACGCATCCCGACGGCAGCATCAAGTCCTTCGAAAGCTGCACGGCAGGCGCCGGGAACCTCGTCGAGGGCCAGCCCCTGCCCAAAGGGGCCGAGATCATCGCGACCGAAGGCACGGTCTATCTGGATGGCAGCCGCGGTTCGGATCGTTGGCTGATTCACCTGCCGCCGGATGCGGGGCTGCTGGTCCATGGCGCCCAGCAGAAAGGTGGCGCGCTGCTGCTGGACGCCGGACGCAAGGTGGTCAGGCAGGTGCCGGGATGACATGGCGGCTGTGCTGCGGGACTGCGTCCCCAGCGCTTCCCCCACGACCGCATTCCTGAAATCCATAGCATGCCCATCCCCACCCGAGCGCACCGGCAAACCGGACAGGTAGCCGGCCGGGCATCCTATCCCCCTACTGCGCGGCGAACAGCCGAGGCAGTGCGAAAGCCTTGCATGCGCCGCGCCGCCGGTGAAATCTGACCGACAAAGGAGATCCGATATGACCATTCTCGCCTATGGCGCTTCGGCCGCCAATCAGCCGGTATCGCGCATGGACATCACCCGCCGCGCGGTGGGACCGCATGACGTGCAGATCGAAATCCTTTACTGCGGCATCTGCCATTCCGACCTGCATCAGGTGCGCAGCGAATGGGCCGGCACGCTTTACCCCTGCGTTCCGGGGCATGAGATCGTCGGCCGCGTCGCCGCCATCGGCGCCCATGTCGATGCGCATCAGCCCGGCGATCTGGTCGGGGTCGGCTGCATCGTCGACAGTTGCCAGCATTGCGCCGAATGTGACGACGGGCTGGAAAACTACTGCAACGGCATGGTCGGCACCTATAACGGCCCGACCGCCGACGCGCCCGGCCACACGCTGGGCGGCTATTCGCAAGCAATCGTCGTGCATGAACGCTATGTGCTCAAGATCATCCACCCCGAGGAGCAGCTGGCCGCCGTTGCACCGCTGCTCTGTGCCGGGATCACCACCTGGTCGCCCCTGCGCCACTGGGGCGCCGGGCCGGGCAAAAAGGTCGGCATCGTCGGGATTGGCGGTCTGGGCCATATGGGCGTGAAGCTGGCCCATGCGATGGGGGCGCATGTCGTGGCCTTCACCACCTCCGAGACCAAGCGCGCCGATGCCAAGGCGCTTGGCGCCGATGAGGTCGTCGTCTCGCGCAATGCCGACGAAATGGCGGCGCACGGGCAAAGCTTCGACTTCATCCTGAACACCGTGGCGGCGCCGCATGACCTCGACGCTTTTCTGCAGCTTCTGAAACGCGACGGCACCATGACGCTGGTCGGCGCGCCGGCAACGCCGCATCCTTCGCCCAATGTGTTCAACCTGATCATGCGCCGCCGCAGTCTGGCCGGCTCGATGATCGGCGGCATCCCGGAAACGCAGGAGATGCTGGATTTCTGCGCCGCGCATGGCATCACCGCCGATATCGAGATGATCCGCGCCGACGAGATCGAACCCGCCTATGAGCGGATGTTGAAGGGCGATGTGAAATACCGCTTTGTCATGGACATCGCCACGATCGGCGACTGAAGGAAGCCACAGATGAAGATCACCCGTTCGGGGCAGACGCCCTCACGCCCGGGGCCGGC
This sequence comes from Paracoccus limosus, assembly GCF_009711185.1. Classification (GTDB taxonomy): domain Bacteria; phylum Pseudomonadota; class Alphaproteobacteria; order Rhodobacterales; family Rhodobacteraceae; genus Paracoccus; species Paracoccus limosus. The sequence continues at coordinate 40,734 of NZ_WMIF01000003.1, forward strand.
TGACTGGTTCACCGGCCGCGTGCGCATTGATACGCTGTTCAACCCCGCCGCGCCCGACCGGGTGCAGGGCGCCCATGTCACCTTCGAGCCCGGCGCCCGCACTGCCTGGCACACCCACCCCCTTGGCCAGACGCTGATCGTGACCTCGGGCCTTGGCCGGGCGCAGCGCGAGGGCGGACCGATCGAGGACATCCACCCCGGCGATGTGGTCTGGTTCGAGCCGGGCGAAAAGCACTGGCATGGCGCCGCCCCCGGCGTGGCCATGAGCCATATCGCGCTGCAAGAGGTTCAGGACGGCAAGACCGTCGACTGGCTCGAACATGTCAGCGATTCTGAATACGGCGCCTGATGGTGGCGATCTGCGACCAGCGCCGATCCCGTCGGCAGGGGTGGGCCAAGACGCCGCTGGCCTGAGGATGACTCTGGGGGGACGAGATACTCAGCACGGCGCAGAGAACGACCGCGCCCGGCCAAGGTTTGGGTCCGGGCGCTTTCGTCCAGAAACAACCAGATCCGCAGGCGCGTCAGAAGGATCTCCGACAGGTTGGGCGGCGCGATTCCGGCGGCAGGAAGGCCAAGAATGGGAATCGTCGCCATTGAGCGCCAGAACAGGGTGGCCCAAGGCCCCGCCACCTTGATGCGCTGAATGCTCAGCCCAGCCATGGCGAGGAGCGTGGCCACAGCTAACCATGCAGGCGCCGGCGGAGTAGCTCGGCAGATATGCTGGTTACATCTGGAAACGGACAATGCGTAACGGATCGCAAGCGCGGAAAGATCCCGCTTGGGCAGCGCGTGCCTGCGACTCGAAGCCGGACGAGCCACACTGATCAGGGATCGTTCGGCCTGTGTCACAACGCAGCCTCGATCCTTTCGGCAGCTTCAGGAGATATTGGCCGCTGTCGCTCCATGGCAAACCGCAAAGCCTCGGCCATATAGACCAGAGGAATTCGCGGTTACGCGAATAGACCGGCCGTTTCCCTGCTCCTTTGCGGAGCGCGCCTCAGGCCAACAGGACCAGTCCGGTCGATGCCAAGTGCGGGCCGGCGGAGCATGTGTGGTGCCAGCCGTCACAGCCCGTCCGTGTGGTGTCTTGGCGGCGTCTGGAGCCTGCCTGCTGTTATTTGCCGTGATGGTGTCGTATTCATGGCAAAACGATTCAGGTCTCATGATGCGAACTCATTCTGCTGCTCTTTTTGCCCTCACCATCGCCGCCGGCTGCGCGATCGGTTCCGGTGCGGTGGTCAAGGGCGCCGGGCCGAACGAGCTCCTGAAGCTGCGCGAAGGCCCTGGCCTCAACTACAAGATCATCATCGGCCTGCCTGACGGAACGCGCCTGACCCGTCAGAACTGCGTGACGAATAGCGGCAAGGTCTGGTGCAGGGTCACGCTCGCCGACAGGCCCGGCGTTTCGGGTTACGTTTCGGCGGACTATCTAGCACCTCGCTGACCGCGTCCGGCCCGGAGCGGACGGCTGAGATCTATCGATGCTGCGCGGCCGCATTTCCTTTAGCGGCAAATGCCCCCAAGCGCGGGTCGCGGGCAGGGTAAAAGTCCCTTGGCAAGTCAGTGGATTTTCCCGAGATTATTGCGACTGCCTTCCCCTAGGGCTATGGTTCAGACCTGCACCGAGCATCTGTCATGGCTCCCGCGTTTCGATCCCGCCTTCGCGCAGGAGGCGACGCCTTGTCGCGATCGCCCTTGCCGCGCGCCAAGGCGTGTTTCGATCCGCACCTCGGCGCAGGAGGCGACATCGTCCCTTTGAGTTGCTGCCGGTTTTGTGGGCACGAAGATAAGATCGTGACCAAGGAACTGGAGAGTGGATATGACGAGACGGAAGTTCAGTCGTGAGTTCAAGATCGAGGCCGTCAGGCTGGTGACGGATCGGGGTGTCGCCGTGGCGCGGGCGGCCCGCGACCTTGACGTTGCGGAGAGCGTGCTGCACCGCTGGATGCGGGAACTGACAGCCACGCCGGCGGTAGCGTTTCCTGGAAACGGGCAGATGCGGTCCGATCTGGCCGAGATTTTGGCTCTGTAGAAAGAGGTCGCCCGGCTTCGGGCGGAGCGTGACATCCTGAAGAGAGCGGCGGCTTTTTTCGCGCGCGAGATGATATCAGGTTCGCCTTCATTGCCAAACGCCGCCACATCTGGCCGGTCAGCTGGCTCTGCGAGGTTCTTGAGGTTTCGCGGTCCGGCTTTCATGCGTGGTTCAGCCGCCCGACCAGCACCCGCGAGATCCATGACGCGAAGCTCGTCGCAGCGATCGAGACGAGCTTCAAGGCGAGTGACCGGACCTATGGCGCACGTCGTGTCTGGCGGGATGTTCTTGAGGACGGGCTTACCTGTGGGCTTCACCGGATCGAACGGCTGATGCGGATCAATGCCTTGCGGGCGCGACCCAGGCGCCGCGGCAAGCCGCAGGATGACAGCGAACGGTCGGTGATCGCCGACAACATCCTGGACCGGGATTTCGAGGCGGACCGGCCGAACCACAAGTGGCTGGCCGATTTCACTACATCTGGACCGCAGAAGGCTGGCTCTATGTCGCAGTCGTGCTGGATCTCTTTTCCCGGCGCGCCGTGGGCTGGTCCATGAAGGCTGACCGGGATGCCTCACTGGTCATGGACGCGCTGATGATGACGGTCTGGCGGCGCGGGAAGGCCGATGCTCTGCTGCATCACTCGGACCAAGGATCGCAATATACAAGCTAGCAGTTTCAATGGATTCTGGCCGACAATGGGATCACCTGCTCGATGAGCCGCGCGGGTAACGTCTGGGATAATTCCGCGATGGAGAGCTTCTTCTCAACGCTGAAGACCGAACGAACAGCCACCAAGGTTTATCGAACTCGCAATGAAGCGCGGACCGATGTCTTCGATTATATCGAGCGCTTCTACAACCCGCGCAGGAGGCACTCGAAACTGGGCTACCTCGGCCCAATGGAGTTCGAAGCTCGCGCTATGCTAGCTTAACCAGCTGTCCACGAAACCGGCAGCAGCTCAAGGGGCATCCAGCAACGGTGTGACCTGAACGTCGTCGCGTTGATGAAAGCCTCGGACATGCCATTGCTTTGCGGACTGCGCATGGGTGTCAAGCAGGGCTTCAGGCCGAGCTGCCGCGCGAAGATCTGCGTGTCCTTGGCGATGTAAGGCGAGCCGTTGTCGGTGGGAACCTTGATGACCGCTGGGGCGCGCAGGGCTGAGAACCGCCGCTCGACGACCTCGAGCGGCAGGTCGCGGATGTCGGAACCGCTGATCCCGACATTCACCGCGGCTGCCAAGTATGAGGAGGGTCAGAAAACGATCCGGGGGATCGTTTTTCCCGACGATTGGATCTCGCAGTCATGGGCATCGATGAGGAAGGCCCCGCGGATTACATCTCCGTTCCAGCAGGTGAACTCGAACCCGTCCGAAAAGCGCAGGTTCGAGCCCATCACGATCACCTTGCCATCGTGGACATGCTCGGGCCGCTCGGAATATTTGCGCGCAAGCAGCAGGTTATGGGACTTCATGATCCGGTAGGTCCGCTTGTGGTTCACCGGAGCGGCACCGTTCGAGCGCAGCTGCCGGTTCAGGATCGCGGTGATACGGCGATAGCCATAGGCCGGCCGCGCGGCGACCAGGGCCATGATCTGCGGCATCAGATCGGCATCCTCGGCCTTGTGATAGCCCGCCGCAGCCGGGTCCTGCCTTGCAGGCGGATCGACCAAGTTCGATTGCGCCACGCCCAGCGTCTTTGCCACCGCCTTCACTGGAAATCGCCCTTCTGCGGCGACCGCACGAGCAAGGCCGGTTTTTTTTATCCGTGACTTGTCCAGCGCCTCTCGCAGGATCTCCGCTTCCATGGTCTTGCGCCCCAACTGGCGTTCCAGCTCGTGGATGCGGCTTTCCATCTCGCGCACGGCACGGTTGGTGACATCGTCATCCTCAGTCACGACGATGCTTCCCCCTACGAGCATCAGACGCTGCCAACGATAAAATAGGTTCGGCGCCACGCCATGATCGAGATGCTGGCATGATCCTCCAGCGTCTCCTCGACGATCCGCAGCTTCTCCGCCGCGCTCCAGCCCCAACGACGGCCGCCATCGGTGATGATTTCTACGTGAGCCATAAGCATGTGCTCAGGCATAAGCATAAGCCTCCATGTTCAGGCCTGGGGGGCCGGTCGAAACGAGGGCCAGTTCAGAGGGTCTCCGGCGGTTTTCTTTTTCGCAGGTAGCGCTGCCCGAAACTGCGGGACACCTGCGTCATAACCCATTGATTTGCATAAGGCGCTGTCGATCAGATGCGGGGCACCTGATCGTTGATTTTCTTCACTTTTCTGGAAGAATGGTGGGCGACCCTGGAATCGAACCAGGCATGGGTCTCCCCGGCGGAGTTACAGTCCGCTGCCGCACCTTGCAGCTCGTCGCCCGCCGACGCATTCGGCGTGCGCGGTGATTAACCGCAGCCGGCAGGGGCGTCAAGCGGCAATCACGGCAAAAATACGCGCCGCTGCCTCCGCACGCCGGACAAGGCAAATCTTGCAATCTGGTGCGTTTTCTGCGCAACCCGGGGCAAAGCAAAGGTGCGCCATGACCGAGAAACCGCAGAAATCCAAGAAGCCGACCTGGGTCATCGACAAGGAACGCGCGCGCCGGGCCGCGGCGGCGGAAACCGTCTGGCTGTTCGGCCTGCATGCGGTGCGCGATGCCTTGACCAACCCCGCGCGCGACAAGCTGCGGCTGGTGGTCACGCAGAATGCGATCGACCGGCTCGGCCCCCTGCCCCAAGGCATCGAACCCGAGATCACCGATGCGCGCAGCTTTGACAAGGTGGTGCCGCTGCCCCCCGAAAGCGTCCATCAGGGCGCCGCGCTGGAGGTCAAGCCGCTGAAATGGGGCAAGCTCGCCGATCTGGCGCTTTCTGGCCCCGGGCGGCCGCTGCTGGTGGCGCTGGACCGCGTCACCGACCCGCATAACGTCGGCGCCATCCTGCGCTCGGCCGAGGTGTTCGGGGCGCGGGCGGTGATCGCGCCATCGCGTCATTCCGCCCCCGAAACCGGCGCTCTGGCCAAGACCGCCTCGGGCGCGCTGGAACGCCAGCCGTATCTGCGGGTCGGCAATCTTGCCGATACGCTAATCGAGCTGCGCGAGATGGGCTATATCATCATCGGCCTTGACGGCACCGGCGACGAGCTTCTGCCCGACCGGCTGGCGGCGCTGCCGGGCCGGGCCATCTGTCTGGTGCTGGGCGCCGAGGGGCCGGGCCTGCGCGACCGCACGCGCGAGACCTGCGACCATATCCTGCGCATCCCCTTTGCCGCCGATTTCGGATCGCTGAACGTGTCGAACGCGGCGGCGGTGGCGCTTTACGCCGCCTCACGCGGCTGAGCACAAAGATCACAACGCGGGTAGAAAAGTCCCGGCTCGGTTGCGATTCGCGGGGTGATTTGCCAGATGCTGAACAACCCTCAGCAAATAACCCCTCGCCGATGATTCGCCCTGCCGCCCTGCTGTTTGCCCTGCTCCTGCCCGCCCATGCGGCGCTGGCACAGGATTGGGCGCTGGATGGCATCGACCCGGTGGGCTACAGCCGCGAAGGCGCCGCCGTGCCCGGCCGGCCCGATCTGGTGACCATGTGGCGCGGCAAGGCCTGGCATTTCGCCAGCGAGGAAAATCGCGCCGATTTCGAGGCCAACCCCAAGGTCTTTGCCCCGGCGCTTGGCGGGCTTTGCGTCGTGGCCCTGTCCGAAGGCCGCTCTGAGCCGGGAAATCCGCGCTATTTCGCGGTCATCGACCAGCGCACCTACCTGCTGCGCTCGGAAAGCGCGCGTCAGCGGCTTATGGCCGATCCGCAGCAGATCCTTGCCCGTGCCAAGACCGTCTGGGCGAAAATGCACCCATGAAATTCACGTCTTCGTGAATTTTGTGGAACTTTTTGGCCACATCTCCCATTTATAATTCGAACATGAGCACGGAACGCTCTTGTTCAGATCACTGTCCCTCGTTCCGCGACTTGCGCCCGGCCAGTAGAACTGGACCGGGCGCTTTTTATATGCCACTTTAGATTGAGATCTTGGGGAGGATCATCCATGAGTTTCGCTGTCTTGCGTGACATCGGCCATTCGCCGATCGATGACGACATCGCACGAATCGCCCACGAAACGCGCTGCATCGCCATCGTGGGTCTGTCGCCAAACGAGCTGCGCCCGGCATGGGGCGTGGCCCGTTATCTGAAATCGCAGGGATATCGGGTGGTTCCGGTCAATCCCCGCCACGCAGGCAGCCAGATTCTGGATGAGGAGGTCTTTGCTGACCTCGCCTCGATTCCAGCCGAAATCGCCGTCGACATGGTCGATATCTTTCGGCGCGGCGAGGCGGTGCCCGAAATCGTCGATGAGGCCATCGCCAGCATTCCGAATCTGCGCACGATCTGGATCCAGCTGGGGATCCAGCACCATCCGGCAGCCTCGGCCCGTGCCCGCCTGCGCGGCCTGACCGTGATCGAGGATCGCTGCCCGAAAATCGAGTTCCCGCGTTTCCTGTAACGGCGCGGGGCCGAAAAAAAGAACGGGGGCTGCCGGACAGCCCCCGTTTGCGTCTTAAATGGTGCTGTAGAGCCCTTCGTAGATCGGGCCCAGCGTATCGACCTCGAACAGCGAGCTGACCGAGGTGCCGTTCCAGATGTTCAGGATCGCTTGGGCAAACATCGGCGCGGTCGGCACGATGCGGATATTGGCGGCCGAGCGGACCGCCTCGGTCGGCTCGATCGAATCCGTGATCACCAGTGATTTCATCACCGATTTGCCCACGCGCTCGACCGCAGGGCCCGACAGCACGCCATGGGTGATATAGGCATGGACCTCGACGGCGCCGTGCTCCATCAGCACCTCGGCGGCCTTGCACAGTGTCCCGGCGGTGTCGCAGATGTCATCGACGATAATGCAGGTCTTGCCGGCGACATCGCCGATCACGGTCATCTCGGCGATCTCGCCCGGTTTTTCGCGGCGCTTGTCGACGATGGCCAGCGGCGCGCCGATGCGCTGCGCCAGCTCACGCGCGCGGGCCACACCGCCCACGTCGGGCGAAATCACCATTATGTCGGACAGGCGGTCGCGGAAGTGGTGCTTGATGTCCAGCGCAAAGACCGGCGCCGCATAAAGGTTGTCCACCGGAATGTCGAAAAAGCCCTGAATCTGCGCGGCATGCAGGTCCAGCGTCAGCACGCGGTCCACGCCCGCCTCGGTCAGCAGATTGGCGACCAGCTTGGCGCTGATCGGCGTGCGGGCCTTGGCGCGGCGGTCCTGCCGGGCATAGCCGAAATAGGGGATAACGGCGGTGATGCGATTGGCCGACGAACGCTTCAGCGCGTCGGTCATGATCAGCAGTTCCATCAGGTTGTCATTGGCCGGGTTCGACGTCGGCTGGATGATATACATGTCCTCGCCGCGCACGTTCTCGTAGACCTCGACAAAGATCTCCTGGTCGTTGAAGCGTTCGACGCGGGCATCGACGGGCGCGACATTCATGCCGCGATGCATGGACATGCGGCGGGCGATCGCATTGGCCAAAGGCCGGTTGGCGTTGCCCGCGATCAGCTTGGGTTCGGTCATGGCCGGCATGGCTGGCTCCGTGGATTCGTGTGATTGCACCCCGCTTAGCACCGGGCTAGCCTGCCCGCAAACCCCCGGAGGCCGTCTCATGGCGCATATCGACTATTACCTCAGCACGCAGAGCCCCTATTGCTACATGGCCGGCGATCGTCTGGAACGGATCGCCGAAAAGCACGGCGCCACAATCACCTACAAGCCCATCGACGCCTGGCAGCTTTTCGACCGCACCGGCGGCGTCCGCCCGGCCAACCGCCATCCCAACCGGCTGGCCTATCGCGATCAGGAACTGGCGCGCTGGTCGGAGTATCTGGGGATGCCGCTGCAGATGAGGCCCGCCTTCTTTCCGGTGAACACCGCGCCCTCGTCCTATGCAATCATCGCCGCGCAGGCGGCGGCGGGGGGCGATCTGGGCGGGCTGGTGCAGGCATTCCTGCGCGCGGTCTGGGCCGAGGATCGCAACATCGCCGATGACGTGGTGATCCGCGAGGCGCTGGCGGCAAACGGCTTTGACCCGGCGCTGGCCGATTCCGGTCTGTTCATCGGCGCCGAGACCTATGGCCGCAATCTGGAGCAGGCGGTGGCCGATGGGGTCTTCGGCGCGCCCTTCTATATCGTGCGCGAGACCGGGCAACGGTTCTGGGGACAGGACCGGCTGGATTTCCTGGACCGCCATCTGGCCAGCCTGTGAGCGGGCTGAACCTGCGGCAATGGCCCGGCGCCGGCGATCGCCCGGCGCTGGCGCTGCATTGCATGATGGGCAATGCCAGCTATTGGGGGCCCATCGCCTCGGATCTGGCGGATCTGGTGCAAATCAGCGCCCCCGACCTGCCCGGCCATGGTCAAAGCCCGGCTTGGGCCGGCGCGCCGCCCGATTACCACACCCATGTCACGCGGGCGGTGGCGCCGCTGATCACCCGGCCGCTGGACCTGATCGGGCACAGCATGGGCGCCACCGTGGCCCTGCGCATCGCCGTTGCCGCGCCCGAGGCCGTGCGCAGCCTGACCCTGATCGAGCCGGTGCTGTTCGCCGCCGCCCCCGAGGCCGAGGATGTGGCCCGGCTGGACGAGCTGCGCAAGCTGGTGCAATCGGACGCGCGCGAAGAGGCCACCCGCCGCTTTCTGGCCGCATGGGGCGGCATCGACTGGGAACAGCAGACCCCGGCAGGCCGCAGCCGGCTGATGCAGCAAATCGATCTGGTGACGGCGGGCAATGATGCGCTGGTCCATGACAGTGGCCAGATCCTGCGTCCGGGCGGGCTGGAAAGCATCGACGCGCCGGTGCTGCTGGTCATGGGCGCGCAATCCCCGCCGGTGATTCCCGCCATCGCCGATGCGCTGGCCGCGCGCCTGCCCGATGTCGGCCGCGCCACCTTGCCGGGTGCCGCGCATATGCTGCCGATCACCCATCCCCGGCAGGTGGCCGAGCTGATCCGGCTGAATCTGGAGCGCGCCTAGCCGGGGCGCTCAATCCGCGTCGAAATCATCCAGATGCCGCACCGGGCCGATCGCCATCCAGCTGGCGCGGACACGAGCGACGCGGGTGTCCTCCCATGTGCGGAACTCGATCACAAAGCCGGTCGTGGTGATCTCGGCGGGCTGCACGTCCAGACGCTGGTTGGCGTCATGGGCCACGTCCCACATCGTCAGCGACAGATGCACCACCGGCGGCTCGACAAAGGGCTCGTCAAAGCGGACCTTGTGACGCTCGACCCGCTGGCCCAGGCCGGTCCACATCTGGCCGCCATCCTCAAAGGCCGAAAACAGCACCACCGCCCCATGGGCCACGCCGACCGCGAAATGATCAAACCGTCGCAGATGGTCTCTCCCTGATGGCTGGGCCCTGTCCCTGGCACCAATGATAAAGCCCCGGGGGAACCGGGGCTTCGTTTTTCACTCGGCAGGGTTAACGCCTCAATGCGGGAAATTCGACTGGTTCGGATCCAGCCCGATATGGGTGCCCATGGCCTCCATATCGGCCAGCAGCTTGACGGCTGCTGCGACGATATCCTCGCCGGTCGAGCGTTCCTGCACCTGCTTCACCCGACGCTGGGCCTGAGCCATCATGTCGTTGAAGATGTCTTGCGTCATCTCGGCGCGCGGGTGCCCGCGTTCTGCCAGCAGGCTGACGGAATCGTTGTTGATCTCGGCGAAGCCGCCGGTCACCGCGAATTCCGTCTCGGACCCGTCCGCCGCAACCACGGTCACCAGACCGGGGCGCAGGTTGACGATGGCCGGCGCATGGCCGGGCATCGCGGTCAGGTCGCCATCGGCGCCGGGCAGGCGCACCTCGCGCACCGGGACGGACACAAGGTTCCGTTCCGGCGACACCAGGTCGAACTGCATCGTGTCGGCCATATCGCCCCCTTACGCCGCGTCAGCGGCAAGGCGCTGCGCCTTGGCTTTCACGTCTTCGATGCCGCCGACCATGTAGAAGGCCGCTTCCGGCAGGTGGTCGTACTCACCGTTCACAACGGCTTTGAACGACTTGATCGTGTCTTCCAGCGGAACCTGAACGCCGTCCGAACCGGTAAACACCTTCGCCACGTCGAAAGGCTGCGACAGGAAGCGCTGGATCTTGCGTGCGCGGGCCACGGTCAGCTTGTCTTCTTCCGACAGCTCGTCCATGCCAAGGATGGCGATGATGTCCTGCAGCGACTTGTATTTCTGCAGGATACCCTGAACCGAACGGGCGGTGTTGTAGTGATCTTCGCCGACCACGGCCGGATCGAGGATCCGCGAGTTCGAGTCGAGCGGGTCAACCGCCGGATAGATCCCCAGCTCCGAGATGGCGCGCGACAGAACGGTCGTGGCGTCAAGGTGGGCAAAGGTGGTTGCCGGTGCCGGGTCGGTAAGGTCGTCGGCCGGAACGTAAACGGCCTGGATCGAGGTGATCGAGCCGTTCTTGGTCGAGGTGATGCGTTCCTGCATCGCGCCCATGTCGGTGGCCAGCGTCGGCTGGTAACCCACGGCGGACGGGATACGGCCCAGCAGTGCCGACACTTCCGAACCGGCTTGGGTAAAGCGGAAGATGTTGTCGACAAAGAACAGAACGTCGGTGCCGGTCGCATCGCGGAACTGCTCGGCGATGGTCAGGCCGGTCAGCGCGACGCGCATCCGGGCTCCCGGAGGCTCGTTCATCTGGCCGTAAACCAGGGCCACCTGCGATTTCGACAGATCGTCCGGCTTGATGACGCCCGATTCCACCATCTCGTGGTACAGGTCGTTGCCTTCACGGGTCCGTTCGCCAACGCCCGCGAACACCGAGTAACCCGAGTGCACTTTCGCGATATTGTTGATCAGTTCCATGATCAGAACGGTCTTGCCCACGCCGGCGCCGCCGAACAGGCCGATCTTGCCGCCTTTGGAGTAAGGCGCCAGCAGGTCGATGACCTTGATGCCGGTGACCAGGATTTCCGACGCGGTCGCCTGCGAGGCGAAGTCCGGGGCCGGTTGGTGGATGGCGCGTTTCTCGGTGACGTTCAGCGGCGTCCCTTCATCGACGGGCTCGCCGACGACGTTCAGGATGCGGCCCAGCGTCACGTCGCCCACCGGAACGGTGATCGGCTCGCCCAGGTCGGTGACCGGCAGGCCACGGACCAGACCTTCGGTCGCGTCCATGGCGATGGTGCGGACGGTGTTCTCGCCCAGGTGCTGGGCAACTTCCAGAACCAGACGCTTGCCGTTGTTCTCGGTTTCCAGAGCGTTCAGAATCGCGGGAAGCTGGCCCTCGAACTGCACGTCCACCACGGCGCCGATCACCTGCGTGATTTTTCCTTTGGCCTCTGCCATGTGTTTAACCCCTACGTGTCAGAGCGCCTCTGCGCCCGAGATGATTTCAATCAGTTCCTTGGTGATCGCAGCCTGACGCGAGCGGTTGTACTCGGTGGTCAGGCGGTCGATCATGTCGCCGGCGTTGCGCGTCGCGTTGTCCATGGCGCTCATCCGCGCGCCCTGCTCGGAGGCCGCGTTTTCCAGAAGCGCCGCAAAGACCTGCGTAGCCACCGAACGCGGCAGCAGGTCGTTCAGGATCGCATGCTCATCCGGCTCATAGTCGTAGAGCGACGAGGCCGCAGGCGCAGCCCCCTCTTCGACCACGGCGGGGATGACCTGACGGGCCGTCGGGATCTGGCTGATGACGGATTCGAAGCGGTTGTAGAACAGCGTCGCGACGTCGAACTGGCCGGCTTCGAACCGGTTCAGGATCTCGTCCGCGATTTCGCGCGCGTTCTCATAGCCGATGCGCTTCACTTCGCTCATGTCGAAGTGATGCACGAACAGGTTGCCATATTCGCGCTTGAGCTGCTCGCGGCCCTTCTTGCCGACGGTCAGCAGTTCGACCTGCTTGCCCTGGGCTTGCAGTTCGGCCATGCGCTGGCGGGCCAGCTTGACGATCGACGAGTTGAAGCCCCCGGCCAGACCACGCTCGGAGGTCATCACCACCAGAAGGTGGCGACGATCTTCGCCCGTGCCGGCCAGCAGGCGCGGCGCCGAGGACGAGCCGGCCGCAGAAGCGGTCAGCCCGGCCATGACGGCGGCCATGCGATCGGCATAGGGACGCGCAGCCTCGGCCGCTTCCTGCGCACGGCGCAGTTTCGCGGCAGAGACCATCTGCATCGCCTTGGTGATCTTGCGCGTGTTCTTGACGCTGCCGATCCGGTTCTTGAGGTCCTTGAGGCTGGGCATCTGTTACCCCCCTCAGGCGTAGGTCTTGGCGTAGCCGTCCAGCGCTGCCTTGATCGCATTTTCAAGATCGCCCGCGATCTTGCGGTCGTTCTTGGTCATGTCCTCAAGCAGATCGGCTTTCTGGTTGCGCAGATACTGGATCAGGCCCTGTTCCCATTTGGTCACGTCCTTGACGGGAACGTTGTCCAGATAGCCCTTGGTGCCTGCATAGATTACGATCACGATCTCGGCGGTGGTCAGCGGCGAGTACTGCGGCTGCTTCATCAGCTCGGTCAGGCGCGCACCGCGGTTCAGAAGCTTTTGCGTCGCGGCATCGAGGTCCGAGCCGAACTGCGCAAAGGCGGCCATTTCGCGATACTGGGCCAGTTCCAGCTTGACCGGACCGGCGACGGATTTCATCGCCTTGGTCTGGGCGGCCGAACCGACGCGCGACACCGACAGACCGGTGTTCACGGCCGGGCGGATGCCCTGGAAGAACAGTTCCGTTTCCAGGAAGATCTGGCCGTCGGTGATCGAGATCACGTTGGTCGGGATATAGGCCGACACGTCGCCCGCCTGGGTTTCGATGATCGGCAGCGCGGTCAGCGAGCCCGAGCCATTGGCTTCGTTCAGCTTGGCCGAACGCTCCAGCAGGCGCGAGTGCAGATAGAACACGTCGCCCGGATAGGCTTCACGCCCCGGCGGACGGCGCAGCAAGAGCGACATCTGACGATAGGCAACGGCTTGTTTGGACAGGTCATCATAGATGATCAGCGCGTCCATGCCGTTGTCGCGGAAGTATTCGCCCATGGCGGTCGCCGAATAGGGCGCCAGGTATTGCATCGGCGCCGGGTCCGAGGCGGTCGCGGCCACGACGGTCGTGTAGGCCATCGCGCCGGTCTCTTCCAGCTTCTTCACCAGCTGGGCAACGGTCGAACGTTTCTGACCCACGGCGACGTAGATGCAGTGCAGCGTCTTCATGCCGTCGGCTTCGCGGCCGTTGTAGTTCTGCTGGTTCAGGATGGTGTCCAGAGCGATCGCGGTCTTGCCAGTCTGACGGTCACCGATGATCAGCTCGCGCTGGCCACGGCCAACCGGGATCATGGCGTCGACCGATTTCAGGCCGGTGGCCATCGGCTCGTGCACCGACTGGCGCGGCATGATGCCGGGGGCTTTGACGTCGGCCACGCGCATCTGCACGTCGACCAGCGGGCCCTTGCCGTCGATCGGGTTGCCCAACGCGTCGACAACGCGGCCCAGAAGGCCCTTGCCGGCGGGGACTTCCACGATGGCGCCGGTGCGCTTGACGGTGTCGCCTTCCTTGATCGAACGGTCGTCGCCGAAGATCACGATACCGACGTTGTCGGTTTCGAGGTTCAGCACCATGCCGCGGATGCCACCCGGGAATTCGACCATCTCGCCGGCCTGAACCTTGTCCAGACCATAGACGCGGGCGATGCCGTCACCGACGGACAGCACTTGCCCGACCTCGGCCACCTCGGCGTCCTGACCGAAATTCTTGATCTGATCCTTAAGGATGGCCGAGATTTCGGCAGCCTGGATTCCCATTATCCGACCTCTTTCATAGCATTCTGGAGGGAGGCGAGCTTCGAGCGGATCGAGCTGTCGATCATCTGCGAGCCCAGTTTGACGATCATGCCGCCGATGAGGTTTTCATCGACGCGCGCGTTCAGTTTCACGGTCTTGCCGGTCTTGGCGTTCAGCGTGCTGACCAGACGCGCTTGCTGTTCCTGGGTCAGCGCCTGCGCGCTGGTCACATCGGCCGTGACCTCGCCCCTGGCGTCGGCGATCAGGCCGCGCAGCCGGGCCACGAATTGCGGCAGGGTGAACAGGCGGCGGTTGCGCGCCAGAAGCCGCAGCGTATTGGCCAGCTCGGCCGACAGCCCCATGCGCGAGGCGAGCGCCGTGATGGCGGCTTCCTGCGCATTGCGGTCGTAAAGCGGCGAAACGGTCAGATCACGCAGATCCGCACTGTCGTCATAGGCCGAGGCCAGCTCGTCGACTTGCGTGGACAGGGCATCGATGCCGCCCGAATCCTTCACCAGTTCGAAAAGAGCCTGTGCATAACGCCCGGCGATATCAGCGGAAATCGAAGCGGAATTGGCCACGGTCATCCTTCCGGTTTGCGCAAGCTCCGCTGGCGGGCCGTCCGTTCGGGGGCGGTCTGTCGCGGAGCGCGGGTCAAGGGGCCGCCAGCCAAGCCCGGCCGGAATACCCCGAAAATCTGCGGTGTCTCTAGCAGGTGATTTGCTGTGCCGCAACCGCATTGAACACGGAAAAGCGAGCGTTTACGCCGTAAGTATCGCAGTCCGGCAAGGGTTTGCAGCTCGTCCGGCGGACGGTTGCGCTAACGACAGGATCGCCGGCTGGGGATCGCCGGCGCGGGGGATCGGATTCCGCCTCAGCCGCGCCACAGATTCGCCCGCAGCCCCATCGCCGCCGGGCCGGGTCCACCCTGCCGCGCCGTATTCCCGCGACCGGCGGGCCGGGGCCGGGCCATGCCCTCCAGCACGCCAAGCGGGCTGGGCAGGCCGACGCTGCGCAGCCGCCCAACGGGCGCCTGCATCTGCTTGCTGAACTCGGTCAGCACCACGCCCGCCACCAGCACCTGACTGATGCGCGAGCCGGTGCGTTCCCACATCTGGGCGCTCTTGAGCCAGAATCGCCGGTCCGAGGGCGGGATATACAGCGCCGCGCCGCTGCGCTCGGCCACGAATCCGGCGTCCCGGGCCTGCGTTTCCAGCTGGCCGGCGGTATAGCTGCGGCCAAAGCCAAAGGGCGTCTTGTCCGAGCGCGCCCAAAGCCCGGCGCGGTTCGGCGCCATGACCAGCATCCGCCCGCCCGGGCCCAGCACCCGCCAAGCCTCGGACAGCACGGCATGGGGGTGGTCGGCGGTCTCCAGCGCATGCAGCAGCACCAGACGATCGACGCTGCCGGTGTCCAGCGGCCATGCCCCCTCCTCGACCAGAACCGAGCAATTGGCCATGCCGACCGGCCATGCCATCACCCCCTGCGGCCCCGGCATCAGCGTGCTGACCCGGCGTGCGCGCCCCAGCCATGGCCGCAGCAACGGCGCGGCAAAGCCGTAACCCGCCACGGTCATGCCGGCGGATTGTTCGGGCGGCCAGAGGTCGATCAGCCGGTCGCGCAGCACGCGCTGGACCACGCGGCCCAGCGCCCGCGTGTAATAGAATTTTCGCAGCTCGATCACGTCGTGATGCATTGCGCCCCTCGCCTGTCGCCGCCAGACTGCGGCAAAGCAAAGGAATTGCCAATGCCGCTGGAACTGATCCCCGTCCGCTGCCTGACCGACAATTATGCCTGGATCCTGCATGGCAACGGCCAGACTGCCCTGATCGATGCTCCCGAGGCGGCACCGATCCTGGCCGAGCTTGCGGCGCGCGGCTGGGATCTGGATCTGATCGCCCTGACCCATCACCACGCCGACCATATTCAGGCCGTCGCGGAGCTGGTCGCGGCCACCGGCGCAAAGGTCATGGGCAATACCAAGGACGCGGCCCGGCTGCCGGCACTGGACCTGCCCGTGCGTCCGGGCGAGGTGACGGAGATCTGCGGCGAGCCGGCCGAGGTGATCGACGTTTCGGGCCACACCATCGGCCATATCGCCCTGCATCTGCCCGACTCGGCCATGGCCTTTACCGCCGACAGCCTGATGGCGCTGGGATGCGGCCGGCTGTTCGAGGGCGATGCCGAAATGATGTGGCAAAGCCTGTCGCGGCTGAACGCCCTGCCCGGCCGGACGCTGATCTGTTCGGGCCACGACTATTGCCGCGGCAACGGCGCCTTTGCGCTGTCGGTCGATCCCGAGAATGCGACTTTGCGGCAACGCCTTGACGACACCGCCGCCGGCCGCCGGCCCTGTGCCCCGGCCACGCTGGATGACGAACGCGCGACCAATCCCTTCCTGCGCCCTGCCGCGCTGCGCGACGCTTTGGGCATGGCCGGCGCGGCGGATGTCGATGTTTTTGCTAGACTTCGCCGGATGAAGGACAGCTTCTGAGCTGTTTCTGCAACGCAGCAAGGGATTTCCGCTCGACCGGCCACGCCAGCCCGTTTCTGGCGGCGATGAAGGGCCATGCTTGAAAAGCCGGCAGCTTATCATCACATCTGTCGCAACCGCCGGAAATTCGGCACAAGCGGACGCAAATACCGCTTGAATTGCGCGAAAATCCACCAATTCTTAACTGTATCGTGACAGTCTGGTCAGGTGGACCGCTAAATCTTGGCGGCCCAAACCGCCAGCCGACTGACAGGAGCTTGAACGTGCCGTCCTTTTCGAACACGCTGGAACAGGCCATCCACTCTGCGCTTGCGCTGGCCAATGAACACCGCCACGAGCTGGCCACGCTCGAGCATCTTTTGCTCGCGCTGACGGATGAGCCCGATGCCGTCAAGGTGATGCGGGCCTGCAATGTCGATCTGGACGAATTGCGCCGCATGCTCGTCGAATTCATCGAAGACGATCTCTCGACGCTGATCACCGATGTCGAGGGTTCGGAAGCCGTGCCGACCGCCGCCTTCCAGCGGGTGATCCAGCGCGCGGCGATCCATGTGCAATCCTCGGGCCGGACCGAGGTGACGGGCGCGAACGTGCTGGTGGCGATCTTTGCCGAGCGCGAATCGAACGCCGCCTTCTTCCTGCAGGAACTGGACATGACCCGTTACGACGCGGTCAATTTCATCGCCCATGGCGTCGCCAAGAACCCGTCGTTCTCCGAGAACCGCACCGTGCAGGGCGCCGAGCAGCAGGAACAGGCCCAGGCCGAACAGCCTGCCGCCAAGGACGAATCGGCGCTGGCGAAATATTGCGTCGACCTGAACAAGAAGGCCTCCAAAGGCGATGTCGACCCGCTGATCGGTCGCGCCGACGAGGTCGAGCGCTGCATCCAGGTGCTGTGCCGCCGTCGCAAGAACAACCCGCTGCTGGTGGGCGATCCCGGCGTGGGCAAGACCGCCATCGCCGAAGGTCTGGCGCTGAAGATCACGCGGGGCGAAACCCCCGACGTGCTGGCGGGCTCAACCATCTTCTCGCTCGACATGGGCGCGCTTCTGGCCGGCACCCGCTATCGCGGCGATTTCGAGGAACGTCTGAAAGCCGTGGTCAAAGAGCTTGAGGACCACCCCGACGCCATCCTGTTCATCGACGAGATCCATACCGTGATCGGCGCGGGCGCGACCTCGGGCGGGGCGATGGATGCTTCGAACCTGCTGAAACCGGCGCTGGCCGGCGGCAAGCTGCGCTGCATGGGCTCGACCACCTACAAGGAGTTCCGTCAGCATTTCGAAAAGGATCGTGCGCTCTCCCGTCGCTTCCAGAAGATCGACGTGAACGAGCCGACCGTGCCCGATGCGATCAAGATCCTGATGGGGCTGAAACCCAGCTTCGAAAAGCACCACGACCTGCGCTACACCAATGAGGCGATCAAGTCGGCGGTGGAACTGGCCTCGCGCTATATCAACGACCGCAAGCTGCCCGACAGCGCCATCGACGTGATCGATGAGGCGGGTGCCGCCCAGCATCTGGTTGCCGAAAGCAAGCGCCGCAAGACCATCGGTCCCAAGGAGATCGAGGCCGTGGTGGCCAAGATCGCCCGCATCCCCCCGAAGAACGTCTCCAAGGACGATGCGGCGGTGCTGAAGGATCTGGACGCGACGCTGAAACGTCTGGTTTTTGGCCAGAACGCTGCGATCGAGGCGCTGTCCTCAGCGATCAAGCTGGCACGTGCCGGCCTGCGCGAACCGGAAAAACCCATTGGCAACTATCTGTTTGCAGGCCCCACCGGCGTCGGCAAGACCGAGGTCGCCAAACAACTGGCCAGCACGCTGGGCGTGGAACTGCTGCGCTTCGACATGTCGGAGTACATGGAGAAGCATGCCGTCAGCCGCCTGATCGGCGCGCCTCCGGGCTATGTCGGCTTTGACCAGGGCGGGCTTCTGACCGACGGCGTCGACCAGCATCCGCATTGCGTGCTGCTGCTGGACGAGATCGAGAAAGCACACCCGGATGTCTACAACATCCTGCTGCAGGTCATGGATAACGGCAAGCTGACCGACCATAATGGCCGGCAGGTGGATTTCCGCAACGTTATCCTGATCATGACTTCCAACGCCGGCGCCTCGGACATGCAAAAGGCCGCAATAGGCTTTGGCCGCGACAAGCGCGAGGGCGAGGATACCGCCGCCATCGAGCGCACCTTCACGCCCGAGTTCCGCAACCGTCTCGACGCGATCATCAGCTTCGCGCCGCTGTCGCGCGACATCATCGTGCAAGTGGTCGAAAAGTTCGTGCTGCAACTCGAAGCCCAGCTGATCGACCGCGGCGTGCATATCGAACTGACCTCCGAGGCTGCGCATTGGCTGGCCGAAAAGGGTTACGACGACAAGATGGGTGCCCGCCCGCTGGGCCGCGTGATTCAGGAAACCATCAAGAAACCCTTGGCCGAGGAACTGCTGTTCGGCCGGCTGACCAAGGGCGGCGTGGTCCGCGTGCGGATCGAGGACGACAAACCGGTGCTCGACATTACAGGGCCCGACGCGCCGCGCCTCAGCAAGTCCAAGCCGCCGCTGCTGACTGCGGATTGATCTGACGCCGAAGCATGCCAACGAACAGGGGCGGTGCCGACAAGCACCGCCCCTTTTTCATTTCTTCACTCGCCCTGATGCCGCCCTCCACGCGCCGCCCGAAAACCAAGCGTGACACGCCCTCAATCACGTCGGCCCCTGAGACAATCGCGGCCCTACCCGCACCTTGTGATCGGCCCGCGCACAACTTCGTTCGTGTTCAAATATCCCGGGGGTTCGGGGGCAGCGCCCCCGTCCTTCACGCCTTCGCCCGCGCCTCACGCAGCTTGCCCGCCAAGTCCTTGGCGATGGCAAAGGCGCCCTTGATCCGCTCGGCATCACTCGGCCAGTCCCGCAGGACCATGATCTTGTTGTCGGTGACCTTGGCCCCACCACGCTGATCCTGAATGAACTCGACCAGCCCGGCAGGATTCGGAAACTTGTCGCCATGGAACTGGATCGTCGCCCCCTTCGGCCCGGCATCCAGTTTCGAGATATTCGCCCGCTTCGCCATCGCCTTGATGCGGATCACCAAAAGCAGGGTGTTGACCTCGCGCGGTAACGGCCCGAAACGGTCGATCAACTCGGCAGCAAAGCCCTCCAGCTCGACCTTGGTGGTCAGTTCGGCCAGCCGTCGATAAAGGCCCAGCCGCACGTCCAGATCCGGCACATAGCTTTCGGGAATCGTCACCGGCACGCCCAGGTTCAGCTGCGGCGCCCATTCGTCCTCGGGTGTGCCTTCGATCTCGCCCGATTTCAGCTTGGCGATCGTCTCTTCCAGCATGGCCTGATAAAGCTCGAAGCCGACTTCCTTGATATGGCCGGACTGCTCCTCGCCCAGAAGGTTACCCGCACCGCGCAGGTCCAGATCCTGCGAGGCGAGGTTGAAGCCCGCACCCAGACTGTCGATCGAGCCCAGGAACTTCAGCCGCCGCATCGCCTGCGGCGTCAGCGGCACGCGCGGCTTGGTGGTCAGATAGCAATAGGCGCGGGTCTTGGACCGCCCCACCCTGCCCCGGATCTGGTAAAGCTGCGCCAGACCAAACATATCGGCGCGCCAGACGACCATGGTGTTCGCGGTGGGAATATCCAGCCCCGATTCCACGATGGTCGTCGCCAAAAGCACATCGGCGCCCCGGTCGTAAAAGGCGTTCATCCGCTCGTCCAGATCGCCCGCCGCCAGCTGGCCATGCGCCACGATGGTCGAGACCTCGGGGACATGCTCGCGCAGCCAATCCTCGATCTCGGGCAGGTCCGTCAGACGCGGCACCACGAAAAAGCTTTGCCCGCCGCGATATTTCTCGCGCAGCAGCGCCTCGCGGATGGTCACGCTGTCGAATTCCGACACATAGGTGCGGATCGACAGCCGGTCGACCGGCGGCGTGCCGATGATCGACAGATCCCGCACCCCGGTCAGCGACAATTGCAGCGTGCGCGGGATCGGCGTCGCGGTCAGCGTCAGCACATGGATGTCGCTGCGCAGCTCTTTCAGGCGTTCCTTGTGGCCGACGCCGAAATGCTGCTCTTCATCGACGATCAGCAGGCCCAGATTCTTGAACCGCACCTGTTTCGACAGCACGGCATGGGTGCCGACGACGATATCCACCGTGCCCTCGGCCAGCCCCTTGCGGGTCTCGGTCGCGTCCTTGGCCGAGACAAAGCGCGACAAGGGTCGCACGTTGATCGCGGTCCCGCGGAAGCGCTCGGCAAAGGTGCGGAAATGCTGGCGCGCCAGCAGGGTCGTCGGCGCCACCACCGCCACCTGCCGGCCCTGCGAGGCGGCGATGAAGGCCGCGCGCATCGCGACCTCGGTCTTGCCAAAGCCCACATCGCCCACCACCAGCCGATCCATCGGCCGGCCGGCGGCCAGATCCTCGGCGACATCGGCAATGGCCGTCGCCTGATCCTCGGTCTCGGTATAGGGAAAGCGGGCGGCAAAGCTTTCGATCTCGTGATGCTCGGGCTCCAGCACGGGGGCCGCGCGCAGCAGGCGTTCTGCCGCGACACGCATCAGCTTGTCGGCGATCAGCTTGATGCGTTCTTTCAGCCGGGCCTTGCGTGCCTGCCAGGCGCCGCCGCCCAGCTTGTCCAGCAAGCCTTCCTCATGGCCGTAACGGCTGAGCAATTCGATGTTTTCGACCGGCAGATACAGCCGGTCCCCGCCGGCATATTCGATGGCCACACAGTCATGCGGCACCTTCAGCGCCATGACCGTCTCGAGCCCGGTATAGCGGCCGATGCCATGCTCGACATGCACCACCAGATCGCCGGGGGTCAGCGTCGTGGTGTCGCGCAGGAAGTTCTCGGCCTTGCGCTTGCGCTTGGCGCCGCGCACCAGCCGGTCGCCCAGCACGTCCTGTTCCGAGATCACCGCCAGCGGCCCGGTTGCTGCGCCTTCGGACACGAAGCCCTCGTCCAGTGGCCAGACGGCAAGGCCCAGCGCGCCCTTTTGGTCTGAAAGATCGCGCAAGTCGCGGATCGGCGTGGCGCCGGCGATGCCCTCATCGGCGATCAGCCCGGCCAGACGTTCGCGCGCGCCTTCGGAAAAACTGGCGATGACCACGCGATGGCCCGATTGCAACTCGCGGATATGATCGGCCAGCGCCTTGAACAGGTTCTTGTTCTCGGCCTGCCGCTCGGGGGCGAAGTTGCGCCCGACCCGGCCACCGGCATCCAGCACCCCCGGCCCCGGCGGCTGGTGCAGCACCGAAAGCTGCAGGCTGCGATGCGCCTGCAGCCAGCCGTTCCATTCGGCCTCATCGGGGAACATCTCGCGCGGGGGGACCGGGCGATAGACGGTATCGGTGCCGCCCTTGCGCTTCAGCGCCTCAAGCCGGGCGTCGAATTGTTCGGCAATGGTGTGCCAGCGCGCATCGCGCACCTGCGCCAGATGGTCGTCCAGCACCACCGACGCGCCGGGCAGATAGTCAAACAGGCTGTCCATGCCGTCATGGAACCAGGGCAGCCAATGCTCCATCCCCGCCATCTTGCGGCCGGCGCTGATGCCCTCATACAGCGGATCATTGGCACCGCCGCCATATTCGACGCGATAGCTTTGCCGGAACCGCGTGATCGCGGCCTCGTCCAGAATCACCTCGGACATCGGCGCAAGGTCGATGTGATCCAGCTTCTCGCTGGAACGTTGGGTTTCAGGATCAAAGCGGCGGGCGGATTCCAGCACATCGCCGAACATGTCCAGCCGGATCGGCCCGCTGTCGCCCGGCGGGTAGATGTCGATGATGCCGCCGCGCACGGCGAAATCGCCGGGCTCGGTCACCGTCGGGGCCTGCGAAAAGCCCATGCGGGCCAGATAGGCGCGCAAGGCGCCCTCGTTCATGCGGTCGCCGACGCGGGCGGAAAAGCTGGCCTCGCGCAGGCTGGCGCTCGGCGGCACCCGCTGCATGGCGGCGCCAAGCGTGGTCAGCAGGATGAACGGCCCTTTCAGCGCGCCATGCGCCAGCGCCGTCAGCACCGCCATGCGCGCGGCCATCACCCCCGGCGCGGGCGAGACCCGGTCATAGGGCGTGGTGTCCCAGGCCGGGAATTCCAGCACCACCGCCTTGGGGGCGAAAAAGGCAAGCGCCGCGCGCATGGCGGCCATGCGGCGGTCGTCGCGGGCGACGTGGATGACGGGCTGGCCCCGGCCCAGTTCGCGCGCGATCAGCGCGGCGTCAAAGCCCTCGGGGGCGCCGGAAAGGATCAGATGTTCGGACATGGCGCTGAGGTAACCTTGCAAGGGACGAAGTCAAGACGCGCGTCAGTAGCCAAAGGGATGCGTTACCATCCACACCGCGGCGCGCCATGCGATCAGCGCCATGACCACCACCGAGGCCAGCGTGACCAGACTGCGGTGCCGCGCCATCAGCCGCGCGGCCTCGGCAGCGGCCTGATGGACGGGGATGTCCGCCGCCTGCGCCGCCGCGACCAGCGGCGCCACCCGGCGCGCCAGCCGCGCCTCGGCCAGAAACAGCAGCGCAAAGGGCAAGATCAGCAGCACCAGCGCCTGCGCCATCTCAAGCCCATAGCCAAAGCCCAGCACCGCCAGCCCCGACAGAACAAAGGCCGCGACGCCCAAAAGCACCGCCCCCTCGCGCGGGTTCATGCGCCAGCGCGGCAGGCAAAGCGACAGCCAGTCCAAAAGCAGCACCGCCTCGGGATCGTCCTGCATCCCGGCTGCGGGATTGCGCGCCCCATGGACCACATCGCCCGGCACGCCCAGCACCCGCCGCCCGGCCAGCGTCCAGACCAGCAAGAGCAAAAGCCAGAACCAAGGCGAAACAAAGGAACGGCTGTCTAGGGTGGCAAGGATCGCCTGGGTCAAGGCCTGCGGTCTCCGGGATCTGTTGGAGGGACCCTAACGACCCCGCCGGCAAAGGAAAACCGGGGCCAGTGACGGCGGGGCCACGGGGGTTGCGCCGGCGCAACTAAGGGTGCAGGCTCTGGCCCGGAATTCCGCCCGCTGCCCCTGGCCGGGCGATGCTGCTGAAGGTTATGCCATGCCCACCCCGATCGTCGCCCCCTTTCCCGTGACCCGTCTGCGCCGGCTGCGCCGCACGCCCGCGCTACGCGCGCTGACCACCGAGGTGAACCTGACGCCCTCGAACCTGATCTGGCCGATCTTCGTGACCGAGATCGAGGGCGGCGCCGGCGAGATCGCCTCGATGCCGGGGGTGGAACGGCTGACGCTGGACGGTGCCAAGCGTGCCGCCGAAACCGCGATGCGGCTGGGCATTCCGGCGATCTGCATCTTTCCGCATTCCGACCCCGATCTGAAGACCGAGACCTGCGAGCGTGCCTGGGACCCAGACAATATCGGCAACCGCGCCATTCGCGCCATCAAGGAGGTGGCGCCGGATCTGGCGGTGATGACCGATATCGCGCTCGACCCCTATAACGCCAATGGCCATGACGGGCTGGTGCGCGACGGCGTGATCCTGAACGACGAAACCGTCGAGGCGCTGACGCGCATGGCGCAGGCGCAGGCCGAGGCCGGGGCGGATATCCTTGGCCCCTCGGACATGATGGACGGGCGCATCGGCGCGCTGCGCGACATGCTGGAAAGCAATGGCCACAAGGATGTGGCGATCCTGTCCTATGCGGCGAAATATGCCTCGGGCTTCTATGGGCCGTTCCGCGATGCGGTCGGTGCCTCGGGCCGGCTGGTCGGCGACAAGAAGACCTATCAGATCAACCCGGCCAACCGCGACGAGGCGATGCGCTGCGTCGCCCGCGATCTGGCCGAAGGGGCCGATATGGTGATGGTGAAACCGGGCCTGCCCTATCTGGACATCTGCCGCATGGTCAAGGACCAGTTCGCCGCCCCGACCTTTGCCTATCAGGTCAGCGGCGAATATGCGATGCTGGAGGGCGCGATCCGCAATGGCTGGCTGTCGCGCGACACCGTGATCGAAAGCCTGTTGTGCTTCCGCCGCGCCGGCTGCGACGGCATCCTGACCTATTACGCCCCGCAAGTGGCCGAAAGGCTGGCATGAGGGGCGCGTTGCCCCTATCATCGAAAGTCACAACAACAGAGATGACGGGCGGAGCAACCGCCCCCAGGGGATGAGGCGACGATGATCGACTGGAATGCGATGAGCAGGCGCGACCTGCTGCTTTGCGGGCTGATGGGCGGCGTGGCACTGGCGGTGTCGGGCTGCAACAATGCCGTGGGCCAGGACGCATCGGCGCGGCTGGATGCCCGGGTCGACACCACGCGCAACTACCTGCTGCAGACCTATCCCACCGTTGCGCCGATGATCCAAAGCGCCAAGGGCGTGCTCTACATGCCCCTGATGACCGAGGCCGGTTTCGGCATCGGTGGCGCCTATGGTCAGGGCGCGCTGCGCATCAACAATGCGACGGTGGATTATTATTCCGCGACTCAGGCCAGCGTCGGCTTTCAGATCGGCGCCCAGCAATATGCCCATGTGCTGATCTTCCAGACCGATGCGGCGCTGGCCGATTTCCGCCGCGCGCCCGGCTGGGTGGCGCAGGCCGGGGCCTATTACGCCCTGCCCGCCCGCGGCATGTCGGTCGGTGGCGACACGCTCAGCGCGCAGCAACCGATCGTGGCGATGATCTTTGGCCAGTCGGGGCTGATGGCGGGGGCCTCGATCGCCGGGACGAAATACACCCGGATCATCCCCTCGACCTTCTGATCCCGCGCGCAAGCACGACATGCCAAGGGCCGCAGTTGCGGCCCTTTTTCATTGCATCCGGCGGATTGCCGCCCAAAGGCGGCCCACGATCAACCGCCGTGGATGATGCGGACGTAATTGGTGGTTTCGCGGAATGGCGGCACGCCGCCATATTTCGCCACCGCGCCCGGACCGGCGTTATAAGCCGCCAGCGCCAGCCGCCAGCTGCCGAAGGTGTTATACATCATGCGCAGATAGCGCGCGCCGCCTTCAAGGTTCTGGATCGGGTCATTGGCATCGACGCCCAGCTTGGCCGCAGTGCCGGGCATCAGCTGGGCCAGACCACGCGCGCCCTTGTTCGACCGCGCCCCCGGGTTCCAACCCGATTCCTGCTGCACCAACCGCAGGAACAGATCCTCGGGCACGCCATGCTTGCGCGCCATGGCCTTGGCATGGGGCAGATACTGGCTGCGACGGTTGCCGCTATAGGCGGGGATGGCGGTGGGAATCGCCAGCTCGACCACGCTTTTCGACGACACCCCGCCCGGACGCAGCCGCGCCGATTGCTGGTATTGCCCGGCCAGCCGCGAATCCAGCAGTCGGGTCTGGCGTTCGAACTGGGCAATGCGGGATTTGCCGCCCTTTTGCAGGCGCAGCCCCTCGGCCATGGCGGGAAAGCTCAGGCCAAGGCTCAACCCCAGTGCAAGGGCAGCCCCACCAAAACGCCGCCCGCTTGCGCGTGAAAACATGTCTCGTCCCTCATGCCGCCATGTTTTTTGCTGGTCACTATAGCGCAAACCCCGATGTTCAGAACAAGCGGTTTCCGGGCGCGCCGGCGCGCTGCCGGATTGGGCGGAAATCCGCCGACGCGACCCGCGCGCGCACCCCCGGCCGCCCTGAGGGCGCCGGATCGGGACGTGCCGGCGCTGCCCCTTGCCGGAGCCCCATGCAAGGCGTTAGATCAGCGACAACTTGGACAAAGAAGGACGATCGCATGGCTGGCAGCGTGAACAAGGTGATCCTGATCGGCAATCTGGGTCAAGACCCCGAGATCCGCAGCTTCCAGAACGGCGGCAAGATCGCCAACCTGCGCATCGCGACCTCGGAGACCTGGAAGGACCGCAATACCGGCGAGCGCAAGGAGCGCACCGAATGGCACACCGTGGCGATCTATTCCGAGCCGCTGGTGCGCGTGGCCGAACAGTTCCTGCGCAAGGGCAGCAAGGTCTATGTCGAGGGTCAGCTGGAGACCCGCAAATGGCAGGACCAGAACGGCAATGACCGCTATTCGACCGAGGTGGCGCTGCGCCCCTTCCGCAGCGAGCTGACCATGCTGGACGGTCGCGGCGGCTCGGGTGGCGGCGGTGGCCGCGATGAGGGCGGTTACGGCGGCGGCTATGAGGGCGGCTCGTCGGGCGGCGGCTATGGCGGCGGGCGCAGCGGTTCGTCCTCGGGCGGCGCGTCCTCGGGCGGGCAAAGCTCGGGCGGCAGGCCGGATTTCGACGACGAGATCCCGTTCTAGGATCCGCCGCAGCACATGTCACGAAGGGGCGTCCCATGGGCGCCCCTTTGCATTTCCACCAGCCCGCTAGTGGAAATCGCGGGATTTCGGCAGCATCCTGACCTGCCGCGGATGCTGGGGCACGGGCGCAGGCAGGGCCGAGGGCGCCTCGCCTGCCAGCCGCTGCAGCGCATCCGAACGGTCACCCAGCCAATGCGCGACGATATGGGTCACGCCCTCGGCGCGCTGGATCTGGCCATGCACCTCCAGCAGGCGGGCGGTCATCGCCACGCGGCGGAACCGGGTAAAGACGCTTTCCCACAGCACCAGATTGGCGACGCCGGTTTCATCCTCCAGCGTGATGAAGCAGACACCCTTGGCGCTGCCGGGGCGCTGGCGCACCAGCACGATCCCGGCCATGCGCAGATGCGCGCCATGCGCCAGACCGGCCAGCCCCGCCGCCGGCACATAGCCCTGCGCCGTCATCGAGCGGCGCAGAAAGGCCAGAGGATGCGCCTTCAGGGACAGGCGCGTGGTCTGGTAATCGGCCGCGACATGTTCGCAAAGCGGCATCGCCGGCAGGGTGACGGCAGGCTCGGCCCCCTCATCCTCATGCCGGCGGAACAGCGGCAGGTCGGGGGCATCGCGCAGGGCGCGCGCCTGCCAAAGCCCGGCACGGCGGTCGAGCCCCATCGAGCGCAGCGCATCCGCCGCCGCGATCAGCCGGATCGTGCGCGCATCCAGCCGGGCGCGGTCCTTCAGCGCCGCCAGATCCGCGAAAGGCGCATCGCGCAGCGCACAGATCCGCGCGGCCACGATCTGCGACAGCCCCTCGATCTGACGCAGGCCCAGCCGGATGGCAAAGCCGCGCCCGCAGGGTTCCAGCGCGTTGTCCCAGTCGCTGATGTTCACATCGACGGGCAGCACGGTCACCTGATGGTCGCGGGCATCGCGCACGATCTGGGCCGGCGCATAAAAGCCCATCGGCTGGCTGTTGAGCAGCGCCGCCGCAAAGGCCGCCGGATAATGACACTTCAACCACGACGAGACATAGGCCAGATGCGCAAAGGCCACCGCATGGCTTTCGGGAAAGCCATAATCGCCGAAACCCTTGATCTGGTTGAAGCAGCGCTCGGCAAAGGCGGGGTCATAGCCGCGCCGGACCATGCGGCCGACCATCTTGTCCTGCAACTCGCCGATGGTCCCGCGCGAGCGAAAGGTGGCCATGGCCTTGCGCAGCTCGTCCAGCTCTTGGGCGTCAAACTCGGCGGCGACCATGGCGATCTTCATCGCCTGCTCCTGAAAGATCGGCACGCCAAGGGTGCGCGACAGAATGGATTTCAACTCGTCAGGATCGCCACCCTTGGGAAAGGGATAGTCCGGCTTTTCCTGCCCGGACCGGCGGCGCAGATAGGGGTGGACCATATTGCCCTGAATCGGGCCGGGGCGGACGATGGCGACCTGAATCACCAGATCGTAAAATTTCTTGGGCTTCAGGCGCGGCAGCATGTTCATCTGCGCCCGGCTTTCCACCTGAAACGTGCCCAGACTGTGGCCCCGCTGCAGCATCTCATAGGTGGGCGCATCGTCTTCGTCGAAATCCTTCAGTGTCAGCACCTTGCCATAATGCGCCGCGACCAGCGCAAAGCATTTGCGGATACAGGTCAGCATCCCCAGCGCCAGCACATCGACCTTGAGGATGCCCAGCGCGTCGATGTCGTCCTTGTCCCATTCGATGAAGCTGCGGTTGGGCATGGCGGCATTGCCGATCGGCACGGTCTCGGAAAGCGGTCCGCGCGTCAGGATGAAGCCGCCGACATGCTGCGACAGGTGGCGCGGCATCCCGATCATCTGTTCGGCCAGCTTGATGGTGCGCGACATCAGCGGGCTGTTCAGGTCGATGCCGGCCTGTTCGGGATGGGCGGCATCCATGCTGTCGCCCCAGCTGCCCCAGACCGTATTGGCCAGAGCCGAGGTCACATCCTCGGACAGGCCCATGACCTTGCCAACCTCGCGGATGGCGCTGCGCGGGCGGTAATGGATCACGGTGGCGCAAAGCCCGGCGCGGTCGCGGCCGTATTTGTCGTAAAGATGCTGGATCACCTCTTCGCGGCGTTCATGTTCGAAATCCACGTCGATATCGGGCGGCTCGCTGCGGCTGTCGCTCAGGAAACGCTCGAACAAAAGCTGATGCTTGGCCGGATCGACCGGGGTGATGCCCAGCACATAGCAAACCGCCGAATTGGCGGCCGAGCCGCGCCCTTGGTGCAGGATCTGCTGCTTGGTGGCAAAGGTGACGATCTCGTGGATGGTCAGGAAATAGCGGGCGTAATCCTTGCGCGCGATCAGCGCCAGTTCCTTGGCAAGCGTCGCGCGGACCTGCGGCGGGATGCCGTCGGGATAGCGCTTTCCGGCGCAATCCCAGGTCAGCGCCTCCAGATGCGCCTGTGGCGTCAGCCCCTCGGGCACGGTTTCCTCGGGATAGTCGTATTGCAGCTCATCCAGAGAAAAGCGGCAGGCATCGGCGATCTCGCGCGTGGCGGCGATGGCATGGGGCCAGCCGGCGAACAGGCGCTGCATCTCGGCGGGGGATTTCAGGTGCCGCTCGCCGTTCAGCGACAGGCGCAGCCCGGCCTCGGCGATGGTCGTGCCCTCGCGGATGCAGGTCATCACGTCCTGCAACGGCCGGCGGTCGGGGGCGTGGTAATGCACGTCATTGGTGGCGATGATCGCCAGCCCCGCCGCCCGCGCCGCCCGGTCCAGCCGGTTGATCCGCGCCCGGTCGTCGCCGCGATAAAGCCAGCTTGCCGCGACATGGGACAGCTGCGGCAGCCGCGCGGCCAGTCCGGGCAGGACGGACAGATCATCGCCCGGCAGCCAGATCAGCCGCAGCCCCTGTGCCTGCGCGGCCAGATCGTCAAGACCAAGATCGCAGCCCCCCTTTTCCTGCCATTTTCCGTCCAGATCGAACCGGCGCCCCTTGGTGATCAGCGTCGAAAGCCGGCCATAGGCGGCGCGGTCGGTCGGATAGGCCAGAAAGCCCGTGCCATCGGCCAGCACGATCCGCGCCCCGATCAGCGGACGCAGCCGCAGCTGGCGCGCGGCGGTATGCAGCCGCACCACGCCTGCAAGACTGTTCAGATCGGCGATCCCCAACGCATCATAGCCCAGAAGATGCGCCGCCAAGGCCAGCTCGCTGGGCTGCGAGGCACCATGCAGAAAACTGAAGGCACTGGTTACGCCCAGCTCGACATAGGCCGAGGGCGGGTTCGGCGCCGGAACCTTGGGCAGTTTCAGGGCATTGCGGGGATGGCTGTCGGGCATCAGGAAAATATCCCGTGCAGGAACCAGCGGGGGGCGCCGCCACGCCCGTCATGGGCCAGCCCCTCGCGATAGATCCACAGCCGCCGGCCGATTTCATCCTCGATGCGAAAATAGTCGCGCAGCCGCGTGTCGGGGCGGTCGCGCCACCATTCCGGCGCGATCCGCTCGGGCCCGGCATGGCGCGCCACGCGCAGGGTCTGGCGGCGCCAGATGAACGCGCCCGGCGGCCCCTCGGGAATGGCGTAAAGCACGCGGATTTCCTCGGGCGGAGACAACAGGCGCAGCGGCCGGTCCGGCCGGGCGGCGCAGTCCGGCGGCTCGGCCAGCGCCGGGCCCGCCCGTTCCGAGCGTTCGGGGATATGGCTTTGCCGGGGCAAGGGGGTCTGCAGCGCCTCGGCGCCAAAGCGGGCCACCAGCCGGTCGACCAGCCGCGCCAGTTCCAGCCCGCCGGCGCTGCCGCCCTCCAGCCCCGGCTGCGTCTCGGCCAAGGGCTCGACCGCCTCGGCCGCCAGCCGCAGCAGATCAAAGCCGAAACCGGGGTCCAGCCGCTCCAGCCGGCCCTGGAACAGCCCCAGCAGATGCGCCGCCTCGCGCGAGGGGGCGGCCACGGCCACGCGGATGTCGCGCCGCTCGCCATCGATGCGAAACACCGACAGCCGCAGGCCACGACAGCCCTGCCGGCCGGCGGCCAGTTGCGCGCAAAGCGCCTGCACCAGCCCCGGCAACCAGTCGCCGGGATCCTGCACCGGCTCGGCCAGCCGCGCCTCGGCGATGAATTCGGGCGGCGGTTCCGGCGCATCCAGCGGCTCGGCCAGCTCTCCCAGCGCCTGATCCAGCCGCAAAAGCGGGTTCTCCGCAAAAGGCGCGCGGGCAAAGCGGCGCATCAGCGCCAGACGCGGCACCGCCGCCAGATCGGCAATGGTCTTCAGCCCCAGCCGGCGCAACAGCAGCACCGTCTCGGGCGACAGCCGCAGCGCCGCCACCGGCAGATCAGCCAGCGCCCGCCGCGCATCACCGGCAATCGCCCGCGCGGGGCCAAAGCGCGCCAGGGCCCAGGCAGCGCCGGTCGTGGGCGCCAGCGCCGCGCGGGCAGACAGGCCGGCGCGGGCACAATCCGCCTCGATCCGCGCCAGCAACGCGGCCTCGCCGCCAAACAGATGCGCCACGCCGCTGCAATCGATCACGAGCCCGTCCTCGCCATCCGCCGCGCTCCAAGGCCCCCAGCGCCGGGCCCAGAATGCCAGCCGCCGCAGCCGCGCGGCATCGCCGGCCGGATCGGCCTCGACACAGGCCAATTCAGGACAAAGCGCGCGGATATCGCCGATCCGGGCGTCCGCGCGGGCGCCGGCCTCCTGCGCGGCACGATTGGCGGCATGGATCACCGGCCCGTGCCGCCCCGGACGCAGCAAGACCAGCGGCGCCTCATCGGGCCATGGATCGCCCTGCTGGCGCCGCCGCCCCCGCCACAGATCCATCGCCAGCGAAGGGAGCCAGATCGAGACGACCCGCCGCCCGGTCATGGCGCATCTCCCAGACCGAGGCCGGTAGGCCCCGCCCCCGGAACAGCTCGGCCCGCCAGCGCGGCAGGCCCGGCGCCGCCGGATCGTCGGGATCGGGCAAAGAGGCCAGCGCCGCCAGCCGCCAACGCATCCGCGCCGCGCTGGCATCGGCAACAGGGGCGGCATGGCGGATCAGCCAGCAGGGCAGACCCGCCGCCTCGGCCCGCAGCGCCAGCCGTCGGCTGGCGGTGAAATCCAGCGCGCACGGGCTGCCATATAATTCGCCAACCACGCCGGCCAAGGCGATGCTGCGCAGACCATCCTCCATCGCGGCCAGCACATCCTGCGCCCGGCCCAGCTCCAGCCGCAACAGCGCCCGCCCGACGCCGGGCAAAAAGGGCGCCCCGGTCTCGGCCCGACTCAGCCGGTCCTGAACCCACAGCACCCGCCCCACCGGCAGCGCGGCCAGAACGAATCCCGCCGCCGCCCCATCCAGCGGATGGGCACCAAAGGCTTCGGACAGGACCGGCGCCGTCAGCTTGGCACGCAACAGCGCCGCAAGGTGAGCCGCCCGCCCGAAAGGCGCCGCCCGCGCGGGAAAAGGGTGCAGGGTCATCGCAATCAGTTTAAGTTCTCGTTTTGTTCTTATTCCGACACGCCCGATTCGTCAATTCCCCGCCCCAAGGCCGCCGCTTTCACCATTTTCCAAATACCCAAATCCGACCGCGCCACTGGCGCAGGCTGCGGGTCAACGAGCTGATCCAACAGGCCGCCCCAAGCAGCCCCGAGCGCCTGCATCCGCCACCGGACATCGCCCGGCCCCAAAAGGAAAAGGGCGCTGCAACCCTGCAGCACCCTGCCCTCGTGGCAATTGCCTATGCAACCGCCCATCTTTTCTGCGCCCCGCCGCCCGACTCTCTGGCAGAGCCAGAGAGCTACTCGGCCTAGGGCCGCAAGATCATTACTTGATCTTGCCTTCCTTGTATTCGACGTGCTTGCGTACGACGGGGTCGTATTTGTTGACCGTCATTTTCTCGGTCATCGTGCGCGCGTTCTTCTTGGTCACGTAGAAGTGCCCGGTCCCGGCGCTCGAGTTCAGGCGGATCTTGATGGTGGTCGGCTTCGCCATTGTCTTGCTCCTGCTGCGGGGCAAAGACGCATTACTCGCGAACCCCGTGGAATCTCTTGAAGCCCGCCTTTTACTGGCGGCGGCCCCAAAGTCAACCCGGAATTACCGGGCACGGCCGCACGGTCGCCGCGGCGGGTTGACCGAAAATGCGCGGATGGCCTGTAAGCCGGATTTTGTCCCGGGGTTGCCCCCTTGGATGACCATTCCTCTGGCCCCGCCGTTGCCGACGGGATCTAGCTGCCAACCCGGACCTGCTGGGGCGAAGATGGCCCTGTCTTGCGACGCGCGGTCCCTATTCGGCGTTGCTCCCGGTGGGGCTTGCCGTGCCGGTCCTGTTGCCAGTCCCGCGGTGGGCTCTTACCCCACCGTTTCACCCTTACCCGTGTGGTCCAATTGCTTGGGCACGAGCGGTCTCATCTCTGTGGCGCTTTCCCTGGGGTTGCCCCCGCCGGGCGTTACCCGGCACCGTATCTTCATGGAGTCCGGACTTTCCTCGACAGTTGCCTGCCGCGGTCATCCGGCCATCCGCGCCCGCGTCAGATAGGCCTTGACGCGCAGGGGGTCAAGCGCGGTGCGGGCGGCACGGTTGGCATGGGTATTTGGAAAATGGTGAAGGATCAGCCGTTCCAGCCTTGGGCGATCCGGGGCAGGCTGCTTTCGATCCAGCCAAGCAGAGCATCGACGCGGGCGGCGGCCTCATGGCCGAGCGGGGTCAGCGCATATTCGACATGCGGTGGCACGGTGCCGAAATCATGGCGCAGCACCAGCCCGTCGGTTTCCAGCCCCTGCAGCGTCTGGGCCAGCATGCGTTCGCTGATGCCGCCGACCTGCCGGCGCAGGCTGCCGAAACGCTGCGGCCCCTCGGCCAGGGCCCAGAGCACCAGCATGCCCCAGCGGCCGGTAAGCCGGCGCAGCACGTCGCGCGAGGGGCAGGCGGCGGCCATCAGATCGGGGGCGGGAGAATTCTTCACACTAACATTCCTGTGCGTTCTTACTTTTCGTAAGTAGTCGCGTATGTTTCTCGACACAAGAGACATGGAGAGCATTATGACTGTCGCCATTACCGGGGCCACCGGCCAATTGGGCCGCCTGGCCATCGCCAAGCTCAAGACCCTGCTGCCCGAGACCGAGATCGTCGCGCTGGCCCGTTCGCCGGAAAAGGTCGATTCGGGCGTCGCGGCCCGCGCCTTTGACTATGACCGGCCCGAAACGCTGGCCGCAGCGCTGCAAGGCATCGACCGGCTGCTGCTGATTTCCTCGAGCGAGGTCGGCAAGCGCACGGCGCAGCACGAGGCGGTCATCGCCGCCGCCAAAGCCGCAGGCGTGGGCGAGATCGTCTATACCAGCCTGCTGCACGCCGACCGCTCGCCGCTGTCGCTGGCGGGCGAGCATGTCGAGACCGAGGCGCTGCTGGCCGCATCGGGCATCCCGCATGTGATCCTGCGCAATGGCTGGTATGCCGAGAACTATACCGGCGCCATCCCGGCGGCCTTGCAGCATGGTGCGCTGATCGGGGCGGCGGGCGCGGGCCGGATTTCCGGCGCGGCGCGGGCCGATTACGCAGAGGCGGCGGCCGTGGTTCTGGCCGAGAGCGGCCATGCCGGCAAGACCTATGAGCTGGCGGCGGACACCGCCTGGACGCTGGCCGATCTGGCCGCCGAGCTGTCGCGCCAGAGCGGCCGCGAGATCCCCTATGTCAACCTGTCCGAGACGGATTATGCCGCCGCTCTGGTCAAGGCCGGCCTGCCCGACTGGCTGTCGGCGGCGATTGCCGGCTGGGACGTGGGGGCGTCACAGGGCGCGCTTTACGACGATGGCA
This sequence comes from Paracoccus limosus, assembly GCF_009711185.1. GTDB lineage: Bacteria > Pseudomonadota > Alphaproteobacteria > Rhodobacterales > Rhodobacteraceae > Paracoccus > Paracoccus limosus. The sequence continues at coordinate 74,998 of NZ_WMIF01000003.1, forward strand.
AGCAGCTTTCGGCGCTGATCGGACGCCCGACCACGGCCTTGGCCGATGTGGTCCGGGCCGCGCTTTAGAACGGCACGTCATCGATGGACGAACCCGAGGCGGGCTGCACATAGCCCGCCTTGATCGTCTTGAAGCCAGTCGTGAATTCCACGGTCAGCGTATCCTCGGCGATGCCCTGCACGGTACCATTGCCGAATTTCTGGTGAAACACGCGGTCGCCAACCGAAAAGCGCGCGGCCGGTTCGGCGTCGATGGTGACCGGCGTGCGGTGCACCGGCTGGCCACGGCTGGCGCTGCGTTCCTGCATCCGCTTCCAGCCGGGCGAATTATAGACATCAGCATGGGCCGCGCGGTCATGCATGGATGAGGTCGCGAAAGCCGCCGCCGCACCATAGCCGCCGCCATAAAGGCCGGGCGGCGTCAGCACCTCGACGTGATCCTCGGGCAGTTCGTCGATGAAGCGCGAGGGCAAGCTCGACTGCCATTGCCCATACATGCGCCGGTTGCCGGCGAAGGTGATCGTCGCCAGCTCCTCGGCCCTCGTGATGCCGACATAGGCAAGGCGGCGCTCTTCCTCGAGCCCCTTCATCCCGGATTCGTCCATGCTGCGCTGGCTGGGGAACAACCCGTCCTCCCATCCCGGCAGAAAAACGACGGGATATTCCAGCCCCTTGGCGGCATGCAGGGTCATGATGCTGACCTGATCTTCCTGCTCGCCCTTGTCGGCATCCATGACCAGCGCGACATGTTCAAGGAAGCCCTGAAGATTGTCGAATTCCTCCAGCGCCTTGACCAGTTCCTTGAGGTTGTCCAGACGGCCCGGCGCATCGGGCGATTTGTCGTTTTGCCACATTGTGGTGTAGCCGGATTCGTCAAGAATCCGTTCGGCCAGCTCGACATGGTTCACGGCAGGGTCGATGGCATCGGCGTGCCAGCGGCCCATGCTTTCGGTGAACTGGCGCAGCGCGCTGCCGCCCTTGCCGGCGATGGCGCCGACCGCGATGGCGCTGGCCGCCCCTTCCAGCAGCGACAAGCCGCGTTCGCGGGCCTCGGACTGGATCTTTTGCACCGCCTTGTCGCCCAGACCGCGCTTGGGCACGTTCACGATCCGCTCGAAGGCGAGGTCGTCGGCGGGGCTGACCGCCAGCCGGAAATAGGCCATGGCGTCGCGGATTTCCTGCCGCTCATAGAAGCGCGGGCCGCCGATCACCCGATAGGGCAGGCCGATGGTCATGAAGCGGTCCTCGAAGGCGCGCATCTGATGGCTGGCGCGCACGAGGATGGCGATGTCATTGAGGTTGCGGCGACCGATGGCATGGCGGTGGCCACCCTGAAACGCCTCGATTTCCTCGCCGATCCAGCGCGCCTCGGCCTCGCTGTCCCAATGGCCGATCAGGCGCACCGGCTCGCCCCCGGTGGCGTCGGTCCAGAGCGTCTTGCCCAGCCGCCCCTTGTTCGCCGCGATCAGCCCCGAGGCGGCGGCAAGAATATGCGGGGTCGAGCGATAGTTCTGTTCCAGCCGGATCACCTGCGCGCCGGGGAAATCGGTCTCAAAGCGCAGGATGTTGCCGACCTCGGCGCCGCGCCAGCCATAGATCGACTGGTCGTCATCGCCCACGCAGCAGATGTTGCGATGCGCCCGCGCCAACAGCCGCAGCCACATGTATTGGGCGACGTTGGTGTCCTGATATTCATCGACAAGGATATAGCGGAACCGGTCCTGCCAGCTTTTCAGCACATCGGGATGCGCCTGAAACAGGGTGACGCAATGCATCAACAGATCGCCGAAATCGACGGCGTTCAGTTCCAGCAGGCGGCGCTGATAGGCGGCGTAAAGCCGGCCGCCCCAGCCGTCGAAGGCGCGATCCTCTCCGCGCGGCAGGTTCGCAGGGGTCAGGCAGCGGTTCTTCCAGCCGTCGATCAGCCCGGCCAGTTGCCGCGCGGGCCAGCGCTTTTCGTCGATATACTCGGCTGCGATCAACTGCTTCATCAGCCGGATCTGGTCGTCGGTGTCCAGAATGGTGAAGCTGGGCTTCAGGTGCAGCGTGGCGTCGCCCACCAGTTCGGCATGGCGGCGCAGGATCTTGACGCTGACGCTGTGGAATGTGCCGAGCCACGGCATGCCCTCGACCATCTCGCCCAAGAGGCGGGCGATGCGGTCCTTCATCTCGCGCGCGGCCTTGTTGGTAAAGGTCACGGCCAGGATCTGGCCCGGTCGCGCCTTGCCGAGCGTCAGCAGATGCGCGATGCGGGTGGTCAGGGCGCGGGTCTTGCCGGTGCCGGCGCCCGCCAGCAGCAGGACGGGGCCGTCCAGCGCCTCGACCGCGGCGCGCTGCGCGTCGTTCAGACCATCCAGATAGGGCGCGGGCCGCGCCGCCATGGCGCGCTGCGATAGCGGGCCCCTCTGCGGCACAGGCGTGGCGGCAGCCTCGAAGGCGTCGGAATCGTCGAAATCACTCATGGCGCGAGCATATCCCCAGACGGCGCGTCGGGAAAGCCCGTGTTCACGCCTTGTTCACGTCAGGCCCGCAGCCCGGCGAAAATCGACGGGTCGAGGCTGGCCTGGGCAAAGGTCTCGCCCTGCGTCAGCACCGAAACCGCGTCATGCGAATGCAGCGATTCCTGATGGCTGGCGACGACGCGGAAATCGCCGATGCGTGGCTCGGCGATCAGCTCGCCGGCAAAGGCGCGCACGGCATCCTCGACAAAGATCGGGTTCGCGGCATTGAGTTCGGCAAAGGCCTGCTCATCCTCGCGTTTCACCATGACCTGAGTTTCGGTGGCGACGGCGCGGCGGCACAGTTCCACCATATCCTCGAACCAAAGCGTATCGCCCTGCATCACCGCCGAGATCCGCGCGATCGAACGCTGCGAATGCGGCGTCGCCAACTGTCCGCGCATCTGCCGGGCATGTTCGGACAGCTCCAGCGAACAGGGACAGGTCGAGGAATAGACATAGTCGAAATGCATGATGCGCAGCCGCTGCCCGGCGCGTTCCGCCAGTTCCAGCGCGACATCGTAATATTGCCAGCCCGACAGCCCCGAGCGCAGCGACGCGACCCGCATCGGATAGCTCAGCCGCATCTGGATGCGGGCGTCGAAACTGTTCAGGTCGGATTTGTAATCGTCCAGCGCCGCCTGCAGCACCCGCATCGAGAACTGCTTCTCGGCATGGGCATAGAACGAGCGCATGATGCGGCTCATGTTGATGCCCTTGCGGTCGGCCTCAAGGCTGACGGTGCCGGTGACGCTGGTTTCCAGCGTGATCTCGCCGCCTTCCTTGGTCTGGTAGCGGATCGGCAGCCGGAAATTCGAGATGCCGACATGCTGGATCGGGGCGCGGGCGCCGACGATCAGGCTGGCCGGACCGTTCTGCAGGTCGGGCAGGCTGGCCTTGTAGCTGTCATCGACGCGAAAGTCGGCGGGATACTCGCGCGACAGCGCCGGGTAGGCGCGCTCGGTGGCAGCGGGGCCGGGAAAGATCGGTCGGGCCTCGGTCATGGCATCCTCCGGGAGGGCGGTCGGCCAGCAATGTGGGGATTGCCGACCGAAAACAAAAGGGGCGCCCCGACAGTCAGGCGCCCTTTGGCCGGCTCAGGCCAATGCCTGACGCATATCCGCGATCAGATCGTCGACATGCTCCAACCCGATCGACAGGCGCAACAGGCCCGGCGTAATGCCCAGCCCGGCCTGCACCTCGGGCGACAGACGCTGATGCGTGGTCGTCGCGGGATGGGTGACGATGGATTTCGCATCGCCCAGATTGTTCGAGATCAGGAACACCTGCATCCGGTTCATCGCGGCAAAGGCCGCTTCCTTGCTGCCCAGATCAATGGCGACCATGGTGCCGCCCGCGCCCATCTGGCGCTGCACCAGATCGTATTGCGGATGGTCGGGCAGGCCCGGATAGATCACCTTGCTGACCCCGGCCTGTCCCTGCATCGCCTGTGCAAAGGCCAGCGCCGATTCGGTCTGGGCGCGCACGCGCAGGTCCAGCGTGGTCAGCCCGTTCAGCATGATCCAGGCGTTGAAGGGGCTGATCGCCGCGCCGGTATGTTTCAGATAGGGCTCGGCCACCTCGCGCACGAATTGGCGCGTGCCGCAGATCACGCCGCCAAGGCAGCGCCCTGCCCCGTCGATATGCTTGGTCGAGGAATAGACCACGACATCGGCGCCCTGCGCGACCGCGCTGCTGAACACCGGGGTGGCAAAGACGTTATCGACGATCACCAGCGCGCCGACGGCATGGGCAAGCTTGGCCACGCCCTCGATGTCGATCACCTCCAGCGTCGGGTTCGACACGGATTCGAAGAACACCGCCTTGGTGTCGGGCCGGATCGCCGCCTGCCATTGCGCCAGATCGGTGCCATCGACATAGGACACCTCGACGCCGAAACGCGCCAAAACGTCCAGCACATAAAGACACGAGCCGAACAGCGCCTTGGCCGAGACGATGTGATCGCCCGGCTTGGCAAAGCACATCAGCGCGCCGTTGACCGCCGCCATGCCCGAGGCGGTGGCAAAGGCGTCCTCGGTGCCTTCGAGACTGGCGATGCGATCCTCGAACATGCGCGAGGTCGGGTTGCCGTAGCGGGCATAGATGAATTCATCGGGGCCGGACTTGATGAACCGCTGCTCGGCCTGTTCGGCGCTGTCATAGGAAAAGCCCTGCGTCATGAACAGGGCCTCGGCCATCTCGCCATACTGGCTGCGGCGAATGCCGTGATGGACGGCGCGGGTGCGCGGGTGCAGAGGCTTCTCGGTCATGGACGGACTCCTTGTGGCTTTGGCCCGGATACGCCCGCGCCGGCTGCCATTCAAGGCGTCACTCGTCCCGCGGCAGGGCGTAACGTTCGAAAAGCCGGGCGTTCAGCACGAAAAACGCCACCATGATCGCCGGCAGGCCGAATGTCTTGAAATTCACCCATGTGGTTTCCGACAGCGTGCGCCAGACCAGTTCGTTGGCCAGCGCCAACCCCAGAAACAGCAGGGCCAGCCGGATGGTCAGGATGCGCCAGCCCTCGTCGCGCATCGGCAGCGCCTCGGACATGACCAGCTGCAGCCAGTTGCGCCGCAGCGCAAGACTGAGCCCCAGAAGCCCGGCAAAGATCAGATAGATCAGCGTCACCTTGATCTTGAAGAAGCGCGGATCGTTCAGCCAGACCGACAGCCCGCCAAAGACCACGACCAGAACCAGCGTCGCGACCTGCATCGGCGCCAGCTTGCCGGTCAGCCGCCACAGCGCCAGCGTCGAGGCGACCATCACCGGGATGAAGACCATCGTCGCCAGGATGAAGCCCGAATATTCGGTGCCGCCCAGCATCACCGTCTTGTCACGCAACCGCATGAAGATCACGAAGAACAGCAGCAGCGGCCCCAGCTCCAGCGTGGCCTTGAGCCAGGGTTTGATCTTGCGTGCTTGGGTCATGCCGGCCTCGGTCTTGGGGTCGCGAAAGGTCATGGAGTCGGGAAATTGCCCGTGTTCTGCCCGCTTGTGCCGCGCCAGGCAAGGCTGCGCATCGCCGGCCCGCCCCGCCTAGTCCAGCCGGATCGCGGCCAGAATCGGCCCGGTGACATCCTGCCCCCGGCCCAGTTCCTGCGCGAGAATCGCGTGACGCGTGTCCGAGGGAAAGCTTTGCGCGGGGGTCGAATCGGCGCGCACGCTCATGCGCAGGGGGGCGCGGCCATCCCAGTCGCCGACACGGTCCACCGCCAGCACGACATTGCGATAGCCGACCGAGACGCCGCGATTCTCGCCGGCCTTGATCTCGACATCGCGCTGCGGCGCATAGCGCACCAGCAGCAGCGCGACCGGGCGGGCAATGGCGGCGCGCGGCGTCAGCTCGATCTGGAAACCGCCATCGGCCTTTTGGCTGGAGGTGACCAGCACCGGCGCCGGGCGCGCCATCTGCATGTCGATCAGCGCCATCAGCTCGGCCGGGCGCAGCGCGATCAGCGTGTCGGTGCCGCCGACGATCATCTGCGGCGTATAGATCGCCCGCTCGCGCCAGGCATGGGCATAGGCCTGCTGGCGCTGGGTGAATTCGGGGCGGGCGAATTGATCGGCCCAGCCAAGGTAATCCCAGTAATCGACATGCCAGGACAGGGCGAGGATATCGTCGCGGTCGGCCAGATCGCCCAGCATCTCGTCGGCCGGCGGACAAGAGGAACAGCCCTCGGCGGTGAACAGCTCGACCACCACCGGCGGATGCCCGATCGGGCCGAACATCGCGCCGCGCGGCTCGGGGCTGCGGCGCTCGACAAAGCTGGCGATGCCGGCGGATTCGGCGAAAGCGTCGGCGCTGACATCGGGCAACGTGCCAAGGGCCCCCTCGGGCGCCTCGATCAGGCCGATGCCGTCGGCGGTGCCGGTGGCGGCAGACGCGGCGGCCTCGGGGGCCGGCGCCTCGGCAGGCTGGTCGGGGGCGGGGTTGGCATCGCCGGGCGCGGCCAGCACCGTCACGCCGACCGGCTCGTCGATCTGCGCGGCTTCGCCGGGGTCCATATGCGACAGCGGCCAGGCCTCGGGGCTCCATGCGCTGCCGCCGGTCGGGGCGTCCTGCGCCAGCGCGCCATGGGCCAGCATCACCCCCGCGATCAGGGCTGCGGCCTGATGCCACATCCCCGGCGCCGGGCGACGCCACGGATGGGCCTGCCACCGCGCCAGGCAAGAGCGTGCAAAGCCATCGGCCATATTGTCCAGATTTCCCCGCCGGTTCCGATGCAACCACCTAACGCCCACAGCCCAAAGGCTACAAATCAACGCTTTGTTAGCGCCCCGTTCCGGGGTCGTGATCGTTGCCGGAAACCCACAGCTTGCAATCAGGTGGCAAAATCAGTATACAATCGCATACCGTAGATGTCCCGACCTTGATCCGCCCCCCGAAAAGGCGCACATCAACCGGGGCAATCGCCATTCAGCCACCTTTTCAAGGATAGGGAGCCGAACCATGACCATCGCAACCGGAACCGATTCAGCCAGAACGCGCCGCAAGCTTGATGTGGGTGGCACCAGCATCGACTATTATTCGATCGCCGCCGCAACCGAGGCGGGTCTGGGCGATTTCTCGAAACTGCCGGCCTCGCTGAAGGTGGTGCTGGAAAACCTGCTGCGCTTTGAAGACGGCGGCCGCACCGTCAGCGTCGATGACATCAAGGCCTTCGCCGAATGGGCCGCCAAGGGCGGGCAGAACCCGCGCGAGATCGCCTATCGCCCGGCTCGCGTCCTGATGCAGGATTTCACCGGCGTTCCCGCCGTGGTGGACCTGGCCGCGATGCGCGACGGCATCAAGGCGCTGGGGGGCGATCCGCAAAAGATCAACCCGCTGAACCCGGTGGATCTGGTCATCGACCATTCGGTGATGATCGACGAATTCGGCACGCCCCGCGCCTTCCAGCGCAACGTCGAGCTGGAATACGAGCGCAATATGGAGCGCTATACCTTTCTGAAATGGGGGCAGAACGCCTTCAACAACTTCCGCGTGGTGCCGCCGGGCACCGGCATCTGCCATCAGGTCAACCTTGAATATCTGGCCCAGACCGTCTGGACCGACAAGGACCAGAACGGCATCGAGGTGGCCTATCCCGACACGCTGGTCGGCACCGACAGCCATACCACCATGGTCAACGGCCTTGCCGTTCTGGGCTGGGGCGTCGGCGGCATCGAGGCCGAGGCCGCGATGCTGGGCCAGCCGATCTCCATGCTGATCCCCGAGGTCGTCGGCTTCAAGATCACCGGCGCGCTGCGCGAAGGCGTGACCGCCACCGATCTGGTGCTGAAGGTCGTGCAGATGCTGCGCAAACATGGCGTCGTCGGCAAATTCGTCGAATTCTACGGCGACGGGCTGGACCACATGCCGCTGGCCGACCGCGCCACCATCGCCAACATGGCCCCGGAATATGGCGCCACCTGCGGCTTTTTCCCCATCGACGGCGAAACCCTGCGCTATCTGCGCCAGACCGGCCGCGACGAATCCCGTATTGCCCTGGTCGAGGCCTATGCCAAGGAAAACGGCCTCTGGCGCGGCAAGGATTACGCCCCGGTCTATTCCTCGACGCTGGAGCTGGACCAAGGCGATGTCGTCCCGGCGATCTCGGGCCCGAAACGGCCGCAGGATCACGTCGCGCTGACCGATTCGGCCCGCGAGTTCCGCAAATACATCTGCGGCACCCGCCAGCTGCCCGAGCCGAGCGAGACCTCGGAGAAACGCTGGAACGCCGAGGGCGGCGCCCCTGCCCCCAGCGACCTGCCCGGCCATCACGACGGCTACAAATCAGGCACGGTCGAGGGACAGGACTACCAGCTGCATGACGGCTCGGTGGTGATCGCGGCGATCACCTCCTGCACCAACACCTCGAACCCCTATGTGCTGATGGCGGCGGGTCTGGTCGCCCGCAAGGCGCGCGCGCTTGGCCTGACCCGCAGGCCCTGGGTCAAGACCTCGCTGGCCCCCGGCTCGCAGGTGGTGGCCGAATATCTTGAGGCCGCGAACCTGCAGGATGATCTGGACGCGCTCGGCTTCAACCTCGTGGGCTTTGGCTGCACGACCTGCATCGGCAACTCGGGGCCGCTGCAGCCGGAAATCTCGAAGTCGATCAACGACAACGATCTGGTCGCCGTCTCGGTCCTGTCGGGCAACCGCAACTTCGAGGGCCGGATCAGCCCCGATGTGCGCGCCAACTATCTGGCCTCGCCGCCGCTGGTCGTGGCCTATGCCATCGCCGGCGACATGAACATCGACCTGACCCGCGAACCGCTGGCCCATACCGCTGACGGCAAGCCGGTGTTCCTGAAGGACATCTGGCCCAGCTCGAAAGAGGTCGCGGCACTGGTCGACAGCATCGTCACCCGCGAGATGTTCCAGACCAAGTATGCCGATGTGTTCAAGGGCGACGAACGCTGGCGCGCGGTCGAGGTCACCGACAGCGAGACCTATGACTGGCCGCCCAGCTCGACCTATATCCAGAACCCGCCCTATTTCCGCGGCATGGGCAAGGACAAGGGCACGATCCACAATATCGAGGGCGCACGGGTGCTTGCGCTTCTGGGTGACATGATCACCACCGACCACATCTCGCCCGCGGGTTCGTTCAAGCCCACCACCCCGGCCGGGAAATACCTGACCGACCGGCAGGTCGCGCCCAAGGACTTCAACAGCTACGGTTCGCGGCGCGGCAACCACGAGGTCATGATGCGCGGCACCTTCGCCAATATCCGCATCAAGAACGAAATGCTGGACGGCGTCGAGGGCGGCTATACCAAGGGGCCGGACGGGCAGCAGACCTCGATCTATGACGCCGCCATGGCCTATCAGGCCGAAGGCGTGCCGCTGGTGATCTTTGGCGGCATCGAATATGGCGCGGGCTCGTCACGCGACTGGGCCGCCAAGGGCACCAATCTTTTGGGCGTCAAGGCGGTGATCGCCGAAAGTTTCGAGCGTATCCACCGCTCGAATCTGGTCGGCATGGGCGTCATCCCCTTCGAATTCACCGGCGGCGACACCCGCAAGACGCTGGGGCTCAAGGGCGACGAGATCGTGTCGATCGACGGGCTGGACGGCGATTTCAAACCGTTGTCGCTGGTGCCCTGCACCATCCAATATGCCGATGGCACGACCAAGATGATCCAGCTCAAGGCCCGCGTCGATACCGAGGTCGAAATCGAATATCTCGAAAACGGCGGCGTGCTGCATTACGTGCTGCGCAACCTGGCGAAAGCCTGATCGCAGCAGGCAGGGCTTGCAGGGCCGTCCCTTCGGGGGCGGCCTTTTCGCATGTGGCGGGGCCGCATGGGTATTTGGAAAATGGTGAAAGCCCGCGCGGTCACTCTTCGGCGCAATACCACATGGTGCCACCCACGGCCGCCGAACCGATCACCATCGAGCCCACCGCCACCGGCGAGGCGGCAACGCCCATGGCAGCAGCCCCCGCCGCCTCCAGCGTGCCCACCATCGACCCCGAGGTTGCGGCCAGAATCGCCGCCCCCGGGCGCTGGGTCACGGCGTCATAGCCGGCCAGCGCCATGGCATTGGCATTGCGGAAGGTGGCCTGACGGGTCGAGTTCACCCTTTCGCAAAAGGTCTTGCGGCACAGGGCATTGCCCTTGCGCGGCCCCTTTTGCGCGCCGATGTAGCTGTCGTTCTCGCGGTCCCAAAGCAGGCAATAGCTGCCATCATCGGCCATATCGTTGCGCCGCAGGATCTCGCGCAGCGTGACATAGCCCGGGCACGAAATCCTGCCCCAGCCGGAAAAGCTCTTTTCCAGCCGACCGACATTCTGGCGGAATTCGGCATCGCGGACATAATTGATCTCGGTTTTTTCGCCGGCGATCGAGGTCTCGCAGGTCCACAGCTTCTCATCCGCCGCCGGCTTGTCCTCGGCCAGCGCCGGCAGCGCCAGAACCATCATCGCCAGAATTGCCGCCAGCCGCATTGCCCGCTCCGTCTTGATCTGGCGCCCTGTTGCCAGATCGGGCGCGGCGGCTGCAATCCACAGGACCGTTACCACCCCCGGCTGTGGCGCACAGGGCACGGCAGCCGGGCTTTCACCATTTTCCAAATACCCATGCGGCCCATGCCACATGCGAAAAGGCCGCCCCCGAAGGGACGGCCCTGAAATCCGTCTGACCCGAAAGGATCAGTTCTTGGCGTAGAATTCGACGACCAGGTTCGGTTCCATCTGCACGGCATAGGGCACATCGCCCAGGGCCGGGGTGCGCACGAAGGTCGCGGTCATCTTGTTGTGGTCGACTTCCAGATAGTCCGGAACGTCACGCTCGGTCAGGGCGACGGCTTCCAGAACAATGGCCAGCTGGCGCGAACGCTCGCGGATCGAGACGACATCGCCTTCCTTGACGCGGTAGGACGCGATGTTCACGCGCTGGCCGTTCACTTCCACGTGGCCGTGGTTCACGAACTGACGGGCGGCAAAGATGGTCGGAACGAATTTCGCGCGGTAGACGATGGCATCCAGGCGGCGCTCCAGCAGGCCGACCAGGTTCTCACCGGTGTCGCCCTTGACGCGCTCGGCTTCCGCATAGATGCGGCGGAATTGCTTCTCGGTCAGGTCGCCGTAGTAGCCTTTGAGCTTCTGCTTGGCGCGCAGCTGGGTGCCGAAGTCCGACAGCTTGCCCTTGCGGCGCTGACCGTGCTGGCCCGGGCCGTATTCGCGCTTGTTCAGCGGCGACTTGGCGCGGCCCCAGATGTTTTCGCCCATGCGGCGGTCGATCTTGTACTTGGCAGCGGTGCGTTTGGTCATCGCTGATCTCCTTCTTATATGTTGTCGAAGGGCGTTGTCCTCTGGCATATTGCCTGACAGGGTTCCCCTTGCGGGGTCCACCAACACCAATGAAGCGGCGCTTATAGCCGCCACCTCCCCAGAGTCAAGCGCCGCAGGCCCTTGAGCGGCAGGTTTTCTGCACTTACATGACAGGCAGCGAACAAGGAAGGCGCGCATGTTCTCGATCCCCGGCAAGTCCCCCGTCACCATCACCGAGGCCGCTGAACGCCACATCTCGCGCCTGATGGCATCGAAATCCGCCGGCGGGCTGCGCATCGGCCTGAAGAAGGGCGGCTGCGCGGGCATGGAATACACCATGGAGATGGCCGACACCCCCGCGCCCGGCGATGAGGTGGTCGAACAGGGCGCGGCGCGCGTGATGATCGCGCCCACCGCGCAGATGTATATCTTTGGCACCGAGATCGACTATGAGACCGGCATGCTGGAATCCGGCTTCCGCTTTCGCAATCCGAATGTCACCGAAAGCTGCGGCTGCGGGGAATCGGTCAGTTTCGCCCTGCCCGGCAGTGCGGCCGCAGGCGCCCCGCCCAAGCTCTAAGGCTTTTCGCCACCGTTAGCGCACCCATTCTTGATCACCCCTGCCCCCCGTCCTAATCCCTTTCCCGACCATAAAATTCGGGAGAGAGACATGGCAGCGCGCAAACTGGCCGCCGGCAACTGGAAGATGAACGGAACGCGGGCGGCGCTGGCGGAAATTGACCAGATCCTGACCGAGGCGCAGCCAGGCTGCGATCTGCTGATCTGCCCGCCCGCGACGCTGATCCATGCCGTGGCCACCAAGGGCATTCCGACCGGCGGTCAGGATTGCCATGCCAACCCCTCGGGCGCGCATACCGGCGACATTGCCGCCGATCAGCTGCGCGATGCCGGGGCCAGCCACGTCATCCTGGGCCACTCCGAGCGCCGCACCGACCATGCCGAGACCGATGCCGCCGTCGCCGCGAAAGCCGTCGCCGCGCATCAGGCGGGTCTGATCGCCGTGATCTGCGTGGGCGAAACCGAGGCGCAGCGCGATGCCGGCGAAACGCTGGACGTGATCGCGGCGCAGCTGGCCGGCTCGGTCCCCGATTGCGCCACTGCCGCCAATACCGTGCTGGCCTATGAGCCGGTCTGGGCCATCGGCACCGGTCGCACCCCGACCAATGAGCAGATCGCCGAGGTCCATGCCCTGATGCGCGACCGCCTGTCGGCCCGCTTTGCCGACGGCGCGGACATGACGCTGCTTTACGGCGGCTCGGTCAAGCCCGGCAATGCCGCCGATATCTTTGCCATCCCGCATGTGAACGGCGCACTGGTCGGCGGCGCCAGCCTGAAGGCCAGCGATTTCTCTCCGATCATCGCGGCACTTGCCGCAGCGTAAATTTTACAGAACAGAACGGCGTTCCATCCAGCCGCGCGGCGATGGAACGCCGTTGCTGACAAAGCCCGCCCGGGCCCCTTGCCAAGCATACTGTCCCGCGCATAGCTCTGACCGGACATCAGGACGGACCCATGAGCGAAGCAGCCATCTCATTTCAGCGCGTCACGCGCCGCTATCCGCAAAAAGGCGGCAGCGACGTGGTGGCGCTGCATGACATCGACCTTGAGGTGCCGCAGGGCGCGGTGACCGGGATCATCGGCCGCTCGGGCGCGGGCAAATCGACGCTGCTGCGCATGGTGAACGGGCTCGAGCGCCCGTCCTCAGGGCAGGTCATCGTGAATGGCCATGACGTGGGTGCCGCCTCGGACAGCGCGCTGCGCCGGGTCCGGCGCGAGGTCGGGATGATTTTTCAGCACTTCAACTTGCTGGCCAGCCGCACCGTCGCCGAAAACATCGCATTGCCGCTGGAAATCGCGGGCGAGGCCCCGGCCAAGATCGCCCCGCGCGTCGCCGAACTGATCGAGCGCGTCGGCCTGACCGCGCAGGCAAAACGCTATCCGGCAGAGCTTTCGGGCGGCCAGAAACAGCGCGTCGGCATCGCCCGCGCACTTGCGACCGAGCCGCGCGTGCTGTTGTCGGACGAGGCCACCTCGGCGCTGGACCCTGACACCACGCGGCAGGTGCTGGAGCTTTTGCAGACCATCAACCGAGATCTCGGCCTGACCATCCTGCTGATCACCCATGAAATGGCCGTGGTGCGCGACATCTGCAGCCATGTCGCCGTAATCGAGGCCGGTCGCATCGTCGAGGCGGGCGAAACCTACGCCGTCTTCTCGCGCCCCCAGCACCCGACCACGCGCAGCTTCCTGAAAGGCGTGACCGGCGTCGCCATCCCGCATTTCGTCGCCACCATGATGACCCCGACGCCGCAGGGCCCCGAGGCCCAGGCGGTGGTGCAGGTGACCTTCACCGGCCGGCACGCCACCGATCCCATGCTGGCGCGCCTGACCGCCGAACATGGCGTCAGCGTTAATATCCTGGCCGGCGCCATCGAAGAGATCGGCGAGCAGCCCTTTGGCAGCCTGATCGTCGGCCTGCCCGCCGCCCGGCTGGCCGGATCAAAGGCGTTTCTGGAAGAACATGGACTGCTGACCGAGGTGCTTGGCTATGTCGGCTAATCTGATCCCGATCCTTTGGTCCTCGACCCTGCAAACGCTTTACATGGTCGCCATGTCGACGCTGATCGGCACGCTGATCGGCGGCCCGCTGGGCGTGTTTCTGGCTACCTCGCGCCGGGGTGAGCTGCTCTCGGCGCCGGTCCTCAACACCGTGCTGGGGCTGGTCGTGAACGCCGCCCGCTCGACCCCGTTCATCATTCTGGTGGTCGCGATCATCCCGCTGACCCGCATGATCGCCGGCACCTCGATCGGCACCACCGCGGCCATCGTCCCCCTGACCATCGCCGCCGCCCCTTTCATCGCCCGGCTGATCGAAACCGCCATCCGCGAGGTCGATGCCGGCCTGATCGAGGCCGCCCGCGCCATGGGCGCCACCCCCTTGCAGATCGTGCGCAAGGTGCTGGTCCCCGAGGCGCTGCCCGGCATCATTCTGGGCCTCACGCTCGCCGTGGTCAGCCTGATCGGCTATTCGGCCATGGTCGGCGCCGTCGGCGGCGAGGGTCTGGGCGATCTGGGCATCCGCTACGGCTATCAGCGCTTCATGCCCGAGGTGATGCTGGCCGTCGTCGTCATCCTGATCCTCTTGGTGCAGGCGATGCAATCCCTTGGGGAATGGATCGCCTCGCGCTTTGACAAACGCGCGCCCCGCAACCGGGGCCGGTAACCCTGAAAGGAGCCATCATGCGCAAACTCGCTCTCACCCTCTCGGCCCTCGCGCTCAGCGCCGCCATGGCCTCGGCCGAGGAAATCAAGGTCGGCGTCTCGGTCGGCGAACATGCCGAGATCATGGAACAGGTCGCCAAGGTCGCCAAGGACAAGGGGCTCGACATCGACATCGTCGAGTTCACCGATTACGTCGTGCCGAACCAGGCGCTGAACGACGGCGACCTGCAAGCCAACAGCTTCCAGCACCAGCCCTATCTGGACAACCAGATCAAGGACCGCGGCTTTGATCTGGTCGCCATCGGCAAGACCATCACCACCCCGATGGGCGTCTATTCGGCCAAGCTGAAGTCGCTGGACGATCTGCCCGAAGGCGGCAAGGTCGCGATCCCGAACGACCCGACCAATGGCGGTCGCGCGCTGCTGCTGTTGCAAGACAAGGGCCTGATCAAGCTGGCCGACGGCGTGGGCCTGACCCCCACCCCGCTGGACGTGGCCGAGAACGCCAGGAACCTCAAGTTCCTCGAACTCGACGCAGCCCAGCTGCCCCGCGCGCTGGCCGATGCCGATGTGGCGGTGATCAACACCAATTACGCACTGGAAGCCGGTCTGAACCCGGAAAAGAACGCCATCGCCATAGAGGCGGCCGAAAGCCCCTACGCCAATATCATCGTGGTACGCACCGCCGACAAGGATGCCCCCTGGGCGAAAACGCTGGTCGATTCCTACCACTCGGACGCGGTCAAGAAATACATCCAGGACAAATACCACGGCGCCGTCATCCCGGCCTGGTGATCTTCACCATTTTCCAAATACCCAAAAAAGCAACGCCCCGCATGACGCGGGGCGTTCGCCTATTCGGGCCGCATGCTGCCCGTGCGGCGCAGCCGGTCGTGCCATGACAGCGCCTCCTCCAGCAGATGCGGCGTATGCCCGCCCCGCACCAGCGCGCGGCCAAGATAATCCTCCAGCGCCGGACGCCATTCGGGGGCCACGCAATTTCGGATGATCACCCGCGCCCGCTCGCGCGGTGCCAGCCCGCGCAGATCGGCCAGCCCCTGCTCGGTCACCAGAATGTCCACGTCATGCTCGGTATGATCGACATGGCTGACCATCGGCACGACCGAGGAAATCCGCCCGCCCTTGGCCAGTGACTTGGTGACGAAAACCGACAGAAACGCGTTCCGCGCAAAATCGCCCGAGCCGCCGATGCCGTTCATCATGTTGGTGCCCATGACATGGGTCGAGTTCACATTGCCATAGATGTCGAATTCCAGCGCCGTGTTGATGCAGATCAGCCCCAGCCGCCGCACCACCTCGGGGTGGTTGGAAATCTCCTGCGGGCGCAGGATCAGCTTTGGCTTGTAGTCCTGAAACCGAGCCATCACCTCGGCATATTTCGGCGCGGACAGCGTGATGGATGATCCCGAGGCAAAGACCATCTTGCCGGCATCCATCAGATCGAAGGTCGAATCCTGCAAGACTTCGCTATACATCGTCAGGTCGTGAAACGGGCTGTCGATGAAGCCGTGCAGCACGGCATTGGCAATGGTGCCGATGCCGGCCTGCAAGGGTTGCAGATGGCTCGGCAGCCGGGAATGCGCAACTTCGTTTTTCAGGAAGTCGGTCAGATGCCCGGCGATGGCGCGGGTTTCCTCATCAGGTTCCTGCACGGTCGAGGAACTGTCGAGCTTGGTCGAGATCACGATGGCCGCGATCCGCTCGGGCGGGACCGGGATAAAGGGGAAACCGACCCGGCTTTCGGCGCTCACGACCGGAATCGGCGTCCGCGTCGGGCGATAGGTCGGGATATAGATGTCATGCAGCCCTTCCAGCTGCTCGGACTGGCTCAGGTTGATCTCGACGATGACCTTTTCCGCCAGCAGGGCAAAGCTGGCCGAGTTCCCGACCGAGGTGGTGGGCAGGATGCCGCCCTGTTCGGTGATCGCCACCGCCTCGATGATGGCGATGTCCACCGGCGGCAACTGACAGGTGCGCAACTGCTCGACCGTCTCGGACAGGTGCTGGTCGATATACATGACCTCGCCCGCGTTGATGGCGCGGCGCAGCGCCGGGTCGGACATGAAGGGAATGCGGCGCGACAGCAGCTGCGCCTCGGCCATGGTCTTGTCCAGATCATTGCCCAGCGAGGCCCCAGTCATCAGCGTGACCTTCATCGGGTTCTGGCGGGCCCGTTCGGCCAGCGCCATCGGCACCGCCTTGGCCTCGCCCGCACGGGTAAAGCCCGACATGCCCAGCACCATGCCGTCATGGATCAGGCTGGCCGCCTGTTCGGCACTGACGACGCGTTCGCGCAGCCCCTTGTGGCGGATGCGGTGCAGAAAATCCTCGGTCATGTGGCCCTCCCTTGGCATGGCTCCTCCTAGGCCCAAACCGTCAGAACCGCAAATCAACCCGGCCATGCACGAAACGAAAGGCCGGCCCAAAGGCCGACCTTGGCAAGATTGTTACCTGCCCGTTACAGAGGCTCAGCTGCGCTTGGCCAGCGACCAGCGGCCATCGCCCAAGAGCGCCAGCGCCAGCATGACCACGGCCCAAAGCACCGGGTATTCCCAGCCGCCGCCGGTGTTCGAGAAGGTAAAGCCGTTGCCGCCATGGCCGAACCAGCCGGCACCCAGCAGCACCGGAACCATCAAAAGCGCGACATAGCGCGTGGCGACGCCGGCCAGCAGCGCAAGGCCGCCCGCGATCTCGATCACCAGCGTCAGATAGCCCAGCGCGCCGGGCAGGCCGATGGATTGGAAATAGCCGGCGGTCCCGGCGGGGGTAAAGATGAACAGCTTGATCAGGCCATGGACCAGGAACCAGGCGCCCGTCACGAGGCGCAGCAGGAAGGCGGCCAGATCGGCATTGTTTTCGGAGTCAGTCATAGCGGGTATCCTTGCAGGATGATGTCGGAGTGATGTCTTGATGAGGCGAATTTAGCGCTTGGCCATTATCCCGAAAATGGGCATATTCGCCGAAACATTATCTCCGCCTCAGGGAATATCATGGATCGGATCGACGGGCTGCGCGCCTTTGTTGCCGTGGTGGACGCCGGCTCGTTCACGCGCGCCAGCGAACGCCTCGGCATCTCGAACAAGCTGGTCAGCAAATATGTCGCCGCGCTGGAGGCCCAGCAGGGGGTCACCTTGCTGAACCGCACCACGCGCGCGCTGTCACTGACGCCGGCGGGCGAGCGTTTTCTGGGCGGCGCGCGACGCGTGCTTTCGACCGTCGAGGAACTGGACGCCGAGACCCGCGCCGAAGAGGGCAGCCTAGCCGGCCGGCTGCGCATCACCGCGCCGGTGACCTTTGGCGAGATGTTCGTGGCCGAGCTGACCTGCGACTTTATCCACCGCAACCCCGGCATCAGCATCGACCTGCGGCTGACCGACCGCTATGTCGATCTGGCGGCCGAGGGCTTTGATCTGGCGCTGCGCATCGGCGTTCTGGCCGATTCCAGCCTGATCGGCCGCCGCATCGGCGGCACCGAAAGCTGGGTCGTGGCCAGCCCCGGCTATATCGCCGCGCATGGCCGGCCGCGCCACCCGCAAGAGCTGCGCGACCATCAGGTGATCCGCGACAGCAACACCGCCAATACCCATCGCAGCACTTTCGTGATCGAGGGCCGCGCCGTCAGCGTGCCCCTGCCCGGCCGCATCACCGTGAACAGCCCGCAGGCGGTGCGCAAGCTGGCGCTCCTATCCGAAGGGCTGGCGCTGATCCCGCGCTTTGTCATCGCCGAAGACGTGGCGCAGGGCCGGCTGGAACGGCTGCTGGCCGGTTTCGCCGGGCCGCAGCTGGACATTCAGGCGCTTTACCTGCCGCAGCCCTTCATCCCGCCGCGGCTGAACGCCTATCTGGACCATCTGCGCACCAACCTCACGCCCGTGCTGAAAGAACCGCTCCCGGGTTCATGATGCCCAAGGGGTCCAAGCTGTCCTTAAGCGCGCGCATCACCGCCAGCCGCGCCGGATCGCCCCAGTGCTGCAATTCCGCGACCTTCAGTCGGCCGACGCCATGCTCGGCCGAAAACGAGCCGCCGCGATCCACCACCATCTGATGCACCCGCCGCGACAGCGCCTTGCGGCGGTCGTCGTAATCCTCGCGCCGCCGGCCTGCTGCCGGGAACAGGTTGTAATGCAGGTTGCCATCGCCCAGATGGCCAAAGCAGTTGATCCGCACGCCCTCGGGGGCCAGCGCCGCATCCGCTGCCGCGATGAAGCCCGCGATTTCCGACAGCGGCAGGCTGATGTCATGGCTGGCGATGGCACCGATGCGGCGGTTGGCTTCGGGCAGATGCTCGCGCAGGTTCCAGAAATCGACGGCCTGCTGGCCCGATTGCGCAATGGCGCCGTCCAGCACCAGATCGCGCTCCATCGCTTCGGTCAGCAGGCTTTCCAGCGCGGCTTCGGGGGCCAGCCCCATGGGCAGGCCGACCTCGATCAGCACCGACCATGGCGCGCCGGGCAAGGGCTGGCGGATCCCCGGCAGCACCTCGGCCAGAAAGGCCAGCCCCTGCCCCGAGATCAGCTCGAATGCGGTGACGCCGCCCGCCATCCGCCCCTCGGCCAGCGACAAAAGCGTCAGCGCCGCCTCGGGCGAGGGCACCTGCAACATGGCGGTGCCGATGCCGGCGGGTGGCACCACCAGCTTGAGGCTGGCGGCGGTGATGATCCCCAGCGTGCCCTCGGCACCGATCAGCAGGTCGCGGATGTCATAGCCGGTATTGTCTTTGCGCAGCCGCTTGAGGTCATGCAGCACGCGGCCATCGGGCAACACCGCCTCGATCCCCAGACACAGCGCGCGGGCCGTGCCATACCGCAGCGCGGTGACGCCGCCGGCATTGGTCGCCAGATTGCCGCCAATCGCCGCCGTGCCTTGCGCGGCCAGCGACAGCGGAAACAGCCGCCCGACGCCCGACGCCGCATCGCGCACCGCCTGCAAGGTCATCCCGGCCTCGGCCACCAGCACGTTTTCCTCGGGGTAGATGGCGCGCAGCGCGGTCATCCGCTCCAGCGACAGGATCAGCGGCGCGGGTCCCTCGGGCATGACCTGCCCGGCGACCAGCCCGGTGCCACCGCCGCGCGGCACGATGCCGACGCGGGCCTCGGCGCAGGCGCGCACCACGGCCGCGACCTCATCGGTGCTGCGCGGCGCTGCGACCAGACCGGCCTGACCGCGATAGCGGCCGCGCGGTTCCTCCAGATAGGCCGGCGCGATCTCGCGCAGCACGCCTTCGGGCAGGCGCGCGGCCAGCGCCTCATCGGCCGGGTTCAGCATCAGCGCACCTCGGTCTTGCCGCGCCGGTCGTGGCGCAGGTTGGAATACAGTACATGATTGCGCCAGCGGCCGTTGATCTGCAGATAGCTTTGCGCCACGCCCTCGTATTTGAAGCCGGATTTCTCCAGCACCCCGCGCGAGGCGTGGTTTTCCGGCAGGCAGGCGGCCTCGATCCGGCTGAGGTCCATGGCGCTGAACGCATGGCGCACCAGCCCGTCGATGGCCTCGCGCATATAGCCCTGCCGGGCAAAGGGCTGGCCGATCCAATAGCCGATGGTGCCCGATTGCGCCGGGCCGCGCCGGATATTGTCCAGCGTGATCGCGCCCAGCAGCATGCCGTCGCGACGGATCAGGAACAGCGGCAGCGCGGTGCCATTGCGGCTGGCGCGCTGCGCCCAATAGACGCGGTTGGTGAAACTGCGCCGTGACAGGTGGTCCGGCGCCCAGACCGGCTCCCACGGGGTCAGAAAGGCGCGGCTTTCCACCCGCAGCGCCAGCCAGCAGGCGTGATCGGCATGCTCGGGCAGGCGCAGCACCATCCGCTCGGTTTCCAGAAGCGGCGGACGGCGGCGGAAAAGCATCAGGCGGCAAGCCTTTCGGCCAGTTTCTCGCGCGAGGGCGCCCCCTTGACCGGACCATAGAGTGCCAGCGCCGGGCGGGCATTCTGGATCAGCCGCTGGGCGTGGGCGCGCACATCGGCCACGGTCACCGCGTCAATGCGGGCGGCAACCTCGGCCGGCTCCGAAATCCGGCCCCAGATCGCCAGCGACCGTGCCATGCGCTCGGCCTGACCGGTCGGGCTTTCCAGCCCCATCAGCAGCCCCGCCTTGAGCTGCGCCCGGGCCCGCGCGATCTCGGCCTCGCTCATGTCCTCGGCCGAACGCTTCAGCTCGTCCACGGTCAGATGCGCCAGATCGCCGACCTGATCGCCCGAGGTTCCGGCATAGATCGTCACCATGCCGGTGTCGTCGTGAAAGCCCGATTGCGCAAAGATCGAATAGCACAGACCGCGTTCCTCGCGGATCTTCTGGAACAGGCGCGAGGACATGCCGCCCCCCAGTGCCGAGGTCCAGATCTGCGCGGCATAGAAATCCGGGTCCTGATAGCCGGGGCCCTCGAAGGCCAGCGCGAAATGCGCCTGTTCCAGCTTCTTGACCCGCCGCGCCTCGGCGCCCTTCCAGCGGGCGGGTTCGCGCGTGGTGCCGGCGCGCTGCACCAGATGCGCAAAGGTTGCCTCTACCTGACGCAGGATCTTGTCGTGATCGACGGCGCCGGCGGCAGCGACGATCATGCGCTCGGGGCCGTAATGTTCGGTGATAAAGCCCGACAGATCCTCGCGCGAGAAATGGCTGACCCGTTCGGCCGGACCCAGGATCGTGCGGCCCATGGGCTGGTCGGGATAGGCCGCCTCTTGCAGCCAGTCAAAGATCACGTCGTCGGGCGTGTCCAGCGACTGGCCGATTTCCTGCAGGATGACGCCACGCTCGACCTCGATCTCGCGCGCGTCGAAGATCGGGTTCAGCACGATGTCCGACAGCACGTCCAGCGCCATCGGCACATCACCCGACAGCACCCGCACGTAATAGCTGGTCACATCGCGCGAGGTATAGGCGTTGATATAGCCGCCAACGTTCTCGATGGCCTCGGCAATTTGCAGGGGCGTGCGCGTCGGCGTGCCCTTGAAGGCCATATGCTCAAGGAAATGCGCGATGCCGTTCTGGTCGGCGCGTTCGTCGCGGCAACCCGCGTTCACCCAGATGCCGATGGCGGCCGAATGCAGGCCGGGCATGTCGCGGGTGACGACGCGCAGACCATTCGAAAGCGTGCTGATGCGGGTCTGGTTCAAGCGGTCCTCCGTGCAAGGATCAGGGATTTAAGCTGATCCGCGTCGTTTTCAACCTGGGTGGTGCGTTCGGGACGACCGAACAGATCGGCCATATGCGGCGGCAGTTCGGGGCGGATGCCGATGGCGGCCTCGACCGCATCGGGGAATTTCGCCGGATGCGCGGTCGCCAGCGTGATCATCGGCACGCCGGGACGGATATGGCCGCGCGCGATGGCGACCCCTACGGCGGTATGCGGACAGATCACCTCGCCGGTTTCGGCGCGGATGGTGGCGATCATCGCGGTGGTCTCATCCTCGGACACGCGGCCGGACTCGAAGGTCTCGCGCAGCGCCTGAAGCGCGCCCTGGCTGATGGCGAAGCCGCCCGATTTCAGCTCGTCCATCAGCTGGCTGACCGCCACGCCGTCGCGGCCATAGGCAAGCCACAGCGCGCGTTCAAAGTTCGAGCTGACCTGAATGTCCATCGAGGGGCTGATCGAGGGCTCGACCGTGCCAACGCGGTATTCGCCGGTGGCCAGCGCCCGGTGCAGGATGTCGTTCTGGTTCGTCGCGACCACCAGCCGCCCGACGGGCAGGCCCATGGCCTTGGCAATCGAGCCGGCAAAGATGTCGCCGAAATTGCCGGTGGGCACGGTAAAGTCGATCTCGCGCCCCGGTGCGCCCAGCGATACGGCGGCGGTGAAGTAATAGACGATCTGCGCCAGCACCCGCGCCCAGTTGATCGAGTTCACGCCCGCCAGATGCACCTCGTCACGGAAGGCATGGTCGTTGAACAGATCCTTCAGCCGCGCCTGACAATCGTCGAAGGTGCCGGCCACGGCCAGCGCATGGACGTTCTCTTCCGCAGGCGTGGTCATCTGCCGGCGCTGCACCTCGCTGACGCGGCCATGCGGATACATGATGAACACATCGACATTGGGCAGACCCTTGAAGGCCTCGATCGCGGCCGAGCCGGTATCGCCCGAGGTCGCGCCCAGAATGGTGATACGGTCGCCCGATTTCGCCAGCGCCAGCTGGAACAGCTGGCCGATCAGCTGCATGGCGAAATCCTTGAAGGCGATGGTCGGCCCGTGGAACAGTTCCAGCAAGTGATGCCCCGGCGCCAGCTGCACCAGAGGCGCGCGGGCCACATGGTCAAAGCCGGCATAGGCGCGGGCGATGGCGCCGCGCAGCTCGTCCTGCGAGAAGCTGTCGCCGACAAACGGCGTGATCACGCGCAGCGCCACTTCCTCATAGGGCAGGCCCTCGAACGCCGCGATCTCTTCGGCCGAGAAGGTGGGGATGGTCTCTGGCAGATACAGCCCACCGTCGCGGGCAAGGCCCGTCATCATGGCTTGCGAGAAATCCAGAACCTCTGCCCGGCCTCGGGTCGAAACGTAGCGCATCGTGATCCTCTAGTATTGACGTTGCCTGATACGCCAGATCAACGCCCCTGTCATCCCTGCCCAGGCCGCAGCGATCATGAACCATTGCATGGCATAGCTGAGATGGTTGTTCGGAATGCCGTCGATGGCGACCGGGATCGGCTGCACGCCCTGCTGATCGCCCGCCACCTCGGCCGCGACGACCAGAACCGGCTGCGTACCCAGCTGCGCGGCCATGGCCGGCACGTCGCGGGCGAACCAGATGTTCTGGTCCAGGTTCGGCGCGGGTGTCGCGCTGCCCTTTTCTTGCGGCCAGTGCAGGTTGCCGACCACTTGCAGATGCACCGGCGGGCGCGGGTCGTGCTTGTGATCCTGATCGACAAAGCCGCGATCCAGAAGGATATGGCGCCCGTCATCGGTGACAAAGCCCGAGACGACCTGATAGCCGCCACCGGATTCGCGCGTGCCTGACAGCACGTCGATCTCGTCCCCGGTGGTGGTGCCCGAGACCAGCACCGGCAGGTATTTCATCGACGGGTCGATGCTGGCGGGCAGCGGGGCGGGTGCGCCTTCGATGCCGCGCTGGATCTGATCCAGCATCGCCTCTTTCCAGGCCAGACGCTGCAATTGCCAGACGCCAAGGGAAATCAGGATGGCGCAGCCGACGACGCCCAGAATCAGCGGGAACAGATAGCGGCGCATGAAGCCTTCCACCAGAAAACGGCGCGGCCTGTGCCGCGCCGCCGGAAAAGACGGGGCTGGATCAGCGGCCCCAGATATAGATCACGACGAACAGGAACAGCCAGACCACGTCGACGAAGTGCCAATACCAGGCCGCCGCCTCGAAGCCGACATGCTGTTTCTGCGTCATCTGCCCGCGCTGGAACCGGATCAGGCAGACCAGCAGAAAGATGGTGCCGATGATGACATGGGCGCCGTGGAACCCGGTCGCCATGTAGAAAGTGCCGGCATAGACCGTATCGGCCAGACCGAATGCCGCGTGGCTGTATTCATAGGCTTGCAGGCCGGTAAAGCACAGACCCAGGATCACGGCGACGATCAGGCCGCGGATCGTGGTCTTGCGGTCGCCGTCATGCACAAACGCATGGTGCGCCCAGGTCACGGCGACACCCGACAACAGCAGGATCAGCGTGTTGATCAGCGGCAGGTGCCACGGGTCAAAGGTGGCGATACCCTCGGGCGGCCAGACGCCATCCTTGATCGGGCTCATCGGCCCCATCGGATAAAGCGCGTTCTTGATGAAGGCCCAGAACCAGGCGACGAAGAACATCACTTCGGACATGATGAACAGGATGAAGCCGTATTGCAGGCCGATGCGGACGACCGGCGTATGCTCGCCCTCTTCGCCCTCGCGCACCACGTCGGCCCACCAGCCGAACATGACGTAAAGCACCGCGACCAGACCGATCAGGAACATCCAGGGGCCATGCACCGGCAGGCTCAGCACGGTGATGCCCTTCATCCAGGCCACCGCGCCGGTCAGCATCACGAAGGCGCTGATCGCGCCCAAAAACGGCCAGATCGACGGCGGAAGGATCTGATAGTCGTGGTTCTTTACATGGGCCATGGCTGCGTTCCGCTGTTGCTGCGTCTTGTTGCTCAGTTCGTGGTCGTTGTCGTCTTGCCGGTGTCCAGCGCCGCCTGCTTGGGTTCGGCGGTCCGGTGGAAGGTATAGGACAGGGTGATGTCGCGCACCCGCCCCGCGTCGCGGTCATCGACAAGACCGGGATCGACGAAGAAGCTGACCGGCATCTCGACCCGCTCGCCGGGTTGCAGGGTCTGCTCGGTAAAGCAGAAGCACTCGATCTTGTTGAAATAATAGCCCGCGACATCGGGGGCGACGTTGTAGCTGGCCGAGCCGGTGACCGGCTGGTCGGTGTTGTTGACCGCCTCGTAGAAGGCGATGGCGTTTTCGCCGATGCGCAGCTTCATCTCGTGCTGCATGGGGCGGAAGGTCCAGCCCATGTTCGGATCGACATTGGCGTCAAAGCGCACGCGCACGGTTTCGTCCAGCACCTCGTCGGGGCTGGCAGAGGCGACATTCGTGGTGCCGCCATAGCCGGTGGTGCGGCAGAACCAGTCGTAGAACGGCACCGCCGCCCAGCTGAGCGCGCACATGACCGCAGCGACCCCGGCGAGCCAGGCAAAGGTGCGGCCGTTCGATCTGTTGCTCATGGCTTGATCCCCGCCTCGGCGCCCGGGGTGCCCGGTGCGGCGCGCGGCGCGGTGGCGGCCGGCGGGTTCGGATCCACCGGCAGGCGCGAAGCCTGCGGGCGGTGATCATACCCCTCCATCATGTCGCCCTGGGTGATCTTGACCACCGACAGGCCAAAGACCAGCGCGACAAAGGCCGCCAGCACCAGCGCCAGCCCGACATTGCGACTGCGCCGCCGCCTGTGCAGTTCATGTTCGACATGCAGCGCCATCACCACGCCCCGATCCAATGTTGCACCAGCAGCGCAAGGAAATGCAGGAACAGGTAATAGAGCGACAGGCGGAAGAACTTGCGTTCGGTCTTGTAATGATCGGCGACGGCCTGCTCCTCGGTCCGGCGCAGGATGCGCCAGCCGCCAAGGATGAACAGCGCGTTCAGCACCAGCGCGACCGACAGGTAGAACCAGCCGCCGACCGAGGTCAGCCCCAGCCAGATCGCAAACGGCGCCAGCACCAGCGTATAGCCAAAGATATGCCGGCGGGTGGCAGCACGACCATGCGTCACGGTCAGCATCGGCACGCCGGCCTTGTGGTAGTCCTCTTTCATGAACAGCGCCAACGCCCAGAAATGCGGCGGCGTCCAGAAGAAGATCAGCGCGAACATCAGAAGCGATTCGATGCCGATGCCGCCGGTGGCACAGGCCCAGCCGATCATCGGCGGGAAGGCCCCGGCCGCGCCACCGATGACGATGTTCTGCGGCGTCGAGCGTTTCAGCCAGATCGTGTAGACCACGGCATAAAAGAAGATGGTGAAGGCCAGAAAACCCGCCGCGAACCAGTTCGCCGCCAGCCCCAGCATCATCACCGACAGGCCCGACAGCGCCAGCCCGACCGCCAGCGCATCGCCCGCCGGCACCCGGCCCGAGGGCACGGGGCGGCCGGCCGTGCGCTTCATCACCGCGTCGATATCGGCGTCATACCACATGTTCAGCGCACCCGAGGCGCCGCCGCCCAGAGCGATGAACAACACCGCGCAGAAGGCCACGAACGGGTTCATGCCCACCGGCGCGATCCACAGCCCGACAAAGGCCGTAAACACCACCAGCGACATGACGCGCGGCTTCAGCAGCGCAACGTAGTCCCCAAAGCCCGCCTCGAAACCGTTCTCGGCGGGCCCGTCATATGCGTTGATACCGGCCACGTCGCGCCCTTACTCGGCCGCGGCCAGCTTGATCGGCTGGGCCGGCAGGTAATCCGAGGCATCGGCAGCGAATTCGGCTTTCGCACCGGCAAGCCAGGCGTCGTATTTCTCTTGGCTGACGGCCTTGACCACGATGGGCATATAGGCGTGGTTGATGCCGCAGAGTTCCGAGCACTGGCCAAAGAACACGCCTTCCTTGTCGGCCTCGAACCACAGCTGCGCGATCCGGCCCGGCACGGCGTCCTGTTTCACGGCGAAGGCCGGCACGGTCCAGCTGTGGATCACATCGGTCGCGGTGACCTGCACCAGCACCTTCTTGCCCACCGGCACCACGACCGGGTTGTCGGCGGCCAGCAGATATTCATCCTCGCTGTAGCCGGCACCGGCCAGAGCGTCTTTTTCCAGCAGCAGGGCATCGAAGGCCACGCCGTCATTGGGATATTCGTAGGACCAGTACCACTGGTGGCCGATGGCCTTGATCACCAGATCCGGATCGTTGGGCATTTCCTGACTGCGGAACAGCGCCGGCAGCGAGAACACCCCGATGCTGACAAGGATCAGCACCGGCACCAGCGTCCATGCGATCTCAAGCGGGGTGTTATGCGTGAACCGGGCCGGGACAGGATTGGCACGCCGGTTGTAGCGCAGGATACAGATCAGCAGCAGCAGGCAGACAAAGATCGTCACCGCCGAGATGATATAAAGCACGAAATGATCCAGCCATTGCTGGTCATGCGCCAGCGGGCTGGAGGCGGGTTGGAAGCCCATGCCCTTCGCATGCGGCTTGCCGATCACCGGCAGCTCGCCCAGCACTTCCTGAGCGAGGGCAGGCATCGCCACCACAGCCGCAAGTCCAAGGCCAGTTACCGCCGCCAGAGCGCGGCGCATCGTCGCAATTGCCATAGTCCCATCCCGTTGCCTACTGTGCCGCCGACGGGCTCCTGTCCTCCAGCCCGGCCGGCATCGGTCCTGTTTGAGAACCATATCTTCCCCTCACGGGCAAGTCATACCTATCGACTTACGACCAAAAAACCCCTAGTCGGTGCTTCTTGGCAAAGGACTTTCGGATGAGCGACGCGGCGTTTTCCCCCTTTGAATCGCATCTGGATCGCGACCGCACCCTGGCGGTGCTGCAAGGCGCGCTGGCCGGTGCCGACGATGGCGAGCTGTTCCTTGAGCGTTCGCGCGCGGAAACGCTGGTGTTTGACGATGGCCGGCTGCGCACCGCCAGTTATGACGCAGAGCAGGGTTTCGGCCTGCGCGCCGTGCGCGGCGAAGTGACCGGCTATGCCCATTCCACCGAGATCGACGAGGCTGCATTGCGCAAGGCCGCCGAAACCGTGCGTCTGGCGGTGGGCGACGGTGGCGGCACGCTGGCCCTGCCGCCGCATGGGGCGATCACGCCGCTTTATGCGCCGATCGACCCGGCCGCAGGCGTCAGCTTTGCCGCCCGCGTCGCGCTTTTGCGCGAAATCGACGCCTTTGCCCGCGATCTGGACCCGCGCGTGGTGCAGGTTTCGGCCAGCATCTCGACCTCGGTGCAAGAGGTGGCGATCCTGCGCCCCGAGGGCGGGCTTTCGACCGACATCCGGCCGATGGCGCGGATCAATGTCTCGGTCATCGTGGAATCGAACAGCCGCCGCGAATCGGGCAATGCCGGCGGCGGCGGGCGGGTGGCGCTGGACGGGCTGATCGCGCCCGAACATTGGCAGGCCCAGGTGCGCGAGGCGCTGCGCATCGCGCTGGTCAACCTGCGCTCGGTCCCCGCCCCCGCAGGGGTGATGGATGTGGTGCTGGGCCCCGGCTGGCCGGGGATCTTGCTGCACGAGGCCGTGGGCCATGGGCTTGAAGGCGATTTCAACCGCAAGGGGCATTCGGCCTTTGCCGGGCTTCTGGGCAGCCGCGTGGCGGCGCCGGGGGTGACGGTGATCGACGATGGCACCATTCCCGACCGGCGCGGCTCGATCTCGGTCGATGACGAGGGCACGGCGCCGGCCCGCAACGTGCTGATCGAGGACGGGATTCTGGTCGGCTATATGCAGGACCGCCAGAACGCGCGGCTGATGGGGGTCGAGCCGACCGGCAACGGCCGCCGGCAAAGCTATGCCCATGCGCCGATGCCGCGCATGACCAATACCTTCATGCTGCCGGGGACCGACGATCCGGCCGCGATCCTGTCGGGGCTGGATGACGGCATCTATGCCGTGGGCTTTGGCGGCGGTCAGGTCGACATCACCAACGGCAAGTTCGTGTTTTCCTGCACCGAGGCCTATCGGGTGAAAAATGGTCAGGTCGGCGACCCGATCCGGGGCGCCACGCTGATCGGCGACGGCGCCACCGCGCTGCAACAGATCCGCGCCATCGGCAATGATCTGGCGCTGGATCCGGGCATCGGCAATTGCGGCAAGCAGGGACAATGGGTGCCGGTGGGCGTGGGCCTGCCCTCGCTGATGATCGGCGGGCTGACGGTGGGCGGCTCGGCCGCCTGACGGCACCCGGCCCGTCGCGGCTGGCTAACCGAATCTTAACCATTGCCGTGCCATCACCGGAATCGCGGATGAGGCAAGGATATCGGCAATGATGGCAAGACCGCTTTCTCTCGACCCCGACCACCACGCCTTCAGGGTGCAAGCGGACGGATTCGCCATCCTGCGCCTCATCCGCTCGCGCCGGGTCGGGCCTGCGACCTTTCACCGGCTGCTGGCCGAACATGGCAGCGCCGGCGCGGCGCTGGCGGCGCTGCCCGATATCGCCCGCGCCGCCGGGATCGAGGATTATGCCCCCTGCCCCGCCGGCGTCGTCGAGGCCGAGATCGAGGCCGGAACCCGCGCCGGCGCCCGGCTGATCGCCTGGGGCGATGCCGATTACCCGGCGCAACTGCGCGAAATCGCCGAAGCGCCGGCGGTACTGTGGGTGCGGGGCAATGCCACAGTGCTGCAACACCTGCCGGTGGCGGTGGTGGGGGCACGCAATGCCTCGTCGCTGGGGCTGCGCATGGCGCGCGGCATGGCGCAGGGTCTGGCGCAATCGGGCGCGGCGGTGATCGCAGGGCTTGCGCGCGGCATCGACACCATCGCGCATGAAACCAGCCTGCCCAGCGGCACCATCGCCGTCATGGCCGGCGGCATCGACATGATCTATCCCAGCGAGAATGCGGCGCTGGCCGAGGCGATCTGCGACACCGGCCTGCTGATCACCGAACAACCGCCGGGGACCGAGCCGGTGGCACGGCATTTCCCGGCGCGCAACCGCATCATCTCGGGCCTGTCGCGCGCGGTGGTGGTGATCGAGGCCGCGCATCGCTCGGGCAGCCTGATCACCGCCAAGGCGGCGCTGGATCAGGGCCGCGAGGTGATGGCGGTGCCGGGCCATCCGATGGACGCCCGCGCCGCCGGCTGCAACGCCCTGATCCGCGACGGCGCGCTTTTGGTGCGCAATTCGCAGGACGTGCTGACCGCCCTGCAAAGCAATGGCGCCCCCGCCGAGGCGCCGCACGCCCAGCCCCAGCCCGAGGCGGCGCCCAGCCCGGCCGCTACAGCGCCAGCCGCCACAGCGCCAGACCGCGCGCGCCGGCTGCAACCGGCCGCCGTCGCCCGCCGCATGGCGGAACTGGGCCACCGGATCGCCGGCAACCTGCCCTCGGCCCGGCAGCCCCCGACGGTGCGCCCTGCACAGGGTGGCCCCGCCAATCTCGAGGCCCGGATCCTCGCCCGCCTCAGCCCCAGCCCGACCGAGGAAAACATGCTGATCCGCGATCTGGGCCTGCCCGCCGCCGCACTGGCCCCGGCCATCCTGTCGCTGGAACTGGCCGGCCGCGTCCGCCGCCTCGCCGGCGGCCGCATTGCGCTGACCGAGGGTGGGTGAAGGGGGGGCGTCAATGGTGCGGCAATAGGCAAGGCTTTTCCGGACGGGTGATGACCTTTCGGACGGTCGCGGCCTTGGCGAAATCGCGCATTCGACATAGCATGAGGTGACGATAATGGAGGCTGGACATGCCCATGGAAATTGCCGTCGTCACGACGGTTTTGTTTCTCTACGCCGCTATCGTCATCAGTCCGGGGCCGAACTTTGCCCTTATTTCCCGTTTGGCAATTTCCGGGGCAAGGCAAACCGCGACCGGGGCAACGGTTGGCCTTGCCTGCGCCGCAACGCTCTATGCGGTCCTCAGCATGTCCGGTCTTGCCCTTCTGCTGACCCGCATCGGCTGGCTGGCCGGGGTGATACAGATCAGCGGCGGCCTGTTTTTGGTCTATCTCGGCGTCAGGGCTTGGCTGAACCGTCCAGCCGCCGCCAACGCAGATGGCAGATCGATCATGCAGGACAGTTTTTCCCGAGGTTTACGCCTTGGTCTGCTGGTCAATCTGAGCAACCCCAAGGGGATTGCATTCTTTATCAGCCTATATGCAGCGACCATTCCGCTGGACACCTCGCTCGCGGCCAGACTCGCAATCCTCAGCGGGGGATTTGCACTGGAAATCCTGTGGTATGGTCTGGTCGTCCGACTGCTGTCCACCATGCCGGCGCGCGCGGCCTACAGGCGGTTCGGCATCTGGATCGAGCGGGTCACCGGAACATTCCTCGTGCTGTTTGGCCTCCGCCTCATTTTCGAGAAGCGGACATGACCAGCAGATTGAATGGCAAGGAACAGGCGGTTCTGTGTTGGTTGGCGACTGTGGATCCTCACAATCGGCCGAACGTCTCACCCAAGGAAATCTACGCCGAAGCCAGCGCAAACCGGCTGGTGATCGCCGATATCGCCTCGGGGCGGAGCGTCAGGAACATTCTGGTGAATCCTGCGGTCTGCGTCAGTCTGATCGACATTTTCCTGCAACGCGGACGCAAGCTGGAAGGCATGGCGGAAATCATTGCGCCCGACCACCCGAGTTTCGCGCCCCTGGTGGCCCCGCTGTTGGAAAAGACAGGCGGCGCATTTCCGATCCGCCACATGATATCAGTCAATGTTGAACGATCATCGCCCATTCTTGCGCCAAGCTATCTGTTGTTTCCCGACCGCAGCGAGGCTGAACTACGCACGAACGCCTATCGCAGCTATGGCGTGCGACCGATCCGATAACACCCCTCACCCAAAAGCCTGCAACCCGGTGATGGCGCGGCCAAGGATCAGGCCATGCACGTCATGGGTGCCCTCATAGGTGTTCACCGTTTCCAGGTTGACCATGTGCCGCATGACCTGAAATTCCTCGGAGATGCCGTTGCCGCCGTGCATGTCACGGGCGGCGCGGGCGATGTCCAGCGCCTTGCCGCAATTGTTGCGTTTGATCAGAGAGATCATCTCGGGCGCGGCCTCGGCCTGATCCATCAACCGCCCGACCTGCAGACAGGCCTGCAGGCCCAGCGTGATCTCGGTCAGCATATTGGCCAGCTTCAACTGGTAAAGCTGCGTCGCCGCCAGCGGGCGGTTGAACTGCTTGCGGTCCAGCCCATAGCCGCGCGCCGCCGACAGGCAGAACTCGGCCGCGCCCATCACCCCCCATGCGATGCCGTAGCGGGCGCGGTTCAGGCAGCCGAACGGGCCCTTCAGCCCCTCGACGCCGGGCAGAAGCGCGTCCTCGGGCACTTCGACATCCTGCAGGACGATCTCACCGGTGATCGAGGCGCGCAGGCTGAGCTTGCCGCCGATCTTGGGCGCCGTAAGGCCCTTCATGCCCTTTTCCAGCACAAAACCGCGGATCTTGCCGCCATGCGCCTCGGATTTGGCCCAGACGACGAAAACATCGGCGATCGGCGCGTTCGAGATCCACATCTTGGCGCCGTTCAGCACATAGCCGCCGTCCACCTTGCGGGCCGTGGTCTTCATCCCGGCGGGGTCAGAGCCCGCATCGGGCTCGGTCAGGCCGAAACAGCCGATCAGCTCGCCCGCCGCCAGTCCCGGCAGGTATTTGCGCCGCTGCGCCTCGGAGCCATAGGCAAAGATCGGATACATCACCAGACTGGACTGGACCGACATCATGCTGCGATAGCCGGAATCGACGCGCTCGACCTCGCGCGCGATCAGGCCATAGGCGACATAAGAGGCGCCGATGCCGCCGTATTCCTCGGGGATGGTGACACCCAAAAGCCCCATCTCGCCCATTTCGCGAAAGATGGCGGGGTCGGTATATTCGTCACGAAAGGCGGCAATGACGCGCGGTTGCAGGCGGTCCTGCGCATAGGCGCGGGCGGCGTCGCGCAGCATCCGCTCTTCTTCGGTCAGCTGGCCGTCCAGCCGCAACGCATCGGCCCAGTCGAAATGCGCAAGTCCGGGTGCGTCCTTTGGTTTCAGTGCCATGGCTGATCTCCTGTCCCTGCGGCACCGGGGCGGCTGTGGCATGGGCGGATTTCCTCCACCTCACCTGCCGTTCACGCGCTTGTTCAGGAACCCCGCACGCCGAATATGGTTATGAAACGAGCATATTCCCGCGTCCATCGGAAAAGGAACCGAAATGCGTCGCATCCTCAAGGCCACCACCACCATCGTGACCAGCATTTCGCTGGTCCTGCCGCAGATCGCTGCGGCACAGGTGCAGGATGGCTCGAATGTCGAGCAGCTTTTGCTGCAAAAGAAGAAGCGCGAAGAACAGAAACAGCAGCAGCAGGAACAGCGGCAGCCAAAGAAACAGGCAGAGCCGCGCCAGCAGCCAGAGCCGCAGGCCCGACAGCAGCAGCCCAAGCCGCAACAGCGTGAGGCCGCGCCCGCGCGCCAGCAGCAGGAAAAGCCCAACCCCCGTCAGGCCCGCCAGCCGCAGGCCGAAGCGCCGCAGGGGCAACAGCAACCGACCCGCCGCCAGCAGGCCGAGCGTCAGCAGCCAGAGCGGCAGCAACAGGACCGGCAACAGCCCGCGCGCCAACAGCCAGAACGGCAACAACAGGACCGCCAGCAGCCCGAACGGCAGCAGCGCCCGCAACCCCAGCGCCAGCAGCAGGCCGAGCCGGGTGTCAAACCGGCGCCGCAGCGGGCTCAGACGCAAATGCAGGACCAGCAGCGCGAGCCTGAGCAGAACATGCGCAGAAAGCCGCAGCCCGGCCAGAACGGTCAGCCGCAGCCGGCGGCACGTCCCGCTGAGGCCGAGCAGCCGAACCGGCAGGCCGATACGCCGCGCCCGCAAAACAGCCAGCGCGACAGCCTGCGCGACGCGGTGACGGCGCGCGAGAACCCGCCGGTCGACAAGCCCGAGACGGCCCGTGGCGAGGTAAAGAAACCGCGCAACCCGCCGCCGGATGCCGCCGAGCTGAAACGCGAGATGGAACAGCGCGAGCGTCCGAACGCCGCGCCGCGCCCCGATGACGCCCTGCCGCCGCGCGCCCAGAACGGCAAGCCGCCGCGCCCGCAGGATCAGCAGGACCAGACCCAGCAGGATCAGGCGCAGCAGGGCCAAGCCCCCAAGGGCAAGCCGCAGCAGGGTCAGGCCCGGCAGGATCAGGCCCAACCGGGCCAACCGCAGCAAGGGCAGCCGCAACCCGGCGCGCCGTTGCCAGATCAGGCCCGCGATGGCCAGCCGCAAAACGGCCAGCAGCCGCCGCGTCAGGCCGGCGCCGACCAGCCGCAGAATGGCCAGCCCGGCAATGGCAAGGCCCAGCCCGCGCCGCGCCGCCTGACCGTCGATCAATTGAAACAGCAACTGCAGGCCGGCAAGGGTGAGGCCAGCCTGCCCGCCCCCGAGGCCAATGCCCGCGACAACGACGTTGCGCGCCGCGCCGCCAGCGCCGTGGCTGCTCCGGCTGCGGCCTTGGCCGCCGGTGCGGCCCAAGGTCAGGTCAGCGAGCGCAAGATCACCGCCCAGGATCTGCGCCGCTCGGATCAGGACTTCCGCAACCCGATCCGCGACAACGCCCCCCTCACCCCCGAGGACGGGCCGCGACGCGCCGAACTGGACCGGCAGGCCCGCGAATTGCGGCTGCAACGCCAGCGTCTGGAACAGGAGCGGCGCAACAACGATCGCGACGAGGAATGGATCGCCCTGCAACGGCGCGAGCGCGAGCTGGCCGAGGCCGAGCGTAACCTGAACCGCCGCGAACGTGATCTGGACCGCCGCGAGGCCCGTGGCGATGACCATGACGACCGTGGCAGCGACATCGCCAAGCTGTTGCTGGCGGGAGCGGCCGGCTTTGCGGTCGGCAAGCTCTTGTCGGGGAACCGTCAGGTCGCGCTGAACACCGGCGACCGCGCCGTGCTGACCCTGCCCGACGGCAGCCAGCAGATCGTGCGCGACGACAATGCGTTGCTGTATCAGCCGGGCTCGGACGTGCAGACCGAAACCTTTGCCGATGGCTCGACCCGTACCACCGTGCTGCGCGCCGATGGCAGCCGGGTGGTGACGATCCGCGATGCGGACATGAACATCCTGCGCCGCACGCTGATCCGTCCCGATGGCCGCGAAACCCGGCTGATCGCCGACAGTCAGGTGCGCCCGGTGCAGGTCTCGACCCTGCCGCCGCCGCAGCCGGTGCGCTATGCCGACCGGCCGTGGAGCGAAAGCGACCTGCGCAAC
Organism: Paracoccus limosus; assembly: GCF_009711185.1. Classification (GTDB taxonomy): domain Bacteria; phylum Pseudomonadota; class Alphaproteobacteria; order Rhodobacterales; family Rhodobacteraceae; genus Paracoccus; species Paracoccus limosus. Next base: position 109,858 of record NZ_WMIF01000003.1, read on the forward strand.
GCGCTGCTTAGCGAAAGCGCTGCCGACCGCCGCTTTACCCTGACGCAGATCCGCGACATTCCCGAGGTCCGCTCGCTGGTGGCGCCGGTCAACGTGCCCGAGATCACCTTCGACACCGGCTCGGCGGCGCTCAGCTCGACCCAGGCCGAACAGCTGGCCACGCTGGGCAAGGTGATCCGCGATGCCGTGGACGCCAACCCCAACGAGATGTTCATGATCGAGGGCTATACCGACGCCGTCGGCTCGCCCGCCAGCAACCTTGCGCTGTCGGACCGGCGTGCCGAATCGGTGGCGCTGGCGCTGACCGAGTATTTCCAGGTCCCGCCGGAAAACATGGTCGTGCAGGGCTATGGCGAGCAGTTCATGCTGGTGCCCAGCAGCGGCGCCGAGCGTGAAAACCGCCGGGTCGCGGTGCGGCGCATCACCGATCTGCTGGAACAGAACAGCTGACATGAGGAAAGGCCGCGGCATTGCCCGCGGCCTTTTCCTTTCTCATCCCCCGTAAAGGCCGGCCCTAGCCCAGAGCATAGCCGGTGCCGCGCACCGTCCGCACCGGGTTGTCGCCGCCATTGGCCATCAGCGCCTTGCGCAGCCGGCCGACATGCACGTCGATGGTGCGGGTATCGACATAGATGTCGCGCCCCCAGACCCGATCCAGCAGTTGCTCGCGCGTCCAGACCCGGCCGGGCTTTTCCATCAGCGTGGACAGCAGCCGGAATTCGGTCGGACCCAGATGCAGCGGCAGGCCGCCGCGGAACACCCGATGTTCGCCCGCATCCAGAATGATGTCGGAAAAGCTGAGCCTTTCGCCCATCGAGGCCGGGCGGGTCCGGCGCAGCTGCGTGCGCAGCCGTGCCATCAATTCGACCACGGAATAGGGTTTGACGACATAATCGTCGGCGCCGGTTTCCAGCCCGCGCACCCGGTCCACCTCTTCGGACCGGGCCGACAGCATGATGATCGGGATCTGCCGCGTCGCCGGGTCGGCCTTGACCCGGCGGCAGATCTCGATGCCCGACACATTGGGCAGCATCCAGTCCAGCACGATCAGATCGGGCTGTTCCTCGGCCACCAGCAGCATCGCCTCATCGCCGTTTTCGGCCATGACCACGGAAAACCCTTCCGACTCGAGGTTGTATTTCAACACCTCGCGCTGCGCGCCCTCGTCCTCGACGACCAAAACACAGGGTTGCGCCTGGGCCATGATCAATCCTCGCCTTCGTTCAGGACCGCCCGGGTCAGGCTGTCGCTTTTCGGACGGTTGTCGTCGGGCAGCTCGCCGGTGGCCAGATAGATCACCTGCTCGGCGATGCCGGTGGCATGGTCGCCGACGCGCTCGATGTTCTTGGCGATGAAATGCAGATGCATGCAGGCAGTGATGTTGCGCGGGTCTTCCATCATATAGGTCAGGAATTCGCGGAACAGCGCGTTATACATCTGGTCCACTTCCAGATCGCGCTTGCGCACGTCCTCGGCCAGAGCGGCGTCGCGGTGGATATAGCTGTCCAGCGCGTCCTTCATCATGCCTTCGACGGTGACCGACATGCGGCGCAGCGCCATGCCCGAGCCCTCGACGGCGGGCATGTGCACCAGCACATGGCTGCGCTTGGCGATGTTCTTGGCGTAATCGCCCACGCGTTCAAGGATGGCCGAGATCTTGATGACGCTCAGCACGGTGCGCAGGTCGGTGGCGGTGGGTGCGCGCAGCGCGATCAGCCGCGCGGCCTCTTCGTTCACGCGCAGCTCAAGCTCGTCCACCGCCTTGTCGCGGCGGCGGACGTCCTCGGCCAGCTCCTCGTCGCGGGTTTCCAGCGCGATGGCAGCATCGTGCAGCGCGCTTTCGACCATCCCGCCCATCTTGACCACCAGCGCCTGGACGGTTTCCAGATCGCGGTCAAAGGCCGATGAAATGTGACGTTCGGTATTCATGCCTGTCCCCCAGTTAGCCGATGCGGCCCGAGATGTAGCTTTCGGTGCGCGGGTCGCGCGGCCGGGTAAAGATTTCGTCGGTGTCGCCATATTCGACCAGATTGCCCAGGTGGAAGAAGGCGGTTTTCTGGCTGACGCGGGCGGCCTGCTGCATCGAGTGGGTGACGATCACCACCGAGAATTCCGAGCGCAGCTTGTCGATCAGCTCTTCGACCTGACCGGTGGCGATGGGGTCGAGCGCCGAGCAGGGCTCGTCCATCAGCAGGACTTCGGGCTGGGTCGCAACGGCGCGGGCGATGCACAGACGCTGTTGCTGGCCACCCGACAGGCCGGTGCCCGGCTCGGACAGGCGGTCCTTGACCTCGTTCCACAGCGCGGCACCGCGCAGCGACTTCTCGACGATGTCGTCGAGTTCGGAGCGGCTGCGGGCCAGCCCGTGGATGCGCGGGCCATAAGCCACGTTGTCATAGATCGACTTCGGGAACGGGTTCGGCTTTTGGAACACCATGCCGACCTTGGCGCGCAATTGCACCGGGTCGACGCGCTTGTCGTAGATGTCTTCGCCATCCAGCGCGATCCGGCCCTCGACGCGGCAGATGTCGATGGTGTCGTTCATCCGGTTCAGGCAGCGCAGGAAGGTGGACTTGCCACAGCCCGACGGGCCGATGAAGGCGGTCACAGTCTTGTCGAGGATATCGACATCGACATCCTTGATGGCGTGTTTATCGCCGTAATAGACCTGCACCTTGCGGGCGGAAATCTTGTTCTCGGTCTGGCTCACGGCACGCTCCATGATACTCATGTCGTTCATTTTGGGGACTCCTCGCCGGGTTTACCAGCGGCGCTCGAACTTGCGGCGCAGGAAGATTGCAACGACGTTCATGCACATCAGCAGCACCAGCAGGACGATGATCGCCCCCGAGGCGCGCTCCATGAACGCAGGGTCGGCACGCTGGGTCCAGTTATAGACCTGAACCGGCAGGGCCGAGGCGGGATCGAACAGCCCCTCGGGCGGGGCGGCCGGGAAGTTCTTGACGAAGGCCACCATGCCGATCAGCAACAGCGGCGCGGTTTCGCCCAGTGCCTGCGCCAGACCCAGGATCACCCCGGTCAGGATGCCCGGCGTCGCCAGCGGCAGCACATGGTGGAACACCGACTGCATCTTCGAGGCCCCGACACCCAGCGCGGCGTCGCGGATCGAGGGCGGCACCGCCTTGAGCGCGGCGCGGGCCGGGATGATGATGCGCGGCAGCGTCATCAGCACCAGAACCAGACCGCCGACGATCGGTGCCGATTGCGGCAGATGGGCAAAGTTGATGAAGGCGGCAAGACCGAGGATCCCGAACACGATCGAAGGCACGGCAGCGAGGTTCGAGATATTGACCTCGATGATGTCGGTCCAGCGGTTCTTGGGGGCGAATTCCTCAAGATAGACGGCGGCGGCGACACCGATCGGCACGGCCAGCATCAGCACCACGAACATCATGTAGAGCGAGCCGAGGATGGCGATGCCCACGCCGGCGGCTTCGGGGCGCTGGTCAGAGGCGTCGGGATTGGTCAGGAAGGACCAGTTCCATTCCGTCGCCAGCAGATTCTGGCCCTTGAGCGCATCGGCCAGTTGCAGCTGCGCCACCGAGGTATTGGCATCGCGCGAGGCGCTGTCCATGCTGACGCGGCCCTTGTAATAGCCGTCGACCCGGCCGTTCACCAGCACGCGGGCGTCGATGGTGGTGCCGATCAGCTCGGGGTTGGCCAGCACCTGATTGCGCAGCTGCGCCGAGGCCTCTTTCGAGATCAGGTCGGCCGTGTCCTTGGCGCTCAGCCCCTCGATGGTGATGCCGTGCTGGGCGATGGCGGCCTGCAGCGACTGGTCGAGGATCTTGCCATAGGCCAGGGTCAGGACTTTTTTCAGCTCTTCGGGATTGCGCTGGCCGGACTTGTCCAGTTGCTGAGCGTCCAGCGTCACCGGGATTTCCAGATAGGTCTGGCGAAAGGCGCCAAGACCGCCGGAAAAAATGGTGATCAACAGCATCAGCAGGCACAGGATCGACACTGCGATGGCGGCAAGGCCATAGCCGCGGAAACGGGCCTCGGCGGCGTTGCGCTTGCGGGTGCGCTCGTCAAGGACCAGCAGCGAGCCCGACTGCGCCGGCTGATCGGCGGCGGTGAAGGTTGCGTCGGTCATTCGTACTGCTCCCGGTATTTACGCACGATGTAGAGGGCGAAGACGTTCAGCGCGAGCGTGACGGTGAAAAGCGTGATGCCCAGTGCAAAGGCCACCAGCGTCTCGGGCGCGGCGAAGTCGGTGTCGCCGGTCAGCTGGCTGACGATCTTGACGGTGATCGTCGTCATCGCCTGGAACGGGTTCACGCTCATCTGTGCGGCGGCACCGGCGCCCAGCACCACGATCATCGTCTCGCCGATGGCGCGCGAGGCGGCCAGCAGGATGGCGCCGACGATGCCGGGCAGCGCGGCGGGCAGCACGACCTTCTTGATGGTTTCGGACTGGGTCGAACCCAGACCCAGCGCGCCGTCGCGCAGGCTTTGCGGCACGGCGTTGATGATGTCATCGGAAAGCGAGCTGACAAAGGGGATCAGCATGATGCCCATGACCAGACCCGCCGTCATCACCGACGAGCCCGAGCTGCCAAGCCCCAGAGGCTGGGCGAAATAGTCGCGCAGCAGCGGCCCGATGGTGATCAGGGCGAACAGGCCGTAGACGATGGTCGGGATGCCGGCCAGCACCTCGATCGCGGGCTTGGCAAAGCTGCGCAGCTTGGGCGAGGCGTATTCGGACATGTAGATCGCCGCGAACAGCCCGATCGGGATCGAAACCGCCAGCGCGATCAGCGAGATATACATGGTGCCCCAGACCAGCGGCACGATGCCCAGCTGCGAGCCACCGCCAAAGCGGGGCGACCAGGTGGTGCCGAACAGGAAATCCTGCCAGGGGTATTGCCGGAAGAAGTTGCCGGTTTCGAACAGCATCGACAGCACGATGCCCAGCGTCGTCATGATGGCGATGCACGAGCACAGGATCAACAGGCCGCGCACGAAGGCTTCGACCGCATTGCGGGCACGGAACTCGGCCGAGCTGCGCATCAGCGACACGCCCAGACCGACCGCAGCCAGCAGCAGCGCGACGCCGGCCAGCAGCGGGCGGCTGACCTGCGGCTGGAAGAAGGTCCAGATGGCAATCAGGAACAGGGCCGGAACGGCCGTGTAAAGGGCAATGTTCCAGCCGTAATAGCTGGGACGGGAGTGCAGTTTGCGACTGTCACCGGCGACCTCGGCAAGCACGCGCTTGCGGCCGACGAATGAACCGGCAACCGCCAGGACCAAGATGAGCAGCAGGATCCAGGAGACGGGCATGTGAGCCTCAGGTCGATGGAACAGGGAAAAAGGCGCGGGACCGTCAGGATCCCGCGCCCATGAGGATATTATTGGGCGATGGTGGTTTCGTCAGCCACGGCCTTTTGCGTCGCCGCCAGTTCGGGGTCGGCAACCAGACCATAGGTGGCCAGCGGGCCCGACGGGCCGGCGATCTCGTCCGAAACGAAGAACTCGGCGAATTCCTTCAGGCCGGGAACCGAACCGATGTGCTGTTTCTTGACGTAGAAGAACAGCGGGCGCGACACCGGGTATTCACCCTTGGCGATGGTCTCGGTCGAGGGGAGCACGCCGCTCATGGTGGCGACCTTCAGCTTGTCGGTGTTGTTTTCGTAGAAGGCCAGACCAAAGACGCCGATGCCGTTCTTGGCCGACTGGATGCGGGCCAGGGTTTCGGTGTAGTCGCCGTCCACGTCGACCGACTTGCCGTCGGTGCGCAGCGCCATGCAGTCCTCGGCGGCTTTCTTGTCGTCAGCGCCGGCGGCTTTCAGGGCGTCCTCGGCACCGGCTTCCTTGCAGCCGGCGTGGATGACTTTTTCCTCGAAGACTTCGCGGGTGCCGTGCTTGGTGCCGGGCACGAAGGCCAGGATTTCCTGGTCGGGCAGATCGGCGCGGATCTCGCTCCATTTGGTGTAGGGGTTCGGCACCATCTTGCCGTCCTTGAGCACATTCGCGGCCAGCGCGTTGTACCAGTCGGCCGGGGTGAAGGCGAAGTCCTTGCCCGAGATGTCGCTGGCAAAGACGATGCCGTCATAGCCAAGGCGCACTTCCATGATCTCGGTAACGCCGGCGGCCTTGCAGGCAGCCTTTTCCGAATCCTTGATCGGGCGCGACGAGTTGGCGATGTCGATGGTGTTGTCCGCCACGCCTTCGCAGAATTTCTTCAGGCCGGCCGACGAACCGCCCGATTCCACGACCGGAACCGGGAAATCGCTGTTTTCGCCGAAGGCTTCGGCGGCGATGGTGGCATAGGGCAGCACGGTGGACGAGCCGGCGACCTGGATCTGGTCGCGGGCAGCAGCAAACGTCGCCGAAGCGGCGATCATGGCCAGCGCCGACACGGCGAGCTTTGCGGATTTCATAGGATCACTCCTGACATTTCCATGGGGCCTTCAGCGGCCTGTCGTTCGCATAAGGACCGAACGTGACGCTTATGCGTAATGAATATGACAGTCGTGCGACAATCGCCGGCCGGGGCGGAACTTGCGCCGCAAGGCCGCGCCGATCCGTCCCGGTCTATGGTGTTGCGGCCCCGAGGGCCGGCCGGATCAGCCGATGCGACCGCGCTGGCCGCCGGTCTGGGCGCGGTCCAGCAGCAGGTGGTCCAGAATCACGCAGGCCGCCATCGCCTCGCCAATCGGCACGGCGCGGATGCCGACGCAGGGGTCGTGCCGGCCCTTGGTGATCAGCTCGATTTCCTCGCCCTTCTGGTTGATGGTGCGGCGCGGCGTCAGGATCGAGCTGGTCGGCTTGACCGCGAAACGCACCACGATGTCCTGCCCGGTCGAGATGCCGCCCAGAATGCCGCCGGCATGGTTCGACAGATAGCGCGGCCCGTTATTGCCCATGCGGATCTCATCGGCGTTCTGGACCCCGGTCAGGGCGGCAGCCGCCATGCCCTCGCCGATCTCGACGCCCTTGACGGCGTTGATCGACATCATCGCGGCGGCCAGATCGGTGTCGAGCTTGCCATAGACCGGCGCGCCAAGGCCGGGCGGGCAGCCCTGGATCAGCACCTCGATAGCGGCGCCGACGCTGTTCTGATCCTTGCGGATGGCGTTCAGATAGTCCTCCCAGACCGGCACCGCCGCGGCATCGGGCAGGAAGAACGGGTTGTTGCCGATCTCGGCCGCGTCGAAATTCGCCCGATCCAGATGCAGGCTGCCCATCTGCACCATATAGCCGGTGATCCTGAGCCCCGGCACCAGATCGCGCAGCACCGCTTGCGCCACGCCCCCCGCCGCGACCCGGGCCGCGGTTTCGCGCGCGCTGGAGCGCCCGCCGCCGCGATAGTCGCGGATGCCGTATTTCAGGTGATAGGCGATGTCGGCATGGCCGGGGCGAAAGGCCTGCGCGATCTCGCCATAATCCTTGCTGCGCTGGTCGGTGTTCTCGATCATCAGCTGGATCGGCGTGCCGGTGGTCTTGCCCTCGAAGACGCCCGACAGGATGCGGACCTGATCGGGTTCCTGCCGCTGGGTGGTGAATTTCGAGGTGCCGGGGCGGCGGCGGTCCAGAAACTGCTGGATCCATGCCTTGTCCAGCGCCACGCCGGGCGGACAGCCATCCACAGTCGCACCCAAGGCCGGCCCATGGCTTTCGCCCCAGGTTGTGAACGTAAAGACGCGGCCGAATGTGTTGCTGCTCATGCTGCCCCCTTTTGCCTCTGCGATAGCCGCGCCGGCGCATTCAGGCAATGGAAAATGCCGGTGCCAAGCGGCATCCCGCGCCACCTGAACGAACCAGTTCACACCCTATTCACGCCCCGGCGCGAGAGTCCGGGACGGGGCCCCAGGGCGACCCCTGTCGTGTTCACGATTTCACAGGAGGAAACGATGGCCTACAATTACATATACGGCACCACGGGCAACGACTCGCTGGTCGGCGGCAGCGGCGATGACGCCATCTATGCCTATGCCGGCAACGACACGCTTTTTGGCAATGCCGGCAACGATTACCTTTTTGGTTACGATGGCGACGATTACGTCAATGGCGGCAGCGGCAATGACTACATCACCGGGGATGCCGGCAACGATTACCTGATCGGCGATTCGGGCGTCGACACGATCTATGGCGGCACCGGCAGCGACACGCTGGTCTCGACCGGCTACGGCTATTACTCGGCCGGGGCGGACAATGATGCCGTCTATGCCGGCAGCGGCGGCGGCGAGACGCTGGACGGCGGCGACGGCAACGACTGGCTGTATACCTACAGCTTCAACGGCGACTATCTGGTGAACCTCGCCACCGGCGCCACCAATTACAGCTTCGAAAGCTTTACCAATTTCGAGAATGTCTACACCGGCGACGGCAATGACACGATCTATGGCACCACCGGCGCCAACTATATCTACAGCAACTCGGGCAACGACCTGATCAGCGGCGGCGATGGCAATGATACGCTGTCCGGCGGGCTGGGCGATGACACGATTTATGGCGGGGCCGGCAACGACTACCTCTATGGCAGCGACGGCAACGACTATCTCTCGGCGGGGACCGGCACCGACACGGTCTATGCCGGGGCCGGAAATGACACGCTCAGCTCCAGCGGCTATGGCGTCTATTACGCCGAAGGGGGCGACGATCTGGCCTATGCCGGGGTGGGCGGCGGCGAGACCATCGACGGCGGCACCGGCAATGACTTTCTTTATACCTATGCCTGGAGCGGTGACTATCTGGTCAATCTCTCCACCGGCGCCACCAATTACAGCTACGAAAGCTTTACCAACTTCGAGAGCGTCTATTCCGGCACCGGCAATGACACGCTGCTGGGCACCGACGGCGCCAACAGCATCTTTGGCAACAGCGGCAATGACAGCATCCTCGGGCTGGGCGGCAACGACTATATCGAGGGCGGCGATGGCAATGACACCATTCTGGCCGGCACCGGCGTCGATACGGTCTGGGGCTTTGACGGCAACGATTCCATCACCTCGTCGGGCTATGGCGAATATTACGGCGGCAACGGCAATGACACGATCTATGCCGGCAATGGCGCAGGCGAGACCATCGACGGCGGCGCCGGCATCGACTGGCTGAACACCACCTCGTGGAATGGCGATTACGTCGTCAACCTGACCACGGGCGCCACCAACTGGAGCGGCGAATATTTCATCAATTTCGAGCATCTGTTGACCGGCAGCGGCAGCGACACCCTGACCGGCACCGACGGCAACAACCTGATCGGCGCCAATCTGGGCAATGACGTCATCTATGGGCTGGGCGGCAATGACACGCTGTTCGGCTCGCTCGGCAATGACTATCTGTCGGGCGGAGATGGCAATGACTCGCTTTCGGGCGGGCAGAACAACGACACGCTGCTGGGTGGCAACGGCAATGACACGCTGGACGCCGTCTCGGGCAATGACGTGGCCTATGGCGAGGCGGGCAACGACCTGCTGCTGTCCTCGGGGGCGGGGCAGTATTTCGGCGGCACCGGCAATGACACGATCCGCAGCGTCACCGGCACGGCCGAGACCCTGTCGGGCGGCGACGGGGTGGATCTGGTCGATACCAGCGGCTTCTCGGGCAATTTCAGCCTGAACCTGACCAGCGGCGCGACCAACAAGGCGGGTGAGCTGATCATCGGCTTTGAAAACGCCACGCTGGGCGCTGGCAGCGACACGCTGACCGGCTCGGCGGGGGCCAACCTGCTGAACGGCGGTGGCGGGCATGACCGCATCAGCGGCATGGCCGGCAACGACACTTTGATCGGCGGCGCGGGCAACGACACGCTGATCGGCGGTGCCGGAACTGATTCGCTGATCGGGGGCGCGGGCGCGGATGTGTTCCGTTTCAACCTCGTCAGCGACTCGCCTGCGGCATGGGACGTGATCTCGGGCTTTGACGGCATCGGTGTGGCGGGCGGCGACCGCATCGACCTGTCCGCAATTGACGCCAATACACTTATCGCAGGAAATCAATCCTTTACCTTCAACGGCACGACCGCTGGCGGTGCCGGAACCTGCTGGCTGCAGAATTCTGGCAGCGACACTTTGTTGCGTGTTAACGTCGATGGTGACGCTACGGCAGAAATGACGTTCCGCATTCTCGACGGCGGCGCAATTGCAGGGCAATATGCGGCGGTAGACTTCATATTGTGACAGTTGTCCGCCGTGCTTGTGGTGGGGTGCGGCAGGGCAACTTTGGAGGGCGCGGGCCGGAGACACCCGCGCCCTTTCCATTTTTCCGGCGGCGGGGGCCCTAGCTGCGGGCCAGCAATGCCAGCCGTTCTTGCCAATGCCGGGCCGTCAGCGCCGCCGTGCGCGCCAGCGCAACCGCCTGCTCGGGCGTCACGGCGCGAAATCCCAGTGCATCGCCCGGCCGCAACTGCACGAAACCGTCCAGATCACAGTCAAGCACGGTGGCGATCTTGGGATAGCCGCCGGTGGTCTGGTGATCGGCCAGAAGCAGCGTCGCAACCCCGTCGCCCGCAACCTGGATCGAGCCGCGCGACACCGGCCCCGAGGGCATGTCCAGAACCGCGTCGGGCGCGATGCGTGGCCCGTCCAGCCGCACGCCCATACGGTCGCCCGCGCCGGTCACGCGCCATGGTCCGGCAGTCAGCCGCGCCAGCGTCTCGGGGGAAAAGAACCGCTGCTGCGGGCCCAGCGTGACATGCAGCCGCCCGCGCGGCCGGGCCTGCACGGGACAGGGGATCAGGCAGGGATCGCGCGGCGCCGGATCGGCGATTTCGATACGGTCTCCCCGGCTGATCCGCCCGCCGCCAAAGCCCGAAACCCAATGCGTGGCCGCGCTGCCCAGCCATTCGGGGCTTTGCAGCTGCCCGGCAAAGGCAAGATAGCACCAGCTGCCCCAAGGCCCGCGCCGGATCGCCAGCCGCTCGCCCGCGCGCAGGGTGGCGAGGCTCCATGAGCCCAGACGGCGCCCGGCATGTTCGGCGATGAAACCGCCGCCGGCCAGCGCAAAGCCGACCTCGCCGGACAGGCATTCCAGATCCAACCCCGCCAGCGATACCTCGATGCCGGGGGCGCCGGCCGGATTTCCCAGCGCCAGATTGGCGGCGGCAAAGGCGCCCCGGTCCATCGGACCCGAACGCGGCACGCCATAGCGCATCAGCCCCGGCCGGCCGGCATCCTGCACCGAGACCAGCGGCCCTGCCGCGACCACCGACAGCACCGCCGTCATGGCCGCGCCTCGAAGACCGCGCGCGGGATGCGGCGGAACCGCACCCGGTCGCCCACATCGAACAGGAACGGCCGCTGCGGATCGCCGGTCAGGATGCGTGTGGGCGAGCGGCCGATGATCCACCAGCCGGTCGGCATGGTCAGGGTCGAGACCAGACATTGCGGCCCGGCAATCAGCACGCTGCCGGCAGGCACATCGCGACGGGCGGCAGGCTTGCGCGGCAGGCGGATCGGCTGCGGCACGCCGGCCATATAGGCGTAGCCGGGGGCAAAGCCATACATATAGACCCGGTAATCACCCGCGAGATGCGCCGCGATCACCGCTTCGGGGGTCATGCCGGCGGTCCGGGCGACCTCGGCCAGATCGGGGGCAAGATCCTGATCATAGCAGACCAGAACCTCGCGCGTGGTGCCGGGGCCGGTGGCCGATGGCCGGTCCAGCAGGCCGCGCGCCCCCGCCTCGACCGCGGCATGGTCGGTGCACAGGGGATCAAAGCGGATCAGCAGCGCGGCATAGCTGGGCACCGTCTCGACCAGACCGGGCAGCGGCGCCAGCGCCAAGGCCCGGTCCAGATCGAGCACGCGGGCATGGATGGCATCGTCGATCCGGTCGCCGAACTCGACCAGCAGGCTGTGTTCGGCAATCGGGGCAAAGACGGGAAAGCCGCGATCCGTCATCGCGCCGCAAGAAAGGGGGCAATGGTGACACCGGCCGCGGTCAGGCGCTGGCGCAGCAGGCCAGCCATGGCCACGGCCGCCGGATTGTCGCCATGGATGCAGATGGAATCGGCCGCAAGCGGGATCGCGCTGCCATCGGTGGCCGGCATCAACCCGCTGTCCAGAAAGGCCAGCAGGCGGCGGGCCACCGTCTCGGGGTCGTGCAGGACCGCGCCGGGCAGGTCGCGCGGCGCCAGCCGGCCATTGGGCAGATAGCCCCGGTCGGCGAAGATTTCCGAAAACACCGCCAGCCCGGCGGCGCGGGCTGCAAGCTCAAGCTCGGTGCCCGAGATCGCCAGCACCGCCAGCTGCCCCGGCAGGGCCGCGACCGCCGCGACGATGGCCTCGGCCACCGGCCGGTCAGCGGCGGCAAGATTGGCCAAGGCGCCATGCGGCTTGACATAGCGCAGCTCGGCGCCCGCCAGCGCGGCCACGCCCTGCAGGCTGCCGACCTGCGCGGCAATCATCCGGCCGATCAGGGCGGGCGTCATCGGGATGATGCGGCGGCCAAAGCCCTCGCGGTCGGCATAGCCGGGATGTGCGCCGATGGTGACGCCGCGCGCCGCGGCCGCCCGCAGCGTGGCAAACATCGTCTCGGGGTCGCTGGCATGGCCGCCGCAGGCGATATTGGCCGAGCTGACCAGATCCAGCATGGCCGCGTCATCGCCCATCGCCCAGGGGCCGTAAGCCTCGCCCAGATCAGAGTTCAGGTCCATCCGCATCGCCCCCCGGCATTCGCTGGCCCGGACTATGCCCCCTGCCCCGCCCCGGCCGCAATAGGGCGGCGGTTGCGCCGGCCGCCACCCTTGCCCTGCGGGCGGTTTCGTATGACAAGGCTGCAACACGCAGAAGGACAGGCCGGATGAAACAGCTCGCGCGGATCGGGATCGACGGCTACATGCTGCTCTTGATACTGACCGGGACTCTGGGGGTCGTGCTGCCGGCGCGCGGCATCGCGGCCGATGTGCTGGGCAATGTGACCTTCTGGGCGGTGACGCTGCTGTTCTTTCTTTACGGCGCCAAGCTGGACGCGGCCTCGGTCCGGGCGGGGATGCTGAACCTGAAGCTGCAGGGCCTGACCTTTCTGTGCACCTATCTGCTGTTTCCGGTCATCGGTCTGCTTCTGGTCGCGATCTTTGGCCGCGTGCTGGGCCCCGAGATGGCCATGGGCATCCTGTTTCTGTCGGTGCTGCCCTCGACCGTGCAAAGCTCGATCGCCTTCACCTCGATCGCGGGGGGCAATGTGCCGGCGGCGATCTGCGCGGCCTCGCTGTCCAATCTGGCCGGCGTCGTGCTGACGCCGCTGCTGGTCAGCAAGCTGTTGCATCTGGAAAGCGGCGGCGGGGTCAGTCTGGAGGCGGTGGAAAAGATCGGCGTCCAGATCCTGCTGCCCTTCATCCTTGGTCAGCTGATGCGGCCGCTGATCGGCACCCTTGTCCAGCGCCACCGTTTCCTGACCATGCTGGTCGATCGCGGCTCGATCCTGCTGATCGTCTATGCGGCCTTCAGCTCCAGCACCACCTCGGGGCTTTGGGCCGATATTCCGCTGGCGAGCATGGCGCTGAGCTTTGGCGTGGTGGTGGTGTTTCTGGCGGTGGTCATGTGTTCGACCAGCCTGACCGCGCGGCTGTCGGGCATGGGGCGCGCCGATGAGATCGTGCTGTTCTTTTGCGGCTCGAAGAAAAGCCTCGCCAGCGGGCTGCCGATGGCCACGGCGATCTTTCCGGCCGCGACGCTGGGCGCCACCGTGCTGCCGCTGATGATGTATCACATGCTGCAATTGCTGGTCTGTTCGGTCATCGCGCAAAAGCTGGCGCGCCGCGTGGCGCGGGCGGGATAGCCCCTCCGGCGCGCGTTGCTTGCCCTCTGACGGCAACCCCAGGGTTTTGCCCCGATAATGGGCGCAACATCATTGGAGTCGCAGGAGCAAGTCATGCCGAACAAAGCCACAGTCCGGGGCGTCCTCGTGGACGCGACGCTGGCGCCCATCGCCGAGGGCAAGATCGTCGCCACGCTGAACGGGTCGGATATCTTCGACAACGGCATCCGCATCGTCACCCAGAAGGTCGAGGCGACCACCGACGTGCAGGGCCAATGGACCATGTCGCTGATCGTCAATGCCGAGGGCGACAATGCCGCCACCAGCTGGTCGATCGAGGGTTACAACCAATATGTGACCAAGGTTTTCGAGGTGAAGTCGCTGTTCATCGCGACCAGCCTTGCGACCTCGCTGGGCGATCTGGAAAAGACCAGCGCCCAGAACCTGAAGGCGGCACGGGACGGCAGCGTCTCGCGGCTGATTCTGGTGGACAGTTTCGCCGAATATGCCGCCCTGCCCGAAGCGCAGAAGCGCGGCAACGACATCGTGCTGGTCAAGGAGGCCTGAGATGGGGGTCACGCTTTACGGCGACATCAGCCCGGCCACCTTCAAGGGGCTGGCCGCGGCCTATTTCGGCAATACGCCCGTCAAACTGTGCGATGCCGGCGGCACGCCGGTCGTGGGGGCGACCCCGGCCGTCGCGCCCGCCATCCAGCGCCAGCCCAGCATCCTGCCCGCCACCGCCGGCATCGGCGACAGCGTGACGCTGGATCTGGGCGCGGCCTCGGGCACGCCTGCCCCGGTCGCCAGCTGGGATTTCACGCTGGACGGCGCCTCGATCAAGGGCCGGCTGGACAGCGGCGCCATGACCATGGAACTGGCCGAGGCCGGCAGCTATGCGCTGACCGTGACCTGGGCCAACAGCGCCGATGCGGTCGAGGCCACGCCGGCCAGCCTGCTGGTCAAGAAGGACGAAACGCCCACGACCCCCGCCATCGACTATGCCCGCGTCGCGCTGGCCTATGTCGATGCCGCCAGCAGCTTTTCCGGCAGCGCCACGGATGTCACCGCGATCACCGCCACCGGCACCGGCGGCTATGTCTTTGCCAAGGCCGGCAGCGGCACGGCGATCCAGCGCAGCGAGGCCGGTTTCGTCTTTGGCGACGGCGCCTATGTCCAGACACAGGTGCTGAGCAACCAGCCGACCACCGATGGCCTGTTCGTCGTGGTCGATGTGACGCTGAGCAGCTATGGCAGCAACGTCGGCCAGCTGATCGACGGCACGGGCATCAACCTGAAGCTGCGCAACAGTGCCGGCGCGATCCAGGCGCTGGGGCCGGTTTCGGGTCAGGGCGCGCTGGCGCTTGGCACGGTCAGCTATGGCAACCGCATTCTGATCGGCGGCCAGATCGACGACGTGCTGGACCTGCTGCGCGGCATCAACACCTCGGGCGCGGTGGTGTCGGCGCCGCATAGCGGGCTGACCGATCCGCTGCCGACGCGCTTTACCACCGGGCGCTATGTCAAGGGCACGCTGCACCGGCTGGTCATCATCGGCCGCGCCGAAGGGCAGGACTGGCCGGTGACGCTGGAGCAGGTCTTTGCGGATTTTCGGCGGGGGGAGTGACGGCCCCCCGGCCTTCCGTCACATCGCTGGACATCCTGCCGGTCTATGGCCAATCCGAAAACCGCTCGTCCGAGGCGGTGGCGCTGTCGCAGGCGCTGGATGCCACGGCGCCCGGACAGATCCATTACACCTTTGGCATGGTCACCGAGGCCGGGCGCCCGGTGGACAGTTCGGGCGCGGGCTGGGGCGGCAGCAGCATGGCTGCCATCGACCAGACCCATCCCGCGCAGGGCTTTGCCCCGGCGGCGGGGCTGGGGCGGGTGTCGCCGGCATTTACGCTGCAATTCTGCCGCGCCGCGCGGTGGCGGGCGGCGGGCCATCCCGAACAGGGCGCGATCATCGGCGATCACGGCTATGGCGGCCGCTATATCAACGAATGGCGCCGCGATGACGCCAGCCCCATCGGCCGCAACCAGCAGTTCTGGATGCGTGAAAGCAAGCGGCTGGCCGACGGTTTCGGCATCGCGATCCGCTGTCCCTATGTCTATCTGTTCCAGGGCTCCTCGGCCAAGGACCAGCCCGGCGCCGTCTATCGCGCCGATTTCAACGTGGCGCATGGCGAGACGGTGGCGCTGGCGACCGAGCTTTTCGGTGTGGCACCGCAGCTGGTCGTGGTCGTCAACGGCGCGGATGTGAACACCATCGGCGATGTCTATGCCACGCCCGGCGTGCAATATCGCATCGCGCTGGATTACGGCGGCATCATCGCCACATGGCAGCGGATCTATCCGATCAACGACCAGAACGCCCATGTCGATCCCGACGCCAAGCTGTTGATCGGCGAGACCTCGGACTGGGCGATTTCCGAGGTCGAGGCGGGCCGGCCGTGGAACATCACCTATGGCGTAGAGAAATCCGGCAGCGACGTGATCGTGCGCTTTGCCCTGCGTCCGGGCGAGACGCTGATGCAGCGCGCCAGCCTTTACGACGCCTTTGGCGGCGCCGGCACCTGCGCCGATTTCGGCTTCGAGGCCGATGGCGGCATCAGCAGCGTCACGCCCGATTTCGCCGGCAACAGCGTGCGGCTGACGCTGGCCTCGGCCTCGGCGCGCTGGCTGCGCTTTGCCCATCAGGTGCAGGATTGCTACGCGCTGACCGATGCCGGCGGCTATACCATGTCGGCCCATCGCACGACACTGTTTGCCAGCGAGACGCGGGCCAGCCGGCTGGTCCCGGGCCAGGCGCTGTGGCGGGCGCTGCCGGGATTCCGGGGCAGTTTCGCCGGCGACAGCTTTCAGCCCGAGGCCTGAGATCCGGGCCTGCCGCCCGCGGCAGGCCCCTTTCGGTCGGAACCCTGCCCCGGCCCCGGCGTTGGTCCGGTGTAGAACGCAACATCAACCGACAACGGAAGGGATGTGCCATGAACTGGGATATCATCGAAGGCAAGTGGAGCCAGCTCAAAGGCGCCGTGAAGGAAAAATGGGGCGACCTGACCGACAATGACCTGACCGAGATGGACGGCAAGCGCGACAAGCTGCAGGGCAAGCTGCAAGAGAAATACGGCTGGACCAAGGAAGAGGCAGAACGCCGGGTGGATGACTTCTTCAAGGACAAGCTTTAGTCTGGGCCCGAATCTGGTTCCGATTCATCGACCGGAAACCATTGAACTGATATATTGAGGGCATCTGGCGGCACCCCGGCCTTTGCGGGGTGCCTTTCGTCATGTCCGGGGGAACGGTTTGCGCGCCAAAGAGTCATTGAACACCAGCCTTTCCCTACCTATCTTTGTGACAAGCAGGGGACCCGTGCTGCCGATCCCGGGGCCGCGTCTCTTGGCGAGAAAGGACTGATTCCATGAACGAATTCGCCCAAACCACCCATCCGGTCCTGCCGCTGCGGGATATCGTGGTGTTTCCGCACATGATCGTGCCGCTCTTTGTAGGGCGCGAGAAATCGGTGCGGGCGCTTGAGGCCGTGATGGAACAGGATCGCCCGATCCTGCTGGCCGCGCAAAAGGACGCCGCCGTGGACGAGCCGTCTGCCGACGGCATCTTCCTGACCGGCGTGCTGGCCAATGTGCTGCAACTGCTCAAACTTCCCGATGGCACCGTCAAGGTGCTGGTCGAGGGGCGCGAGCGCGTGCAGATCACCGGCTTCGTGCCGAATGACGAATATTTCGAAGCCCGCTCCGAGCCTCTGGCCGAGGTCGAGGGCGATGCCGACACCCGCACCGCGCTGACCCGTGCTGTTGCCGAAGAGTTCGAGCGCTACGTCAAGGTGCGCAAGAACATCCCCGAAGAGGTCGTCTCGGCGGTCGCCGAAGCGCGCGAGCCTGCCCGTCTGGCCGATCTGGTCAGCGGCCATCTGGGCATTGCGCTGGACAAGAAACAGGAACTGCTTGAGACCCTCGACACCGCCGAGCGGCTGGAGAAGGTCTATGGCCTGATGCAGGGCGAAATGTCCGTGCTGCAGGTCGAGAAGAAGATCAAGTCGCGCGTCAAGACCCAGATGGAGAAGACCCAGCGCGAATACTATCTGAATGAGCAGATGAAAGCCATTCAGAAGGAACTGGGCGATGGCGAGGATGGCTCGAACGAGCTGACCGAGCTGGAAGAAAAGATCGCCGCGACCAAGTTCAGCAAGGAGGCCCGTGAAAAGGCCGAAGCCGAGCTGAAGAAGCTGAAGTCGATGTCGCCGATGTCGGCCGAAGCGACGGTCAGCCGCAACTATCTCGACTGGCTGCTGAGCCTGCCGTGGGGCGTGAAATCGCGCACCCGCAAGGATCTGGCCAAGGCCGAGGAAGTGCTGGACGCCGATCACTATGGTCTGGAAAAGGTCAAGGAACGCATCGTCGAGTATCTGGCGGTGCAGAACCGTTCGGCCAAGCTGAAAGGTCCGATCCTGTGCCTCGTCGGCCCTCCGGGCGTGGGTAAAACCTCGCTGGGTCGGTCGGTGGCCAAGGCCACGGGGCGCGAATTCATCCGCATCAGCCTGGGCGGCGTGCGCGACGAATCCGAGATCCGCGGCCACCGGCGGACCTATATCGGCTCGATGCCCGGCAAGATCATCCAGGCGCTGAAAAAGGCCAAGACCACCAACCCGCTGATCCTGCTCGATGAGATCGACAAGATGGGGCAGGATTTCCGCGGTGACCCGGCCTCGGCGATGCTGGAGGTGCTGGATCCCGAACAAAACGCGACCTTCGTGGACCACTATCTTGAGGTGGAATACGACCTGTCGAACGTGATGTTCGTGACCACGGCCAATAGCTACAACATGCCCGGGCCCCTGCTGGACCGGATGGAGATCATTTCTCTGGCCGGTTACACCGAGGACGAAAAGCGAGAGATCGCCCGCCAGCACCTGCTGCCCAAGCAGATTACAGCGAACGGCCTGCGCAAAGGCGAATTCTCGGTGACGGACGAGGCGCTGACCCATGTGATCCGCTATTACACGCGGGAAGCCGGGGTGCGGTCGCTGGAGCGTGAGATCGCGAAACTGGCCCGCAAGGCCGTGACCGAGATCCTGAAGGGCAAGGTCAAGTCCGTCGAGGTGACCCCGGCCAAGGCCGAGGAATATCTGGGCGTGCGCCGCCACCGTTATGGTCTGGCCGAAAAGGACGATCAGATCGGCGTGGTGACGGGTCTGGCCTGGACTCAGGTCGGCGGCGATCTGTTGCAGATCGAGGCGCTGAAATTGCCGGGTAAGGGCCGGATGAAGACGACCGGGAAACTGGGCGAGGTGATGAAGGAATCGATCGACGCCGCATCGAGCTATGTGCGCTCGATTGCGCCGCAGATCGGGGTCAAGCCGACCAAGTTCGACACGATCGACATCCACGTCCACGTCCCCGATGGCGCCACCCCCAAGGACGGCCCCTCGGCCGGTCTGGCGATGGTGACCTCGATCGTCTCGGTGCTGACGCAGATCCCGGTCCGCAAGGACATCGCCATGACCGGCGAGGTCAGCCTGCGCGGCAACGCCATGGCCATCGGCGGGCTGAAGGAAAAACTGCTGGCCGCGCTGCGTGGCGGCATCAAGACCGTGCTGATCCCGGTCGATAACGAAAAGGACCTGGCCGACATCCCGGCCAACGTCAAGGAAGGGCTCAAGATCATCCCGGTCAGTCATGTGCGCGAGGTTCTCAAGCACGCGCTGGTGCGGGCGCCCGAGCCCATCGAATGGGACGAGGCTGCCGAAGAGGCGGCCGAGGCCAGCCGGCTGGCTGCCGCCAGAGAGCAGGCCGCCGGCAGCACGACGGTCGCCCATTGACACAGACCGATCGCGCGGGGCATGGTCCCCGCGCGATTTTTTCACGATTGTTTGTGTAACGATGCAGGAGCCCCCGATGGCACGGAATGGCCACGACAAGCCAGGCGCCGAAGGCAATCCACAGTCGCGCCGCCGCACCCGGATCGAAGAGGATCCCGGCACGGCGCGGGTGCTGCAAAAGCGCCAGTTCCTGAACGCGGTCGCCCTGCGCAGCGGCCTGCGCCCCGCTCAAATCAAAGAGGTGGTCGAGGCTACGCTGGCCGAACTGGGCGATGCCATCGCCTCGGGCCAGACGCTGGCCCTGCCGCCGCTGGGCCGCGCCCGCGTCAACCGCCAGAAGGATGTCTCGGGTTCTGAGGTGATCGTCCTGCGGCTGCGCCGCCGCGCCAGCGACACCGAGGAGTCCGAGGGGTAGTTTTTTTGCCCATCCCCCTTGCGGCGCTGTCGCGCTGCGGCTATCTAGCGCGCACCGGGCGATTAGCTCAGCGGTAGAGCGCTTCGTTCACATCGAAGATGTCAGCGGTTCAAATCCGTTATCGCCCACCATCATTCCAATGACTTAGGCAGCGTATTGCGATATGCGCCTAAGTTCATTGAATTTCCCCCACACACATTCTCCCGGCTCCCGGTCCTGACGGATCGCGGGCCTGATCCGATTCGCCCCCCCTGCGGCTGCGCGCGCGGATGTGCGAAACGGCGATCACATGGGACTAACGCTGCGATCTTCGCGGGTGGCGGGGGTTGCGAAGCGCGCCCATCGGGCGCAAGAACGCGCCGGGGGCCTCCCCCTCATCTCCCCGCGAAATTCGGAAAGATAATCCAGTGTCCAATCAAACTCTTGAATTGCTGGCCAAGCGCCGCAGCCAATATGCGCTCGGCAAGAACCTGCCCCTGTCGAACGATGCCGTCGAGGCGCTGATCAAGCAGGCCATCCGCCTGTCGCCCTCGTCCTTCAACTCGCAAAGCTCGCGCGCCGTCATCCTGTTCGGGGCCGACAGCGAAAAGGTCTGGTCGCTGATCGAGGCCGAGCTGCGCAAGATCGTCCCGGCCGAGGCCTTCGCCCCGACCGAAGCCAAGATGCGGGGCTTTGCCGCCGGCGCCGGCACCGTGCTGTTCTACGAGGATCAGGCCGCGATCACCGCACTGCAAGAGAAATTCCCGCTTTATGCCGACGCCTTCCCGGGCTTTGCGAACAATTCGGCCGGCATGGCGCAACTGGCGGTCTGGACCGCGCTGGCCGAGGTCGGCATCGGTGGCAGCCTGCAGCACTACAGCCCGATCGCCGACGCCGCGCTGGCCGAAGCCTTTGGCGTGCCGGCCAGCTGGAAGCTGATCGCGCAGATGCCCTTCGGCTCGAACGAGGCGGTCCCGGGCGAAAAGACCTTCGTCGCCGACGACACCCGCTTCATCACGCTGGGCAAGTAAGACCTGCCCCTGGCCCTGCCGCGACCGGCGGCAGGGCAAACCCTGCGGGCCACGCCCGCGCCGGCCCGCCAATACCCAGCCCTAGCCCGGATCGCGCGCGCCCCAGACCGGAAACGGATCGGACAGCCCGCGCCAGTCTTGCGGCGCGAAGTCCTGCGCCCCGACCAGAGCCGCGTCCAGCTGTGCCGTGATGGCGCCGCGATCCATGTCGATGCCGATAAAGACGATCTCTTGCCGGCGGTCGCCCCATGGTTCGGACCAATTGCGCGCGATCTCGGCCCGCGCTTCGGGATGGGCAGGACGGCGTTCCTCGGGCAGGCTGGCCCACCAGCGCCCCAGCGGGCTGATCGAGGCCGAGGCGCCGGCCAGACTGAACTCGGCTGCCCAATCCGGGCGCGTCGCCAGCCAGAAATGCCCCTTGGCGCGGATCACGCCGGGCAAATCCCCCGCCAGCACCTGCTCGACCCGGACCGGATCAAAGGGCTGGCGTGCGCGATAGACAAAGGACGAGATGCCATATTCCTCGGTCTCGGGAACATGTTCGGCAAAGCCGTAAAGCTCGCGGGCCCATAGCGGATGTTCTTGCGCCTTGTCGAAATCGAAAAGCCCGGTGTTCAGGATCGCGTCCGGCGGCACCTGACCGAAATCGGTCTCGATCAGGCGGGCGGCGGGGTTCAGCGCGTGGATGATCTGCCGCGCCTGCGGCAGACGTTCGGGGCCGGCCAGCGAGGCCTTGTTCAGCACGATGACATCGGCGAATTCCACCTGCTCGGTCAGCAGGGCGACCAGATCGCGGCGGTCGCTGTCGTCCAGCGCCTCGCCACGTTCGGCGATGGATTCCAGACGCTGGAAATCGCGGGCAAGGCTGGTCGCATCGACGACGGTGACCATCGTGTCCAGCCGCGCCACATCCGACAGGCTGTCGCCGGCCGCATCGCGGAAATCAAAGGTCGCGGCCACCGGCAGCGGCTCGGCGATGCCGGTGCCCTCGATCAGCAGATAGTCGAAGCGCCCCTCGGCTGCCAGTTGCCGCACGCCTTGCAGCAGATCGTCGCGCAGCGTGCAGCAGATGCAGCCATTGGTCATCTCGACCAGCTTTTCCTCGGCCCGGTCCAGCCGGGCGCCCTCGCGGATCAAGTCGGCGTCGATGTTCACCTCCGACATGTCATTGACGATGACGGCGACGCGGCGCCCGTCGCGATTGTTCAGGACATGGTTCAAAAGCGTGGTCTTGCCCGCGCCCAGAAAGCCCGAAAGGACGGTCACGGGCAGGCGGCTGTCGCCTGAATGCTGGCTGGCTGGCATGGCGTTCCTTGTATGTTATGTTATTACATCTCCAATACCCCAGCCCCCGGTGCCTTGCAACTGCCGATGTCCTACCGCCCGAAGGGCCGGTTGACGTCGGCGGGCCAAGGCGGGAAACATGCGCGGATGATCGCATCCCGGCCTTGCCCGCCCGTCGCCCGCCGCGCCGCGCCGGGTGGCCCGCGCAAAGGACAGGCCCCGTGAACAGCCCCGCATTTCGCCAGCACAGCAGCCATTGGGGCGCCTTTCAGGCGCGTCCGCAGCCTCGCGGCGGGCTGGAGATCCGGCCCTTTGATCAGGATCCGGCGCCCTCGCCCCTCTTGGGCAATATCCCGGCATCGCTGGACCATCCCGCGCGGCTAGGCCGGCCCCTGGTGCGCAAGGGCTGGTTGCAGGACGGCCCCGGCCCCGATCCCCGGCGCGGCCACGACAGCTATGTCGAGATGGATTGGGACAGCGCGCTGGATCTGGCCGGACGCGAGCTGCGCCGGCTGGGCGCCGGGCCCGAGCAGCCGCTGGCAGGGCCGCTGCCCGGCACACGGGTCTTTGGCGGCTCTTATGGCTGGGCTTCGGCCGGGCGGTTCCACCATGCGCAAAGCCAGCTGCACCGCTTTCTGAACTGCGCCTTTGGCGGCTATGTCTCCAGCGTGGACACCTATTCCACGGCGGCGGGCTCGGTGATCCTGTCGCTGGTCTGGGGCGAGGCGTTCCGGATGACGCGCGATCACCCCTATCTGCAAGAACTGGCCGAGGATACCGAGCTGCTGATCAGCTTTGGCGGGTTGCCGCTGCGCAATACCGCCGTCAGCGGCGGCGGCAACTCCCAGCATTCGGTCGCACAGGCGCTGGATCGGGCGGCGGCGCGCGGCTGCGGTTTCGTCTCGGTCAGCCCGCTGGGCGATGACATGGCGGCGCTGCCCAATGGCGACTGGCTGGCGCCGCGT
Organism: Paracoccus limosus; assembly: GCF_009711185.1. Taxonomy (GTDB): domain Bacteria; phylum Pseudomonadota; class Alphaproteobacteria; order Rhodobacterales; family Rhodobacteraceae; genus Paracoccus; species Paracoccus limosus. Next base: position 133,093 of record NZ_WMIF01000003.1, read on the forward strand.
CCGGGCAGCGACACCGCGCTGATGCTGGGCATGGCATGGCATCTGCAGGACAAGGGGCTGGCCGACCGCGCCTATCTGCAACGCTATACCAGCGGCTATGACCGCTTTCTGGCCTATCTGACCGGCGCCTCGGACGGGGTGGCCAAGACGCCGGACTGGGCGGCGGCGATCTGCGATGTGCCGGCCGCGCGCATCGTGGCGCTGGCCGAACGCGCCTCCCGCGTCCGCACGATGATCAATGTCACCTATTCGCTGCAACGCGCCGAGCATGGCGAACAGCCGGTGTGGATGGCGCTGACGCTGGCGGCGATGCTGGGCCGGGGCCAATTGCCCGGCGCGGGGTTCTGCTATGGGCTGGGCTCGATCGGCAATATCGGCAAGGCGCCGATGGACCTGCCGCTGCCGACGCTGCCGCAGGGCCAGAACCGCGTGCCGGATTTCATCCCGGTCGCCCGTATCTCGGACCTGCTGCTGAACCCCGGCGCGCCTTTCACCTATCGCGGCCAGACGCATCACTATGCCGATATCCGGCTGGTCTATTGGGCCGGCGGCAATCCGTTCCACCATCATCAGGACCTGACGCGGCTGGCAAAGGCCTTTGCCCGCCCCGAGACGGTGATCGTGCATGACAGCGTCGGCACCGCCAGCGCCGCCCATGCCGATATCATCTTTCCCGCCACGATCAGCGCCGAGCGCGAGGATATCGGCGCTTCGGGCAACGACCCCTTCCTGATCGCCATGCAGCCGCTGGCCGCGCCAAGGGGAGAGGCGCGCGACGATTACGCGATCCTGTCGGCACTGGCGCAGCGCATCGGCTGCGAGGCCGCCTTTACCGAGGGGCTGGACGCCGCCGGCTGGTTGCACAGGCTCTATGGCCATGCGCAGGCCACGCTGGCGCGGCGCGGCATCCCCACCCCCGATTACGAGGCATTCCGTCAGGGCATGGTGCTGCCCCTGCCGCTGCGCGAGGCCGAGGGGCTCTTGCGCCGCTTTCACCGCGACCCGCAGGCGCATCCGCTGGCCACGCCCTCGGGGAGGATCGAGATCTGGTCCAATACCGCTGCCGCCGCCGGCCTGCCCGGACATCCGGCATGGCTGCCGGGGCAGGAATGGCTGGGCGCAGCCGGGGCGGCGCAACACCCGTTCCAGCTGATCGCCAACCAGCCGGCGACGCGCCTGCACAGCCAGCTGGATTTCGGCGCGACCAGCATGGCCGCGAAACAGGACGGGCGCGAGGTGGCGCGGCTGAACTCAGACGATGCCGTCCGTCTGGGCATCGCATCCGGCGATGTCATCCGCATCTGGAACGGGCGCGGCGCGCTGCTGGCGGCGGCGGCGCTGTCGCCCGCGATCCGCCCCGGCGTGGTGCAGCTGCCGACCGGGGCCTGGCATGCGCCGGTCGATCTGCCCGGGTTGGGCTGGGTCTGCGTCAACGGCAATCCCAATGCGGTCACCTCGGACCGGCCCGCCTCGGGGCTAAGTCAGGGCTGCACCGGCCAGCTGGCGCTGGTGTCGGTCGAAAAGCTGGCGGGCGAGGCACCGGCCCCGGTGCCGCATCACCACATCCTGCCCCGGCCCTGACGCCGGGCGCAGGCGGGTCGGGGCCTAATGCCCGGTCCCGCCCGCGTCGCGGTAATGGGCCAGCGCCACAAAGACCCCCACCGCCAGCGCACCGATCAGTGCGGCGGCGGTGGCCAGCAGCACCGAATGCGTGGCGCTGAAGGCGGCTCTGGCCGCCGCGATCACCGCCGCGCCCGGACCGTCCGGCAGTTGCTGCGCCACCAGATAGCTGTCACCGATCGAGCGTGCGGCCTGCGCCGCCAGATCCGGCGCCAGACCCTGCGGCGCGGTAAAATGCCGGCCAAAGACCCCCGACATGAACACACCGAACAGGGTGATGCCCAGTCCGGTGCCCAGCTCATAGCCGGTCGCCTCCAGCGACCCGGCCGCGCCGCCCTTGCTGGCCTCGACCGAGCCCATGATCGCGATCGAAGAGGCGGTCAGCCCGATGCTGAGCGCCAGCCCCAGCACCGCCAGCAGCGCCGCGACCAGCAGCCCCGCCTCGTGGAAATCGCGCCGCGCCAGCCCGGCCAGCGCCATGGCCGCCGCCGCCAGCGACAGGCTGGCCACCAGCCGCAGGCCGAACCGCCCCGACAGCCAGCCGGCAACCGGCCCGCCCAAGGCGGCAGCGGCCATGATCGGCACCATGAAGATCCCGGCCTGCAGGGGCGACTTGCCCAGCACATATTGCAGCTCTTGCGCCAGCGTCAGCTCGACCCCGGCCAGCGCGCCGGTGACCACCACCGCCATGATCATGCCCGCGACGATGGCCGGGTGCGAAAACAGCGTCAGGTCCAGCATCGGCTCGGCCCCGGCAAGCTGCTTGCGGGCAAACAGCGCCAGCAATGCCAGCCCCAGAACGAGAACCAGCGCCACCACCGCCAGCGGTTGCCGGGCGCCGAATCCCGCCTTGATCGCATAGACGATCGCGATCATGCCAAGGATCAGCAGCAGCGCCTGACCAAAGGCCCAGCCGCCCGGCGTGACCGCCTCGCGCCGGGGTAAAAGCAGCCAGCAGGCCGGGATCACCACCAGCATCACCGGCAGGTTGATGAGAAACACCGAGCCCCACCAGAACCGCTCAAGCAGCGCGCCGCCGATCAGTGGGCCGATGGCCGCCCCCGTCGCGCCGACCGTGCCCCACAGGCCCAAAGCCATACCGCGTTCGCGGTCGTCCTCGAAGGTGCGGCGGATGATCCCCAGCACGCAGGGCAGGATCATCGAGCCGCCCAGCGCCAGCAGCATCCGCGCCGCGATCAGCAGGGACGCGTTCGGCGCAAAGGCCGCCAACGTCGAGGCGATGCCAAAGATCGACAGCCCCGCCAGCAGGATCCAGCGGTTGCCGACCCGGTCGGCCAGCGTGCCCATTGGCACCAGCAGCCCCGCCATCAGCAGCGGATAGATGTCGATGATCCACAGCACCTCGTTGCTCGTGGCGGCCAGCGCCTGCGTCAGCCGGGGCACCGCCACATGCAGGATGGTCATGTCCAGCACCACCGGCGTAAAGGCCAGCATGACCGCCACCAGCACCAGCCAGCGTTTCGGATCGGGTTGTCGCGTCGGCACGGTCCACCTGAGAATCTGTTGTGTCTGCCGATATAAATACATACGTATGGATTTCAACGATCCATTGGGCAGACAGGGGCGCGGATGGGCAGGAAACCGACGATCAGCCGCGACCGGCTCTTGGATGTGGCCGAGGACATCGTGCGTCAGGGCGGCGCTGCGGCGCTGACCATCGGCGCGCTGGCGCAGGCGGCGGGGATCTCCAAGGGCGGGGTGCAATATTCCTTTGCCTCGCGCGAGGCGCTGGTGCAGGCGCTGATCGCGCGCTGGACCACCCAGTTCGACGCCGTGCTGGAACCGCAGGACGCCGCCGATCCGGTCGGCTTTGCCCGGCGCTACATCGCCGCAACCCGCGCCTCGCAACCGGCGCTGAACGCCAAGATGGCGGGGCTGATGATCGGCTATCTTGAGGATCCGGCCAACCTGCACGAGATCCGCGAATGGTATCGCGGCATCTTTGCCCGGCTGTCGGGCAACTCGGGCGCGGCGCAGGCGGCACGGGTGGCCTTTCTGGCCGTCGAGGGCCTGTTCCTGATGCGAATCAATGGCATCGACGAAAGCGGAGCATGGGGCGGCTTTCTGGACGATGTCGAGGCCGTGCTGGACCGGCTGGCAGAACCGGCCCCCGCCGTCGGTCCGGTAGCACCGGACGACCGCGCCGAGGCCGGATAGACCCCGCCCCGGTGATGCCGACGCGCGTAAGCCAACACCGCATCGTAAGGGCCGGGCGACATGGCCCGCCCCTCCTGACAAACTGCGGCCCCCGAGGGGGGAGGAACCCCGGGGGCCGGTTGCCGGCTGGCGGGGGCCACCCGCCGCCCGGGTCACTCGCAAGGCAGCGCAGGGCCTTGGGCGATCAGGGCGACCAGCCCGTCAGACGGCGCTCACCGCGCAAGGACCGCCTTCAGCACCCGCGCCAGTTCGACCTGCGGAGCGGCGCTCTTGGTGGTGGCACGCCAGGCAATATGGTGGTCGGGACGCACCAACAGGCAGCCATCGTCGCGGATTTCGGAAAGTCGGGCCCATTCGCCGCTGTGATCGACATAGGTCTGGCGCGGACCGATGACATGGGTGGCGATCTCGATGCCCAGCTCGGCCGCCAGCGCCTCGGCCGCCTGCGCCCAATCCTCGCCGCCAAGTCCGGTCAGCAAGGTAAAGCGCCCGTGCCCGCACAGATCAAGGGTCGAGACCTCGGCCCCGTTGTCATGGCGGTAAAGCCATGCATGCGGCAGGCGCGCACCGGGCCAGGTGGTGGGCTGGTAATGCAGATCGGCGTCCAGCTCGAATGCGGGCTCGATCTGGCCATCCGTCACCACCGCATCCGAGCGGTAACGCTGGTTCATCTCGACCCCATGGGCATCGAATTCGTATTTCTTGAAGGCGATGGCCTTGCGGATCGCATCGCGCTGCGCCTCGGCCTCGGGGGTGCCCTGGGTGCGGGCCTGCAGGTTCGTCTGCATCTGCTCGGGGCTCACGCCCTCGGTCATGCCCAATGCGGCAAAGATCGGGCCGGTCTCGGCAATCGACTGGTTGGCGCGGGTGACGATCTGCTTGGCGACCGGGGCGCGCTCGGCGTCATAGCTGTCCAGCAGCCGCTCGCCCGCCTGCCCCTTCAGCACCATGGCCAGTTTCCACGCAAGGTTGAACGCATCCTGGATCGAGGTGTTCGAGCCCAGCCCGTTCGACGGCGGATGGCGGTGGATCGCATCGCCCATGCAGAACACCCGGCCCTGCGCCGTCTTGGTGGCGTAGAAATTATTCACGGTCCAGGTGTTGGCCGAGATCAGCTCGATTTCCAGATCGGGGTCGCCGACCAGCTGGCGGGCAACGCTGGTGGCGAATTCGGGCGTGACGTCGGGCGCGGGCTGGTTGATGTCATAGCCCCAGACGATCAGCCATTCGTTCCACGGCCGCACCATGCGCACCAGACCCATGCCGATGCCGCCGACATCGGCGCCGGGCTGCATCACCCAGTAAAGCACCGAAGGCCGGTGCGCGACATAGCGCGACAGATCGGCGCGGAAATAGATGTTCATCGAGCCGCCGACGCCCATCTTGCCCTCGAAGGGCAGGCCGGCATGTTCGGCGACCAGCGACTTGCCGCCATCGGCGCCGATCAGGTATTTCGAGCGGATGGTGATTTCCTTGCCCGACAGCCGGTCGCGGCAGGTGGTGGTCACGCCCTCGGCGTCCTGCACATGGCTGAGGTATTCGGTGCTCATCCGCGCCTGCGTGCCGCGCTGGCAGGCGGTCTTGAACAGCAGCGGCTCCATGAAGGTCTGCGGCAGGTCGTTCATCAGCGTGGGCGAGGACATCAGATGCTCGGCCTTGGACAGCGGATGGTTGCCCCAGGCCTTCATCCGGCCGATTTCCTCGCCGGCAAGGCTTTCGCAGAACACGTTCTCGCCCATCAGGTCCTGATGCGCGGCGAACATATAGGCCTCGTCCTCGACCTCGCGACCCAGATCGCGCAGCACCTCCATGGTGCGCTGGTTGGTGATATGGGCGCGCGGGGTATTGGCCAGCCAGCGATAGCGGTTCACCGCCATATTGGCGATGCCATAGCTGGACAGCAGCGCCGCCGTGGCCGAACCGGCGGGGCCGGTGCCGATGATCAGCACGTCGGTGGTGATGTCAGTCATGCAGGTTCCTCCCAGAATGGTGCTCGGCGCGGACCTCCCCGTCCGCGCCGAGGAGACAAGGTCAGGCGGCAGGCGCCTCTCCGGCCCATGCGGCCTGCAACAGGCTGCGGATGCCGTCGCGCGTGACCGGGCGCGGGTTCCAATAGGGGTTGGCCGAGGCCAGATCGGCGGCACGGTCCAGATCGCTTTCTTTCAGGCCCAGATCGCGCAGCGCCAGCGGCGCGCCGGCATCGCGGGCGAAATGCCACAGGCCCAGCCCCGGATCGCCGCCGCCGAACAATTCGCTGACCGGAGCCAGCAGATCGGGCACCGCCGCCGCGTTATAGGCGATGGCATGAGGCAGGATCACGGCATGGGTTTCGGCATGGGGCAGATCGAAACTGCCGCCCAGCGTGTGGCAAAGCTTGTGGTGCAGCGCCATGCCGACCTGCCCCAGAACCGTGCCGCACAGCCACGCGCCATAAAGCGTCTGGCCGCGCGCCGACACGTCGCCGGGTTCGGCCATCACGCCGGGCAAGCTGTCACGAAAGGCGCGCAGCCCCTCGACCGCCATCAGCGACGACAGCGGCGAGCGGTCGCGCGCATAAAGCCCCTCGGCCGCATGGGCCATGGCGTTAAGGGCCGAAGTCACGGTCATACCCACCGGCAGGCTGGCGACCAGCTCGGCATCGTAAAGGATCACCTCGGGCTGGACGGCCGGGCTGGTCAGCGTGGTCTTTACGCCATTCTCGGTCTGGCCCAGAATCCCCGTCGCCTCCGAGCCGGCATAGGTCGTCGGCACCACGATCTGCGGCAGGTCGGTGCGCAGCGCGATGGCCTTGCCCAGCCCGGTGGTCGAGCCGCCGCCGACCGCGACCAGCACATCCGCGCCCAGCTCGCGCGCCCGCGCCGTCGCCTGCTCCGAAATATCGACCGGCGTGTGCATCGCCGCGCCGGTAAAGCGGCCCACGGCCAGATCGCCGCAGATCGCTGCGAATTCATCGGCCATCGCGGCCTGCTGCGGCGTGGTCAGGATCAGCGCGCGACGGGCGCCAAGCGCCTCGATCTCTTCGGCGACCGCCTTGCGGATGCCGGCGCCGAAACGCACGCGGACCGCGGCACTGCGCGCCGTGAACTCATCGCGGTAAAAAGACATGGTCTTCCCCTCCTTGCCTGGAACTGACTTTATCGCCATCCAACAGAAATATTGATCGGAAGCGCGCGCTGTAATATAGCCTTTCGGTATGAAACTCGACAGCGAGCACCTTGAGATTCTGGCAGCCATCGTCGAACACGGCGGGCTGACCGAGGGCGCCGAGGCCATGGGCAAGTCGCAGCCCTCGGTCTCGCGCTCGATGGCCTTGCTTGAGGCGCGCATCGGCCTGCCGCTGTTCGAGCCGGGCCGCCGCCCGCTGCGCCCGACCGAGCTGGGCGCCAGTCTTGCGCGGCTGGGCAGCCGCATCCGCCACGCCAGCCAAGAGGCCAGCCTGCTGGTGCAACGCTATCGTCAGGGGCTGGCGGGGCGGTTGCGGGTCGGCGGCTCGCCGATCTTCATGGATGGCGTCGTCGCCTCGATGATCGCCGAATTCCAGTCGCGCCATGCCGATGTGCAGATCGACCAGTCCTATGGCTATCTCGACCAGCTGGAAGCCGGGCTGCGCAACGGCGGGCTGGATGCGGCGATCCTGCCGCTGCATCCCGGACAGGTGCCCGAGGATCTGGAATTCACCCCGCTGCTGGCCGGCAATAATGTCATCGCCTGCCGCGCCGGCCATCCGCTGACCCGAACCAAGGGCATCACGCTGAATCATATCGCGCCCTATGCGTGGATCGCGCCGCCGACCAACAGCCCGCTTTACCGCGACCTGCAGCGGGCACTGAAATCCATCGGTCAGGATGATTTCCGGGTGAATTTCTCGGGCGGGACGCTGGCCTCGATCCAGTCGGTGCTGGCGGGATCGGATGCGCTGACGGTGCTGCCCTATTCGGTGGTGTTCCTGTCGCGGCGCACCATCCCGCTGGCGGCCCTGCCGCTGAAGATCGACCATGCCGCGCGCCAGCTGGGCATCCTGCGCGTGCTGGACCGGCAATTGCCGCCGGCAGTGCGGCAGCTGACCGGCTTTCTGCTGGGCGAATGCCAGCGGCTTCAGGCCAGAATGGACCATGAACAGCAGATCACCCGGCGACGCGGCTGAAGCCGTGGCCGGTCCCGGTTGCGCCTGCCCCCGCGTGCCCGATTGCGACACCCCCTGCCACGGCGCCGGTCATTTCAGCGCCACATAGGTCGCCGAATCCAGCTGCGCGATCCTGACCGCCACGCTGAGACCGCTGCACGCGGCCAGCATGTCGCGCATGGTTTCCCCGACCCCCTCCAGCCGTTCGCGCGTGCGCGAGGGGCGCGGCATGATATGCAGCTCGGCATTGATCCCCGGCTGGTCGGGCAGCGCCAGCACCGGCACCACCGCCAGCTGGCAGGCGTCGGGCGTGACTTCCAGCTGCTCGCACAAGACCTGCCGCAGGTCCGGCAACAGGGCCGAAAGCCCGGCCCGCGCCTCGTCATAGCGGCTGTCGTCGACATAAAGCTTCAGGTTGGGCATCGGGGCACCTCAGACCGGGACCAGAACGAAATCATAGGGCGAGCGCCACAGCGTCTCGCCGCCCTCGACCTGCTCATAGGGCGCGATCAGCGTGTCCTTGACGCCAAAGACCGCATCCGAGGTCAGATATTCGTCGCCGCCGACGAAGGTATGCGTCACCAGCCGCTGATAGCCCGGCGCGGTCACCAGATAATGCATATGCGCCGGCCGATAGGGGTGGCGGCCCAGCTGCGCCAGCATCTGCCCCACCGGGCCGTCATCGGGGATCGGATAGGCCACCGGCTTGATGCCGCGGAAACTGTAGCGCCCGTCCGGCCCGGTGATGAAGCGGCCGCGGTTGTTCCACTTGGGCTGAATGCCGGGCTGCTGCACGTCGTAATAGCCCTCGGCATTGTCGGACCAGACATCGACCGTCACGCCTTCGATGGGATTTCCGTCCAGATCCAGCACCCGCCCCTCGAAGAGGCAGCTTTCGCCCTTGCCGTCCAGCGTGATGTTGTCGCCCATCTGCCGGATCGGCGCGTCCATGACGTGAAAGGGGCCAAAGACGGTGTTCTCGGTCGCGCCCTCGGGGCGGCGGTTGTTGATCGCATCGACCAGCATCGAGACGCCCAGCACATCCGACAGCAGGATGAATTCCTGACGCTCGGCCGAACAGATCTGGCCGGTGCGGGTCAGAAAGCCGATGGCATAGTCCCATTCCTCCTGCGTCAGGCCGACATCCTTGATGAAATCATGCAGATGCCGGACCAGACTTGCCATGACCGTAGCCAGACGCGGATCGGTGTCCGGCCCGATGCGGCCATTCACGGTGGCGGTGGAATTGGCTTCGCTGAAATAGCTCATGGACGGGTCCTCCTCAGGAACGGGTTGGTGCGGGGGCGGCGGGCGCGGCATGTGACAGCGGCAGCGGGTCAAGCCCCGTGCGCTGGACAAAGCCGCCCCACAGCCCCCGGCGGGCAAACAGCATGATCGCAATGCCGATCAGGCCCAGCACGATCAGATAGACGGTGCCGTAATCGGCCAGCAGGCGTTCAAGCCCGTAAAAGACCAAGACGCCGATGACCGGACCGGGCAAGGTGCCGATGCCGCCGATCACCACGATGAAAATCACGAAGGCGGTCCAGTCCAGCAGCGAAAAGGCCGCGCCGGGCGAGATGCGGCCGATCTGGATGAACAAAAGCCCGCCGCAGATGCCGGTGCCAAAGGCGGTCAGCAGAAAGACCAGCGCCTTGAGCCGCAGCGGATCCACCCCCACCGCCCGCGCCGCCAGCGCATTGTCGCGCACCGCCTGCAGCCCCAGCCCCATGCGCGAGCGCAGAAAGGCCCAGCTGGCCAGCAGCAGCACGACCACCAGCGCCAGCGCCAGCCAATAGGTCAGCGCATCGACCGCTGCGGCCTTCGAGCCGCCGATCAGCCCGCGCACCGTGGCCACGCCCAGCATCTCTTGCGCGGCACCCTTGGGCAGCGAGGTGCCGGTGCCGCCGCCCAGCGCCTTCCATTGGCTGAAGGCCAGCCTGGCAATATCGGCCACGACCCATGTGCCGATGGCGAAATAGGCCCCGTTCAGGCGAAAGGTGAAAAAGGCCACCGGCACCGCCAGCGCCATGGCGACCAGTCCACCGACCAGCAGCCCCGCCAGCGGGTCCATGCCCCACAGGATGACGCTGGCAAACATCGCATAGGCGCCGATGCCGACAAAGGCCTGCTGCCCGACCGAGACCAGCCCGGCAAAGCCCGCCAACATGTTCCAGTTCAGCGCCAGCACCAAGAGGCACAGCACCATGAACAGGTCCTGCACCAGCGCGCGCGATCCGATCACCGGCACCAGCGCCATGCCCAGCACCAAAAGCGGCAGTATCAGCGGAGTGAATGTTTTTCCCATGATCTCGCCTCAGTCATTGGCGCGCGGGAACAGCCCACGCGGACGCACAAGCAGCACGGCGACAAAGGCCAGATGCCCGACCAGCACCTGCCATTCGGGGTTCAGCGCCGCGCCAAAGGCCTGGGCCACGCCGATCACCAGCCCGCCGGCCAGCGTCCCCCACAGGCTGCCAAGACCGCCGATGATCACCGCCTCGAAGGCATAAAGCAGCCGCGCCGGCCCGATCGAGGGATCGAAATTCGCCCGCGCGCCCAGATAAAGCGCGGCGATGGTCGCCACCACCAGCGCGATACCGGTCGCCATGGCAAAGATGCTGCGCGGGCGGATGCCCATCAGCTGCGCCGTCACCGGATCGTCCGAGGTCGCCCGGAACGCCCGGCCCAGCGCCGTGCGGTAAAAGATCTGGTTCAGCACCACGATCACCAGCACCGCCGAAACCAGCGTCAGCAGCGGCATCACCCCGACCGTCACCGGACCCAGCGGCAGCGATTGCGCATCGATCGGGCCGACGGGCAGCTTGCGGCTGTCGGCGGAAAAGCCGATCAGCAGTGCGTTCTGCACCACCACCGACAGGCCAAAGGTGACCAGCAGCGGCGGCAGGATATCCTCGCCCAGCACCCGGTTCAGCAAGGCGCCCTGCAAGAGCCAGCCCAGCGCGAACATCACCGGCAGCGCCAGCAGCGCCGCGACAAAGGGATTGAGCCCGGTCACCGTGCCGATGCCAAGGATCAGATAGGCGCCCAGAACGATCAGGTCGCCATGCGCAAGGTTCACCAGCCGCATGATGCCAAAGACCAGCGACAGCCCGGCCGCGAACAGCGCGTAAAGCCCGCCCAGCATCAGGCCCTGGACCAGCGTATCAAGCCAGATCATGCGTGGACTCCGAAATAGGCATTGTGGATGGCGTCGCGCGACAGCGTGTCTGGCCGCCCCGACAGGGTGATGCGCCCCTCCATCATGCAATGGACGTGATCGGCGATCTTCAGCGCCTGCCCGATGTCCTGTTCGACCACAGTGATGGCGGTGCCGCTGTCGCGGATGGTCGGAAAGGCGGCGTAGATCTCGCGGATCACGACCGGGGCAAGGCCCAGAGACAGCTCGTCGCACAGCAGCACATCGGGGTTCGACATCAGCGCCCGGCCGATGGCGACCATCTGCTGCTGGCCGCCCGACAGCGCGGTGGCGGGCTGCTGGCGGCGCTCGCGCAGGATCGGGAACAGATCGTAAAGCCGCGCCAAGGTCCAGAAGCCGCTGCCCCGCCGGGCATGGGCGCCGATCAGCAGGTTTTCCTCGACCGTCAGGCTGGGAAACAGCCGCCGCCCCTCGGGCACCATCGAGACGCCGGCGCGCAGGATGTCGGGCGCGGCCAGCCGGTCCAGCCGCCGCCCGGCCAGCGCCACCGACCCGCCCGAGACGCGGGCGATGCCGGTGATGGCGCGCATCAGCGTGGTCTTGCCGGCGCCGTTCGCGCCGATGATCGCCATGACCTCGCCGCGCTCCAGCGCCAGATCGACGCCGAACAGCGCCTGAAAATCGCCGTAATGCGCGGTCAGTCCGCGGATTTCCAGAAGCGCGCTCATGCCTCGATCCCCAGATAGATCTCGCGCACCTCGGGGGCGGCCATCACCGCATCCGGGGCACCGATCATCAGCATCCGGCCAAAGTTCAGCACCATCAGCCGGCTGACCACCGAGGTCAGCGCATGCAGGACATGTTCGATCCAGATGATCGCCGTGCCCTGGGCGTGAATGTCGCAGATGGTGGCGACCAGCTCGACGCATTCGCCCTCGGTCAGCCCGCCGGCGATCTCGTCCAGCAGGATCACCCGCGGCCGCGTCGCCATGGCCCGGGCCAGCTCCAGCCGCTTGCGGTTCAAAAGCGGCAAGCCTCCGGCCTTGCGGTCGGCCAGCGCGGCAAGGCCGGTGCGGCGCAGGATGTCGGCGCAATGCGCCGGGGCCTCGGCCGCCGTCAGCCGGCCGCCAAAGCGCGCCGCCACCAGCAGGTTTTCATAGACCGACAGATGGTCAAAGGGCTGCGGGATCTGGAACGAACGCCCGATGCCGCTGGCGCAACGCTGCATCGGCGTTTCGCCGGTGACATCGCGCCCGTCCAGCAGGATCGCGCCCTGATCAGGCCGCAGATTTCCGGTGATCAGGTTGAACAGCGTGGATTTTCCCGCCCCGTTCGGACCGATGATGCCCAGCGCCTCGCCCGGAGCCAGATCGAAGCTGACCTCCTGGGTCACCTTCAACGCACCAAAGCTTTTCGAGACGTTCTGAAGCGACAGAATCGCCATGGCTCCCCCCATGCTGGCCCGCCCTCCCCGGCAGACCGATGCCCCGCCTTCAGCCTAAAGGCCGGGCCGCCAGAAAGTGATCGGATGATCGGGCAGGAATATCGCTTCGGGTTATGAAGCGGCCGGCCCGCGCCAGATCATCAACGAAAGACATCACGGCTGTCCTCGCCCATCAGCGTCAGGCTGACATGGCCATCGGCCGCCTCGCGCAGCCGGTGCCAGCGCCGGTCCAGATAGATCAGCGATTCCAACTCGGGCGCCTCGGCGCCCTGCCCGGCCTCGCCCTCCAGCAATTCGGCCACGACCACGGTCGCGCCCTCGACCGGCAGTGCGCCTTGAATGCGGGCACGAAACCATGTCGCAACGCCGCTGTAGCGCGGCTCGCCGGTGGGCAGGCGCTGCCATGCGATGCCGGGACCGAACCGGTCGGCCCCCGGCGTCGCGCCCAGCTGCGCGAGCGCCAGATCGGAATAGCGCAAGAGATGGATCACCGCCGAGCCCGCCTCCAGCACCGCTGCCGTCGAACCCGAGCGCGAGGACAGCGAAAACGCCACCGTCGGCGGCGCGGCACTGACCGAGATCAGCGAGGATACCGTCATCGCCACCGGCTGGCCGCCCGGATCGGCGGTGATCACCGCCACGCCGGCGGGGTGGCAGCGAAAGGCCTCGCGAAAGGCCAGCGACAGGGATTGGTCGGTCATCATGCGCGGTCTCCGGCTGCGCGCGGGCCGGGGCGGTCCCGGCCCGCGCGGGGGGTCATTTCTTGTCGATCAGGTCGTAGAACTGCCAGGTGCGGTCGGACCATTGCCCGCCCAGCTCGCGCCCGGCCGAGGTCACGATCGAAGGCGCGATGGTGAAATGGTTCGCTGCCACCATCATGTCGCGGAAGGTGCGCTGGATCACGCCCGCGCGCAGCCCCGCCCCGCCCGAGGCGCGATAGGCAAAGTTGCAGACATCGACGCCGACCTCGTGGATCTGCGCCTTGGCCAGATGCACAAGGCTGATCTGGCGCGTGGTCATCATCTGGCCGGCCTCGCACATGGCCTCGATTTCGCCCCAGGTCTCCATGACCAGGGCGCGGGCGGCGCGGTAATTCGCCTCGGCACGGCCATAGTCATACCAGAACTTCTCGCTTTCGCCCAAAAGCCCGGCGCGGCCGGATTTCGAGCGGGCAAAGGCCGCGATCTCGTCAAGCATCCGCCGCCCGGCGCCCATGGCCCAGCCGGTATGCCCGATCGAGGCCAGACCGACGATGCCAAGGCTGAACAGCTCTTTCAGGCGCTGCGGCGGCGCGGTCAGGATCGGGAACACCATATCCTCGGCGACAAAGACATTCTCGGCCGAATAGTCGATCGAGCCGGTGCCCTTCAGCCCCAGCACGTCCCAGTTGCCCAGCTGCTTGTGTTCGGGGATCGGCGCATGGGCGCACATGATGATCGGATTGCCCGCCGCGTCCTTGGCCGGCTTGCCGCTGCCATCATCGACGAAACAGGCCGAATGCGACCAGGTGGCATGCGAAAAGCCCGAGCCATAGCTCCATTTGCCGGTCAGGGTATAACCGCCTTCGGTCCTTTTCAGCATGCCCAGCGGCGCGCCCTGCCCCGAGAAACGGTTCTCGGTGCCCGGCGCGAACAGGCGCCCGACGGCACTGTCGGGCAGGAAGGCCGCCGACATGGCGCCGATGCAGCAATGCACCATCGACACCCAGCCAGCCGAACCCGAGTGGTAGGTAACAGCCTCCAGCAGTTGCAGCACCTCGGTCGGGCGCATCTGCGCGCCGCCCAGTTCCTCGGTGGCCATCAGATGCGAAAAGCGCAGCGGCTTCAGCAGGGCAAAGGTTTCGGGCGTCAGCTCGCCCGCCGCCTCGTCGGACGGGGCATTGGCTTCAAGCTGCGGGCCGATCTCGGCGATCCGGGCCAGCAGATCGCGGTAATCGACGCTCTTGCCCCAATAGCGGTGGTTCATGGGCTTGTTCATCTTGCTCCTCCTCGGGATGGCTTCAGGCGGCGAGAAAATCGCCGATGTCTTTCAAGGTCTCAGGCCGTTCCTGTGGCACCAGATGGCCGGTATCGGGCACGGACAGGAATTGCGCATTGCCCAGATTTTCCAGCCAGATCGGCGCCTGGCTGGCGGGCAGCAGCCGGTCCTGTTCGCCCCAGACCAGCAGCGTCGGATTGGTGATGCGCGCCATGAAGCGGCGCAGGTTCGGATGGCCCATGCCAAAGGGCGCGCAAAGCCGACCGACCAGATCGCCCTCGCGCATGCGGTCGGCGCCAAAGGCTTCGGCAAAGGCCGGGTCGCTGCCATCGGGGAAATAGCGCGCCGCCACCGCCGGATCATGCGTCAGATAGCCGGGAAAGTCCTGCGGCGCGATCGCGGACAGGGGCGTGGCCGGATGCGCCGGATCGTTCAGCCCGGCGGGCGCGATCAGCACGACCTTGCCAAAACGCTCGCGCGCCAGCGCCGCCAGTTCGGTCGCCATCCAGCCGCCCATGGAAAAGCCGATCAGATGCGGCTTTTCCGCCAGCTCCAGCGCATCGAGCAGGTTCAGGTAATGCAGCAGCATGTCCGTCATGCCCGCGACATGCGGCGCCGGGCCGGACAGGCCCATGCCGGGATGGCTGGGCAGGATCACGCGAAAACGGTCGGCCAGGGCCTCGGCAAAGTCGAAGCCCTCAAGCGTGGCCGCGCCATGCAGGAACAGGACCGGCGCGCCCTGCCCGATGGATTGCACCACCGTCCGCACGCCACCGATATCGTATTCCCGCGTTTCGAAAGTCACGGACATCTTGTTTCCTCCTCAGGTCAGCTCGGGCTGGATCAGCACCTTGCATTGCGTGGTGCGGCGGCGCAGGCCTTCGAATACTTGCGGCACCGGCGACAGGCCGATGCGGTCGGTGATGATCGCCTGCGGTGCAAAGGGCCCGGCGGCCAGCGCGTCCAGCGCCACGCCGAATTCGTTGCGCTGGTGAAAGAACACCGAAAAGATCAGGTCGATTTCCTTGGAGAGCGCGACGAACGGATCCCATTCGTCGCCGCCGATGCACAAACCGACGCCGATCACCTTGCCCTGCAGCCGCACCGCCTCGGCGGCGGCCTGCAAAAGCCCGCGCCGGCCCACGCATTCAAAGACGATATCGGGTGGCCCGTCGCAGAGATCGGCAAGGTTTTCGGCCAGCCGCTCGCCCGACAGCGCGAAATCCGTCGCCCCCAGCGCCAGCGCGCGGTCGCGCTGATGATCGTGCAGATCGGCCATGACCACCCGCGCCGCGCCCAGCCGCCGCGCCCAGAAGGCCACCAACAGCCCGATGGGACCGGCGCCCAGCACCGCCACCCGGTCGCCGGGGCGCATGCCGGCGCGCAGGACCGCATGCAGCGCCACCGCCAGCGGCTCGGCCAGCGCGCCATCGGCCAAGGCCACGCCCGGCGGCATCACCCGGCACTGGCGCGCGGCGACGGTGACATATTCGGCATAGCCGCCGCCGATCAGCGCCATCTGCGGACAGCGGGCCGGATCGCCCGCAAGACAGCGGTCGCAGCTGCCGCAGCCGCGCATCGGCACCACCGCGACCGCATCGCCAAAGGCAAACTCCTTGACGTCGGCGCCGGTCGAGACCACCTCGCCGGCGATCTCATGGCCCAGCACAAAGCCCGGACCGATGCCAAAGGGCGCCGGATCCTCGGTGATATGCAGGTCGCTGCCGCAGATGCCGCAGCCGGCGACGCGCAGCACCACCTCGTCGCGGGCCGGGGTCGGATCGGGGCGGGTGTCGAGGCGCAGCGGCTGGCCCACCGCATCGAAGATGACGGCCTTCATGGTGTCTTGTCTCCTGTCAGGATCAGGTGGCGGCGGATCGGGAACCATGGCGCGTCCCAGCGCGCCGAGATCATGCCCCAGATGCCGCCCCGCGCATAAAGCGCCACCAGCACCGTCATCACGCCCAGCACCACGAAATAGCTGGCGCCATATTCGCCGAACCAGCGGTCGGCCACGAAATAGATCAGCGTGCCGATCAGCACCCCCTCGATCGAGGCGATGCCGCCGACCATGACGATAAAGATCGCCACATTCGACCACATCGGATCGAAGGCCGCCTGCGGGTTGATGCGCAGCTGCGCCATGAAATAGACCGCGCCGACCAGACCGCAGCCCACCGCCGCCGCGACATAGATCATGAAGCGCAGCCGGCGCACGTTGACGCCCTGACTGGCCGCCGCCACCGGATTGTCGCGCATCGCGATCAGCGCCAGCCCATAGCGCGACCGCAGGAACCAGTAGCTGCCGCCGATGCTGACCAGCACCATCAGCGCACACAGCAGCGACATGGCGACGTTGCGCTGAAACCCGGTGTAATCCTTCATCACCGACAGCGACATGCCCGCCCCGGCATTGACCCATGACAGGTTCGAGGCGACCAGCCGGAACACCTCGGCCACGACCCAGGTGCCGATGGCGAAATAGGGCCCGTCCAGCCGGTGCAGCAGCAGATAGCAGGGCACCGCCAGCACCGCCGGCACCAGCAGCGACAGAAAGATCGCCAGAAACGGGTTCACGCCAAAGGTCTGCGCCAGCACGAACAGCGCATAGCCCGCCGCCCCCATGAAGGCCTGCTGCCCGACCGAGACGAGGCCGGCATAGCCTGCCAGCATGTTCCACATCTGTGCCACCGCCAGATAGCAGCACAGTTCCAGCACCATCCGGATGGTGCCGGTCTTGGCCCAGAACGGCATCGCCGCCAGTGCCACCACCGCCAGCGCCAGCGCCAGCAGCGCCATCCGGCCCGAGGCCGTCTGCCGCCGCACCTCGACCGCGGGAAGATCAGGGGAAATCGCGACCATGTCTCAGGCCCTTCCGAACAGGCCCTGCGGGCGGGTGGCCAGCACGAGCAGAAAGACAAGATGCCCGGCCAGCACGCCGAAACCGGGATCGATGCGGAAACCGATGGCCTGCGTCACGCCCAGCACCATCGAGCCGATGAAGGCGCCCCAGACCGAGCCCATGCCGCCGATGATCACCGCCTCGAAGGCATAGATCAGCTGCGCACCGCCATCCGAAGGCGCCACGGTCGAGCGCAGCGACTGAAACACCGCCGCAAAGCCAAGGATGCCGACTGCGATGGCCGTGGCCGAGGCATAGACCGCGCGCGGGTTGATCCCGGTCATCGCCGCCGCCTCGACATCGGAGGCCGCCGCGCGCAGCGCCCGGCCAAAGCGCGTGCGCCTGAGCAGCAGATCCAGCCCCCAGGTCAGCGCCACGGCAAAGACCAGCACGATCACCGGCAAAAGCCCGATATGGATGCCGCCAAAGGCCAGCGACCGGCTTTCCAGCCCGCCGCCGGGCAACGAGCGGCTGTTGGCCGACCAGATCTGCAGCATCAGGTTCTGCAGCGCCAGCGACAGGCCAAAGGTCGCGATCAGCGAGGGCAAGGGATCCTCGCCCACCACCCGGTTCAGCACCGCCTTTTGCAAAAGCCAGCCCAGACCCACCGCCAGCGGCACCAGCGCCGCCATGACGGCAAAGGGCCCCAGCCCCAGCTTCGAGGCCAGCGAAATGCCGATCAGCGACAGCAGGATCACCAGATCGCCATGGCTGACGTTGACGATCTTCATCACCCCGAACATCAGCGCCATGCCCAGCGCGTATTGCGCATACATGCCGCCCAGCAGCACCCCCTGCACCAGCGCATCAAACCATTGCATGAGAGCCTCCGAAATAGGCGCGGCCGATGTCCTCGCGCGTGACCGCCCCGGATGCGCCGGTCAGCGTCACCCGGCCTTCCAGCATGCAGTAAAGCCGGTCCGAGGCCGATTGCGCCAAACCCACGTCCTGTTCGACCAGCACGACCGATGTGCCCTGCGCCCGGATCTCGGGCAGGGCGGCATAGATTTCGCGGATCACCTTGGGCGCAAGCCCCAGACTGATCTCGTCACACAGCAGCACCCGCGGCTGGCACAGCAGCGCCCGCCCGATCGAGACCATCTGCTGCTGGCCGCCCGACAGGCTTTGCACCGGGGTGCGGGCCTTGTCCCTGAGGATCGGAAACAGCTGTTGCAGCCGCGCCAGCGACCAGCCGCCCTTGCGGCCCAGCCGCTCGGCCTGATCGACGGCGACACGCAGGTTGTCCTCGACCGACATGCCGGTGAAAAGGCGCCGGCCCTCGGGGACGATGGCAATGCCCTTTTGCACCATGCGGTCGGTGGGCGTGCCGCCGATGGGCTGGCCCGCCAGCCGCACCATGTCGGGCGCTACCGGCAACAACCCCATGATCGCGCGCAGAAAGGTGGACTTGCCGGCGCCATTGGCACCGATCAGCGCCACGGCCTCGGCCTCGGCGATCTGGAAATCGACGCCGTAAAGCGCCTGAAAATCGCCATAGCGCGCCACCAGCGCATGGGTGGACAGAACCGGATCCGTCATGCCTCGATCCCCATGTAGACGCGTTTCACCTCGGGGTCGGCGATGACGGTCTGCGGCGCGCCCTCGGCGATCTTCTCGCCGAAATTCAGCACCATCAGCCGGTCGGCCACCGCCATCAGCGCATGCAGCACATGTTCGATCCAGATGATGGTCACGCCACGGTCGCGGATGCGCCGCACCAGCCCGACCAGCGCCGCCGATTCCTCGTCGGTCAGCCCGCCCGCGATCTCGTCCAGCAACAGCAGTTGCGGGTCCGAGGCCAGGGCCCGCGCCAGTTCCAGCCGCTTGCGGTCCAGCAGCGTCAGCCCGCCCGCGCGCAGATTGGCCTTGTCGGCCAGTTTGCAATCGCGCAGCACGCCCGCGCAAAAGGCATAGCTGTCGCGCTCGGACCGGCCGCCGCCAAAGGCCGAGGCGACCAGCAGGTTTTCAAAGGTGGTCATACCCGAATAGGGGCGCGGGATCTGGTAGGTCCGCCCGATCCCCATCTGGCAGCGGCGAAAGGGCGGCTCGCCGCGCAGCGCCACGCCCCCCAGCCGGATCTCGCCGGCCGAGGCGTGGATGTCGCCGCTGATGATGTTGAACAGCGTGGTCTTGCCCGCGCCATTCGGGCCAAGGATGCCCAGCACCTCGCCCCGATGCACGTCAAGGCTGACGCCATGCAGCACGCGGACCGCGCCAAAGCTTTTCGACAGATCGCGTGCCGCCAGCAGAATGTCCCGGGTCGTCCCGGCGTCCTGGTCCAGCATCTTACCAGCTGATCGGCACGATCTTCTGTTCCGGCGCGATCAGCTGGTTCACAGAATTGTCCACGATCTTCAGGTCATAGGGCCATTTCTCGCCCTTGACCCACTGCCCGCCAAAGATCGGCATGGTGCAGACGTTCTTGTGCGGCTGACCCGAGAACTTGACCGGGCCGCAGACGGTGGTCAGGTCGGTGGCGGCCATGGCCTCGCGGTTGGCCTCGCGGTCCAGCGGATCGGTCGAGCGTTTCAGGATGTCGATGGCCACCTCCAGCAGCGCATGGGAATAGCCCAGAGGCTGCGTCCATTGCCGTTTGCGGTCGGCCTCCCATTCGTCGGCCAGCGCGCGGCCGTTCTGGCCGGTCAGGCTGGACGGGAAGGGAAAGGCCGGCGTCCACCAGACCTCCGAGGACATGCCATTGCCCAAAGGGCCCATCGCCTCGACCCCGCCGGGAAACAGCAGCGCCGCCGCCACCGTGACCGCGCGCGGCTTGAAGCCCTGCTGGTTGCATTGCGTCACGAAGGTCTTGAGATCGTCGGGATAGGTGATGCCGCCGATGATTTCGCAGCCGGCCTTCTTGAAGGCGTCGATCTGGGCCGAGAAATCATTGGTCCGGGCCTGGAAATACCCCGGGATGGTGACATCGTAGCCGGCGGCGCGGGTGGGCTTGGGCAGGCCGTAATCCTCGTTGCCCCAGGTCTCGCCATCGATGTTTTGCGGAAACAGCATCCCGACCTTGCGGTTGGTCTCCAGCCCGTTCCACAGCCCGACAAAGGTGTTCAGCGCCTCGTCCAGACCCCAGAAGAAATGATAGGTCCAGTCGAATTCGCCGCCGCCGCGCGGCATCACCACCGCCTGCCACGGCGCACCCGCCGAGATGCAGGGCGTCTCGTAAAGCTCGGATTGTTCCATCACCGGCAGGATGGTGTCGGTGGTCGAGGCCGGCACCATCAGATGCACCTCGTCGTTCAGGATCAGGTCGCCCGCGATTTCCGCCGCCTTGTTGGGGTTCGACTGGCTGTCGCGTTCAAGGATCTCCAGCTCATAGGTACTGCCGTTGGCGGCGGTGATCTTGCCCCCCAGCGCGGCGCGGATCTTTTGCACGGTATAGCCGTCGGTTTCGCCAAACAGGCCCAGCGGGCCGGTGGCGGGGGTGACATAGGCCATCTTGATCTTGCCCGCCGTCTGCGCGCGCAGATAGCCCGGCAGCGCCAGGGTCGAGACCATCCCCGCCCCCAGTCCCTGCAGGACGCTGCGGCGGCTGATGCCGGACCGGACCAGCCTGTTGAAATAGGTCATCGTGTTTCCTCCCTTGGGGCTGCCGGTTCCGCCTCCTCCTCAGGCGGGGCCGGCGCCCGTGATTTCAGGTCATGCGGGTCAGCGAGCCGCCGTCGATCACGATCAGCGAGCCGGTAAAGAACGCCCCCGCCGGCGAGGCCAGCAGCAGCGCCAGCCCCTTGATGTCCTCGACATCGCCAATGCGCCCGATCAGCGACTGGCTTTCAAAGGCGGCGCGGTCGGCCTTGTTGCGCAGGCGCCCGCCGGCGATATTGGTGATGAAGGGGCCGGGCAGGATGGCGTTGACGCGGATGCCATAGGCGCCAAGCTCCATCGCCATGTGGCGCACGAAATGGTTCACCGCCGCCTTGGCCGGCATGTAGCTGGTGCCGACGATGCTTTCGTTGATCTGCGAGGCGATGGACGAGGTGACGATGATCTCGCCGCCGCCCTTGGGCTTCATGTGCCGGACGGCGTTCTTGACCGTGGTATAGACCGAGGTCAGGTTGATCTCGATGCCGCGGTCCCATTGGCTGTCGGGGATGTTCTCGATGGCGCCGTCGGGGTTGCGCACGCCTTCGGGGGTCATGAAGCCGGGGCCGGGGTCGATGCCGGCATTGGCAAAGACCGTGTCGATGCGGCCATGGCGTTCGGCCACCGCGTCAAAGGCCGCAGCCATCGCCGGGCGGTCGCCGACATCGACCTGCTGGCCCCAGATCTCGCCGCCTGCGGCGCCCAGTTCGGCCACGGTGCGCGACAGCCCCTCGGCGTCGATGTCAAAGATGCAGACCCGCGCGCCCTGCTGCAGCATGATCTCGGCATAGGCGCGGCCAAGACCGCTGGCGCCGCCGGTGACGATCACGGATTTCCCGCGCACGTCGAACATCGTTTCCAGTGAAGCCAAAACATCCTCCCATCCGCTTCGTTCGGTCCCGGCCGGACAGGGCACCACGGCCCGCGCCGCAACGCAGGCAAGGGGGCGCCGGCCGTGAAAACCCGGTGCGCGCCTTGCGTCCATCCTGTCGAGAGGGCCACGCCCCCCTCCCAGAGGGCGCAACCAGTGCCTGTATCAAGCGGCCTGCGCCGGCCCAAGTCAAATGCGGAAAGCGGCCATTAACATAGCGCTTCGATATATAGCGCCGAGCTCAGGCCAGCGCCTCCATGCTGCCGCCCGTCGGGATCTCGGGGGCGCCGCCATTCTCGACGATCACCAGATCATAGCCGCCGCCCTGTTTCATCCGCCATTGTCCGCCGGTCAGCGGCGTCTTGCAGACGTTCCTGGCGGCGAAGTCCGGCACGCCGGCACCGTTCCATGCCACCTTGCCGACGACGGTGGCCATGTCGGTGGCGGCCACCGCCTCGGCCACGGCATCGCCATCGTCCACATCGCCCGCCCGGCCCATGACATTGGCCGCGACCTCGAACAGCGAATGCACAAAGCCGATCGGCTGCGTCCATGGCCGCCCGGTGCTGGCGGTGAAATCCGCCGCCAGTTCGGCCGAGCTCTTGCCGGTCAGCGTCGACGAGAACGGGTGCGAGGGCGACCACCACACCTCTGAAGACAGGTTGTGCCCGGCCTGCCCCAGCGCCTCGACCGATTGCGGGAACAGCAGCGCCTTGGCCACGGTCACCGCCTTGGGCGTCAGACCCTGCTGGCGCAGCTGCGCCCAGAAGGTGGCGAAATCGGGCGGGATGACGACGCCGGTGATGATATCGGCCTTGGCCGCCTTGAAGGCATTGATCTGGGCCGAGAAATCATCCGAGAGGTTCTGAAAGCTGCCGGGATTGGTCAGCGCATAGCCCCGTTCGACCAGACCCGGACGCAGGCCGGTTTCCGGATCGCCCCAGGCATTGCCATCGGCATCATTGGGAAACAGCCCGCCCACCGCCTTGTCGGTGCTCAGCTGGTCCCACATGGCGGTATAGACGCGGATCACGTCCTCCATGCCCCAGAAGTAATGGAAGGCATAGTCAAAGGGCTTCCAGCTGGCCGGATCGCGCGGATTGCCCTGCTGGCCGATGAACCACGGCTGCCATGGCGCCACCGTGGTGATGCAGGGCACGCCCTCGCCCTCGCAGACCCCGGCCACGGGATTGGTGTTTTCCGGCGTCGAGGCCGCCAGCATCAGCTTGACGCCGTCGCTGAGGATCAGTTCCTTGGCGACCTCGGCGGCGCGGTTCGGGTTCGACTGGCTGTCCTTGACCACCACCTCGAAATTGCGCCCCGCCTCCGAGGCAAGGAAGGTCTTGATGTTCCAGTCGTCGCTTTCGGCAAAGCTGGCCAGCGGCCCGGTTCTGGGCGAGACATAACCCAGCCGGATCTTGGCCCCCTGCGCCAGAGCCGGCGCGGCCAGATGGGACGAGGCGGCAAGGGTCAGGCCGGTGGCCACGGTGCCGCGCAGGAATTTCCGTCTGGTGAACATTTCATCCTCCCCGATGATCCGGGCAGGGCCTCCCGCCCGCCCGCTCCCCAACGGCGACCAGAATGGCCGCTGCCGGGGCGATTTAGTTTAGCATCTCGGTCCCGCAGTATAACCCGACGCTATGAAAGCGCACCCCGCCCGCCCTTACCTTCCCGCGGCCATCTCGGCTCTGCGTCCCTGGGCGAGCGCGGTGAGGATGGTTTCGAGCATGGCGATCTCGGCGCCGGCGACCTCGTGCGGGCGGCCGGGGAACAGATCGGCGCGCAGCGCGGCGCGGGCGCGGCCCAGATCCAGCGCCGCCGCGGCAAAGGCCTCGACCGGGATCCAGGGGTCGGCGTCCGAGCCCGTCAGATAGACCGGCAGACCCGGCGGCAACCGCAGGGGCCGCGCGTCCGAGGCCACCCCGACCCGGCAGCCGGTCAGCGCCACCAGCGCATCCGGCGGCGCCACCCCCGTCAGCGCATGTTCCAGCGACAGGCACGCCCCCTGCGAGAACCCCGCCAGCAGCAGCGGCCGGCCGGGGGCCGCCGCCCGCGTCGCCGCGATCAGCGCCGCCAGCCCCGCCAGCGCCTGCGCCAGCGCGGCGCGCGTCGCATCGGTCAGCGGGTCGATCGCGCGGGCGTCATACCAGCTGCCCTGCGGCGCGCGCGGCAGCACGAAGGCCACGCCCGGCACCGCCAGCCGCGCCAGCACATGGGACTGCATCTCTTCGGGCGACTGGCCCCGGCCATGGACAAGGACGCAAAGCGCCCTTGCCCCGGCCAGATCCGCCCCGCAATGCAGGGCCTCCAGCGCCGCCGTCATGCGAATTCGGCCGCTTCCAGACCGGCGCGCAGCTCGTCCTCGCGGTCCTTGAACCACGGCGGGAACACCAGCGTCTTGCCGATCTCGCCCGGCGGCTCATCGCGCGCCCAGCCCTGCGGCGTGGTCCAGGCCAGCTCGAACAGCGCCCCGCCGGGGCTGCGCACATAGCAGGACTTGAAGTAGTTGCGGTCCTTTTGTTCGGAAATGTCGGTAAAGCCCAGACCCTCGATATGGGCGCGCAGCTTCATCTGGTTTTCCTCGTCGCCGGTGTTCAGCGCCAGATGGTGGATGGTGCCGCCCGACAGCGTCCAGGTGCCCTGATGGCTGTCGCGGTCCACGATCACCTCGACGCGCTGCACCACGCCGCCGGCATCGGGCACGCGAAACACCAGACCCTCGTCGCTGTCGGCCTCTTTTGCCAGCGGCAGCGCGATGGTCAGGAAATCGTCCATCGCCGTGCGGTCCATCACCGCCACCGCCGCGCCATAGATGCCCTTGATGCCATGCGCCCGGGTGATGCCCTGCGCCGCGTTGGTGATGGGTTCGCGCCCGTCGCCATCGCTTTCGACCAGCTCATGCGGGATGCCGCAGGGATGGGCAAAGACCACCCGGTCGGCGCCAAAGCGCGTCACCTTGGCCGCCGCGAGGCCGCGCGCGTTCAGCCGCTCGACCCAGAAATCCGCCGCCCCCTTCGGGATCGACTGCATGATGGTGCGCGACTGGTTGGTGCCGCGCCGGCCATAGATCCCGGGCTTGCGGAACGGGAACGTCGTGATGATCGTCGAGGCATCGCCATCGGGCGAGCCATAATACAGGTGATAGACCGGGATCACCCCGTCAAACAGCACCGTGCGCTTGACCGAATGCAGGCCCAGCGTCTTGGTGTAAAAGTCGAAATCCTCCTGCGCGCCGTCGGTGGACAGCGTCAGGTGGTGATAGCCGCTGACAAGAGCCATGTTTCACTTTCCTCCCATGGTGTCGGTTCCGGGCCGTGCCAGCGGGCACAGCACCAGGTTCAGGTCCAGCAGATGTTCGCGCGCCCCGGAGCGGGTCCGGCGGGCGCAAAAATCCGCCAGAAGCTCGGGTTTGACGCCGAAGACCGCATCGCGGCCGATGGCGGGATCGGCACGGTCGAAGATATGCGTGGTCAGGGTCTCGTGCCCCGGGGCGGTGACGCGGAAATGCAGATGCGCGGGCCGCTCCAGCGGGCAGCCAAGCGCCGCCATCAGCCGCCCGACCGGCCCGTCCGAGGGCAGCGCATAGCCCCCCGGCTTGACGGTCAGGAAATCGAACTGGCCCCGGCCATCGGCGCGCAAGCGGCCACGCAGGTTGAACTCCGGCTGGCGGTCGGGCTGCTGGTTCTCATAGAGGCCGGCGGCATTGGCGTGCCAGACCTCGACCCGCGCCCCGGCCAGACCGCGCCCGGCCAGATCGGTGACCCGCCCCGAGACCCGCAGCCGCTCGCCCCGACCATCGCGCGACAGATCCGCCCCCAGCGCCAGATCGGGCGCATCGGCGCGGTAGAACGGCCCGGCGCCGGTATTGGGCGTGGCCCCGCGCGGGCGCGGCGCGTTCAGCCCTTCGACCAGCGCCGAGACCCCCAGCACATCGGCCAAAAGCACCCATTCCTGACGGCGCGCATCGCTGTGATGGCCAAGCTCGGTCAGAAACCCCAGCGCCTGCCGGAATTCGGCCGCCGAGGGCCGCAGCGCGCCGACCAGCAGATGCAGATGCCCCGCCGCCAGCGCCACCGCCTCGGCCAGCCGCGACGGCGCCCCCCCGGCCAGCCGCCGCTGCAGTTCCTGCCCGATGCTGTCGGGGAAACCGGCGGCGGGGGGTGGAGGGGCGGGTGGTGCGGCGGACAGCGCAGCAGGCCCGGGCGTGGGCCCGGCGGGCGTGGCAGATTCGGGCAGCTGCAAGGGCAGCGCCCCGGATGCCGGCGTTGGCGCAGCCAGTTCGGACGGCGCGAGCCTCTCGGGCAGCGCCACAGGCCCCTGCACGGACCCGACCGGTGCGGCATCCCCGGGCAGCGCGCCCTGTCCCGGCACGGACCCGGGCACGGACCCCAAGCCGACAGGCGCCCGCCCCGGCCCAGGCCCCAAGGCCCTCTGCTCTGGCTCGCGGCAATCATCCATGCCTGCGCAACTCCTCTTCCCCGAGAAGCTGCTAACATGGCCAAACCCGAAACAGCTTGAGTTTTGCCCACAAGCATATAGCAATTTGCTATGCGATTGAACGAACGACACCTCATGCAACTCGCCGCCGTCCTCGATGCAGGCGGCGTCTCGGAAGGCGCGGCCATGCTGGGCCTGACCCAGCCCGCCGTCAGCAGATCCCTCTCCATGCTGGAGGCGAGGGTGGGCGAGCCGCTTTTCGTCAAGGGGCGCAGGCCGCTGCAGGCGACGCCTCTGGCCGCGCAGCTGGCTGCGCAGGGCCGCGTCATCATCGCGGCCTCGCGTCAGGCATCCGATGCCGTGCAGGGCTTCGTCAAGGGCAGCAAGGGCCTTGTCCGTCTGGGCGGCGTGCCGTTTTTCATGGACGCGATCATCAGCCGCATGATCGGCGAGTTTCAGGGCCGCGAACCCGAGATCATCGTCCAGCAAAGCTACATGAACCTGCCCGAGGTGGTCGCGGCGCTTGAGGGCGACCAGATCGATCTGGGCATCGTCGCCATGGGCGAGGTCTCGTCCGGGCCGGGTTTCGAATTCACCGAGATTCTGCACGGGCGCAATGTCGTCGCCTGCCGGCAGGCGCATCCGCTGCTGCGCAAGCGCCCGATCGAGGCGCGCGACATGACCACCTATCCCTGGGTCGCGCCGCTGCCCGGATCGCCGCTGATGTCGGACCTGCAGATGATCCTGATGAGCATCGGCATGTCCGACCTCAACATCCGCTATTCCGGCGGCTCGCTGATGAGCGTGGTGAATTTCCTGACCGAGACCGACGCGCTGGCCGTGCTGCCGTTCTCGGTGGTCTTTGCGCTGCGCGACAGCAGCCGCATCACCGTGCTGCCCTATCAGATCCCCCAGCCCAACCGCGCGCTGGGGATCATGCGCAAGGCGGGCGGCGCGCGCAACCCGGCCTCGGACCGGCTGGCGAACCATGTCACGCTGGCCTTTGACAGCCTGCGCCACGCCATCAAGCGCCATGAGGGCGCTGTGGTCTGGGGCCATTCCTGATCCATATGCGGCGCCGCTGCGTCATCTGCGGGGCGGAATTGCCATGACGCCCGGATGGGCTAGTGTCTGATCAGGGGACGGACAGGAGGAAGGATGACACGGCAGGGCGCGGCCCGCCGGGCGCTGGCCCGGCTTAGCGGGCGGATCATCACCTTTTTCGCCCGCGCGGTCACGGCGGTGCAGCCGATCTGGCAGGGCGTCGCCCCGGATGCGGCGCGCCAGCGGATCTATTTCGCCAACCACGCCAGCCACGGCGATTTCATCCTGATCTGGGCGGTGCTGCCGCCGCGCCAGCAGCGCGCGACCCGACCGGTGGCGGGGGCGGATTACTGGCGCAGCGGCCGGCTGCGGCGCTTTGTCGGCGGCGAGGTCTTCAACGCCCTGCTGATCGAACGCAAGGGCGAGGCCGTGCCCGGCACCGCCATCGCGCAGATGGCCGAGGCACTGGATGCGGGCGACTCGCTGATCCTGTTTCCCGAGGGCACCCGCAACCAGACCGATGCGGCGCTGCTGTCGTTCCGCAGCGGGCTCTTTCACCTTGCCAGCCAGCGCCCCGAGATCGATCTGGTGCCGGTCTGGATCGAGAACCTGAACCGCGTCTTGCCCAAAGGGGCGGTGATCCCGGTGCCGCTGATGTGCAAGACCGTCTTTGGCGCGCCGCTGCATCTGGCTGCGGGTGAGGCCAAGGCCGATTTTCTGGCCCGCGCCCGCGCCGCGCTGCTGGCGCTGCGCCCCCGCCCCGAGACGGACGCCCCCGCCGAACCCGTGCCAGCCCCCAAGGAGGCCCCATGAGCCCCGCCCGCCACGATCTGTTGACCGTCATTCTGGGCATCGGCGGCGTGCTGGTGCTGGCCTCGGTCATTGGCGCGCTGCTGGGCCGGCGCTATTCGCCGCAGGGCCAGAACGCCGCCATCGAAAATCTGAACGACCGCATCCGCGCATGGTGGCTGATGGTGCTGGCCCTGGCGCTGGCCTTTCTGGGCGGGCGCGCGGGGGTGATCGGGCTGTTTGCGATCTGCGCCTTTGCGGCGCTGCGCGAATTCATGACGCTGACCAATGCCACCCGCGCCGATCACCGCACGCTGGCCGCCGCGTTCTTCATCGTGCTGCCGGTGCAGTTCTGGCTGGTCTGGATCGGCTGGTATGGGCTTTACGCGATTTTCATCCCGGTCTGGGTGTTCTTGCTGCTGCCCATCGTCTCGGTGCTGGCGGGGGAAACCCGCAACTACCTCGTGCGCGTGGCCGAGATGCAATGGGCGCTGATGATCTGCGTCTTTTGCGTGTCGCATGTGCCGGCGCTGCTGGACCTGAAGATCCCCGGCTATGGCGGGCGCAACGTACTGCTGATCGCATGGCTGGTGATCGTGGTGCAGCTGTCGGACGTGCTGCAATATGTCTGGGGCAAGCTGATCGGGCGGCGCAAGCTGGCACCGAAGCTGTCGCCCTCGAAAACGGTCGAGGGGCTCGCCGGGGGCGTCCTGTCGGCCAGCGCCATTGGCGTCGCGCTGTGGTGGATGACGCCGTTCCGCCCGCTACAGGCGGCGGGGATGGCGCTGATGATCACGGCTTTGGGCGCGGCCGGCGGGCTGGTGATGTCGGCCATCAAGCGCGACCGCGGCGTCAAGGACTGGGGCCATACCATCGCTGGCCATGGCGGTTTCATCGACCGACTGGATTCGGTGGTCTTTGCCGCGCCGATCTTTTTCCATGTCACGCGCTATGTCTGGAATGTGGGGTAAGCCATGGTCGATCTGTCAAATCGCAGGCCACTGGCCAGCCGCCAGACCGGATGGGCGGCGCAAGTGACGCGCTGGCTGGCGGGCACGACGGTCACGCCCAACCAGATCTCGATCGCCGGCATGGTGGCGGCGGCGGGTGCCGGCGCGGCCTTCTGGTCGGCGGGCGGCGTGGCCGGCTGGGGCCGGGCCCTGCTTTTGGTGCTGGCGGCGGGGCTGTGCCAGCTGCGGCTCTTGTGCAACCTGTTCGACGGCATGGTCGCGGTCGAGGCCGGGCGCGGCGGCCCAGATGGCGGGTTCTGGAACGAGTTTCCCGACCGCGTGTCGGATCTGCTGATCCTGCTGGGGCTGGGCCTGTCGCTGTCTGCGCCCTCGCTGGGCTGGGCGGCGGCGGCCATGGCCTTTCTGACCGCCTATCTGCGCGAATTGGGGGTGAATTGCGGGCTGCCCGCCGATTTCTCGGGGCCGATGGCCAAGCAGCACCGCATGGCCTTGGTCACGGGGGCCACGCTGCTCAGTCTGGCCGAACCGCTGTGGCAGGGCCATGGCCAGATCCTGTATCTGGCGCTGTGGCTGCTGGTCATCGGCACCGGCCTGACGGCGCTGCGCCGGGCCGTCAGGCTGGTGCGGGCGCTGCGCGCAAGGGGCTGAGCGGCCCGGGAAAGCCCTCTAGAACAAACCATGTGCGCCGCCGACCGCGCCCGCAATCGTGATCAGCGAGGCGGCCAGCAACAGCCGATGCAGCGCCTCCAGCCGGGCAAAGTCACGCTCGGGCGTGGCCGAGCGCGCCATGCGCCGGTGCAGCGCCAGCGGCTCGATCACATAGAGCATCGCGGCAAAGACCAGCCAGACCGCGACCATGGCATGCATCCACCAGAAGTCGGGCGTGGTGAAGCGGTCCCAGATCTGGCCGCGCCACAGCATCCACAGCCCGCTGGCCCCGGTCAGGGCGACCCAGATCCGGGCCTGCCCGGAAAAGCGCGCCTCGACGCGGTGGAACTGGGCCAGCCGCTGCCCGGGCGGGTGCCCGTCCCGGATGGCCGGGATCAGCGCCAGCGTGACGAAAGCCACGCCGCCGATCCACAGCACCACCGCAAGGACATGGATCACCCGCGCCAGGGTAAAGTCGTCCATCACGCCGCCAGCAACTCGTCAGCGGGGCCGAAGAACTCATAATGGATCCGCCCGGAAGGCACCCCCGCCCGCGACAGCGCCAGCACCGCCGCGCGCAGAAAGGGCCGGGGCCCGCAGATGTAATAATCGGCCGCAGCCCCCGGCGTATGCGCCAAAAGCCAATCGTCGGTGATCAGCCCGGCCTGATCGTAATCGCGGCCCGCCACCTCGTCAGGCAGCGGCGACTGGTGGAAATCGCTTACCTGCACCGCATGGCCCTGCGCGGCCAGCGCGCGGATATGATCGCGCATGGCGTGGCTGTCGCGGTCATGCGTGCCGTGGATGTAATGCACCGGTTGCCGCGCGCCCTGCGCCACCAGCCATTCCAGCATCGAGACCATCGGCGTCAGCCCGACCCCACCCGACAGCAGCACCGCCGGACGCGGCGGCAGTTCCTCCAGGCAGAACTCGCCCGCCGGGGCGGCGACCTTCAGCACCGTGCCCGCAGGTTGCGCATGCAGCCAGCGCGAGACCAGCCCCAGCGGCTCGGCCTTGACGCTGATGCGATAGCCGGCGCGGTCCGGCGCGGACGAGATCGAATAGTTGCGCTTGGCCGGGGCATGGCCGTCGATCTCGATCGAAAAGCTGAGATACTGGCCCGGCTTGTGCAGCATCACCGGCCCGCCATCGACCGGGCGCAGCAGGAACGAGGTGATGACATTGCTTTCGCGGATCACCTCGGCGATGCGGAAATCGCGCCAGCCGTTCCAGCCCCCCGAGGCAGCGGCCTGATCGTCATAGACCCGGCGCTCGCGCGCGATCAGGATATCGGCAAGGAACCAATAGGCCTCGCCCCATGCGGCAAGGATCTCGGGCGTGGCGGCATCGCCCAGAACATGGCCGATGGCGCCCAGCAGCGCGTCGGCGACATGCGGGTAATGCTCGGGCAGGATCTGCAGGCCGACATGTTTCTGCGCAATGCGTTCGACCGCCGGGGCCAGCGCCGACAGATTGTCGATATTGGCGGCATAGGCCAGAATCGCGCCGGTCAGCGCCCGCGGCTGGGCGTCGCTGACGCCCTGATGCGACTGGTTGAACAGGTCGCGGATCTCGGGGTCGCGGAACATGCGGGCATACATTTCATGCACGACGTCCAGCCCATGCGCCTGAAGCGCGGGCAGGGTCGCCTTGACCAGTTCGATCGTGCGGGGGCTGAGAGTGCGGGTCATCGGGAACTCCTGCGGGGCTGCCACTGTGCTGAGTCGAAAACATGCATATGTGATGCATCTATACCCCGCGTCAAAAATGATGCAAATGATTTGCATCTTTTGGAGACCGGCGATGCGGCTGACGCGATACACCGATTACGCGATGCGGGTGCTGCTGTATCTGGGGCGGCAACCGGACCGGCTGTGTTCGATCGCCGAGATCGCAAGGGCTTATGGCATCTCGCAAAACCACCTGATGAAGGTGATCAACGATCTGGTGAATGCGGGCTATCTGGCCAGCGTGCGCGGGCGCGGCGGCGGTGTGCGGCTGGCGCGTCCGGCCGAGCAGATCAACGTGGGTGCGCTGATCCGCCACACCGAGGACGATTTCGATCTGGTCGGCTGCGGCAGCTGCATCATCGCCCCGGCCTGCGGCCTGACCTCGGTGCTGAACGAGGCGCTGGCCGGCTTCCTTGCGGTGCTGGACCGCCATACGCTGGCCGATGTGCTGGCGCGGCAGGGTGATTTCCTGCCGCTGCTGCACCCGGTCCGCCCCGATTAGGCGGCGGTCGGCGCGGCGCAGGCGCTGCGGCACCAGTCAAGGATCGCCTCGGGCCGGGGCGGCAGGGCATGGGCCAGACCACCTGCAAATTCCAGAAACGGCGGCAGGTTCAGCCCGTTGACGCCGACCAGCACCGGCAGGCCGCGCGACAGCGCCTCGGCGATGATGGGGGCAAGCCCCCTGCCCTCGGCCTCTTGCTTGCCGAACTTGTTCACCACCAGCATTTCGGCGCCCTCCAGCGCGCCGGCGGTCCACAGCACGGATTGCTCCAGCGCCCCGGCATCCAGCCGGCAGCCGCGCGCCTCGGCGCCGCGATCGACGCTGATGCGCACGGTCGGCCCGTCGGGCAGCAGCCGCAGGTCCATGTCGCAGCGCCGGTCGGTGCGCTCGATATTGGTCTGGACCGTGCCGGCAAGGCGCAGGCCCCCGGCCTCCAGCTGCGCGACCACCTGCGCCAGCAGCGCGTCGATGGCGCCGCGCCCCGACAAGGTGACATAGCCCAGCTTCATGCCGCGACCTCGCTCATGGCGATGCCGGTCACCTGCGCCTCGGCGACCAGCTCTGCGGTCAGGGCGCGGCTGGCGCGGATCCATGCGGCCTTTTCCTGCGCTTCGCGCAGATGCGGCAGCACGGCGTCAAAGGGCAGCACCTCGCCCCGCGCCCGCGCGTCCAGCCGGATCAGATGGATGCCATAGCGGGTTTCCACCGGCTCGCTGATCGCGCCCTCATCCATCCCGGCCAGCGCGGCCTCGAATTCCGGCACGGTATCGCCCGAGGCGAGCTGCCCCAGCAACCCGCCCTGATCGCGCGAGGCACAGGCGCTGTGGCGCGCGGCCAGCTCGGCAAAGCGGCGCGGCGATTGGCGCAGTTCGGCCAGCAGCGCCTGCGCCGTCTGCCGCGCCAGCGCCTGTGCATCGGCGTCGGTCTCTGGCGCGGCCAGCAGGATATGCGCTGCCTCATAGAGCGACGGCGCCCGGAAACGGTCGGGGGCAGCGTCGTAAAGCGCGCGCAGCTCGGCCTCGTCGGGCAGGACCGGGGCGATGGCCTGATCCAGCAATTGCCGGATCAGCGCCTCTTCCTCGGTCTCCCAGCGGCCGGGCGACAGTTCGGCCGGATCGGGGCTAAGGCCACGGGCCCGCGCCTCTTGCAGCAGGATCTCGCGCAGGGCCAGCGCGCGGGCAGCAGCTTTCCACGCAAGGCCCGGCTTGCCCTTGGGCGCGGGATGGTTCTGCGCCTCGGCGGCGATGCGCTCGGGGGGGATGGTCACGCCGTTGACGGTGACCGGCGGCAGCAGGGGTTTGATCTCCATGATGCTTACTCCGCCGGGTGCTGGGTCTGCTGGTCGCGCTGCCAGACCTCGGCGGCGCGGGCATCGCGGGCGGCACGGTCACGGCCGATCAGCGCCAGCCCGGCGCCCGGCTTGGCACCGCGTTTCGAGCGCACGATCTGATAGCCCGGACGCCACAGGTAGCGCACCGGCGCCGACAGCATGTGGACCAGACGGGTGAACGGGAACAGCACAAAGATCGTCAGCCCCAGCAGGATATGCAGCTTGAAGATCAACGCCACATCCACCAGATGCGCCGCCGGATCGGCGCCGAAATAGACGACGCCCTGCGCCCATTGCATCAGCTTGACCATCTCATGCCCGTCCAGATGTTGGGCCGAGACGAGGATCGTGCACAGGCCCAGCGTCAGCTGCGCCATCAGCAGGATCAGGATGCCGGTATCGGCCAGCGTCGAGTTGGCGCGGATGCGCGGATCGGTCAGGCGGCGGTGCAGCAGGATCAGCCCGCCGACCATGGCGAGGATGCCGGCGAAACCGCCCATCAGCATGGCAAAGACCTGCTTGGCGCCATGGCTGACCCCCAGCGCGTCCCAGACCGCGATCGGCGTCAGCAACCCGACGAAATGGCCGCCAAGGATCATCAGCACGCCCAGATGGAACAGCACCGAGCCGATGACGAACTGCTTGCGCCGCAACAGCTGGCTGGACGAGGATTTCCAGGTGAAGGGCTCGGTTTCATAGCGCACGACCGAGCCAAGGATCATCACGGTAATGGCGATATAGGGGTAAACCCCGAACAGGAAGTGGTTCATCTGTTCCTCCTCAGCTGGCGACGCGCGGGGTGGGCGCGGCGTCCATGCGGGCCAGAAGATCGCGGCTGACCGGGCAGCCGGCATTGGGATCGGGGCCGAACATCACCTGAGCCTCGGCCCAGACGGCATCCAGCGCGGCCAGATCCTGCGGATCGTCGTCTCTGACGCCCAGCAGGGTCTCGGCCTCTTGCGTGGCGGGATCGGCCTCGGCGATGGCGACCAGCGCATGGAACACGGCCGCATAGGCCGTGTCGCGCCGCGACAGCCGTTCGCTCAGCGCCACCAGAATATGGCCGGCGCCCTGCAGCACCTCTCGCGCCTCGGCCAAGGGGCGGGTCGAGAGATATTCCAGCAGGACCGGCAGGTGGTCGGGCAGCTCGCTGCCGGCCAGATCGAAACCGCCGGCGCGATACATCTCCAGCAGGTCGACCATGGCGCCGCCCCGGTCACGGCTTTCGCCGTGGATATGTTCGAACAGGTTCAGCGACAACGTGCGCGAGCGGTCGAAGAGCAGCACGTATTCCTCTTGCAGATCATAGATATCCAGCGCCGCCAGCCGGTCCAGCAGGGGCGCCAGCGCCTCGACGCGCGCGGGGTCAAGCACCCGCTCGCTGAGCAAGAGCCCGGCGATGGCGGGCACCGCCTGTTGCAGATCGGGCGTCGGATAGGTCAGCAGCAATGACAAGGCTTTGAAGGTTTTCATGCGATGAACTCCTGCGGGCTGCGGAATTTCTTGCCCGAGAACAGTTTTTGCGCGCTATGGCCCGACGAGCAGCCGTTGCCGTCGGTAAAGCTGCACCCGCCCTTCAGGTCATAGGCATCCTCGACCAGTTCGCGATGCGTGGTCGGGATGACGAAACGATCCTCGTAATTGGCGATGGCCAGCAGCTGATACATCTCGTCGATCTGCAGGGGCGTCAGGCCGACGCGCTGCGCCACACCCAGATTGACCACGCCATCGACATTCTTTGACCGCATGTAGCTGCGCATGGCCAGCATCCGCTCCAGCGCCGCCGCGACCGGGGCCTCGTCGCCCGCCGTCAGCATATTCGCCAGATAGCGCAGCGGGATGCGCAGGCTGCGCACATCGGGCATGTCGTCCTGCGCCGCGATCTTGCCCGCCTCGGCGGCGTTCTGGATCGGCGACAGCGGCGGCACATACCAGACCATGGGCAGGGTGCGGTATTCGGGATGCAGCGGGAAGGCGATCTTCCATTCCATCGCCATCTTCCAGATGGGCGAGTTCTGCGCGCCCTTGATCCAATCCTCGGGGATGCCCTCGGCACGGGCGGCGGCGATCACCGCCGGGTCATTCGGGTCAAGGAAGACGCCCAGCTGCGCGTCGTAAAGATCCATTTCCGATTCCGTCGCGGCGGCCTCGGCGATCTTGTCGGCGTCATAGAGCATCACCCCCAGATAGCGGATGCGCCCGACGCAGGTTTCCGAACAGACCGTGGGCTGGCCGCTTTCCAGACGCGGATAGCACAGGATGCACTTTTCAGATTTGCCCGAGGACCAATTGTAATAGATCTTTTTATAGGGGCAGCCCGAGACGCACATGCGCCAGCCCCGGCATTTTTCCTGATCGATCAGGACGACACCGTCATCCTCGCGCTTGTAGATCGCGCCCGAGGGACAGGATGCGACACAGGCCGGGTTCAGGCAGTGTTCGCAAAGCCGCGGCAGATACATCATGAAGGTATTTTCATACTCGCCATAGATGTCCTTCTGCACGCCGTCAAAATTGTAATCCTGACTGCGCTTGGCGAATTCACCGCCCAGGATTTCCTCCCAGTTCGGGCCCCATTCGATTTTCTCCATCCGCTCGCCGGTCAGCTTGGAACGCGGGCGCGCGGTCGGGAATGCCTGCATTTCCGGGGCGGATTTCAGGTGGTCGTAGTCGAAATCGAACGGCTCATAGAAATCGTCGATCTGCGGCAGGTCGGGGTTGGCAAAGATATTGGCCAGAATGCGCCATTTGCCGCCCTGCTTGGGTTGCAGCTTGCCCGACCGCGTCCGCGTCCAGCCGCCGTTCCAGCGTTTCTGGTTTTCCCAATCCTTGGGATAGCCGATGCCGGGCTTGGTTTCGACATTGTTGAACCACGCGTATTCGACGCCCTCGCGCGAGGTCCAGACGTTCTTGCAGGTGACCGAACAGGTGTGACAGCCGATGCACTTGTCCAGGTTCAGCACCATGCCGATTTGCGCACGAACTTTCATTCCGCGGCCTCCGGAGTTTGGGTTGCGGGTTGATCAAGCCAGTCGACCTGATCCAGTTTGCGGACGATGACGAATTCGTCCCGATTGGCGCCAACGGTGCCGTAATAGTTGAAGCCGTAGGCCAGCTGGGCATAGCCGCCGATCATATGGGTGGGCTTGGGCACGATGCGCGTGACCGAGTTGTGGATGCCGCCGCGCTTGCCGGTGACCTTGCTGCCGGGCGTATTCACGATCTTTTCCTGCGCGTGATACATGAACATGCTGCCGTCCTTGATCCGCTGGCTGACTACGGCGCGGGCGGCGATGGCGCCATTGGCGTTGAAGACCTCGACCCAGTCATTGTCGACGATGCCTGCGGTGCGGGCGTCGGTTTCCGAAATCCAGACCACCGGTCCGCCCCGGTTCAGCGTCAGCATCAACAGGTTGTCGGTATAGGTCGAATGGATGCCCCATTTCTGGTGCGGCGTCAGGAAGTTCAGCACGACATGCTTTTCCGCCGAGCCCAGCGATTTCGTCGCTGCATGGCCCACGGTCTTCAGGTCCACCGGCGGGCGCCATGTCACGAAGGCTTCGCCAAAGGCGCGCATCCATTCGTGATCCTGATACAGCTGCTGGCGGCCGGTGACGGTGCGCCACGGGATCAGCTCATGCACATTGGTCCAGCCGGCGTTGTAGCAGACCTCTTCGCTTTCGATCCCCGACCATGTGGGCGACGAGATGATCTTGCGCGGCTGGGCGGCAATGTCGCGGAAGCGGATCTTTTCGTCCTCCTTGACCTCGGCCAGATGGCGGTGGCGGATGCCCGTTGCCTTGGACAGCGCGTCCCACGCCTTGACCGCGACCTCGCCATTGGTTTCGGGCGCCAGCATCAGAACCACCTCGGCCGCGTCGATGGCGGTGTCGATGCGGGCCATGCCCTTGGTCACGCCCTCATCGGTGACGGTGCCGTTCAGGGCCTGCAGGTGATGCACCTCGGTTTTGGTGTCCCACGAAATCCCCTTGCCGCCATTGCCGACCTTTTCCATCAAGGGGCCTAGCGCGGTGAACCGCTTGTAGATGTTCGGGTAATCGCGCTCGATCTCGATATAAGAGGGCGCGGTGACGCCCGGGATCAGATCGCATTGCCCCTGTTTCCAGTCGGCGACGAAGGGCTGGGCGATCTCGCCGGTGCTGTCATGCTGCAAGGGCAGCTGCACCACGTCGGTTTCCACGCCCAGCACGCCCGGCGCCAGCTCCGACACCTTTTTCGCGACTGCTTTGAAGATCTCCCAGTCGGTCCTGGACTCATAGGCCGGGTCCACGGCCGCCTGCAGCGGGTGGATGAACGGATGCATGTCCGAGGTGTTCATGTCGTCCTTTTCATACCAGCTGGCGGTCGGCAGGACGATGTCGGCATAGACGGCGGTGGTCGACATGCGAAAGTCGATGGTGACCAGCAGGTCCAGTTTCCCCTCGGGGGCGCGGTCATGCCAGACGGCCTCGACGGGTTTCACGCCGCCTTCCTCGCCCAGATCCTTGCCCTGTACGCCATGGTCGGTGCCCAGAAGGTGGCGCAGGAAATATTCATGCCCCTTGCCCGACGAGCCCAGCAGGTTCGAGCGCCAGACGAACAGGTTGCGCGGCCAGTTTTCCGGGGCGTCCGGGTCCTGACAGGACATCTCCAGCGAGCCGTCCTTCAGCCCGCGTGTGACGTAATCCTTGACCGGCAGGCCCTCGGCGCGGGCGGCGCGGCCCACCTCCAGCGGGTTCTGGCGCAGTTGCGGCGCCGAGGGCAGCCAGCCCATGCGTTCGGCGCGGATGTTATAGTCGATCAGGCTCAGCCGGTCCCAATCACCCTTGGGTGCGGTGGGCGACAACAGCTCGCGCGCCGTCACCGTCTCATAGCGCCACTGGTCGGTATGGGCATAAAAGGCGCTGGTCGCGTTCATGTGGCGCGGCGGGCGCGACCAGTCCAGCGCAAAGGCCAGCGCCGTCCAGCCGGTCTGCGGGCGCAGCTTTTCCTGCCCGACGTAATGCGCCCAGCCGCCGCCCGACTGGCCGACGCAGCCACACATCACCAGCATGTTGATGACGGCGCGATAATTCATGTCCATGTGGAACCAATGGTTCATCGCCGCGCCGATGATGACCATGGAGCGGCCATTGGTCTTTTCGGCGTTGGTGGCGAATTCGCGCGCCACCTGGATGATCTTGTCACGACGCACGCCGGTGATGCGCTCGGCCCAGGCGGGGGTAAAGGGCACGTCGGCGTCATAGCTGGTGGCGGTGTGTTCGCCACCCAGACCCCGGTCAAGGCTGTAGTTGGCGCAGAAAAGATCGAACACGGTAGCGACCAGTGCCTCGCTGCCATCGGCGAGCTTCAGGCGTTTGACCGGCACGTTGCGGGTCAGCACCTCGGCGCGGTCGTCCATGGCAAAGCCATTGCTGGCCATGCCGCCGAACCACGGGAAATCGACGCCCACCACATCGTCGCGGTCCTCTTCCAGAATTAGGCTCAGCTTCAGGCGCACCTCATCGCTGCCCGCTTGCTGCTGCAGGTTCCAGCGCCCCTCTTCGCCCCAGCGAAAGCCGATCGAGCCGTTCGGGACGACCAGATTGCCGCTGACCTCGTCCAGCGCGACGGTTTTCCATTCGGGGTTGTTGCTCTGGCCCAGCCCGCCATCCAGATCCGAGGCGCGCAGCTGCCGGCCCGGTACCAAGCGCCCGTCCTGTTCGTCCAGCCGCACCAGCATCGGCATGTCGGAATAGCGGCGACAGTAGTCCTCGAAATAGGGGGCCTGCCGGTCCAGATGGAATTCGCGCAGAATGACATGGCCGAACGCCATGCCGATAGCGGCATCCGTGCCCTGCTTGGCGTTCAGCCAGATGTCGCCGAACTTGGCGGCCTCGGAGTAATCGGGGCAGATGACGGCTGATTTGGTGCCGCGATAGCGCGCCTCGGTATAGAAATGCGCGTCCGGC
Organism: Paracoccus limosus; assembly: GCF_009711185.1. GTDB lineage: Bacteria > Pseudomonadota > Alphaproteobacteria > Rhodobacterales > Rhodobacteraceae > Paracoccus > Paracoccus limosus. Next base: position 172,361 of record NZ_WMIF01000003.1, read on the forward strand.
GTGCGGGTCTGCGGCACGTTCGAGCCCCAGAGGATCAGATAACCGGCATTATACCAGTCGGCCGATTCCGGCACATCGGTCTGTTCGCCCCAGGTCTGCGGGCTGGCCGGCGGCAGGTCGCAATACCAGTCGTAAAACGACATGCAGGTGCCGCCCAGAAGCGACAGATACCGCGTGCCTGCGGCATAAGAGATCATCGACATGGCCGGGATCGGCGAAAAGCCGAAGACGCGGTCGGGGCCATAGGTCTTGGCGGTGTAAAGGTTCGCGGCGGCGGTGATCTCCAGCGCCTCGTCCCATGTGGCGCGCACGAAACCGCCCTTGCCGCGGATGCGGGTATAGCTGTCGCGCGCAGCCGCGTCGCTCTGGATCGAGGCCCATGCCTCCAGAGGCGCCATGGTCTTGCGCCGCTCGCGCCACAGCCGCATCAGCCGGCCCCGGATCAGCGGCGTCTTCACCCGGTTCGCGGAATACAGATACCAGCTGTAGCTTGCGCCCCGGGCGCAGCCGCGCGGTTCGTGGTTGGGCAGGTCGGGCCGCGTCCTCGGGTAATCGGTCTGCTGGGTTTCCCAGGTCACGATGCCCGACTTGACGTAGATCTTCCACGAGCACGACCCGGTGCAGTTCACGCCATGGGTCGAGCGCACGATCTTGTCGTGGCGCCAGCGGGCGCGATAGGTGTCCTCCCAGTCGCGGCTTTCGACGGTGGTCTGGCCGTGTCCATCCGCGAATGTGTCGTTGCGCAGGCTGGTCAGGAAATTCAGGCGATCCAGTAGATGGCTCATTTCGCTGTCTTTCTTGTGTTCTGGGTTACGCGGCGGGGGCGGCCGAGACCGCGCGCCCGTGTTCGATGTCGTGCAGCATCCCGCCCCGGCGCGCGTAGACGCCCCAGGTCACCGCGATGCAGATGAGGTAAAAGGCCAGAAAGCCCCAAAGCGCGGCCCCGGCACCGCCGGTCAGGTGGATGGCGCTGCCAAAGGCCTTGGGGATGAAGAACCCGCCATAGCCCCCGATCGCGGCGGTAAAGGCCACGATGGCCGCCGATTCACGTTCGGCCTGACGGCGGCGTTCCTCGGGGGTGGCATCGGGGTAAAGCCGCGCGATTTCCTTGCGCATGATCACCGGGATCATCTGGAAGGTTGACGAGTTGCCCACGCCCGAGAAGAAGAACAGCGCCATGAAGCCCGCAAAGAACAGCGCGAAACTGCCGCCGTTCAGCCCCTGGATGATGACCAGAACCGATGCGATCATGCCCGTGAACACCCAGAAGGTGACGCGCGCGCCGCCGACCCGGTCGGCCAGCCAGCCGCTGCCCGCCCGGCTGAGCGCGCCGATCAGCGGGCCCAGAAAGGCGTATTGCAGCGCATTGACCTGCGGAAAGGCCAGTTTCGTCAGCATCGGGAAGGCGGCGGAATAGCCGATGAAGCTGCCGAAGGTGCCGACATAAAGCAGGCACATGATCCAGTTGTGCCGGCGCGAAAAGATCACCGCCTGTTCGCGGAAACTGGATTTGGCATCGGCGATGTCATTCATGCCGAGCCATGCCGCGACGGTTGCCGCGATGATGAAGGGCACCCAGACAAAGCCTGCGTTCTGCATCCAGACCTGACCGCCAGTGCTGAGCTGCTGCGGCGTCCCGCCCAAGGCGCCAAAGACGCCCATGGTGATGACGACCGGCACCAGAAACTGCATGATCGACACGCCCAGATTGCCCAGACCTGCATTCAGCGCCATCGCATTGCCCTTTTCGGCACGCGGAAAGAAGAAGCCGATATTGGCCATCGAGGACGAGAAGTTGCCGCCGCCCAGCCCGCACAGCAGCGCCAGCACGACAAAGATCAGATAGGGCGTTTCGGGGTTCTGCACTGCGTAGCCGATGCCCATGGCCGGGATCAGCAGCGAGGCGGTGGACAGCGTCGTCCACAGCCGGCCACCAAAGATTGGCACCATGAAGCTGTAAAAGATGCGCAGCGTCGCCCCCGACAGCGCCGGCAGCGCCGCCAGCCAGAACAGCTGATCCTGCGAGAAGGTAAAGCCGATGGCGGGCAGGCGCGCGATGACCACCGACCATACCATCCAGACCGCAAAGGCCAGAACCAACGCCGGGATCGACAACCACAGGTTGCGCCGCGCAATGCGTCGGCCCTTGTCGGCCCAGAAGCTGGCGTCCTCGGGGCGCCAGTCCTCGATCACGCGGGGCATCTCGGTCTGGCCCGGCACGTGGATTTCAGCCAGCTCTGCAAAGGCGGGCAACTGGTCCAGCACCTTCCCCTGCGCCTGCCGCTCCATCGCGCGGATCGTCATGTGCATCCAGCCCAGCGAGACCAGCACCACCCCCAAAAGCAGCGCGAAACACGAGGTGTAGACCCCGGTCAGGTCCAGCAGCGCGCCAAAGGCGATGGGCAGGACAAAACCGCCTAAGCCCCCGATCATCCCGACCAGACCGCCGACCGCGCCGACATGGCCGGGATAATAGACCGGAATATGTTTGAAGACCGCTGCCTTGCCCAGGCTCATGAAGAACCCCAGCGCAAAGATCGTCGCGACAAAGGGCCACAGATCCATCCGGGTCGAAAAGGCGATGTCGCCGTCCTTGCCGTGGATGACGTAATCCGCCGGCGGATAGGACAGCATGATCAGCAACAGCACCGAAAAGCCGAAGGTCCAATACATCACCGTCCGGGCGCCAAAGCGGTCCGACAGCGCGCCGCCATAGGCCCGGAACAGGCTGGCCGACAGGCTGAAGGCCGCCGCCGCCATGCCCGCCGTGCGCAGGTCGATGCCGTAAACCGCGACCAGATAGTGCGGCAGCCACAGCGCCAGCGCGACGAAGCCGCCGAAGACGAAGAAATAATACAGCGCGAACCGCCAGACCTGCAGGTTCTTCAGCGGCGCGAATTGCTGCGCCAGCGTCGGAGCCTGCACGCCCCGCGCGCGGCGGGCGGCGAAATCCGGGTCGTCCTTGGCCAGCAGGTAAAAGGCCACACCCATCAATGCGATGGCCCCGGCCCAGATCTCGGCCACGCCCTGCCAGCCCATGGCGACCAGCACGAAGGGCGCCAGAAACTTGGTCACCGCCGCGCCGACATTGCCCATGCCAAAGGTGCCAAGCGCCAGCCCCTGCCGTTCGGCCGGGAACCATTTCGAGACGTAGGCGACACCGATGATGAAGGATCCGCCCGCCAGCCCGACGCCAAGCGCCGCCAGCAGAAAGGTCGGATAGCTGTCAGCCCATGTCAGCGCGAATGTGGCCATCCCGGCCAGGATCATCTGCGCGGCAAAGACGATGCGGCCGCCGAACCGCTCGGTCCAGACGCCCAGCACCAGCCGCGTCAGCGAGCCGGTCAGCACCGGCGTCGCGATCAAAAGCCCGTATTGGAATTCCGACAGGCCCAGCTGGGCCTTGATGGTGATGCCGATGATCGAGAAAATGGTCCAGACGGCAAAGCACAGGGTAAAGGCCAATGTGCTTAGCCATAGCGCCCGCTGCTGGTCCTGGCGGGACGGGGGATGGTGTTCCGGCATGACTTGCTCCTGTCATCCGCTTCGCCGCTGAGGCAAAGGGTTGCAGGTGGCCCATCATGGCCGGAGGGGCGCAACTTTGACATGGATCAATTATGGACCGGTCCGGCCGAAAATCGCGCTTGAATTGCGACTTGTTCATAAGGAAATGGGACCATGTCGCGCTCAAGCCTGCGGGAATCCCGGATTCCACTTGCTTGTAGTTGATCGTTCACTTACCAAATATCAATCAACCAAGTGACAAGGATCGATTCTTGAGGGACGAGGAAAAGCCCGCCATCCGCAGCCTGCCGCTGTTCCGCGAGGTCTCGACCCAGACCTTCGAGGGGCTGATGGCGGTCAGCTATTCGCAAGCCTTCCCGCCGCAGCTGGACCTGTTCACCCAGGGCGAGCGCGCCGATTTCCTGCATATCCTCGTCGAGGGCAGCGTGGCGCTGCATGCCGACTGGAACGGGCGCGAGGCGGTGATGGCCATGGTGCGCCCGGTCTCCAGCTTCATTCTGGCGGCCTGCATCCGCGATGTGCGTTACCTGATGTCGGCGCGCACGCTGGAGCGGTCGCGCATCCTGATGCTGCCCGCGGTGGACCTGCGCGCCGCCATCCGGCGCGAGCCCGAGCTGGCGGCGGCGGTGATGTCGGAACTGGCCAGCGGCTATCGCGGCATGGTGCGGCAGGCCAAGAACCTCAAGCTGCGCACCGCGCGCGAGCGGGTGGCGGCATGGCTGCTGGGCCATGCCCACCGGCAGGGCGGCGTGAACGGCTTTACCCTGCCGGTCGAAAAGCGCGATCTGGCCTCATATCTGGGCATGACGCCGGAAAGCCTGTCGCGCGCCCTGTCGGGGCTGAAGACGCAGGGCATCGCACTGGACGGCGCGCGTGTCATCATCACCGACCGCGAGCGGCTGGCGGCGGTCGCAGGCTATGACCCGCTGATCGACGAGGTCGGGGACGACATCTGACACCCCGCGCGGGCTTTCGGGCCGGGCCGGGCGCATGTTATCCCCACCCCATGCCGCGCAACCGCTATCACCATCTGGGCTGGCTTCACGGCATCGAGCTTTTCGAGGCCGCCTTCAGCACCCAGACCTTTGCCCGCCACGCGCATGCGGGCTTTGCCATCGGCGCGATTACCGAGGGCGCCGGCGGCTATCTGTGCCGGGGCGAAAGCATGGTGCTGCCCGCCGGCTCGCTGTCGCTGATGAACCCCGAAGAGGCCCATACCGGCCATGCGGCGGCGGGGCGGGTGCGCTACGACATGCTTTACGCCTCGGAAGAGGCGGTGCGCGCGATGCTGGATCTGCGCAAGCTGCGCGGCTTTGCCGAGATCGCGCCGCAGGATCGCGGGCGGCAGCTGACGCGGGCGCTGGCCGGGCTTGCGGCCTGCCTGAACGCCGCCGCGCCCTCGCGTCTGGCCATCGAAGAGGCGGTGCATGACGTGCTGGCGCAGGCCTTTGCGCATTATGGCGGCGCCGGGCTGCGGGTGCCGGGGCGCGAACCCGCCGCCATCCGCGCCCTGCTGGAGCGGATCGCGGTCGGGGTCGCGGCGGGCTGCGATCTTGGCCTGTCCGATCTGGCCGCCGGGGTCGGGCTGACCCCCTCTTATCTGATCCGCAGCACCCGCCGCGCCACCGGCCTGACCCCGCATGGCCATGTGCTGCGCGCCCGCGTGGATCACGCCCGCCGCCTGCTGCTGGCGGGCACCCCCGCCGCCGAGGCCGCCATTGCCGCAGGCTTTTGCGATCAGGCGCATCTGATCCGGCAGTTCCGCCGCCATTACGGGGTGACGCCCGGCGCGCTGATCCGGCACTGAAGGTCAATTTCGTCCAATCCCCGCCCGCCGCCGCATGGCATGGCGGGGGCGCGAAAGGACATCTGCCATGCATCTGAAACCCGTCATCATCCTTGACGAAACCCTGCCCACCGGCCTCAAGGCCAATTTCGCCGCCGTGCTGGGCATGAGCCTTGGGCAGCTGCGCCCCGATCTGGTCGGCGCCGCGACGCCTGCGCAGGACGGCGTGGCGCTGGCCGGGATCACCACGGTGGCGCTACCGATTCTGGGTGCCCCGGGCGCCGATCTGCCGGCGCTGTTTGCCGCCGCAGCCGGCCTGCCGCTGCGGCTGGCCTATATGCGCGCCGCCTTCGAGGCGCGCGATTACGCCGATTACACCGCCCGCATCGCCGCCGCACCGCTGGCAGGTCACGCACCGCAGGCGATCCTGCTGGGCGGGCCGCGCAAGGCGGTGGACCGCATCTGCGGCAGCCTGCGTCTTTTGCGCTGATCCGGGGGACGGTGCGACACGCCACACGCAAAGAAATCCGCCTGTTTGACCAAGAACAACGAAGCCCCCCCCGGCGCGCGTATCCTGCCTGTATGACTTCGGGAGGGGCGGCAATGGCGGGAAAGCATCTCTCGCGCTGGACATTGGTATGGTTCGGCTCGGCCATGGCGATGCTGCTGGCCGGCTGCGCGCTGGGCCTTCTGGGCGCAGCGGACCCGCAGGGCTGGTCGCAGGGCAGCAATCTGGCGGTGGTGCATCTGTTCGTGCTGGGCTGGCTTTGTCAGGTCATGCTGGGGGCGCTGATCCAGTTCGTGCCGGTGCTGGCCGCGCGCCCGCTGGCCTTTCCCGGGCTGGCGCTGCCGGCGCTGGTCGCGACCTCGACCGGGACACTGGCGCTGGCGCTGGGGTTTCTGGCGCTGGACGGGCATCAGGCGCTGCAACCGCTGTTCCTGCTGGCGCCGGTGCTGATCGGACTGGGCTTTGCCTTGGTGGCGGTGATGGTCACGGCGACGCTGTGGCACCGCGACAGCCTGCATCTGGCCGAGGTCAGGATGGTCCTGCTGGCGCTGGCGGCGCTGGTCGGGCTGTGGCTTAGCGGCGGGCGGATGGTGCTGGCGCTGGCGGGCCTTGGCCCGGCGCCGGACCTGTCCGCGATGCTGCCGCTGCATCTGCTTCTGGGCATCGCCGGCTGGCTTGGCCTTGCGGCCTGCGGCGTCACCTACAAGCTGTTTGCGATGTTCCTGCTGGCCCCCGAACAGGGCGGGCGGCTGCGCGGCGCCATCTTCTGGACCGCCGCCGGGCTGGTCGCCCTGCTGCTGGCCGCGCTGTTGTGGCTGCTGGCGGGCGGCTCTGCCGGGCGGGCCACCGCCCTTGCGCTGGCGCTGCTGCCGCTGCTGGCGCTGCTGGCGCTGCTGTATCTGACCGAGATCGCGCAGCTGTGGAAAGCCCGCCGCCGCCCCGCGCTGGAGCCCAACATGCTGTGGAGCCGCGCCGCCCTTGCCTTTCTGGCACTGGCGGCGGCCCTGGCGATCCCCGGCTGGCTGTGGGGTGGCACCTGGGCGGAAACGGCGGTCTTTGTCGCGCTGGTCGGCTGGCTGTCGACGCTGACCCTGGCGCAATTGCTCAAGATCGTGGGCTTTCTGACATGGATTCAGGTCTTTGCCCCGCGCATCGGCCATCAGCCGGTGCCGATGGTGCAAAAGCTGGGCAGCACACGCGCCGCCAGCGCCTGCCTTGCGCTGTGGTGTGCGGGCACGCTGGCTGGCGCCCTGTCGCTGCTGGGCGCCAGCCCCGCCGGCTACCGGCTGGCGATGGCGCTGCTGAGCCTTGGCGCGCTGGGGGTCGGTCGCGAGTTGATCGCGGTCAGGCAGCTGGCGCATCTGCCCCCTGCCGAGCGCCCCGGCCAGTTGCCGCATCTCATGCTTCCCCTGCTTCACCCCAGACCCCGTGCGGAGACCAGATCGTGACCCAGCCCGCCCCGCTAGAGCTTGACGTCCGCCCGATCATCCGGGACGGCGAGGATCCCTTTGGCGCCATCATGGCCGCCGTCGATGTGCTGAGCCCCGGTCAGGCGCTGCATCTGCTGGCGCCGTTCCGGCCGGCGCCGCTGTTCACCGTCATGGCCAGCCGCGGCTTTGGCAGTCAGGACCGCCAGCGCGATGACGGCACATGGGAGGTGCTGTTCACCCCGGCCCCGGCCCCCGGCCCGGATGCCGAGATGACGCCCGGATCGGCCGATGACGCGGGCCTGTGGCCGGATGCGGTGCATGAGCTGGACCTGACCGGCCTGACGCCGCCCGAACCCATGGTGCGCATCCTTGAAGCCGTCACCGGGCTGGCGCCGGGCGAGGTGCTGTTTGCGCTGCTGGACCGCGAGCCGATGTTCCTGTTTCCCGAACTGGCGCAGCGCGGCCATGAATGGGCGGGGAATTTCGCCCGCTCGGGTCAGGCCTACCGGCTGCTGGTGCGGGCAGGCGCGCGCGATGACTGACCAGATCCGTCAGGCGCTGCGCGCCGTCTTCGACCCCGAAACCGGGCGCGACCTGATCGCCATGGGCATGATCTATGACATCCGCCGACAGGCGGGCCACGCCGAGGTCACCATGACCACCACCACGCGCGGCTGCCCGCTGACCGAGGTGCTGCGGCTGGGCGTGCAGGCGGCGCTGCTGGCCGTCCCCGGCGTGACCAGCGCCGAGGTCACGCTGATATGGGATCCGCCCTGGACCCCCGACCGGATCGAGCCGCTGGCCTTCTAGCCCGGCCGTCCCCGCCGGCCCCCGCGACCGGCCCCCAAGACCGGCTCATGCCCGCGCCGCGAACCGCCGCGCGTGGCCAGAACCACCCGCAGCACATCGCCCGGAAACCGCAAGCGGAGCCCCCAAGGCACCCGACCGCAGGGGTGGCCTTGATTCGGCCAAGGCTGCGGCGGGTGGCGGCGGATCGAGGCGCCGGCGCGGCGATGGGGCGGAAATCTCTCTGCTCTTTGTGCTGCCACAAGTAAAGCGCCCATTTGCCCGACCCTCCTTGATCCGGCTCAACGACGGCCCGTGCGCGGCGCGGCATCATTGGGACAGCGGATCAAGAACCGCACCGAATACAAAGCCATGAGTGAAAGGAACCCGTCATGACCTCCCTGTCCTTCAGCCGCCGCACCGTTCTGGCCGGCGCCGCCATCGCCGGAGCCATGACGCAGGTCCGTCAAGCCGCCGCCGAAACCAAAGCGGTGCTGACCCCGGCATCCGCCACCGACATCGCCCAGCTGCCCCGCCAGAAGGTCAAACTGGTCGATCCGCCCTTCGTGCACGAACATGAGCAGGTGGCGACCGGCGGCCCCAAGGTGGTCGAATTCGAAATGACCATCCAGGAGAAAAAGATCACGCTCGACAACAGCGGCGCGACCTATTGGGCCTCGACCTTCAACGGCACCGTGCCGGGCCCGCTGATGGTGGTGCACGAAGGCGATTACCTTGAACTGACGCTGATCAACCCCGACACGAACGAGCTGATGCACAACATCGACTTCCACGCCTCGACCGGGGCGCTTGGCGGCGGCGGGCTGACCCAGATCAACCCCGGCGAGAAATGCGTGCTGCGCTGGAAGGCGACCAAGCCGGGCGTCTTCGTCTATCACTGCGCCCCTCCGGGCATGGTGGCCTTCCACGTCGTCTCGGGGATGAACGGCGCCGTCATGGTGCTGCCGCGCGAGGGGCTGAAGGGCCGCGAAGGCGAACCCGTCCACTATGACAAGGTGTTCTACATCGGCGAGCAGGATTTCTACGTGCCGCGCGACGCCGACGGCAACTGGAAGAATTATGACAGCGCCGGCGAAAGCTATGAGGATGTCGTCAAGGTGATGCGGACGCTGACGCCCACGCATGTGGTCTTCAACGGCGCGGTGGGCGCGCTGACCGGCGACAATGCGATGAAAGCGAAGGTCGGCGAGACCGTGGCCTTTATCCATTCGCAGGCCAACCGCGACACCCGCCCGCACCTGATCGGCGGCCATGGCAATTACGTCTGGGCCACGGGCAAGTTCGGCAACCCGCCCGAGCGCGGGCTGGAAACCTGGTTCATTCCGGGCGGCACGGCAGGGATGATGGTCTATACCTTCGAACAGCCCGGCATCTACGCCTATGTGAACCACAACCTGATCGAGGCCTTTGAACTGGGCGCGGCGGCGCATGTCGTCGTCGAGGGGGAATGGAACAACGACCTGATGACCCAGGTCCTGGCCCCCAGCCCGATCTGAGCCCCCCGATCCGAGCCACCGGGGTCCGGCGCCAGATCCGGGCCGGATCCGAACAACCCGATCCGGCCCGCCGCGGAAACAGCCGCAGCGGGTCCGTTTACAAGGGGAAACCAGCATGCGTCCCGTCAGCCTGCTTTTCGCCAGCGCCGCCCTTGCCTTGGCCGGCGCCCTGTTTCTGACCGCATCCGGGCCGCGCGCCTCGGTCGATACGCCGACGCTGGTGCGGCTGGAGCCCGCGCCTTTCCGGCACCGGCTGGATGGCGATTGGCAGCGCCGGGGCCTGCCCGCCGATGCGCCGATGGCCGAGGTGTCGCTGCCCGCGCCGGTCGAGATCATGGCGACGCAGGTCAGCAACCGGCAATGGGGCGCCTGCGTCGCGGCCGGGGCCTGCCCCGCGCTGGCGCGGGCGGGCGATAGCCCCGACCTGCCGGTGACCGGAGTGAACTGGTATGACGCCCAAAGCTATGCCGTCTGGCTGTCGCGCCAGACCGGGGCGACATGGCGGCTGCCCACGGATGTCGAATGGGCCCATGCGGCGGCCGAGCTGTTTCGCGACGACGCGCTGGGGGTCGAAAGCGATCCCGAAAACCCCGCCGCGCTGTGGCTGGCCGAATATGCCGCACAATCGGCCCGCAGCCGTGACTTCGACCGCGAGATCCGCCCGGTCGGCCAGCTGAACGTCAACTCGCTGGGCGTGCATGACATCGGCGGCGCGGTCTGGGACTGGACTTCGACCTGCCTGCGTCAGGGCGAGATCGACGACCACGGCGCCATCCTGCGCCAAAGCGAAAGCTGCGGCATCTATATCGCCGAGGGCCTGCACCGCGCCGCCATCGTCGATTTCGTGCGCGAGCCGAAATCGGGGGGCTGCTCGGTCGGCCTGCCACCGGCCAATCTGGGCTTTCGCCTGGTGCGCGAAACGGGCTGAGCGGGATGGGCAAAAGCGCGCAGGCTGGGGTGCTTTGCTTTCCCTCGTTTTTGCGGCAGTTAAAGGGCATCCCATGGTAAAGGCTGGCCGCGTGGCAATCGACATCTCCCTGGTCCGCAATCTTCCGCTGTTTCGCCAGATGGAGCCTGCGGCTCTGGCGCGCATGATGACGCGCGCGACTCCGCAGCGGTTCGCCAAGGGCGCGACCGTCTTTGAACAGGGCGCCGATGCGGCCGCCTTTTTCTTTCTGCTGCACGGGCGGCTGAAGGTCAGTCAGGTCACGGCGGACGGCCAGCAGGTCATGATGCGGGTGGTGCATCCGGGCGATCTGTTCGGCTTTGCCCGCGCACTGGCGCGGCCCGACTATCCCGGCACCGCCAAGGCGGCGGTGGATTCGCTGGTGATCTCGTGGCCGATGGCGGAATGGGACACCGTCGTCGAAGGCAATCCTCGTTTGGCCATGAACGCCATGCAGAACATCGGCCAGCGTCTGGACGAGGCCCATACCCGGCTGCGCGAAATGTCCACCCAAGAGGTCGAACGCCGCGTGGCCCATGCCGTGCTGCGTCTGACGCAAAAGGCCGGCAGCATCGAGCCGGCCGGCACGCGCATCGACTTTCCCATCACCCGTCAGGATATCGCCGAGATGACCGGCACCACGCTGCACACCGTCTCGCGGCTGCTGTCGGCATGGGAAGCGCGCGGGCTGGTCGAGGGCGGTCGGCAAAAGCTGATGGTCACCGATGCCGAGGGGCTGGCCCGGATCGCCGATCCCGAGGATTGAGCAACGCTTTGGCCGATCTGTTTGCGATTGCGCAAAGTGACGCCGGCGAATTCCGACTAAATCTCTGGCCAAGGGATGACCCTATTCCCGTCACCGGAGATCCGACATGAAACTCGCCACCCTTATCGCCGCCCCTGTCTTCGTTCTGGCGCTTGCCGGAACCGCCCTCGCCGCCGAGCACGAGGTCCACATGCTCAACAAGGGCGAAGCCGGGGCCATGGTGTTCGAACCGGCCTTTACCAAGGCCGAGCCCGGCGACACCATCCGCTTCATCCCCACCGACAAGGGCCATAACGTCGAAGGGATCAAGGACATCCTGCCCGCCGGCGTCGCGCCCTTCAAAAGCCCGATCAACGAGGAATATACCCTGACCGTCACCGAGCCGGGGCTTTACGGTGTGAAATGCACGCCGCATTTCGCCATGGGCATGGTCGCGTTGATTCAGGTCGGGGCCGAGCCGGCCAATCTGGACACCGCCAAGACCGCGAAACTGCCGAAAAAGGCGCGCGAGCGCATGGACGCAGATCTCGGCAAGCTGCAGTAAGCCGGGGCAGCGGCAGGGGTCGGGCCAAGGCATGGCCCCAAGCCCTGTTGACACCGGGCGGCCTGCGGCCAATGGTCCCGACCTGCCGTTCCGGCCCCACCCCGCCCCCCATCCCGCGAAAGCCCCATCATGACGCGCCAGTCCCTGACCCCGCTGCACCGCCGGATTGCCGGCCAGTCGCGGCTGATCGCGGGCCTGCCGCCCGAAATGGCGGACCGGCTGCTGGATGCCGCGCAGGTGCAGCGCCTGCGCCGGGGACAGGCGCTGTTTCATCAGGGTGACGCCGCCCGCGCCATCCACATCATGGCCGAAGGCTGGGTCAAGCTGTATCGCATCGCGCCCAACGGGACCGAGGCGGTGGTCGGCGTGATGACCCGCGGCCAAAGCTTTGGCGAACCCATCGCGCTGCGCCGCGCCGCCTATCCGGTTTCAGCCGAGGCGACGACCGCCTGCGAGATCGTGGCCGTGCCGGCGCAGGCCTTTCTTGACCTGCTGCAGGCCCATCCCGAGGCGGCGATCTCGGTCCTGTCGGCGACCTTTTTGCATCTGCAGGGGCTGGTCGAGCAGATCGAGCAGCTCAAGGCGCGCTCGGGCGCGCAGCGCGTGGCGGAATTCCTGCTGGACCTCTGCCCGGCCGAGGCCGAAAGCGCCACCGTGGTCCTGCCCTATGACAAGGCGCTGATCGCCGGCCGGCTGGGCATGAAGCCCGAAAGCCTCAGCCGCGCCTTTGTCCGGCTGCGCGAATGCGGGGTGCGCATCAACCAGACCCATGCCGTCATCGCCTCGGTCAGCCAGTTGCGCGGGCTGGCGCATGACGATGGCTCGGGCCACCTAGGCCGCGCCCTTTAGGCACGGGCGGCGCAGGGCCGCCCGCCCCCCGATCATGCCTCAGGCCGCAAGCGCGCGGGGAAACAGCACCGTTTCCTCAAGATGGACATGCGCCACCACATCGTCGCAAAGCTTGCGCAGCCCGGTATAAAGCGCGGTCCACGACCCGCAGGCGCCTTCGGGCAGGACCAGCCCATGGGTGACATGCTCGACCTGATGCAGCAGTTCGGCGGTCACGGCATGTTCGCGGGTCATCACATCGACCGGCTGGGCCAGCAGCGCGCCCGCGCCCTGCAACATGGCGGGAAAGAGCACGCTTTCCTCTTTCGTCATGTGCTGGTCCAGATCGTCGCGCAAGGCCAGCAGCACCTCGGTCAGGCCCAGCGGCGCCTCGTCATGGTCGCCATGCACCGACTCAACCCGGTTGGCCAGCTGGACAAGGAAATCCAGCTCATGGCGATGGGCGGCATGATAGCGTTCCAGAATATGGGCGATCAGGACCGGCGTCTCTTGCGGCGCGTCATGGCCGGCGCTGTCGATCAGCGCCTGCAACCGGGCGGTCAGCGCGGCAAGGTCCAGCCCGGCCTTGTCGGCGGCATCGGCAAGGCTGAGCGCGCCACCGCAGCAAAAGCTGATATCGGCATCGCGAAAGATCTGCGCCGCGCCGGGCAGCCGGGCGGCGATGTCGCGCACGGTGGTTTCGGGGGCAAGAAGGCTGTCGGTCATCGGGGTCTCCGGTTTCATCAGGAAGGACGGGATTCGGTCGTGGCGGACCAGGCCCGCGCCTGCGGCTGGGCCAGATGCAAAAGATCGACGGCGCGGGCGGCGATCTGGGCGCTGGCCTCGGCCAGAGTGGCGTGATGCAGGTAAAAGGCCGGCACTGGCGGCAGCACGATGGCGCCCATTTCGGTCACCGCCTGCATGTTGCGCAGATGCGCCAGCGTCAGCGGCGCCTCGCGCGCCAGCAGGACCAGCGGCCGACGTTCCTTCAGCTGCACCCCGGCGGCGCGGGTCAGCAGGTTGTCATCCAGCCCATGGGCGATGGCGGCCAGACTGCGCATCGAACAGGGCGCGACGATCATCCCCGCCACCGGGCAGGACCCCGACGCGATCGCGGCACCTAGGTCATGCAAGGGATGGCGGCGTGCGGCCAGCGCGGCCAGCGCGGCCTCGGCCCCCGGCCCGACCTCGGCGGCCAGCGTGCGCGCGGCCATGGCCGACAACACCAGCTCGACCCCGGCGCCGATCCGGTTCAGCGCGCGCGCGCAATCCAGCGCCAGCATCGCCCCCGAAGCCCCCGAGACGCCCAGCACCACCCTCATGGCAGGATCCCGGCCAGCAGCGCCTCGGCCCGGGCTTCATGCGCGGGGTCCAGCTGCATCTCGCGGCCCCAATCGCGGCTGGTCTCGGGGCCGATCTTGGTGGTGGCGTCAATGCCGATCTTGCCCGCCAGCCCCTCCAGCGGCGAGGCGAAGTCCAGATAATCCATCGGCGTGCGGTCGATCAGCATCACGTCGCGCGCCGGGTCCATCCGCGTCGCCATCGCCCAGGCGATGTCATCCCAGTTGCGGACGTCCAGCGTGCCATCCACCACGACGATCATCTTGGTATAGGAAAACTGCGGCAGCATCCCCCACAGCGCCATCATCACGCGCCGCGCCTGCCCCGGATAACGCTTGTCGATGCGCACCACCGCCATGCGATAGGAGCAGGCCGCAGCCGGCAGCCACAGGTCCAAGACCTCGGGGATCTGCGCCCGGACCACCGGCAGGGCCAGCTCGTTGAAGACCTCGCCGATGACCGAGGGCTCGTCCGGCGGGCGTCCGGTCACCGTGGTCAGATACAGCGGATCCTCGCGGCAGGTGATGGCGCTGATCCGCATCACCGGGAAGGATTCGACCGCGTTGTAATAGCCGGTATGGTCGCCAAAGGGCCCCTCGGGCGCGATTTCGCCGGGATGGACCCAGCCTTCGACGATCACCTCGGCATGGGCGGGCACCATCAGCGGCACCGTGCGCGCCGCGACCAGCTCGGTCCTTGCACCGCGCAGGACGCCGGAAAAGCCCAGCTCCGAGACGGTTTCCGGCAGCGGAAGGGCAGCGGCCAGCAACAGCGCCGGATCGGCGCCCAGCGCGATCGCCACCGGCATCGGTTCACGCGCCCGCTGCCAGCTGCGGTGATGCGCCGCGCCGCCGCGATGCGCCAGCCAGCGCAGGATCAGCCGGTCCGGCCCCAGCACCTGCGCGCGATAGACGCCCAGATTATAGCGCGACAGATCCGCCGCCTCACCGCCATGCGGGCGGGTCAGCACCACCGGCCAGGTGATCAGCGGGCCGCCATCCTCGGGCCAGGGCGTCTGCACCGGCAGCGCGTCCAGCCCAGCCCGCCCCTGCCGCTGCACCGGCGCATGATGCAGAACCCGGGGCCGCGCCCGCAGCGCCGCGCGCAGCACCGGCCAATGCGACAGCGCATCGCGCAGGCCAGAGGGTGGCTCGGGGCTGCGCAGGCTGGCCAGAAAGGCGCCAAAGGCCGGGATCTGGTCCAGCTCCAGACCAAGCCCGGCCGCGACCCGTGCCTTGGTGCCGAACAGATTGGCGATCACCGGCATGTCCGGCCCGTCATGGGCCTCAAAGCGCAGCACCGGCCCGCCCCGGCGCAGCGCCGCCAGTTGCACTGCCGTCATCTCGTGACGCAGCGAGACCGGCGCCGTCACCCGCGCCAGCTGACCCTGCCCGCCCAGATGGGCAAGAAAGGCCCGCAGGTCGGCAAATACGGGCAGGCGGCGCATCTTGGGCCTCGGGGCATCGTGGTGCTGGTTCATGGTCCGGCACCCTGCCCCGGAAAAACCGCGCCTCCCTTGACAATCATCAAGCGTGTCGCGGTTTTTTCGTGGCACTGAAGGCGGCATGACCCAGACCCCTGCCCTGCCCCGCCTTCTTGGTCCGCTGGCCCTGTTGCCCTTGGCGACGCCGGCGCTTGGCCTTGCCCTGACGCGCCTGTTGCGCCGGATCGCACGGCAAAAGCCCGCGATCCTTGCCCGATTGGGCGATGCCCGCAGCGCCCGTTTCCTGATCGACGTGACCGACGGGCCGGTGATCCTGCTGATCGAACCCGAGCCGCGCCGGATCACCGCCAGCCGCCGCGACCGGCCCGAGCCCGTGCATGACGCGGCGATCCGGGGCCGGATGGCGGCCTTTCTGGCCATGCTGCACGGGCGCGAGGATGGCGATGCGCTGTTCTTTTCGGGCGAGCTGGCGATCACCGGCGACACCGGCGCCGTGCTGGCGCTGCGCAATGCGCTGGATGACGCCGAGCTTGACCTGACCGAGGAACTGGCGGCGCTGTCGCGCCCGCCCCTTGACCGCTGGCTGCGCCATGCCTCGGCGCTGGTGGCGCGGCGCAGCGGCTTTGTCCTGTCCCGAGAGGAGCCCCAGCCATGATGGAACTCGTTTGCCCGGCCGGCACGCCGGCGGCCCTGCGCGCGGCTGTCGATGCTGGCGCCCATACCGTCTATTGCGGCTTTGCCGATGAAACCAATGCCCGCAATTTTCCCGGCCTGAACTTTTCGCGCGAGGAAATGGCGGCGGGGGTGGATTATGCCGTCGCGCGCGGGGCGCGGGTGCTGGTCGCGATCAACACCTATCCGCGCGCAGGCGCACAGGTCGTCTGGCACCGCGCGGTGGCCGATGCCCATGCCGCCGGGGCGCATGCGGTGATTCTGGCCGACCCCGGCCTGATTGCCCATGCCGCCGAAACCCACCCCGACCTGCGGTTGCACCTGTCGGTGCAGGCGGCGGCGGCCAATCCCGATGCGATCAACCTTTACGCAGACAGTTTCGGCATCCGCCGCGTCGTGCTGCCACGCGTGCTGACGGTCGAGGAGATCACCGCCATCAACCGCGAGATCGACATCGAGACCGAGGTTTTCGTCTTTGGCGGGCTGTGCGTCATGGCCGAGGGGCGCTGTTCGCTGTCCTCATGGGCCACGGGCCTGTCGCCCAACATGAACGGCGTCTGCTCTCCGGCCGGCCACGTCGCCTATGCCGAAACCGAGGGCGCGAACGAGGCGCGGCTGGGCGGCTGGCTGATCCACCGCACGCCCAAGGGCGGGCCCGCCCCCTATCCGACACTGTGCAAGGGCTGCTTCAGCGCGCCCGCGACCGACACCGCCCCCGCGCAGACCGGGCATATTTTCGAGGATCCGGTCAGTCTGGATGCAACCGAGCTGATCCCCCGGCTGCACAAGGCCGGCGTCACCGCGCTCAAGATCGAGGGCCGCCAGCGCTCGCGCGCCTATGTGGCGCAGGTCGTGCGCAGTTTCCGCGCCGCCGTCGAGGCCGCCGACCGGGGCGAGCCGATGCCCGCCGGTCTGTTGGCCAAGCTGACCGAGGGGCAGGCCGCCACCACCGGCGCCTATGCCAAGACCTGGAGGTAATGCGATGACCATGGACCTGACCATCGGCCCGGTCGCCTTTTTCTGGACCGCCGAACGCATGCGCGACTTTTACCGCGACCTTGCCACCAGCCCGGCGCGGCGGGTGGTGATCGGCGAATGGGTCTGCTCCAAGCGACTGCCGTTCTGGCAGCACGAGATCCCCGGCGCTGTCGAGACCCTGCTGGCCGCCGGCACCGAGGTGGCGCTGTCCACGCTGGCGCTGATCACACTGAAACGCGAGCGCCGCCAGACCGCCGAGCTGTTCGCCGCCGGCATCCCGGTCGAGATCGCCGATCTGGGCGCGCTGAAACACCTGCCCGAGGGCGCGCCCTTTCAGGTCGGCCCGATGGTCAATGTCTATAACGAGGGCACGCTGTATTGGCTGGCGCGCAAGGGCGCGACGCGGATCTGCCTGCCGCCGGAACTGCCGCTGGATTCGGTCCGGGTGCTGGCGCAGGCCGGGCGCGAGGCCGGGGTCGCGGTCGAGGTCTGGGGCCATGGCCGGGCGCCGCTGGCGATCTCGGGGCGCTGCTATCACGCCCGGCTGCACGACCGCGCCAAGGACAGCTGCCAATTCGTCTGCGGCGAAGATCCGGACGGGCGCGAGGTGCAGACGCTGGATGGGAAAAGCTTTCTGACCGTCAATGGCGTGCAGACCATGGGCCATGCCCATACCACCGTCGCCCGCCAGATCCGCGACCTTGGGGAGGCGGGCGTCAGCGCCATCCGCATCTCGCCGCAGCATGGCGATTTCGCGGCGATCATCGACATCTATGACCGGGCGCTGCGCGGGATTTCCCCGCCCGGGGCCACCCTGACGGCGCTGGGTGCGGCAATGCCGGGCGCGGCCTTTGCCGATGGTTTTCTGGCCGGTGCCCCCGGCCTGCGCCCGGCCCGCTGATCGGGCCCCACCGATCGGCGGCGGGGGGCCGGACCAGTTTGGCCCGGCCTGCGGCAGGATCGGGCCCGGGGTCAGGCCGTCAGGATCACCTTCATCGCCTTTTCGCGCGCGGCATTGCCGAACACCTCATAGGCCTGCAGGATCTCGCCCAGCGCAAAGCGGTGCGTGACCAGCCGGGCCGGATCGACCTTGCCCGATTGCAGGGTCTTAATCAGCATCGGCGTGGTATTGGTGCAGACCAGCCCCATCGAGATATTGATGTTCTTGATCCACAATTCCTCGATATGCAGCTGCACCGGTTTGCCGTGCACGCCGACATTGGCGATGTTGCCGCCAGCCGAGACGATCTTTTGGCAGATGTCGAAGGTCGCGGGAATGCCGACGGCCTCGATGGCAACATCGACGCCGCGCCCGCCGGTCATCTCCAGCACCCGCGCCACGACATCCTCGGCCCCGACCTGCACCAGATCGGTCGCGCCGAATTGCTGGGCCAGCTCCAGCCGGGCGGCGTCCATGTCGATCATGATGATCCGGCCCGGAGAATAGAATTGCGCCGTCAGCAGCACCGACATGCCGACCGGCCCCGCGCCGACGATGGCGATGGTGTCGCCGGGTTTCACATGGCCGGCCTGCACGCCGATCTCCATGCCGGTGGGCATGATGTCCGACAGCATCACCAGCGCCTCTTCGTCCACGCCCTCGGGCAGCAGGTAAAGCGAGATGTCGCCATGCGGGATGCGGACATATTCGGCCTGGGTGCCATCGATCTTGTGGCCCAGAATCCAGCCGCCATCGTCGCAATGGGCGTAAAGCTGGCGCTTGCAATTGGCGCAGCGCCCGCATGAGGTCACGCAAGAGATCAGCACCGCATCGCCGGGTTTGAAATTGGCCACCGCCTCGCCGACCGCCTCGACCACGCCGACGCCCTCATGCCCGAGCGTGCGGCCGGGAGTGACGGCGGGAACGTCGCCCTTGAGGATATGCAGGTCGGTGCCGCAGATCGTCGTCCGGGTGATCCGCACGATCACGTCGGTCGGCTTCTCGATGCCGGGCTTTTCCTTTTCGATCCAGTCCTTCTGGCCCGGTCCCTGATAAACAAGTGCTTTCATGGTTCTCTCCCTCCGTTGGATAGCCATGCGCCTTTTGTATGATCCCGCCTGTCGCCCCGCCTGTCCGATTTTCGGACAGCCAGCCGCTGCGCGTGAGGGCAAGAATGAAAGCGGGCGACGCTATGGCCGCCCGCGATGCCGAAGGCTGTCTCAGGCCCTTTCGGGCACCGGCAGACCCAGCCAGTCCTTGTAGAAGGCCTCGATATCGGGCTCGAAATCATGGATGACAGGATACCACGGCGTCGGCGCCTCGACGTCCAGCAGGTCCCCCGAGAGCGGGCAGAAATATTCCCGGATCACCTGCCATTCGGGCGAGGGCGCCATCAGCCGGGGATAAAGCTCTTCCATCTGGGCGGCGGTGTTGCGCACGCGGACGCGGGCGTGCAGTTTCCAGTTCTGGTTCCATTCGCAGAAATCGTGACCGGCCTGACTGCGGATCATCCATTTCCGGTCCGCCTTGCGCTGCACGATATAAAGCTTGGGCCCCAGCGGCAGGATGATCGGATCGTCCCAGTCGACCTGCTCTTGCAGGATCTCCAGATAGATTTGGAAACGCTCCTTGTCCTTGGGTGTGGACAGCATGGTGTGCAGCGTGTCGCGGTCGATATTGCCGTCCACCAGGTCCTTGATCTTGGCTTTCGTATAGGCCATCGGTTCCTCCCTTGGATTGGCCTTGAAGGGGTGGCTGCGCCCCTTGGGGGGCGGGCGCAGCCGGGACGCTCATTCCTCGACGAACTGGACGGTCTTGACGTCCGGCAGTTCGGAAATATCCATCGAGTATTCGCGCCCGTAGGACGGGATCGGCAGATCCGCCTCCATCAGCCGCCAGTCGGCGGGCAGATCCCAGAAGCTGCGGAACTGCTGCTCGAAGCGCGGGCCCAGCTTGAACGAGGCGGCAAACATCTGCTGGACATGCACACCGGCGTCCTTGGCCAGAATGCGCTGGCGTTCGTCGGCCATCCATTCCTGCGTCGGCACCGATTCCGCCAGACGCTGCTGGCGGATCTTTTGGCGCAGGGCCACGGTTGCGGCCTGATCGACGCCTTTCAGCCCGTCGCCCGCGCCGTCCAGCACCACGCCATAGACGCTTTGCGCAAAGCGGGGCAGCAGATAGCCGCCGTTCACGTCATCGGCCACCTTCTGCGGCTCGCGGTCCAGAGGATCGCCGAAACCGGGGCCACCGCGCATATAGTTCAGGTAAAGATCGTAATCCTTGAACATCGCCTCGGTGGTGATCGCCTGCTTGTCGCGCTTGATGCGGGCATCGGGCAGCATCCCTTCCCAGATCGGGTGCTCGGGGTCGGTATCGCCGCCATGCGGAATGGCGCCGCCGTTTTCGATGATCTCCTTCAGGCGGGTGTCATGCGCCTCGAAGCGATAGCCCGAGGCCGCCGGATAGCCGCCCATCAGCCCCCAGTCCGAGCTGATATGGCCGTTGCCCATGAAGAACATCGTCCAATCCTTGGCGTTCCAGACCATGCGCAGGCTTTCAAACCCGCAGCCGCCGCGATACTTGCCCGCGCCGCCCGAGCTGGCCTTGATCTGCCGGCCCAGATAGACCAGCGGCTCGGCCAGTTCCCAGATTTCCATGTCGCCCATGTCGCCTTCGGGGTTCCAGACGGCGGCGGCATGGCTGATGCCGTCCTGATGGGCGCTGGCCCCGACCCCGTTGGCAGCGCATTCGAACGAGTTCACGGCGTGGATCTCGTCATATTGGTTGAAGCCACCGCCCTGCAGCCAGTTCGAGGTATTGGCGTTGCCGGCGTTGACCTCTTCCAGATAGCCGCGGCCGAAATAGGCCCGGCTGAGCCCGCGCCACAGCGCCGTCCAGCTGGACACAAGGAAGTGCCAAGAATAGCTGAAGGCCACCCGCCGGTCGTCGGGGTTCATCCATGTGCCCTTGGGCAGCCGGAATTCGGTGCCATAGGCGGCGCCATCGTTGATCATCTCGATCGGGATCAGCGACTGCGTCATCATCACCCAGATGCCGCTGGTGAAACTGACCTGATGGGCGTTGTAGGTGTGCCAGCCCCACCGGGAGGCACCCTCGAAATCCAGCCGCCATGTGCCATCGGGGCGGATGGTGATTTCCGAGGGCGTGTGCATGATCGTGTCGACCTTGGCGAAATCGGACGGCACGCGCACGTCCTCATGCGCATAGGGCACATCGACAAAGCCGACCTGACGGTATTTGCCGGGAATGGTCATCGCCTTGATGCGGGCCTGCAACCCGATGCGGCCGTGTTCGACCGATTCATAGGCGAATTTCCAATAGGATTCGATGCCTTCGTCGGCGATCACCTCCTGCACCAGATCGCGGATCATGTGGCAGCCGGCGACGCGGGTGCGTTCGTCCAGCATCCAGTAGCGGGTGGTGCGCACCATGCGCTGGCTTTCATGCAGCCAGTCGCGCTTCAGCTCATCATTCTCGCCGATCTTGCGGCAGGTGATGGAATAGCCGTCGCCAAAGCGCTGCACCTGCCCCGTGGACATCGACCCCGGCCCCACCGAGCCGGTGTCGATCACATGGGTGACGCCACCGACCCAGCCGATCAGCTCGCCCTCGTGAAAGATCGGCACGATGGTGTGGATGTCGCAGGGGTGGACGTTGCCGATCAGGCTGTCGTTGTTGCAGAAGATATCCTTGTCCCTGATGCCGGGGTTATCCTCCCAGCCGTTCTCGATCATGTATTTGATCGCGGCGCCCATGGTGCCGACATGGATGATGATGCCGGTCGAGGTCAGGATCGAATCCCCCGCCGCATTATACAGGGTAAAGCACAGCTCGCCCTCTTGCTCGACGATGGGCGATGCCGCGATCTTCTTGGCGGTCTCGCGGGCATCGACGACGCCGGCCCGCAGGCGCGAGAACAGCTTGTTGTATTTGATCGGGTCGCTGTCGCGCAGCTCCAGCCTTTCCAGCCCGGCGTAATGTTTCGTCTGCTTGGTGGCGTCCATCAGCCGGTCGCGGTGTTGTTTCAGGGTCTCGCCGCCGCGAACGATGCCGCGGGTATCGACCTTGGATTGCATGTTCATCGTGTTTCTCCTCCCGTCGATTTCAGACTTCTTTCAGGTGGAACAGGCGGTGGCCGTCCAGCCATGTCTCGAAGCCGCCCGGCACCACGAAGGTGGTCGCGTCGGATTCGATGACCGCCGGGCCGGTGATGCGGTTGCCGGGCTGCAGGGCCTCCATCCGATAGAGCTGCGCATCGACCCATTTCTTGTGCCGGTAGAATTTCCGCGTGCCGAGCCGGGCCGCGTCGGGCGGGGTCGGGCCGACCTCGGGCTCCTTGGGGATCTTGGGTTTCGGGATCGGCACCGTGCCGCGCATGATCGCGCCGGTCACCGAATAGCCCAGCTCTGGCGAGCGGGCCGAGGCGGCATAGACGCGGCCATAGGTGTCGTTGAAGGCATCGACCAGCTTGTCCCAATCCTCGGCGGAATGGGCGGTCATGATCGGGCTTTCGATTTCCAGATCATTGAGCTGGCCGCGATACTGCATGCGGAAACCCGGTTGCAGCTGCACGCGGTCGGCGGAATAGCCGTTGATCTCGAACTCCTCCAGCACGCGCTCTTTCAGCTCTTCCCATGCCTCTTGCAGGGTCGCGGCCTGATTGGCCTTCAGATCGGCGCTGGCGTCGCTGGCGATGTTGATGTCCAGCGACTTGTCATAGCGATATTCGAAATCCGCCGCCGCGCAGCCAAAGGCGGAAAAGCCCGCAGCCCATGCCGGCACGATCACATCCTCAAAGCCCAGCCCCTCGGTATAGCCATAGGTGTGGACCGGCCCGGCACCGCCATAGCTGAAGCAGACGAAGTTCCCCGGCGTCGAGCCCTTGCCCGAGATCATCGCCCGCAGATAGTCGCGCAGGTCGCTGTCCAGAAGCTCGATCACGCCCGCCGCCGCATCCTCGACCGACAGGCCCAGGGGATCGGCGATCTGTTCCTTCATCGCATTCCAGGCGCGTTCGCGGTCCAGCTTCACCTGCCCGCCAAGGAAGTTGTCGGGGTTCAGATAGCCCAGAATGACGTGGCAATCCGAGATCGTCACCGTCTCGATCCCCGAGGCCTCCCAGCAGACGCCGACGCGGTAGCCGGCGCTGTCGGGGCCCAGCTTGATCGCCTTGGTATAGGGGTCCAGCCGGATGAACGAGCCCGCGCCCGCGCCGACCGAATCCATCGCCACCAGCGGCAGCGACAGCACCAGCCGCGCCATATCGGGGTCATTGCGGATCGTCAGCTCGTTCTGGGTGATCAGCGCCACGTCGAACGACGTGCCGCCAATATCCGAACAGGCGATATTGGAATAGCCCAGCACCTCGCCCAGATATTTCGCGCCGATCACGCCGCCGATGGGGCCCGAGACGATGGTGCGCGCCAGTTCCTTGGCCTTCCAGCTGATGGTGCCGCCATGCGTGGCCATCACCCGGAAATCGAATTTCGAGCCGTTCTCCTTGAAGGCCGCCGTGATCTTGCTCAGCGTCTGACGCGAAGGCTCGGCGGCATAGGCTTCCAGGATCGTGGTATTGGTGCGGTGGGTTTCCTTGCGCACCGGATAGTAATCGGTCGAGGCAAAGACCGGGATCTTCTTGCCCGAGTCCTCGACCTCTTCCTGCACGATGTCGCGCACGCGGCGTTCATGGCCCGGGTTGCGATAGCTGTGCAAAAGCGAGATCACGATGCCCTCGACATCCTCGGCGATCAGCTCGCGCGCGGCCTGCCGGGCGGTGTCCTCGCGCAGCGGGATGACCACGGTGCCGGACATGTCCACCCGCTCCATCACGCCGCGCGTCAGGTGGCGCGGCACCAGAGGCTCGTCGTAGTAATGCGTGTTCAGGTGGATGCGGTCCTCATAGGCGAAACCCAGATAGGCCTGGATCGCGCGGCCCATGCGGTGGAAATCCTCCATCCCCGCATTGACGATCAGCCCGCAGCGCAGCCCCTTACGCTGCACGACGCGGTTCAGCATCGCGGTGCCGGAGTAGACGCCGGTCTGGATCTCGCCCAGCGCGTCCTCCAGCGTCAGGCCCCAATGCTCCAGCCCCTCTTTCGAGCTGGCGATCAGGCCAAGCGCCTCGTTCTGCGGCGTCGACTGCGCCTTGCCGACGACGAAATCACCGTCGCTGTCGACAAAGAACGTGTCGGTCATGGTGCCGCCCGCGTCGATGCCAAGCACCTGCACGCGACGGCCCGTCTGTTTGTCCAATGGCACGGGTAAGTCCTCCTTCCCTGACGCCACCTCCCCGTGGCGTATCGGAAGGATGCCTTGGCGCCGGGACGGCGGGTGTCCGGTTTTCGGACAATCCGCCGGACATGCTGCGGACGCGATGACGCGCCGCCGCGACGCGGGAATCAGCCGCGACGGCCGCGCGGCACGCCGTATTGTTCCAGCTTCAGATAAAGCGTCGAGCGCGAGATGCCGAGCCGGCGCGCCACCTCGGTCATCTTGCCGCCGCATTCGGCGACAGCGTTCAGGATCTCGGCCCGTTCGCGGTCGCGCAGCGTGTCCTCGCGCCCCGGCCTCTGGCCCTGCGCCAAGGCCTGCGGCAGATCCTTGACATCGATCAGCCGGCTGAACGAGGTGGCCGACAGCGCCTCGATCAGGTTGCGCAATTCGCGCAGATTGCCGGGCCAGTCATGGGTCTGCAGCCGCAGCATCGCCCCCGGGGTAAAGCGCAGCGCGCTGCCCTTGCGGCGGTCGGAATAGACCGTGGAAAAGCGCCGGGTCAGTTGCCCCAGATCGCCGCGCCGCTCGGCCAGCGCCGGCAGGCGCAGGATCGCGCCCGACAGCCGGAAATGCAGATCCGCCCGCAGCGCCCCCGCCGCCAGACGTTCGGCCAGCGCGACCGAGGACAGGCTGATGAACTGCACCGGCGCCCCGGCCGCGCGGCGCAGATGTGCCAAGGCCTGCGCCAAGAGCGCCTGAACCGCAGCGGGCGTTTCGGCCGGCTCGTCCAGCACCAGCGTGCCGCCGGTTTCGGCCAGCCGCGCCAGAATGTCGCCCACCGCCCCGGTGGTGCCGCCCGGCCCGCCGCGCAGGCCGTCAGCGTCCAGCAGGCTGCAATCCACCACCTCCAGCGGCAATTGCGCCAGCGGGCCGGCGCCGTGCAGCGCGCGGGCCAGCGTTTCCTTGCCGCTGCCGGCCGGCCCCTCGATCAGCAGCGACACCCCGGCCCTGACCAGCTCGGCCGCCTCGGCGCAGATCGCCGCCAGCGCCGGCCCGGTGGCCGAGATGGCGGCCAGATCGGTCTGCGCCACAGCGCGCGGCCGCGCCGCCACAAAGCTGAGGATCACCCCCAGAGGCTCGCCCCGCTCCGAGATCAGGTCCACCTCGGCATCGGGCAGCGCCGCGCGCATCAGGCCGACCAGCGCGCGCGGATCGCCGTCATTGTCGTGATCGGCCTGCCCGGCCAGATCCTCCAGCACCCGCTGGCCCAGCCCAAGGCGCTCTTCGGCGCGGCTGAAATTCTCGCTGGTCCAGATGCGGTTGCCGTATCGGTCCAAAAGCAGCATCTCCTCGCCGCTGCGGCCCCGCCGGGACAGCAGCCGATCGACAAGGATGCGGTGCTCTTGCAGACCCAGCCGGCGCAGCGCCTCCTCGATCTGCATGGCCAGACTGACCGACAGCGCCGCGCCCTGGCGCAGCGTTTCGTCCGAGGGGGCCGAGATATCGACCGCGCCAAGGATGCGCCCGGTGATCGGATCGCGCACCGGCGCCGCCGCGCAGGACCAGCGCTGGATTTCTTCGCAGAAATGCTCGACCCCGGCGATGCTGACCGGCTTGCCCAGATGCAGCGCGGTGCCGATGGCATTGGTGCCGATCGCGCCGTGGTCCCAGCGCCCGCCCGGATGCAGGTGGTTTTCCTCGCCCCGGGCGCGCACCCGCGCATCGCCGGTCGCATCCAGCACCATTCCCGCCCGGTCGCACAACAACAGCATGGCCCCGGCGCCGTCCAGCATATAGCCGGTGCGCCCGACCGCATCGCGCGCCGCCTGTCGCAGCCGGGCATTGCGGCTGCGGATGCTGCGCAATTCCTCATCCGCGACCGAGGGCGCGCGCTTGAGCCCCTCCAGCCCGACGCTGTCGCGCGACCTGACCCACGACCGCAGCACGATTTCGCGGATGCTTGGCGGCACGCTGCCCAAGGCGCGAAACCGTTCCCAATCCGCCTTCTGGATGCTTTCTGCCATGTCAGCGCCTCTCATGAGGTGGCCCACATAAGGCAGCCTCGCCCCCTTGATGTCAAGAAAGGCGTGCCCGCCCTGCACCCGAGGTCCGGCGCGCCGGCCCGGCACTATTGCAGGTTGTCGGCCATCAGCGCCTCGGGGGCGATGATGCGGATGAAGCCGCGGCCATAGTCGATCACACCCTCGGTCCTGAGCGCGGCAAGGCTGCGGGTCACGGCCTCGCGGTTGGCACCGATCATGTCGCCGACATGGGCATGGCTATGGGCGTGTTCCAGCACCATCCCCGGCACCAGCGGCCCCTGATCCAGCGCCGCGCGCAGCAGATAGGCGCGCAGACGATCCTCGACCCGCAGGGTGCGCAGCTCGTGCACGCGCCGGGTCAGATCGTGGATCATGCGCACCATGCTGTGCAACAACGCCTCGCGGATCGGGCGATGCGTGTCGATCAGGCGCAGGAAATCGGGGCCGGGAAGCTCGATCACGGTGCTGTCGGTATGGGCGTAAAGCGACAGCGAGCGCGCGCCCCCCGAAATCACCGCCAATTCGCCGATCACCGCACCCGAGTTCAGCGTGCGAAAGGCCAGCTCGCGGCCGTCCTTGGTCCAGAGCACGGAAATGAAGCTGCCCGAGACGACCAGAAACACGCTGTCACCGGGCGCGCCCTGTTCCATCAGCAACTGGCCGGCCGGCATCCGGCGCAGCCGCGACAGCACCGCGATCTCGTCCAGCACGGCGTCATCGACGCCCGCGAACAGATCAAAATCTTTCAGTTGCGTCTTGAGGACCGCCTGGGGTTGCCGAGCCATGGATTTGTCTTGTGTAGGGAAGCTGAACGCCTGCCCCCATGGACAGGCGGCAGGCCGTAGCGGGATCGGATCATGGGCGCGCAGGGCGCGCGCGCGATCAGTCGTCCTTGTCGTCGCTGTCGCGCGGACCGGGCGCGCTCATGCCGCGTGGTCCCGGGGCGCTCATGCCGCGCGGGCCGGGGGCGCTCATGCCGCGTGGTCCCGGGGCGCTCATGCCGCGCAGGCTCATGCCGACATGCGGCCCCTCGCCCTGCAACAGCAGCTGGTCCAGCGTGCCCGAATGGATCTGCAAGAGCATGGTATAATCGCCTTTGTCATAGGCCCAGCTCCGCAGCCCCTCGGGCAGCCCCGTCGGTGCGTCCCCCGCCTGACCCAGCTGGTCGGGATGGGTCGGGGCGCCGTCGCCATGCACCATCACCAGCGCCGGATGCGGCAGGACGTGGAACAGCCCCTCATAGGAAAAGCCGTAGATCCGGGCGAAACAGGCGTCCTTGGCGCGCAGCTGCTGTTCCAGCAGGCTGGGGGACGATGCCTCGCCCACGGCGGCGGCCGAGATATGAAGGTCCTCGACGACACGCCCGAACAGGGCGATACGCGAAGGGCTGAGCAAGGATTCTGACATCGGCTCTGCACCATACTGAGATTGTTTACTTATCCGACAATATGAGCAGGCTTTCGCATGGCGCAAGCCATATCGTCGCATTCATCCAATCAGGGCGCGCGACTGTCCCGCAGCGCATAGGCCTGTGCCAGCAGCAAAAGAAAGCGGTCGAGGTCGGAAAACCCCAATTCCGCCACGAATTCCGACAGATCCGCCGGGATGCCTAGGTTGCGGCTGCGAAAGAACCAATCGACCAGCAGCGGCGCGGGCGGGGTCTGGCGCGGCGGCTCATCCCGGGCCGCCGCCAACCGTGCAAGGGCTTGCGCCCTCAGGACGGGATAGCGGCCATCCCAGCGCAACCGATCCAGCACCGCCGCGCCCAGCCGGGCGTCCAGCCGGCGCGCCCGGTCGCGAATCGTGGCCTCGGCGGTCAAAAGCCGCTGCAGACCGGCCGCGTCCAGATCTTGCGCCTTGGCCCAGGCGATCAGATCGGCCTGACGCAATAATCCATGCGTGCCGCGCAGCTCGGCCAGAATGGCCGCCTGATCGCTCAAGGCATCCCCCCGCCCCGGCGCCGGATGGCGCAGCAGCGCCTGCATCCGGCAGGCCCGATAGGCCTCGGGGTCCAGCCGCAGCTGATCAAGGATGGCCGATTGCAGCCCGCTGGCATCGCTTTCGTGCCCGGTGTCGCGCCAGGGCGCGGCGTTCCATGCCGCTGTCGCCCGAAAGCGCGGCGCGGGCGCAGGCGCGGCAGGCTGGTCCAGATGCGCGGCGACAGCGGCCAGCAGCTCTTGCGCATCGGCGCGTTTCTGATCGACCTGGTTCTGCGCCAGCCACGCGGCCAGTTCGGGCCGGTCGGGCGCCAGCCCCGCCAGCAGATCGGGCCAGTTGCGCCGCTTGTAGAACACCGCCTTTTGCGCCGCAGCCAGCGCGTCCGCCGCCGCAGGGTCCAGCACGCCCTGCGCGACCGCCCGCGCCAGCGTGGCGCGCAGATCCACCATCGGCAGGCTCAGCGCGGGAAAATCCAGCTCGGCCGGGCCGTGGATCAGCGCCACCTCGTCATCATCGCCGAGCACGCCGTCGCGATAATCGCAAAAGATGCGACCCACCCCGACCATGCCCAGCCCCTGCATTTCAGCCGCACGCAGGGCGCCCATGCTGGCGGCGCCGAATACCGCGATGCCCTGCGACAGCGCCCACAGGATTTCCTTGTGCAGCACCGCCGGCACGCCGTCGAAATAGCCGTCGATCAGGCCGATGGCGTCCGGCCGGGTGCAGGCAGCGGCATAAAGATCACCCTGCCGGGCCGGGGGCAGAAAGGTCAGGCCGGGATAGGCGCCGCGGTCCACCGCCCGCAGCGAGGGCCCGGCAAAGATCAGCGCGCTCATGGCGCCTCTGCCAAGGTGCGGACGCGAGCGGCGGCACGGGCCGCAGCACGGGCGCCGGGCCGGTAACCCGGATGGTCGTCCGGCCCCTCCAGCCCCGGCACCGCGACGCGCACCACCGCCAGCCCCAGCTCGGACCGGCTGAGGTCGACGGCAATCACCTCGTCCAGCCCCACGGCCCGCAGCCGCGCCAGAAGCCAGTCCAGATCGTCGTGAAAGGACGCAGCCTGCCGGTCCGGCACCGCCGCGAAATCCCGCGCCGGGCGATGCGCGTCCCGCAGCCGCCCGGCCTGCCACGCGCGCCGGGCCATGACCTCGGCGGCAAAGTCGCGCGGTTGCAGATCGTCGCGCGCGCCCGAGATATAGGTGGCGCGCACCTGCACCGCCTCGGTCACGGCGCGCAGCAGCGCGATGTCGCGGCTGGGGTGCACCCCGGCGCCGATCCCGACATGGCCGCGCGCATCGCACAGGTCGATGATCTGGCAAAAGAACCCGGCCACGCCAATGTCGCTGGTGGTCTCCCAGACCTTCAGGTCAAAGCCCGCCGTCACCACCTGCCCGATCACCTGCCGGCAGGCCGGATCGGAAACGCTGGCCAGATCCAGCCCGGTCGCGGCCTGCGCCTGCGGATCGGCCTGCCACAGCGTGGTGGCGTCGCGCTCGATCAATTCGCACAGCCCATGGCAAATTGCCTCGGGCAGGCTGTTGCCCGAGGCAAGCCCGTTGCTGCTGTTGTCGAAACAGCCGGCACCGGGACCGGGCGGGGCGGTGAAATCGGCGCTGACACATTCCAGCGGCAACCAGCGCGACCGGCCCGAGACCAGATCCCGCCCCTCGACCCAGAGCAGGGGAAGATCGTCGTGATAGTAGTCCGAGACCTGCGCCAGCCGCTCCACCTGCGCCAGCTCGTGCCGGGCGGCAAGGTCGCGGCGGCTGCCCAGTTTCAGCGGCAGCTCGATATGTTCGGCGTGGTAAAGCTCGGCCGCCTCCATCAGCGCCGAGGCGCTGGCCGCCGCCCGGTCCAGCCCCTTGCCCAGCGAGATCGCCAGCGACCGCGCCATGGGCCGGCAGGCCATCATCACCGGGACGCCGATCCGGTCCAGCCCGGTGATATCTGCCAGCCGGGTGATGCCCATCTGCGCCAAAAGCGGCTGTAACCGCGCCACGGTCTCGTGCGGGGCACGACCGCGATGCGTGCCCAGAACATGCGCCTTGGCGCCGTCCGCGATCGGCTCGGGGGCGCGGGATGCGGATATCATTGCGACGCGGGGGTCCAGACCATGTCGATGATCGGGCTGGCCTCGGGGTCGATCACGCGAAAGCCCATGCGCTGGTAAAGCCCGATGGCCCGGTTCACCCGCACCGCCGACAGCGAGACGGTCTTGCCCTCATCCGCCGCGCGGTCAAGCAGCGCATTGATGATCTCGCTGCCGATGCCGAGGCCGCAATATTCCTCAAGGATCTGGATCTGCGCCAGATTGTAATCGGCATCGCGCTCGGTCACCTGAATCCAGCCGATATCGGCGCCGTCGCGGCTGATGATGCGCGAATCGGCGGCCTTGTATGAGCGCCTGATCGCGGCGCGGCGCATCGGCTCGTCCCACGCGTCCAGCTGCTGCATCAGGGGCCGCATCGCAGCAATATAGATCTCGGCCACGAAATCGAACTCGTCGGCACGGGCGGGGCGAAGATGAAAGCGGCACTTGGACGTCATGTCAGGGACTATAAGGCGCAGGCACGGTTTGTCACGGCGCTTTACGACACATGTCTGAACGCTGCGGTTTGGCTTGACATGTCCAAGCTTCCGCGTTTCAGCAATAGCGCGATCCGCAAGCCCAGACCCGAGCATGACACGCATTCCAGACCTGTCCAATCCAAGGCTGCTGGCCGTGCTTTACGCCGATATCCACGGCTACAGCGGGCTGGTGGAAAAGGACGCGGTGCGCACCATCGCGCGGCTGGCCAATGCGCTGGGTCTGATCCGCAATCTCGTCGGGGATTACGGCGGTTCGGTGGTGAACACGGCGGGCGACGGGCTGGTGGCGGTGTTCGAAAGCCCGTCTCAGGCGGTGCGCTTTGCCTTGCAGATGCAGCGCGAGTTGGCGCGCGAGGTCAGCTGGGCCGAAGGCGCCGAGCCGCTGCTGTATCGCATCGGCATCGCGCTGGGGGATACCTTTGCCGGCGAGGATGGCGTCTATGGCCATGCCGTCAACGTCGCCGCCCGCGTGCAGGCCTTTGCCGAACCGGGCGGCATCTGCATCACCGAGAATCTGCAACAGGCCCTGCACGAACACGACGACTTTCACTTGCAGCCGCTGGGCGCGCGGGAGCTGAAGAACATCCGCGCTCCGGTGGCCATTTTTGCCGTCGAGCCGCTGTCGGTCGCCCCTGACCGGATCACCCCGGCCACACCGCTGACGCCGCCCCAGCCCGAAATCGACATCGGCGAGGCTCCCGCCGGCGCTTCGGTCGCGCTGATGCCGATGCAGAATGCCAGCGGCGATCCGGGCGATCTTTATCTGTGCGACGGCATCATCGCCGATACGATCACCAACCTGTCGCGGTTCCGCCATCTGGCGGTCATCGCACGCCACAGCTCGGTCATTGCCGCCGCGCAGTCCTCGTCGCTGCCCGAGATCGGCCGCCGTCTGGGCGTGGGCTATCTGGTGCTGAGCACCTTTCGCCGCAGCGGCAACCGGCTGCGGCTGAACGTCGATCTGGTCGAGGCCGCCAGCGAAAAGACCGTCTGGTGCGAACATTACGACGGCGTGCTGGGCGACATCTTCGAGGTGCAAGAGGACATCTCGGCCCGCATCGCCTCGCAGCTGGCCTGGCAGATCGACACCGAGGAACAGCGCCGGCTGACCGCCCGGATGCATCCGCTGCTTTATGCCTATGGGCTGGTCCTGCGCGGGCAGGACAGCGGGCTGCGATTCCGCCCCGATGCCAACCTGCATTCGCGCCGCCTGTTCCAGCAGGCGCGCGAGATGGACCCGAACTATGCCCGCAGCTATGCCGCGCTGGCCCGCACCTTCATGGTGGAATGGCGCTACAACTGGAGCGCGGATCCGCAATTCTCACTGGACCAGTCGCTGATTCTGGCCAAGGACGCGGTGCAATGCGACCCTCTGGACGCGCGCGGCTATTCCGAGATGGGCTTGGCCTATCTTTACATGAAGCGTCAGGACGAGGCGATCGCAGTCTATGAGCGCGCGGTCGATCTGAACCCCAACGATGCCGACCTGCTGGCCTATATGGGCGACTGTCTGGCCTATGTCCGGCAGGGGCCGCGCGCGGTGGCGATGATCCAGCGCGCCATGCGGCTGAACCCCTATCACCCCGACAGCTATCTGTGGTTTCTGGGCGATGCCTATTTCCACAACGGCAATTACGCCGAGGCGATCGGGGCCTTGAAGCGGATGCGCGACCAGTCCGAGGCACACCGGCTGTTCGCCGCCAGCTACGCCCTGCTGGGCGAACAGGATCTGGCGCGCCATCACGCGCAGGAAGTGATGCGGGTGCATCCGAACTTTACCATCGAGCATTGGCGCAAGGTGCCGCCGCTGCAGCACCCCGAAGACCTTGACCTGTATGTCAAGGGCCTTCGCACCGCCGGCCTGCGGTAATTTCATAGATTTTTTTTCGCAAGATCCGGCGCTTCTGTGCGCTGGCGCACCGAAACGGGCCGCTGCCGCGTCTATAGTGCAGGCGTGGTGGTTAAACGGTACCCATTTTAGACAGTTCCTTTTCCCCCTGGTCGCCTGCACGCGATCGGGGGGGCTTCAATTTCTGGAAGATCCTTAAAATAGTAACTCACCCTCTGCTTGTGAGTCCAATCGAATCGTGACGCGGGGTCGCTGTCAGGGACCACTGCTGACGGACTGGACATTCGCTGCCCGCAGGCATGAAATGCGCCGCATCCTGTTGCGAATTGCCATGACCCTTGCCGTGCCCCTGTGCGCCCGCGCCCACGGCACCCGCAGGGACAGCACCGCATGGCGGCGAAGCGAATGACATCTGCATGCGAGACCCCGAATGACCCCTGCCCCTTGCGACCCGCTGCCCGATCTGCCGCTGCCCGATTGCGTCGAACAGGATTGGGCGCGGCGCGCGGTGGGGCTGCTGCATGGCGATGCCCGGCGCTCGGCCGATACGCATCTGTTAAAGCCGGTGTTTCCGGGGCTGAACGGGATCGACATCTATCTCAAGGATGAAAGCACGCATCCGACCGGCAGTCTGAAACATCGTCTGGCGCGGTCGCTGGTGCTTTACGGCATCTGCAACGGGCTGATCGGCGCCGGCACGACGCTGGTCGAGGCCTCATCCGGCTCGACCGCCGTGTCCGAGGCCTATTTCGCCCGCCTGCTGGGCCTGCCCTTTGTGGCGGTGATGACGCGCAGCACCTCGCGCCAGAAGGTGGCCGAGATCGAGCGCTTTGGCGGGCGCTGCCATTTCGTCGAGCGCGCCTCCGAGGTCTATGCGGCGGCGCAGGCAGTGGCCGATCAGACCGGGGGCCATTACCTTGATCAGTTCACCTATGCCGAGCGCGCCACCGACTGGCGCGGCAACAACAACATCGCCGAAAGCATCTTTGCCCAGATGGCTCAGGAGCCGCATCCCGAACCCGACTGGGTGGTGATGAGCGCCGGGACCGGCGGCACCTCGGCGACGATCGGGCGTTACATCCGTTACCGCGCGCTGAAGACCCGTCTCTGCGTCATCGATGTCGAGAACTCGGTCTTTTACGACGCCTATCGCCGGGGCGACCGCAGCCTGTGCTGCTCGGGCGGTTCGCGGATCGAGGGGATCGGCCGGCCAAGGGTCGAGCCCTCATTCCTGCCGGCGGTGGTGGATCACATGATGCGGCTGCCCGATGCCGGCTCGATCGCGGCGATGCGGGTGCTGTCGGACGGCATCTTCCGGCAGGTCGGCGGCTCGACCGGGGCGAATTTCCTGGGCCTGTGCCTGATCGCGGCCCGGATGCGGGCGCAGGGCCGGCAAGGCGCGCTGGTCACGCTGATCTGCGACAGCGGCGCGCGCTATGTCGACAGCTATTACAGCGACGACTGGGTTGCGGCGCAGGGGCTGGACATCGCGCCACGCATGGATGCGCTGCGGCGTTTCCTTGACACCGGGGTCTGGGACGCCACGGCCGGGCTGGGGCCGCTGCCGGACTAAGCGCCGGGGATCAGCCGCCGGTGCTGGCGCGCTCGATCAGGGTAAAGCCGGTATCCACCAGCCGGTTGCGGATCGGCTGGCCCTGCACGCGGCGGATCAACAGATCGACCGCCTCGGTCCCCATTTCGGCGGCATTGGGGCCGATGGTGGTCAGCTGCGGCGTCATTTCCGACGAGACCTCGTAGTCGCCCCATCCCGCCACCGCCAGATCATCGGGCACCGCGATGCCGCGCCGCTGGCATTCGAACAGGATGCCCGCCGCGACGACATCGGTGGGGCAAATCACCGCCTCAAGATCCGCCGCCCGCGCCAGCAACGCGCCCAGCGCCACCGGGCCGGCGCCGAAACCATCGGTGATCTGCACCGATTGCACCAGATCGCCGGGCAGGCCCGCGCGGGCCATCTCGTCGCGAAAGGCGGGCACGCGCTCGGTAAAGCGCCGCGCCGCGCCGCCCTCGTGGATGATCAGCGCGATCCGCCGCCGCCCGCGCGCCAGCAGCAGCCGCACCGCCCGACGCGTGGCCTCGGCAGTGTCATAGCCCACGCCCATGTCCATCGCGTCGCCATGCGTCCAGGATTCGACCACCGGCACATCGACCTTGCGCAGCAGCGAAA
Organism: Paracoccus limosus; assembly: GCF_009711185.1. Classification (GTDB taxonomy): domain Bacteria; phylum Pseudomonadota; class Alphaproteobacteria; order Rhodobacterales; family Rhodobacteraceae; genus Paracoccus; species Paracoccus limosus. The sequence goes on from NZ_WMIF01000003.1 coordinate 207,215, forward strand.
CGGTCGCCGGATCATGTTCGTTGCCCACCAGCACCAGACCGGCGACGCGCAGCCCGATCAGGGTTTCGACCGCCTCGCGTTCCTGGGCAATGGTATCGGCCAGCATCAGCACCAGCTTGTAACCCTGCAGGTTGACGGCCTGCTGCATGCCCAGCACGTATTTGTAAAAGCTGGAGTTGCGGATCGAGGGGATGGTGCCGCCGATCACCCGGCTTTCGCCTGCGGCAAGGTTGCCGGCCACGAGATTGGGCACATAGCCCAGCTCATGCGCCGAGGCGAGCACGCGCAGTCGGGTCTGTTCCTGCACGCGCTGGGGATATTTGAAGGTGTTCGACACCGTCATCGGCGACACACCCGCCGCTTGGGCGACATCGCCCATGGTGACTCTCGGCAGTTTCACACCCGGCCCCCCGGAATAATATCATATGCTGCGTATCATCCGCGGATGTTCGCCTCTGGATGACGGCCAGAAAGGGAAACTTGTCCTTTCTTGGCGACATCCATTGACAGAAAGGACGATAGGCTATGATTTGTAGCGCTACAATGCCTTCCAGGAAGGAAGAAGAGTGACCTTTCTTGATCTGACGCATGCGCCGGACCCCGCGCGCAGGGCGCTGCGGGATATGCGGCCATGACCGGATCCAGCGCCCTGCGCCTTGACCGGGTCCGCAAGGATTTCGGCCCGGTGACCGCCGTGCAGGAAATGACGCTCGACATCGCGCCGGGGCAGCTGGTCGCGCTGCTGGGGCCATCGGGCTGCGGCAAGACCACGACGCTGCGCATGGTGGCCGGGTTCGAGACCCCCAGCGCCGGACGCATCGTCATCGGCGACCGCGACGTGACCGACCTGCCGCCGCACCGGCGCAATCTGGGCATGGTGTTTCAGAACTACAGCCTGTTTCCGCATCGCACCGTGGCCGAGAACATCGCCTTTGGCCTGCGCATGGCCGGGCGCAGCCGCGCCGAACAGCGCGATGCCGTGGCCCGGATGCTGGATCTGGTGCAGCTGGGCGATCGCGGCGACATGTATCCGCGCCAGCTGTCGGGCGGCCAGCAACAGCGCATCGCACTGGCGCGGTCGCTGGTGCTGGACCCCCGGGTGCTGCTTCTGGACGAGCCGCTGGGCGCGCTGGACAAGGCGCTGCGCGAAAGCATGCAGTTCGAAATCCGCGCCATGCAGCAACGGCTGGGCATCACCACGCTGCTGGTCACCCACGATCAGGAAGAGGCGATGACCATGGCCGACCAGATCGCGGTCATGCAATCGGGCCGGGTGCTGCAGATCGGGGCACCGGCGGCGGTCTACAACCGTCCCGAAAGCCGCTTCGTCGCCGAATTCCTTGGCACCTCGAACATCTTCGACGGGCGCGTCCGGCCCTCGGGGCAAGAGATCGAGGCCGATGGCGTGACGATCCGTCTGCCCCGCGCGGCCAGCCCCGGCGCGCAGGTCAGCGTCTCTGTCCGGCCCGAGCGCATCGTGATCGGCGAGGCGGCGCATGCGCTGCCCAACCGGATGCGCGCCCGGCTTGCCGACCGGGTTTTCCGCGGCACGCACGAGACCTTTCGGTTTGAGATCGGCCCCGCCGCGCGGCAGGTCCATGCCCATCGGCAGGCCGGCACCGGGCCCGCAGGCGTGGCCGGCCGGCCGCAAGAGGACTGCTGGATCGGCTGGGATACCGCCGACAGCGTGATCGTGACGGTGAATGACAGATGAAAGACCTTGGCTCCATGGCTCAGAATGACCCTCGGGCGGCCGTGCGCATCGGCATTGATGTCGGCGGCACGTTCACGGATTTCGTGCTGTCGGACCCGCGCGACGGGCGGCTGGCTTTTTACAAAGAGCCCTCGACCCCCGCAGAACCCTCGCGCGCGCTGCTGACCGGGCTTGGCCAGTTGCTGGCGCGCGAGGGGCTGCGCCCCGGCGATGTCGGCGCGCTGATGCACGGCACCACCATCGGGCTGAACGCGATCATCCAGCGGCGGGGGGCGCGGATCGGGCTGATCGTGTCGCGCGGCTATCGCGACATCCTTGAAATCGCGCGCTGCCGGATGCCCTCGTCTTTCGACTTTCACGCCAGCAAGGAACAGCCGCTGGTGCCCCGCGCCCGCGTCATCGAGATCGGCGCCCGCATGACCCCGCGCGGGCAGGTGACCGAGGCCCCCGACACAGCCGAGATCGCCCGCATCGCCGCCGAGCTGCGGCGGCTGGATCTGGATGCGGCGGCGCTTGTCACCATCAACGGCTATGCCGATCCGGCGGTCGAGCTGGATCTGGCCCGGCGGATCGGCGCGGCCTCGGGGCTGGACATTTCCTCGGCCGCCGCGATCTGGCCCGAGATCCGCGAATACGAGCGCACGCTGGTCGCCTGCCTGAACGCCTATATCCAGCCCCTGATGCAGCGCTATTTCGACGGTCTGGTCGCCGGGCTGGCCGCGATGGGTGTGACCGCGCCGCTGCTGATCACCGCCTCGAACGGCGGCTCGCTGTCAGTCGCCTCGGCGCTGGCGCGGCCGGTCGATACGATCCTGTCGGGCCCGGCCTCGGGGGTGATGGCGGCGGTGCGGCTGGCCAAGGCGGCCGGCACCGGCGGCATCATCACCTTCGACATGGGCGGCACCTCGTCCGACATCGCCATCGCCAGCTCGGACACGCCGGAACTGGCCACCCGCACCGACATCGGCGGGCTGCCGCTGGTGCTGCCGGTGGTCGATGTCTCGGCCATCGGGGCGGGCGGCGGCTCGATCGTCTGGGCCGATCCGCATGGGATGCTCAAGGTCGGGCCGCAAAGCGCGGGCGCCGCGCCGGGTCCGGTCTCATATGGGCGGGGCGGCACCGAACCGGCGGTGACGGATTGCTATCTGACGCTGGGCTATATCGACCCCGCCGGCTTTCTGGGCGGGCGGATGCCGCTGGACGCAGGCGCCGCCACCGCCGCGCTGGCGCAGCTGGGCGCGCGCATCGGCCTGCAGGGCGCGGCCGGCGATGTTGCCGCGCAGACCGCCGACGGGGCGCTGTCGGTGACCACCGCCGCCATGGCCAGCGCGCTTTACCGCACATTGGCGGAACGCGGGCTGGATCCACGCGGCTTTGCCCTGCTGCCGTTCGGCGGCGCGGGCCCGACCCATGCCTGCCGTCTGGCCGAAGAGGCCGACATTCCCCACGTCATCGTGCCGCCGGCGGCGGGCACCTTCTGCGCCATGGGCGCGGCGGGCGCCGATCTGCGCCGCGATTTCGTGCGCAGTCTGCGCCTGCCGCTGGCGCCGGAAACCGGGCAGCTGCTGCGCGACAGCTTTGCCGCGTTGCAGGCCGAGGGCGAGGCATGGCTGGAACAGGAAAGTGCCCCCGGCCGGCCGCGCCGGTTCGAGCGCGGCGCCGATCTGCGCTACAAGGGGCAGGCCTATGAGCTGCGCGTGACGCTGGACGGGCTGTCGCCCGAAGCCGTGGCCGAGGCCTTTCACAGCGAACATGAACGCATCTACGGCTTTCGCGACAGCGCCGCCGCAATCGAGATCGGCACCGTGCGGCTGGCCGCCATCGGTCCGGCCGATCCGCTGGCCACCCCGGTCGCCGGTGCCGCCGGTGCCGCGCCCCGGACGCAGCGCCGGATCTTTCACCGGGGTCTCTGGACCGAGGCTGCGGTCTATTCCCGCGCGGCGCTTGGCGCGGGCGCCGAATTCGCCGGCCCCGCCATCGTCGAGCAAGAGGACACCACGACCGTGGTGCTGCCGGGCTGGAACGCCCGCGTCGATGCCGCCGGCAATCTTCACCTGCAAAGGCATGCGCAATGAGGCTGGACCCCGTCACCCTTGAGATCCTGAACAACAAGGTCGCCGCCATCACCGAAGAGATGTGCGTCACCCTGCAGCGCACCGGCCGCACGCTCTATGTCAAGGAAACCGCCGATTTCGCCTGCGCGCTGGCCGGGCTCGACGGACGCTTCTTTGCCTATCCGCGCTCGATCGGCGTATCGGGTTTCGTCGGGCTGGAATGTCTGCCCGCGATCGAGGCTGTGGTGGCCAGCGCCGGGGCGCTGGAACCGGGCGATGTGATCCTGACCAATGACCCCTACCGGTCCGAAGGGCTGGCCACCCACCTGCCCGACCTGCACATGATCGAGCCCTATTTCCACGATGGCCGGATCATCGCCTATGGCTGGTGCTTCGTGCATTGCTCGGACGTGGGCGGGCGGGTGCCATCCTCGATCTCGCCGCTCAATACCGAGATCTTTCAGGAAGGGCTGCGCATCCCGCCGGTCAAGCTGATGCGGGCGGGCCGGATCAGCCCCGAGGTCGAGCTGTTTCTGGCCGCCAACAGCCGCACGCCCGAGGCGAACATGGGCGACATCCGCGCCATGCTGGCGGCGCTGGCCGCCGGGCGGCGCCGGGTCGGGCAGGTGATCGCCCAGCATGGTGCGCAGGTGCTGCTGGATGCCGAAACCGACCTCGTGGCCTTTGCCGAGGCCAAGGCCCGCACCGTGATCCGCACCATCCCCGAGGGCTGCTATCAGTTCTCGGACTATCTGGACGATGACGCGGCCACGCCGCTGCCGGTGCGGCTGGCGCTGGCGCTGACCATCCGCGACGGCGGTGTGACGCTGGATTTCACCGGCTCGGATCCGCAGGTGGCGACGGCGATGAACATCCCCTCACGCGGGCGGCCGCATGCCTGGCTGACGCTGCGGGTGCTGGCGCTGGTCCATACGCTGGACCATAGCGTGCCGCTGAACGCGGGGCTGCTGGGGCCGGTCTCGGTCGTGGCGCCCAAGGGCAGCATCGTCAATCCCGAGGAACCCGCCGCCACCGGCGTGCGCCATGCCGCCGCGATCCGGGTCAACGACGTGCTGAACGGCGCCTTTGGTCTGGCGCTGCCGGGGGTGATGCCGGCGGCCTCGTCGGGGACGGTGATCCCGGTCGTGGTCGCCGAACCCACCGCCTCGGGCGGGCGCAACGTGCAGGTGGTCGAGCCGATGATCGGCGGCACCGGCGCGCGTCAGGGCCATGACGGCGTCGACGGGCGCGACAGCGGCATCTCGAACCTTGCCAACAACCCGGTCGAGACGGTCGAGGCCGAGCTGGGCGTCGAGATCCTGAGCTATGCGCTGCGCCCCGATTCCGGCGGCGCCGGGCAATGGCGCGGCGGCTGCGGCATGGCGCTGACCTTTCGCATCCTCTCGGACGGGGCCAATGTGCTGGGCCGCGGCATGGAGCGGCTGATGTTCCGCCCATGGGGCCGCAGCGGCGGCTGTCCGGGCCAGCCCGGCGCGCTGATCGTCAATCTGGGCCAAGCCGACGAGCGCCGTCTGGGCAAGATCGACATGCTGTCGGTGCGGGCGGGCGAAACCGTTACCTTCCTGACGCCCGGCGCCGGTGGCTGGGGCGATCCGCTGCGGCGCGACCCGGCGCAGGTGCTGCGCGATGTCGAGGATGGCTTTGTCACCATCGCCGGCGCCCGCGATGATTACGCGGTGGCAATCGCCGATGCTGAGGTGGATGCGGCGGCCACGGCGGCGCTGCGGGCGGGCCGGGCCGGGACGAATGGCGATGTCGATTTCGGGCCCGAGCGCGTGGCCTGGGACCGCGCCTTTCCGCCAGAACTGATGACGCGGCTGAACCGCCACCTGCTGGATCTGCCGTTGGAGCTGCGCCAGCGCCGCCGCCGCGACATCCTTGAACGCGCGCTGTCAGAACTGCCCAAGGGCTTTCCCCGGACCGAACCCGACGGTCCGGCCGCCACGGCCGCCCGGCAGATCGTCGAGACGGCTTTGGCCGCGCCGCAATCCCATCCATGAACCCCCAGAGGACACAGGGAACACGACCATGAAAGGCTTGAACAGAAGACGCTTCCTGCAGACGGGCGCCGCCGGCGCCGGTCTGGCCCTGACCGGCGCGCCCGGTCTTTTGCGGGCCGCCGAGCCCAAGGTCCTGAACGTCACCGCCTATGGCGGCGTCTGGGAGACCAGCATCCGCGACTGCTTTGTCGCGCCCTTCGAGGCCCGGACCGGTGCCAAGGCCACCGTCTCGCTGGGCGCACCGGCCCAATGGCTGGCGCAGGTCGAGGCCTCGCCCGAAAAGCCGCCGCTGGATGTGCTGATCATGTCGCCCGATCTGGCCATCACCGCCGCGCAGGCCGGGCTGATGCAGGACCTGACCGTGGACAAGGTGCCAAACCTTGCCCATATCCCGCAGGAATTCACCGATGCCTGTCTGGGCAAGGGCACCTATCTGGATTACGGCGTCGCCGGCATCACCTATAACAAGAACACCGTTCCGAACCCGCCGAAATCGCTGGCCGAATTCGTCGAGCGGGTCTCTGCGGGGGAATTCGTCGCCTCGGTGCCCTCGATTTCCTATGCAATCACGCCGATCATGCTGATCTGGATGCTGGCCAAGGCGCTTGGCGGCAGCGCCGAGGATGTCGAGCCCTTCTTTGCCGCCATGAAGAAGATGAAGAACAATCTGGTGTTCTGGGCCGGGCCGAACGATTTCTTCAACCATCTCGCCTCGGGCGAGGCCGATATCGGCATCTATTTCGACGGCCGCACCTGGAACCACCATGACGAGGGCGCGGACTGGATCGACTTCATCAACCCCACCGAGGGCGGGGCGCTGACGGCAGTGGCGGTGCAGATCCCCAAGAATGCCAACCCGCTGGCCTTCGATTACATGAACGAGATGCTGGACGCGGAAAATCAGGCCCGCTTTGCCGAGATCATGAACTATGCGGTGACCAACACCGAGGTCGTCTACAGCGACAAGCTGAAGCCCCGCATCACGCCCTGGCAGCAGACCGCCTTTCCGCCCTACGAGGCGATCGGCAAGGCGCGCAATGGCTGGGTCGACCGCTGGAACCGCGAGATCGGCCGGTAATCCCCGCTGCGGCCCCCGAACCGGGGCCGCATCCCTGACCTGACGGAGCCGCCGATGTCCCCGACCCGCGCCCCCCACGCCCCTGCACGGCGCCCCCTGCCCGGCTGGCTGCTGGTGCTGCCGGCGGTGCTGTTTCTGTGCGCCTTTTTCGTGCTGCCGCTGATCGGCAATGCCGCGCGCAGCTTCGAGGGGGCAGATGGCGGCTTCACCCTGCTACGCTATCTGGTGCTTTTGGGCGACCGCTTCAATCTGGGCGTCATCGCCGAAACCGTGGCGCTGTCGAGCGTGGTGACGGTGATCTGCGCGGTGATCGGCTATCCGGTCGCCTATTACCTTGTGCGCCATGCCGGGCGCTTCGGCGGGGTGATCATCTTTCTGCTGATCGCGCCGCTGCTGACCTCGATCATCATGCGCACCTATGGCTGGCAGGTGCTGTTCGCGCGGCGCGGGCTGGTGAACAATTTTCTGGTGCAGGATCTGGGCCTGCTTGACCGGCCCCTGCAACTGCTCAACACGCCGGGGATCGCCATCGTGGCGCTGGTGCATGTGCTGGTGCCCTATATGGTGCTGTCGATCGCGACCGTGCTGCAAGGGATCGACCAGCGGCTGGAGGAAGGCGCGCAGATGCTGGGCGCCAGCCCCTGGCGGACCTTTCGCGAGGTGACGCTGCCGCTGTCGGCCGATGGCATCGGCACCGGGGCGATTCTGGTGTTCATGATCGCCAATGGCAGTTTCGTCACGCTGGTGCTGCTGGGCGGCGGGTTCCAGACGCTGCCACTGCTGATCTATCAGCAATTCACCACCACGCGGGATTTCGGCATGGCCAGCGCGATGAGCGTCGTCCTGCTGGTGATCGCGCTGGCCTGTCTTTACCTGCAGCTGCGCCTTGTCCGGCGTCAGGGGGTGTAGCATGGCATGGCTGGCCCTGACGGTCTTTGTCATCGCCTTCTTTGGCTTCATCCTTGCGCCGATCCTCGTTGTGGTGGTGATCTCGTTCACCTCGGCGGGCTATGCGGCCTTTCCGGTGCCGGGCTGGTCGCTGCGCTGGTTCTGGCGGATCTGGGACTATGCGCCCTTTCTGGACGCGATGCGGACCTCGGTTCTGGTGGCGGTGCTGGCGACGGTGCTGTCCTGCCTGCTGGCGGTGCCGGCCGCGCTGTGGCTGGCACGGACGCGCAAGGGCTGGGCCAACGCCGTCTCGACCTTCCTGCTGTCGCCGCTGTCGATGCCGATGATCGTGATCGGCTTTTCGTCGCTGTTCTTCATGACGGCGGTGGGGATCGGCATTTCCTTTCCGGCTCTGGTTATCACCCATACGGTGGTCTGCCTGCCCTATGTGCTGCGCACCGTCACCGCCGTCTATCGCAGCCTGCCGCCCGCCTTCGAAGAGGCGGCGGCGATCCTGGGCGCCGGGCCGCTGCGCACCTTCCGCGAGGTCACGCTGCCGCTGATCCGGCCCGGCATCGCGGCGGGGGCGCTGTTTTCCTTTCTAACCTCGTTCGACAACCTGCCGGTCTCGTTCTTTTTCGGCAGCGCGCAGACCAATACCCTGCCCGTGGTGATGCTGAGCTATATCGAGAACCAGTTCGACCCCTCGATCGCGGCGCTGAGCACGCTGCAACTGGGTCTGGCGCTGATCTGCCTGCTGGTCGCCGACCGGGTCTATGGCATCCGCAAGATGACGGTGGCGGCATGACGCTGGCGCTGCCGCTGGATCATGTCGTGGCACTATGTGCCGACCTGCCGGCGGCGGGGGCGGCCTTTGCCGATGCCGGGTTCCGCGTCACGCCGCTGGCGCATCACAGCGCGCAGATGGGCACCGCCAATATCTGCGTGATGCTGGCCGACAGCTATATCGAGCTGATGGGCATCGTGGCCGAAACCCCGGCCAATGCCACATGGCGGGCGATGCTGGCGGCAGGCGGCGGCCTGCGCGGTCTGGCCCTGCGCTCGGAGGATATCGCGGCCAGCGCCGCCGCGCTGACGGCGGCCGGGATCGGGCATGAGCCGGTGCGCGCGTTTTCCCGCGCCACCGAGGCGGGCGAGCTGCGCTTTTCGGTGATCCGGCTGGCGCCCGAGGCGACGCCGGGCCTGCAATGCCTGTGCTGCCAGCACCACAGCCGCGCCCTGCTGTGGCGCCCAGAACATCTTGCCCACCCCAATGGCGCCGGCCGGATCGCGGCGGTGCAGCTGCCCGATCCGGCGCCGCTGGTCCCGCTGGCCGCGCTGCCCGGTCCGGGGCGGGTGCCGCTGCGCGCCGGCGCGCCGGCGGTGGCGATTTCCCTGCCTCGACCGCTGCCGGCCAAGGCCGAGGCCGCGATCCTGCGGCTGGCCGGATTGCAGGTGATCCCATGCTGAGCCCCGCCCCGTCCTGGCCACTGGATGCGCCCTCGCCGCTTTGGGCAAAGCTGTCGCGCGAGCGTTTCTCGACCCCCCGGCTCGAAGGCGAAATCCGGGCGGATGCCGTGGTCATCGGTGGCGGCATCGCGGGTCTTGCCACGGCGCTGGCCTTTCTGGACCGGGGATGCAGCGTCGTGCTGCTGGAGGCGGCAACGGTCGGGGCCGGCGCGTCTGGCCGCGCCAACGGGCAGGTGATCGGCACCCTGACGCGTCACGGCCCCGAGGCGATCGCGGCGACGCTGGGCCAGCCGTTTCTGGATCTGGTCGCCGGCTCGGCGGATCAGCTCTTTGCCCTTGTCGCGCGCTTTGGCATCGACTGCGATGCGGTCCGCCACGGCTGGATGCAGCCGGCCCACAGCCCCGGCCGTGCCCGGCGCGCGGCCGGGCTGGCGGCGCAATGGGCCCGCGCCGGCGCCCCGACCGAGGCTCTGGATGCCGCAGCCGTCACCCGCCGCATCGGCGCGCCCGGCTATTTCGGCGGCTGGCTGCACCGGGGTGGCGGGCATATCAACCCCTATGCCTTTACGCTTGGCCTTGCGCGCGGCGTCGCCGCCCAAGGCGCGCATGTCTTTGAACACTCGCCTGCGGGTCGGATCCGGCCCGAGGCCGACGGCTGGTGCGTCACCACCCCCGCCGGCAGCGTCCGCGCCCGGGTGCTGGCGCTGGCGACGGGGGCGCATAGCGGCCCGTTGTGGCCCCAGCTGGCGCGCAGCTTCGTGCCCGTCACCTCGTATCAGGCGGCGACCGGGCCGCTGGGGCCGCGCGCCGACCGCATCCTGCCCGGCGACGAGGCGTTTTCCGACACCCGTCAGGATCTGCGCTACATGCGCAAGGACCGCGAGGGGCGCATCATCTCTGGCGCGGCGCTGGCCTTGCAGCCGGGCGCCGCGTTGCGTCTGCCAAGGCTGGTGCGCCAGCGTCTGGCACTGCTGTTTCCCGAGCTGCGCGATACCGACATGTCGGCCTTTTGGGGCGGGCGCATCGCCATGACCGTTGACCGGCTGCCGCATCTGCACCGGGCTCCGGGGATGGCGGCATGGGTCGGTTGCAACGGCCGGGGTCTGGCGCTGTGCTGCGCCATGGGGGGCGTTCTGGCCGATGCCGCGCTGGGACGGCCCGAGGCCGAACTGGCGCTGCGCCCGACGCAGATCCAGACGATCCCGCTGCATGCTGCGGTCCGCCGCACGGCGCGGCTGATACTGCCCTGGTACCGCTGGCGCGACAGGCGCGAGATCTGATCGGCGGGCGATCTTGGCTGCCCCTCCCGGCCGCCCCGAATCGCGCCGGACCACCGGGCGCGGGCGCCAATTCGCCGCCGAAATGCCAGAGAAGAAACCCCGCGCGAGGCAGGTGGCGACAGCAGCCGCCTGCTAGCGGACCACGGGCCCACAGGCCGGTTTTTCCAAAATTGCGGCACCGCAGCGACGGCGATTGAAAATCACTACTGATCATGTCGTCTTAAGCGCACGGTTACACCCTGGAGAAATCATGCTTCGCAAAATTGCCAGCCTTGGTGCGCTCATCTCGGTCCTTGCCGGTGGCATGGCCGCCGCCGAGGACTATCCCCGGACCATCCGGCTGGGCGATGTCGGCTTTGGCTTCGGCACGCCCTATGGCGTCAGCCTGCAGGCGGTAGCGGATGCCAAGGGTTTCATCGCCGAGGAATTCGCCGGCACCGGCGTCCAGCTGGAATGGACCTATTTCACCGGCACCGGCCCGGCCATCAACGAAGCCTTCGCCAACAAGCAGCTGGACTTTGCCTCTTATGGCGCGGTGCCCAATATCGTCGGCAAGGCGGCGGGGCTGGATACGGTGATCCTGGCCTCGACCCAGGGGACCAATATTTTTGCCGTCGCCCGCCCCGATGCCGGCATCCGCACCCTTGCCGATCTCAAGGGCAAGAAGGTCGCTCTGCAAAAGGCGACGATCATCCATTGGGCAGCCCTTGAGGCGCTGAAAAAGGCCGGGGTCGAGCCCGGCGACTTTACTCTGGTCGACCTGAAAAACGCCGATCAGCTGGCCGCGATCACCGCCGGCAGCGTGGATGCGGTCTTTGGCGCCGATTTCCTGCTGCCGCTTGAGGAAAAGGGCGTGGCCAAAGTCATCTTCAGCTCGGCCCGCGACGATGCGGATGCCAGCGGCTTTGGCGGCTTTCTGGTTTCGCGCGACTTCCGCGATGCCTATCCCGAGGCGACGCAAAAGGTCGTGGACGGCTATGTCCACGCCGCCGAATGGATCGCCGACCCGGCCAATCGCGACGAGGTCTTCCAGATCTGGAGCCGCGCCGGCACCCCGGTTCCGCTGATCGCGCGTTCGAATGCGGATACCGATTTCAAACAGGCTTTCAACCCGCGCCTCGATGGCGAATTCCAGAAACGCTATCGCAGCGCACTGGATTTCAGCGTCGCGCAAAAGCTGGTGCGCCGCGCGCCCGACCTGACGGAGTGGGCCGACCCGAGCTTTCTTGACAATGCGCTGAAGCAGAAGGGCCGGGACGCCCTTTGGCCCGAGCGCCGCGGCAACGCCAGCTGACGGAAGCGGACCGATGAGCGTCGTGGAAACCTTGGGGGGTGCCGCTTCCGGCCTCCCCGCCTCGCCCTTGGTGCGGCGGATGGGCTGGCGCCCGTCGCGCGCGGTGCTGGCCACCGCCGCCCCGCTGGCGCTGCTGGGCCTGTGGCAGGCGGTCTCGACGCTGGGACTGGTCGCGCCGCAGATCCTGCCCGCACCGTCGCGGGTGGCGCAAACCTTTCTGGAGCTCGCCGCCGATGGCGAGTTGCTGGCGGCGGCGCGGATCAGCGCATGGCGGCTGTCGGTGGGGCTGGCTCTGGGCGCGACGCTGGGCTTTGCCTTCGGCATCCTGCTGGGCGCCTCGCGCCGGGCCGAGGAATGGCTTGGCCCCAGCTTTCGCGCCATCGCCGCCGTGCCGGCCCTTGGCTGGATCCCGCTGCTGATCCTGCTGGTCGGTATCGACGAGATGCTCAAGATCATCATCCTGACCAAGGCCTGCTTCGTGCCGATGGCCATTGCCACCCGCGACGCCTGGCGCGCCGTGCCGCGCGGATATGCCGAGCTGGGACGCACGCTGGGCCTGTCGCGGCGGGCACAATTCACCCGCATCACCCTGCCTTCGATGACGCCGATGGTTTTTTCGGGGCTGCGGCTTGCCTCGGGTCAGGCCTTCGTGTCGCTGGTCACCTGCGAGATGCTGGCCGCAACCGAAGGCATTGGCTACCTGATGGTCTGGGGTCGAACGCTGTTTCAGATGGACATGGTCATCGTCGGCATGATCGTCGTCGGCGCCAGCGGCATTGCGCTGGACCAGTTGCTGCGCCTGACCGAGCGGCGCATCCGCGCAAGGATGGGCGAACATGTCTGAGATCACCTTGAAGGGGCTGGCGCTGCCGGCCGGCATCGTCGCGCTTTGGGCGCTGGCTTCGGGTCTTGGCCTGCTGAACGGACCGATGGCCGTGTCGCCGGCACAGGTGCTGGCGGTCCCCTTTGCCGACCCGGACGGGCGCGAGCTTTGGGCCGGGATCGGCGCCAGCCTGCTGCGGCTGGTGGCGGGGGCGACGATTGGCGGGCTGGCGGGCATGGCGACCGGCCTTGCGCTGGCACTGATCCGGCCGCTGGGCACCGCCTTTTCGCCCACGATCAATGCCTTGCGACAGATCGCGCTGTTTGCGTGGATTCCGCTGCTGACCTCGTGGTTCGGCAATACCGAAACCGCCAAGATCACCTTCATCGCGCTGGCGACCTTTTTCCCGCTGGTCTTTGCCACCGAGCAGGGCGTGCGCGAGGTACCGGCATCCCTGCGCGAGGTGGCCCGGGTGCTGAACCTGTCGCGCCGCCGTCAGATAAGCGCGCTTTATCTGCCGGGCGCCCTGCCCGCGATCGCGGTCGGGGTGCAGATCGCGCTGATCTCGTCTTGGATCGGCACCGTCGGGGCGGAATATGCCATCGGCAACGGCCGGGGTCTGGGCGGCTATATCGCCAATGCCCGCGACCAGTTCCGCATGGATATCGCCATCGTCGGGGTCGCCGCGCTGGCCCTGATCGGTGTGTTTTTGCAGGCCGCCTCGGCGCGGCTGATCCGCCATCTCGACAAGGGAAACTGACAGACCATGTCCCATCCGCCCATTCTCAGCCTGCGGTCGGTGTCGAAATCCTTCGCCGTCGATGACACGCGCTTTCATGCGCTGACCGATGTCGACCTTGAGATCGCCGAAAACGAGATCGTCGCCCTGATCGGCCCCTCGGGTTGCGGGAAATCCACCCTGCTGCGCAGCGTCGCGGGCCTTGAGCAGCCCGACGACGGCAGCATCCGCATCGCAGGCCAGCCGGTGACCCGTGCCGGACAGGAAAGCGCCGTCGTGTTTCAGGATCACCGCCTGCTGCCCTGGCTCAGCCTGCGCGGCAATGTCGAGCTGGCGCTGGAGCCGCTGGGCCTTTCCGCCACCGAACGGCGCCGGCGCGCGGCCGCCTGCATCGATCTGGTCGGGCTGACGCAATTCGCCGACAGCTTTCCCCGGCAGCTTTCCGGCGGCATGGCACAGCGCGCGGCCATCGCCCGGGCGCTGGTGGTCGAAACCCGGCTGGTGCTGATGGACGAGCCCTTCGGCGCGCTGGATTCCATCCTGCGCAGCCGCATGCAGGAGGAATTGTTGAAGATCTGGCAGCGGCACCGGGTCTCGATCCTGATCGTCACCCATGACATCGAGGAGGCGCTGTATCTGGCCGACCGTGTCGTGGTCATGCGCGCGCAACCCGGCCATATCCACGAAATCGTGCCCATCGACCTGCCTCGGCCGCGCCGCCGCGACTCGGCTGCCTTTTCGGAACTGCGTGGCCGGCTGCTGCGCGGTCTTGCAACACAGGACCATGAGGTGGCCGCATGATCGAGCTTGTCTCTGCCAGCCGCTGCGTCACCTGCGATCTGTGCATCGACGTCTGCCCGATGAATGTCTTTGACCGGGCCGAGAGCGGCCTGCCGCTGATCGCGCGGCAGGAAGATTGCCAGACCTGCTTTCTGTGCGAGGCGCATTGCCCGACCGACGCGCTTTATGTTGCGGCCGAGCGTCAGCCGCTGCCCGCAGGCCGTCTGCCAGACGAGCCCGCGCTGATCGCCTCGGGGCTGATGGGCAGCTATCGCGCCCGCCTTGGCTGGGGCAAGGGCCGCAAGCTGCCGCGCGATTTCAGCGATGCGCTGCAGCTGGCGCAAGCCCCTGCGGCAGCGCCGGGCATCGTGCCGCCGGGCCAGCCCATCCCGCCCCAATTCCCCGCCACCGCCGGCTGAAACGGAGACCGCACATGCAAGAGCGCACCCTGCCCCACGACCTGCTGGAGCTTGATACCGATGTGCTGGTGATCGGCGGCGGCCCGGCCGGAACCTGGGCCGCGCTGTCCGCGCGTCAGGCCGGCGCGCGGGTGGTTCTGGTCGACAAGGGATATTGCGGCACCTCCGGCGTCGGGGCGGCCGCGACGATCGGGCATTGGTGGGTTCCGCCCGAAAGCCGCGAAGCTGCCATGGCAGCCAAGAACGCCGATGGCCGCGATCTGGGCGAGCGGCGCTGGATGGCCCGCATCCTGACCGAGACCTGGCAAGCCTGGCCTGAATTTGCGGGTCCTCGTGGCTATATCGGTGATGTCAGCTATCGCGGTGCCGTCGGCGGCCAGTTCCTGTTGCAGGGGCCGGTCTATCTGAAAGAGATGCGGCGGCTGATCCATCGCGCCGGGGTCACGATTCTGGACCACGCCCCCGCCCTGACCCTGCGTCAGGACCAGCATGGCGCGGTCTGCGGCGCCGAAGGCGTGCTGTTGCGCAAGAACGCCCCGTGGAGGATCGACGCCCGCGCCGTGGTGATCGCAGCCGGCGGCTGCACGTTTCGCAGCGGTTGCCTTGGCGGGCATGTGAACACCGGCGATTCCGTCCTGATGGCGGCCGAGGCCGGGGCGCGCGTTTCGGGCATGGAGTTCTCGAACTATTACGGC
>NZ_WMIF01000030.1 GCF_009711185.1 Paracoccus limosus
TCAGCATCCCGTGCTCGGCCTCCGATAATCATCGAAGGCACAATGGACCCAACCCCCGGTCGGTGGGGTCCCTTTTGGACGCCGATCACCCCAGAAGCGGGGTCCTTATTGCAAGCCGTTCAACAGTTCCAGCTCGGCGGCGCGTTGCAGCATGCGAGCCGCGACCCGAAGGCTGGGCTGATGCTGCCGCAGGGAGGGGTGGGACAGGATCTCGCAGATCGCCTCGATGGAGGTCTCGGACAGGGCACGCTTCGCGCCCTCGCGGCGCACGAAGGCCAGCAGTTCCGCAAGGATCAGATGACGCAGCCGGATCGGCGGGCACCGGCTGAGCAAGGGCCCGGGCAGCAGCCGGCAATCGTTCGAGGTCAGCACCCAGATCACCCAGCTCATGTCGAACTTCACCTGGTAATAGGGGCAGCTCCAGCGCTGTGCGGTCAGTGGTTCCAGCAGCGGCAGCAGCGCCTCGGCCAGACCGAAGGCCTGCCCGCTGGTGGATGTGGCCCGACCGGCCTTTTCGACCTCGTCGACCACCATCACCGGATTGGCGATGCGGCTTTGCAGCACCGTTTCGATCAGGCGGCCGGGATACGACCCGCCCCAACCGCGCTGCGAACCGACAATGCCGAACGATGCGTTTTCCCCGGTGGCCTCGATCACGGTGGTGGACGTGGACAGCAGCGCTCCGAGACGCCGGGCCCAATGGCTCTTGCCGATGCCCGGTGGACCGTCGAGCAGGAGCGGCGGCATCCTGAGGCCCGGCCAGCCCTCGCGCACCGAGCGGCGCATCGCGTGCCAAACCATCTCGGTGGCGGGGGCCATCCAGGGCATGTCCTCGTGCAGGGCCGCGGCCAGTTCGTCGGCGTGATGCTCATTCCGGATGGAGATCAGCCGGGCGCCGTCCTTCAGCACCTCAAGCCGCTCAAGGTCATCGCGCTTCAGATGTTCGAGGCCGGAGGCTACCTTGCGACATTCCAGGATCCGCTTGACCCGACGCTTGATGCGGGCCTCGTCGTCATCGCCGAACCTGATGATACCCATCAGATCTGCGTCCGAGATCTTGCCTGGCGCGTCGATCTCGTCGGGCGGGGCCGGAAGGTCCGGAGGGATCCTCCTGCAGCGCAGCTTGCGCAGACGCCGCATGAAGCGAGTTTCGAGCTCGATGCGGCCCTCGGCCGGGTTGAAGAAGCGGGCTTCTATGAAAGGGATGGTGGACATGGGAACACTCCGGGCATGAGGGGGCCATCGGCCGAGAGAGACCCGGCCGGGGAAGAGGGTTGGGGGGAATGGTGGTCAGGTGCCGGGGAAGATCAGGCCGCGCAGGAGAAGTTCGGCCTCACCGCCCTCGGGCACCTTGTCGGGATAGCCGAGCGAGACGTTGACAACCGGCGCGCCGCGGATGCGGGTGGAAAGCGGCCGGTGGGTATGCCCGAAGAACCAGTAATCAGGCCGGTGCGCCTCGATCCAGCCGTCAAGATCCGAGGTGAAGGCCGGGCTGATGCCGGAGATCGGACCGGAGACCGCCGGGCTTGGGGCGTGATGGGTGACGATCACGGTCTGCCCTTGCCAGGGTTTGGTGACCTCCCGCGACAGCCAATCGAGGTGATCTCGGTGAATCTCGACGGTATCCTCGGGGCGGATAAGCCCGCCCTCCGCCCGGCGGATCCGGGCGTAGTCCAGCATCCCCATTCCGGCGCGGACCATGGCCGCCTCCGGATCGCCGGTCAGCGCGAAGTCGGTCCAGAGCGTGCAGCACAGCAGGCGGCAGGTGCCGAAGGTCAGAACCTGCTTCTGGGCAAGGTGCACCCCGGCGGCTTTGGTAAGCTCGTCGAGCGGCCCATCATCGAGCGTGGCACCGTAATAGTCATGGTTGCCGGGGATCACCCAGATCCGGGCGGGCGAAACCAGCCGCGCGATCCGGGACAGCGTCCAGGGCCAATTCCGCTGCGGATCATTGGCCAGATCGCCCGCGATGATCAGCGCGTCGAGGTCACGCAGCACCGGCAGGATTCCGGCGAACGGATCGCGCCCGGCGCGGGCCCAGAGGTCCAGGTGCAGGTCGGCGGTGATCAGGATGGTCATTGGCCTCGTGCCCTTGCGGTCAAAGCGGGGTTGGACACCCCCCAACCCGGGCGTAGCGTGGTCGGCCATGGCCTGCGGAGTGATGGAGACCGGAGCGACAGCCTGGTTGTGCAAATGTTCGGACAGCATGGGATTACCCTTTGAATACAGGCATGATGGATCGGAGCCGTGGCACGAGATGCCCGGCGCTATGTGGATTGGAACCGGAAGGGATCTTCCGGCCTACAGGGTGCTCAGAGGAACGAGGGCTTGCGCACCGATGCCGCCGTCACGGCGCGCCAGTCGATCCCCTCGAACAGCGCGTCGAACTGCACCTTGCTCAGCACCACCGGACCGGCCTGCGGTTTCGGCCAGGTGAACCTCCCGCCGTTCAGGCGCTTCATGGTCAGCACCAGCCCGGTGCCGTCCCAGACCAGCAGTTTCAGCCGGTCGGCGCGGCGGGAGCGGAACACGTAGACGGCGCCATCGAAGGGATCGAGCTCGAAATGGTTGGCGACATGCGCCACCAGCCCGTCTATCCCCTTGCGGAAATCGACCGGCTCAGAGGCCAGAAAGATGCGGAAACGGCCGGCGGGGGAAATCACTGCGAGGCCCTCAAGAGGGTAGGGCGTGGCCGGCAGGCATGCATCAGGCGAACAGTCCGAGCAAATTCCGAAAGCAGACTTTCCAGCATCCTCGGGTCGATGGGCATATAGCCTGCGGCCTCGATCATGCCTATCTGGCGCGCGATGCCGTTCAAATGCGAGGGTGCCCGTGACCGTTGCTGGGCGAAGGAAAGACCCAGGCGGATCAAGCCCTGCAAGCTGCGGGCCCAGCCGTCAGATCGGTCAATCACCAGAAGTCGGGGTGTCAACACAGGGCGGCGCTCGAGGCAGGGATCATCCATCAGCACACCCCAAAGCGCAGGAAACCCTTGCATGGAAAGGCAGGGCTGCCAGGCCTCAAGGACCATCGCGTGTGCGAGATCGTTGGGGCAGGGCGGGTCTGCGCAAAGCAAGGCGAGAATGCGCCCGAAATGCTTCTCGAAGATCGATGCGCGGGCTGTTGTGACCTTTGAGTAACCGTGAAGGGATGGCGGCAGCGGCTCGGCAGCCGGAGCGCGTAAGTTGATAGAACAGGACAGCATCTTCAGCGGACCTTTCACCATAACCTGCCGTTCAGGGAACAAAGATTCTCCGGCGCAGCAGCGACAACATTGTAGCTGGCCAGCCAGTGCTCCGAGGCTATCGCTGGTCAGTGCCTGAGGTGTTGCTGAAATGTTCCCGCTGCGTCAATCGGGCCGAACGAGTATCGCAGTGGCCTCGGCCTCTGGTTGGAAGGGAAAGCGAGAAAGTCGGTCGTGACTGTAAGAGATTGAAATATATCAACATCGATCAGGTCGACGGTCCGATGGTAAACATTTGGCCAACCAATGGTCGCCGAAACGGGCCAAATGGCTTCTTTTTGGCCGTCGGTTCATCATCGGGTGTCAGGGCGGAGGTGATCATTCCACTTTACCTCTACAGATCAAAAACACGATAACCAGAGTTATGTAATCAACCTACCTCCAACCTCGCGATCCCGTCACCCGCACACCCATCCTCATTCACGCCACACGACTCAACCTCCCGTTCCCCGAGAATCATCTGCCCAACCCCGCAGCAGAATCCGCGTGCCCATGCCGCGCAGCGGGCTTCTGTGCCTGTAAACTGGGCCGGAAATGTCCAGCGCGGCATGGAGATCAGCGCATAAAACTTTTCTCTTTAAGAAATCTTGTTTCCTGATAATAATTCCAACAGTGACCTCGCAGCGATGGAGACGAAGATGTGCGGCATCGTTGGCCTTTTCCTCAAGAACGAAGGATTGCGGCCCAAACTCGGTGACATGCTGACCGACATGCTGATCACCATGACCGACCGCGGCCCCGACAGCGCCGGCATTGCGATCTATGGCGATGAGGCTGGCGCGTTGAAAATGACGGTGCAATCGGACACGCCCGATGCCACCTTCCACGGCCTTGATGTGGCGCTGTCGCATGCGCTGGAAGGGCCGGTGAACATGCGCGTGATCGACACCCATGCCGTGCTGACCCTGCCCGAAGGCACCGAGGCGCAGGCCCGCGCCTTCATGGTCGAAAAAGGCATTCGCATCATGGGTGCCGGCCATTCGATGGAGATCTTCAAGGAAGTCGGCCTGCCCAAGGACGTGGCAGCGCGGTTCCACCTGCGCCAGATGGGCGGCAGCCATGGCATCGGCCATACCCGCATGGCGACCGAAAGTGCGGTGACGACCATGGGCGCGCATCCGTTTTCGACCGGCGACGACCAATGCCTTGTGCATAACGGCTCGCTCTCGAACCACAATGCCATGCGCCGCGTGCTGACCGAAAAGGGCTTCGCGCCGCAGACCCATAACGATACCGAGGTCGCCGCCTGCTATATCTCGTCGCGGCTGGCCGAGGGTGCCAATCTGGGCGAGGCGCTGGAAGGCACGCTGGACGATCTGGACGGCTTCTTTACCTTCGTCGTCGGCACCAAGAACGGCTTTGGCGTCGTGCGCGACCCCATCGCCTGCAAACCGGCGGTGATGGCCGAGACCGAGGATTACGTGGCCTTTGGCAGCGAATACCGCGCACTCGCCAACCTGCCCGGCATCGAGACCGCCCGCGTCTGGGAACCCGAGCCCGCCACCGTCTATTTCTGGGAACGCTGAGCATGCAGAGCATCGACCTTGCCACCACGCCGTTGCGTGAACTCAACAGCGCCCTGCAGGCGCAGGCCGCGCTGACCAACCAGACCGAATGGGAAATCCTGAACCCCAAGGGCGCCCATGCCATCGCCGTCGGCCTTGACGCGCCGATCGAAGTCACGGTCAAGGGCTCGACCGGCTATTACTGCGCCGGCATGAACAAGCAGGCGACCGTCAAGGTGACCGGCTCGGCCGGGCCGGGGGTCGCAGAGAACATGATGTCGGGCACCGTCATCATCGACGGCGACGCCAGCCAATATGCGGGCGCCACCGGCCATGGCGGGCTTCTGGTCATCAAGGGCAATGCCTCGTCGCGTTGCGGCATCTCGATGAAGGGCATCGACATCGTCGTGCATGGCAATATCGGCCATATGTCGGCCTTCATGGCGCAATCGGGCAACCTGGTCGTGCTGGGCGATGCCGGCGACGCGCTGGGAGACAGCCTGTATGAGGCGCGGCTGTTCGTGCGCGGTTCGGTGAAATCGCTGGGCTCGGACTGTATCGAAAAAGAGATGCGCCCCGAACATGTCGAGATCCTTCGCGATCTTCTGGACCGCGCCGGGGCCGATGCCGATCCTTCGGAATTCAAACGCTACGGCTCGGCCCGCAAGCTCTACAACTTCCACGTCGACCACGCTGGCGCCTATTGATGAAGGACATCATGGACAAGACCCCGCAGACCAAGCCGCGCGACAGCTGGACCTACAGCCCCGAGATCAACGCCGAGATCCGCCGCGCCGCCGACACCGGCATCTATGACATCCGTGGTGGTGGCGCGAAACGCCGTGTGCCGCATTTCGACGACCTGCTGTTCCTTGGCGCCTCGATTTCGCGCTATCCGCTGGAGGGCTATCGCGAGAAATGTGACACCTCGGTCACGCTGGGCACGCGGTTCGCCAAGAAGCCCATTGAGCTGAAGATCCCCGTGACCATCGCCGGCATGTCCTTTGGCGCGCTGTCGGGTCCGGCGAAAGAGGCGCTGGGACGCGGCGCGACGCTGGCTGGCACCTCGACCACCACCGGCGACGGCGGTATGACCAATGAGGAACGCGGCCATTCGCAAAAGCTGGTCTATCAATACCTGCCCTCGCGTTACGGTATGAACCCCGACGACCTGCGCCGCGCCGATGCCATCGAGATCGTTGTGGGTCAGGGCGCCAAACCCGGCGGCGGCGGCATGCTTCTGGGCCAGAAGATCACCGAGCGCGTGGCGCGCATGCGCAACCTGCCCATGGGCATCGACCAGCGGTCGGCCTGCCGCCATCCCGACTGGACCGGGCCGGATGATCTGGAGATCAAGATCCTTGAAATCCGCGAGATCACCAATTGGGAAAAGCCGATCTATATCAAGATCGGCGGCGCGCGCCCCTATTACGACACCGCGCTGGCGGTCAAGGCCGGGGCCGATGTCGTGGTGCTGGACGGGATGCAGGGTGGCACGGCGGCGACGCAGGACGTGTTCATCGAAAACGTTGGCCAGCCGACGCTGGCCTGTATCCGCCCCGCCGTGAAGGCGCTGCAGGATCTGGGCATGCACCGCAAGGTGCAGCTGGTGGTCTCGGGCGGGATCCGCACCGGCGCGGATGTGGCCAAGGCGCTGGCCCTTGGCGCCGATGCCGTCGCCATCGGCACCGCCGCGCTGGTGGCGCTTGGCGAGAACGATCCGAAATGGGCGTCGGAATATGCCGCGCTTGGCACCACTGCCGATGCCTATGACGACTGGCACGAGGGCAAAGATCCGGCGGGCATCACCACCCAGAACCCCGAGCTGATGCAGCGCTTCGACCCGATCGAGGGCGCCCGGCGGCTGCGCAACTATCTTGCGGTGCTGACGCTGGAATGTCAGACCATCGCGCGTGCCTGCGGCAAGAGCCATGTCCACAATCTGGAACCCGAAGACCTCTGCGCCCTGACCATCGAGGCCGCTGCCATGGCCGGCGTGCCGCTGGCGGGCACCAGCTGGGTCCCCGGCCAGAGCGGTTTCTGAGCCCCCGGCTTCTGACTTGCGGCCAGAGGGCGGGGCCATGCACCCCGCCCCGGCCTGAACCCGAACCAACAGGGAATTCCCATGACGGATCTCGCTGCCTTCGCCCGGGACAAGGGCATCAAATACTTCATGATCTCTTATACCGACCTGTTCGGCGCGCAGCGCGCCAAGCTGGTCCCCGCGCAGGCCATTGCCGATATGCAGGAAAACGGCGCGGGCTTTGCCGGTTTCGCGACATGGCTGGACCTGACGCCGGCGCATCCCGACATGCTGGCGGTGCCGGATCCGACTTCGGTGATCCAGCTGCCGTGGAAACGCGATGTGGCCTGGGTCGCCTCGAACTGCGTCATGGCCGGCGGCGGGCCGCTGGATCAGGCGCCGCGCAACGTGCTGAACCGGCTGGTGGCCGAGGCGGCCGAGCTGGGGCTGGACGTCAAGACCGGGGTCGAGCCGGAGTTCTTTCTGCTGACTCCCGAGGGCACGCAGATTTCCGACCCCGCCGATACCGCCGTGAAGCCCTGCTATGACCAGCAGGCGGTGATGCGCCGCTATGACGTGATCGCCGAGATTTGCGATTACATGCTGGAACTGGGCTGGGAGCCCTATCAGAACGACCACGAGGATGCGAACGGCCAGTTCGAGATGAACTGGAAATACGACAGCGCCCTGGCCACCGCCGACAAGCACAGCTTTTTCAAGTTCATGACCCGGTCTGTCGCCGAAAAGCACGGGCTGCGCGCGACCTTCATGCCCAAACCGATCATGGGCCTGACCGGCAACGGCTGCCATGCCCATATCTCGGTCTGGACCCGCGATGGCAAGAACGCCTTTTCCGATCCGTCCAAGGAACTCAGCCTCTCGGACGAAGGGCGCAATTTCCTGGGCGGGATCATGAAACACGCCTCGGCGCTGGCGGCGATCACCAACCCGACGGTGAACAGCTACAAGCGCATCAACGCGCCGCGCACCACCTCGGGCGCGACATGGGCACCGAACTCGGTCACCTGGACGGGCAACAACCGCACCCATATGGTGCGCGTCCCTGGGCCCGGCCGGTTCGAGCTGCGCCTGCCCGATGGCGCCGTGAACCCCTATCTGCTGCAGGCCGTCATCATCGCCGCCGGTCTTTCGGGGCTGAAATGCAAGGCCGATCCGGGCAAGCGCTGGGACATCGACATGTATGCCGAAGGCCATACCGTCACCGGCGCGCCCAAGCTGCCGCTGAACCTTCTGGATGCGATCCGCGCCTATGACGAGGATCCGGGCCTGAAATCGGCGATGGGCGATGCCTTCTCGGCGGCCTATATCAAGATGAAGACGCAGGAATGGAACGCCTATACCGCGCATCTGACGCAATGGGAGCGCGACACCACTCTGGACATCTAGTGGCCTTTTGGTCGCGGTCTGGATCAGAACTGGATCAATTGGTTCCTTGATGGATGGCACTTCCGGGCCGGGCACGCTATGACAAAGGCGTGCCAGTCCGGGAATGCCGTCTTGTCTTCATTGCCGCAGTTACCGCTTCGCAATCTTGCCGATGCTTCGGCGGGAAGCTCGACCGTGCAGATGGTGGTTGAGGCACTCAGCCGCCGCATCGCCTCAGGCGATTACCCGCAGGGCAGCCGCCTGCCGTCCGAGCGCGCTTTGGCCGCCAGCCTGAACGTTGCGCGAAATACCCTGCGCGAGGCGCTGGAACAGCTTGAGAAAAGCGGCCTGATCCTGCGCCGCGCCGGTGCCGGCTCCTATGTCACCCAGCCCGAACATTGGGACAATGCCGCGCCGGTCATGGCCGCGACCGGGCCGCTGCATCTGCATGTCGTGCGCGGCATCCTTGAACCCGAAATCACCCGGTTGGCGATCCTGAACATGCCGCCGGTGACGCTGGACCTGCTGGCCCGCATCCATGAGCGCATGCAGACCGAAACCGATGCCGCAGGGTTCGCCCGGCTGGAAGAGGATTTTCTGGAGGCCTTGGCGCAGGGCACCGGCAATCCGCTGCTGTCGGCCTGCTACAATCTGGTCATCACCACCCGCCGCCAGCGCCACCGCAGCGCCATGTTGCGCCGCCATATGACGCCCGAACGCATCGACCAGCAGCGGCAGGGCTATGGCGCGCTGCTGTCGGCGCTGGCCGCCCGTGACATTGCCGAGGCCGTCGATCTGGTGCAGCAATTGCTGCTGGAGGAACAGCGCCTGTTTATGCAGGAGGACTGACCGGCCCGCGCTGCTGCCACAGCAGCCCCAGCGCGCGCATCTGCGCGATCAGCTCGGCCTCGTGCCGGTCCAGCCAGCCCAGAACCGAGCCAAAGCTCTGGATTCGCGCCCGTCCTTCGACCACCCGCACCACCGGCCAGCTGCCGACCAGCGCATTGTCGATGCCGAACAGCGCTTCGCCATGCCAGCGCGCCGGGCCAAAGACCTGCATCATCTGGCCGCCGCGCTTCATCGCCTCCAGCACCGTCAGCGGATCTGTGGTGCCTGCAATTTCGACAGCTGCGTGCCAAAGGTCCAAAACGGCGGCATATTCCCAGCTGACCGCCGACCATTGTCCCGGAAAACGGTCGTGATAGCTGGCGTGAAATCCCGCCGGCTGGCGGAAAAAGAACGCCGTGCCGGCCAGCGCCGGATCGTCGAAATCCGGGAAATTGAAGGTGAAATTTTCCATGAAACTGGTTGAAGTTCGCGCGACAAGCCTTTGATAATTATCTGCTGTCGCGCTTAGAATCGGGCCGTCGAACCCGGCGCGCCATGCGGCTTCGGTCAGGGCGTGGACCATATGCGGCTCGGCCGAACACCAGCACAGCACCTCGGGGCGCGCCTCCAGCATGGCCGCGACCATGGCTTCGGCATCGCGCGCGGCGGGGGGATAGCGCAGCTCGCGCACGATCTGCATGTTCTCGGCGGCAAAGGCGGTGCGATAAGTGGCCAGCGAGGGGCGGCCCATCATGTCCTCCTGGCTGCACAGGGCGACGCGGCGCAATTCGGGGCGCTGCCGGGCCAGCCATTCGACGGCGGTGACGACAAAGACCGGATGCACCTCGGAGGGGGCGATCAGGCTGGGTGTCTGCGGCGACAGATCGAATGGCAGCAGCGTCGAAACCAGCGCATGCCGCGCCATCAGCCAGGGCAGCGCCGGCGCAAGGCTGTCGCCACCCAGCGCCAGCACGATGCGCGCCCCGGCGCGGTCCACCAGATCGCGGGCGGCGGCCAGCGTTTCCTGTGGTGACAGCGCGGCGTCGCGGGCGGTGATCTCGACCCTTTGCCGGCGGCCGGCGACGATCATGCCGCCCTGTTCGTTCACCCAATCCGCCCAGATCCGGCAGCCGTCCAGCCCCGGCTT
Source organism: Paracoccus limosus (assembly GCF_009711185.1). Taxonomy (GTDB): domain Bacteria; phylum Pseudomonadota; class Alphaproteobacteria; order Rhodobacterales; family Rhodobacteraceae; genus Paracoccus; species Paracoccus limosus. The sequence continues at coordinate 10,134 of NZ_WMIF01000030.1, forward strand.
GCCCCATGGCGCCGAAGGTCCGGTCAGTGGCGCAAGAAAGCCGATTCGCACCGCGCCACCGCGCAACTGGCGCGGCAAGGCGCCGCCGACGGCGATTCTCTGGGCTAGGGACATGCTCATTTTCTCATCCTTGGCGGTCAGGATTTTCGCGATCCGGCCCGGAAAAGCAAAGCATCAATATTCATGACAAGAAAAACTCTTGACCTGGAGGCGAACCAGTGCCCGTAATTGGTTCACACCAAATAAATCGGAATCAGAAACTGGTCCGAACCAAACAACCGGGAGAACAGCATGACCCAGCGTGTCGCCGTGATCGGCGCCGGTCCTTCGGGACTGGCCCAGCTGCGCGCCTTTCAATCCGCCGCCCGCAAAGGCGCCGAGATCCCCGAGGTGGTCTGTTTTGAAAAGCAGTCGAACTGGGGTGGGCTGTGGAATTACACGTGGCGCACCGGCACCGATGAACATGGCGAGCCGGTGCATGGCTCGATGTATCGCTATCTGTGGACCAACGGCCCGAAAGAGGGTCTGGAATTCGCCGACTATCCCTTCGAGGAACATTTCGGCAAGCAGATCGCCTCATATCCGCCGCGCGCGGTGATGTTCGACTATATCGAGGGCCGGGTGAAAAAGGCCGGGGTGCGCGACTGGATCCGCTTCAACTCGGTGGTGCGCTGGATCGAATATGACGAAGAGGCGCAGGACTTTACCGTCACCGTCCACGACATGACCCGCGATCATGTCTACAAGGAACGTTTCGACCACGTCATCGTCGCCTCGGGGCATTTCTCCAGCCCCAACGTGCCGGAATATCCCGGTTTCGACCAATTCTATGGCCGCATCACCCATGCCCATGATTTCCGCGACGCGCGTGAATTCAGCGGTCAGGATGTGCTGGTCGTCGGTGCCTCGTATTCGGCCGAGGATATCGGCTCGCAATGCTGGAAATACGGCGCGAAATCGGTGACCTCCTGCTATCGCTCGGCGCCGATGGGCTTTGCATGGCCTGACAATTGGGAAGAAAAGCCGGCGCTGGTCCGGGTCGAGGGCAAGACCGCCTTTTTCACCGACGGCAGCAGCAAGACGATCGACGCGATCATCCTGTGCACCGGCTACCGGCATTATTTCCCCTTCCTGCCCGACGATCTGCGGCTGAAGACCAAGAACCGGCTGGCGGCGGCGGATCTCTACAAGGGCGTGGTCTATGTCGACAATCCGCGCATGTTCTATCTGGGCATGCAGGATCAGTGGTTCACCTTCAACATGTTCGACGCTCAGGCGTGGTATGTGCGCGACATCATCATGAACCGCATCGCCGTGCCCGCCGACAGGCAGGCCCTGATGGCTGACGTGGCCGAACGCGAGGCCCGCGAAGAGGCCAGCGATGACGTGAAATATGCGATCAAATACCAGGGCGACTACGTCAAGGAGCTGATCGCCGACACCGATTATCCCAGCTTTGATGTCGATGGCGCCTGTGAGGCCTTCTTTGAATGGAAGCATCACAAGGTCGATGACATCATGGGCTTCCGCAACCATTCCTACCGCTCGGTCATCACCGGGACCATGGCGCCCCCGCACCATACGCCGTGGAAGGATGCGCTGGACGACAGCATGGAAGCCTATCTGCGCAACTGAACCCCCACTGGGGCGCACGTTCCCCGTCGCCCCTTTTTTATGCGAAGGCCGGCCATGACCAGCATCACCTATCCTCGCCTGCTTCGTCCCGGACCGCCGCAGCCCAGCGGCTTGCGGCTGGCGGGGGCGTCGGGACATGCGCCGGCCCAGGAGCGCCACAGCGTTGCGGGCGGCGGGGCGGTGCTGCTGGCCATGGCGCAGGGCGACCGCCTGACCGTGATCAATGCCGAGGGTGGCCAGCGCGCCGAGCTGATCGGCAGTTTCATGGACGGCCGCCCCGGCCTTCTTGGTCCCGCGGAAGAGGAGCCGCAGGGCCTGCGCCGCGCGCTGGCCGGGAATGACGCAAGCCTGACCCGGCTGGCGCGCGGCATCGCCGCGCGCGGGATCGATCTTGGCCGACCCTGCGCGATCACGCTTTTTGGCGCGGACAGCCCGGCGGGCGACAGCGCCAACTTTACCGCCGAGGCCGCCGGCTGGCTGATCGTCTGCGCCCCGGCCGATCCGATGCCGCCCGAGGCCGGCGATACAGCCAGTCCTCTGACCCTGCTGATCGAACGCGCCAATCCGCAGGTCCGGCAGGGCTTTGATCTGCCCGATCCGCTGGCCGAGCCGATCCTGGACATCCGGGTGAAATCCGCGACCGCGAATGCCTATCTGGTCCGCGCCGGGGAATATATCCAGATCCTTGACGTGGATGGCCGGCAATGCACCGATTTCCAGTGCTTTGACGCGCGCAAGCTGGACCGGGGCATCCAGAACCCGCTGGACGTGACCACGACCCGCACCATTCTTGGCCACAGCTATGCCATGCCCGGCCTGCATGCGAAATATTTCGATCAGGACATGACGGCGCTGGTCGAGGTGGTGCAGGACACCTGCGGGCGGCATGACGCCTTTGCCATGGCCTGCGCGGCCAAATATTACGACGACATCGGCTATCCCGGCCATGCCAATTGCTCGGATAATTTCAACGGCGCGCTGGCGGAATACGGCGTCGATCCGCGCAAGGGCTGGATGGCCGCGAATTTCTTCTTCAACACATGGATCGATGCCCATGGCGTGTTGATGACGGACGAGCCGTGGTCGCGGCCGGGCGATTATGTGCTGCTGCGCGCCCTGACCGATGTGGTCTGCGTCAGCTCGGCCTGCCCCGATGACACCAGCCCCGCCAATGGCTGGCATCTGTCGGACATCCATGTCCGCAGCTATGCCGCCACCGAGAAATTCCAGCGCGCCATCGCATGGCGCCCCCTGCCCGAAAGCCCGCCGATCATGACCCGCCAAACCGCCTTTCACGACGATTTTGCTGCGCTGACCCGCGATTTCATCGAATACAAGGGCTTCTGGCTGCCCAATACCTTCCCGAACTCCTCTCCGGTCGAGGAATACCGCGCCTGCCGCGAGGGCGTGGCCGTCATGGACCTGTCGGCGCTGCGCAAGTTCGAGATCACCGGCCCTGATGCCGAGGCCCTGATGCAATGGGTGCTGACCCGCGACGTGAAAAAGCTGGGCGACGGGCAGGTGGTCTATTCGGCGATGTGCTACCCGCATGGCGGCATGATCGACGACGGCACGCTGTTCCGCATGGGGCCGGACCGGTTCCGCTGGATCGGCGGCAGCGATTTCGGCGGCGAATGGATGCGCGAACAGGCGCAGGCGCTGGGGCTGAAGGTGATGATCCGCGGCTCGACCGATCAGCTGCACAACCTTGCGGTGCAGGGGCCGAAAAGCCGCGCGCTGATGGATCAGGTGGTCTGGACCGCGCCGCATCAGACCGCGATCACCGAACTGGGCTGGTTCCGCTGGACGACGGGCCGCATCGGCGGCCCCGAAGGCGCGCCGGTCGTCGTCTCGCGCACCGGCTATACCGGCGAGCTGGGCTATGAGCTGTTCTGCCACCCCAAGGACGGCGCCGAGGTCTTTGCCGCCATCTCTGCGGCGGGCAAGCCGATGGCACTGCGGCCGATGGGCCTTGCGGCGCTGGATCTGCTGCGCATTGAGGCGGGGCTGGTCTTTGCCGATTACGAATTCACCGACCAGACCGACCCGTTCGAGGCCGGCATCGGCTTTACCGTGCCGTTGAAATCCAAACCCGACGATTTCATCGGCCGCGAGGCGCTGATCCGGCGCAAGGACAATCCACGCTGGAAACTGGTTGGGCTGGAAATCGACAGCCGCATCCCGGCCCATCACGGCGATTGCCTACATATCGGGCGCGCGCAGGTGGGCGAGATCACCTCGGCCATGTGGTCGCCGATCCTTGACCGCCAGATCGCGCTGGCCCGCGTGGACGTGACCCATGCCGCCGAGGGCACCGCGATCGAGGTCGGCAAGCTCGACGGCCAGCAAAAGCGCCTGCCCGCCCGCATCACCGCCTTTCCGCATTACGACCCCAAGAAAGAACGGCCGCGTTCATGACGGCCCGAACGACCAACAGGAGGTAAAGACATGACGAATTCCTGGCGTTTCTCGACGCTTGCCGACCGCCACCGCGCCCTTGGCTCGGATCTGGAGGATTGGAGCGGCATGGCCACCGCCTGGTCCTATACCGCTGGCGACCCGGATGCCGAATATATGGCGATCCGCACCAAGGCCGGGCTGATGGATGTTTCGGGCCTGAAAAAGGTGCATATCACCGGCCCCGCCGCCAGCCATGTGATCGAGCGCGCGACCACGCGCAACATGGAAAAGCTGATGCCGGGCCGCTCGGTCTATGCCTGCATGCTGAACGATGCCGGCAAGTTCATCGACGATTGCGTGATCTATCGCACCGGGCCGAATGCCTTCATGGTGGTGCATGGCTCGGGTCAGGGGTTCGAGCAGCTGACCATGGCGGCTTACGGGCGCGATGTCTCGGTGCGCTTTGACGACAACCTGCACGATCTGTCGCTGCAAGGGCCGCTGGCGGTGGATTATCTGGCGAAGCACGTGCCGGGCATCCGCGACCTGCCCTATTTCGCGCATCTGCAGACCTCGCTGTTCGGCAAGCCGGTGATGATCTCTCGCACCGGCTACACCGGCGAGCGCGGTTATGAGCTGTTCATCCGCGGGCAGGACGCGCCCATGGTCTGGGACCGCATCCTTGAGGAAGGCCGCGACATGGGCATCATCCCCTGCCGCTTTACCACGCTGGATATGCTGCGCACGGAAAGCTATCTGCTGTTCTTCCCCTATGACAACAGCGAGATGTATCCCTTTGACGACCAGCCGGGTGGCGATACCCTGTGGGAGCTGGGTCTGGATTTCACCGTCAGCCCCGGCAAGCAGGGCTTTCGCGGTGCCGAAGAGCATTACCGCCTGAAGGGCAAGGAGCGCTTCAAGATCTGGGGCCTGAAACTTGAGGGATCAGCGGTGCCCGGCAACGGCGCGCCGGTGTTCCGCGATGGCAAGAAGATTGGCGTCGTCACGCAGGCCATGCATTCGCCCCTGAACGGCTGGACCGTCGCCATCGCCCGCCTGCCGGTCGATTGCGCGAACGAGGGCACCAAGCTGGTCGTCAACTGCGCCACCCATGGCGAGATCGCCGCGACCACCGCGTCGATGCCCTTCTTTGATCCCGACAAGAAGCGGCGCACCGCCAAAGGCTGATCGCCCCCCTGGCCGGGGGGTGCCTCCCCTCCCTCCGGCAGCCAATGCAACCTGCCAGGGATGAGTCCATGAGCACCCCCCCGCCCACTTCAACGGGCTTTGCCAGCCGGCCGCTGCACGCGCCGCTGCTGGCTCGGCCCTGCACTGCCGCCTTGATGATCGCCGACGAGGCCGGCGCCAGCGCGCTGCTGGCTCTGGCCGAGGCCACGCCCGAATTGATGCCCCGCACCACGGTCCTGCTGGCCGATGCAGGCGTGATGAATGCCGCCCTGCGCGCCCGCGCGCCCGCCCGGCTGGTCGAAACCCCCTTGGCCGGGCTCGAGCCCGCGCTGGACGCGCTGCTGGCCGAGGCCCGCATGGGCCTGCAGGTCCATGTCGCCGGCAGCGAGGGGCTGATCGGCCGCGCCGTGGCGCGCCTGCTGGCCGCCGGCCTGCCTCTGGGCGCGATCCAGTCCGAGCATCGCGGCTCTCCTGCCCGGCGGATGCAATGCGTCCATTGCAAGACCATCGCCGAAGACATCACCACCGACCCCTATACCTGCCCCGGCTGCGGCCGCGCGCTGTATGTGCGCGAGCATTTCTCGCGCCGGCTGGGGGCATTCCAGGGCGTCTGCATCGATGCCGAAACCCCCGGCGAGGTGCCCGAACCCGTGGAGATCCAGAGCTGATGCAAAGTCTGAAACTGACCCGGAAAGAGCCGCTTTCCCCCCGCATCACCCGCTTTCGCTTTGAACACCCCGAGGGCGCGCCCTTGCCGATCTTTGCCGGCGGCGCCCATGTCATGGTCCAGATGCAGGACGGCGCGGTGCTGCGCCGCAATGCCTATTCGCTGATCTCGGACCCGGCCGATCGCTCGGGCTATGAAATCGCCGTGCAGCGCGAGGATCAGGGCCGCGGCGGCTCGCGCTGGATGCATGAACAGGCGCAGCCCGGCATGGTGATGACCATCGGCGCGCCGGTGAACCTGTTTGCGCTGAACCTGACCGCGAAACGGCATTTGCTGATCGCGGGCGGCGTCGGGATCACGCCGTTTCTGGCGCAGGTGCGCGATCTGGGCCGTATCGGTGCCCCCTATGAGCTGCACCACGCCATCCGCAGCGCGGCCGAGGCCGTGCCCCTGCCCGACGGCGCCCGGCTGCATGTCAGCGATCAGGGCTCGCGCATGGATCTGGACGCGATCCTCTCCGGCCAGCCGCTGGGGACGCATCTTTACGTCTGCGGTTCGGACCGGATGATCCGGGCGGTGCTGGATGCCGCGCGCGGCCTTGGCTGGCCCGCCGATGCCCTGCATTCCGAGGAATTCCTGGCCCCCGCGCCGGGCGAGCCCTTTGCCGTCCATTGCGCGCGCAGCCACAAGACGCTGACCGTGGGCGCGCATCAAAGCCTGCTTGAGGCGCTTGAGGCCGCCGGCATCGACGCGCCATGGCTGTGCCGGGGCGGTGCCTGCGGGCAATGCGAAACCGATGTCATCGCCTGCGATGGCACGATCGACCATCACGACCACTGGCTGGATCCCGACGAGCAGGCGCATAAGATCATGCCCTGTGTCTCGCGCTTTCGCGGCCAGCTTCTGACCATCGACCGATAGGAGCCGGCCATGACACTGACGTTCAACAAGGAAAGCTTTCGCGGCGATTACAGCTATCACAACTCGCCCGCCGCAATCCGCCGCTTTCCCTTTCCCTTCGACCGCGACGAATACATGTATTCGGTCAATATGGAGCCGCACAAAGGCGGCCGCGACGGCAGCGTGTTCCAGCGCCGCTTCGACGTGGACGAACATTACGTGGCCGAGATGGAGGACCGCGCCATCACGCTGGCCCGCGATCCGATGCGCTGCCAGTCGCTGCCGCATATGCGGCTGGCGGGCTGGGATCTGCTGGAACTGATCATGGTCTCGAAATCCGAGGATTATCCCGACTTGTTCCAGCTGACCCGCGACGGCGACCGCTGGCGCTGGGTGAACAAACCCCTTGGCATCGACGACACCTTCACCTTTCTGGACGATGCCACCCTGCCCCATGGGCCGATGGAATATATCACCCGCCAGACGCAGGGCGATTTCGCGGTGCTGGACCAGCGCGAGGGCAATCTGTGGATGGATGCCGGCATGATCACCAGTCAGGCCGACTGGTCGCTGGATTTCGACATCGGCATGAACTTCTTTGAATGGCACGCACCGGTGCCGCGCGCGGCGGAAATGGGCATCTTTCAGCGTGCGCTGAAATTCCTGATGAACGTGCAGGTGGATACGCCGGCGCGGCGGCTGAACTGGACGATGACGGTCAACCCGCGTCTGGATACCTCGCCCGAGACCTATCCCGAATGGGGCCCGGAAAAGCGCAGCCTGACCCCGGACAACATTGGCGAGAAACAATATCTGCGGGTTGAGCTGCAGACCTTCTGGCGGCTGCCGCGCTCGAACGGGCTGGCCTTTCCGATCCGCTGCTACCTGTGTTCGCTGCAAGACATCGTGACGGTGCCGAAATGGGGCCGCCGCCTGCATCGCGTCATCCGCGACCTGCCCGACGATCTGGCCACCTACAAGGGCTTCCTCGTCAACAAGCCGCTGATCGTCGATTATCTGGCACGCTTCGATGACGGCGCGCCGACCTCTCCCGGCATCTGGCCCGACTAAACGGCGCGGACCCGGGGGGGAAATAGGGGCTGGCCCTTGGGCCAGCCCTTTTTCATGTCAGCCCGGCAGGACGAAGAAGCGGTTGGCCCAGAACACGATCCCGGCCCCCAGCAGCAGCGCCAGATAGGGCAGGATGCCGGCGCGGCGCTGGCCCAGATGCTCGCCATCGGCGGGCAGGCCCAGATCCTCCATCGCCTCTGCGGGGAAGCGACCCTTGTCCACGACGTAATGGCGCCAGCAGAACACCGGGATGATCAGCGCGGCAAAGATCACGCCCGAGATCAGCGCATTGGAATAGCCCCAGACCTTGGCGCCCGCGCCCAGAAACAGCGCGTTGACAAAGGCCAGCACGGTGTTCAGCCCGATCAGCCACAGCGGCGCCTTCCACGGCCGGGCCAGATGCGCGCTGTCGATGCGGTGGATCCAGCCGGCATTCAGGTTCAGGAAGTTGAACATGATGTAGCCCACGTTCGAAATCGCCAGCACATAGAAATAGCCGCTGACATCCGAGGCCAGCGCCAGCAGGAACAGGTTGAAGGCGAAATCGGTCCACATGGCGCTGGTCGGCGCGCCCTGTTCGTTCACATGGCCCAGATATTTCGGCAGCCAGCCATCGCGCGAGCCCTGATACAGCGTGCGCGACGATCCCGCCATCGCCGTCATGATCGACAAGAACAGCGCAAGGATCATCAGGATGGTGAACAGCTGCGCCACCACCGGGCCGGCGCCGATCATGCTGCCCAGCACCTCGGCCACGCCGGTGCCATCGACGATGCCCGGCGCCAGCATGCCCTGCAGGCCCAGCACGCCCTGAAAGGCAAAGGGGATCAGCGTGAAGAACACGCAGCAGAGCAGCCCCGAAAAGAAGATCGCCTTGAACGTATCATGGCGCGGGTCGCGCAGCTCGCGCGTATAGCAGACGGCGGTCTCGAACCCATAGGTGGACCATGCGGCGATATAGAGCCCGCCCAGAACCAGTGTCCAGCCGCCGATGCTCCACGATCCGTTCTCGCCCGAATAGGCGGAGGTGGGCGGCACCAGCCCGGTGACATTGGCATAGTCGATGCTGCCGGTCAGGATCGGAACCAGCCCGACCAGCAACAGCGGCACCAGCACGATGATCGCCAGCCATTTCTGCGCCGAGGCGGTCGAGGCGACGCCGCGATGCTGGATGGCGATGATCAGCAGCATCAGCGCGGTGCCGATCAGGAAGGTGGCATTGAAATGCAGCGCGCCAAGGCCCGGAATGGGCAGTTCCAGCGCGGTCCAGCTGCGGATCGCGGGCGTCAGCGCCGCGACCCCGTCCTGCGCCAGCAGCGCCTGCATCGCATCGGTCGCCGCCACGCCCGGATGCGCGGCAAGGTATTCGACCACGCGCGGGCTGTCGGCGGCAAGGCTGGCGGCATGGGCCGTGATCCAGTCCAGCACCGGCTGGCTGCCGGCCAAAGGCACCGGGAACAGCGCGTTCAGGATATAGCCCGCCGCGATGGCGCAGCCCAAGGACAGCACCGGCGACCAGGCGAACCAGTTGCACCAGACCGACAGCGGCGCGATCAGCTTGGAATAGCGCAGCCAGGCGGTGGCGCCATAGACCGAGGTGCCGCCCGACTTGTTGCCGAACATCCCCGCCATCTCGGCATAGGTAAAGGATTGCAGGAATCCCATCAGCATGGACACCGTCCAGACCACGAAGGCGACCTTGCCGGTGGTGCCGGCAATCCCGCCGATCGAGAACAGCACCAGCGGCGGCACCCCCGCCGCAATCCAGAACGCGCCCTTCCAGTCAAGGGCGCGGATCATGGATCCCTGGGCGACATCCCCTTGTTCCGAGGTTTCAGCCGATACGGAAGACATGGATCATACTCCATCAGACCGTTCCCCGTGGTGTCATGAAAATGGGGCCGTAGCCTCTTTGCGATGGGCATGGTTCCCCCTGCTTGGCCGGTCCCTTACCGGCATGTCGACGTTTTTTCCGTCGCGGGCGCCCTGATCGCCCGATGTGCCAAGCTCGCCGCAAAACCGGGCTTCGCGCAAGAAAAATTTACAGGTGGGAAAATAATTTTCTTGGCTTTCCCCGCCCGGCTGTGCGCCGGCACCGGTTTTCGGCCTTGGGCTGCGGCGGGTTGCCCGCCAGCGGGCAGGACGCCGAAACCATGGGCAGCGCCGTCCCTGCCCGATGACGCGGGATCAGGCCGGGGCGTGCCGGGGGCGCCGGGGCGCGAACATCACCAGATTGCCCAGCCCGGTGATCGCCAGCCCCGCGACCGCCGGCGGCGTCCAGACATAGCCCTCATAAAGCGAGGACAGCGTCAGCGCGACCACCGGAAACACCACCGTCGCATAGCCGGCCCGGGCCGAGCCCTGCCGCGACACCAAAAGCAGATAGCAGGTAAAGCCCGCCACCGATCCGATCGCCGCCAGATAGGCCGTGGCCAGCCAGTAATCGGGCTGGCGCGGCAGCGCGAATCCCTGCCCCTGGATCAGGATCAGCCCCGCCAGCAGCGCCGCCCCCATCGGCATGCCCCAGGCATTGGCCGTCACCGGCGTCACGCCCAGCTGGCCGTTGCGGCGCGAGGCCATGTTGCCCAGCGAAAAGCACATCGTCCCCAGCGCCGCCCAGCCGATGCCCTGCAGGCTGGGCGCATCAAAGCTGACCACCAGCCGGTCCCAGAACAGCAGGACCAGCCCCGTCACCCCCAGCGCCGCCGCCAGCAGCGTGCGCGGGTTGATGCGATCGCCGAAAAAGATCCGCGCATTCACCGCGTTGAACACCGAGGCCAGGGCAAAGATCACCGAGACCAGCCCCGAGGGGATCAGCAGCGCCGCATTGTAAAGACAGACGAAATTCAGGCTGAACAGGCACAGCGCCTGCACCAGCACAAAGCGCCATGCCTTGGGCCGCTGCAACCGGCCCATCAGCGCCAGCCCCGGCAGCATCAGCGCCGCCGCCAGCAGAAAGCGGTGAAAGACCGCGACCAGCACCGGCGCGCTTTCGACCTGAACGGCAATACCGATCCATGTCGTGCCCCAGATCAGCACGGTGGCAAGAAACAATGAGACATCAAGCATGGCGGACTCCGGCGTTACCGGCCGAGTCTAGCGCCGCGCGCGCAGGCGGGATTGCACGATCTTGCGGTAATCGGCGCGTGGCCCCTTCGCGCGCGCCGGGTCGGGCGCTAGAATGGGCGCATGCAACGCAGCATTCAGGATTTCCTTGGCGGTTCGGCCAATGCCTTATGCCTTGCCCGGATGGATCTGGGCGGGGGCGGCACCGTCACGATCTGGGAAAACCACGACGACCGCGTGCGCTACGACGGGCCGGCCGGCCATGTCTTCAGCCTGTATCTGCATGGCGGCGAGGCCACGCGCCGCGTCGATCACCGCCCGCGCGCGGGCCATGCCGGCGCAATCTGCATCCTGCCCGAGGGCCACGATTCCACATGGCAGATCGGGGCGCGGTTCCGTTTCGTGCATCTGGCGCTGGGGGATATGTCGCTGCGCGCGGCTTTTGCCCGCATCCATGACCGCGACGCCCGGCTCTTGGACCTGCCCGAGCTGACCTTTGCCGATCAGCCGGCGTTGGCGCGGCCGCTGGCGGGGCTGGCGCGGGCGGCCATGGCCGGGGCGCGGATCGCGGCCGAGGCCGGCGTGGCCGAGCTGATCGCCGCCCTTGGCCCGCGCGCGCTGCGCCTGTCGGGCGGGCTGAGCCCGCATCTGATGCGCCGGCTGACCGACTGGGCCGAGGCGCATCTGGACCAGCCGATCCGGCTGGCCGCCATGGCCGAGCTGGCCGGCATGTCCGAATTCCATTTTCACCGCATGTTCAGCCTGACCGCCGGCTGCACGCCACAGGGCTGGATCACCGCCCGCCGCATCGACCGCGCCCGCCGCCTGCTGGCCGGCCCGCTGCCCATCGCCGAGATCGCGCTGGCCTGCGGCTTTTCCGGCCAAAGCCACCTGACCCGCGCCTTTCGCGCCCAGACCGGACTGACCCCTGCGGCATGGCGCCGGGCGCTTGCGGCCTGATCGCCGTTGCACCAACCCGCCGCAGCGCGCAAGATAGGCTTTCCCACAGAAAGAGGACCGATGACCGAGACCCGCACCAAGCTGAACCAGAACCCCCATGCGCTGCGCGATCTGCCCGAGCGCAATCTGGAGGTGGCCATCGGTCGCGTGGTGCGCGAGCTGCGCAAGCGTCAGCGCATGACCGGCTCGGATCTGGCAGCGCAGACCGGGCTGTCGGTGGGCATGCTCTCCAAGATCGAGAATGGCGTCATCTCGCCCTCGCTCAGCACCTTGCAGGCGCTGGCCAATGCGCTGCGCGTGCCGCTGGTGCAGCTGTTCAACGGCTATGCCGAGCCGCGTGGCGCCATGCATGTGAAATCCGGCATGGGGGTCGAGACCGAGCGTCAGGGCACCCGCGCCGGCCATCAGTATCACCTGCTTGGCCATATCGGCTCGAACAATTCGGGCGTCGTGGTCGAGCCCTATCTGATCGTGCTGACCACCGAAAGCGACCGTTTCCCCACCTTCCAGCACGAGGGCATCGAGATGCTTTACATGCTGGAGGGCACCGTCGGCTATCGCCATGGCGAACAGGTCTATCATCTGGAACCGGGCGACACGCTGCTGTTCGATGCCGATGCGCCGCATGGGCCGGTCGATCTGATCCAGCTGCCGGCGCGCTATCTGTCGGTCATCACCTATCCGCAGGCAAAATAGCAAAGGCCGGGCACAAGTGGCCCGGCCCCGCCGTCATTCTGGCGCGGTCAATGCGCCTTGGCGACCGTCATGGCCGGGCGCGGCACCGGCTGGCCCTCGGCCCCCGCCATGACCAGCGCGCCGCCATAGACGCCATCGCCCAGCCGATAGCCGACCTCGCCATGTTCGGCGATGTCGAGCCCTTCCAGCTCGGCCTCTTCGTCCACGCGCAGCCCGACCAGCGCGCCCGCGATCTTCAGCGCGATCCAGGTCGTCACCACCGAGACCGTCATGCTGAACAGCATGATCAGCACCTGCGGCAGCATCTGCGACAGCATGGTCCGTCCCTCGGCATAGCCGATGCCGCCAAGCGCGGGGGCGGCAAAGATCACCGTCAGGATGCCGCCGACAAAGGCCGCGACACCATGCACGCCGAACACGTCGAAGCTGTCGTCATAGCCAAAGCGGTGCTTGACCACCTCGACGAAGAACACGCAGACCGGCGACACCAGCGCACCGACAAGGATCGCGCCGGCCGGGCCGACAAAGCCGCAGGCCGGCGTGATCGCAACCAGCCCGGCGATGGTGCCCGACAGCAGGCCAAAGGTGCTGGGCTTGCCGCGATGCGCCCATTCCACCGCCATCCATGCCAGCGCGCCGCCCGCGCCCCCCAGCATGGTGTTCAGCATGATCACCATGGCATAGCCATTCGCCGCCAGCGCGCAGCCGCCGCAGAATGCCAGCCACCCGACCCACAGCATGGCGCCGCCGGTATAGGTCATCGTCATGTTGTGCGGCGCCATCATCTGGCTGCCGTAGCCCTTGCGCGGGCCCAGAACCAGCGCGCAGACCAAGGCCGCCATGCCCGCATTCAGGTGCACCACATTGCCGCCGGCGAAATCCTGCACGCCGATGCCAAAGACCCAGCCGCCGCCCCATGCCATATGCGCCATCGGGATATAGTTGATGGTCAGCCAGACGCCCATGAAGATCAGGACGGCGGCGAATTTCATCCGCTCGGCAAAGGCACCGACGATGATCGGCGGCGTGATCGCGGCGAACATCATCATGAACATGACATACAGATATTCCGGGATCGTCCCGACCAGACTGTCGGCATTGACGCCCGACAAGAACAGCTTGGACGTGCCCCCGATCAGCCCCTGCATGCCGCCGCCATCGGCAAAGGTCAGCGAATAGCCGTAAAGGATCCACAACACGCAGATCAGCGAGATCGAGGCGATGATCTGCGTCAGCACCGACAGCACGTTCTTGCTGCGGGTCATGCCGGCATAGAACAGCCCAAGGCCCGGCAGCATCATCAGCATGACGATCAGGGCGCAGGTGGCGACAAAGGCGGTGTCGCCGGCACTCAGCACGGGTTCGGTGTCCTGCGCTTGGGCAAGGCTGGGCAGCAGCGCGGGCAAGATGGCCAAAGACAAGGCCGGGCAGACGGGCTTCAGGTTCATGGCATTCCCCATCATTTCGGTAATGTTCGGCCCATGATCCGTCAGAATCGATTCTGGTAAAGTTTCCGTTCAAGAAACATAGTTGTTATGTGGGAATATTCGCCCGCTGCCGTTTTTCGCGACAGCCTGCCTGTTCCAAGGCCCGGCATCTGCACGATCCGGTCGCGCCTAGCGACGACAGGCCCGCGGGTCCGCAGGCGCGCAGGATCGGGGGCCGGTGCATGCGCCGCCCCCCGATCCCGTCCACCCCGCGCCCTTCAGGCGCCGTAGGGCAGCCAGATCGTCTTGACCTGCGTTGCGCGGTCCAGCCAGTTGCGCCCGCTGGCCTGCCGGTCATCGGCCCAGTCCAGCGCAAGGCCGCCATTGGTCCAGACCTGCTTGAGATTGCCGGCCGACAGCGTCTCGACCCTTGCGGCGCCCTCGGCGCTGCCGTGATACCACAGCGCGTCCACGGCATCATGTTCGGCCAGCACCCCGGCCAGGGCATCGCGGTCACCTGCCACCAGATTGACCACCCCGCCGGGCAGGTCCGAGGTGTCGAAAAGCTGGTAAAGCGGCTGCATGATCAGCGCATGTGCCGGTGAGGGCACGGCCACGACCGTATTGCCCACGGCGATCAGCGGCAGAATCAGTGACATCAGCGCCAGCAGCGGCGCCTCGTCCGGGGCGGCGACGCCGACGACGCCCAGCGGCTCGGGCACCGACAGCGTCAAGTGGCGCGGCTTGGCGGCATGGGTGCGGCCGTCGTCCTTGTCGGCCATGCCGGCATAGTAAAAGATCCGCTCCTGCGTCTTGCGCAACTCTCGTGCGGCCTCGCCCGGCGTGGCGCCCATCTGCACCAGTGCTGCGGTCAGATCGCCAGCCCGCGCCGCCAGATTTTCGGCCAGATAGAACAGCACCTGCGCCCGGCCATGGGCATTGGCCGCCCATCCGCCGGCCTTCAGCGCGGCCTCGACCGCATTGCGGATGTCCTTGCGCCCCGAGATCGGGGCAAGGGCCAGCGCCTCGCCCTTGCGGTTGCGCAGCACATAGCTGGCGCCGCCATCGGGGCGGGCCTGCTTGCCGCCGATATGGTTCTTCATCGTGCGGTCGATGATGGCGGGGGCGATGGGCTCGGTCCCGGTATGCGCGGTCAGATCGACAGGCACGATCCGGGCCGCCACACGGCGCTTGGGCGTGGCCGGGCGCAGATAGGCCGACATCCCCTCATGCGCGCCTTCGCGGCCAAAGCCGCTTTCCTTGACCCCGCCAAAGGGGGCGGCAGCGTCAAAGATATTGGTGGCGTTGATCCAGACCACGCCGGCCTTGATCCGCGCGGCAAGCTCGGTCGCGACATTGATGTTTTCCGACCAGACCGAGGCCGCCAGCCCATAGGCGGTGTTATTGGCAAGGCTGACGGCCTCGTCCACGGTGCGGAAGGTGGTGGTCACGGCAATCGGGCCAAAGATCTCGACCTGCGACACGGTGGCGGCGGGTTCGGTATCGGCAAAAAAGCCCGGCGCCACGAAATGCCCCTTGGCGGGCAGCGGGCATGCGGATTGCTCCAGCGCATAGCCCTGTGCCTGCGCGCCGGCCAGCAGGTCGTGGATCCGCGCTTTTTGCCGGGCCGAGACGATGGCCCCCATGTCGGTCGATTTGTCCAAAGGATCGCCCAGCCGGATCTTTTGCATCCGGGCGCGCAGCCGGGTCAGGAAATCCGTGGCGATCCCTTCTTGCAGCAAAAGCCGCGATCCGGCGCAGCAGACCTCGCCCTGATTGAACCAGACGCCTTCGACCACGCCCTCGACGGCGGCATCCAGATCGGCATCGGCGCAGACGACAAAGGGCGACTTGCCGCCCAGTTCCAGCGTCAGCCGCTTGCCCGAACCGGCGGTGGCACGGCGGATTTCGCGGCCGACGGCGGTCGAGCCGGTAAAGGCGACCTTGGCCACATCCGGGTGGCGCACGATCAGCGCCCCGGTTTCGGCACCGCCATGGACGATATTGACCACGCCCTTGGGCAGGCCGATCTCGGCCAGCAGTTCGGCGAATGCGGCGGCGGTCAGCGGCGTCAGATCGGCCGGTTTCAGCACCACCGTATTGCCGGCCGCCAAGGCCGGCGCGATCTTCCATGCCAGCATCAGCAGCGGAAAGTTCCACGGGATCACCTGACCGCAGACGCCCAGCGGCTCGTGATCGGGAAATTCGCTGTGCAGCGCCGCCGCCCAGCCGGCGTGATGATAGAAATGCCGCACCGCCAGCGGGATGTCAGCGGTGCGCGTCTCGCTGATCGGTTTGCCGTTGTCGAGGCTTTCCAGAACGGCAAAGAAGCGCTCGCGCTTTTGCAGCCCGCGGGCGATGGCATAAAGATATTGCGCCCGTTCAAAGCCGCTTAGCTTGGCCCAGCGGGGAAAGGCGGCCTTGGCTGCCGCCACGGCGGCATCGATCTCGGCGGCGCCGGCGGCGGGAATATGGGCCAGCGTTTCGCCCGTGGCAGGGTTTTCGACCGCGATTGAGGCATTTTCGGCCCCGACGAAGGTGCCGGCGACGAAATGCCCCAGCCGGTGGTCGCGCGCGGCAAGCCAGGCTTTGGCATCGCCCGCCGACTCGGGGGCCGGGCCGTAATCCATGCTGTCCATGATGTCCTTGATGCTCATTTCTCGGGCCTCAGCTCAGGGCGTGGTGGGAGGCGGCGGAATAGCGGCCGGTGACATGGTGTTCGAGCTGACGCTCGATATCCAGAAGCAGCGACGAGGCGCCGATGCGGAAAAGGTCGGGCCGCAGCCAGTCGTTGCCCAGTTCCTCTTTCACCAGCGCCAGCCAGTTCATCGCGTCCTTGGCGGTCCGCAACCCGCCGGCGGGCTTGAAGCCGATGCGATAGCCGGTGCGCGCGCCGTAATCGCGCAGCGCCCGCAGCATGACCAGCGACACCGGCAGCGTGGCGTTCTCGGGTTCCTTGCCGGTCGAGGTCTTGATGAAATCGGCCCCCGCCTGCATCGCCACCATCGAGGCGCGATAGACATTGGTCAGCGTGCCAAGCTCGCCGGTGGCAAGGATCGCTTTCATATGTGCCGCACCGCAGGCCGCGCGCATCTGCGCGATCTCGTCGTAAAGCGCGGCCCAGTTGCCCAGCAGCACATGTTCGCGGGTGATGACGATGTCGATTTCCGCCGCGCCCTGTTCGACGGCATAGGCGATCTCGGCAAGACGCAGGGGCAGCGGCGTCAGCCCGGCGGGAAAGCCCGTCGCGACCGAGGCGACCGGGATCCCCGAACCTTCCAGCGCGCGCACGGCATGGGGCACCATCGTCGGATAGACGCAGACTGCCCCGGTGGTCAGGCCGATATCGGCCACGCCCATTGCCGCCAGCAGATCGGGGCGCAGCGGTTGACGCGCCTTTGCGCATAGCCTGTGCACCTTGCCCGGCGTGTCATCGCCCGCCAACGTGGTCAGGTCGATGCATTGGATCGCGCGCAAAAGCCATGCGGCCTGATGGTCCTTCTTGACCGAGCGGCTGGCGGCCACGGTGGCCGCGCGCCGTTCGGCGGCAGAGCGGTTGACCTGCACATCCTCGAACCAGTCGGGGGCAAGGGGCGTGCCGGGGTTGCGGGGGAAGCTGTCTGACATCACGGCGGCTTTCATGCGGTTTGCGGAAGCGCGCGGCAGAAGGCGTCAAAGTCTGCGGCCGTCGCATAGGATTTCTGGGTGCCCCGGCCGGTGACCGAATGGGCGGCATAGCGGGCGGCCCGGTGCAGGGCATGCTCTATATCGCCGGTCGCGGCCAGGAAATGCGCAAACGCCCCGATAAAGGCATCTCCCGCCCCGGTGGTATCGACCGGGCTCACCCGCACCGGCGCCACCGGCAGCACGCGGTCCTGCGTGACCAGCCGCGCGCCGCGCCCGCCCAGCGTCACGATCACCGTGCCGATCCCGCGTGCGATCAGGTGACGGGCGGCGGCCGCGATCTCGGCCTCGGTCCCGGTGGGCAGGCCCGACAGGACCGCAAGCTCGGTCTCGTTCGGGACCAGAAAGCTGAGGTCGCGCAGATCGTCCACCCGCAGCCCGGCCGAGGCGGGGGCCGGGTTCAGAATCGTGCGCACCCCCCATTCGGCGGCGCGGCGCACGGTATGGGCCACGGTTTCGGGCGGCACCTCCATCTGCATCAGGATCAGGTCGGCGGCGCGCAGCATCGGCTCGGCGGCATCGACATCGGCGGGCGACAGATCGGCATTGGCGCCCTTGACGATCAGGATCGAATTCTCGCCCGAGGGTTCGACAAAGATCGGCGCCACGCCCGAGGATCGCCCCTCGACCCGCGTGACATGGCGGGTGTCGATGCCGTGATCGGCAAGGTTGCGGATCGTGTTCTCGCCAAAGATGTCCGAGCCGACCTTGCTGACCATGCCGACCGACGAGCCAAGCTTCGCGGCCGCGACCGCCTGATTGGCGCCCTTGCCGCCGCAGCCGATCTCGAAATCCGGCGCCTCGACGGTTTCGCCGGCGCCGGGCATGCGGGTGATATAGGTCACCAGATCGACCATGTTCGAGCCGACGACCGCAATCCGGCCGGGTTGAGAATGTGTCATGGTTCAGCCCCTGTTCATGGCGTCGATCCGGGCGCGGGCCGGGGCCAGCTCGGCCCCCGACAGAAGGCCCAGCGTCACGGGAAAGCGCGCCGTCTGGCCCGGTGCCAGCAGCCGGACGTGGCCCTTGGCCTTTTCGGCGGCATAGCCTTCGGGTTCGCAGGTGGCCGGCAAGGCAAAGGCCGCGACCTGCGCATCGCCGTCGTTCAGGATCCAGCGCACGCAGAACGGCAGATCCTCGGGGCGCCAGTCGACCGAAAAGCCGGTGCCGTCGGGCAGTTCCATCAGCATCCCGGTCCGGCCCTCTGCATCGGTGCCGGGGGCGCGGATGTAGAACACCTGTTCGGGCGCATAAAGACCGGGCTCGGACAGCACCTCCATCCGGTCGGGGTTGGCCGCCAGATCGTCGAGCAGCGCCAGAAATTCCGCCGAGGGCGTGACATGGCACGGCACGGTCTTGCGGACCTGCGTGCGCTCGGGGGTAAAGGGCGCGGGCTGCACGATCCGCGCCCCGGCGACGAAATCGAAATTCGCGTGCAGCATATACATCAGCTCCATCGGATGGGCCGACAGGTTCTGGACCTGCATCTCGACCTCGATCAGCGCCGATTGCGGCCGCAGCCGCACGCGCGGGCGGGCGATGTAATGCGCACCAAAACCCATGACATATTCGCAGGCCCCGGTCAGGTCGACATAATCGCCCTGCGCGTCGGCGCCAAAGATCAGCCCGGCGCTGTCCATCCGCGCCACCGGCATTTCGCCATGCAGCGGGTGGGTATCGCTTGGTCCCGGCGTGCCGTTGCGCAAGACGCCCGCGTGATAGGCAAAGGCGCCATAGGTCTGCAGAATCGAGGCCCCCGCCCGCGGCGCGACAAAGCCATTGCCCATGGTCAGCCGCCGCCCGTCGAATTCCGCATCCCAGATCATCTGGCCAAGATAGGGCAACAGCACCACCTGCCCGCGCGCATTGGCGATGCGCAGCGCCTCGATCCCGGTGGGATAGCGAAACCCGGTCACCGTGATGGCGCCGGCGCGGGCGATGACCTGCTCGCCCCGGTCCGGGAAGGCCGCAGGCGTCAGCGCAAGCTCGATCGGGGTCATTTCTGCGACCTCAGGTAATTGATGGCAATGACGATGACCAGAAAACCGCCCCATACGGCATCGATCAGGAAATTCGACATCCGCATGATCTGCAGCCCCGAGGACAGCAGCATCAGCGCGACCAGCGCCAGCAGCACCCCGGTCACCCGGCCCTTGCCGCCAGCCGGGTTGGTGCCACCCAGCACCGCGATCAGCACCGCCTGCAACAGATATGAGGCGCCGAAATCCGCCTTGGCCGAATTGGTGCGCCCCGACAGCAGCACGCCCGCGATGGCCGACAGCACCCCGGTCAGCATGTAGCTGTAAAGGATCATCCGCCCCGAGCGGATGCCGGCGAACAGCGCCGCGCGCGGGTTGGTGCCGATCAGCATCAGATTGACCCCCAGCACCGTGCGCGCCAGCAGGATCGCGACCAGCACCGCCACCACGACCAGCACCCAGAGCGGCGTGGCAAGGCCAAGGATCTTGCCGGTGCCGATCCAGGCCCAGGTCTGGGGAAAGCCCACGATCGCAGGACCGCCGGTCAGCACCAGCGCCAGCCCGGCAAAGACCTGCCCGGTGCCCAGCGTCGCAAGGATCGGGATGATCCGCAGCCGCGCGATCAGGATGCCGTTGACCGCCCCCGCCGCCAGCCCGACCAGAAGCGCGATCAGGACAGCGGCGACGGTGTGAAAGACCATGCCGGTTGCGCCTGCCGCCACCGCCTCTTGCACGGCGGGCAGGCGGAAATACAGCCCGGCCACGATGGCCGCCAGATTGGCGATGCCCACCACCGACAGGTCGATGCCGCCGGTCAGCATGGCGATCATCATGGCGATCGACAGGATGCCCAGCTCGGGCATGATGTAAGAGATCGACTCGAAGTTGTAATAGCGCAGGAACTTGTCGGGGTTCAGCGCCGTCATCACCGCAAAGATCAGCAGCGTGATGACGATCAGCTGCGCCACGGCGGCATCGCGGCCCAGCAGGCGCTGGATCAGGGGGCGGGTCGGGGTTTGCGAGGTCATGGCTTGGCCCTTTCTCACGCCAGCTTCTTGCGGTCGCGCCAGGCGGTGATCGCGGTCGCGGCGACGATGATCAGGCCGACGACCACCCGCTGCCATGTCGTGTCCACCTTCAGCAGGATCAGCGAGTTCTTGACCATCACCAGCATGAACACCCCGATCAGCGTGCCCAGAACCGAGCCCCGGCCGCCAAAGATTGACGCGCCGCCCAGCACCACCGCCGCGATCACGTCGAGCTCCAGCCCCTGAAAATCGCGCGGGTTCGCCTGCCAGATCATCGAGGTGTGCAACATGCCGGCAAACCCCGCCAGCATCCCGGCCGTGCAATAGACGAACCAGATGGTGCGGCGGGTGTTGAAACCCGCGCGCCGCGCCGCCTCGGGGTCGGTGCCATAGGCATAGACGGAACGGCCGATCATGGTGTGGCGCAGCATCAGATGCATTGCCAGCCCCAGCCCCAGATAGACCAGCACCATCGCCGTCAGCCCGTAGGTCGCGCCATTGGCGGCTTCGACCGTAACCAGATCATGCTTGCCAAAGGCGATCAGCTCTTTGGGCATCTTGTTGATATTGACGATGGAGCTGCCCAGAAGCCCCAGCAGCAGCCCGCGCGTGATCGAGGCCGTGCCCAGTGTGACGATCAGCGGGATCATGCGGAAACGCTCGATGATCAGGGCGTTGAAGGCACCCAGGACCAGCCCGATCAGCGCCGCCGCGACAAAGGGCAGGAACACCCCGTCGTAATGCAGCGCCACCATCGCGCGCACGACGATATAAAGCGCCGCCACCGCGAAGGCCGGGAAAGACACGTCGATGCCGCCCGAGATCATCACCAAAAGCACGCCAAGCGCCATGATGCCGATCACGACATTCGACTTGGCAAGGCTGAAAAGGTTGTCAAAGCCCCAGAAGGCCGGGTTCACCAGCCCGATCAGCACCATCGCAAGCAAGAGGACGCAGGCGATGGCGAGTTCCGTGGATTGCAGGATCTTGTTCATCGCGGCCTCAGGTCAGCGTCTTCAGGGTGTCGTTGATCCGGGTCTCGGACATGTCCGCCCCGGTCAGCTCGGCCACGAAACGGCCGCGATGCATGACATGGATGCGGTTGCAGTTCGTGACCAGCTCGGGCACGTCATCGGAAATCATCAGGACCGCCAGCCCCTCGCGCAGCGCAAGGTCGCGGATGATGCGGTGGATCGTGGCCTTGGAGCCCACATCCACCCCCACCGTCGGCCCGTTCAGGATCAGCACCCGCGCACCGGTCAGCAGCCAACGGCCCAGCATCACCCGCTGGGCATTGCCGCCCGACAGATGGCCCACCGGCGTCTCGGCCGAGGGCGCGGCGATCTGCATGGCCGAAAACATCGCATCGGTCCGCTGGCGCAGCGCGCTGCGGTCCAGAAACAGCCCGCGCCGCAGCCGGTCCAGAATCGAAACCGTCAGGTTACGTTCGATGGATTGCGGCAGGAACAGCCCCTCGGTCAGCCGGTCCTCGGGGACATAGGCGATGCCAAGGGCGATGGCTTCTTGCACCGAACGCGGATGCACCGGCGCGCCGTTCAGCAGGATCGTGCCGCGCATCGCCGGCTCCATCCCGAACAGCGCGCGGGCAAGCTCGGTCCGGCCCGAGCCGATCAGCCCGGAAATGCCGACGATCTCGCCCGGACGCAGCACCAGATCGACGCCCTCGACCGCGCCGGGCACGCCAAGGCCACGCGTCTCCAGAACCGCAGGGGCTGTGGGCGGCGCCGGGCGATAGGGTTCGTCGGTCAGCTCAAGGCCGGTCATCGCACGGGTGATCGCGGCCTCGTCGAAATCGCGCATCATGCCTTCGGCGACCTTGCGGCCGTTGCGGAACACCGTCAGGCGTTCGGAAATCTCCAGCATCTCGCGCATCTTGTGGCTGACGAACAGCACGGCGATGCCCTGGGCCTGCAGGTCGCGCGTGATGGCGAACAGGGCATCGACCTCGTGCCGGGTCAGCGCGGTGGTCGGCTCGTCCATGATGATCAGCCGCGCCTTGGCCAGAATGGCGCGGGCAATGGCGACGATCTGGCGCCCCGAGGTGGCAAGGCTGCCGACCTCGGCATCGGGGTCGATGGAAACGCCCAGCCGCGACAGGACCTCGCGCGCCATGCGATGGGCGCGCGCCCAGTCCATGTGCCGGCGCCCCTCCAGCAGATAGGTGTTCAGCGCCAGATTTTCCGCCACGGTCAGGTTCGAGAACAGCGAGAAATCCTGATAGATCACCTGAATGCCGTGCCCGACCGCCTTGATCGGATCCAGCCGCCCGACCGGGTGGCCATCGATGCGGATCTCGCCTTCTTCGGGGGTGTAGATGCCCGAGATGACCTTGATGATGGTCGATTTGCCCGAGCCGTTCTCGCCGGCCAGACAATGGATCTCGCCGGGGCGGATCGCCAGCGACACGCCGTCCAGCGCGCGCACGCCGCCAAAGCGTTTGCCGATATTGTTGAGTTCGATCAGATATTCCGACACGGCGCGCCCAGAATGAAATGCCCCCGGCGGGGCGGGTGAAGGGGCAGGATCCCCCTTCGCGACGGGTTGCGATCAGAAGTCGTAATCTGCCATATTGTCCTTGGTCACGCCGACCCAGCCTGCGCCATAAAGCAGGCCCGGATTGGCCGCGTCCGGCGCGGTCAGGTCGGTATAGCCTTGCAGGCCAAGGTTCAGTCCCGGCTTGATCTGGTCCTTCTTGCCTTCCAGCGCGGCGACGGCCAGCATGTTCATCGCATAGCCCGCGACCGCCGGATCCCAGAACTGGATATACTGGATATCGCCGTTCTGCAGATACTCGCCCGCGACCGAGGGCAGGCCGGTGCCGGCAAAGAACACCTTGTCCTTGAGCCCGCCTTCGGCGATCAGCCGCCCTGCCCCGGCCGAGGTCGGCATCGGCCCGCCAAGGATCCCGGTGATGTCGGGATAGGTGGTCATCGCCTCTTTCAGCTTGGTATAGTCGATGGCGGCATCATCGGCGGTTTCCAGACGGTCGCCGACAAGGCTCATCTGCGGATAATGCTCTTTCTGATAGGCGACGGCGCCGTCGATCCATTCCATCTGGCTTTTCGAGGTCAGCGAGCCGACGGTGGCGACGTATTTGCCCTTTTCGCCGGTGTATTTCGCCAGTTCCTTCATCAGATTGGCGCCGTAAGCGAGGTTGTCGAAGGCTTCGAGGTCGTAATCGGTGTTCTTGATGTTCGAGGCTTCATGCGTGATCACCACGATGCCGCGCTCGCGGGCCTTTTGCAGCACCGGCTCGACCGCCTCGACCGAGAAGGGCACGACCGTGATCGCATCCACGCCCTGCGCGATCAGGTTTTCGATCAGTTGCACCTGCGCGGCCGCATCGGCCTGACTGGGCCCGACCATCCAGACATCGTTGCCGGTGTCGTCCTTGAACTGCTCGATGCCGGCGCGCATCCGGTCGAACCAGGCGATGCCATCGACCTTGACCACAGTGGCGATGGTGTATTTCTTGCCATCCTTGGTCGCGATCAGGTCCGAGTTGACTTTCGAGACGTCAACCACCTGCTCGGCCAGCACCGGCGCAGCCAGAAACGACAGCGTCAGCGCAGCTGACGTCAGCAGAATCTTCATCGAATTTCCTCCCCAATGCCCCGCTGCGCGTTCCTCCCCGCGTCGCGGCGCCTTTGCCCATATTGATCGGATCGATTCAATATGATTGCATTCATTCAAAACCGGCGGCATTCCGTCAACTGAAACTTTCCGGGCGGCGGGTCTGGACGGCGGCAGGCAGCAGAACGGGGTGCGGCATGGCAAGACCATCGGGCAAGGCGCAACGGATCGCGGCGCTGGCCGAGCTGTGTCGCAGCGGCGCCATCGTGCATATCGCCGATGCCGCGCGCCATACCGGCGCCTCGCAGATCACCATCCGGCGCGATCTTGACGAGGGGGCCGAGGGGCTGGTCTGCCTTGGCGGCTATGTCATGCTGGCCCTTGAGGGGGCCGAGGGCTATTCGCTGAGCGCCGCGCAGGACCGCGAGGCCGAGGCCAAGCGGGCCGCTGCCGCCGAGGCTGCGGCGCTGATCGAGCCGGGCGACACGGTGTTCATCGACTGCGGCACGACGACGCCGCATCTGGCGGCGCGGATTCCGCAGGAGGCCCATGTCACCGTGGTGACGCAGGCGCTGAATATCGCCGATGCGGTGGCGCGGCTGGCCGGGGTGAACCTGATCCTGCTGGCCGGGATCTATCACCGGGAAACCGGCAGTTTTTCCTCGGACGAGGCGGTGGCGCTGCTGCAAAGGATCAATCTCACCAAAGGCTTCTTTTCCGCCGCAGGTGTCCATGAAACCGAAGGCGTTACCTGTTTCCATTTCCACGAGGTCGAGGTGAAACGGGCGGCTCTGGCGCGCTCGCGCCAGCGCTATCTGCTTTGCGATCCCTCGAAACTGGGCAAGCTGCGCCCGGCGACCTATGCCCGGCTCGATGCCTTTGACCGCTGGATCGGCCGACCCGCCCTGCCCCGGCGATAAAATCCCGCGGCACAGCCTGCACCGGCCGGCGCAATGCGGCCGGATGTTGGCCCAAGACCGCCATGCCACCGAATTTCCGATGCCCCAAGCAGGGTCAGCCGGCGGAATCTGGCGCAAACCGCCGATGCTTCCATGCAGGTCAATTAGATCTTTAGTATAGTTATGTGCTGGCCTATCCTGCCAATATCTCCAAACTATTCCCATGCTCGTGCTGCCACGGGTCTGCGGGCACATAATTATCGAACATATTTAGCCGATCGAGGATATCATGGCGACTTATACCTATCCCGGCTCGCCCACCACCCTGACCCTGACCGGCCGCCAAGCTGATACCATTGTCGGCAATGGTATCCGTGCCGATTCCAGCGTGACGGTCAGCGTCTCCGGTGGTGGTAAGACGTTGACCATGAACGATGCTTTCGTGACGCTGGACGAAACCGGTGGCAACGGGCGGTTCATTCTGAACAACTCGGCGCTGGTCATCGGCGAGGATGCAAAGCCGCGTTATGTCGACTTTGGCACCGGAAACAGCACCGTCCAGCTGCCCGAAAGCGCCTATACTCAGCACGGGATGGACAACACCAGCTTCAGCGGGTTCAAGGCGGGCGACGGTATCTTCGCCCCCGATGGCTATGTGCTTTCGAATATCGTCTATAGTCCCAAGAACAATTCGCTGGTGATCACGATGACCCCCGAGGGCGGCGGCGCCAGCCATGATGTCCACTTCGGTTCGGTAAGCGATGCCGATGGCCACGATTATCCTGCGGGCTTTTTCCAGATCACCGCAGATGGCACCGCCATTGCCCATGGCCCGATCGTCGGGCCGGTGATCTGCTTTGCCCGCGGCACCCTGATCCAGACGCCAGACGGTCCGCGCGCCATCGAGGATCTGCACCCCGGCGATCTGGTGCTGACGCTGGATCATGGCGCGCAGCCGCTGCGCTGGATCGGCGCGATCCGCGTCGGTGCGACATGGCTGGCGTTGGCGCCCCGGCTGCGGCCAATCCGTATCCGCGCCGGCGCTTTGGGTGCGGGCTTGCCGGCGACCGATCTGGTCGTCTCGCCCCAGCACCGCGTTCTGGTGCGGTCGGCCATCGCGCAGCGCATGTTCGGCGCGACCGAGGTGCTGGTCGCGGCCAAGCAGCTTGTGCAGATCGACGGTATCGA
Source organism: Paracoccus limosus (assembly GCF_009711185.1). GTDB lineage: Bacteria > Pseudomonadota > Alphaproteobacteria > Rhodobacterales > Rhodobacteraceae > Paracoccus > Paracoccus limosus. The sequence continues at coordinate 36,516 of NZ_WMIF01000030.1, forward strand.
CATCGCCACCGACCTGCCCGAGGTGGAATATTTCCACCTGCTCTTTGACCGGCACGAGGTGGTGATCGCCAATGGCGCCCCGACCGAGACGCTGTTCACCGGCCCCCGAGGCGCTGAAGGCTGTCAGCCCCGCCGCGCGCGAGGAAATCCTGACGCTGTTCCCGGAACTGGCCTCGCCCGAGCATATACCGGCCTCGGCGCGGCTGCTGCCCTCGGGGCGCATGGGGCGCAAGCTGGCCTCGCGGCATTTGAAAAAGCGTCGGCCGCTGGTCGATGCCCGGCTGAGTGAAGGTGCGACTGAGAAATAATCTATTGTAGTTAGATGATTGCGATATATTCCTCACCTGGTTTCACAGGTTCAGGACTTGCCCCGCGACATGGCTGCGTGTCGCGCCGCCGACCCAGATCTGGCCGGCGGGATCGCGCGACAGGTGGATGCGGCCAAGGCGGCCCAGACGCGTGCCTTGGGCGGCGACATAATCATCGGTGACAAGGCCGGTCGCATACAGCCATTGCGCGACCGAGGCATTCAGGCTGCCGGTCACCGGGTCCTCGACGATGCCGCCCTGTGGATCGCTGAAAAAGGCGCGCAGCTCGAACGCGGTTTCGCTGCCCGGCGCACAGGGTCCGACCACGCCCACGTCGATGCGCCCGGTCCAGCTGCGCAGCGGCTCCAGCGCCAGCACCCTTTCGGCCGAAGCCAGACGGATTCCCAGCCAGCCTGGGCCGTTGTCGATCCAAGCGGCATCCATGATCTCGCCCGGCTCGATCTGCAACAGGCGCTGCGCTGCGTCCAGTTCCTGCGGCGTGGGAGCGCCCGAGCGGATCAGTGGCGGCGCGGCAAAGGCCAACCCGCCGGGCGTGCGGCGGATTGGCACCAGCCCGGCGCCGCAGTCCTGGACGATCTCGGTCGCGTTCCGGGGCTGACCGCCGGCCGTCAGCCATGCGTGACAGCTGCCCAGCGTGGGATGGCCGGCAAAGGGCATCTCGCGGTCCAGCGTAAAGATCCTGACCCGGTAATCGGCGCGCGGATCGCGGGGCGGCAGCAGAAAGGCAGTCTCGGACAGGTTGAACCAGCGCGTCAGCTGCTGCATCCGCTCGGTGGACATCTCCTCGGCTCCAAGGATGACCGCCAGCGGATTGCCCGACAGCGGCGCGGCGCCAAAGACATCGACCATCTGAAGGGCAAGGGGCATGGGATTTTCCTGTGGTGCGGGGCGACCGATGGCGTGATCTTTCCGCGCTTCACGCCCGCGCCGCAAGGTGGCGCTGCCTGCGGCGCGGATCGACATGACCCGGTTGCTGGCCGGGCTTTAGCGCGCGCCACCTGCAACCTTGGCCCCGTCCCTGGCCTCGCGGCGAAAGGCGGCCGGGGTGGTGCCGATATGTTTCAGGAAGGCGCGGTGAAAGGCGCTGGGTTCGCCATAGCCCAGCCGCTCGGCGATCTCGGCCACGCTGAGCCCGGTGTCGCGCAGCAATTGCCGCGCGCCCTGCAACCGGATCTCGGCCCGGATCGCGGCATAGCCCTGCCCCTCGGCGCGCAGGCGGCGGCGCAGCGTGGCGGGTGACAGCCGCAGATCGGCGGCGAGCCGGTCGAAATCGGGCCAGTCGCGCGGCGCCATCGCCTGCAGCCGCGACCGGATGCGCGCCGTCAGCCCCTGATCGTGGCGATAGCGGATCAGGATATTGGCCGGCGCACCGCGCAGGAAGCCTTGCAGCGCGGTTTCCTGACGGATGATCGGCAAGGCCAGATAGCTTGCGGCAAAGGTCAGCCGGCTGGCGGGCTGGTCGAAATGCACCGGCGCGCCGAAGAACTGGCGATAATCGGCGCGGTCGACCGGCGCCGCGCAGGCGAAATCGACCCGCATCAGGGCGATGCGCCGCCCGATCAGCCAGCACATCAGCCCCAGCAGCAGCAGCCAATAGGTGCGATAGGCAAAGGCCCGGCGCGGTGCGGCGCGGTCGCTCAGCCGGATCTCGGCCAGCCCGTCCTGCACGCTTAGCGTGCCGGTGGGATCGTCCAGCAGCACGCCCAGAAACAGCAGCGCCCGGCGCAGGGCGTTTTCCAGCGTGCCGGCATGGACCGTCGCCTGACACATCAGCTTGAAGCTGCCGGGCCGCATCGGGCGCGCGCCTTCGGCAAAGAACTCGTCGCCGACGGCTTCGGCGATGGCCAGCCACAGCCTGCCATATTTCAGGTTCGACACCGGCTGGCTGCGGTCGTGGATGCCCGCCTGCGCCAGCAGGGGCGCGGGGTCGATGCGCCGCCGCCACAGGCATCCCAGCGCGTCCTCGACGAAGCCGGGCGAGATCATGCGCCGTTCCATGCGCGACCTTTCTCGCAAAACCGATCAAATTATCTGTCCGAGAATGTCATTGTTTGCAATGCCTCCTGCGCTAAGCTGATCGGGAACTCGGAGGAACCGCATCGCGGTGAGTGGGAGGATCAGCATGATGTCCAAGGAACCGGGCCGGGACAGGCCGGGCTATGAACAGGCCGTGGCACGCTTCAGCATCGAGGCGGCCATGGCAGCCCTGCAGGGCGATCTGGCAGAAGGCGTCAACGCCTGCGTCGAATGTTGCGACCGGCATTGCGGCACCGACCGCGTGGCGCTGCGCTGCGTTTCGGCCGAAGGCGCCGAACGCAGCTATACGTTCGAGGAGCTGCGCGAGCTGTCGGCGCGCACCGCGAATCTCTTGCGCGACAAGGGCATCAAGCCGGGCGATGTGGTGGCGGGGCTTTTGCCGCGCACGGTCGAACTGGTCGCGGTCATTCTGGGCGCATGGCGGCTGGGGGCGGTCTATCAGCCGCTGTTCACCGCCTTTGGTCCCAAGGCGATCGAGCACCGGCTGAAGACCAGCGGCGCCAAGATGGTGGTGACCAATACCACCCAGAGGCCCAAGCTGGACGAGATCCCCGATTGCCCGCTGATGGCGACGGTGGGCGACGGCGTGCCGGCCAGCGACGTGGATTTCCGCGCCGGTGTGGCTGCCGCCTCGGATGCGTTCGAGCCGGTGATGCGGCGGGGCGACGATCTGTTCATGATGATGTCCACCTCGGGCACCACGGGCCTGCCCAAGGGTGTGCCGGTGCCGCTGCGCGCGCTGCTGGCCTTTGGCGCCTATATGCGCGACGCCATCGACCTGCGCGACGGCGATGTGTTCTGGAACATCGCCGATCCGGGCTGGGCTTACGGGCTTTACTATGCGCTGACCGGGCCGCTGCTGCTGGGTCAGGCGACGATCATCTACGAGGGCGGCTTCACCGCCGCCTCAACCTTCGATCTGATCGCGCGGCTGGGGGTGACCAACCTTGCCGGCTCGCCCACCGCTTTCCGGCTGCTGATCGCGGCGGGCCCCGAGGCCGCCGCCGGCGTCAAGGGCCGGCTGCGCGTGGTCAGTTCCGCCGGCGAGCCCCTGAACCCCGAAATCATCCGCTGGTTCGAGCAGAATCTGGCCGCGCCCATCCATGACCATTACGGCCAGACCGAAATGGGCATGTGCGTGAACAACCACCACGGGCTGGACCATCCGGTGCGGCCGGGCTCGGCGGGGCTGGCGATGCCGGGTTATCGCGTCGTGGTGCTGGACGAGGCCGGGCGCGAACTGGGTCCGAACCAGCCCGGCATCCTTGCCATCGACCTGCAGCAATCGCCGCTGATGTGGTTTTCGGGCTATCTGCATAAGCCTCCGCTTTCGGGGCGCTATTATTCCACCGGCGATTCCGTCGAATTCGAGCCGGACGGTTCGATCAGCTTCATCGGCCGGGCCGATGACGTGATCACCAGCTCGGGCTATCGCATCGGGCCCTTCGACGTGGAAAGCGCGCTGATCGAGCATCCGGCGGTGGTCGAGGCGGCGGTGGTCGGCGTGCCCGACCCCGAGCGGACCGAGATCGTCAAGGCCTTCGTCATCCTTGCCAAAGGGGCCACGGGCAGCGAGGCGCTGCGCGAGGAATTGCAGGCCCATGTCAAGCGCCGGCTGTCGGCACATGCCTGGCCCAAGCTTCTGGATTTCGTCGAGGAGCTGCCCAAGACGCCCAGCGGCAAGATCCAGCGTTTCCTGTTGCGCAAGGCCGAGGTCGAGAAACAGGCCCAAGGGTAAGGACGGAACATGGATATTCGGGACAAGGTGGTTCTGGTCACCGGCGCGGGCTCGGGCCTTGGGGCGGCGGTGGCGCGGATGGCGGTTGCGGCAGGGGCGCGGGTCGCGGCTCTGGACGTGAATGCCGGCGCCGGGGCGGCCATCGTGGCGGAACTGGGCACGGCGGCGCGCTTTCTGCGCGCCGATGTGACCAGCGCCGACGAGGGCGCGGCGGCGGTCGCGGCCACGGTCGAGGCCTTTGGCCGGCTGGATGTGGCGGTCAGCTGCGCCGGCATCGCACCGGGCGAAAGGATCGTCGGCCGCGATGGTCCGCAGCCGCTGGAAAGCTTTGCCCGCGCCGTCCAGATCAACCTGATCGGCACCTTCAACATCCTGCGGCTGGCCGCCGATGCCATGGCGAAAAACACGCCGGACGCGGGCGGCGAGCGTGGGGTGATCATCAACACCGCCTCGATCGCGGCTTTCGACGGGCAGATCGGTCAGGCGGCCTATGCCGCCTCAAAGGGCGGCGTCGCGGCGCTGACCCTGCCCGCCGCGCGCGAACTGGCCCGGCACGGCATCCGCGTCGTCGCCATCGCACCGGGCATCTTTGCCACGCCGATGATGGCCGGCATGGCCCCTGAGGTGCAGGACAGTCTGGGCCGCACGGTGCCCTTCCCCTCGCGGTTGGGCGATCCGGCGGAATATGCCGGGCTGGTGCGCCATATCGTCGAAAACGCCTATCTGAACGGCGAGGTCATCCGGCTGGATGGCGCGCTGCGCATGGCACCGAAATAAGGAGATGCGGAGATGAGCACCGATCCGACTGTCATCACCGGCGCCGCCCGCACGCCCATGGGGGCGTTTCAGGGCGATCTGGCCGAACTGGCCGCCGCCGATCTGGGCGCGGCCGCGATCCGGGCGGCGCTGACGGGGCTGGACCCGCAGGCGGTAGACGAGATCCTGATGGGCTGTGTGTTGCCCGCGGGGCAAGGTCAGGCCCCGGCACGGCAGGCGGCGCTGATCGCCGGTCTGCCGCTGGCGGCCGGCGCCACGACCGTCAACAAGATGTGCGGCTCGGGCATGAAGGCCGCGATGCTGGGCCATGACCTGATCCTTGCCGGATCGGCGGATGTGGTGGTCGCGGGCGGCATGGAGAGCATGTCGAACGCGCCCTATCTTTTGCCCAAGGCGCGGGCGGGCTACCGCATGGGCCACGGTCAGGTTCTGGATCACATGTTCCTGGACGGGCTGGAAGACGCCTATGACAGGGGCCGCCTGATGGGCACCTTCGCCGAGGATTGCGCCGAGAGCTATGGCTTTAGCCGCGACGAACAGGACGCATTCGCCATCGCCTCGCTGAGCCGCGCGCAGGCGGCCATCGCCGAGGGGCGCTTTGCCGCCGAGATCGCGCCGGTCACCATCGAGGGCCGCACGGGCACCCGGATCGTCACCACCGACGAGTCGCCGGGCAAGGCGCGGCTGGACAAGATCCCGACCCTGAAGCCCGCCTTCCGCAAGGGCGGCACGGTGACGGCGGCGAACTCCAGCTCGATCTCGGACGGGGCGGCGGCGCTGGTGCTGATGCGGCAATCGCAGGCCGAACGCCACGGGCTGGTGCCGCGGGCGCGCATCATCGGGCATGCGACATTTGCCGATGCGCCGAACCTGTTCCCGACCGCCCCCATCGGCGCGGTGCGGCGACTGCTGCAGCGGACCGGCACCACGCTTGGCGATTACGATCTTTTCGAGGTGAACGAGGCCTTTGCCGTCGTCGCCATGGCGGCGATGCGCGACCTTGGCCTTGCGCATGATATGGTGAACGTGAACGGCGGCGCCTGCGCGCTTGGCCATCCGATCGGCGCCTCGGGCGCGCGGGTGCTGGTCACGCTGCTGGCGGCGCTGGAAAACCGGGGACAAAGGCACGGCATCGCCACCCTCTGCATCGGCGGGGGCGAGGCGACGGCCATGGCAATCGAGGTGCTGGCATGATGTTGACCGAAGAACAGGAACAGATCCGCGAGGCCGCCCGCGCCTTTGCCGAGGAGCGTCTGGCCCCCGGGGCCGCCGAGCGTGACCGCGACAGCCGCTTTCCCCGCGCCGAGCTGACCGAGATGGGCGAGCTGGGCTTCTTGGGCATGCTGGTCCCCGAGGCGCATGGCGGCTCAGAGACCGGGATCGTGGCCTATGCGCTGGCGCTGGAGGAGATCGCCGCGGCCGATGGCGCTTGCAGCACCATCATGTCGGTGCACAGCTCGGTCGGCTGCGTGCCGATCCTGCGCTATGGCAGTGACGATCAGAAGGCGCGGTTCCTGCCGAAGCTTGCCTCGGGCGAATGGATCGGCGGCTTTGCCCTGACCGAGCCGCAGGCGGGTTCGGACGCCTCGAACCTGCGCACGCGGGCGCGGCGCGACGGCGGGGATTATGTCATCGACGGTGCCAAGCAGTTTATCACCTCGGGCCAGAACGGCAAGGTGATGATCGTCTTTGCCGTGACCGATCCGGCAGCGGGGAAAAAGGGCATCTCGGCCTTTATCGTGCCGACCGACACGCCCGGCTATGAGGTGATGCGGGTCGAGGAAAAGTTGGGGCTGCACAGTTCCGACACCTGCGCGCTGGCCTTTACCGGGATGCGGGTGCCCGCCGAAAACCTGCTGGGCGCCGAGGGCGAGGGCTACCGGATTGCGCTCTCGAACCTTGAAGGCGGGCGCATTGGCATTGCCGCGCAGGCCGTCGGCATGGCGCGCGGCGCCTATCAGGCGGCCTTGGCCTATGCGCGCGACCGCATCACCTTTGGCAAGCCCATCGCAGAACATCAGGCCATCGGCTTCACGCTGGCCGATATGGCGGTCCAGATCGACGCCGCCCGGCTGCTGGTGCTGCGCGCCGCAGAGTTGCGCGAGGCCGGCAAGCCCTGCCTGACCGAAGCCAGCATGGCCAAGCTTTTCGCCTCGGAAATGGCCGAGAAGGTCTGCTCGGCAGCGATCCAGATCCATGGCGGCTATGGCTACCTGTCCGACTACCCGGTCGAACGCATCTATCGCGACGTGCGGGTGACGCAGATCTACGAGGGCACCAGCGAGGTCCAGCGCCTCGTCATCGCCCGCAATCTCTGAGGTGAACCCATGTCAGACCTGATCCAGATCACGCGTGAGGGCCGCGTGGCCCTGATCCGCCTGAACCGGCCCGAGGCGCTGAACGCCCTGAACTCGGCCTTGGCCGAACAGCTGACGGCGGCGGCGCTGGCGCTTGACGCCGACAAGGGGATCGGCGCCATCGTCATCACCGGCTCGGACCGCGCCTTTGCCGCCGGCGCCGATATTTCGGAAATGACCGAAAAGACCGCCGAAGACATGGTCGAGGCCGATTTCTTTGCCACATGGGACCGGTTCGCGGCGACGCGCACGCCCAAGATCGCGGCGGTGAACGGCTATGCCTTGGGCGGCGGCTGCGAGCTGATGATGATGTGCGATTTCGCCATCGCCGGCGAGGGCGCCAAATTCGGCCAGCCCGAGGTCAAACTGGGCGTGATCGCCGGCATGGGCGGCACGCAGCGCATGACCCGGCTGATCGGGCGGGCGCTGTCGATGGACCTGCATCTGACCGGCCGGATGATGGATGCGGCCGAGGCGCTGCGCGCCGGGCTGGTGGCCCGCGTGGTGCCCGATGATCGCGTCCTGCCCGAGGCGATGGCCGCCGCCACCCAGATCGCCGGCTATTCGCGCCCCGCAACCCGCCTCGCGCGCGAGGCGGTAATGCGCGCCGAAGAGCTGTCGCTGGCCGAGGGCGTGGCCTGGGAGCGGCGGCTGTTCCACCGCCTCTTCGGCACCGCCGACCAGCGCGAGGGCATGCGGGCCTTTGTCGAAAAACGCAAACCGAACTTCCATGACAAACCAAAGGATTAGATGACACCGCCCCGATGGCGGGTGCCCGACCCCGGATGCTTCTTTCGTGCCCAAATATCCCGGGGGACGCTTTCCGACCCCCGTCGAGGGGGGCGGAAAACGGGGGGCAGAGCCCCCGGCAACGCCCGCCATTCGCGCCCTACCCCCCCGGCTTTTTCTGCTTCAGAGGATAGAATGACCGCTATGCTGAATTTGTCTGGCCGCCTCGGATGAGCGGGGTTTCGATCCGCCGCGACCGCCGTGCCGGGCGCATCACC
>NZ_WMIF01000031.1 GCF_009711185.1 Paracoccus limosus
GAAACGCAGGCCCGCGTCGGCTGCGCCAGCTGGAAAGCTACGCCGCCACGGGCCTGCTCAACCGCGCGCCAAAGGGGTCACTTTTGGGCGCCGATCGGGGGGGCCGTTTGGATGCCGATTGACAGTCAGACCGCATCGCCTCCATCTCGGAGTTGATCTCGGCCACGGCGCTGCGGGGTCGGTTGCGTGATTTGGCCAATGAACGGCGCCGGTTCGGCTATCGCCGGCTCTTCGTGCTGCTGCGGCGCAAGGGCGAGCCCTCGGGGATGAACCGCATCTACCGGCTTTACCGCGAGGAAGGTTTAACCGTCCGTAAACGCAAAGCGCGGCGCAAGGCGCTTGGCACACGAGCCCCGATCCTGATGGAAGCACGGCCCAATGCCCGCTGGTCGCTGGACTTCGTCCACGACCAGTTCGCCTGCGGGCGGCGCTTCCGAGTGCTGAACGTGGTGGACGATGTCACGCGAGAATGCCTTGCCGCGATCCCTGACACATCAATCTCGGGCCACCGCGTGGCGCGCGAACTGACGGCCCTAATCGAGCGCCGCGGCAGGCCCGGGACGATTGTCTCGGGCAATGGCACAGAGCTGACCTCGAACGCGATCCTGAGATGGTGCGCCGAACAGAAGATCGGATGGCATTACATCGCGCCGGGAAAGCCAATGCGAGACACGGCTTCGTGGAAAGCTTCAATGGTCGAATGCGGGACGAGTTTCTGAATGAGACGCTGTTTCGCAACATCGCCCACGCGCGCGATCTGATCGCCGAATGGGTCACCGACTACAACACCGAACGGCCGCACTCGGCCCTCGGATACCAAACCCCAGCAGGTTTTGCCCTGCATCTGGCAACCGCAATCACCCGTCCCGCTGCGCAGCATGAAAGCTCCGCGCGCCGGGTGATTGCTCAACACACGCCGAAGGGCGTAAATGACCAGCGCACTCCGGTAGCGGCTGGATGAAAGTTCAGTGGCAGGTCACCCCCTAAAAAGGGGAGAATTACCGGGGCCTCGGCAGAGAACGCGGACTAGATCGCAGATCTGGCGCCCCCCGCCGCTTTACGAGCTTGAGAGTGGCTTTCAAGACTCAAATGGGAGGGCTATGGAGTAGATGTCGTGCCCATCGCTATCTCGCATGGCCCGCCATTATCCCTAATGGCATCAGCTTGGCGCAGAATGTGATGCAAAATGTGTCGCAATATCGCATGCGTCTGGTTGCCTGAACCGCCGGAACAGATTGCCCGTCACGGTGGTCTGGGACCGTAGCGGCAGGAGCGATCCGCCCGCTCTATCTTGGCCAATCAGAATCCGCGGATGCCCCGCTCCGGGCATGGCGACCAATCCGCAACTCTGCGCCGCCGCAGCCACCTGCCCCGGTGATCCAGCCGCCTCTCCAACCCGCAAAAAGAAAAGGGCGCCGACAAGCGGCGCCCCGATCAATCGATCCGTCGTAGCGATCAGGCTTTGGCAGCGGTCGCAGCGGTGGTCGCAGCGGCAGCGGCTTTCTTGACGGCAGCTTGGGTCTCGGCAGTCGCTTTTTCGGCGACTTTCTGAGCGTCGGCGGCCAGATCTTTGCCAGCGGTCAGCATCAGGTCAACGGTGTCCATCTGGACTTTTTTCGCCACTTCAGCGAACGAAGCCATATGCTCGGCAGCCATTTCGGCGGCGGCGGTGGCGAAGTCGCTGACGGCTTTCGCGTATTCAGCCGGCTCTTCTTTGGTCGAGGTCAGCTCACCCATGCGGGCGATGGTGTCCTTGGCCCACTGAGCCGAGATCTCGGTCGAACGCTCGGCAGCGGCCAGGGCAACCTTGGCCATTTTCTCGCCCAGAGCGGTTTGCGATTTGAAGGCTTCATGGAACGACGAGGTGTCCACCGGGAATTTCGCCATCATGTCTTGCATGGTCTTGGTGAAGTCAGGGGTCTTGGCCATTGTCTTCTCTCCTTGAGATATGGCGCCAGTTCCTTGGGCCACAACGCTGCGTTTCTGATCCCTGATATAGATGCTGCGGTGCAGCATTTCAAGCGCGAAATGCTGCACCGCAGAAATAGTTTCAGGATCGTTCATGCACATAGGACCCCGGGGCCGGGCCAAAGCCTTCCTCGGGTTCGCGTGCCTGGACCTCGCCGCCCGAACGCCCCGCCAGCCAGTCGCCCCAACGCGGCCACCAGCTGCCGGGATGGAATTCGGACTTGGCGCGCCAGTCGGTAAAATCCGTCGCAAAGCCGGCGGTCGAGGTGTAATGCCCGTATTTCTTCTTGCTGGGCGGGTTGATGATCCCGGCGATATGGCCCGATTCGGACAGGATGAAGGTCTTGTCGCGCGACCCCATCTGCGCAATGCCGCGCCAGCTGTCGGCGGCCGGCGCGATATGATCGGTCTCGCAGGCGATTGCGCAGAGCGGCAGATCGACATCGCGCACGTTCAGGCGATGGCCCATCAGCTCGTAGCCGTCGCGGACAAAGGCGTTCTGCTGGCATAGGCCGCGCAGATATTCGACCGCCATCCGCCCCGGCAGGTTGGTGCCGTCGCCGTTCCAGAACAGCAGATCGAACGCCGGCGGCGATTCGCCCAGCATGTAGCTGCGGATCGCCGGGCCCCAGACCAGGTCATTGGCGCGCAGGAAGCTGAAGGTCCGCGTCATCAGCTGCGAACTCAGCACGCCGGTGCGCGCGGCCTCCTGCTCGATCCCCGAAACGAAGTCCTCTTGCAGGAAGGCGGTGAACTCGCCCTGATCCGAGAAATCGGTCAGCGTGGTAAAGAAGGTCGCCGAATTCACCCGGTCGTCGCCACGTTGTTTCAGCAGCGACAGCGTCAGCGACAGCGTGGTGCCGGCGATGCAATAGCCAACGGCGTTCAGCTTTTTCTGGTCGGTCAGGTCCAGAACGCGGTCCATCACTTCCAGATAGGCCGAAACGTAATCGTCCATCCCGGTGTCGCCATAGCTGGGATCGGGGTTTTTCCAGCCCACGACGAACAGCGTATAGCCCTGATCCACGATCCAGCGAATCAGGCTGTTCTGCGGCTTCAGGTCCATGATGTAGAACTTGTTGATCCATGGCGGGAAAATCACCAGCGGGATCTCATGCACCTTTTCGGTGGTCGGCTTGTATTGGATCAGCTCGTAAAGCTTGGTGCGGGCAACGACGGTGCCGGCGGTGGTGCCGATATTCTCGCCGACGCGAAAGGCATCGCGGTCAGCCAGCGAGACGATCATCTCGCCACCATGGCTCTCGACGTCGCGGACGAGGTTCTCCAGCCCCTTGACCAGACTTTCGCCCTCGGTCGCCAGCGCCTTTTCCAGCGCGTCCGGGTTGGTGGCCAGAAAGTTCGTCGGCGCCATCATGTCGATCATCTGCCGGGTGAACCATTCGATTCGGCGCCGGTCGGTCATCTCGGTCACGTCAAGATCGCTGGCTGCCTGCAGCATCGCCTCGGCATTGATCTGGTATTGCCGCTTGATGAAGTTGAAGAACGGATGGCGCTCCCACAGCGGGTTGGCAAAGCGGCGATCCTTGGGCCCCTCGTCGGGCGGCGCGCTCAGCGTGCCGCGCGCAAGCGCCGCCTGCGCCTCGGCGAAATGGCGCAGGGTCTCGCCCCAATAGCTGACCTGCCGCTCCATCACCCGCTCGGGCTGCTCGGCCAAAAGCTTGACCCAGGCGCTGGCGGCGGTGGTGAACAGATCCGCCCCCGGGCCTTCGACGCCGGGGTTCTTGGGCTTGCGTAGTGACAGCGCGCTGATCAGCCGCTGGGTCAGCGATTCGATGCGCTCGATGTTCTGGACCAGCTTTTCGGGCAGCGTGCTGCCCGGACCAAAGGCCGCTTCCAGAAAAGCCGCCGTGGAATGCGAGGGCGCCGCAGCGCCGGTTTCGGCCGTCGGGGCGGCCACCTGCGCGGGTTCGGCCGCCGCAGCCGGGCTGCTCAGCGCGGCTTCCGGCGCCACGGCCTCGGCCAAGGCGGTCTTGCGGGCGGCGGGCTTGCGATGCGTCACCGTGCGCGGATCGGTGCGCGGCATGCCCCGCGCCCGTTTGACCGCAGCGCGTTTACCAGTTTTTGCTGCGGATGCAGGCGCTGCCGAGGCGGCGGGCGCTGCGTCCGTCACCGCCGCATCGACCGCTTTCGCGGCGGTGGTGCGCGGCCGGCGCGCCGGTTTGGCAGCGGCGGGCGCCTCGTTGCCTGCGGCCTCTGCCGGGGCCTGAACCGGGGCGGCTGGCGTCGAGCCCGGTGCCGTCTGCGCCGCTTTGGCGCGTCGCACCCGGCTGCCCGGCGTTGCCACGGCCTCGGCCGCCTGCGGCGCTTCCGGTTTGTCGTCCTTACCAGCCATAATTGACAATCCTCCCTATCCGTAAAATCATTATGCCTGTCCAGAAACGCAGGTAAAGCCGTGTCCTGCCCCGGCAAGCCTTGGATCGAGAAGGTTTCGTGAATGACGACATACAAAGGCTTGAAGGGTATCGTTTCCTATGATGCTATGGAAACGATCCGCAACACAAATGAATGGCTTGGCGCCAGCGCACGGGCGCTTGGCTCCTATCCTGCCTTCGCATTGATCCCGAATCCGGCCTTCAAGCTGCTCTCGGCCTGGGGGCGCGTCACCGAGCGCAGCTTTGCGCGCATGGTGATCAAGCCGGACTGGGAAATCCCGCCGATCGTCTCGGACGACGGCCAGGACCACATCGTCTATGTCGAGCCGGTGCTGCGGCGCGATTTCGGCGATCTGGTGCATTTCCGCGTCGCGCGCCGCGAGCCGATGGCACGCAAGGTGCTGCTGGTGGCGCCGATGTCCGGACACTATGCGACTCTCCTGCGAACGACGGTGACATCACTGCTTCCCGATTGCGACGTCTATGTGACGGATTGGCACAATGCCCGTGACATCCCCGTGAGCGCAGGCAAATTCGACATTGAGGATTACACCGGCTATCTGGTCGACTTCATCCGCCACCTCGGTCCTGACACCAACGTGATCGCCGTCTGCCAGCCGGCGCCGCTGGCTTTGGCCGCGACGGCGATTCTGGCCGAGGAATCGCCCAAGTCGCAGCCGCGCTCACTGATCCTGATCGGCGGCCCGATCGACCCCGACGCCAAGGCAACCGAAGTCACCGATTTCGGCAACCGCATGACCATGGGCGAGCTGGATTACCTGATGATCCAGCAGGTCGGTTTCAAATATCGCGGCGCCGGGCGCATGGTCTATCCGGGCCTTGCCCAGTTGTCGTCCTTCATCGCCATGAACGCCGAAACCCATGCCCGCGCCTTCATCGACAAGATCTATGCCGAGGCCCGCGGCGAGGGCTCCGAGGGCGACAAGCACAACAAGTTCTACGACGAATATCTGGCGATCATGGACATGACCGCCGAATTCTACCTCTCGACGGTCGAGCGCATCTTCAAGGGGCTGGAAATCGCGCAGAACCGTTTCACCGTGAACGGCAAGCTGGTCGATCTCTCCAAGATCACCGATGTCGCGGTGATGACGGTCGAGGGCGCCAATGACGATATCTCGGCCCCCGGCCAATGCGTCGCGGCGCTGGACCTGTGTTCGGGCGTGCCGGCCAACCGCAAGCAGCAGCATCTGGAACCGGGTGCCGGCCACTATGGCATCTTCGCCGGCAAAAGCTGGCGTCTCAACATCCGGCCGCTGGTGCTGGATTTCATCGACGAACAGGTCAGCACCCCGGCCGCCCCGGCACGGCGCCGGCGCGGTGCCCCGCAGCCCATCGATTGCGGCGTGACCAACACCAACGATCTAGACGGCAAGATCGCCGTCTGATCCCGGCAGCCCCGGCAAACCGATCCACGAACGGCGCGGCCCCAGCGGTCGCGCAGTTTGCCATTGCCCTCAGGCCAGCACGTCCTCGACCGCCTGCCCGATCAGCTCCAGACAGGCCGGGCTCGAAAAACGGTGATCCGCGCCCTTGACCAGCAGCAGCCGCATGTCCTCGCCCGTGGCATGGGCCAGCAGATCCAGCGCCCATTGCTGCGGCACATCCGCATCCGCCGTCCCCTGCAGGAACCGCACCGGAAACGGCAGATCCAGCGGCCGGTCCAGCACCTGCCGGCTGCGGCCATCCTCGATCAGCCGCCGGGTGATGACATAGGGCGCGTCATAATCGCTGGACCGCAGCACATGCCCCGCCAGCTCCAGCTCGCGCCGCGCCGCATCATCCATGCCAGCCCAAAAGCCACGCTCGGTGAAATCGGGCGCCGCAGCCACCGTGACCAGCCCCGCCACGCGTCCCGGACAGGCCCGCGCCAGCAACAGGCTGATCCAGCCCCCCATGCTCGAGCCCACCAGCACCACCGGCCCCGACACCAGCCCATCCAGCACCGCCTGCGCATCGGCCAGCCAGTCGCCGATACAGCCATCCTCGAAACGCCCCTCGGACGCGCCATGCCCCGAATAGTCAAAGCGCAGGAACGCCCGCCCTCGCGCCTGCGCCCAGTCGCGCAGCCAGACGGCCTTGGTGCCCTGCATGTCCGACCGGAATCCGCCCAGAAACAGCACGCAAGGCCCCGCGCCATCCAGCCGGTCATAGGCGATCCGCCGCCCCTGCGGCCCGTCCAGAAACTGCGTCATTCTTTCGTGTCCCAAATATCCTGCGGGGGAGTCGCGCATCGCGCGACGGGGGCGCAAAGCCCCCCATGCAAGCCTAACCGCATTGACAAGGCCCGACAATCGCGCCACATCCCAGCCACACATAACCCGCAACCGGGCGTTCCGTGGGCGCCAAACCGACGAGGAGGACTCTCATGTCCCAGATCTCCCTCACTTTCCCCGATGGCAATTCGCGCGATTATCCCGCCGGCATCACCGCCGCCGAGGTTGCGGCCTCCATCGCCCCCAGCCTTGCCAAGAACGCGATTTCGGCCAGCCTTGATGGCGCGCATATCGATCTGGCCTGGCCGATCAATGCCTCGGGCAAGATCGCCATCAACACGATGAAGGATGCCGAACCGGCGCTGGAACTGATCCGACACGACCTGGCCCATATCATGGCCCGCGCCGTGCAAGAGCTCTGGCCTGACGTCAAGGTCACCATCGGCCCGGTCCGCGATCAGGGCTGGTTCTACGACTTCGACCGCGCCGAGCCCTTCACTCCCGAGGATCTGGGCGCCATCGAGGCGCGCATGAAACAGATCATCAATGCGCGCGATCCGGTCCGCACCGAGGTCTGGGACCGCGCCCGCGCCCGCGTCTATTACGAAGAACGTGGCGAGCCCTTCAAGGTGGAACTCCTCGACCGCATTCCGGGCGATGAACCGATCCGCATGTATTGGCATGGCGACTGGCAAGACCTGTGCCGCGGCCCGCATTTGCAATCTACTGGCCAGGTCCCTGCCGATGCCTTCAAGCTGACCCATGTCGCCGGCGCTTATTGGCTGGGCGATGCCTCGCGCCCGATGCTGCAACGCATCTATGGCGTGGCCTTCAAGAACCGCGACGACCTGAAAGCCCACCTGACCATGCTGGAAGAGGCCGCCAAGCGCGACCACCGCAAGCTGGGCCGCGAAATGGAGCTGTTCCACTTTCAGGAAGAAGCCCCCGGCATGGTGTTCTGGCACCCGAACGGCTGGACGATCTACCGCGAGCTTGAAGCTTATATGCGCCGTCGCCTGATCCGCGCGAATTACAAGGAAATCAAAACGCCGCAGGTGGTCGACCGCATCCTGTGGGAAAAGTCCGGCCATTGGGAAGCCTACCGCGAGAACATGTTCATCGTCGAAGTGGACGAGGAAGGCGCCAAGGAAAAGCGCATCAACGCGCTGAAACCGATGAACTGCCCCTGCCACGTCCAGATCTACAATCAGGGCCTGAAATCCTATCGCGACCTGCCGCTGCGCCTGGCCGAGTTCGGCTCGTGCCACCGTTACGAATCCTCGGGCTCGATGCACGGGCTGATGCGGGTGCGCGGCTTCGTGCAGGACGATGCGCATATCTTCTGTACCGAGGATCAGATCGAGGGCGAATGCGCAGGCTTCATCGCGCTGCTGTCCTCGGTCTATCAGGATCTTGGCTTCAAGGGCTTCGACATCAAGCTGTCCACGCGCCCCGAGGTCCGTATCGGCACCGACGAACAATGGGACAAGGTCGAGGGCGCGCTGAAAGGCGCCATCGAACATCTGGGCCTGCCCTATGAGATCAACCCCGGCGACGGCGCCTTCTATGGCCCGAAACTGGACTTCAAGCTGACCGACGCCATCGGGCGCGAATGGCAATGCGGCACCTTCCAGGTCGACCCGAACCTGCCCGAGCGGCTGGATGCGGAATATGTCGGCGAGGACGGCGCCAAGCACCGCCCCTACATGCTGCATCGCGCGGTCTTGGGCAGCTTCGAGCGCTTCATCGGCATCCTGATCGAGAACTATTCGGGCAAGCTGCCCTTGTGGCTGGCACCGCGTCAGGTCGTGGTCGCCTCCATCGTCTCGGGCGCCGATGATTACGTCAACGAGGTCGTGGCCCAATTGCGCAATGCGGGCATCCGCGCCGAAGCCGATACCCGCAACGAAAAGATCAACTACAAGGTCCGCGAGCATTCGGTCGGCAAGGTGCCGGTCATCATGGCCATCGGCATGAAAGAGGTCGAGGAAGCCACCGTCTCGATCCGCCGTCTTGACAAGCAGGGCAGCGAAGTGCTGAAACTTGACCAGGCGGTCAAATTGCTTCACGACGAAGCCTGCCCGCCCGACCTGCGTTGATCCCGATCACCAGGCCCAGCAATAAATCGCTCAAAACGCCGCGCAACCTGACCTAGCGTCAAGTTGCGCGGCGCTTTCTCGCTTGCGTTTTTTAACGAATCGTTCATCCTCTCCTGCGCGTGAGCACGACTTTCTACCGCCTCCCTCTTACGGGGCAGCCGGACTTGACGGGAAAGATGGCTGCACGGCCCGGAAGCAATCTCGCCCCGGGATGACTTGAAGGAGAGACGGTAATGGCTACCGGCACCGTGAAATGGTTCAACGCCACCAAAGGCTATGGCTTCATCGCCCCCGATGATGGCGGCAAGGACGTTTTCGTCCATATCTCGGCGGTCGAGCGCGCCGGTCTGACCGGCCTGAACGACAACCAGAAGATCGCCTATGAACTGCAATCGGGCCGCGACGGCCGCAGCTCGGCCAGCGACCTGAAACTGCTCTGATCCTCTGAGCAGATGGAATTCCGGAAACGGCCCGCCCCGTCGCGGGCCGTTTTCATATCCGGCTCGCGGCTTCTTTCGTGTCTAAATATCCCGGGGGAACGCGCCTGCGGCCCCGTCGAGGGGCCACGGGCGCGTGGGGGCAGAGCCCCCTTTCCCCGCCACCCGCGCCACTCTATCTGAGACGGGGACAATGGAAACGGGCGATGCGATGAATCTGGCCGAACATGTGCTGCGCGCGGGGCAGGCCACACCGGACAAGCTGGCCATGTCGGTGCTGGGCCTGTCGCGGGCCGACCGCTGGTCGCATGGCCGGTTGCGTCAGGCCGTACTGGGCGCGGCCACCGGCCTGCGTCAGGCGGGACTGCTGCCCGGCGATCGGCTGTTGCTGCGGCTGGGCAATACGCCGGCCTTTCCCATTGCCTATCTCGCAGCGATCGCCGCCGGCATCGTACCGGTCCCGACCTCGGCACAGCTGACCGGCCCTGAAATCACCCGCATCGCCGCGATGATCGGCCCGGCCCTGATCCTTGCCGATAGCGGCATCGCCTTGCCCGACCACCCGGCCCGGACTCTCGACGCCGTCACATTCGCCGGCTTTTACGACCTGCCACAGGCCGGGTTCCAGCCGCACCAGCCCGACGATCTGGCCTATATCGTCTTTACCTCGGGCAGTTCAGGCCAGCCGCGCGCGGTCTGCCATGCGCACCGCGCGATTCTGGCGCGGCAGATGATGTTTCAGGGCTGGTATGGGCTGACGGCGCAGGACCGGCTGCTGCATGCCGGCGCCTTCAACTGGACCTTCACGCTTGGCACCGGGCTGCTGGATCCGTGGACGCTTGGCGCCACCGCGCTGATCCCGGCCGAGGGCGTCACGCCCCAGCAGATCCCGCTGATCGCCAGCCGCCATGGCGCCACGCTGATCGCTGCCGCGCCGGGCGTGTTTCGCCACATGCTGCGCGCCGATTGGCGGCCTTGGGCCGGGCTGCGCCACGGGCTGACCGCAGGCGAGCGGCTGGAGCCCGGCCTGCGCGACGCATGGCGCGCGCGCAGCAGCACCGATCTGCACGAGGCCATGGGCATGTCGGAATGTTCGACCTTTCTGTCGGGCAGTCCGGCGCGGCCGGCGCCGGTGGGCACGGCCGGATTTCCCCAGCCCGGCCGCCGCATCGCCATTCTTGACGACCAGGGCCGCGAGGGCGACGGCCCCGGCCAGCTGGCAGTGCATCACAGCGATCCGGGGCTGTTTCTGGGCTATCTCGACCAGCCCGGGGAAACCGCCGCGCGCTTTCAGGGCGACTGGTTCCTGACCGGCGATCTGGCCCAGCGCCTGCCCGACGGCGCCATGCGCACCTTGGGCCGCGCCGATGACATGATGAATGCCGGCGGCTTTCGCGTCGCGCCGGGCGAGGTCGAGGATGCGCTGGCCCATGTCCCCGAGGCGGGCGAGATTGCCGCGACCGAGCTTGAGGTCGCGCCCGGCACCAGCATCATCGCGGCCTTCTGGACCGGCACCGCCCCCGAGGATGCCCTGCGCGGGATGGCCGAAAGCCGACTGGCGCGCTATAAGCAACCCCGCGAATATATTCACCTTTCCGAACTGCCGCGCACTGCGACCGGCAAGATCAACCGCCGCGCCCTGCGCGCGCGATACCGCAAGGACCAGCCATGACCGATCCCCTTCCCGGCCAGATCCGCCTTGATATCCATGCCGATCCGATCTGCCCCTGGTGTCTGATCGGCAAGGCCGAGCTGGACCGGGCGCTGGAAAGCCGGCCCGACCATCCCTTTGCCATCACCTGGCAGCCGTTCCAGTTGGACCCGCAGATGCCGCAGGCAGGGATGGATTACGTCGCCTACATGAAGATGAAATTCACCGACGAAAAGGGCATTCTGGCCGCGATGAAGCCGGTGATGGAGGCCAGCGAGCGGCTGGGATTGTGGATCAACCCCAGCCTGATCGAGCGGGTGCCGAACACGCTGAACGCCCATCGCCTGCTGCATTGGGCGGGGCTTGAGGGGGCGCAGACCCCGGTCATGTCGGGGCTGATGCGCGCGCATTGGCGCGAGGGGCGCAACATCAACAACCCCGACGTTCTGGTCGAGATCGGCGAAAAGGCCGGCATGAACGGCGCGGTCATCCGCAGGCTTCTGGCCACCAACGAGGATCGCGACGAGGTCGCCGGGCGCGAAATCGCGGCGCGACAGCGCGGCATCAACTCGGTCCCGACCTTCATCGTGGCGGGCAGCCATGTCGTGACCGGCGCCCAGCCGGCGAGCCTGTGGCAGAATGTCATCGACGAGCTGATGGGCCGCGCCTGACGCGCAACGGCTGCGCGCGTTGCGTGATGCAGCGCGCCGGCCCGAAATCCACAAACCCCCAGCAATTGCTGGGCGGGGCCCTGTGAAACCCGTGCACGGGCCGTACACCGCGCGTACACCGGCTGTACACCGCCGGCCGGCCTTGCAGGCGCAGGGCCGGGGCGACGGGCCCTGCGCGTTCTGCTATCCTGCCGGCGTGCGACCCACCGCCGAGGATGCAGATGACCCGCTTTGCCGCCCCCATCGCCGAACAGATCTGGGACATGAAATACCGCCTGAAAGCCGCCGACGGCCAGCCCGTCGATCTGTCGGTCGAGGACAGCTGGCGCCGCGTCGCCCGCGATCTGGCCCGCGTCGAGGCCGAGCCCGCGCTGTGGGAGGACCGCTTTTACGCCGCGCTGGAGGATTTCAAATTCCTGCCCGCCGGACGCATCCTTGCCGGGGCCGGCACCGGGCGCGAGGTGACGCTGTTCAACTGCTTTGTCATGGGCACCATCCCCGACAGCATGGAGGGCATCTTTCAGGCGCTGAAAGAGGCCGCGCTGACCATGCAGCAGGGCGGCGGCATCGGCTATGATTTCAGCACCATCCGCCCGCGCGGGGCCGAGGTGCATGGGGTGGCGGCGGATGCCTCGGGGCCGCTGTCATTCATGGATGTCTGGGATGCAATGTGCCGCACCATCATGTCGGCGGGCAGCCGGCGCGGCGCGATGATGGCGACCATGCGCTGCGACCATCCCGATATCGAGGCCTTCGTCACCGCCAAGCAGGACAGCGCCCGGCTGCGCATGTTCAACCTGTCGGTGCTGGTGACGGATGGCTTCATGCAGGCGATGCGCGATGACGGACCTTGGGATCTGCAATTCGAGGGCAAGGTGTTTCACACCATCCGCGCCCGCGACCTGTGGAACCGGATCATGCGCGCGACCTATGATTACGCCGAGCCGGGGGTGATCTTTATCGACCGCATCAACCAGCTGAACAACCTTGGCTA
This sequence comes from Paracoccus limosus, assembly GCF_009711185.1. Lineage (GTDB taxonomy): Bacteria > Pseudomonadota > Alphaproteobacteria > Rhodobacterales > Rhodobacteraceae > Paracoccus > Paracoccus limosus. The sequence goes on from NZ_WMIF01000031.1 coordinate 12,451, forward strand.
TGCCGAGACCATCGCCGCCACCAACCCCTGCGGCGAACAGCCGCTGCCGCCCTATGGCGCCTGCCTGCTGGGCAGCATCAACCTTGCGCGGCTGGTCGAGGCGCCCTTTACGCCCGGCGCGCGGCTGGACATGGCGGCGCTGGACGATCTGACCCGCGTGGCCGTGCGGATGATGGACAATGTGGTCGACGCCAGCCGCTTTCCCCTGCCCCAGCAGGCGGCCGAGGCGCGGGCCAAGCGCCGCATCGGGCTGGGCGTCACCGGGCTTGCCGATGCGCTGATGATGCTGGGCCTGCGCTATGGCGCGCCGGGCGCGGTGGCGCAGACCCGCGAATGGATGCATGCAATCGCGCGGGCGGCCTATCTGGCCTCGGTCGATCTGGCCCGCGAAAAGGGCGCATTTCCGCTGTTTCAGGCCGAGGCCTTTCTGGATTCGGGCTTCATGCAGCAGATGGACGAGGATGTGCGCGAGGCGGTGGCGCGTCACGGCATCCGCAACGCGCTTTTGACCAGCATCGCGCCGACCGGGACGATCAGCCTTTATGCCGGCAATGTCAGCTCGGGCATCGAGCCGGTCTTTGCCCATGCCTATACCCGCAAGGTGCTGCAAAAGGACGGCTCGCGCAGCGAAGAAGAGGTGGTCGATTACGCCGTCCGGCTGTGGCGCGACCTGAACGGCGACGCCCCCCTGCCCGCGCATTTCGTCGATGCGCAGATGCTGGCGCCGCAGGACCATGTCGCCATGCAGGCGGCGGCGCAGGAATGGGTGGACAGCAGCATCTCGAAGACCATCAACTGCCCGGCCGATATCGGGTTCGACGCCTTCAAGCATGTCTATCTGGCCGCATGGGAGCTGGGCTGCAAGGGCTGCACCACCTATCGCCCCAATGAGGTGACGGGAAGCGTGCTGTCGGTCAGCGAGGCCGCCGAGGACGCGCCAGAGCCCGACAAGGGCGCCGAGGTGGTCTATCTGACCAAGCCTCTGGACCGGCCGCCGGCGCTGGAGGGCGCGACCTACAAGCTGAAATTCCCGGGCAGCGAGCACGCGATCTACATCACCATCAACGATATCGTGCAATCGGGCCACCGCCGGCCCTTCGAGGTGTTCATCAACTCGAAGAACATGGAGCATTTCGCCTGGACCGTGGCGCTGACGCGGATGATCAGCGCCGTGTTCCGGCGCGGCGGCGACGTCAGTTTCGTGGTCGAGGAGCTGAAGGCCGTGTTCGATCCGCGCGGCGGGGCGTGGATCGAGGGGCGCTATGTGCCCTCGATTCTGGCTGCGATCGGCGGCGTGATCGAGCGGCACATGATCGCCATCGGCTTTATCGAGGCCGAGGGCAAGGGGCTGAAATCCGACCCGACCGCCGCGCAGGCCCGCGCCGTTGGCGAGGCCCCGCGCGGGCCCGCCTGCCCGTCCTGCGGGCAATACGGGCTGCATATGGTCGAGGGCTGCATGACCTGCCCGCATTGCGGCTATTCGAAATGCGGCTGAGCCGGCGCTAAAGCAGGAAGCTGTCGGCGCCGAGCTTCAGCGGATCGTCGAGCAGCAGGCCGAAATCGGCACGCCCGTCGCCATCGACATCGCCCAGCACCAGCGTCCCGGCGCTGGTGCTGCGTGCGACCAGCTCGCCCGCATGGCCGCTGAAGGCGCCATCGCCGACAAAGCGGAAGGCCTGATTGCCGGCGACGGTGCTGTTGGCATCGATGAAGGACAGGTCGATCAGGTCGCCCTGCCCGCGCTGGAAATCGGTGATCACATCGCGGCCGGGCCCGCCCGTGGTCGAATCCGCGACCGTCGCCAGCACGAAGACATCGGCGCCATAGCCGCCGGTCAGCATGTCGCCGCCCGCGCCACCCGCCAGCCGGTCATCGCCCGCCCCGCCCATCAGCACGTCCTGACCGGCGCCGCCGATCAGGCTGTCGTGCCCGTCAAGCCCGCGCAGCGTGTCATTGCCGGCCAGCCCCGTCAGCCGGTTGTCGCCGCTATTGCCCAGCAGGATATTGGCCTGCGCATTGCCAGTGCCCGAGATACCCGCCCCTCCGTCCAGCACGAGGTTTTCAACATTGGCCTGCAGCGTCCAGTCGATCGTGCTGCGGATCTGGTCGATGCCCTGACCGGCCGTCTCGACCACGCGGTCGCGGCTGTCATCGACCACGAAGATGTCATTGCCCGAGCCGCCGACCAGCAGATCCGCGCCGCGACCGCCATCCAACAGGTCATTGCCGAAGCCGCCCCGCAGCGTGTCATTGCCGAGCCCGCCAAAGACCCGGTCATTGCCGCCATTGGCATTCACGAGGTCGTTGCCGCCAAAGGCCATGATGTAATCGGCGGCATCGGAAAGTTCGAAGGTGTCGGCGCGCGACAGGACATAGGCATAGGCGCTGGCGTCCTCCCAATCGACATAGTTCATCATCACATGGGCATCGACGCCCATATCGGTGATCGAGAACACCGCCCGGCCATTCACCAGATTGGTGTAGCTGTCGAGCTGGCCATAGACATCGCCCCAGCTATCATAGGTGAAATGCCCGCGATAAACGCCGGCGACGCTGCCGGCGGTGATGGTGATCTGCCGGCTGTCATAGCTGGTGACGACGCCTTGCCAGACATCGAAACGCGACATGTCCAGCCCGCGGCTGCTTGAAATACGTGCCATTTCCAAACTCCGAACGTGAATACTCGTTAACCGCCGCAAGAATTGCGGGGCGCAGGGATTTTAAAACCGGTTTCGTGATCGGCCGCTCTTCCTCGGCCGGGTTCAGGAATATCGGACTTGGCCCGCCCGCGACAGCTATCGAAAAGGTGAAGTTCTGCGGGGCCTTGCCGCAGGGATGGCGTCACGGGCAGCGATGTGAAACTGTGGCGCCCGACAACCGCAGGGAGGGGAAAAACTGCGATGACAAGTGATCCACGGGAATTCCTGCACGCCCTGTTCCGGGCGGCCATCGACAGCGCCGATCCGGCCCGGACGCTGGCGCGGCATCTGCCCGAGCGGCCGCGTGGCCGGGTCGTGGTGGTGGGCGCGGGCAAATCCGCCGCCGCCATGGCCCGCGCGGTCGAGGCGGAATGGCCCGATGTCACGGGCGTCGTCGTCACCCGCTATGGCCACGCCGTGCCCACGCGCCGCATCGAGGTGATCGAGGCCGCCCATCCCGTGCCCGATGCCAATAGCACCATGGCAGCCGCGCGCATCCTGCAGGCGGTGTCGGGGCTGGGGCCGGATGATCTGGTGCTGGCGCTGATCTCGGGCGGGGGCTCGGCGCTGATGACGGCACCGGCGCCGGGGCTGACGCTGGAGGACAAGATGCGGGTGAACCGGCTGCTCTTGGCCTCGGGGGCGCCGATCTCGGTGATGAACCGGGTGCGGCGGCGGCTGTCGGCGGTCAAGGGCGGGCGGCTGGCGCTGGCGGCGGCGCCGGCGCGGGTGGTGACGCTGGCGATTTCCGACGTGCCGGGCGACGATCCGCGCGCCATCGCCTCGGGGCCGACGGTGCATGATCCCGAGGCGGGGGCGGATCTGTCAGACGTTGTGGCGCAGCTGGGGGCCGATCTGCCCGAGGCGGCGCGGGCGCTGCTGTTGGCGCAGGCCGCGCCGCTGCCGGCGTTTCAGGCCGATTACCGGCTGATCGCGGCGCCGCTGATGGCCTTGCAGGCGGCGGCAGAGGTGGCGCGGGCGCAGGGGGTGAGCCCCTTGATCCTGGGCGATGCGATCGAGGGCGAGGCCAGCGCCGCAGGTCACATCATGGCCGGGATTGCGCAATCGGTGCTGCGGCACGGGCTGCCGGTGGCGCGACCGGCGGTGCTGCTGTCGGGGGGCGAGACCACCGTCACCATCGGCGCGCAAAAGCCCGGACGCGGCGGACGCAATACCGAGTTCCTGCTGGCGCTGGCCGTGGCGCTGGAGGGGGCCAATGTGCATGCCCTGGCCGGTGATACCGATGGCATCGACGGCAGCGAGGATGCGGCGGGGGCGCTGATCGGGCCTGACACGCTGGCGCGGGCGCAAGCGGCGGGGCTGGATGCGCGCGCCGTGCTGGCCGGGCATGACAGCTACAGCCTGTTCGACGCCTTGGGCGATCTTATCAAGACCGGGCCGACGCTGACCAATGTCAACGATTTCCGCGCCATCCTGATCCGCTAGCCGGGGTCAGAGCGCGATGGCCGAGATCAGCCGGCCATAATCCGCCTCGGCGCGGTGGGTGCTGCGCCGGTAGGAATAGAACCGGTCGGGGTCGGCATAGGTGCAATGGCGGGTCCATTCCGCCTCGACCCCGGCCTCGCGCAGGCGCATCAGGCCAAAGCCCGGCAGGTCGAACATCGGCCGGCCATTCGGGCCGCCGGCGAAAAAGCGGTGGTAGCCCGCGTCCTCGGCCAGAACCTCGTCCATGAATTCGTTGCCGACCTCATAGGCGGACTGGCTGATGCAGGGGCCGATCACCGCGCGGATGCGGGTCGCGCCAAGATCGGCCATGGCGGCGACGGCGGCCTCGATCACGCCCGACAGCGCGCCGCGCCAGCCGGCATGGACCGCGCCGATCACGCCGGCCTGTGGATCGGCCAACAGGATCGGCTGGCAATCGGCGGTCAGCACGGCGATGGCCACGCCCTTGCGGTCGGTGACGATGCCATCGGCGCATTGGCGCGACAGCGGCGCCGTATCATTGCCCTCGCGCAGGATGGCGATGTCGGGGGAATGCACCTGATGCACGGTCAGCAGATCGGCGGGCGCGACGCCCATGGCGGCGGCGACGCGGCCCCGGTTGATCGACACGATCTCGGCCTGATCGCTGGAGCCGTAGCCGCAGTTCAGTCCGGAAAACAGCCCCGAGGATGCCCCGCCGCGCCGGGTGAAAAAGCCGTGCCGCACGGTGTCGAGCAGCGGATGGGTCAGAATTTCAAGCGTGGTTTGCATCGGGTTCCAAAGCGTCGAAGCCGGGCGGCACCGGGGCCGACGCGGCCCAGAATGCCAGAACTTTGAACAGGTGACCCATTTCCCCGGGCGCGGTCAAGCGATGAAGCGCGGCCATGGCGCCCGCATCCCCGGCCTGCGCCAGACGCTGAGCGCGCGCGGCAATGCCAAGGCGCAAAAGCCACTCGCCCTGCCCCAGCATCGCCGAGACCCGCGCCCCCGCCTGCGCCGCCACCGCCGCAAGGGGCGCGAAATCGACATGCGCGGTCAGATCGGCCTCGCCGGGATGGGCCAGCGGGTCCTCGGGGCGGTGCTGGCGCAGGGCCTGAAAGCTGTCGCCCTGCCCGTGCCAGTTGCCGTAATCGATCAGGATCGCCGTGCCGCCATGGCGAGCGATGCGGCCGGCGATGGCATGGGCGATGGGCAGCGCCTCGGGACAGGTTTCCAGCACCGTGCCCATGGGCAGATGCGCGGCGGGCGGCAGGCCGGGCGCATCGTCGCGGGCGACGAGGCCAAGCGTCAGCGCGCCTTGCGCGTCCAGCGCCACCACGCGTTCGGCCCAGCCAGCCACGCCGCGCTGGAACTGGCGGATCGGCAGGGCGTCGAAGAATTCATTCGCGACCAGAAACAGCGGTTGTTCGGGCAGATCCTCGGCCCGGTCGAGATGGGTGATCGCGCCCAGCCGCCGCGCCTGCACGCCGCGCAGATGCGCGGACGCCTCGATCAGCGTCACATGTGCCGCGTCACACATGCCGGGCACCTTGCGGATCGCGCGCAGGATGTCGGCCATCAGCGTGCCGCGCCCGGGGCCGATCTCGGCCAACGTGAACGGCGCGGGACTGCCCTGATCCAGCCATGACTGCGCCAGGGCAAGGCCGATCATTTCGCCAAACATCTGGCTGATCTCGGGCGCGGTGGTGAAATCGCCGCCCATGCCAAAGGGATCGCGGGTGGCGTAATAGCCGTGTTCGGGATGCAGCAGGCAAAGCCGCATGTATTCATCAAGCCCCATCGGCCCGGCCAGCCGGATGCGGCTGGCGATCTGACGGCCAAGCGGCGTCATGCCACCGCCGGACGACTGCGCGCGTAAAGGATGAAGCCCAGCCCGATCAGCACCATCGGCAACGACAGCATCTGCCCCATGCTGAGCCCCCAGACCGGCCCGCCGAGCACATGGCCCAGAGGGTTCTCGGGCGTGATGAATTGCGCGTCGGCCTGACGGAAGAACTCGACCACGAAGCGCGAGAGCCCATAGCCCATGACGAAGGTGCCGAGCGCCAGACCGGGACGGCGCAAGCCGCCGGCGCGCACCAGCGCAAACAGCACCAGAGCCAGCAGGATGCCCTCGAGCCCCGCCTCATAGAGCTGGCTGGGATGCCGGGCGCACAGCCCGGTCACGCCGGGGCAGTCCTGCGCCGCCTCGCCCGGAAAGATCACACCCCAGGGCAGCGTCGTGGGCATGCCCCACAGCTCGGCATTGATGAAATTGGCGATGCGGCCCAGCCCAAGGCCGATGGGCGTCGCCACCGCCAGCGCATCGGCCAGCCGCAGGGGCGCCACGCCATTCTTGCGGCACCAGAGCCAAGACGCCAGCACCACGCCCAGAAAGCCGCCGTGGAACGACATGCCGCCGTGCCAGAGTTGCAGGATCTGGCCGGGGTTGGCCAGGTAATAGGCCGGCTCGTAGAACAGCACAAAGCCGATCCGCCCGCCCAGAACGACGCCCAGCACCACCCAGGTCAGCAGCTCTTCGGCCTGTTCGGGGCGCATGGGGGCGCGGTCGCCCCATAGCGCGGGGCGGCGCATCAGTCCGACGATGATGCGCCAGCCGACAACCAGCCCGACCAGATAGGCCAGCGCATACCAGCGCAAGGACAGCGACAGGCCGAACAGGTGGATGGTAAAGATCTCGGGGGAAATCTGCGGAAAGGGGATCATCGGGTCCTCGTTTCGCGGGCCATGTGGCCATGTTTCACGGGCCTCGCGGCCGAGTTTCGCGGGCCATGCGGCCATGGGTCACGCAGCGGTGGCAGGTCGCGGCGGGTGATTGAACCGCCGCATGTCTGGGGCCATATAGGGGGCAACCCGAAACCGAAAGGCCCGCCATGACCGCGAACAACCGTTTCTTCGACGATCTCTCGAAATTGATGACCAATGCGATGGGCGTGGCCCAGGGCGCCAAGGGCGAGGCGCAGACCGCCTTCAACAGCTGGATCGACCGCTGGCTGGCCGAGCGCGACTTTGTCACCCGCGAGGAATTCGAGGCGGTGCGCGAAATGGCGATCAAGGCCCGCGCCGAGAATGCCGAGTTGCGCGCCGAGATCGAGGCGCTGAAGGTCAAGGCCTAAGGCGTCACGCTGTCGCGCAGCTTGCCCTGCCGGTCGTAAAGCAGCACCTCGCCGGTTTCGGTCACCACCACCGTCCAGTCGCGGGCGAAGGTGACGGCGGCCGGCGTTGCGCCCTGCGGCAGGGCAATCCTGTCCGGCAGTTGCGGCAGCGGCGGCGAGGCCAGCCGCAGCCACAGGATCGCCACCACCGCCAGCACCCCGAGCCCCATCACCACGGCCAGAGAGGTCACGAGGATGCGCAGCCAGCGCAGCATCGGCAAGGCTTTCTCTGCCCCGGCTTCCACCCTATCATCCTGCGCCATGTCCGATATCCTGATCCATCTGCCCGAAGGGGTTTCCGACCGGCTTGATAAGGCGCTTGCCGCCTTCGCACCAGAGCAGGCGGCACTGTCACGCTCGCGCCTGACGAAACTGATCGCCGAGGGCGCGGTCGCGGGTCCGTCGGGCCCGGTCGCGGACGGCAAGGCCCGCGCCGAGCCCGGCGACTACCGCGTCAGCATCGGCGCGCCGGTGCCGCTGGAGGCGCAGCCCGAGGCGATTGCGCTGAGCATCGCGCATGAGGACGACGATCTGATCGTCATCGACAAGCCCGCCGGCATGGTGGTGCATCCGGCGCCGGGCGCGCCCTCGGCGACGCTGGTCAATGCGCTGCTCGCGCATTGCGCCGGCAGTCTGTCGGGCATCGGCGGTGCGGCGCGGCCCGGCATTGTGCACCGGATCGACAAGGAGACCTCGGGCCTGCTGGTGGTCGCCAAGACCGACCGGGCGCATCAGGGGCTGGCGGCGCAATTCGCCGATCACTCGGCGCATCGGCGCTATCTGGCGCTGGCGCATGGTGCCATTGACGCCGCCGATCCGCGGCTGCGCGGTCTGCCCGGCATCGGCTTTGAGCCGGGCGGCGTCCTGCGCATCACCACGCTGCTCGGCCGCCATCCCGGCGACCGCCAGCGGCAGGCCGTCAGTTTCGAGCGCGGCCGCCATGCGGTGACGCGGGCGCGGCTGATCGAAAGCTTTGGCACGCCCGCGCAGGTGATGCTGGTGGAATGCGCGCTGGAGACCGGGCGCACGCATCAGATCCGCGTGCATATGGCCTATGCCGGGCTGGGGCTGGTCGGCGATCCGGTCTATGGCGGCAATCGCCGCGTGTCGGCCAAGGTGCTGGGCGAGCGTGGCGCTGGGGCGGTCGCGGGCTTTCCCCGGCAGGCGCTGCATGCGGCCGAGCTGGGCTTTCGCCATCCCGCCGACGGGCGCTGGTTGCAGTTTTCCAGTGCATTGCCCGAGGACATGGCCCGGCTCTTGCAGGATTTGCGCGCACCGGCTGTCGATTGCGCTTTCAAAACGGAACCACGGACGCAATGATCGCGTTCCAAACCACCCGCCCGAGCTGCGGGACAGGATAAAGGTCAATGGCGAATTATACCCAACTTCCGGCCCCCAGCCCCGAACAGGGCCTGAACCGATACCTGCAGGAGATCCGCAAGTTTCCCCTGCTGGAACCGGAAGAGGAATATATGCTGGCCAAGCGCTGGACCGATCACGAGGATCCCGAGGCGGCGCAAAAGCTGGTGACCTCGCACCTGCGGCTGGCCGCCAAGATCGCCATGGGCTATCGCGGCTATGGCCTGCCGCAGGCCGAGGTGATCTCCGAGGCGAACGTCGGCCTGATGCAGGCGGTCAAGCGCTTTGACCCCGAAAAGGGCTTCCGGCTGGCGACCTATGCCATGTGGTGGATCCGCGCCTCGATCCAGGAATATATCCTGCGGTCGTGGTCGCTGGTCAAAATGGGCACGACCAGCGCGCAGAAAAAGCTGTTCTTCAACCTGCGCAAGGCCAAGTCCAAGCTGGGCGCGCTGGAAGAGGGCGACCTGCGCCCTGAAAACGTGCGCCAGATCGCCAATGACCTGAACGTCTCGGAACAGGAGGTCATCGACATGAACCGGCGGCTGTCGGGGGGCGATGCCTCGCTGAACGCCACCGTAGGGTCGGGCGACGGCGATTCCACCGCGCAATGGCAGGACTGGCTGGAGGATGACAGCGCCAATCAGGCCGAGGCCTTCGCCGAGGCCGATGAGCTTTCTGCGCGCCGCCAGATGCTGATCTCGGCCATGGATGTGCTGAACGACCGCGAAAAGGACATCCTGATGGAGCGCCGGCTGCGCGATGACCCGATGACGCTGGAGGACCTGTCCGCGCGCTATGACGTCTCGCGCGAGCGGATCCGCCAGATCGAGGTGCGGGCCTTTGAAAAACTGCAGAACCGCATCCGCGAACTGGCGCGCCAGCGCGGCATTCCGGTCCCTGAAAACGCCTGAGCACACAGCACTTGTGCCCGATCCCGCCCCTGCCGCCGGGCGCCCTTGCGGATGGGATGCCAGCCGGAGCAATACAGCCTGCGCGCGATTTCCCCCTTTCGCGCGCTGGCATCCCCGCTAAAAACGAAGCCGACCCGCCTGCATCAATTGACGCTAAACCGCGACGGGCTATGCTAAAATTCGTCCAGCTGGGGGCGCGTGGCGCAAGAATGACGGCGCTGAACCAATATCAACGGCTCGAAGCGGCCGGCCATTGGCGCGAAACGCCGACGGCGGCGCTGCGCGAGGTCATCGTCTCGTTCGGCGATGCGACGCTGGTCCTGGCCGATCCGCGCTCGGAAATGCCGCTGTCGCATTGGTCGCTGCCGGCGGTGATCCGGCTGAACCCCGGCCGGCAACCGGCGCAATATGCCCCCGGCCCCGACGATCCCGAAATGCTCGAAGTCGATGATGAGCTGATGATGGCGGCGATCGAAAAGGTGCATCGCGCCATCGAGGCCAGCAAGCCTTCACGCGGGCGGCTGCGCAACGGGCTGATGCTGGGTGCAGCGGCGGCCATGCTGACGCTGGCGGTGTTCTGGGTGCCGCCGGCGCTGGTGCGCCATGCCGCCGACATCGCGCCGCCGGCGCAGCGCGCCGAGATCGGGCGCATGATTCTGGACGAGATCGAGAAATCCACCGGCAGCGCCTGTTCGCGCCCGGCCGGCGACATGGTGCGCGGCAAGCTGGCCGGCCGGCTGATCGGCCCGGATGCCGAAATCGCCGTGCTGCCCACCGTGCTGCATGGCGCCCGCCGCCTGCCCGGCCCCATTACCATCATCGGCGAGGATCTGGTCGAGGGCGAGGCCACGCCCGAGGTCACCGCCGGCCATATCCTGTCGGCGCAGGCGGTGGCGCTGGAAACCGACCCGCTGCTGGATGCGCTGCGCTATGCCGGGCCGCGCGCCACCTTTCATCTGCTGACCAAGGGCAACCTGCCGCGCCAGTCGCTGGCCGGCTATGGCGAAAGGCTGCTGTCGCGGCTGCCGCCCCCCCCCGAGGACGAGACCCTGCTGGGCTATTTCGCCCGCGCCGGCGTGTCGAGCGAGCCCTATGCCCGCGCGCTGGACCCGACCGGCGAGGCGGTGCTGGGCCTGATCGAGGCCGATCCCTTCCGCACCGCCGAGCCACGGCGGATCCTTACAGACCGCGACTGGGCGGCGCTGCAAGAGATCTGCGACCAGTGAGGCCCGCCTGCGGCCCTTGGGCGGATTTCTGGCGCTAACAGCTTGGCAGGATAAACTTTCGGCGCAAAAGCCGATCGTGCCATTTGCAATCCCCGGCATTTCGGGGCTATCAGCAGCACGCAACTTCATCAGCGGCGGAGGAACCCCATGGCTGTCAAGGTGGCGATCAACGGCTTTGGCCGTATCGGTCGGAACGTGCTGCGCGCGATCATCGAATCGGGGCGCAATGATATCGAGGTGGTCGCGATCAACGACCTTGGCCCCGTGGAAACCAACGCGCATCTGCTGCGCTACGATTCGGTCCATGGCCGTTTTCCGGCGAAAGTGACCGTCTCGGGCGATACCATCGACGTGGGCCGTGGCCCGATCAAGGTCACCGCGATTCGCAACCCGGCCGAACTGCCCTGGGGCGACATCGACGTCATCATGGAATGCACCGGCCTTTTCACCTCGAAGGACAAGGTTCAGGCGCATCTGTCGACCGGCGCGAAACGTGTGCTGATCTCGGCCCCGGGCGAGAACGCCGACAAGACCATCGTCTTTGGCGTGAACGACAACACGCTGACCAAGGATGACATCGTCGTCTCGAACGCCAGCTGCACCACCAACTGCCTGTCGCCGGTCGCCAAGGTGTTGAACGATTCGATCGGCATCGCGCGCGGCTTCATGACCACGATCCACAGCTACACCGGCGACCAGCCGACGCTGGACACCATGCACAAGGATCTGTATCGCGCCCGCGCCGCCGCGCTGTCGATGATCCCGACCTCGACCGGGGCCGCCAAGGCCGTGGGTCTGGTGCTGCCGGAACTGAAGGGCCGTCTGGACGGCGTCGCGATCCGCGTACCGACCCCGAACGTCTCGGTCGTCGATCTGGTGTTCGAAGCCGCCCGCGACACCTCGGTCGCCGAGATCAACGCCGCGATCAAAGCCGCGGCCGACGGCCCGCTGAAAGGCATTCTCGGCTATACCGAAGAGCCGCTGGTCTCGTCGGACTTCAACCATGACAGCCATTCCTCGGTCTTCCACATGGATCAGACCAAGGTCATGGAAGGCAAGCTCTGCCGCATCCTGACCTGGTATGACAACGAATGGGGTTTCTCGAACCGCATGTCGGATACCGCCGTGGCGATGGGCAAGCTGATCTGATCGACGCCCGGATCTGGGAAATACCGAACGCGCCCCGATCGGGGCGCGTTTCGCATGTCGCGGATCACCTAACCGATCTGCGGCGTGGCCGATCCGGTGGCGATGTCACTTTGCTGCCGTCAGGCGTTTGACATTGGCCTTGGTGCGCCGGCGATAGGGACGCAGGGCGGCGGCCATGACCTGATCGGCACGCTGGCCACGGCCGGCGGCGCGCAAGGCGGCATGGACGGCCTCGGAGGCGGCATCGGCCTTTTCGATCACCATACGCGTCGACTCGTCCGAATCCTGCTTGACCAGACCAAGCATTCCAGCCGTGCGCATCGCGATCACCATCTGCGCCTCAAACGCCATCTGCGTCATCTGCTGCCAAAGGACCAGCGGCGCTTGCAGGCTGGCAAAGTTGAACATCATTCCGTTCATAGAAACTCCTGGGGGCTGCGGCATTGGGGAACAAACACTCAAACATCACTTCCGGTTTGCCAAGTCATCCTTTAGCACAGCGCGCAGACTATTCCCGGCCGCGCCGGCCCGTTATACAGCGACATCATGACCCAAACCCTGACGATCAGACGCCCCGACGACTGGCACCTGCATCTGCGCGATGGCGAGATGCTGGCTGCAGTGGCATCATATTCCAGACATTTCGGCCGTGCCATCATCATGCCGAACCTGGTGCCCCCTGTGGTCACCGGAGCACAGGCCGCAGCCTATCGCGACCGCATCCTGGCGGCTTTGCCGGCCGATGTGACGTTGCGTCCGCTGATGACGCTCTACCTGACCGAAGGCACCGATCCGGCGGATCTGGTTGCCGCCCATGCGGCGGGAATCATCACGGCGGTCAAGCTGTATCCCGCGGGGGCCACGACCAATTCGGCCTCGGGTGTGCGCGATTTCGACAAGGTGCGCCCGGTGCTGGAAGCGATGGCCGAGGCCGGCGTGCCGCTGTGCATGCATGGCGAGGTCACCGATCCGACGGTGGACATCTTTGACCGCGAGGCCGCCTTCATCGAGCGTGTGCTGGACCCGGTGCGGCGCGCGACACCCGGCCTGCGCGTGGTGATGGAACATATCACCACCGCTGACGGGGTCGATTACGTGATGAGCCAGCGCGACATGGGCGCGACGATCACGACGCATCATCTGGTCATCAACCGCAACCACATCCTCGCCGGCGGCATCCGGCCGCATTACTACTGCCTGCCCGTCGCCAAGCGCGAAACCCACCGGCTGGCGCTGCGCCGGGCCGCGACCTCGGGCGACGACCGCTTCTTCCTCGGCACCGACTCGGCGCCGCACCCGGACAAGGCCAAGGAATCGGCCTGCGGCTGCGCCGGCTGCTTTACCGCGCCGAACACCATGTCGATCCTTGCGCAGGTCTTTGACGAGGACGGCGCCCTGGAGCGGCTGGAAGGTTTCACCTCGCTCAACGGCCCGGCCTTCTATCGCCTGCCGCCGAACGAAGATCACATCCGGCTGGTCAAGCGCGACGCGCCGGCCCTCTATCCGACCCATATCCCCGCCGGCGCCGAGACGGTGACCGTTTTCGATCCCGGCTTCCCGCTTCTCTGGCATGTCGAGGATCCCGCATGACCCTGCCCTTTCCCCCGCGCGAGGAAATCGCCCGCCTGACCGCCCGCATGCTGCTGGAAATCAAGGCCGTGCATTTCAACGCCACCGAGCCCTTCACCTATGCCTCGGGCCTGAAGGGGCCGACCTATATCGACTGCCGCAAGCTGATCAGCTTTCCGCGCATCCGCTCGACGCTGATGGACTTCATGGCGGCGACCGTGCTGCGCGACGCGGGCTTCGACGCCTTCGACAATATCGCCGGCGGCGAGACGGCGGGCATCCCCTTTGCCGCGCTGGTGGCCGAGCGGCTGGAACTGCCGATGACCTATGTGCGCAAGAAGCCCAAGGGCTACGGCCGCAATGCCCGTATCGAAGGCGCCATGTCCGAGGGCCAGCGCGTGCTGCTGGTCGAGGACCTGACCACCGACGGCGGCTCGAAGCTGAGCTTCGTCGATGCGATCCGCGACACCGGCGCCACCTGCGCCCATACGGCGGTGATCTTCTATTACGACATCTTCCCCGAAACCACGCAGCGCCTCGCCGACCACGGTGTGAAACTGCATCATCTGTGCACATGGTGGGACGTGTTGGCCGAAGCCAAGGCGCAGGGCTTCTACGACAAGGAAACGCTGGCCGAAGTCGAGCGCTTCCTGACCGACCCGCGCGCCTGGCAAGCGGCCCATCACTGACCCCACCCCCGGCGCGGTTGGCACGGCCGCATGGGTATTTGGAAAATGGTGAATTTGCGCGCCTGCCTGTGATTTTCACCATTTCACAAATACCCATGCAAGCGCGCCAACGGCCGGGCGCCGGGGTCCATCCACCGCTTGTCCACGATATCCCGATTTACCTTGCGGGCCGGACGGAGGATAAGGGGCCACCCATGTCGAACATCCGGAGCATCACGGGATGAGCGAGCTGCGCGCCGTCGAAATCAGGAAACCCAGTGAAATCGCCGAGGCGGCCGCCGCCCAGGCGGTGCCGTTCTCGATCGAGGCCGAGCAGCAATTGCTGGGGACGCTGTTGACCAACAACGAGGTCTATGACCACGTTTCGCGCATCATCAAGCCCGAGCATTTCTATGACCCGGTGCATCGCCGGATCTATGACATCTGCGTCTCGCGCATCGGCAAAAACGCCTTGGCAAGTCCGGTCACCATCAAGGCCTTCATGGAGAACGACGCCGGGCTGAAGGAGCTCGGCGGACCGGCCTATCTGGCGCGGCTGGCGGGGGCGGCGATCTCGCCGCATGCGGCGCGCGATTATGCACAGATGATTCGCGAATTCGCGCTGCGCCGCGATCTGATCACGCTGGGCCATGACATCGCCGCCCGCGCGACCACGGTTTCGGTCAATGAGTCCGCTGAGGATCAGATCAAGGAAGCGGAGCAGACGCTTTACAAGCTGGCCGAGCAGGGCGTGGCCGAGCGCGGGTTCCAGAGCTTTCTTTCGGCCGTCACCGGCGCTCTGGAGGCCGCCAATGCCGCCTTCAGCCGGGGCGGCGGGCTGTCGGGGATTTCGACCGGGCTCATCGATCTGGATGGCAAGATGGGCGGGTTGAACCGCTCGGACCTGATCATCCTCGCCGGACGGCCCTCGATGGGGAAAACCTCGCTCGCAACCAACATCGCCTTCAACGTCGCCAAGGTGCACAAGCGCGGCGCGCTGACCGACGGCACCACCGGCACGGTCGAAGGGGGCGTCGTCGGCTTTTTCAGTCTGGAGATGTCGGCCGAGCAGCTGGCGGCCCGTATCCTGTCCGAAGCCGCCGAGGTGCCGAGCGAGGCGATCCGGCGCGGTGACATGACTGAGGACGAGTTCCGCCGCTTTGTGCAGGCCGCGCATGATCTGTCGAACTGCCCGCTTTACATCGACGACACGCCTGCCCTGCCGATCAACCAGCTGGCGGCCCGGGCGCGCAAGCTGAAGCGGACCATGGGCCTTGATCTGCTGATCGTCGACTATCTGCAGCTTCTGCGCGCCGCGACCGCCAAGGACAGCCGCGTCAACGAGGTCTCGGAAATCACGCAAGGGTTGAAGGCCGTCGCCAAGGAGCTGGATATTCCCGTCATCGCCCTGTCGCAGCTGTCGCGTCAGGTCGAGAACCGTGAGGACAAGCGCCCGCAGCTGTCGGACCTGCGCGAATCCGGCTCGATCGAGCAGGATGCCGATATCGTGATGTTCGTGTTCCGCGAGGAATATTATCGCGAGCGCGAAAAGCCCGCCGACCACGAACTTGACAAGATGGCGGCCTGGCAGCAGATCATGGAATCCTGCCACGGCAAGGCCGAGGTCATTCTGGGCAAGCAGCGCCACGGCCCCATCGGCACCGTCGAGCTGTCCTTCGAGGGCCGCTTCACACGCTTTGGCAATCTTGAAAAACATCGTAGTTGGGATCGCCAAGAATGAATCTGCCCGTTCCGGTCGTCACCGTTGGGTTGTTGATCGCATCCAACCTGTTCATGACCTTTGCCTGGTATGGGCATCTGAAGTTCAAATCCGCGCCGCTGTTCATCGTCGTGCTGGTCAGCTGGGGCATCGCCTTTTTTGAATATCTGCTGCAGGTGCCGGCCAACCGCATCGGTTACGGCCATTTCAACGCCGCGCAGCTGAAGACCATTCAGGAGGTCATCAGCCTGTCGGTCTTTGTCATCTTTTCCTGGCTCTATCTGGGTGAGCGGCTGACCTGGCACACGGCGCTGGGCTTTGGCTTTATCTGCTTTGGCGCCTTCATGATCTTTCACAATTTCGGCGGCTCGGGGCACTGACGCCCCGGCAGCCTGCACGGCAGGTTGCCTTTTGCCCGGGCAAGGGCAATGAAGTGCCATGTCCTTGCCCATCCCCTCCTCCGCCCGGCCACCGAGCCTGTTCACACTGGTCGCGATCACCGGCACCGGCGCGCTGGCCATGAACATCTTTCTGCCCTCGCTTCCGGATATGGCGCGGCATTTCGGGGTGGAATACGGGGTGATGCAGCTGGCCGTCTCGGCCTTTCTGGCGGTCAGCGCCTTGCTGCAATTGCTGTGCGGGCCGGTCAGCGACCGCTTTGGCCGCCGCCCGGTCATCCTTGGCGCCTTTGCGATCTTTGTCCTTGCCACCATTGGCACATTGCTGGCGCCCACCGCCGGCTGGTTTCTGGCCTTTCGCCTGACGCAGGCGGTGGTGACCACCGGTTTCGTGCTGAGCCGCGCGGTGATCCGTGACATGGTGCCGGCCGAGCGCGCCGCCAGCATGATCGGCTATGCCACCATGGGCATGTCACTGGTGCCGATGATCGCACCGACGCTGGGCGGCATCCTTGACGAGATCTTTGGCTGGCGCGCCAGTTTCGTGACCATGGGCGTTCTGGGCAGCATCGTCCTGCTGCTGTGCTGGTTCGGTCTGGGCGAGACCGCGCGCGGCGGCGGCGTGCCGCTGCGCCAACAGATCGCCACCTATCCCCTGCTGGCGCGCTCGCAACGGTTCTG
Source organism: Paracoccus limosus (assembly GCF_009711185.1). Classification (GTDB taxonomy): domain Bacteria; phylum Pseudomonadota; class Alphaproteobacteria; order Rhodobacterales; family Rhodobacteraceae; genus Paracoccus; species Paracoccus limosus. The sequence continues at coordinate 29,435 of NZ_WMIF01000031.1, forward strand.
GGGCTATGCGCTGGCTGCGACGCGGAGCGCGGGCGCCTTTTACGCCTATCTGGGTGGCGCGCCCTTTGTCGGGCGGCAGATCCTGCATCTGTCGGCATCCGAGGTCGGCTATTGGTTTGCCGCGCCCTCGGTCGGCTATGCGCTGGGCAATTTCCTGTCGGCGCGGTTCTCGACCCGTTTTGGCATGAACCGGATGATGCTGGCAGGCGCGGTGATCTGCACCCTGCCCCTGATCATGGCGCTGCTGGCCGATCTGGGCGGCACGCGGACGCCCTTGGTGTTCTTTGGCTCGGTGGCCTTCATGGGGCTGGGCAATGGCATGCTGCTGCCCAATGCCAATGCCGGCATGATGAGCGTGCGCCCCGAACTGGCGGGCACCGCCAGCGGGCTGGGCGGCGCCATGGCGGTTTCGGGCGGCGCGGCGCTGGCGGCACTGGCGGCCAGCTTTCTGCATCAGGATCGCGGCGCGGCGCCGCTGCTGGCGATCATGGCCGGCGTTTCGGCCGGGTCGATCCTGTGCACGCTTTGGGTGATCTGGCGCGAAAGGCGGCTGCTGGGCGGCTGATCCCCTTGCACGGCGGCCTTTGCAAAGCCTAATGATGGATTTGCAAATCAGGGGCATCCGATGGCCACTCAAAAGATCTATGCCGGGGTCGCACTGCGCGAGACGCGGGCCCGCACCGGGCTGACGCAGCGCAATTTTGCCGACCGGCTGGGCGTTTCGCTGCCCTATCTGTCGCAGATGGAGAACAACCACCGCCCGGTCTCGGCGGGGGTGCTGTTGCGGCTGGCCTCGGAATTCGCGGTCGATCTGGGTGCGATGGCGGTGGGCGATGCCGAGCGCATGGTGATCGACATGGCCGAGGCCCTTGCCGATCCGCTGTTTGACACGCCGCCGCCGCAGGCCGATCTGCGGCTGGCCGCCACCAATGCCCCGGCGCTAGCCCGCGCCTTTCTGGACCTTTATCGCGCGCATCGCGACGGGCAGGAACGGCTGGCGGCGCTGGACGAGGCGCTGGGGGCCGAGGCGCAGAACGTCACCCCCTCGCCCTGGGAGGAAGTCCGCGACTTTTTCCATTATTGCGACAATTACATCGACGCCGTGGACCGCGCGGCCGAGCAATTCGCCCGGCACGCCCCCGAACAGCCGCCGCTGGCCCGCGCCATCGCCGCCCTGGCCGCCTGCGGCATCGAGGTGCATCAGGCCGAGATGGGACCGGGCGCGGTCTATCTGCGCGAAGGGTCGCGGGTCACGCTGAACTCGGCGGCAGAGCCTGCGACGCAGGCGTTCCAGCTGCTGCATCTGCTGGCGCTGCAGACGCGAGGCGACCTGCTGGAGGCGACGCTGGAGCTGGCGCGGTTCCGCAGCGAGACGGCGCGCGAGATCGCCCGGCTGGGTCTGGCCAATTACTTTGCCGGCGCGGCGATGATGCCCTATGCCCGGTTTCTGGCCGCCGCCCGCGCCGAGCGGCACGATCTGGAACGGCTGGCGCATCTGTTTCATGCCTCGCTGGAGCAGGTGGCGCATCGGCTGTCCACGCTGCAACGCGGCGGCGACCGGGGGCTGCCGTTCTTTTTCGTCCGCGTCGATCAGGCCGGCACCATCACCAAGCGCCATTCGGCGACGCGGATGCAATTCGCGCGCTTTGGCGGCGCCTGCCCGCTGTGGAACGTGCATCAGGCCTTTGAGACGCCGGGGCGCTTTCTGCGGCAACTGGCCGAGACCCCGGACAACAAGCGCTATCTGCTGCTGGCGCGCGACGTGTCGAAACCGGCGGGGGCCTTTGGCGCACCGGTGCGCCGCTTTGCCATCGGGCTGGGCTGCGAGGTCAGCCATGCCCGCGATCTGGTCTATTCCGACGGGCTGGACCTGTCGAACCCGGCGCTGTTCGAACCGATCGGCGTCTCGTGCCGGATCTGTCCGCGGCCAAACTGCCACCAGCGCTCGGTGCCGCCGATCGACCGTCATATCCGCATCGGACAGGACCGCCCCGGCCCCTTGCCCTACGAGTTTTCGTAAGCCGGCGCATCGTCCGGGCATGGGCGATTCTTGCCCGGCGGGGCCGGAACGCCGATGCGACTGCCCAAGGATGATGCAAAGAGAACATGGCGGACAGGATGCAACCTTGGGGATTTCCCACCCTGCCCGCCTGCGAATTTTTCGCGCAGGCCCCGCCGCTTGGCCGCGAAATCTGGAAAATCGAAGGCCCCGAACGCTGGCCCCGCGCGGCGAGGAGTGGCGAAAACCCACTTGCGCAACATGCAATGTTCGGCATCAATCCGCCCATTCCCCATGCAATTATTCCTGCCTTGTTGCGCTTTGAGCACAGCTCGGATTTATGAACGCCAGCCGCGCCCGCCACTGCCAGGCGCGAGGCGTAGCAACCAACATGGATCAGGGACATTGCGGATCACTCATAGCCTGAATTCGGTGCTCGAGCGTTGGCTGCCAGAGCAGCGCCTGTTCCTGAAATCGGACCAATCGACCCGCTTTGTGCGTCTTAGCCCGATGACCCAGCTCGTGGGCCTTGGCGGCACCGCCGTGGTCTTTGGCTGGGCGATCATCGCCAGCTCGATCCTGGCCATGGATGCGGTCAGCGCGCATGGCTCGCGCGATGAGGCCCGCCGCTCGCAAGAGGCGTTCGAGGCCCGGCTGGCGGATCTGTCGGCCGAGCGCGACAGCCGCGCCGCCGAGGCCGCCGCCGCCCAGAACCGCTATGCCGTGGCGATGCAGGAAGTGTCGGCCATGCAATCGCGGCTGCTGGAATCCGACGCCAGCCGCCGCGAGATCGAAACCGGGCTTGGCATCGTGCAGGCCAATCTGGCCAGCGCCACCAAGGACCGCGATGCGGCCAAGGCCGAGGTTGCAGCCTCGGGCCAGCCGCCGGTCGCGCGCACCGCCGAATTGCAGGCGGCACTGGACATCCTGTCGACCGAGCTGAAGAAATCCGCCTCGGACCGCAGTCAGGCGGTCAAGGAGGCCGAGGACGCGCGCCGCACCGCACAGGCCGTCACGCTGGAGCGCGACCAGATCGTCGCCCGCAATGACGAGGTGCTGTCGCAGCTGGAAGACGCCGTCACCATTTCGGTCAAGCCGCTGGACGATATGTTCCGCAATGTCGGCATGAACCCGGAAAAGGTGCTGAGCACCATCCGCTCCGGCTATTCCGGCGAGGGCGGGCCGCTGAACCCGATCAGCTATTCATCCAGCGGCGATGCCGCCATCGGCGAGGATGAGGCGAAGGCCAAGGAAATCCTGATCACGCTGGACAAGATCAACAGCTATCGCATCGCGGTCGAAAAGATGCCGCTGGCGATGCCGCTGAACAGCGCCTTTCGCTATACCTCGCCCTTTGGCCGTCGCTGGGGCCGCGCGCATGAGGGCATCGACATGGCCGGTCCGGTCGGTACGCCGGTCTATGCCACCGCCGATGGCACCGTGACCTGGGCCGGCTGGCAAAGCGGCTATGGCAATCTGATCAAGATCGAGCACGAGCTGGGCACCGAAACCCGCTACGGCCACCTGTCGAAAATCAAGGTCAAGGTCGGGCAAAAAATATCGCGCGGCAGTCTGATCGGTGCTATGGGCAATACTGGCAGGTCGACCGGCTCGCATCTTCATTACGAAGTCCGCGTGAATGGCTCGGCCGTCAATCCCATGACATTCATCAAGGCCGCCCAGAATGTTTTCTAAGACCCGTGTCACCGAACCCGGACCGCGCAACCAGCAGGCGATCCAACCCGAAGCGCCGCACAGCCCGGACACGAGCCACGATCTGCCCGCCACGCCGACCGCATCGCGCAACCGAACGGCGCCGTCGATTCTGGCGGCGGACCTGACGGTCACCGGCAATATCAAGACCGAAGGCGATGTGCAGATCGAGGGCAAGATCGAGGGCGACATCCGCGCGCATCTGCTGACCGTCGGCGAAAGCGCCACCATCCGGGGCGAGCTGGTCGCCGAAGAAGTGGTGGTGAATGGCCGCGTCGTGGGCCGCGTCCGTGGCCTGAAGGTGCGGCTGACCGCCACCGCCCGCGTCGAGGGCGACATCATCCACAAGACCATCGCCATCGAATCGGGCGCGCATTTCGAGGGTTCGGTGCAACGTCAGGAAGACCCGCTGACCAATGGCGGCACGCCCAAGCTGACCGGCCCTCGCGTCGGCGGCTGATCGGCCGGAAATTCCGCAAAGCCAGACCGGGCGGCCGCGCAAGCGCCGCCCTTTTTCATGGCGCCTTTGGCTGCTGGGCCGCGCCCGCTTCAGTCGCGTCCGGCGCGCGATTGCGGCTGGTCCGGGCCCGGATCGGGCGCGGGGTCCGGCAGTGGCGGCCGCTCGGGGTCGGGAATGGGCAGGTCGCGCGGGCCACCGCCGGCCATGCAAGCTGTTGTCACGCAAGCAAGCATCGGTTTCTCCTTCCAGATGCCCCGGCCTGACGGCCTGCCCGGCTAGCCACGCAGGCGTCCGACCAAGGCGTCATTGACCGCCGGTGGCACGAATTTGCTGACATCGCCGCCCAGCCGGGCGATTTCCTTGACCAGTTTCGAGGCGATGGCCTGCCGCCGGGCGTCGGCCATCAGGAAAACCGTCTCGATGCTGGAATCCAGCGCGCGGTTCATGCCCACCATCTGGAATTCATATTCGAAATCCGCCACCGCCCGCAGCCCGCGGATGATCACCCCGGCGCCCACGTCGCGGGCGCAGTCGATCAGCAGGTTCTCGAACGGATGCACCAGAATTTCGCCGCCGACGCTGTCGGTGACGGCGGCGCATTCGCGGCGCACCATCTCGACCCGCTCATCCAGCGAAAACAGCGGCCCCTTGTCGCGGTTGATCGCCACACCGATCACCAGCCGGTCGACCAAGGCCATGGCGCGCTGGATGATATCCAGATGCCCCAGCGTGATCGGGTCGAAAGTGCCGGGATAAAGCCCGATCCGCATACCAGTCACTCCTCTGCACAGCCTGCGCAGCGAAACAGGTTTTCCCGCATGAAGGCAAGGGGCTACGCCATGTTTCCCCCTGCCCTGCGCGGTGAGCGACCGGGCCTAATTGCCCATGATCATGCCGGTCAGCGCCTCTTTCTCGGCATGGAGTTCCTTCAGCCGGCCCGAGACCGCATCGCCGATCGAGACGATGCCCAGCATATGGCCGTTCTCGTCGACCACCGGCAGGTGGCGGAACCGCCCTTCGGTCATGCGCTCAAGGATCGCAAGCGCGTCCTCGCCGGTGGTGCAGGTCGCAAGCTTGCGCGTCATCAGCTCGCTGATCGGCAGGTCCAGCACGGCGGCGCCGCGCCGGCCCAGTTCGCGCACGATGTCGCGCTCGGACAGGATGCCCAGCGGCACCTTGCCATCCTCGGACACCACGATCGCACCGATGCGCTTTTCCGACAGCAGGCGGGCGGCATCGGCCACGCTGGCAGTCGGGGCGACGGTGAAGATCGCGCCGCTTTGCTTCATCGACAGGATCTGGTTCACAAGCATGGGCTTCTCCTCCGTTAGGGCTGGCGTCGTGCTGCCTGCCCCCCAGCGTCACCGCAACCACGCCTTGCGTCAAGTGGGCTCTTGGGCGGGGGTTTCGTCAATCGCGAGAATGGATTGCAACCGCGACACTTCGGCGCGGATGCCCTGGGCCAGCGCGTCGGCCAGCCGGTTCATTCGCTGCGAACGGCGGTCATCCTGATGCCGGATCAGCCAGAAGCTGCGGGTCAGCGACAGCTCGGCCGTCAGGATGCGCCGCACGCCCGGACAGAAGGGCAGCGCGAAATCATGCACGATGCCCAAGCCCGCGCCGGCCCGGATCGCCTGCATCTGCACCGAGACCGAATTCGAGGTCAGCTGCGCCCGGTCGACGCCGGTTTCGGCCAGATAATCCAGCTCGCGGTCAAAGATCATGTCGGCGATATAGCCGATCATGCGGTGCCCGCGCAGATCGGCGCGCGAGCGGATCGGCGGGTGCTCGCGCAGGTAATCCTCATGCGCGGCCAGATGCAGGCGGTAATCGGTCAGCCGCTGCACCACCTGCCGCCCGGCCTGCGGCTGGGACACGGCGATGGCCATATCGGCCTCGCGCTTGGAGAGGTTGAAGACGCGCGGCAGGGCGACGATCTGGATCTCCAGCTCGGGGTGGGTCTCGCAGAGCCGGGCGCAGACCTGCGGCAACAGGTAGTTGGCGCAGCCATCCGGGGCGCCGATGCGGATCTGCCCGGTCAGCTCGCCCGGCCCGGACAGCGACTCGCGCGCGCCGGACAGCGCCAGCTCGACCGCCTCGGCATGGGGCAGCAGCCGCTCGCCCTCGGGGGCAAGGCCGTAGCCCTGCGGCGTCTTGTCGAAGAGCTTGGCCCCCAGCGCCTGTTCCAGCCGCGCCACGCGCCGGCCCACGGTCGAGGCATCGATGCCCAGCCGGCGACCGGCCCCGGACAGGCTGTCCTCGCGCGCGACGGCCAGAAAGATGCGCAGGTCGTCCCAGTCCATCGTGGTTTCCTTTGCAATAATGCAAAACGCTTTTGCCAGACTTCCTCTTTTTTCCGCAATGCTGCAAGTCTATGGTCTGCGCCAAGCACATATGGGGAGGCTGTCATGGAAGAACTGAGCCATTGGATCGACGGCAAAGAGGTCAAGGGCACCTCGGGCCGATTTTCGGATGTCTATAACCCCGCCACCGGCGAGGTGATTGCCCGCGTGCCGCTGGCCACCCCGGCCGAGCTGGACGCCGCGATCCAGAGCGCCGCAAAGGCGCAGGTGGCCTGGGCCGCCACCAACCCGCAGCGCCGCGCGCGGGTGATGATGAAATTCGGCCAGCTTATCAACGAGAACATGGACATGCTGGCCGAGCTGGTCTCGCGCGAGCATGGCAAGACCCTGCCCGACGCCAAGGGCGACGTGCAGCGCGGGCTTGAGGTGATCGAGGTCTGCATGGGCGCGCCTGCGATGCTGAAGGGCGAATTCACCGACAATGGCGGCCCCGGCATCGACCTTTATTCCATGCGCCAGCCGCTGGGCGTGGTCGCGGGCATCACGCCCTTCAACTTCCCGGCCATGATCCCGCTGTGGAAGATGGGCCCGGCGCTGGCCTCGGGTAATGCGATGATCCTGAAACCGTCCGAGCGCGTGCCCTCGACCTCGCTGGCGCTGGCGAAACTGGCGCAAGAGGCCGGGCTGCCCGATGGCGTGTTGCAGGTGGTGAACGGCGACAAGGAGATCGTCGACGCCATTCTGGACCATGACGTGATCCAGGCGGTGGGCTTTGTCGGCTCGACCCCGATCGCGCAATATATCTATGGCCGCGCCGCGTCGAACGGCAAGCGCGCGCAATGCTTCGGCGGCGCCAAGAACCACATGATCATCATGCCCGATGCCGATATGGACAAGGCGGCGGATGCGCTGATCGGCGCGGGCTTCGGGGCTGCGGGCGAACGCTGCATGGCGATCTCGGTCGCGGTGCCGGTGGGCGACAAGACCGCCGATGCGCTGATCGAACGGCTGGTGCCGAAGATCGAAAAGCTGAAAGTCGGTCCCTATACCGCTGGCGATGACGTGGATTTCGGCCCGGTCATCACCAAGGCCTCGCAGGACCGCATCAACCGGCTGATCGCCTCGGGCGTCGATCAGGGCGCCGATCTGGTGGTCGACGGCCGCGGGCTGAAGATCCAGGGCTATGAGAACGGCTTTTTCTGCGGCCCGTCGCTCTTTGACCGCGTGACGCCGGAGATGGAGATCTACAAGGAAGAGATCTTTGGCCCGGTGCTGAGCCAGGTCCGCACGCAAAGCTATGACGAGGCGCTGAAGCTGGTCATGGACAATGACTATGGCAACGGCACGGCGATCTTTACCGCCGATGGCGACACGGCGCGCGATTTCGCCAGCCGGGTCAATGTTGGCATGGTCGGCATCAACTTCCCGATCCCGGTGCCGCTGAGCTATTACTCCTTCGGCGGCTGGAAGAAATCGGCTTTTGGCGACCTGAACCAGTATGGCCCGGATGCTTTCCGCTTCTACACCAAGACCAAGACGGTGACGGCGCGCTGGTTCTCGGGGATCAAGGACGGGGTCGCGCTGAACTTCAAGGCGATGGACTGACGGCTGGGGCGGCTTGGGGGGCTCTGCCCCCCGCGTTTGCCTCACCCCTCGACGGGGTGCGGCAAACGCACCCCCCGGGATATTTAAGCACGAAAGAAGCCGGGCGCGGTCCGGCTTCAGCGATCCGTGGCGCGCAGCAGGAAATAACTGCCGCCGCCGATCAGCACACCGAAGAACCAGCCATAGGTCCCCCACCAGCTGGGCAGAAGGCTGGTGAACGTGGGCAGGATCGAGCTGAACACCATGCCGATGCCGAAGGCGATGAACGCCTTGATGTGCCAGCCGTTCTGGAAGCGGAATTCGCCATGCTCCTGATAAAGCGCGTTCACATCCACCACGCCTTTGCGGATCAGGTAGTAATCCACCATCATGATCCCAAAGATCGGCCCCATGGTCGAGCCGATGAAGTTCACGAAATGCGTGGCATTGGTTTCCCAGGGTGCCCAAGGGTAAAGCACCAGCGCAATCGCTGCCGCGATGAAGCCGCCGCGCTTGAAGCTGATGTGTTTGGGGATGGTGTTCGAGAAGTCAAAGGCGGCCGAAACGAAGTTCGCCACAACGTTAATGCCGAGCGTTGCAATGGCGAAAGTCGCCGCCGCCAGCACCGCCAGAAACACGCTGTCGAATTTCGCGCTGATCTGGTCGGGATGCAGCAGCACCTCGCCATAGACATGCCAGGCGGCCGTGGTGGTCACGCCCGCGACCAGGCAAAAGGCCAAAAGGTTCACCGGCAGGCCCCAGGCATTGCCCCGGCGCAGGGCGGCCTCGTCAGTGGCGTAGCGCGAGAAGTCGCAGAAATTCAAATAGAGCGCCGCGAAATAGGTGATCCAGGTCGCCGCCACCGCCGTCAGCGTGACGAAACTGCCCGGCGTGCCGGGAACGCCGGCCTCGCGCGTGGCCTCGAGCAGCACCTCTTGCGGGATCTCGCCGCCAAAGCTGATGGTGCCGGATTTGACCACCAGATAGACCGCCAGCAGCAGCATGGCGAGCCAGACCGCCGGCCCCGCCCAGTCCTGGAATTTGCGCACGGTCTCCATGCCGTTCTGGATGATCAGCAGTTGCGCCGTCCAGACGGCGACATAGCAGATCAGCTCCAGCGTCGAATGGCCCAGCATATGGCTGGTCTGGTGGAACTCCAGCATGGCCGGGTTGCGCAAGAGCAGCGCCACGATGGCGCCCGAGGCGGCCGAGGTCTGTGCGCCATACCAGAAGCAGGCGACGATGGCGCGCACCAGCGCCGGGACATTGGCGCCAAAGGTGCCGAAGCTGGCGCGTGCCAGAACCGGAAAGGGCACGCCGGTGCGCACCCCCGCCAGTCCCACCATCTGCATCAGCGCATAGATCACCAGACTGCCGATCCCGATGGCCAGCACGAAGTTCATCAGGCTGCCGCACAGCAGGAACAGGCTGGCCGCCAGATAATAGCCCCAGAGGCTATGGACGTCCGAGGTCCAGACGTTGAAGATCGAGAACGCGCCCCAGCGGCGTTCCTGCGCCGGGGCCAGATCCTCGTTGTAGAGATTGGGAGAGGGGTTGGTGATCTGCGTCATGTCCTCGGGCTCCTGAGGGCCGCCATGTGGAGCGGTCTCCCTCAGCCTAGTCGCCGCCCGCCCGCATCGAAGAAAAATCGCCGCCGTGGCTTCGGGGGTGGCGCGCTGTAGGAAATCTGCAACAATTCGCGCCCTACCCCCCCGGCTTTTTCTGCTTCAGAGGATAGAATGACCGCTATGCTGAATTTGTCTGGCCGCCTCGGATGAGCGGGGTTTCGATCCGCCGCGACCGCCGTGCCGGGCGCATCACC
>NZ_WMIF01000032.1 GCF_009711185.1 Paracoccus limosus
AGAAGCCGTCCAAATGGCCGCCCATTTTGCCGTCTCGTTCCAAGCCAACACCTCCGACGTTCATGCGCACGGAGATTGGCCCGTTCAGATCACCAGCGGCAGGAGGGGATCAGCGTCGCGCTTACGGTAGACCCAAGCCCAAATGAAAACGGCCGGCTCGGAAACCGGCCGGCCGCTGGCTGCGGGGATGACTAGATGCGACGGGCGCCCGTCAGGCGGTCAGCGTCTCGCCCTTCAGATGGCGGTCGAGGAACGGCAGGCTGTCCTGCCCCCAGAACAGCTCGCCCTCGTGCAGATAGGTCGGCAGGCCAAAGACCCCGGCGGTGCGAGCCTGTTCAAGGCTTTGCGCCCGGCGTGCGGCGACCGCCTCCGACCCGGCATGGGCGTCCAGCGTGGCAAAATCGAACCCCGCCGCCTCGGCCACGGCCTTGCGGATGGCGGGCTGGCCGATATCCTCGGCCCGGCCCCAGAAGGCGCGTTGCAGCGCCAGCGTCAGGCCCAGCCAGTCCTGCCCCAAAAGATGCGCGGCCACTATCAGATCGGCAGCCGGCGACGGGTCCGACAGCGCCTCGCGCCCGGAAAATTGCAGCGCCACCCCGCGCAGCGCGGCCCAGCGCTTCAGATCGGTGAACCAATAGGCCCGGCGCGGCGCCGGGCGATTGCGCGAATAGATGCCGCCGTTTTCCTCGATCAGGGGGATGGCATGGGGCTCGATGACCGCGCCATGCGCCTTGGCCAGCGCCGCAAAGGCCTCAAGCCCGATGTAGGCCCAGGGCGAGCCGATGCCGAAAAAATAGTCGATCTTCTGGGTCATGGTCAGTCCGTGCTGTCAGAAAGCTGGCGCGCCGCCCCGGCAATCAGGGCAAGCGCGGAAATGCGGGCCTCGCGCATGGGCTGCGCATGGCCAAGGACGGCGCGGCGCGCCAGCGCCCCGTCGTAAAGCAGCGCCAGATGGCCGCCGATCCGGTCGGCATCCGCCAGCCCCGCCGCGCGCGCCACGCCGCACAGCAGTTCGGCCACCGCCAGCTTGTGCATCCGGGCCAGCGCGATGACCTTTTCGGAATCGCCATGCTCGGCCACGGCCAGCGCAAAGGCGCAGCCGCGAAATTCGGGGTTCTCGGCCTTTTCGGCCAGCCGCTCGAAGATCACCGAAATGCGCTCGGCTGCATCGGCATGGGCAGCCAGAACCGCCTCAAGCCCCTGCATCACCCGCGCGTGACGGTCCTGCAGATAGGCCAGCACCAGATCCTCTTTCGAGGGGAAATGCCGGTAAAGCGTCGCCTTGGCGATATCGGCCTCGGCGATGATGCGGTCGATGCCGACCGCGCGGATGCCCTCGCGAAAGAACAGCCCGCTGGCAATGTCGAGGATCCGCGCGGCGATGGCGGGCCGGGTCCCGGCAGTGGTGGTCATGTCAGGCCTCCGTCAGGGGTTCGGCCTGCGCGTCCCCATCCTGCGCCGCCCCGCCCTGCGCCAGCGCGACCAGAGCCTCCAGCCCACGCCCGCCCGGTTTGCCGCCCTCGGCAGCCAAAGTCTCGGCCAGCCGCCGCACCGCCCGGTTCCATGGCGCGGGCAGGCCGTGGCGCTGCGCCAGCAGGACGATTTCACCGTTCAGAAAATCGACCTCGCTGCGCGCGCCGCGGGTAAAGCTTTGCCATGTGGACTGGCCGGCGGGATCGTCAGGGTCGCGAAGAACCTCCCAACCGTCAAGGTCAATGCGCTGGTCGTCCGGGGGCGCAAAGCCTGCGGCGCGCAGCACCAGCGCCGCCTCCTCCACCACCGCCGCGCCGATCCGCTCGCGCAATGCCGCATCGCCCGAAAACAGCTCCAGCGCATTGCGGACATTGTGCAAGAGCTTCTGCGCCTTCCAGTTTTGGATGGCGGCGCTTTCCTGCGCCAGCGCATTGGCCCGCAGCAGATCACGCACCAGCCGCGCGGTGACGGCATCAGTCCCTGCGGGCCAAAGCCCGACAACGAAGGCCGCGAATTGTGGTCGGGCCAGCACGCGCACCTTGCCGGTTTCGGTATAGATCGCCGGCACCCGGACGCTGGCCGACAGCACCCGGTCAAAGCGCCGCGCCAGAATCGGCTCGGCCGCAAGCCCGTTCTGCAGGGCGACGATGGGCAGATCGGCGGCCGTGCCGCCACCCTCGACCGGCAAAGGCGCCAGCCGGGCGCTGGTTTCCTCGACATCCTGCGTCTTGACCGCCAGCAGGATCACGTCATCGCCGCGCAGCCGCAACCCGGCCTCGTCGGTCAGGTTCAGCCGCCGGGTGACGGTGCCGCCGGGGCGCTGATAGCGCAGCCCGTGCTGGCGCAGATGGGCCAGTTGCGCCCCCCGGCCCAGCAGGATGCAATCCACCCCGGCCTCGTCGAATTGCGCGGCAAGGCTGGTGCCGATCGCACCGGCGCCGACGATCACATAACGCATCTCGGTCTTCCTCATGTTCCGGGGCCCGGGCGGAATGCGGGGCAAACCGCCCGGCCGGGGCCACATATCATCCTGCACGGGGAATGCCGCGCGGGTCAAACGGCGCGGCGCAGCGGCTCGGGACGTGGTTCCGGCAAGGCATCAGACCCCGCCCCGGCATCGGTCCGACCGGCCCGGAACCGCGCCAGCGCCGACCGTCCCAGCAGGGTCAGCAGGGTATCGGGCTGCGGCGCATGCACCAGCACGGCCTGAATGTCGCGGAAATGCCGTTCAAGCCCCAGCTCCGCGCCAAGCCCCGGATTGCCAAGGCTGCGCACGGCCAGCCCCACCGCCTCATAGAGCTGGCGCCCGACGATCAGCCGGGTGCGGATCAGATGCTCGGCATCGTCCTGATGCCGGGTCAGCGCGTCGAACAGGAACACCCGCGCCGAGGACACCAGCAGGTCGATCTCGCCCGCCACGGTCTGGATGCGCTCGGTCTCGGCGATGGGGCGGCCCAGATTGGCCGGCACCCGGTCATGGACAAAGCGGGCAAAGGCATCGCGCGCCGCCTCGGCCACGCCCAGATACAGCGCCGTCAGCGCCAGCGTCATCAGCGCGTGCCCGCGGTTGTCCTGCTGCGCCTGCCCCGCCTCAGCGATATTGATCACCCGCTCGGCCGGGACCAGCACATCCTCGAAGGCCACGTCATGGGACGAGGTCGCCCGCATCCCCAGACTGTCCCAATTCTCGATGATGCGGATGCCGGGGGTGTCGGCTTCGACGATGAAGGTGCCGACGCGGGCCGGCGTCTCGTCGGTCGAGGCCCAGACCAGAAAATGGCTGAGGCCCTGCGAGCCGGTGACGAAACGCTTGGTGCCGGTGATGCGCCAGCCCTCGGCGGTGCGGCGCGCCACCGTCTGCGGCAGCCCGCCGCGCGCGGGCGAGCCCAGCTCGGGCTCGACCCGCGCCGCGTTCAACAGCAGCGGCCGCTGCGGCGCCGAGGTCAGGATCTGGCGATAATAGGCCTCGGGCCAGACCTGCGTCTCGGCCTGATTGAGATGGCTGAACAGCGTCATCGAGGCGATCAGCGCGACCGAGGGATCGGCGCGGCCGACCTCGGCGATGATCCGCGCGGCAGTCACCAGATCGCCGCCAGGGCCGCCATAGCGGGTGCCGACGGTCGCGAGCAACAACCCCGCATCATGCAGGGCCGCGATCCCCTCCCAGGGAAAGGCGCCGGCACGGTCAGAGGCTGCCGCCGCCGCCGCGATGCGGGCAAGGGTGGCTGAGGGGACAAGGGGGGTATCGTTCGGCACTTGCGCGGTCGCTTTCATGGGATCGGGTCAGGCCAGCGCCGGCTCGGCCAAGTGCGCCGCCGCACGTTCGGCCAGCCCCTGACGCACCAGCGGCAGGACATAGCGGCCGTAATCGACCACGTCGTTGTAATTGTCATAGCCCCGGATCGAGATCAGATCGGCCCCCAGATCGACGTAATCCAAAAGCGAGTCGGCGATGGTGCGGGGCGAGCCCACCAGCGCGGTCGAGGCGCCGCTGGCATTGGTCGCGGTCACGGTCGGATACCACTGCGCGCGGTCCTGCACGTCGCCGCGCTTGGCAATCTCCAGCAGGCGCTGCGATCCGACATTCTGCGGAGAGGCGGCATTGATCGGCTTGCGGCCAAGGCCCTTTTCCCGCGCCGCGTTCAGCAGGTCCAGCGTGCGATGCGCCTTTTCCCATGCCAGCTCGTCGGTCTCGGCGATGATCGGGCGGAAGGTGACCCAGATGCGCGGCCGGTCCTTGCGCCCGGCAGCGGCTGCAGCGGCATTGACCTTTTCGATCTGCTCGCGGGTTTCTTTCAGCGGCTCGCCCCACAGGCCAAAGATATCGGCCAGCTCGCCACCGACGCGATAGGCCTCGTCCGACGAGCCGCCAACCGAAACCGGGATCGGCGCGACCGGGCGCACCTTGCTGGAGAAATCCTTGAACTGGTAATATTTCCCATCATGGTCAAAAGGTCCCGACGATTCCCACGCGCGGCGCAGGATGCGGATATATTCTGCCTGCCGCTCGTAACGTTCTTCCTTGTTCAGGAAATCGCCCTCTCGCGCCTGCTCGGCCGGGTCGCCGCCGGCGATGAAATGCACGACGACGCGCCCGCCGCCCAGTTGCGACAGCGTCGCCAGCGCCTTGGCGGCGACGGTGGGATAGACCGTATTCGGGCGCAGCGCGACGATGACATGGATGTTCCTGGTCACTGCAAGGATCGTCGCGGCGATGGTGAAATTGTCGAATGACGACGAATGATAGGGGATCAGCGTGTAGTTGAAGCCGTAATCGTCCAGCGTCCGGGCATAGCGCACCAGATAGGCCGGATCGACCGGCGCCTCGGGGATCGGCGCGATGTCGGTCGAGGCATTGGGAAAGGTGATGGAGATGAATTCGGTGGGCATGGCGGTCTCATCGAAGGTTGCGAGAATGTCTCTTTCATCTTCAAGACTAGCCATGCGGGGCCTGACATAGAACGACCTGTCTCTCTCTTTTTCTGCACGCGGGAAACGGCCTCTGCTCTTTCATCGCGACGACGGGGAATGTCCTTCCCTTGCCCGGTTCCGGGGCCGAAAGCCGCGATTCGCAGCAGGTCCGGCAGACCCGCCCACGAATGAAAAAAGCCCCGCCGCAGGGCGAGGCTTTTTCCGATGCTGCCGGGCGCCGGTCAGGGCTGGACCGACACCTTGGCCATGTAATCGGGATCGACCACGGCGCCATTGGCGGCAGGATCGCCCTTTTTGATGGCGTTCAGCACGTCCCAGCCGTCGATCAGCTGGCCGACGACGGTATATTGGCCGTCAAGGAACTCGGCCGGGGCCAGATCGATGAAGAACTGGCTGTTGGCGCTGTTGGGATCTTGCGAACGGGCCATGCCCACGGTGCCGCGCTGGAAGCTGACATCGTTGAACTCGGCCTTGAGGTCGGGCATGTCCGACCCGCCCATGCCGGCGCGGGCGGTGTCCTTGCCGTGCTTGCCGAATTCGACGTCGCCGGTCTGGGCCATGAAGCCGTCGATGACGCGGTGGAAGACCACGTTGTCATAGGCCCCCGACTTGGCCAACGCGACCAGCCGCTCGACATGCTTGGGCGCCTTGGACTGGTAGAGATCCAGCACGATCTTGCCCTTGGGCACGCCGCTGGCATCGGCCACCTCGATCACCAGATTCGGGCCCGGCCCGTCGGTGACGCCCGGCAGCCCCCCGGCCATGGCTGCACTGCCCGACAGCAGCAGCGCCGGGATCAGCAGCTTACTCCACATCGGCCGCCACCTTCACCGAAACCATGCGGTCCGGGTTCGCCGGCGGCTCGCCGCGCGCGATCTTGTCCACGGCTTCCATGCCCGAGATCACCCGGCCGTAAACGGTATATTGCCCGTTCAGGAAGTGGTTGTCCTTGAAGTTGATGAAGAACTGGCTGTTGGCCGAGTTCGGGTTCATCGAACGTGCCGCCCCCAGCGTGCCACGGTCATGCGGCAGGCGCGAGAATTCGGCCGGCAGGTCGGGCAGGTCCGAACCACCGGTGCCGGCGCGGCCCGGGTTGTAGTTGTTTTCCATATTGGCGTGCTCGACATCGCCGGTCTGGGCCATGAAGCCCTCGATGACGCGGTGGAAGGCGACATTGTCGTATTTGCCGGCGCGGGCCAGCTCCTTCATCCGCTCGACGTGCTTGGGCGCGACATCGGGCAAAAGCTCGATGACGACCGGGCCGTCCTTGAGCTCGATGATCACCGTGTTTTCGGGATCCTTGATCTCGGCCATGGGGGTCTCCTTCTGATGGCTTGGCCAAAGGCATAAGCATTTCGTTGCCCCCAGACAACGCCGCCATTGCGCATCGGTGCCGCGACGGGCACAGATTGACGCCAATGTTAACTTGCAGGACAACCGCTCGGAACAGCGCGAGCGGCTGAGGAAAGGGATAAGCATGGCGGATTTCAATACGATCGACGACCTGGACCTGGACGGCAAGGTGGTCCTGACCCGCGTGGACGTGAACGTGCCGGTCGAAAACGGACAGGTCACCGACGCCACCCGGATCGAAAAGATCGTGCCGACGATCAAGGACATCCAGGCCAAGGGCGGCATCCCGGTGCTCTTGGCGCATTTCGACCGGCCCAAGGGCAAGCGCGTCGACAGCATGAGCCTGAAGATCGTGATCCCCGCCCTGGAAAAGGCCCTTGGCCAGCCGGTGAAATTCGCCGAAGAGGCGATCGGCGGCCCGGCCAAGCGCGCGGTGGCCGATCTGAAGCCCGGCGATGTGCTGCTGCTGGAAAACACCCGCTTCTATCCCGGCGAAGAGGCGAACGACCCGACCTTTGCCGCCTCGCTGGCTGCCCTTGGCCAAGCCTATGTCAATGACGCCTTTTCGGCCGCGCATCGCGCGCATGCCTCGACCGAAGGCATTGCGCAGCTGCTGCCCTCGGCCGCCGGTCGGCTGATGGAGGCCGAGCTGAAGGCGCTGAACGCCGCCTTGGGCGAGCCGCAGCGCCCGGTCGTTGCGGTGGTCGGCGGCGCCAAGGTCTCGACCAAGCTCGACCTGCTCAGCAACCTGATCTCCAAAGTCGATCATCTGGTGATCGGCGGCGGCATGGCCAATACCTTCCTGGTGGCGCAGGGCATCGAGGTCGGCAAATCGCTGGCCGAACGCGACATGGCCGATACCGCGCGTGACATTCTGGGCCGTGCCGAAGGGGCCGGATGCACCATTCACCTGCCAGTCGATGTGGTCGTGGCGCGCGAGTTCAAGGCCAATGCCGCGAACGAGACCGTGGCCGCCGACGCCTGCCCCGCCGATGCGATGATCCTTGATGCCGGTCCGCAGACCGTCGCCAAGATCCGCACGGTTTTCGAGGCCAGCCGCACGCTGATCTGGAACGGCCCGCTGGGCGCCTTCGAGATCGCACCCTTTGACGCAGCGACCAATGCGGCCGCGCAAGAAGCAGCGCAGTTGACCCGCGAAGGCAAGCTGATCTCGGTCGCGGGCGGCGGCGATACGGTCGCCGCGCTGAACAAGGCCGGGGTTTCGGGCGATTTCACCTTCATCTCGACGGCGGGCGGCGCCTTTCTGGAATGGATGGAAGGCAAGGAGCTGCCGGGCGTCGCCGCGCTGGAAAAACACTGAGACCAGCGAGGGCCGAAACGGATTGCAAGGGGGCCGCGCTGGCCCCTTTTTTGCATCCGGGGCCGTGCTGGCCGACCGCCTGCGCGCCTTGGCTGACGCCGCGTGGGGCTCTGCCCCACACCCCGGGATATTTCGGCACGAAAGAAAGCCGGGGCGCGGCGCTCTTTTCCTTTTCGCCGGAAAAGCCTAGGTTCCGGGCGACAGACAGAAGGATGGGTGCATGTCGTTTTTCTCGAAACTGCGCGACCGGCTGACGCGGTCCTCGTCGAAGATCGGCGCGGGGCTGGACGATATCGTCGCGGAGGGTGCGGCCGAGGAAAAACCGGCTCCTGCCCCGGCAGCGCCTGCGCCGGCCTCTGCCGCGCCGATCCCGACGGCGCCCGCCCCGGTCGTGCCCGCAGCCGTGACGCCAGCGCCCGCCACGCCTGCACCCGAGCCGGCACGGGGGGGGATTTTGGGCCGGCTGTTCGGCTCGGCCTCGGGTGAGCCACGGCGCGAGCTGGATGACCAGATGCTGGAGCAGCTGGAGGAGATGCTGATCCAGGCCGACATGGGCGTCGAGACCGCGCTGCGCGTCACCGCCAATATCGCCGAAGGGCGGATGGGCAAGCGCATTTCGGCCACCGAGCTGAAGGAGCTGCTGGCGGAGGAGATCGCGCGGATCATGGCGCCAGTGGCCCGGCCGCTGCCGATCTATCCCAAGCGGCCGCAGGTGGTGCTGGTGGTGGGCGTCAACGGCTCGGGCAAGACCACGACCATCGGCAAGCTGGCGAGCCAGTTCCGCGCGGCAGGCAAGAATGTGGTGATCGCAGCAGGCGATACCTTTCGCGCCGCTGCGGTCGAGCAATTGCAGGTCTGGGGCAAGCGCGCCGGCGTGCCGGTGATGACCGCGCCCGAGGGCTCGGACCCGGCCAGTCTGGCCTTTGACGCGATGAACCGGGCCGAGGCCGATGGCGCCGACCTGCTGATGATCGACACCGCCGGGCGGTTGCAGAACCGTCAGGACCTGATGGAGGAGCTGGCCAAGATCGTCCGCGTCATCCGCAAGAAGGATCCGTCGGCACCGCATAACACCCTGCTGGTGCTGGATGCCACCACCGGCCAGAACGCGCTGAGTCAGGTCGAGACTTTCCAGAAGCTGGCCGACGTCTCGGGGCTGGTGATGACCAAGCTGGACGGCACGGCGCGCGGCGGCGTGCTGGTGGCGCTGGCCGACCGCTTTGGCCTGCCGATCCATGCCATCGGCGTCGGTGAGCAGATCGATGATCTGGACGCCTTCGACGCGCGTGACTTTGCCCGCGCGCTGGTCGGTCTGGACTGACCCTTAGCTTTCACCATTTTGAAAATACCCATGCGACCGCGCCACAGGCGATGCGTCAGGGTTTGACCAGATGCGCGTCCGTCTTGGTCGTCTCAACCGGCGCGACATTGCCCGAAGACGTCGCCGCAGGCATCGAGACTTCCTGCGGCGGGGTAAAGGGCGCGGTCAGCTCGGCCGTCTTGGCCTGTTTGTCATAGATGCAGACATAGCGATCAGCGCCGCCATCGGGCAGCGTGGTGATCAGCAGCGCCGCGCCGTAATGTTCCGAGCCGAAGGGGTTGATTTCGATGGCGGTTTCGCCCTCGGCCGGAGCAAGCGCGCTGCAGGCCTTTTCGACATTGGCGCGGAATTCGGCCCAGGCCTCGTCGCTGGAGGCAAGGGCCGGACTGGCGGCGGCAAGGGCGATCAACAGGATGGGCAGGCGCATGGGTTCCTCCGGTCTGGGTGATCGGGAAACGCAGGAACCCGCCCTAGGGTTTCTATAGCCCCAGCCGGTCGGCGAAAGCCTGCACCGCATCCGCATCCCCCGCCGCGACCGAGCGCAGCAGCGTCGCCTGCGAACGCAGGATCGGCGTGCTGATGATCTTGAGATGGTTGGCGCGCAGCGTCTCGCCCGAGGAGGTGATGTCGGCGATCGCCTCGGCGGTCAGGTTCGCGACCGTGCCCTCGGTTGCTCCCTGACTGTCCACCAGCTGGTAATCGGCGACCTCTTCGGCCGAGAGCCACGCCCGCACGAGGCGGTGGTATTTCGTGGCGATGCGCAGGCGAAAGCCATGCTCGGCCCGGAAATCGCGGGCGATGGTGGCGAAATCGTCCAGACCCTCGCAATCGGCCCAGCAATCGGGCACCGCCAGGATCAGATCGGCGTGGCCAAAGCCCATCGGCGCCAGTTCCTCGACATGGCTGCGCCAGCCGGGCAGCTTTTCGCGGATCAGATCGGTGCCGGTGACGCCCAGATGGATGCGGCCGGCGCGCAGCTCACGCGGGATCTCGCCCGCTGACAGCAGCACCAGCGCGACATTCTCGGCGCCCTCGACCCGGCCGGCATATTCGCGGTCCGAACCCGCCCGCGACAGGCGCACGCCACGTTCGGCAAACCAATCGAAGGTCTGTTCCATCAGCCGCCCCTTGGACGGCACGCCAAGGCGGATCATGCCAGACCTCCCAACTCGTGGACGAGGCCGGGGCGGATGATGCCCCCGACCGCCGGGATCGCACGCCCCTGCCCCAGCACGGCCGCCAGCGCGTCGTAACGCCCGCCGGTGGCGACGGGCGGCCAGTCGGCATGGCCCTCGGCGACAAAGCTGAAGGTCATGCCGTCATAATATTCCATCGTGTGCCGGCCATGGCTGGCGTCAAAGCGGATCCCGTCCGTGTCGATGCCGCGCGCGGCAAGCAGCGCGAGGTTGCGGCCCAGCCGCTCGACCGCCTCCGAAATGTCGGGGATCTCGGCGGCCAGTTCGCGCAGCTGGCGCAGCGCCTCGGGCGCGGGGGCGTCGATGGCGAACAGCCGCTCCAGCCGCGCGACCCAGATCGCCGGCAAGGGCAGCTCGCCCGCATCGGCCTGCAAGCGGTCGATGCGGCGCTGCATTTCCTCGCGCCCGCGCAGCCCGCTCCACGGTGCGATAGGCTGCGAGAAATTGCGCGGCTCGGGCTGGCCGGAAAAGCGTGCCAGCAGCCGGGCAAAGCGCCGCGGCCGCCAGATGTGGTGCAAAAGCGCCGCGCGACGGGCACCCGAGAGCGGCAGCGCGCGCACCGCGTCCATCAGCAGGTCCATGTCGCCCATGCTGGCCCGCAGCCCAAGCGGCGCCAGCAGGCTGTGAAACAGCGCGAAAACCTCGGCATCGGCCTCGGCGTCGCGGGCGAAAAGCTCGAACCCGGCTTGCAGATATTCATTGTCGCGCGGGTGCTCGGGCTGCAGCTCGCCCTGATCCTGCTTGCGAAAGACCTCGCCCAGATAGCAATAGCGCGCAGGCTCGGCGCCGTTCTGCATGTGCATCTGCACGACCGGCACGGTAAAATCGGGGCGCAGCATCACCTCGCCCCGGATCGGGTCTTGCGTGACATAGGCGCGGGCGCGAATATCCTCGCCGTAAAGATCCAGCAGCGTCTCGGCCGGCAGCAGCAGGTCGGGCGCGACCTCCTCGGCTCCGGCGGCGCGGAAGGCGGCAAGGATCTGCTGGCCGATGGCCTGTTTCTCGCGCTTGCTCATCCGAGGATCCGACGGACTTCGGCGATCAGATCGGCGCGCCGAACCTCAGTCTGGGCGGGCTGGGATTTCCATTCGTCATGGCTGGCCTCGGCGGCGATCCGGGCACCAAGGATCAGATCCTTGACCTGCACGACGCCCCGCGCGGCCTCATCGGCCCCCTGGATGATCGCCACCGGAGACTGACGTTTATCGGCATATTTCAGCTGGTTGCCAAAGTTCTTGGGGTTGCCCAGATAGACCTCGGCGCGGATGCCTGCGGCGCGCAGCTCGGCGGCCATGGCCTGATAATCGCTCATGCGGTCGCGGTCCATGACGGTCACCACGACCGGCCCCTGCACCTCGCCGCCCATCAACCCCTTGGCACGCAGCGCGGCCAGCAGGCGGTCGACGCCGATGGAAATGCCGGTCGCGGGCACCTTCTGGCCGGTGAAGCGTTCGACCAACCCATCGTAGCGCCCGCCACCTGCGACAGAGCCGAACTGGCGTTTGCGGCCCTTTTCGTCAAGGATTTCGAAGGTCAGCTCGGCCTCGAACACCGGGCCGGTGTAATAACCAAGGCCGCGCACGATCGAGGGGTCGATGACGGCGCGATCTTCGCCCACGCCCATCGCCGCCAGCATGTCGCTGATCTGCGCCAGTTCCTCGACACCCTCGGCACCAATGGCCGAGGCACCGACGGCGGCGCGCAGATTGGCCAGCGTTTCGGCATTGTTGCCGCCTTTCGAGGTCAGGAAAGCGATGACCGGATCGGCCTGTTCGGGGCGCAGGCCGACGCCCTCGATCACTGCGCCGCTGTCATCCTTGCGGCCGGTGGTCAAAAGCTGACGCACGCCCTGCTCGCCGACCTTGTCGAACTTGTCGATGGTGCGAAGGACGTCGTCGGCCGGGGCGCCCTCGGTGACGCCCATCGCCTCGAGGATGCCGTTCAGAACCTTGCGGTTGTTGATGCGGATCAGGTAATCGCCGCAGGGGATGCCGGCATGTTCCAGCGCCGCCGACAGCATGGCACAGATTTCGGCATCGGCGGCCACGCTGGCCGTGCCGACGGTATCGGCATCGCATTGATAGAATTGCCGGAACCGCCCCGGCCCCGGCTTTTCATTGCGCCAGACCGGGCCCATCGCATAACGCCGGTAGGGGCTGGGCAGATCGTTGCGGAATTGGGCGGCCACCCGCGCCAAAGGTGCGGTCAGGTCATAGCGCAGTGCCAGCCAGTCGCCGGCACCGCCGCCGGGCACCTCGGCCTCTTGCCAGGCAAAGACGCCGGCATTGGGGCGATCCACGTCGGGCAGGAATTTTCCCAGCGCCTCGACGGTCTCGACGGCGCTGGTTTCCAGCGGCTCGAAGCCGTGGCGGTGATAGATCTCGGTGATGCGGTCCAGCATCTGCTTGCGCTCGGTCACGTCAGCGCCGAAATAGTCGCGGAACCCCTTGGGCGTTTCCGCCTTGGGTCGGGGCTGTTTCTTGAGATCTTTCGCCATGGTTTGCCTCGGGCTTTTCCATGCGGGGGTCTAGCGGATGGAGGCTGGATGGACAAGAACGAGCAAACCCTGCGGCTGGAGGAAGCCGTGGCGCATCTGAGCCGGGTGGTCGAGGATCTGTCCGAGGTGGTCGCCCGGCAGGAACGCGACATTGCGCGGCTGTCGCGCCGGGTCGGCCTGCTGATGGAGCGCGAGGCCGAACGCGAGGCCGAGGGCGGCACGATCCCGCTGGCCGATCAGCGCCCGCCGCATTGGTAGGGCGCCGCATTCCCAAGGCCCCGCATGAGTAAGGAAAGGGGCGCTGCCCCTCGCCCCTGCGGGGCTTCACCCCGGGGTATTTCTGAAACGGTGAAGGATCAGCGGCTTGCCGGGCCGAGGCGCGGGCCGGGCGGGGTCAGCGGATGCGCCGGGCTGCGGGTCAGCGGCGGCTCGGCCGGTCGCGGTGCTGCCGGGGCCGCTTTTGCTGCGGGCGCGACGGTGCTGCGCATGGGCTGGCTGAACGGCGCGCGCACGGCGGGCGGGGCCGCAGGTTCGGCTGACGGGGCGGCGAGGTCGGTTTCGATCCGGGGGGCGGCCGGGGGCTCAGCCGGTCGAGATTCGATGCGTGGCGCCGCACCTACGTCGGAGGCGAGGGCGCGACGGAAGATCAGCACGTTGTGATAGACCGTGCTGCGGCTGGTCAGGCCGGAGCGTTCCTCGGCCGGCAGGGTCTCGGCGCGGACATATTCCCAACCGTCGCGGGCCATATCGTTCAGCACATCGCTGAGCGTGGCGGCGAAACGGTCAATCCCGGTCCTTGCGCCCTTGGCCTTTTCGGCGCGGGCGGGGGCGGGAATGACGTTGTATTCGTAGCTGCTCATGGTCTGGCCTTTCCTTTGCCACAGGTTAGGCGAGTTGCGCGCGCAAGGGAAGCCGCACCCATGCCGGGGCCGCCCCCCTGCCCCGCTCACCCGGCGAAAGACACTGGCCGCCGCCGCAGGGTCGGCCCAATATGGCGCCGGCAACCGCAGGGGATCAGGCATTTGGACGACAGGCGCATGCAATGGGACCGGCTGCTTTCCTCGCGGCGATTTGGCGATGACCGCTATCAGGGCCAGAAAAGCCGCTCGGTCTTTGTGCAGGACCATGACCGCATCGTGTTCTCGGCCCCGTTCCGGCGGCTTGCCAACAAGACGCAGGTGCAGCCGCTTTACGAGCATGACCATGTGCATCACCGGCTGATCCATTCGATCGAGGTCAGCAGCGTCGGCCGCTCGCTGGCGACCCGCATCGGGCAATGGCTGGCCGGGCAAGGCGCCATCGCCGCCGCCGAGGTCGATGACCTTGCCAATATCGTGCAGGCGGCCTGCGTGGCACATGACATCGGCAACCCGCCCTTTGGCCATTCCGGCGAAGAGGCGATGGGCGCGTGGTTTCAGGACCGCTTTGCCACAAACGGCGGCCTGTTTGCCGAAATCCCCGCCGGGCAGCAGCGCGAATTTACCGCCTTCGAGGGCAATGCGCAGGGCTTTCGCATCCTGACCCGGCTGGAGATGTATCGCGGCGACGGCGGCATGCGGCTGTGCAAGGCGACGCTGGGCGCGTTCACCAAATATCCGGTCGGGGCGACTGACCGCGACCTGATCCGGGCCGAAGATCCCGCCGGGGCGGGCTATGTCGGGCTGAAGAAATTCGGCCTGTTCCAGTCCGATCTGCCCGCATTTCGCGATGTGGCAGAGACGCTGGGCCTGCCCGAGCGGATCAGCGGCGCAGGCCGGTTCTGGGCGCGCCATCCGCTGGTCTTTCTGATGGAGGCCGCCGATGACATCACCTACAACATCGTCGATCTTGAGGATGCCTTTACCACCGGCGAGTTGCCCTATGACCGCGTTCGGGCGATCCTTGCCGATATCGCGGGCGTGACCAAAGTCCGCCCCGCCAGCATGACCCCGGCCGAGGAAATCGCCTCATTGCGTGCCCGCAGTATCGGCGCGGCGGTCGAGGCCTGCGAGGCCGCCTTTGTCCAGCATTACGACGCGATCATGCAGGGCCGGTTTTCCGGCGACCTGATCGGCGCCAGCCGGCTGGGCCCGGCCTTTGCCGAGGTCAAGGCTCTGGCCGGCGATCAGATATTTACCGCGCCGCGCAAGACCGAGCTGGAGCTTTCCGGCCGACGCATCATCGCCAATGTCATGTCGGGCATCCTGCCGGTCTATGAGGATATGGCGCGCTGCGGCTGGGACGCGGAGAAGCTGTCGCCGCATTCGCAGCAGCTTGCACGCGCCTTGGCGCTGGACCTGCGCGATCTGCAGGATGCCGAAACCGCCCTGCATGCGCTGGCGGATTTCACCTCGGGCATGACCGACCGCTATGCGCTGCGCATCTCGCGCATGCTCAGCGGCACCTGACTGGCGGCAGCTTCGGGGCGCAGGCAGCGCGCGCCCCGAATAGCCGCAAGCCGGGCTTACTGCCCCAGCTTTTGCGCCACCAGATCCTGCACCGCCGCCGGGTTGGCCTTGCCGCCGGTGGCTTTCAGCACCTGACCGACGAACCAGCCCGCAAGTTTCGGGTTGGCCTTGGCCTTTTCAACCTGCGCCGGGTTCGCGGCGATGATTTCGTCCACGGCCTTTTCGATGGCGCCGAGGTCGGTCACCTGCTTCATGCCACGCTCTTCGACGATGGCTGCCGGGTCGCCGCCTTCGGTCCACAGGATCTCGAACAGGTCCTTGGCGATCTTGCCCGAAATCGCGCCCGAGCCGATCAGGTCGATCACGCCGCCGAGCTGACTGGCCGAGACGGGCGAGGTCTCAACGCTGAGCCCTTCCTTGTTCAGACGGCCAAACAGCTCGTTGATGACCCAGTTCGCGGCCATCTTGCCATCGCGGCCCGAGGCCACGGATTCGAAGTAATCCGCATTCTCGACCTCGGCGGTCAGGACGCCCGCGTCATATTCCGACAGCCCCAGATCCTTGACGAAGCGGGCCTTTTTTTCATCCGGCAGTTCCGGCATGGCGGCGGCGATGTCGTCGACCCAGGCCTGTTCGATGTCCAAAGGCAGCAGGTCGGGATCGGGGAAATAGCGGTAGTCATGCGCCTCTTCCTTGGAACGCATGGAGCGGGTTTCGCCCTTGTCGGGATCATAGAGGCGGGTTTCCTGCACGATGCTGCCGCCGTCCTCCAGAATGGCGATCTGGCGACGGGCCTCGTAGTCGATGGCGGCCTGAATGAAGCGCAGCGAGTTCATGTTCTTGATCTCGCAGCGGGTGCCCAGATGGCTGAAATCCTGCGTTTCCTGATAACGCTCATAGGCGCCGGGCGGGCAGACCGAGACGTTCACATCGGCGCGCAGGTTGCCGTTCTGCATGTTGCCGTCGCAGGTGCCCAGATAGCGCATGATCTGGCGCAGCTTGGCGACGTAGGCTGCGGCCTCTTCGGGGCCACGGATGTCGGGGCGGCTGACGATCTCCATCAGGGCGACGCCGGTGCGGTTCAGGTCGACGAATGACATGTTGGGGTCCATGTCGTGGATCGACTTGCCGGCGTCCTGTTCCAGATGGATACGCTCGATGCGGACGCGGCGGGCGACGCCGGGGCCCATGTCCACGATCACCTCGCCCTCGCCCACGATGGGGTGGTAAAGCTGGCTGATCTGATAGCCCTGCGGCAGGTCGGGATAGAAATAGTTCTTGCGGTCAAACGCCGAGCGCAGGTTGATCCCGGCCTTCAGGCCCAGCCCGGTTTTCACCGCCTGCGCCACGCAGAATTCGTTGATCACGGGCAGCATGCCGGGCATGGCGGCATCGACAAAGGCCACATGACTGTTCGGCTCGGCGCCAAAGCCGGTCGAGGCGCCCGAAAACAGCTTGGCGTTCGAGGCGACCTGCGCGTGAACCTCCAGCCCGATGACCAGTTCCCAGTCGCCCTTGGCCCCGGCGATCACCTTGGGTTGCGGCGCGGTATAGGTCAGATGATCGAGCATGGCGGTTCCCCTAGCATTTGCCGGGTGTTCTAGGCGCTTGGGCCGCGTCTCGCAAGCCGCTAGCGCCCGACCGAGCGGCCGGGGGCCGGCGGCAAGCCGTGCTCGGGGGCCTCGTCCTCATCCTCGTCGGGGTCGATGGGGCCGGCACTGGGACCATGGGCAAAGCGCTCGGCCAGCGCGTTTTCCAGTTGCCGGTTCAGTTCGCGGCTCAGGCGGACATAATCGGGGTTGTCCTGCAAGGGCACGCCGGGTTTCCAGACCTCGGCCAGTTGCCGCAGGCTGGCGCGGTCCATCTTGTAAAAGATCTTTTCCAGCTCGGCCGCCTCGTAATCCGAAAGGCCCAGATGTTCCAGCACATACCGCCCGGCGCGCAGCGAGCTGTCGAAGGTCTCGCGCACGATATGATCGGCCTTTGCGTCATAAAGCTGGAACACGTTCACCCGGTCGCGGGCGCGGGCGATGATGACAATGTCGGGACGTTTTTCCCTGGCATAGCGAATCAGCCGCAGGTTCGCCTCGGGGTCGTCCAGCGCGGCGACAAGGATGCGCGCCTTGTCGAGCCCGGCGGCGGTCAGGATCTCGGGCCGGGTCGGATCGCCGAAATAGCCCTTGAAGCCAAAGCGGCGCATCAGCTGGATCACCTCAAGGTCGGTGTCCAGAACCGTGGTCTGAAAGCCCGACATGGTGACCAGCCGGTTCACCACCTGACCAAAGCGCCCGACGCCCGCGATGATGATCAGCTGGCGTTCGGGAACCTCATAGGGCGGCACGCTGGCGCGTTCCTCGGCCAGACGGCGCGAGATGAAATCGGCAAGGATGAACAGCAGCGGCGTGGCCAGCATCGACAGCGCGATGACCAGCAGCATGCCTTGCGCCAGCGCCCGCGGCAGGATGGCCAGCGACACGGCGTAAGAGATCAGGACAAACCCGAATTCGCCCGCCTGCGCCAGCGACAGGGTGAACAGCGTCCGATCGCGCCCGGTCAACCCGGTGACGCGGGCCACCAGATGCAGCACCAGCGCCTTGATGGCGATGACCAGCACGGTCACGCCCAGAACCAGCACGGGCCGGTCAAACACCATGCCGAAATTCATCCCGGCGCCGACGGTGATGAAGAACAGGCCCAGAAGCAGCCCCTTGAAGGGCGCGATCTGGCCTTCAAGCTCATGGCGGAACTCGGACCCGGCCAGCATCACCCCGGCCAAGAAAGTGCCAAGCGCGGGCGACAGCCCCACGCTTTCCATCAGCGAGGCGATGCCCACCACGATCAGCAGCGCCAGCGCGGTGTCCAGCTCGTTCAGCCGCGCGGCATAGACATAGCGAAACACCGGACGGATCAGATATTGCCCCATCAGGATCACCACCGCCACAGCACCCAGCGTCACCAGCGCCGTGGCCCAACCCGGCAGCGTGTGCATGAAGGCGGCGCCGCCATGCTCCTCGGCGCCGACCATCGCCCGGCTGGCCAGAAGCGGCATCAGCGCGATCATCGGGATCACCGCGATGTCCTGCGTCAGCAGCACGGCAAAGGCGCTGCGCCCGCCCGCCGTCTGCATCAGCGACTTCTCGGATAGGGTCTGCAAGACGATGGCGGTCGAGCTGAGCGACAGGATCATGCCCAGCGTCAGCGCCACCTGCCATGTCTGGTTCATCAGCATGGCGATGGGCGTCAGCAGCGCGATGGTGCCAAGGATCTGCATGCCGGCCAGCCCAACCAGCCGCTGGCGCATCTGCCACAGCGCGCGGGGCTCAAGCTCCAGCCCGATCAGGAACAGCATCATCACCACGCCGAATTCGGCGAAATGCTGCAAATCGGCCATCTCGCCCTCGGACCCGGCCAGCCCCAGCACCGGGCCGATCAGGATGCCCGAGATCAGATAGCCCAGGACCGAGCCCAGCCCCAGCCGGGCCGAGAGCGGCACTGCGATCACCATGGTCAGCAGGTAGACGGTTGCGACCGGCAGGAAGGATTCCATCTAGCGGCCGTCCAGCATCCGCAGTTCGCGCACCTGCCCCGCCTTGACATAGGTCAGCCGGCCATCGCCGATCGAATTGATGGTGCCGCCGTCGATGCGGTCACCCAGACGCACGGTCACGACCTTGCCGCTGCGCAACCGGATCAGCGCCCGGCTGGCCTGTCCGGCGCCGATGATACCGATGATCGTGGTGCGGCGCATGTCGATGCCACGTGATTGCGTGGCGCTGCGGGCAACATTGGCCGCCGTGACACCGCCGCGCGCGCCGGCGCCGGCCAGTTCGGGCTCGTCGTCGATCTCTGGCGGCTTGTAGGTTTGCCGGTTGGCCAGCGCGGCGCGTTCCTCGGCGGCGGCCTGCGCGCGGGCACGGGCCTCGGCCTGGGCACGGGCCTGCGCTTCGGCAGCGGCATCGGCGGCGGCGCGGGCGCGGATGCGCGCCTCGGCCTGGGCCTGCAATTGCTCATCAAGCGCGCGACGGGCGGCGATCTCGGCCTCGCTGGGGCCCGGCGCGGTGGCAGCGGCCGCAGGCGGTTCGGGCGTGGCGGCGGGGGCCTCGGGCAGGATCGCACTGGGCGAGCGGGGGCTGGCGGCCAAACTGACGGCGGGGGCGGCTGCGCTGGCGGGCCCGGCGTCGCTGCGCCGGGGCGGCAGCGGCGAGGAACGCAGCGACGACAGTTGCACCCCGCCCGGCGTGGCGGGCGAGGCATCGACGGCGGCGGCGATGGCTTCCTCGACCGCCGCGGCCGACAGGCCGGCGCCGCCAGCGGTCTTGCCGCCGGATTTGGCCTCGGCCTTGCTGTCTGCCTTGGCCTCGGCCTTGCCGCCGTCCGATTTCGCCGCGCTGGCCTGAGCCGAGCCGGGCCGGGCG
Source organism: Paracoccus limosus (assembly GCF_009711185.1). GTDB lineage: Bacteria > Pseudomonadota > Alphaproteobacteria > Rhodobacterales > Rhodobacteraceae > Paracoccus > Paracoccus limosus. The sequence goes on from NZ_WMIF01000032.1 coordinate 19,396, forward strand.
GCCGGGCGGTTCGAGCCACGCAAAAGCCCGCCCGAATCCCGGGCGGGCTTGGCAGCGGCCGAGCTGGTCTCTGCTCCCTTGTTGGGTGGTGGCGTGGTTGCCGATTTCAGCGCCGCCTCGACCGCCGAAGAGGAGACGGCGTCGCTGGCGGTGGCCTCATGCCGGGGCTTGCGCGAGGGCCGGGCATCGGCCAGCCGCTGCGGCGTGCCCGGCGCGGCCATGGCCAGCCCATGCCGGCGCAGGTCAAGGATCAGCCCGTCCAGCTGGCGCTGTTCGCCGGCATCCAGCAGCTGATCGCCCAGCGTATCAGGGACCGAGCCCTCGGGACGCTGCGGCGGGCGCTTGGCCTGCGGCGCGGCGGCGGGGGTGGTCGCGGCCGCGCCGGCACCAGCCGCAGCAGCGCGGCGGGCGGGCGGGCGGGCGCCGCTGGCCTTGCCCGTGCTGGCCGGAGCAGCGCCCGGCAGTTGCGGCGCGCTGTCGGCACGCGGCACCGAGGTCGTGGGCGTGCTGCGCCGGGGCGACAGGCCCGGTCGGGCCGAACGGGTCAGCGTGTCGGCGCCGACGCCATTGGCCTCTTGCACGGCGGCATTGATCGCGGCGCGGCTGGGGGCGGATTGGCCCCGCCCGCCGGTCGCGGCGTTGCCTGCATTGCTGGCGGGCGCACGGGTCGGGGCGCTGGTGGCCACCGGCACGTTTGCGGCAGGCGTGGTGTTGCGGGCCGCCGGCGCCTGATTGGGACGGGTCGCCAGCAGCGGCGCGGTCGCGGCATCAGTGGCGGTGCCCGTGGTCACCGGATGGGCCGGGGCGACGGCACCGGGCGCATGCGGCGGCACGACGGCGGCGGCCACGGCGGCGGCGGCGATCACGACGCGGCGCTGTTCAGCCTCGGTCAGGGCCGAGACCGGCTCTTCGACCGCCTTGACCTGCGGCATCGGCCCGTCATCGGGAATGGTGTCGTCCGCTGCGGCCAGTTGTGTATCGGCCGGCACCGAGCTTTCGCCCGTGGCCGGATCCGTGACCGGGGTGTCGGTCTGGGTCTGCGTTTCCGGGACGGCGGCGGGGGCCGGCTCGACGGTTTCGGCGGCTTCGGGCGCGGCAGTCGTTTGCGGCACGCTGTCAGCGGCGGGTGCCGTGGCCGAAGCGGGCGCGGCATCATCGACGGCCACCACTTGCGCCGGACGGTCGCCCGGAACGGCAAAGGCCCAGATCAGCACCAGCCCGACGACCAGCAGCGCCAACATGCCCAAGAGGCTGGCCAGGCCACCGCGATGGCCGCTGGCGCCGGGGCGCTCGGCCATGCCGAAGCCGGCAGGCTCTTCGCGCTGCTGGCGGGCCTCGGCGGCGCGATCATGCAGGGCGCGGGCACGCGGGTTCAGCGCCTCGACCCGAGGCGCGACCTTGGGCGTGCCCGGCCGGGCCGGAGCGTGACGGACGACGGGCGCAGCAGCAGCAGGCTTGGCGACGGCAGGTTCGGCGGGGGCGTCCTTGGTGGCCTCATCCGCCTCGGCCACCGGGGTTTCGGTGGTCGGAGTCTCGGCGGCGGATTCCGTGACGGTTTCGGCAGCGGCCTCGGCGGGGGCTTCGACCTCGGCTTCGGGGACGCCGGCATCCACCTTGGCCTCGGTCGGCTCGGCGTCCGGGTCCGAGGCCGGCTCGGCCTTATCCTCGTTCTCAGGCGCGGCCGCATCGGCCGGGGCGCTGGCGCCGGGATCATCGGCCGGAAGGGCCAGATCCTCGGGCGCGGTGGCGGCTTCGAGAGCCGCGCTTTCGGCGTCCTCGGCCGCCTCGGCGGCATCTGCACCGGTTTGCGGCTTGGCCAAGGCTTCTGTCACGGCCTTGGCCGGGATTTCATCGACCGGGCCTGCGGCGGCCAGAACCGCATCGGCCGCAACCGGGATCGCAGCCGCCCCGACCGGGGCAACCGCCGCGCGGCTGCGCTGCGGCGCGTCCAGCACGAAGACCGGCTCGCCGGGGAACTGGCCCTCTTGCGGGTCGGCGCAATAGCCCACGCCCCGGAACCCGTATTCGGCAGCGAAATCGCGGGCCTCGCGCAGGGTCTGACGCGCCACCGCCGCGACGCGCACACTGTCGCCGTCGCCATGCCAGTCAAAGGACAGCTCGCCGATCGGATAGGGCGTCAGCCCGTCCAGCGCCTGCCCCACCGCCCGCTCGCGGTCGACCGAGGCCGCCACGGTCAGCGTCGTGTAAAGGATCTGGTCGTCGGGGATCACCAGCGTCAGCGGCAACTCGGTGTCGGGACCGGCGCCAGTCGCCATGCAGCGCAGCTGGTTCAGCGCATCGCGAAAGCCCGCCGTCTCGAAATCGACCGAGCCAAGGTGCCGCCAGCCGGGCACCCGCGCCTCTGCCGCCGACAGCTGGGCGGACCTGCTGAGCAGATGCACGGCATCGCCACTGAACGAGAGGGCGTATTCGGTAACGGAATCAAGCGACATCTATAGGCTTTGCCTTGCACTTCCGGGCGCTCGCAGCGCGAATTCAAATTGATTTTTATGGACTACCGCAGAACGCGACCCGTGAAAAGCCGAACACCTCATTGTGAGGGAGCCGCGAGGCGCTTTGAGGGTTATATGGCCGCACTGCAACATGCTGCGGCAACTTCCGCCGCAGCACCCGAGGGAGAAATCTGAATGTCCCGTTTCCGTTCGACCGCCCTGCCTCTGGCCGCCGCATTGATGCTGGCCGGGCCGGCGTTCGCTCAGGCCCCCGATGCCCCGCCGCCGCCCGAGGCGCATGGCAAGCATCACCCGATGCCGCCGCAACCGGCGCGGCTTTCCGTCAGCGGCTCGGGTCAGGCCGTCGCCCAGCCCGACATCGCCACCATCACGCTGGGCGTGAGCTCGCAGGCCCCGACCGCTGCCGAAGCCATGAGCAAGACCGCCGCCCAGCAGCAAAAGGTCATCGAGACGCTGAAGGCCGAAGGCGTCGAGGCGCGCGACATCCAGACCTCGGGGCTGAATCTGGCGGCGCAGATGGACTATCCCGAAAATCAGGCACCGAAACTGGTAGGCTATGTGGCGCAGAACAGCGTCAGCCTGCGGGTGCGCGACATCGCCAAGCTGGGCGAGGTGCTCGACAAGCTGGTCGCCTCGGGCGCCAACGAGATCTCGGGCATCGGCTTTTCGCGCGAGGACATGGGCGCGGCGCAGGACGAGGCGCGGGCCGCCGCCGTCGCGGATGCGCGCCACAAGGCCGAGCTGATGGCCGAGGCGGCGGGCATGCGGCTGGGCGCGCTGCGCGTGCTGTCGGATTCGCCGGTGATCGAGGCGCCGCAGCCCCTGCTGATGCGCGCGGCGATGGATGCCAAGGCGGCCTCGACGCCGGTCGAGGCGGGCGAGCTGACGGTCTCGGCGCAGGTTTCGGCGGTGTTCGACCTGCTGCCCGCAGGCCCGCCGCCCGCGCCGGGCGCCGAGGCCCCGGATGCGCCGCCGCCCCCGCCCCCGGCGAACTGACGCGGCCGGATGAAACAGAACGGCCGGCAGGGATCGCCCTGCCGGCCGTTTTCATGAACCGGTGCGGTCAGGCGCTGGCCGCTGCCAGAGCCTGATCCAGATCAGCGATGATGTCGCCCGCATCCTCGATGCCGATCGACAGGCGCACCACATCGGGGCCGGCCCCGGCTGCGATCTTTTGCGCATCGGTCAGCTGGCTGTGCGTGGTCGAGGCCGAATGGATCACCAGCGAGCGCGCATCGCCAAGGTTCGCGACATGGCTGAACAGTTTGAGATTGTCGACAAGCTTGACCGCCGCATCATAGCCGCCCTTTATCGAGAAGGTGAAAAGCGCCCCCGCTCCCTTGGGATAGACCCGCTGCGCGGTCGCATTCCACGGCGATGAGGCGAGCCCGGCATAGGTGACCGAGGCCACGCGCGGGTCCTGTTCCAGCCATTCGGCCACGGTCTGGGCATTGGCGACGTGACGCTCCATCCGCAGGCCCAACGTCTCGATGCCCATCAAGGTGTAATGCGCGCCCTGCGGGTTCATGGTCATGCCCAGATCGCGCAGCCCGATGGCGATGCTGTGGAAGGTAAAGGCGAGGTTGCCGAAGGTCTCGTGGAACTTGAGGCCGTGATAGGCGGGTTCGGGCTGCGACAGGCTGGGAAACTTGTCCGAGGCCGACCAGTCGAACTTGCCGCTGTCGACCACGACGCCGCCGGTCACGGTGCCATTGCCGGTCATGTATTTGGTCAGGCTGTGCGCGACCAGCGTAGCACCAAGCTCGATCGGTTTGCACAGATAGGGCGTGGCCAGCGTGTTGTCGACGATCAGCGGCACGCCCAGTTCGTCGGCGACGCGGGCGACGGCGGGAATGTCGGTGACATAGCCGCCGGGATTCGAGATCGATTCGCAGAAGATGGCGCGGGTATTGCCATCGGCGGCGGCGCGCAGCGCGTTGAGATCATCCAGATCGACGAATTTCGCGCTCCAGCCAAAGCGGCGGATGGTCTGGCTGAACTGGGTGATGGTGCCGCCGTAAAGCCGGGTCGAGGCGATGATGTTGCAGCCCGGACCCATCAGCGGGAACAGCGCCATGATCTGCGCGGCATGGCCCGAAGAGCAGCAGACCGCGCCGGCGCCGCCTTCGAGGGCCGCCACGCGCGATTGCAGCGCGGCCACCGTCGGGTTGGTCAGGCGCGAATAGATATAGCCCACCTCTTGCAGGCCGAAGAGCCGGGCGGCATGGGCGGCGTCCTGAAACACATAGGCGGTGGTCTGATAGATCGGCACCTGCCGCGCGCCGGTGGCCGGATCGGGGGCGGCCCCGGCATGGATGGCGGTGGTGTCAAAGCCCCATTGATCGGACATGGTGATCTCCTTCCCTTGTCGGGCGCAAGTTAGGAGCGGGCGGGGGCGACTGGCAATGGGGGATGATTTTCCCTGCGCCGTTCCGGTGGCACGGCCGGATTTGGGTATTTGGGAAATGGTGAATGATGGGCGCCGCGCATGGGATGCGGCGTGAGGGGCCGCCGCCCCAGGGTGGGCGGCGGCCGGTTTCGCGGGTCAGCCGCGCAGGGCGCGGATCAGTTCGGCGAGATGTTCGGTCGAGGCGTCATGGCCCGGCGCATTGCCGTCCTGAAGCAGTGGCGCCACCTTGAGCGCCAGCTCCTTGCCGAGTTCGACGCCCCATTGGTCGAAGCTGTTGATGCCGAGGATGACGCCTTCGACGAAGACGCGATGCTCGTAGAGCGCGACGATCTGGCCCAGGGTGTAGGGGGTCAGTTCGGTCATCACCAGCGTGGTCGAGGGCCGGTTGCCCGGGAAGACGCGGTGGCGGGCCTGACGTTCCAGCTCGGCGCCCTGAAGGCCCTTGGCCTGCATCAGGGCGCGCGCCTCGTCGAGCGAGCGGCCGCGCATCAGGGCTTCGGACTGGGCGAGGCAATTGGCGATCAGCAGCAGGTGGTGATGGGCCAGCGCCGGTTCATGGCCGCGCGCGGCGATCATGAATTCGCAAGGCACCACCGCCGTGCCCTGATGGATGAGCTGGTAGAAGGCATGCTGGCCGTTGGTGCCCGGCTCGCCCCAGACCACCGGGCCCGAGGGCACGGTCAGGTCCGAGCCGTCCATGGCCACGCCCTTGCCGTTCGATTCCATTTCGAGCTGCTGCAGATAGGCCGGCAGCCGCGCCAGCCGGTTGTCATAGGGCAGCACGGCGCGGGTGCCATAGCCGCAGACCTGATGATGCCAGATGCCCACCAGCGCCAGAATCACCGGCAGGTTTTCGGCCAGCGGGGCATTGCGGAAGTGGTTGTCCATCGCAAGGCCGCCAGCGAGGAAACGCTCGAACTGCTCGGGGCCGATGGCGATCATCAGCGACAGGCCGATCGGACCCCACATCGAATAGCGGCCGCCGACCCAATCCTCGAAGCCGAAGACGCGGTCGGCGTCGATGCCCCATTGCGCGGTGCGGCCCTGAGCCGAGCTGAGCGCGGCAAATTGCGCCGCCGGCAGCGAGACGGTCTGCGCCATCCAGTTGCGCGCCGTTTCGGCATTGGTCATCGTCTCGATGGTGGTGAAGGTCTTGGAGGCGACGATGACCAGCGTGGTCGCCGGATCGAGCCCCTTGAGCGTGTCGGCGATATCGGCGCCGTCCACGTTCGAGACGAAATGCACGCGCGGCCCGTCATGCCACGGCGCCAGCGCCCGCGTGGCCATGGCCGGGCCAAGATCCGAGCCGCCGATGCCGATATTGATGACATCGGTGATCTTGCCACCCTGCCCGGCAAAGCGGCCGTCGCGGACCTGCGCGGCGAACTCGCGCATCCGGGCGTGGGTTTCGCGCACGTCGGGCATCACGTCGCGGCCCTCGACCACGACCGAGCCTTCGAGGTTGCGCAGCGCGGTATGCAGCACGGCGCGGTCCTCGGTTTCATTGATGCGTTCGCCGCCGAACATGGCATCGCGCCGCGCGGCCACCGGCTGGGCCAGCTCCAGCAGCAGCGCCAGCGCCGGGGCGTCGATGCGGGTCTTGGACCAGTCCAGCACCAGCCCGTCGGCGGCGGTGGAAAAGTTCCGGGCGCGGCCGGCATCGGCGGCAAAGAGCGCGTCGATGCGCAGATCGCCCTGCGCTTGGCGGTGGGAGATCAGGCGGTTCCAGATATCGGTCATGATGCTAAATGTCTCTGCTACTCTGCCCAGTGCACGGTGATATCGCCCAGAAAGGCGCGGATCGGCGCGTCGCGGGCGTCAAGGGTTTGCGCCCGCTCAAGCGCGGCGCGCTTGTCGGGGCCGGTGATCATCAGATGGGTGTTGATGGCCCTTTGCAGCGCGGGCGCGGTCAGGGTGATGCGCGGCTCGTCCGCAACGCTGTTGACGGCCATGACCAGCGGCGCGTCGGGCGCCAGTGCCAGTCCGGTTTCCGCCGTGCCGGGAAACAGGCTGGCGGTGTGCATGTCATTGCCCACGCCAAGCAGCAGCACGGTGATCGGCAGATGCGGGGCGACCGCTTCGGCCAGCGCCGCAGCGGCATCCTCGGGGCGGGCCGCACCGGTATAGAGATCGACATAGGCCGCAGCGGCGGCATTGCCGGTCAGCAGATGGCGGCGCAAGAGCCGGCTGTTCGAGCGCGGATGTTCACCATCGACCCAGCGCTCGTCGTTGAGAAACACCGTGACCCGCGACCAGTCCAGTTGCTCGGTGCCCGAGAGCGTGTCGAAAACCGGCGCCGGCGTGGTGCCGCCCGGCACACAGAGGCTGGCGGTTTCGTTGCCGCGCAGGTGCTGGGAAAGCTGGCTGGCGATCTTGCCGGCCAGCGACAGGGCCAGCATCTCGCGGTCAGGGTATTCGACGAACTCCAGGGTCACGACCGGATCTCCCTCCATCGGCGGTTGTCGCGGTGCAGCAGGCGCAGCGCCTCTTCGGGACCGCTTGAGCCTGCATCATAGGGCTCGGGGCGTTTTGATCCAGCCTCCCAATCGGCGATGATCGGATCGGTCCAGGCCCAGGCGGCCTCGACCTCGTCGCCGCGCATGAACAGCGTCTGGTTGCCACGGATCACATCCATGATCAGCCGCTCATAGGCGTCGGGCATGTCGGTGCCATCGGCGCCCAGCGCGTCGGCAAAGCTCATATCCAGCGGCACCTGCACAAGGCGCATGCCGCCGGGACCGGGTTCCTTGATCATCACCGTCAGATCCATGCCCTCGTTGGGTTGCAGCTTGATGACAAGCTGGTTCGAGCGCGGTTCGTTTTCGGTGTCAAAGATCGAATGCGGCGGCGCCTTGAAGGTCACCACGATCTCGCTGGTGCGCGCGCGCAGCTTCTTGCCGGTGCGCAGATAGAAGGGCGTGCCGGTCCAGCGCCAGTTGGCGATCCGCACCTTGAGCGCGACAAAGCTTTCGGTGCGCGAATCGGCATTGCCCACGTCCTGCAGATAGCCCGGCCCGTCGCTGTCGGCCTGATATTGGCCGCGCACGATATCACCCGGCTCCAGCGGCTCCAGCGCGCGGATCACCTTGAGCTTTTCGTCGCGCACCGCATTGGGGTCGAAATGATAGGGCGGCTCCATCGCGATCAGGCACAGAAGCTGCATCAGGTGGTTCTGCACCATATCGCGCATCGCGCCCGAATGGTCGTAATATTCGCCGCGCCCGCCGACGCCCACGGTCTCGGCCACGGTGATCTGGACGTGATCGACATATTGCGCGTTCCAGAGCGGTTCGAACAACATGTTGGCAAAGCGCACCGCCATCAGGTTCTGGACGGTTTCCTTGCCCAGATAATGGTCGATCCGGTAGATCTGCTGTTCGACGAAATGCCGTGCCAGCACCGCGTTCAGCTCGCGCGCCGAGGCAAGGTCGCGGCCAAAGGGCTTTTCCACCACGATGCGGCTGTCGGCATCGGCGATGCCATTGTCGGCCAGCCGCTGGGCGATATCGCCAAAGAGCGAAGGCGCCACCGAGAAATAGAAGGCATGCACCACGCCCGGACGGACGCGGGATTTCAGCTCGTCCCAGCCGCCCTCACCGCGCGCGTCCACCGCGACATAGCCAAGGTGGTTCAGGAAATCGTCAAGCTGGGACAGGTCGTCGCCCTTGTTGGCGAATTTGCGGATCGCCTCGCGCGCTTCGGCGCGAAAGGCTGCGTCATCCTGCTGGGTGCGGGCGGCGCCGATGATCTGGGCGGTGCCCGGAATCTGGCCGGCGACATAGCGGCGGTAAAGGCCGGGCAGGATCTTGCGATGCGCCAGATCGCCGGTCGCACCGAAGATGACAAGGTCGAAGTCTTCAACAGGAATGATGCGCGAAACCATCACATTCTCCTCATCGCTCGGCACCGGAATACCCTCTGTTAGCGATAACATCAACCCTGACCTTCCGATTCGTCCGCAGCTCCCTGCCGTGTGATCGCCTTGCCCAGACGCGGCAGACGGGCGCGGCGGATCAGCTCCTTGCGCGTCATCTGGCCGCCGGCGCGTGCGGCGCGGGCCTCGGTCGCCTCGACAGCGGCAAGGATTTCGGCGGGATGGCTCAGGAACAGGTCGCGCAGGAATTCATCGGGATGGACGGCCCGCAGCCCCAGCGGGGCCAGCACATGGCGCGGGAAATCGCGCAGATTCGCCGTCACGATCACGCCCGCCCCCGAGGCCAGCGCCGCCGCGACCACATGGCGGTCGGCGGGGTCTGGCAGATCCGGGCCGGCCTCGGTCGCGGTGACCGACGCATCCGGGAAACGTTCGTTCAGCAACGCGATCTCGACCCCGGCGGGCAGGTCGTGGCGGGCGGCGGCCAGTCGCCATTCGTCCAGAATGCGCTGCGACCAGACCGGCTGGAACAGGCCGGCGGCGGCGCTGTCGGTCAGGATCTCGCGCAGCACCGTCGGGTAAAGCACGCAGGCATCCAGAACCGCCTTCATCCGTCCAGCCGGAAGAACAGCGCCTTCAGATAGCCGGTTTCGGCCAGTTGCGGCAGGGTCGGATGGTCAGGGCCGGCCTGACCGCTGTGCAGAAGCTGCATCCGCCGCCCGCCCCGCCCGATGCCGCGCGCGCTGGCGTTGCGAAAGGCGGTCAGATCGGCGGCATGGCTGCACGAACACAGGCCCAGATAGCCGCCTGGCGCAACCAGAGGCGCGGCCAGACGCGCGACCCGTTCATAAGCGCGCAGCCCCGCCTCGAGCGCGGGTTTCGAGGGCGCAAAGGCCGGCGGATCACAGATCACCACGTCGAATTGCGCGCCCTCGGCGGCCAGCGTCTCAAGCTGGGCGAAGGCATCGCCCTGCCGCGTGGTCAGCCGGTCCTCGGCACCCATGGCCCGCGCCCCGCCGCGCGCCAGTTCCAGCGCCGCAGCCGAGCCGTCGACGCAGGTGGCATGGCTGGCACCGCCGGCCAGCGCCGCAAGACCAAAGCCGCCGACATGCGAAAACACGTCCAGCACGCGCGCGCCCTGCGCCAGACGCTGGGCAAAGGCGTGATTCGGGCGCTGATCATAGAACAGGCCGGTCTTTTGCCCGCCCAGAACATCGGCCAGATAGATGGCGCCGTTCATCGGCACCTCGATCGGGACATCGACGCCGCCCGAAAGCACCTCCATGCGTTCCGGCAGACCCTCCAGCCCGCGCGCGCGGCCCTGCCCGTTCAGGATCACGGTCGAAACCCCGGTCACATCGCGCAGCGCCTGCGCCAGATCCCCGACCAGCCGCTCGGCCCAGGCGGCATTGGGCTGGATCACGGCAGCATCGCCGAAACGGTCAATGATGGTGCCGGGCAGGCCATCGGCCTCGGCATGGACCAACCGGTAAAACGGCTTGTCGAACAGCCGCTCGCGCAGCGCCAGCGCGCGCACCAGCCGGGCGGCGATCCAGGCGCGGTCGATGCTTGCCTCGGGATCTTGGTCCATCATCCGGGCGATGATCTTGGAATTGGGATTGACCGTCACGAGCCCCAGCGGCTTGCGCTCGGCATCCTCAAGCACGGCAAAGCCGCCCGGCTCGATGGCGCGGGTGCGGCGGTCGGTCACCGCCTCATCGGCAAAGACCCATGGGAATCCATGGCGAATCGCCTGCGGCTTGGATTTGGGGCGAAGACGGATGGTGGGCAGATCGACAGTCATGCGGGCCTCGTGCGGAACGGGGCAGAATTGACACGGGCGACCGGACACGGCAAGCCGCAGCAGTTGAACTGTTATCGCTAACGGTTTATATCGTGATGCAGGAGGACGCCAGCCCATGACACTCAACGCCACCATCGCCCGCGTTACCGACCGCATTCGCGAAAGATCCCTGTCCAGCCGCGCCGCCTATCTGTCCAAGATCGCCCGCGCTGCCGAGGAAGGCCCGCGCCGCGCACATCTGAGCTGCGGCAACCAGGCCCATGCCTATGCCGCCATGCCCGACAAAGAGGACATGGCCACCACCCGCAAGCCCAACATCGGTGTGGTCACCGCCTATAACGACATGCTCTCGGCGCATCAGCCCTATGAGCGCTACCCCGATCTGATCCGGCAGGCCGCCCATGCGGCGGGCGCCACGGCCCAGGTCGCCGGCGGCGTGCCCGCCATGTGCGACGGCGTGACCCAGGGGCGCGCCGGGATGGAGCTGTCGCTGTTTTCGCGCGACGTGATCGCGCTCGCTTCCGGCGTGGCGCTGTCGCATGACACATTCGACGCGGCGCTGTATCTGGGCGTCTGCGACAAGATCGTGCCCGGCCTGATCATCGCAGCGGCAACCTTTGGCCATATCCCAGCGGTGTTCGTGCCGGCGGGGCCGATGCCTTCGGGTCTGCCGAATGACGAAAAGTCCAAGGTGCGCAATCAGTTCGCCACCGGCGAAGTAGGACGCGATGCGCTGATGGCCGCCGAGATGGCCAGCTATCACGCGCCGGGCACCTGCACTTTCTACGGCACCGCGAACACCAACCAGATGCTGATGGAGTTCATGGGCCTGCACCTGCCGGGTTCCAGCTTTGTCAATCCGAACACGCCTTTGCGCGATGCGCTGACGGTGGCGGCCGTGGCGCGCGCCGCCGGCATCACCCGTCTTGGCAACGAATATCTGCCGGCGGGCGAGGTTCTGGACGAACGCGCCTTTGTCAACGGCATCGTCGGGCTGATGTCGACCGGCGGCTCGACCAATCTGGTGCTGCACCTGCCCGCGATGGCGCGGGCGGCGGGCGTGCTGCTGGATCTGGAGGACTTCCACGACCTGTCGGAAAGCGTCCCGCTGATGGCGCGGGTCTATCCGAACGGGCTGGCGGATGTGAACCATTTCCACGCTGCAGGCGGGCTTGGCTACATGATCGGCCAGTTGCTCGAGGCGGGGCTGCTGCATCCCGACGTCAAGACCATCACCGGCGGCGGGCTGGACAGTTACTCGCAAGAGCCCAAGCTGCGCGATGGCCGGATCGAATGGGTCGAGGGCGCGCGCGACACGCTGAACGACAAGATCCTGCGCCCGGCCGGCAATCCCTTTGCCCCGATCGGCGGGCTGAAGCAGCTGGCCGGCAATCTGGGTCGCGGCGTGATCAAGGTATCCGCCGTGGCGCCAGAGCGGCATGTGATCGAGGCCCCCGCCCGGATCTTTGCCGATCAGGAAGAGGTCAAGGCCGCCTTCAAACGCGGTGAGTTCACCAGCGACACCGTGGTCGTGGTGCGCTTTCAGGGCCCCAGCGCCAATGGCATGCCGGAGCTGCACTCGCTGACGCCCACGCTGTCGGTGCTGCAGGATCGCGGGCTGCGCGTGGCGCTGGTGACGGATGGCCGGATGTCGGGCGCCTCGGGCAAGGTGCCGGCGGCAATCCATATTTCGCCCGAGGCGGCGAATGGCGGCCCGCTGGCCCGGCTGCGCGATGGCGACATCGTGCGGCTGGACGCGGTGGCCGGCACGCTGGAATGTCTGGCCGAGGACTTCGCCAACCGCGAGGCGATGCAATATGACCCGGCCACGGCCTCGGAGGGCATGGGCCGCGAGTTGTTCCGCGCCTTCCGCGCCCATGTCAGCGCCGCCACCGAAGGTGCGGCGGTGGTGGTGTAAGAAACCGGCGCGCGGGTTTCGATCCGCGCGCCCTGCCCTGCCGCGAGGCCGGGTTGTCCCAAGAACGCTGATTGTTTTCCACGCGGTCGCGGCCTCATCGGGAGACGGGCCCAGCCTGATCGGATGGCTATCCCGACCGGACCGGGAGGTGGCCCATTCTGACCCCATGCGCTGCCGCACATGCCCCGGCCAGATCGTCTGGCAGACGGAAGGGCGCCCGCCCCTGCTGCCGCGCCCCTGACACACGACCGCCTCAGGACTGGCCCATGTGGCCTCCACCCGCAAAAGGGCCAGCCCCGGGGCAGCCCCATCGCCCCGCAAGCCGCCCCAAAATGGATGCCATGCGCCGCGCCGTAAGGTCGGGTGACAATCTCTGCAGGCCAGCGAACCGGCACCTCTGGGGCGGACCAAATACCAATCCCAGAAAAGCGAGCGACCGGTTGGCCAACATATATCGTCTCTCCGGCCGCGCCTAATTTGGCCAAAGGCAATCTCGCCTCTGGAGAATACCCGAATGTCACAAAAAATGTGGGCCGAACTTCGAAAGCTGATCCTTTATCCCATCGTGCTATTGATCACAGACGCGATCATTCGCGCATGGGTGGGATAGACCGACCGATTGTCGAAGCCGTAAATCGGGCCGGTCAAGTGTGATCGTCGGCTTGGGGGTAAGGCCGCCCCCTCGCCTCAATGCTCGCGCCGCTGACCGGCCGCCGGAGCCAGCCGCAGGCCCGTCTGCGGCACCGCCGCCGGGCTGGCCACGACCGGGGGCTGCTCGCGGAACTGGCGCAGCTCGATCAGGCCGCCGCTGTCCTCGGCGCGAGCAAAGACCATGCTCAGCCCCGACTGCCCGTCCCCATCCGGCACCGCAAAGACACGGGCATCGACGCGAAACCGTCGCCCGGCCTTGGTGACATGCGCAAGCTCGGGCAGATGCGCCTCGCCATTTTCGGGCAGGTCCAGCAGCGCGCTGAGCCGGCCGGCGCAGCGTTCGCCCAGATCCAACAGCACCCAGACCGGGCGCCCGATCAATTCGTCGCGTCGAAAGCCGGTCAGCCGCAGATAGCATTGGTTGATCGCGACGATCCGCCCCACCCCGTCCAGGGCAAGGACCGCTCGATGGGTCTGCAGCGAGGCCATCGCCCGCTCCAGCCCGTCGTCGGCTGCAAAAAGGAAATCTGACATGGGCTCACTCCGAAACCGCTTGGTCCGACCCTAGGACAGATCCCCTAAGATTCGGTTAGCGCGCCCGGGCGGCGCCCGCCGTCCTTGATCGCCGCCCTCAATCCTCGAGCGGCGGGCCGAAACGGGTGATCATGCGGTCGCGGATCTGGTCGCGGATCTGGCGATAAAGCGCCAGCCGCGCCTCGCGCCCATCGGCCAGACCCGTCGGGTCCATGATCGGCCAATATTCGACATCAAGATGCGAAACCCGCGTCAATTCAAGGGCCTGACGCTGGCTGGCGGGCGACAGCGCCACCACCAGATCGAAGCTGCCGAGATCGTCGCCCCATTCCTTCATCTCTTCGAACGAGCGCGAGCGGTGCTGCGACAGCTCGACCCCGATCTCCTGGCAGACGGCAATGGCAAAGCCGTCGATCTCCATGTCGTTCTTGACCCCGGCCGATTGCACATAGGCGCTGCGACCGTAGAATTTCTTCATCATCCCTTCGGCCATGGGCGAGCGGATGGCGTTATGATCGCAGCAGAACAGTATCGAGTTCGGAAATTGCCCGCTCACGAATCACCCCGGGATCAGCGCACAGATCAGGGTGAACAGGCGCCGCGAGGTGTCGATGTCGATCTCGGCCTTGCCCTCCAGCCGCTCCTGCAAGGTGCGCGCGCCCTCGTTGTGGATGCCGCGCCGGGCCATGTCGATGGCTTCGATCTGGGCCGGGGGCAGGCGTTTCACCGCATCGACGTAGCTGGCGCAGATCTGGAAGTAATCCTTGACCGTCTGGCGAAAGGGCCCCATCGACAGGTGGAATTCGCCCACCTTGTCGCCGCCTTCGGTGCTGATGTCAAAGACCAGCCGGTTGTCGCGCATCGCCAGCAACAGCGCATAGGGGCCAGCCGGAGCCTGCTGGCCATTGCGGCCGGGCAGCGCGAAACTGTTGTCTTCCAGCAGGTCAAAGACCGCGACGCGGCGATCCTGCTCCACCTCGGGCGTCGCCGGCGCCATGGCGCTGTCGTCGATGGTTATGGCGGCCAGCCGGTCGGTGGTTTCGGTCATCATCACTCCCCATTCAACGCGGCCAGTCTGGCCTGAACCGACATACCATGTGCCGAAAGCCCCTCGGATTGCGCCAGCCGCACCGCAGCAGGGCCGATCGCGGCCAGCGCGCCGGGCGTCAGCCGCGCCAGCGTCGTGCGCTTGAGGAAATCCAGCACCGAAAGCCCCGACGAGAACCGGGCCGAGCGTGCCGTCGGCAGCACATGGTTCGGGCCGCTGACGTAATCGCCGACCGCCTCGGGGGTCCAGCCGCCCAGAAAGATCGCTCCGGCATGATGGGTCTTTTCGGCCAGCGCCTCGGGGTCGTCGACACACAGTTCCAGATGTTCGGGCGCCGCGCGGTCCGAAAGCGCGGCGGCCTCGTCCAGATCGCGGGTCAGGATGACGGTGCCGAACTCGCGCCAGCTGGCGCCGGCCACCGCCGCGCGCGGCAGCGTGGGCAACAGGCGCTCAACCTCGGCCACCACGGCATCGGCAAGGGCGCGGTCGGGGGTGATCAGGATCGACTGGGCATCAGCGTCATGTTCGGCCTGCGCCAGCAGATCCAGCGCCAGCCAGGTCGGATCCTGCACGCCCTGGGCGATGATCAGCACCTCGGACGGGCCGGCGATCATGTCGATGCCGACACGGCCAAAGACCTGCCGCTTGGCCGCCGCGACATAGGCGTTGCCCGGTCCGGTGATCTTGTCGACCGGACGGATGGTTTCGGTGCCATAGGCCAATGCGGCAATCGCCTGCGCGCCACCCACGCGGTAGATCTCGTCGACGCCGGCCAGTTCTGCCGCCAGCAGCACCAGCGGATTGACCACGCCATCCGGCGTCGGCACGCAGATCACCAGCCGCCCGACACCGGCCACCCGCGCCGGGATCGCGTTCATCAGCACCGAGGACGGATAGCTTGCCTGTCCGCCCGGCACATACAGCCCGGCCGAGGCAACCGGGCCAAAGCGCCAGCCAAGGCTTGCACCCTCTGGGTCGGTCCAGCGCATGTCCTGCGGCATCTGGCGGGCGTGATAGGCGCGGATACGCTCGGCCGCGAGGGTCAACGCGGCGCGATCCTCGACCGAGACGGTGGCGGTATGGGCGGCGATCTCGTCGCGCGAAAACGCCAGACCGGCGGCGTCCAGCGACAGCCGGTCAAAGCGCTGGGTCAACTCAATCAGCGCCGCATCGCCGCGCGCGCGGATCTCGGCGATGATCCCGGCCACGGTATCGTTCACATCCGCCGCATCCTCGCGCTTCATCGAAAGCATCTCTGTGAAGCGGCGGTCGAAATCGGGCTGGGTGGTATCGAGATGCAGGGGCATGGTCACGCTCGTTATGTCCGGCCCTTGTTAGCGGTTGGCCGGGACCTGCTCAAGCGGCGATCACGCGCCCGGCAAATGCATCCGGGCGCGCGGGACCGATATGGGGTAACGGATGGATCTGGACAGCACCCGATGCCCACGGCCCCGCCAAGAGCAAGGCCGGGCGGCCGCATCCCGCGTCAGGCGATCAGGGTGCGGGCGCCCGGACCATCATGCGTCCGGGTGTTGCGGCGCACGGCCCGAGGGGGCGATATAGGGCCGCGTCACGTCGCGCAGCTCGACGTTCAGACATTCGGCATCCACGGCCAGCGTGCCGTCGCCGGCGAACTCCAGCAGCAACTGCCCGGTGCCATCCTCGCCCGGCTGCCACCGCAGGCTCAGCAGTTCCAGCACCAGATCGGTATCGGCCCGGTCGATGCCGTCGCTTTGCACCCGCTGCACGTCCGAGATCAGCAGCACCGCGCGCACCCGCTCGAAGGCGCGCTCCTCGCGCCGCGCCGCCGCCGCATCCTCCCAGCGAAAGCGGTTCAGAAGCAGCGCCAGCTGCCGGTGACGCAGGTCATAGGCGATCTCGGTCACTGGCAGGATCGAATCCTGCACCAAGGACGAGATGATCAGCAGATCCTCGGCGTCCTCTGCCATCAACGACAGGGCGGCGGGATCGGCATCGGTAAAACGCGCGTCAGTCATGATGGGCAGGCTCCTTGATGCGTTCGATCTGCGCGCCGACGCCGCGCAGCTTGCGCACGACCTTCTCATAGCCACGATCAAGGTGATAGACCCGGCTCACGATGGTCTCGCCCTCGGCGGCAAGGCCGGCCAGGATCAGGCTGACCGAGGCGCGCAGGTCGGTGGCCATCACCGGAGCACCGCGCAGCTTGTCGACGCCATGCACCGTGGCATGCCCGCCATGCACCTCGATCCGCGCGCCCATGCGGATCAGCTCGGGGGCGTGCATGAAGCGGTTCTCGAAGATCTTTTCCTCCAGCACCGAGGTGCCCTCGGCCGTGCACAGCAGCGCCATCATCTGCGCCTGCAGATCGGTCGGGAAGCCCGGGAAGGGTTCGGTCACCACATCCACCGCGCGCACGCGGCCGTTCTTGCGCGCAACCTTCAGCCCGCGCTCGGTCTCGGTCACGTCGATGCCGGCCTCGTCGAGCTTTTCGCAGAAGGCCGCGACCAGATCGATGCGACCGCCCAGACATTCGACCTCGCCGCCGCAGATCGCAGGGGCCAGCATATAGGTGCCCAGTTCGATCCGGTCGGTCACGACGGGATGGGTCGCACCATGCAGGGCGGTGACGCCCTCGACGGTGATGGTCGAGGTGCCCTCGCCCTCGATCTGCGCGCCCATGCGGCGCAGGCATTGCGCCAGATCGACGATCTCGGGCTCACGCGCGGCATTGTTGATGACCGTGGTGCCGCGCGCCAGCGTCGCCGCCAGCAGCGCGTTTTCCGTCGCCCCGACCGAGACCAGCGGAAAGTCGATCACCGCACCTTTCAGCCCTCCGGCCGGCGCCTTGGCATGGACATAGCCATCGCGCAGGTCCAGCTCCGCCCCCATCGCCTCGAAGGCTTTCAGATGCAGGTCCACCGGGCGGGCACCAATCGCGCAGCCACCGGGCAGGGAGACCTCGGCGTGGCCATAGCGCGCCAGCAGCGGCCCCAGCACCAGAATCGAGGCCCGCATCTTGCGCACAATGTCATAATTCGCGGTGTGGCTGGTCAGATCGTGGCTCGATAGCGCCAGCACCTCGCCGCCTTGCAGGCTGGCAACCTCGGCCCCCAGCGATTGCAGCAGGTCGGTCATCGTGCGGATGTCCGAGAGCCGCGGCGCATTGGTCAGCGTCAGCGGCTGGTCCGTCAGCAGCGTCGCCGGCATGAGCGTCAGGCAGGCGTTCTTGGCACCGGCGATCGGGATCTCGCCCTTGAGCGGCCCGTTCCCCCTTACGATGATCTGATCCATTTAGTCCTCGTTGTCGCGGGTTCGGCCTGCGGGGTCGCCCTGCCCCTGCCCCCCGTCATCTGGCTGCTCGTTATCTGGCTGGTCGTCCTGTGCCCCCGCGCGTGCACGGCCCTGAGCCTTGCGCCGGGCCAGATTGGCGCGCAGGGCAGCCTTCAGGCGCGCTTCGCGCCCGTCAGTAGAATCCGCCTTGCCCGCTTTTCTGGTCATGCTTCCCTGTTAACCGCATCCGAAGATTGCGTCCAGAAGCTGCCGCCCGATGCCGCCGATGGCCATGAGCGCAGTTTTTTCCAACTTACCTCTTGCGCCCGCCCGAAGCCCGGTCTAAAGCCCCGCCCACGATGCTGTGGTAGCTCAGTGGTAGAGCACTCCCTTGGTAAGGGAGAGGTCGAGAGTTCAATCCTCTCTCACAGCACCATCCTCCCCAAGAAAATCAAGTGGTTAGGTGGAGATGGTGGCGGCTGCTGGCTGTTACCCCGCGTTACCCCCAGCGACTCAGAAGGGCTCGCCCCAGTCCGGGTCGATGTCGCAGCCGTTGCCACCATCAGCCTCGACCCTGATGCCGTTGTGGCCGCCGCCCGCCTCCATCACCGCGTCGGCGATTGCCCAGCGGAGGTCTGGCGCCCAGAGCCCGGGCCGAACGGTTACGATGTAGCAGGCCCCTGCGTTTGAATCGCACCAGACGGATTCTGTTGAACGGCTTGCAATAAGGACCCCGCTTCTGGGGTGATCGGCGTCCAAAAGGGACCCCACCGACCGGGGGTTGGGTCCATTGTGCCTTCGATGATTATCGGAGGCCGAGCACGGGATGCTGA
>NZ_WMIF01000033.1 GCF_009711185.1 Paracoccus limosus
TCGGAAAGAAAGGCTTGAGGCGCTCCATCTGGGCCTCGGAAAGCCAGTAAAGATTGCTCATCGGTCAGTCTCCTTGCAGAGCCTGAATCACGCCAAAAACCTGAAATCAATGGGTCTGGAACCTAGGAAAAAAGAGGAGCGGAGATCACGCCATCGGTCGCTCTCGTGGCGGATCGAGCACCAAGATCGCGCGCCATGACCGACCATCGCGGGCTGCCAATGGTGCTGTGGCAGGCCTTGGTCAAAGCGGCGGTGAGCGTACTACTCACCACCGCTCCTCGCCGCGTGACGTGGTCTCCAATCATGGCTACGACGCCCGTGCCATTCTCAAGCGGATCGCCGCACGAGCGGGCGGGTCCGTGTTCCGATCCAGAAGGCCCGAAGATTCAGCGTTCAGCGTTCAGCGTTCAGCGTTCAGCGTTCAGCGTTCAGCGTTCAGCGTTCAGCGTTCAGCGTTCAGCGTTCAGCGTTCAGCGTTCAGCGTTCAGCGTTCAGCGTTCAATCGATGCCACGATCTACCGCAGGCGCAACCATTTCGAGAGGCTTCCAAACAAAATCGCGCAGTTCCGACGGATCGCAATGCCAAGACAAAAAGCCTTCCAAGCCCCATCCATGCACCAAGTCCGTGGATGCGCGCGCCCCCTAGTCGCGCAGCTCGTCGGGATCGACGCCCCAGATCGCGGACTTGGGCACCCAGCCCTTTTCGCCGCCGCCCGAGATCCGACACCAATCCTTGGTGCATTCATGCAGCCGCACGATAGCGCCGACCTCGGCACGGGCGACGACATTGGCATGCTCTTCGGGCCGGGTCAGCAGCTCCAGCATATCCTTTTGCACCAGGGCTGTCCTAACGCCCGACAGCAGCGAATAGTGCACCCAGCCGCCGGCGCCGTCCTGATCCTCGACCCGGCGCCAATGCCCGAACTCGGCCACCACCCGCAGCGGCATGCCGGCATGGCGGAACACCCAGTCGATGCGATGCGACAGGCTGGGGCCGCGCCGGGCGTTGCCCTCGCTGCCCTTCAGGCTGACATAGCGCGGCAGCGGCAGGTTGGTGACCGAGCCCCGCGTCGGATCCTGCTTGCCATCGGGATTGCGGCTGATCTCGGCATCGGCCGACATGCCGGGGATTTCCTTGGCATCCAGGTTTTCGCCCGGATCGGTGGACTGCGCCCGCACCGCGCCGACGGTGCACAGCGCCAAAGCCGCAATGGCCAGCCCGGCCCAAAGCCGGGGCCGTGCCCCCCAAAGCCGTCGATAGATCATGGTCCGTCCTGCCTTGTCGGGGTCTTGTGCCCGCCCCGCAACGCGGGCACTTTGCCAAAAGCCGCCCGCATTGGAAAGAGCGGACGGCGCAGGATGAGGGGAGAGCCATGCCAGTTGCCGATCCGTCCCGTGCGCGCCTGAAGGTCACGGTGACTCGTCGTCTGCCCGAAGCGGTCGAGACCCGCATGTCCGAGCTGTTCGACGTGACGCTGAACAGCGACGACCACCGCATGTCCCGCGACGAGCTGGCGGCGGCCATGCGCGTTTCGGACGTGGTGGTGCCGACCGTGACCGACCGGATCGACGCCAACATGCTGGCGCAGGCCGGCGAGCGGCTGAAGCTGATCGCCAACTATGGCGCCGGCGTCGATCACATTGACGTGCAATCGGCCCGGCAGCGCGGCGTTCTGGTCACCAACACCCCCGGCGTCGTCACCGAGGACACCGCCGACATGACCATGGCGCTGATTCTCGCCGTGACGCGGCGCATGCCCGAGGGCATGGCCGAAATGCAGACCGGCCGCTGGGGCGGCTGGGCCCCGACCTCGCATCTGGGCGGGCGGGTCGGCGGCCGGCGTCTGGGCATCCTCGGCATGGGCCGCATCGGTCAGGCCGTGGCCCGGCGCGCCAATGCCTTTGGCATGCAGGTCCATTACCACAACCGCCGCCGGCTGCGCCCCGAGGTCGAGGCCGATCTGCAAGCGACATGGTGGGAAAGCCTCGACCAGATGCTGGCGCGCATGGACATCGTCAGCGTGAATGCGCCGCATACACCCTCGACCTTTCACCTGCTGAACGCGCGCCGGCTCAAGCTGCTGAAACCGACGGCGGTGGTGATCAACACCTCGCGCGGCGAGGTGATCGACGAAAACGCCCTGACGCGGATGCTGCGCGCGGGCGAGATCGCCGGCGCCGGGCTTGACGTGTTCGAACATGGGCACGAGATCAACCCCCGGCTGCGCGAGCTGCCCAATGTCGTGCTGCTGCCGCATATGGGTTCGGCCACGATCGAGGGGCGCACCGAGATGGGCGAAAAAGTCCTGATCAATATCAAGACCTTCTCGGACGGCCACCGGCCACCGGATCTGGTCGTGCCCTCGATGCTGTAACCCGCCCACGCCCCGGTCTTTCCGGGGCGTTCGCATCCCATCACCCCCTTGACGCAGGACCGGATGCGTCCGAAGCATCGGTGAAATGCGTCATGTCGTTTTTTGCCAGCAATATGTCGCGGAATCTCGGCCTTGGCCGGGGCGAACTGTCAGAAATCGCCCAAGGTAGCTCACGCGCGAAAAGGAGTCGCTTGCCATGAAAACCCATGTGAAGGCCCTGGTGGTCGGAGGCGGCGCCGTTGGTTGCGGCATCACGCTGCATCTTGCCCGTGCCGGCTGGGATACGATGCTGGTCGAGCGCGACGAGCTGACCGCCGGCTCGACCTGGCATGCCGCCGGTCTGCTGCCGCTGTTCAACATGGGCTATGCCACGACCCATATCCACGACTATTCAGTCAAGCTTTACGCCGGGCTGGAAGCCGAAACCGGGCTGAACGCCGGTTTCACCCGCTGCGGCAACCTGCGCATGGCACAGACCGATGCGCGGATGGACGAATACCACCTGTATTCCTCGACCGCCGAAACCGTCGGCATCCCGCATGAATTCATGACCCCGGCCCAGATCAAGGAACGCTGGCCGCTGGTCAATATCGACGGTCTGAAGGGCGCGCTGTTCCACCCGACCGACGGTTACATCAACCCCGCCGACGTGACGCAGGCGATGGCCCGCGCCGCCCGCATGGCGGGTGCCACCATCGAGCGCAAGATCCAGGTCAACGGTTACAAATGGACCGGCGAAGAGTGGATCGTCACCTGCGAGAAGATGGTCGAAAAGGGCGGCAACCTCGTCGGTTCGGGTGAGCTGTTCGAAATCCGCGCCGAGCATGTCGTGACCGCCACCGGCAACCACGCACAGCGCACCGCGCGCCTCTTGGGCATCAAGATCCCGGCGATCCCGGTCGAGCACCAGTTCATCGTGACCGAGGTCGACCCTGCCTTGGCCGCGTGGCGCGCCGCCGGCAACCCCGAGCACCCGGTTCTGCGGGACGCCGATGCGAAATGGTATGTCCGCGAAGAACGCGGCGGCTGGATCCTTGGCCCCTATGAGGCCGGCGCCCCTGCCCGCTTCCCCTACGAAGTGCCCGACAGCTTCCGTGCCGACCTGTTCCCGCTGGATCTGGAGCGCATCGAAGAAGAATACATGTCGATGATCCACCGTCTGCCGTCCTCGGAAACGGTTGGTCTGAAAGACGACTTCAACGGCCCGATCTGCTACACCCCCGACGGCAACCCGCTGGTCGGTCCGGCGCCGGGCCTGCGCAACATGTGGCTGGCCGAGGGCTTCAGCTTCGGCATCACCGCCGCCGGCGGCGTCGGCCACTATCTGGCGCAGATGATGACCCAGGGCGAAGCCGAAATCGACATGGCCTCGCTGGATCCGCGCCGCTTCGGCCAATGGATGACCACCGAATATGCGGTGAAAAAGAACGAAGAATCCTACGAGCACGTCTTCATTCTGCACCACCCCGACGAGGAACGCGAAGCTGCCCGTCCGCTGCGCACCGCGCCTGCCTATGACCGCCAGATCGCCGCTGGCGCCCAGATGGGTCAGGTCAACGGCTGGGAGCGTCCCAACTATTACGCCCCGATCGGCTTTGACGATCACGCTGCCCGCAGTTTCCGTCGCGGCGGCTGGTGGCAATATGCCAAGGAAGAAGCCGATGCGATCCGCAACACCGCGGGCCTGATCGATGCCTCGGCCTTTACCAAGCACCGGGTCTACGGCAAGGGCGCGACCGCGTTCCTCGACTGGTTCACCACCAACAAGCTGCCCAAGGTCGGTCGGATCAACCTGACCTATGCGCTGACCGAAGCCGGCACCACCCGCACCGAATACACCATCGTGCGTCTGGCCGAGGATGACTACTACCTGATCTCGGCCGGTGCATGGACCGATTACGACGCCGATTTCCTGCGCAAATCGGCCGAAGAAATGGAAGGCGAATTCGGTCAGGTCATCATCCAGGACATCACCACGCAATGGGGTGTGTTCGCGATCGCCGGCCCGAACAGCCGCAAGATCCTGAACGAGATCGTGCGGGATGCGAACCCGGAAACAGTGCTGGGCAACAAGCGCTTCCCGTGGCTGTCGATGCGCAACATCGAGCTGGGCATGTGTCCGGTCCGCGCCATCCGCGTCGCCTATACCGGCGAGCTGGGCTGGGAACTGCATCACCCGATCGAATTCGGCCGCTACCTCTGGGATCAGCTGGTCGCCGCTGGTGAAAAGCACGGCCTGAAACTGGTCGGCGCCCGTGCGCAGAACTGGCTGCGTCAGGAAAAATCCTACCGCGCCTTCGGCACCGAACTGGGCCGCGATGCGACCCCGCTGGAAGCCGCGCTGGACCGCTTTGTCGATCTGGACAAAGAGTTCAACGGCAAGCAGGCGATGCTGGACAAGGGCGTGCGCAGCAAATGCTGCACCCTGCTGATCGACGGGCCGGCGGATGCCGATCCCTGGGGCCGCGAGGCGCTTTACACCGCGGATGGCACGACCAAGATCGGCCGTCTGACCTCGGGCGGTTACGCGGTCGCCTTCGGCAAGTCCATCGGCATGGGCTATGTCCGTCCCGATCTGGCCGAGCCGGGCACCAAGCTGAAGGTGCGCATGCAGCGCCAGCTGTGGGATGCCGTCGTCACCGAGGACAGCCCCTACGATCCGGAAAACAAGGTCATCCGCATCGACGGTTGATCCCGTCCTCCACCACAACGAAAAAGGGCCCGCGTTTCGCGGGCCCTGTCATTTTCGCGCCGCCCGTGGCGGTCACATCGCCGGGGCTCACATCGTCTGGCCGACCAGCGAGTCGGTGCTGGCGCTGGCCTTCATGCATTGGCGATAGGTCAGCGTGATCGTGTCTTCGGTCATGCGCAGGCTGCCATCGGGCCGGCTTTGCAGATCCACCACGCGGTTGCCGGCGGCGGGCGAGCCGGAACAGGCCAGCGTGACCCGGGTGCGGTTCACCTGCGGCTCGGCGCTGACCACGGTGCAGGTCGCGGCCGGGAACATGAACTTGTTGCCGTCGATCACCAGCGACTTGTCGCTGGTCGGATCGCCGCAGCGCGATTCCAGCAGGTTGTAGGTGCCATTCAGCGCGCTGGACTGCGCAGCCGGCCCGGGGGTCGGCTCGGGCGGCTGGGGCGCAATCTGATCGCAGGCCGCAACCGCGCCCAGCCCGGCAATGGTCGCGATGGCAAGAAGCAGCTTTGTCTTTGGCATGTGAGTTCTCCCGGTTGTGTCAGGAAGCGTCGGCCAAAAGGCCACGTCCTTTCAACAAAGCGTGAACCCCCGGTTTTCGTTCCCTGAATTTCAACCAAAGTTCATCGGCAGGTCGGGAATCGCCCTTTGACAGGATCCATTCCTCAAGCCGGGCAGCGGTGGCCGGATCAAAGGCTGAGCCCTGTTCCAGAAAGGCGTCGAAGGCATCGGCGTCCATCACCTCGGACCACATGTAGCTGTAATACCCCGAGCTGTAGCCGTCGCCCGAGAACACATGCGCGAAATGCGGCGTGGCATGGCGCATCGGGATCGCAGCCGGCGCGCCCAGCTGGGCCAGCACCTCGGCCTGCCGTGCCATCGGATCGGCGGGCGGGGCGCCGGTATGAAAGGCCAGATCCACCAGCGCGCTTTGCAGATATTCGGTGGTGGCAAAGCCCTGATCGGCATTGCGCGCGGCCAAGATGCGGTCGCGCAGCCCGGCCGGCAGCGGCTCGCCCGTGCCGACATGGCGGGCGTGACGGTCCAGCACCTCGGGCTGTTCCAGCCAATGCTCGTAAAGCTGGCTGGGCAGTTCGACGAAATCGCGCGCCACCGAAGTCCCCGAGATCGAGGGCCAGGCCACATCCGACAGGATATGGTGCAGCGCGTGGCCGAATTCATGGAACAGCGTATGTGCATCGTCCCAGGACAGATAGGCCGGCGCGCCCTGTTCCTCGGGCGGGGTAAAGTTGCAGACATTGGTCACGATGGCGCGCTGGCCGGCGCCGATATGGTGCTGCTGCTGCAACGAGGAACACCACGCACCCGAGCGTTTGCTGGGCCGGGCAAAGTAATCGCCCAGAAACACCGCCATCTGCTTGCCGCCGCGGGTAATTTCCCAAGCGCGGACCTCGGGCGACCACAGCGGCGCATCGAATTCGCGGAACTCCAGCCCGAACAGGCGGCTGGCAGTATCAAAGACGGCGCCGATCATTGCCTCCAGCGTCAGGTAGGGCTTGACTTCGGCCTCGTCCAGATCGTGCTCGGCCTTGCGGCGGCGCTCGGCATAGAAGCGCCAGTCCCAGGGCTCCAGCGCGCCGTTGATGCCGTCGTCATGCAGCATCTGCGCAAAGCGTTCGGCATCGGCCCCGACCCGCGCCTTGGCCGGGCTCCAGACCTGATGCAGCAGCGCCTCGACGTTTTCGGCCTTGCCGGCCATCTCAGGCTCCAGCTTGTAGCTGGCGAAATCGGCATAGCCGAGCAGCGTGGCGCGCTCGTGGCGCAGGGCCAAAATCTCGGCCACCAGCGGGCGGTTGTCGGTTTTCGCGCCCCCCGCGCCCGACCCATCGCCCCGCGCGGTCCAGGCCCGCCATGCGGTTTCGCGCAGGGCCCGATCCTCGGCATATTCCAGAAACGGCACGATCAACGAGCGGTTCAGCGTCACCACCTGCCCCGCCTGCCCGCGTTCGCGCGCCGCCGCCCGCATGCTGCGCAGTAGCCAGTCGGGCAGGCCCGCCAGCCGGCCATCGGCGATCGGCAGCACGAAATCGCGTTCATCCGTCAGCACGTTCTGCGCGAAATCGGTCGACAACACCGCCAGACGTTCACGGATCTGCGCCATGCGCGCCCGCGCCTCGCCCGTCAGCCCCGCGCCCGAGCGGCGCAGCCCGCGCAGCGTCAGCTCGGTCAGGCGGCGGGCCTGCGGGTCCAGATCGTCGCGGTCCTGAAAGATTGCCTCGACCCGGTCGAACAGGCGCGGGTCCATGCTGGTTTTTGATCCGTGCGCCGCCAGACGCGGCGCGATCTGGCGCTGCAACGCCTCGCGCGCCGGGTTGGAATCGACGCCGGTCAGGGTAAAGAACACCGCGCAAAGGCGGTTCAGCGGCTCTTCGGCCGTTTCCAGCGCCGCCACGGTATTGGCAAAGCTGGGCGGTTCGGGATTGGCGGCAATGGCCTCGACCGCGTCCTCGGCCAGTTTCAGGCAGGCGTCGAAGGCGGGGGCGAAATCCTCGTCGCGGATCAGGTCGAAACGCGGCAGGCCCAGCGGCCCGGTCCAATGCGTCAGTTCAGGGTTCATGGCAGCATCCTTTCGGTTGCGGCCGAGTGTTTCACCCCTGCCGGAAATGTCCAGAGCCGCCGGCCCCGGAACAGACCGGGCAATCCCCCCGTCGCGAAATTTTCATCACCCGGTTTTCGGAATAAAGCCCGTCAAAGATCAGCATCCGCCCGCGCAGCGGCTCGCCCGCGCCGGTGATCAGCTTGATCGCCTCAAGCGCCATCATGCTGCCGATGACGCCCGGCAACGGACCGACCACGCCCGCCTCGGCACAGGCCGGGGCCAGCCCCTGCACCGGCGCTTCGGGGAAAATGCAGGCCATGCAGGGCGCACCCCGCGCCGGGTCCCAGATGGTCAGCTGGCCTTCCCATTGCGCGATGCTGCCCGCGATCAGCGGCACGCCGGCGGCGACGCAGGCGGCGTTGATCGCCTGACGGGTGGCAAAGCTGTCGCTGCCGTCGATCACCAGATCATGCTGGCCGATCAGCTCGGCATCGGCCTGCGTCACACGGCGGTTCAGCGGCGTGATCTCGACCAGCGGGTTCAGGGCGCGCATGGCATCGCGGGCCGCATCGGCCTTGGGCCGGCCGGCATCGGCGGTGCGAAAGACGATCTGGCGTTGCAGGTTCGACAGGCTGACGCGGTCATCATCGGCCAGCGTCATGCGCCCGACCCCGGCCGCCGCCAGATACAGGCAGACCGGAGCCCCCAGCCCGCCCGCACCGACGACCAGCACCCGCGCGCGCTTCAGCGCCGCCTGCCCCGGACCGCCGATCTCGCGCAGGACGATATGGCGGGCATAGCGGTCCAGCCCGTCGTCCTGGGCAGAGGCAGCCTGCGGCGCGGCGGGACGGGCCGGCACGATCCCCGGCGCATCGGCCAGCCGCGCGGCGCTGCGCCGGTGCAGCGCCTGCAACAGCCGCGTTGCAGCCAGCCCCGCAAGCCCCAGCACCAGCACCCACAGCAGCGTGGGCCATGACCATTGCACGATATTTGCGAAATCGCCTTGCGGATCACGATAGACCGCCACCGTCACCGCCAGCCAGATCAGCACTCCGGCCAGAAACAGCGCCCAGCCGCGCAGGCGCATCAGCCAAAGCAGCCCCAGCGCCGCGCCCAGACCGAACAGCCACCAGCCCCGGGTCAACCACATCAGCAGCCCGGCAACGACGAAGGGCATCAGCCGCGCCCGGTCGAGCCGAAACCGCCTGCGCCGCGCGCGGTGTCGTCCAGCGCCTCGGCGATGACATAGGCCGCGCGCGTCACCGGCGCGATCACCGCCTGCGCGATCCGCTCGCCATGCTGCAGGACATAGGGCGCGGTGCCCAGATTGATCATGATGACGCCCAGAGGGCCGCGATAATCGCTGTCGATGGTGCCGGGGGTATTGGGCAGCGTCACGCCATGTTTCAGCGCCAGACTGGAGCGCGGGCGGATCTGCATTTCATAGCCCTCGGGGATCTGCACGCGCAGCCCCGTCGGCACCAGCTTGATCTGGCCGGGCGCCAGCTCCAGCTCGGCCCCGCCCAGATCGGCGCGCAGGTCGGCACCAGCCGCCCCCGCAGTCTGATATTCGGGCAAAGGCAGCGCGGCATCCGCGCCCGGTTCACGCAGAACCAGAATCGTCACTTCGGCTGCCATCACCCTGCCTGTTACTTGGGAGCGATCATCATGACCATCTGACGCCCTTCCAGCTTGGGCATCGATTCCACCTTGCCAGCGTCGCCGACATCGGCGGCCACGCGGTTCAGCAGCTCAAGACCCAGCGACTGGTGTGCCATTTCGCGGCCACGAAAGCGCAGGGTCACCTTGACCTTGTCGCCCTCGTCGAGAAACTTCATGACCGAGCGCATCTTGACGTCGTAATCATGGGTATCGGTCCCGGGACGGAACTTGATCTCCTTGATTTCGATGATCTTCTGCTTCTTGCGGGCCTCGGCCTCACGCTTTTGCTGTTCATATTTGAACTTGCCGAGGTCCATGATCTTGCAGACCGGGGGCACGGCATTGGGCGAGATTTCCACGAGGTCCAGCCCCGCTTCCTGTGCCATCTCCAGCCCCTTGGCGGGGGTCACGACGCCGACATTCTCGCCATCTGCGCCGATCAGGCGGATTTCGGCGACGCGGATGCGTTCGTTGACGCGGGGGCCGGTGTCACGGGTCGGCGGAGCGTTATGCGGTCTGCGGGCTATGGCTGTCTTCCTTCAATGGCCGTAGGTTTTGGCCGGTTAGATAGTGCCGCGAACCCCGTTTTTCAACCGGATTCGCGCAAAGGCAGGCCTATTGCCGCAGCTTGGCCGGGGCTTTGCCGCGGTTCTCGGCATAGTTGAAACTGCGGGCTGCGGGCGCTTTACCACAACCGCCGGCTTTGCCATAGAGAGGGTCACGTGACCCCGGGCAACGGAGCATCTCATGCGGATCCTGCTGGCTGTTCTTCTGGTGGCCGCCCTGCTCGGCGGCGGATATGTCTGGCTGCAAGGCGGGACAGGCTGGCACTGGGCAGGTTGGAACGGCCCCACGCAGGCGCAGGCCCCCGTCCCGGCACCCGCCAAGCCCGCGCCAGCCACCGACGCCAAGGTCGAGGCGCAAAAGGCGCAGGCCGCCGAACAGGCCGGCGCGCAGGCGGATGCGGCCGCCGACGCCTCGGCCGCCGCCGATTCGGCCACCATCGCCCCCGCCAACAATGCCGCAGCCCAGGCCCAAGCCGCAGCCGAGGCCGCCATTGCCGCCGCCGACCGCGCCGCCGATGCCGCAGCCGCCGCCAGCGCCGAGACCGCCAGCCCGGCCGAGGCCGAGGCGGCTGCCCATGTCGCGACGCAGGCCGCCGCGCAGGCCGCCCATGCCAACCGGCTGGCCGACAGCGCCGCCGCGCAGGCCGGCGAGATCGACTCCGCGCTGACCCTGCAAGGCTTCGATCCGGCGCGGGTCGCCGCGATCATCGCCGCCTCGTCTCTGCCCGACGCCCGCAAGGCCGAACTGACGCAGGCGCTGCAAGCCACTGCCAGCGACCCGGCCCGGCTGCCGTCGCTGCTGGAACAGATCAAGTCGGAGCTGCCATGACCGCCCGCCCCGAACTGCATCCGACGCTGGCCGAATTTCTCAAGGATTCGCCCGACCGGCTGATCAAGGGCCCGATCGCCATCCTGCTGATCGAGGATGCGGTGGCGGTCGGCCCGACGCTGGCCCATCACCTGAAATGCGGCTTTCGCCTGATCCTTGCGCTGTCGCCCGAACCCCTGCCCGCCCATCACATCCCGCCCGAGGCGGCCGAGCGCGTGGCCAATCTGCGCTATGACACCCGCCGCCCGCAGGCCCATGTCGAGGCGGTGAATGCCGTGCTGGCGGCGGTGCCGGAAAACACGTGGCTCTATTACGGCTACAATGCCGAGTTCCTGTTCTACCCGTTCTCGGAATCGCGCACCGTCGGCGAGATGTTGGCCTTTCACACCGAGGAACGGCGGCGCAGCATGCTGACCTATGTGGTCGATCTTTACGCCCCCGACCTGAACCGCTTTCCCGATGCCGTCAGCATGAACGAGGCGATGTTCGACCGCGCCGGCTATTACGCGCTTGGCCGGATGGACCGCAACGGCATGGCCCTGGAGCGGCAGCTGGATTTCCATGGCGGCTTGCGCTGGCGCTTCGAAGAACACGTCGCCCCCGACCGCCGCCGCATCGACCGCATCGCGCTGTTTCGCAGCCAGCCCGGCCTGCGCCTGCTGCCCGATCACCGGTTCGACGTCGAGGAATACAACACCTATTCCTGCCCGTGGCACCACAATCTGACGGCGGCGGTGGCCTCGTTCCGGGTCGCCAAGGCACTGGTGCGCAACCCCGGCTCGCGCCGGCGCATCCAGACCTTCGCCTGGCGCAACTCGCATCCGTTCCGCTGGCATTCGCAGCAGCTGATGGACTTTGGCCTGATGGAGCCGGGCCAATGGTTCTGATCCCCGCCCCCGTCGCCGCCCCTGCCCACCAGCGCGCCCGGCGGTGATTTCCGGCCCCGGTGGGGCACTTGCGCCCCGACCGGCCGGAATGATAGACCGTTGCAAAGATCAGCGTGCCGGGTTTTTCCCGACGCGCCGGTCATAAGCACGCCAAACCGCAGCGAGGGAGAGCAGACGCGCATGACGATGACCCGGACCAGCTTCGACAAGGAAGATCTGCTGGCCTGCGCCCGTGGCGAGTTGTTCGGCCCCGGCAATGCGCAACTGCCCGAGCCGCCCATGCTGATGATGGACCGCATCACCGAGATTTCGGCCGATGCCGGCGCCCATGGCAAGGGCCATGTCGTGGCCGAGTTCGACATCACCCCGGATCTGTGGTTCTTTGCCTGCCACTTCCCCGGTAACCCGATCATGCCCGGCTGTCTGGGTCTGGACGGTCTGTGGCAGCTGACCGGCTTCAATCTGGGCTGGCGCGGCTGGCAGGGGCGCGGCTATGCGCTTGGCGTCGGCGAAGTCAAGCTGACCGGCATGGTGCGGCCCGACCGCAAGATGCTGCGCTATTACGTGGATTTCGCCAAGGCCGTGCAGACCCGTCGGCTGACCATGGGCGTGGCCGATGGCCGCGTCGAGGCCGATGGCGAAACCATCTATCAGGTCAAGGATATGAAGGTCGCGCTGTCGGAAAGCTGACATCGCCCCAATTCCTTTGATTTCAGGAGAACGCCCATGCGCCGCGTCGTCGTCACAGGACTCGGGATCGTTTCCAGCATCGGAAACGACGCCGTCGAGGTCCTCGCCTCGCTGAAGGCCGGAAAATCCGGCATCACCGCCAATGAGGACATGAAGGAATACGGCTTTCGCAGCCAGGTGGCGGGCGCCGTCAAGCTCGACATCAAGGAGCATGTCGACAAGCGCGTGCTGCGCTTCATGGGTCCGGGCGCGGCCTATGCCTATATCGCCATGACCCAGGCCATCGCCGATGCCGGCCTGACCGAGGCCGAGGTGGTCAATCCGCGCACCGGGCTGATTGCCGGCTCGGGCGGCCCGTCGACCTCGTCGATGTTTGCCGCGCATCAGACGGTGCTCAGCTCGGGTTCGCCCAAGCGGATCGGGCCGTTCGCGGTGCCCAAATGCATGTCCTCGACCATCTCGGCGAACCTCTCGACGGCGTTCAAGATCAAGGGCGTGAACTATTCGATCACCTCGGCCTGCTCGACCTCGCTGCATTGCATCGGCAATGCGGCTGAACAGATCGCCATGGGCCGTCAGGACGTGATGTTTGCGGGCGGCGCCGAGGAACTGGACTGGACGCTCAGCTGCCTGTTCGATGCAATGGGCGCCATGTCCTCCAAGTTCAACGACCAGCCGGAAAAGGCCTCGCGCGCCTTTGACGCGGGCCGCGACGGTTTCGTGATTTCCGGCGGCGGCGGCATTCTGGTTCTGGAAGAGCTGGAGCACGCGAAAGCCCGCGGCGCCAAGATTTATGCCGAAGTCACCGGCTATGCCGCGACCTCGGACGGGCATGACATGGTCGCCCCCTCGGGCGAGGGCGGCGAGCGCGCGATGCGTCTGGCGCTGGAAACGCTGCCGCAGGGCCGCAAGGTCGGCTATATCAACGCGCATGGCACCTCGACCCCCGTGGGCGATGTCGGCGAGGTTCAGGCCGTCCGCCGCGTCTTTGGCGAGGGCTCGACGCCGCTGATTTCCTCGACCAAGTCGATGACCGGCCACAGCCAGGGCGCCACCGGCGCGCAAGAGGCGATCTATTGCCTCTTGATGCTGCAAAACGATTTCATCGCGCCCTCGATCAACGTCGAGACGCTGGACCCGGCCATCCATGACGGCGAAATTGCCACGCGGCTGGTGGAAAATGCGGGTCTGGACACCGTGATGACCAATTCCTTTGGCTTTGGCGGGACCAACGGGTCCATGCTGCTGTCCAGATATAACGGATAAGAACAATGTCTGATTTGATGAAGGGCAAACGCGGTCTCGTCATGGGGGTCGCGAATGACCGCTCTATCGCCTGGGGCATCGCCAAGGCGCTGGCCGATCAGGGCGCAGAGCTGGCCTTTTCCTATCAGGGCGATGCTTTCGGCAAGCGGGTCGAGCCGCTGGCAGCCAGCCTTGGTTCGGATTTTCTGGTTGATGTCGATGTGAATGACGACGCCTCGCTGGACGCGGCCTTTGCCAAGATCGGCGAACGCTGGGGCAAGCTGGATTTCGTCGTCCATGCCATTGCCTATTCCGACAAGAACGAACTGACCGGCCGCTTCATCAATACGACGCGCGAGAACTTCAAGAATTCGCTGACAATTTCCTGCTATTCGCTGATCGACGTGGCACGCCGCGCGCATCCGCTGATGACCGAGGGCGGCACGATCCTGACACTGACCTATGCCGGCTCGAACCGGGTGACGCCGTTCTACAACGTGATGGGCGTAGCCAAGGCGGCGCTGGAATCGGCGGTGCGCTATCTGGCCAATGACCTTGGCCCCGACGGCATCCGCGTCAACGCAATCAGCCCCGGGCCGATGAAGACGCTGGCCGGCGCGGCGATTGGCGGCGCGCGCAAGACCTTCCGCCATACCGAGGCCAATGCCCCCCTGCGCGCCAATGCCACGCTGGAGGCGATCGGCGGCACCGCCGTCTGGCTCTGCTCGGACTGGGGCGCCTGCACCACGGGCGAAACCGTGTTGGTCGATGGCGGCTATCACGTCCTTGGCATGCCGCAGTCGGAAAACCTGTGATGAAATACTTCGCAGCCAGCGACGGCGCCCGCCTTGCCTATCGTGATGAGGGCGAGGGCCTGCCGCTGCTGGCGCTTTCGGGCCTGACCCGGAATGGCACGGATTTCGACTATCTGGCGCCGCATCTATCCGCGCTTTACCCCGAAGGCGTCCGGCTGATCCGGCTTGATTATCGCGGGCGCGGCGGCTCGGACCGGACCGGCTCCGACAGCTACACCGTCCCGCGCGAAGCGCAGGATGCGCTGGAGCTGCTGGATCACCTTGGCCTTGATAGCGCGGCGGTGCTGGGCACCTCGCGCGGCGGCATGATCGGCATGTATCTGGTCGCGGTGGCGCGGGCGCGTCTGCGGGGCCTGTGCCTGAACGATGTCGGACCGGCGCTGAACCACGCCGGCCTTGCCCGGATCAAGGATT
This sequence comes from Paracoccus limosus, assembly GCF_009711185.1. Lineage (GTDB taxonomy): Bacteria > Pseudomonadota > Alphaproteobacteria > Rhodobacterales > Rhodobacteraceae > Paracoccus > Paracoccus limosus. The sequence continues at coordinate 14,739 of NZ_WMIF01000033.1, forward strand.
ACGTCGGCCGCAACCCGGCAGCGCGCGATCACGCCGATCTGGCGCGCAAGCTGCCGAACGCCATGCCGGAATTTGCCAATGTACCCGAAAGCCGCTGGCTGCAAGAGGCGCAGCGCCATTCCGTCGAAACCGAGCAAGGGCTGCGCAACAACTATGATCCGGCGCTGCGCGAGTCGTTCCTTGCCGCCTTCGAGGGCCCCGAGATCGACCTGTGGCCGCTGTTCGACCTTGCGGCGGGCCTGCCTTTGGCGCTGATCCGGGGGGCGAACTCTGACCTTCTGTCGCCGGAAACGGCGGCCGAGATGCGCCGCCGCCGGCCCGACATGGTCTTTGCCGAGGTGCCGAACCGGGGCCATATCCCGTTTCTGGACGAGGCCGAGGCCCTGTCCGCGATCCGCGACTGGTTGCGCCTGATCGCCTAACGAGCGGTCGCGGCCCCGACCGTGGCCCCGGCGACGGCACCGACCGGCCCGGCAATCACGGCCCCGCCAATCCCCCCGGTCGCCGCCCGTTCGGTCGCATTCTTCCCGCAGGCGGCAACGGTCAGGAGTGTTACGATCAGGACTGCGGCGCTGAGATGTTTCATGGCGATTTCTCCCATTCGCGCGGTGGCATACCGCGTCGTTGCAAGGACAAATCCTGCCATGGGGATTTGGTTCCCCAAAGCGGTCACGGCCCCGTGATCCGCCCCGCGCCCCGAACCGCTAGAGCCCGGTCAGCGGCTGGCTGCTGACCACCTGCCAGGTGATTTCCTGCAACCGCCGCGCCAGCGCCGGCGACGGTGCCACGGCGGCCGAGCCATCCGCGCGCAGCAGCTCGGCCGGCAGACCGACCGGGCTTTTGCCGTAAAGCACGGCGTAATGCACCAACGCCGACAGGTAATTCCCCAGATCGCCCGGATGGATCGGGTCCAGTTGGCCGTCAGGCTGGCGGGCGAACAATTGCTCGCGCCCGGTCAGCTCGGCGATGCCCTTGGCTTCGGCCTCGGTGACGACGGCGGCCATGACCTGCCCCACCGGGATCAGCCAGACGGGCCGGTCCGCCGCCCGCGCCGCCGACCACAAAAGCTGGCTCCACATCCGGTCCAGATCGCCCGGAATGCGCGCCAGCCAGTCGGGCTGATCGTCCAGCCCGTGCCAGCTTTCATACAGAAACAGCTGGATCTGCGGCGTGCCCCGGACCGCCTCGGCCGCCCATTTCCCGGCGTAATCGGTGCTTTCCATATAACGTAGCGCATCGCTCAGCCGGACCATTTCGGTCATGACGAAGGCATCATATTGCCCCGAGGCCAGCGCCTCATGCGCGTCGCGATAGAACGGGGTGTCATTTTCCTGCGCAAAGCCGGCGATGGCCTGCGGCCCCTGAAAATGGTCGCGCAGCGAGGCGCCCCAGCCCAGTTCCAGCGCATAATCATGCCCGGCCAGCTGCGCCAGCATTGCCGGCATGTCGCGGCCGACCAGACTGTGGCCCAGCTGATAGACCCGCAGCGGGCGGTCGGGCAGCAGCCGGCTTTGGCCGTAAAGCGCCCGGACATCGGCGCCGTCATCCTGCGGCGGCAGCGGATCGGGGCGCAATTGCCAGTAACCGCCGGCAAGGATCGCCAGCCCCAGCACGCCAAGCCCCAGCCGGGGCAGCGCCGCACCGCGCCAGCGCAGCGCCAGCCAAAAGCTTAGCCCCGCGGCCAGCACGATAAGGATCGGAACCAGATAACGCATGAAAAAACCCCTTATCAGGACGAAGGGGCCGGCATGGTCGTCGCACCGACCCCATGGGTGGACGGCCGCCCCGGTGGGGCGGCGCGTCGCGGCTTTAGTCGTGGGACGGGTTGTGCCGGTTCCAGCGGATCGAGGACCAGAGCGAGATCCCGATCAGCGTCGCCCCGCCAAGGCCGGTGACGACCTCGGGAATATGGACCAGCGGCTGCACGAACATGATGACCGACAGCGCGATGATCGCATAAAAGGCGCCGTGCTCCAGAAAGCGGTATTCGGCCAGCGTGCCGCGTTCGACCAGCATGATCGTCATCGAACGCACATACATGGCGCCGATGCCCAGACCGATGGCGATGACGAACAGGTTATGCGTCAGCGCAAAGGCCCCGATCACCCCGTCAAAGCTGAAGGACGCGTCCAGAACTTCGAGGTAAAGGAACGCGCCCAGACCGCCCTTGGCACCGGCCTGCAGCGTCTGTTGGCTGCTGTCCAGCAGCCCGCCCATGATCTCGACCAGCAGGAAGGTCAGCAGGCCCCAGATCGCCGAGCTGAAGAACACCTGCGATTCCACCGGCCCCAGAAAGCGCGAGAAGATCAGCACGGTGATCAGCACGATGGCGACCTCGATGCCCCGGATGGTGGCATAGCGGCTCATCTTGTCTTCCAGCCACTTGACCCAGTGCACGTCCTTTTCATGGTCGAAAAAGAACGACAGCCCGACCATCATCAGGAAGGTGCCGCCAAAGGCCGCGATCGGCAGATGCGCCGATTTCATGATCTCGGAATATTGCTCGGGCTGGGTCGCGGCCAGCACCAGCGCCTGCCACGGGCCGATATTGGCCGCGATGACCACGATCAGCAGCGGGAACACGATCCGCATGCCAAAAACGGCGATGACGATGCCCCAAGTCAGAAAGCGATGCTGCCATTGCGGCGTCATCTCTTTCAGCTTGTTGGCGTTGACGATGGCGTTGTCGAAGCTGAGCGAGATTTCCAGCACTGCCAGAACTGCACAGATGAAAAAGATCGTCAGCGTGCCGCCGACGGTCCGGGTCATCTCCCATCCCAGAAAGGTGCCTAGCGCGAGGCCCAGGAAGGTGACGACGAATGCCCATTTGAAGTAGCTGAGGGTCGAGGGACGGGCACCATTCGCGGATGCCCCCGCGACACGGTTGTTTCCTTGCTGCATGTAAGAACAAGTCCAGGCGGCTGGTCAAAGATCGATGCCGACATCACGCATGTGCCGCCACATGCGCCAGAGGGGCCCGGACACCAAACTGTGTTCACGAAAACGCGAATGCCCGCCAAGATGGCGATTTCAGGCGGCAATTGCAAGCCTGTTATGCGCGCAGGGCCCGGCCCGGTGCCGCATCGCCCGCATCTATGGCCAGCGCAAAACGCAGCTCGACCGACAGGCCGCGCCCGCCCGGACCGGGGTTCAGCACCACCTGCCCGCCGAAAAGCCGTGCGATTTCATCGACGACCGGCAGGCCCAGCCCCATGCCGGGCGCGGCGCTGGTGCCACGGGCGAAACGGCTGACGGCGCGCGGCAGCGCCGCCTCGGGGATGCCGGGGCCATCATCCTCGACCGCGATCAGCGCCGAATCACCGTCACGCGCCACCCGCACCGTGACCAGCGTGCCGCGCCCGGTGTGCAGGATCGCGTTCGAGATCAGGTTGTGCAGCGCCTCGCCCAACAGCAAGGCCTCGGCGCGGATATGCAGCGGCCCCTGCCCCTCAAAGCCAAGGTCGATCCCGGCCTCGGCGGCGGCGGGGACATGTTCGGCGGTCAGATCGCGCGCAAAGCCCGCCAGTTCCAGCCGCCCCGGCGCCGCCCCCGCCGCGGCATCGACGCGGGCCAGCAGCAGAAGCTGCGCCAGAATGCGCTCGGCATGGGCGACGGCGACATCGCCCTTGCGCGCGGCGGCCCGCGCCTCGGCCAGCGAGGTCGCGCGCCCGGCCAGCGCCAGCTGCGTGCGCACCACGGCCAGCGGCGTGCGCAGCTGATGCCCGGCATTGCCGGTAAAGTTGCGCAGCCCGTCCAGCGCCGATTTCAGCCGCGACATGAACAGGTTGATGGTGGCGACCAGCCCGCGCACCTCGGATGGCACCGGGGTCTCGACCGGGCTCAGATCGTCCGAGCTGCGCGTGGCGATGGCCTCGCCCAGCCGGCGCAGTGGCCGCAGCGACAGGGTGACGGCCAGCCAGACGATCAGCCCGGCGCCCAGCATCATCATCAGCAAGCGCAGTGCCGAACGCATCAGGATGGCGCGGGTCAGCTGCTGGCGGGCATTGGTGGTTTCGGCCACAGTGACGGTAAAGGGCACCTCGTCGATCCCGGTGGAGGCGGCGCGGGCGATGCTGGCCACACGCACCGGCTCGCCCCGGAACAGGTCATCGGCAAAAGCCGGATCGCCTCCCTGCACCGCCCGCGCCACCGGCAGATCGGCATAGCCCGTCACCATCTGGCCCGGCGGCCCATCCACGCGGTAGAATACGCGATCCTCGGCGGCCGAGCTCAGCATCTCCAGCGCGCCATAGGGGATGGCAATGGCGATGCGGCCGGCCTGATCCAGCGAGGCGCGTTCGGCGATCACCAAAGCCGAGCCCGACAGCACCCTGTCGGCCAGTGCGGTCGCCATGCGCTGCGCCTCGCGCCATGTATCGACCAAGGCCAGCGCGCCCAGAACCGCCGTTGCCACCAAAAGCCATGCCAGCAACCGGCGGCGGATCGAGAACGGCCGCCCGGCTCTCACGGATCGGCCCGGTCGAGGAAATAACCGATGCCGCGCGCGGTGCGGATGGTCAGCCCCGCCCCCGCCAGCCGCTTGCGCAACCGGCTGACATATTGCTCGATGGCATTGGGCGACAGGTCATCCTCAAGCGAGGTCAGGCTTTGCACGATGCTGTCGCGCGCCACCACCTTGCCGGCGCGGGTGATCAGCAATTCCAGCAGGCCGCGTTCGCGCGCGGGCAGGTCCAACGGCTGATCGCCCACCGAAAAGCTGCGCCCGTTCTGGTCATAGGTCAGGCGGCCATAGCTGACGGTCGCCGTGCGCAACCCTGCCTGCCGCCGCAGAAGCGAGCGGATGCGCGCCTCGAATTCGCCGATGTCAAAGGGTTTGATCAGGTAATCGTCCGCGCCCAGATCCAGCCCACGTACGCGTTCCTCGGGGGTGCCGCGCGCGGTCAGGATCATCACCGCCGCCGGGTTGCGCCGGGCACGCATGGCGCGCAGCACCTCCAGCCCGTCCATCTGCGGCAGGTTCAGGTCAAGGATCACCAGATCAAAGCTTTCCGCCGCCGCCAGCGCATCGGCCGAAGCGCCGTCATGGACCACGTCCACCGCATGTCCCGATTGCCGCAGCAGGGCCAAAAGCCCCTCGGCCAGCGAAAGATTGTCCTCGACCAGCAGGATGCGCATGAATTCCCCCTGCCCGCGACAGTAGACGCAGCCGCGCCGCTTGTGAACCGCGACGGGCTAAGCCGTCCGATGGGGCGGCTTGCGAAAGCGGCCGGCTGCGGCAATCATCAGCCATGCGTCTGGCTGTCCTGTTGACCACCCTGATCCTGATGCTGCCGGCCATGGCGCGGGCAGAGCTGACCCTGTTTCCCGCGCCGGGCCAGCGGCAGGCGGGGGTGCTGACGATCTATTCCTCGCTGGATCAGGAACTGGCCCGCCCGCTGGTGCTGGCCTTTCAGCAGGCTCATCCCGACATTGCCGTGCGTTACGAGGACATGCTGACCGGCGCGCTGCACGACCGCATCGTGGCCGAGACCGAGGCCGGGACCGGCACGGCGGATTTTGCTTTTTCCTCGGCCATGGACCTGCAGGTCAAGCTGGCCAATGACGGCTATGCCCGGCCCGTCGTCACCCCCGACACCGCTGATTGGCCCGACTGGGCGAATTGGCGCGACACCGCCTATGCGCTGACCTATGAGCCGGCGGTCTTTGCCTATCACAAGCCCAGCTTTCGCGATCATCCGCCGCCTGCGACCCGTGCCGATCTGATGCGCTGGATGGCCGAACATCCCGATCAGGCGCAAGGCCGGATCGGCACCTATGACGTGTCGCGCTCGGGCGTGGGGTATCTGTTTCTGGCGCGGGATCAGGAACTTTACCCCGGCATCTGGCAGGTGGTCACGGCCATGGGCCGGGCGGGCGTGCAGCAATTCCCGACTAGCGGCGCGCTGCTGGAACGGATCGCCGACGGGCGGCTGGCGCTGGGATACAACCTGCTGGGCTCTTACGCCGCCGACTGGGCGCGCAGCCACCCCTCGATCGGGCTGATCCTGCCGCGCGACTTTACCGTGGTCGTGTCCCGCGTCGGACTGGTCCCGGCCGGCGCGCGCGCGCCCGAACTGGGCGCGGGCTTTCTGGCCATGCTGATGTCGCCCGAGGGCCAGGCCCTGCTGTCGCGCACGCTGCGGCTGTCGGCCGTCAGCCTGGAGGTTGCGGGCCGGCCCTCGCCGGCGGGCGGGATGGAGGATCTGGCTGGGCTGCGTCTGAAACCCGTGCTGGTCAGCCCCGGCCTGCTGGCCTATCTGGATCAGGCGACGCGGGCGCGGCTGCTGGCGCGCTGGAACGACGCCCTTGCCGGCAAATGACCCCTGACGTCACATCATGGCAGCCATGCTTTTTTCGCAAAATGTCAGGTCTATGACAGGTTCGCATGATTGAACTCTGACAGGGCCCTTCCTGGGCTCGGGAGGGAATCCCCCGCCTTTGGGAGAGGGCGCGGGTTCTGATCGAACACAAAAGACAGCAGCGACCGGGCCCCAGCGGCGACACCGGCGCCAGCGGAGGAATGTCATGAAACATCTCGTTCTCGCCAGCCTGTTTGCCGGCGCCATGGCTCTGCCCGCCATGGCCGATTACACCATCATCGCGCCCGCCAACCCCGGCGGCGGCTGGGACCAGACTGCGCGCACCATGCAATCCGTCCTGCAAGAGGAAGGCATCTCGAAATCGGTGCAGGTCCAGAACGTGCCCGGCGCCGGCGGCACCATCGGGCTTGCGCAATTCGCCAGCCAGAACAAGGGCAACCCCGATGCGCTGATCGTCGGCGGCTATGTCATGGTCGGCGCCATCCTGACCAACAAGGCCCCCGTCACCCTGAAGGACGTGACCCCGATCGCCCGGCTGACCGGCGAATACGAGGCCGTGGTCGTGCCCGCCGCCTCGGACATCAAGGACATCAAGGGCCTGATCGACGCGCTGAAGGCCAATCCGGGCGCGGTCAGCTGGGCCGGCGGCTCGGCCGGCGGCACCGACCATATCGCGGTCGGCATGATCGCCAAGGCGGCCGATGTCGATCCGACCAAGATCAACTACATCGCCTATTCCGGTGGTGGCGAAGCTCTGGCCGCGATCCTTGGCAATCAGGTCACGGCGGGCGTCAGCTCGCTGGGCGAGTTCGAGGCTCAGGTCAAGGCCGGCACCCTGCGCCTGCTCGCCGTTTCGGCGCCCGAACGTATCGAGGGCGTTGACGCGCCGACGCTGAAAGAGGCGGGGCTGAATATCAACCTGCAGAACTGGCGCATGGTCGCCGCTGCCCCCGGCCTTTCGGACGAACAAAAGGCCAAGATCACCGGCGACATCGAAAAGATGGCGAAATCCGAGGCATGGAAGAAGCAACTGGCCGACAAGGGCTGGATGGACACCTTCCTTGCCGGGCCGGCCTTTGACGAGCAACTTGCCAAGGATGAGGCCGACACCGCCGTCATCCTCAAGGACATCGGTCTGGTCAAATGAGCCAGTCACCTGACACGGGGGGCCGCCGCGATCTGGCGGCCCTGATCATCGCGGCCTTTCTGGCCGTCGTCGCCGGGGTCATGCTGTGGGACAGCGCCCGGCTGGCCGATCTGGGCGGCTATTCCGGCGTCGGCCCCGCCACCATTCCGCGCGTCGTCGCGATCTGCCTGCTGGGTCTGGCCGGCTGGACCGCCGTTGCGGCGCTGCGCGGGGACTTTCCCGAACGCCCGGCGCAGAACCCGGCCCCGGTGCTGTGGATCGTCGCCGGGCTGGCGCTGCAAATGCTGCTCTTGCATTTCGCCGGTTTCTCGGTCGCGACCGGGATCCTGTTTGCCTGCACCGCCCGCGCCTTTGGCAAGACCAATCTGGCCATGACGCTGCCCATCGGCATCGTCGTCTCGTTTTTGGTCTGGGTGGTGTTTTCGCAACTTCTCATGCTGCATCTGCCCGCCGGGCCGCTGGAGCATCTGATCTTTGCCAAGGGTTAGGCCATGAGCGCATTCGATTTCCTGATGCAGGGCCTCGTCACCGCCGCCGATCCGATGATGCTGCTGTATGCGCTGATCGGGGTGACGCTGGGCACCGCCGTGGGCGTGCTGCCCGGCATCGGCCCGGCGCTGACCGTGGCGCTGCTGCTGCCGGTCACCTACCGGCTGGATGCCGCAGGCTCGCTCATCATGTTCGCCGGCATCTATTATGGCGGCATGTATGGCGGATCGACCACCTCGATCCTACTCAACACACCCGGCGAAAGCGCGTCCATCATCACCGCGCTGGAAGGCAACAAGATGGCCCGCAAGGGGCGCGGCGGCCCCGCGCTTGCCACCGCCGCCATCGGGTCATTCGTCGCGGGGCTGATCGCCACGCTGCTGCTGGCCTTCCTTGCGCCCACCATCGTCAAGGTCGCGCTGGTCTTTGGCCCGCGTGAATATTTCGCCCTGATGATGCTGGCCTTTGTCACCGTCTCGGCGGCCTTCGGCGATTCGGCACTGCGCGGGCTGACCTCGCTGTTTCTGGGGCTGGCGCTGGCCTGCGTCGGCATCGACCAGTTGACCGGGCAAGCGCGCCTGTCCTTTGGCCAGCCCGAGCTTCTGGACGGGATCGAAGTCACCACCATGGCCGTCGCCATGTTCGCCATTGGCGAGGCGCTGGCCATTGCCGGCGCGCGCAACCAGCACGACGATTCGGTGCTGGCGGTCAAGGGCTCGGTCTGGATGAACCGGCAGGACTGGGCGCGGTCGTGGAAGCCATGGCTGCGCGGCACGCTCATCGGCTTTCCCATCGGCGCGATGCCGGCTGGCGGGGCCGAGATCGGCACCTTCCTGAGCTACGCCGCCGAAAAGAAGCTGACCAAGCATCCCGAGGAATTCGGCAATGGCGCCATCGAGGGCGTCGCCGGTCCCGAGGCCGCCAACAACGCCTCGGCCGCCGGAACGCTGGTGCCGCTGCTGACGCTGGGTCTGCCGACCTCGGCCACGGCGGCGATCATGCTGGCAGGCTTTCAGCAATTCGGCCTGCAACCGGGGCCGCTGCTGTTTGCCACCAACCCGACGCTGGTCTGGGGGCTGATCGCCAGCCTGCTGATCGCGAATGCCATGCTGCTGGTGCTGAACCTGCCGCTGATCGGGCTGTGGGTGAAACTGCTGCGGGTGCCGAAACCATGGCTTTACGCGGGCATCCTGCTGTTTGCGACGCTGGGCACCATCGGCGCCAACCCCTCGACCTTTGAACTGGGGATGCTGCTGGGCTTTGGCGTGCTGGGCTATGTCATGCGGCTTTACGGCTATCCGATCGCGCCGATCGTCGTCGGTCTGATCCTTGGTCCGATGGCCGAACAGCAGCTGCGCCGGGCGCTGTCGATCAGCCAGGGCGACTGGACCTATCTGGCAAGCTCGCCCATCGCAGCGACGCTGCTGGCCTTGGCGGCACTGGCGCTGATCGTGCCGCTGATCCTGCGCGCGCGCGGCAAGGGCGAGGTGCTGGCCCAGCTGGCCGGCGATGAGGACTAGGCTGCAATTCGCGGCCCGAAAGCCCCGCCATGCCCCCGCGGCATGGCGGGTTTGACCATTGGCGGCGTTGTCCAGGCGCGGGTTCGGCTCCATCTCCGGGGTATCGAAACCACGGGACAGACAGGCAAGGCCATGACCGCTTTCCGCTTCATCCAATCGCTGTTCGGCACCTTCCGTGCCGCCATCCATGCCGCCGCCGCCGCCGACATGCACCGCACCCCCGCCGCCCGCGACCTCGACCGGCTCGGCATCTCGCCCGCAGCCTTCCGGGCGATCCATCTCTGATTGCCGGCAGGCCGGCACTGGCCATCACAGCCGTCCGCATCCTTGGGGATCGGGCGGCTTTTTCATGCGACCCGCGCCCCACAATCGGCAAACGAATTGCGTCAACACACTTTTTCCTGTTTCGCCTGAAAACGTCCTGTTAAATAGTTCGCCCACCGCCACTCGCGTCACGAATGGCGGCGTTAATAGTCAAATGACGTTTGGAGCAGAAAATGCAGAAGCAGCTCGCTTCCGAGTTGCTTGGGACCTTCTGGTTGGTGTTTGGCGGCTGTGGCAGCGCGGTTCTGGCCGCCGCCTTTCCCGAACTGGGCATCGGATTTTACGGCGTGGCCCTGGCCTTTGGCCTGACGGTCGTCACCATGGCCTATGCCGTGGGTGGCATCTCGGGTGGTCATTTCAACCCGGCGGTTTCGGTCGGGCTGGTGGTGGGCGGGCGCCTGCCGGCCTCGCACCTGATCCCCTATGTCATCGCGCAACTGGCCGGCGCCATTCTGGCCGCCGGGGCGCTTTACGTCATCGCCACCGGCAAGGCCGGCGTCGATCTGGGCGGCTTTGCCTCGAACGGCTATGGCGAACATTCGCCGGGCGGCTATTCGATGACCTCGGCCTTCCTGATCGAGACCATCCTGACCGCCTTCTTCCTGATCGTGATTCTGGGTTCGACCCATGGCCGCGTGCCCAAGGGCTTTGCGCCGCTGGCCATCGGTCTGGCGCTGACCCTGATCCACCTGATCTCGATCCCGGTGACCAATACCTCGGTCAACCCGGCCCGCTCGACCAGCCAGGCGCTGTTCGCCGGCGGCTGGGCCATCGAACAGCTGTGGCTGTTCTGGGTCGCCCCGATTCTGGGCGCGATCATCGGCGCGCTGGTCTGGAACGTGGTGGGCGAGCACGACTAAGCCCACGGCCCCCCTCGCAAGAACAGGAAAGGCCCCGCCATCTGCGGGGCCTTTTTTCGATGCAGGGCGCGATGGCGCGGCTCAGTCCAGCCGCGACAGGTCGAACCGCACCACCGAATCCACCTGATCCTTGTAGAAATCCGGGTGCGCCTCGTCATGCGGCACCTTGACGGTCACGAACAGCAGCTTGCCGTCCTGACTGACTTCCAGACTGTTGGGATGGACCGGCAGCGACAGCGCGCGGCGCACCGTCAGGTCCTTGCCGTCGATCACCATCAGCTTGCCGGTGCCCTTGGTGTCTTCGCGGCTGACGCCGCGCGTGGTGACATAGATTTCGTCCCGCGCAGGGTTATAGGCGACGTCCAGCGTGCCCGGCCCGGTCTCGACCTTGCCGGTGACCTTGCCGCTTGCGGTGTCGAACACATACACCTGCTCGCTGCTGGCATCCGCCGCAAACAACCGCCCGCCCTTGGCATCCAGCGCAAGGTTGACAAAGAAATGTTTGGAATCGTCCTTGCCGGCGCTGGTGGTGTCACCGGTCGAGAACCGCGCCACCTGTTCGCCCGAGGCCGCGTCAAAGACGCCGATCTCTTCGATACCGCCGCCGCCGACATAGACGCGGCCCTTGTCGCTGTCGATGGCCAGCCCCGCCGACCACAGGCCCGAGTTGTCGACCCGCTTGCCCAGCGCGCCGGTCTGCGGGTCCATGATCCACAGCGCGCCCTTTTCGGTCGGGCTGGTGACATAGATCTGGTGCGTCTTGGGGTCGACTGCGACCATGCGGCTGTGCTCGAAGCCCTCGCCATGCTTCTGGCCCAGCTGCGCCTGACCGGTGATCACCCCGCTTTGCGCGTCGATCACGGTCACGGCCCCATCCAGCGTATTGCCGACGTAAAGCCGGCCGCTGTCGTGGTCCATGGCCAGCGCAAAGGCCCGGCGCGGCAGCTGGATCCGGCGTTTGATGCTGAGATCATCGCGATCCAGCGCATAGACCGCCCCCGAGGCGCCCGGCTCGAAACTGGGCGCCGAGGCGACAAAGACCAACCCCAGCTCGGGGGCGTCCAGCAGTTCATAGGCGCCGTGGATCGCGTCCTGACGCAGCGCCGCACCGGCATACTCCGCCGGCGTCATCAGCTCTTGCGCCCACGCGCCACCGGCCAGCGACAGCGGCTGGACCAGCACCAGCGCCACGGCGGTCAGCGACGTGCGGAATGGTTTCATGATCATCTGGTTCTCCTTTTGAAAGCTGGGGATGGCCGGCAGGCGCGCGCGACCGGGCGGCGGCATTGCCCCCGGCAGGGATGCGTCGGAAAATGGCGGTGCAACGTCACGGTCTGGGCCTGTCGATGGGGATCAGCGGGGTTTGGGCCTGGCCGGATTGCCGCCTGTCTAGGCAGAGCGGTCCGTCAGCACAATACCATATTGAAATTATCAGGATTCGGCGCGACAGCCCGACGGGCGCGGCCAGGCGCCGACAGCCCTGCCCTAAGCCCACGACCAACATGTCCAACCCAAACGGCCCCGCAGTTGGAGAGCGCGACCGACATCCGCCACAAACTGGCCAATTCGCTGCGCGATGCGCGCAAGGCGCAGGGACTGTCGCTGGACGTGGTGGCGCGGCTTTCGAGGCTTCGCGCTTGATGGTCAGTCAGCCCCGCCCGCCAACCGGCGCGGAGGATCCCCCCGCGCCGGTCCCGGTTCCGGTTCCAGGCCAAGGCCCACAGGCATGCGCCCTACGAGGCGGGGGCGTCCTCGGGCATCGGCATGTAAAGATCGCCGCCCTCGCGGTATTTCGCGGCCATGTCGCTCATCCCGGCCTGTGCCCGCGCCTCGTCGCGAATGTCCTGACTGATCTTCATCGAGCAGAACTTGGGCCCGCACATCGAACAGAAATGCGCCAGCTTGTGCGCCTCCTTGGGCAGGGTCTGGTCGTGGAAGGACCGGGCGGTGTCAGGGTCCAGAGACAGGTTGAACTGATCCTCCCACCGGAACTCGAAGCGGGCGCGCGACAGGGCGTCGTCGCGCAGCCTGGCGGCAGGATGACCCTTGGCCAGATCGGCGGCATGGGCGGCGATCTTGTAGGTGATGACGCCGGTCTTGACGTCGTCGCGGTCGGGCAGGCCCAGATGCTCTTTGGGCGTGACATAGCACAGCATCGCCGTGCCGAACCAACCGATCATCGCCGCGCCGATGCCCGAGGTGATATGATCATAGCCCGGCGCGATATCGGTGGTCAGCGGCCCCAGCGTGTAAAAAGGCGCCTCGCCGCAGATCTCCAGCTGCTTGTCCATGTTCTCCTTGATCTTGTGCATCGGCACATGGCCGGGGCCCTCGATCATCACCTGACAGTCATGGCGCCATGCGATCCGGGTCAGCTCGCCCAGCGTCTCCAGCTCGGCAAACTGGGCGGCGTCATTGGCATCGGCGATCGACCCCGGCCGCAGCCCGTCGCCAAGGCTGAAGGCCACGTCATAGGCCCGCGCGATCTGGCAGATTTCCTCGAAATGCTCATAGAGAAAGCTTTCGCGGTGGTGATGCAGGCACCATTTGGCCATGATCGAGCCGCCCCGGCTGACGATGCCGGTCACGCGGTCCACGGTCAGAGGGATGTGGCGCAGCCGCACCCCGGCATGGATGGTGAAATAATCCACCCCCTGCTCGGCCTGTTCGATCAGCGTGTCGCGAAAGATCTCCCATGTCAGGTCCTCGGCGATGCCGCCGACCTTTTCCAGCGCCTGATAGATCGGCACCGTGCCGATCGGCACCGGCGAATTGCGGATGATCCATTCGCGGATGTTGTGGATATTGCGCCCGGTGGACAGGTCCATCACCGTATCGGCGCCCCAGCGGATCGCCCAGACCATCTTTTCCACCTCTTCGGCCATCGACGAGGTCACGGCGGAATTGCCAATATTGGCGTTGATCTTGACCAGGAAATTCCGCCCGATGGCCATGGGCTCCAGCTCGGGGTGGTTGATATTGGCGGGGATGACGGCACGGCCGCGCGCCACCTCATTGCGCACGAATTCGGGGGTGACGAAATCGGGCACCGCCGCGCCAAAGCTTTCACCGTCCCGCGCCATGCGCTCGCGCATGGCCGCGCGGCCCAGATTTTCGCGGATGGCGACGAATTCCATCTCGGGGGTGATGATGCCGGCGCGGGCATAGGCGATCTGGCTGACCGCGCGGCCGCCCTGCGCCCGCAACGGGCGGTGGCGCGTCGGATATTCGGGCGTCAGCCGGTCGGCCGAGACAAAGCCGTTGTCGGCGGGCTGCACATGGCGACCCTCATAGGCCTCGGTATCGGCGCGGGCGGCAAGCCAGGGCGCGCGCAGGCGCGGCAGGCCCTGCTCGATCAAGATCTGCGCCCCTTCGGCGGTATAGGGGCCAGAACTGTCATAGACGGTCACCGCCGGCTCGCCGGCACTGGGGTGCAAGGCAATCTCGCGCATCGGCACCCGCAGGTCGGGATGCAGGACGCCGGGCTTGAACACCTTGGTCGAGGCGGGCAGCGGCCCGGTGGTCACGCTGGGGATGGGTAGGTCTGTCATGTCAGGCTCCTTGCCTTGCAAGCATCGGAGACCCAGCATGCTGGAAGGGGGGGAATTGATGCGCAGGGACAGGACCACCGCAGGGGCCCGCCAGCGCATCGACACCGTCCCTACGCCAGTATGAACTGGATCAGGTTCATAGGGTCCCTGCGCTGCCTTGCGGCCCAGCAGTATCTCAGCTCCTTGACGGAACCCCCCTGGTGAGAAGGAAATGTTGCGGGAAATGCGCGGGCTTGTCAACGCGCCGCGCGCCCTGCCCCATGGGCCCGCGTCAGGGCGCGCCGATCTCGTCGCTGCGGCGGCTGTCGAGTTCCTGCGCATAGCGTTTCAGGCAATAGGCCTCGGTCAGCGAGCCGATGACGCGCATGGTGCCCGGTCCGTCCAGCACCGGCAGGATTTCAAGCTGCGTGCGCGAGAACTGGTCCAGCACCGCCTGAATATTGTCCTGCCGGAACACCCGCGCCTCAGGGCCGATGACGCAATCGGCGGCCACCAGCACATCGGCCAGATCGGAAATCTCGGGATCGTGCACCGTCGCCATGTCGATGATGCCGGCATAGCGCCCGGTGTCGTCCACGGCGAAGGCGTATTTGCGGCTGCCCAGGGGGATTTCCTGCCGCAGATGCGCGATGGTCTGGTGCAGCGGCACCCGGCGGATGTCGCCGCGCATCATCCGCCCCGCCGTCAGCTCGCGCACCCAACCCACGTCATGCGCCCCCAGCAGCGGGATGCCGCGCAGATGAAAGCGCCAGGTCGAGAAGGAATAGCCAAAGGTCAGCCGCACCACGGTCGCGGCGATAAAGGCGCTGGTCAGCACGCCCAGCGTAAAGGCGAAATTGCCGGTGATCTCCAGCACGAGGAAGACCATGGTCAGCGGCGCCCCGGTGATCGCGGCACCGACGGCGGCCATGCCGGCCAGCATGGCGGGAATGCGGACCTCGGCCATGCCGGGCAGGAGCGGCGTCAGCAGCTGCACGATCAACGCGCCCAGCAGGCAGCCCAGAAACAGCGACGAGCTGAACAGCCCGCCCCGAAACCCCGCCCCCAGCGACAGGGCCGAGGCGAGCAGCTTGCCCGCCAGCAGCAGCGCCACCGCAGACAGCCCCCAGCTTTGGCTGATATGGCCCTGAATCGCGTCATGGCCGCTGCCAAGGATCTGCGGGCTGGTCAGCGCCATGCCGCCAAGGATCAGCCCACCGGCGGCAGGCCGCGCCCAGACCGGCAGCCGCGTCTTTTGGAACATGCGCTCGAAAACCGAGACAAGGCGCATCGTCGCCGTCCCGGTCAATGCCGCCAGCAGGCCGATGACGATAAAGAGCGGCAGCAGATAGTCGGGCAGCACCGCCACCTGCGGCAGCTCGAACAGCGAGCCATGCGGCTCGACCGCGCGCCGCGCCAGCGTGCCCGAGATCACCGCCGCGCCGATGATGGCGATGTTTCGGGGGGCATAGGATCCGTGCACCAGCTCGAACCCGTAAAAGGCGCCGGCGAGTGGCGCATTGAAGGCGGCGGCAATGGCCGCCGCCGCCCCGGCCGATGTCAGGCAGCGCTTGTCCTCGCGCCGCAGGCGAAACGGCTGGGCCACGGCGGAAAACAGGCTGGCGCCCAGCTGGCTGTAACCCGCCTCCATCCCGACCGAGGCGCCCGACAGGTTCGACAGCAGCGTCAGCCATGCAAGACGCAGCGAATCCCAAAGCGACATCTTGCCGCCGTAAAGCGCGTTGGCCTCGATCGGGTCGACAATCTCGGCGGGGCGGATGCGCTGCGCCAGCAGTGCCCAGACCCCCAGCACCAACCCGCCGACCGCCGGGACCAGCAGATAGGGCCAGGACGGAATTGCATCCAGCCCGCTGAGCGCGCCGCCGCTGGGCAGGCGGAACAGCAGCCCCTGCGCCGCCAGCAGCAGCATATGCAGCCCCGAGACCGCCAGACCGACCACCGCGCCCAGCCCGGTCGACAGGATGACCAGCATCGCCTCTTGGTCGCGCAGCTGGCGGCGGGCCTCGTTGATCCGGCGCAACCAGGGCAGCAGGCGATGGCGCGGGGCAAGCTTGCGGACAGGGGGCATCGGTGCGGCCTTTGGGGCAAAAGGGGGCGGCAAATGGGGGCAGCGAAACGGGCGTCCGGCCATGTCCGCAAACCCCCGCCGCGATGGGCGGGGGCTATGCGCGGCGGCTTTGCTTGTGTCGGGGGCTATTCGCCCCGCGGATAGCGCTTGCTCTCTTCAAGCACGTTCAGGTCCATGTGGTTGCGCATGTAACGCTCGGACGCCTTGCGCAGCGGCTGGTAATCCCAAGGGAAATAGGCGCCATTGCGCAGGGCCTCATAGACGACCCAGCGCCGCGCCTGACTTTCGCGCACCTCGGCGTCAAAGGCGCCAAGGTTCCAGCGCGCCAGCATCTGCGCCTGCATCCGCTCCAGCACCCCGGCATGGGCAGGATCGCTGGCCAGATTGGTCAGCTCATGCGGATCCTCGGCCAGATTGAACAGCATCGGCGCATCGGCATCGCAAAGCGCCAGTTTCCAGTCGCCCTCGCGCAGCGCCACCATAGGCGAAACGGTGCCCTCGGCCGCGTACTCCATCGGCACCGGCCCGCGCGAGGCCGTGCCGGTGGCCAGCGGCGTCAGATCCTCGCCATCGGTCCAGCGCGCCAGACTGCTGATGTCGATCCCGGCCAGCGCCGCCAGCGTCGGTACCACGTCCAGCGTCGAGGCCGGCGTGTCGATGCGCTGCGGCTGCCATCCCGGCGCGGCAATCATCAGCGGCACCCGCGCCGAGCCCTCATAGAAGCTCATCTTGAACCACAGCCCGCGCTCGCCCAGCATGTCGCCGTGATCCGAGACGAAAAGCACGATCGTGTCCTCGTCCATCCGGCCGCGCCGGAGCACGTCGAGGATCTCGCCGATCTTTTCGTCCACATAGGAGATATTGGCGAAATAGCCCTGCCGCGCGCGGCGCACATCCTGCGCGGTGATGTCGAAATTGCGGAAATCGCAGGCCTCCATCAGGCGCTGCGAATGGCTGTCCTGCGCCTCAAAGGGGATGGCGCCCACCTCGGGCTCCAGCGCCGGGCTATCCTCGTAGAGATCCCAGAAGCGGCGGCGCGCGACATAGGGATCATGCGGATGGGTAAAGCTGACGGTCAGGCACCACGGCCGGTCGTCCTGACGGCGCGACAGGTCATAAAGCTTATGCACCGCGTGAAAGGCGACCTCGTCGTCATATTCCATCTGGTTGGTGATCTCGGCCACGCCGGCCCCGGTCACCGAGCCGAGGTTGTGATACCACCAGTCGATACGCTCGCCCGGCTTTGTGTAATCGGGGGTCCAGCCGAAATCGGCCGGATAGATGTCGGTGGTCAGCCGCTCCTCAAAGCCATGCAGCTGGTCGGGGCCGACGAAATGCATCTTGCCCGACAGCGCCGTGTGATAGCCGGCGCGGCGCAGGTGGTGGGCATAGGTCGGAATGTCCGAGGCGAATTCGGCCGCGTTGTCATAGACCCGCGTGCAGCGCGGCAACTGGCCAGACATGAAGCTGGCACGAGCCGGGGCGCAGAGCGGGCTGGCGGTATAGGTGGTGGCGAAACGCACCGAGCGTTCCGCCAAAGCCTTCAGATGGGGCGCATGCAGAAAGCTGGCCGGCCCGTCGGGGAACAGGGTTCCGTTGAACTGGTCGACCATCAGGATCAGGATATTCGGGCGCGTCATTTTCGAAAGTCGTCTCAGCCTTTGATGCCAAGCGCGGCCTTGACCGCGGGTTCGCCGGGCTGGCCGTCCAGCGTGGTCACGCCGTCAAGCCAGGGGGCCAGTTTTTCGGGATTGGCCTTGAGCCAGCCGCGGGCGGCCTCCTGCGGATCGGTGCCGGCAAGGATCTCGCCCATCAGCGTGTTTTCCATGCCGATATCAAAGGTCATCTGCGTGAACAGTCGGGCCGCGTTCGGGCAAAGCTCGGGCCAGCCCTTGCGGGCCAGGGTATAGACCTCGGCGCCACCGTAATCGGGGCCGAAATATTCATCCCCGCCCGAGAGATATTCGATCTTGTATTGCTCGTTCATCGGATGCGGCGCCCAGGCCAGAAAGACGATGCCCTTGCCGGCCTTTTCCTCGCGCGCGACCTGCGCCAGCATCGCCTGTTCGCCGGATTCGACCAGCTCCCAATCGGCAAGGCCGAACTTGCCATCCGAAATCATCTTGGCAATCGACTGGTTGGCCGGTGCGCCCGGCTCGATGCCATAGATCTTCTTGCCGAATTCATCGGCATGGCCGGCCAGATCGGCAAAGTCGCGCACGCCCTTTTCAGCCATATAGCTGGGCACGGCCAAGGTGAATTTCGCCCCGGTCAGGTTCTTGTTCAGGACCTCAATGGCATCGGCCGACTTCAGATCCTCGATGAAGGCGTTCTGCGCCGGCATCCAGTTGCCCAGAAAGACGTCAATTTCTTTGTTCTTCATCGACTGGTAGCCGATGGGCACCGAAAGCATCTTGACGTCTGGCTTGTAGCCCAGTGCCGCCAGCACGACCGAGGCCGTGCCATTGGTGGCGGTGATGTCGGTCCAGCTGGGATCCGAAAGCCGGATCGTTGCGCAGCTGGCGGCCTCGTCAGCCCAGCCGCCCGCCGGAATTGCCATGAGGGACGCCGCCAGAATGGCGCGGAACGGGGTCGTTGATGTCATGTCGATGCCCTGTCATATGCCGTTGTTCCCTTTATGGTAGCTTATGATAAGCTGCCTGTGCAGCCCGTTTCTTTTCATATCTTGCATAAAGGAATTTGATGCTACGATGCACGACGTCGATCTAGGCTGGATCCGGGTTTTCGTCGAGGTGGTGCGGGCTGGCAGCCTGTCCAAGGCGGCGCGACTGCTGAACCTGACCCAACCGGCGATCAGCTATCAGGTCCGGCGCGCCGAAGAGGAATTCGGGCAGGCGCTGCTGCGCCGCCGCCATCGCGGCGTCGAGCCCACGGATGCCGGCGCGCGGCTTTACGACATCCTGTCGCGCAGCGTGGCGCAGGTGGACGAGCTGGCCCAGCGCCTGCGCGAGGCCGGGCGCAAGAACGAGCTGCGGGTCTTTACCGATTACGCCTTTTCGGGGCTGCGGCTGATCCCGCGCATTCACGAATTCCGCGACACCCACCCCGAGATCGACCTGCAAGTGGTGGCGGCCCAGCACACCGACCTGAGCCAGCTGCGCGCCGGAGATACGGCCGTGGTCTTTGGCGCGGCCACGGACTTCGGCCCCGAGGCGGTGCTTCTGATGCCCGAGACCGTCGTCCCGGTCTGCGCGCCGGGCTATGGCGCCCGCGATCTGGGCACGGCCGAGCTGATCCATCTGGACGGGCCGCAGCCGCTGCGCTGGTTCGACTGGCAAAGCTATCTGACCGCGACCGGGGCACGCCACGATCAGGACCGCCTGCGCGGCAACATGCGCTTCAACACCTATTCGCTGGTGATCGAGGCGGCACTGGCCGGACAGGGCGTGGCTTTGGGCTGGCGCGGCCTGATCGACCCGTTGCTGCTGAGCGGCCGGCTGAAGGCCGTCGGCCCCGAACTGACCGCCCCCGGCCGCGGCTATCACATGCTGCACGGCATCCCACGCAACGCGGCCACCGATTGCCTGCATTCGTGGCTGCTGGCCATCCACCGCGCGCCGGGAAGCTAGGCCGAGGGACAGGCGCTGCCGCAGGGCACGCCATCTGGACGGGGTAACCAGCCCGGCCGAAACGAACATCATCAGCACAAAGCTGTGCATCAAGCCGGATAGGATAAGCGTATTTTCTCTCGACCGCTTCAAATGATGCGGGATCTGGATAGTTCCGAACACCTCCTCTCTTGTAAGGTCGCCCGGGACAGCGCCTGCAGCGGAAACGATCTGATGACGGCAGATGTCGGCTACATCAACCTTGCCGCCGCTGAAGAGGCCGAACGCACCCTGATGCGCGGCTTCACGTCGGTGCGTGACCTCGCCGGCCCGAGCTTCGGGCTTAAACGGGCGATCGATTCGGGGATCACCGCCGGCCCGCGCATATGGCCCTGTGGCGCGATGATTTCGCAGACCGGCGGGCATGGCGACTATCGCATGCCTTACGAGGTTCCCTCGGCGCTCAATGCGCCATTGAGCCATGGCGATGCGCTGGGTGGCGGAGCCATTGCCGACGGAGCGGATCAAGTGCTGAAGCGCGCTCGCGAGCAACTGATGCTCGGGGCAAGCCAGCTCAAGCTGGCGGCCGGTGGCGGCGTGTCCTCGAACTACGACCCGCTGGACGTCTCGCAGTTCACCGAGGAGGAATTCCGCGCCGCCGTCAGTGCTGCCGACAACTGGGGCACCTATGTCACCGTCCATGCCTATACACCGCGAGCCATTCAGACGGCGATCCGTGGCGGCGTCCGCTGCATCGACCACGGACAACTCATGGACGACGAAACCGCAAAGATTATCGCTGACAAGGACATCTGGCTGAGCACCCAGCCCTTCCTTGATGACGAGGACGCGATCCCCTTTCCAGAGGGTTCCGCCAGCCGGGCCAAGCAGCTTGAGATGTCGGCCGGCACCGATACAGCCTACGGCCTTGCAAAGAAATACAAGCTCAAGACAGCCTGGGGCACTGACACGCTGTTCGACCGCAACCTGGCCAGCAAGCAGGGCAAGCAGCTCGCCAAGATGGTGCGTTGGTATTCACCGGGCGAGGTGCTGACGACAGCCACAAGCGTGAATGCCGAATTGCTGGCGATGTCCGGCCCGCGCAATCCTTACCCAGGCAAGATCGGCGTGATCGAGGCCGGTGCCTATGCCGACATCCTTCTGATCGACGGCGATCCCATCGCCGACATTCAGCTGGTCGCCGATCCGGACAAAAATCTGAAGCTGATCATGAAAGACGGTCGCATCTACAAAAATACGCTGGCCTGACGACATCCGCCGAAATCTGCCGCCCCGCACTGCCGTCGTGAGCGGCGAAAAGGAGAGCAAAGATGTGTGTGTTCTGCGGCGACGATGGCCTTCTCAGCCGTCGCGCGTTCTTGCGATGCACCGCAAGCGGTGTCGGTGCTGCCTTGGCGACAAGCCTGCCTTTGCCGGCGCTTGCGCAGGTGGATAGCGCGACATCCGGTTCGACCGTAACGGGCATATGCG
This sequence comes from Paracoccus limosus, assembly GCF_009711185.1. Taxonomy (GTDB): domain Bacteria; phylum Pseudomonadota; class Alphaproteobacteria; order Rhodobacterales; family Rhodobacteraceae; genus Paracoccus; species Paracoccus limosus. The sequence goes on from NZ_WMIF01000033.1 coordinate 36,078, forward strand.
ACAGCTTCGTCGAAAGTTACATCAGGCTGAATCCGACACTGACCGGGCGGGTCTTTGGCCTTGATCGCAGCGGAGTTGCGGTAACCGACTGGTCGCCTGCGGGTAGCGAGGCGGTCGCCACGCTCATGCGCGATACGCTTGGCGCCCTGACCTCAACTCCAGCCGCCAACCACAAGGAAAGGCTTGGCGCCGGGTTTGTGGAGGATACGGCGAACTCGATCCTCGCCGGTTATGACGCCGGAGAGCAATACCGCAAGATGAGCACTCATGTCTTCATCGGCCCGCCAGCATTGCTTTTGACCTCATTCGAAATGATGTCCCAGGCCACCGGGGGCGAAGTGCCGCTTGAGCCGGAAGCCGTCAATAATGACTGGGGCCGGATCCTCGAACGGTTGCGCGCTGTGCCGACGGGAATTGCGGGGTATCGCGAGAGCCTGGAATACGGCATGGCGCGAAATCTCATGGCGCCGCGCTCGATGACGCTCGCGGTTGCGAAACAGTGCCGGGGCTGGGCCAAGCAGGGTTGGTTCACGACTTTCGTAAACCGCTATGGCGGCGGCACTCTGGCAGCGCCGCTCGCAGAGGCGGCCACCGCCGCCAACCGCAGCTATGGCGAATTGGCCGAGTGGCTGGAAGCCAGCTATGCGCCCACGGCCGCGCCCTAGGTCATGTTGACAAATGGCGGAGCCAGAGCCTGATGCAGGCGACGTCTACGAAGCCGAGGAAACTGTCTGCGGTTTTGTCGTAGCGGGTTGCCAGCCGGCGGCTGTTTTTCAGTTTGCTGAAGC
>NZ_WMIF01000034.1 GCF_009711185.1 Paracoccus limosus
AGAAGCCGTCCAAATGGCCGCCCATTTTGCCGTCTCGTTCCAAGCCAACACCTCCGACGTTCATGCGCACGGAGATTGGCCCGTTCAGATCACCAGCGGCAGGAGGGGATCAGCGTCGCGCTTACCAATTTTCAACCTAAACTCCGGCTGTCTTTAGCCAGAGTTTGGCGTTGGTGAGAGAGAAGCTGACACAAATAGAGCCTTTGGCGCTTTCGTGCAGTCGGGATGTCGCAAACGGTCCTGCCTGCCGCCGGCCGTGATCATGCGCCGGGCAGGGTGATGCGCAGATGGGCTGGGCGAGACTCGCCAGAATGTCGACCGATGCGAGTGAAAAGCCGGAGTTAAGCGGGAAGGCTAGAAAGGCCGAGTGATGTCAGAGCCCGGCGGCATCATCCTTGCGGCGCGCCTTGCCGGGTGCAGGGGCGTCTGTTTGTCGCCGTCTTATTTGGATGTCTCGCGCGGGTGCTTCCGGCCACGCCAGCGCGCGGGGTGCCCTTTCCCGCAAAGGCCGGTCGTGCGGGAAAAGACGGTTCTGGGCTGGCAGTGCCCCGGGGGGCGCCGCCATATCCGGTCAGGCAGCGGCGCGGCGACGCGCTTCGTTGATCTGGTTGTCGACGCCATCGATCAGCGTGGTCAGGTGGATGTCGAACTCGATCTCGGCAAAGGGCGTGTTCAGGCCGTTGGCGTGGATGCTGGCCTCGTCCTCGCGCTCGATGACATGCGGCACCAGCCCCTCGCGGGTGGCATAGGCAAAGTCGTCGTTGATCAGCGGGTCGCCCTCGATGTTGATCTGGGTGGTCAGCTTGCGATGGCCGGGGGCGCTGACGAAGAAATGGATATGCGCCGGGCGCTGGCCGTGCCGGCCCAAAGCGGTCAGCAGCTGTTCGGTCGGGCTGCCGGGCGGCACGCCATAGCCGCTGGGCAGGATGCTGCGGAATTTATAGCGCCCCTCGTCATCGGCGATGATGGTGCGGCGCATATTGAACGGCGCCTGCTTTCCGGTGGGGTCGAAATGCGAATAGAAGCCGCGGGTGTCGCAATGCCAGACCTCGACCGTGGCACCGGGCAGCGGCTTGCCGTCGGCGCCGCGCACCACGCCATGCATGATCAGCGTGTGACCATCGGTGTCGGTGCCGTCGTCCAGCCGGGCAAAGCCGGTCGAGACCGGGGCGCCGGCGACATAGAGCGGGCCTTCGATGGTGCGCGGCGTCGGGTTGTCGATCCCCAGCGCGGCGTCGATAGCGTCCAGCCGTTCGTCCAGGAAATGGTCGACCCCCAGCCCGGGCGAGATCAGCCCTGCCTGCCCGCGCGCGCCTAGTTCGTTCAGCCAGGCCACGCCAGTCCAGTATTCGTCGGGAGTGATGTTCAGATCGTCGATGGCCTTGAACAGGTCCGACATCAGCCGGTGGGTGATTTCTTTCATGCGCGGGTTGCCAGCACCGTTGTTCAGGCCGCTGAGTTCGTTCAGGAATTCCTGAACGTCGGGCCGGTCGAAAATCTGGACTGTCATGGTTTCCTCCTGGATTCGGTTGGGGATCGGCGCGACCCTCTCTGCCGCGCCGTGGGATAGGCGGGTCAGCTGTCGTCTTCGCGGATGGCCGAAGGGTGGCGCAGCAGCGGCGTCACCGTGACCTGCATGAAGGGAAACAGCGGCAGGCCCGACAGGATCGCGTGCAACTCGGCATTGTCCTGCACGTCGAAAATGCTGAAATTCGCGTATTCGCCGGCCAGCCGCCAGATGTGACGCCATTTGCCGCTGCGCTGCAGCTCTTGCGAATAGGCCTTTTCACGGGCGAGGATCTCGGCGGCCTGCTCGCGCGGCAGGTCATGGGGGATCTTCACATCCATCCGGACATGGAACAGCATCTCGGGTCTCCTCAGATGGTCTTGCGGTCAAAGCCGTCGCGGGCAAAAAAGGCGATGCGCTCTTCGTCCAGCGCGATGCCAAGGCCGGGGCCGGCGGGCACCGTCAGTTCGAAATCGCTATAATCCAGTGGCTCGCACAGGATTTCCTCGGTCAGCAGCAGCGGCCCGAACAGCTCGGTCCCCCATTGCAGATTGGCAAAGGTCGCAAAGACATGGGCCGAGGCGATGGTGCTGACCGCGCCCTCCAGCATGGTGCCGCCGTAAAGCCCGATGCCGGCGGCATCGGCGATGGCGGCGACGCGCTGGGCGTTGAACAGGCCGGCGCATTGCTCGATCTTGACGGCAAAGACATCGGCGCCGTGGCTGCGTGCCAACTCGAAGGCCGATTCCGGGCCGCTAAGCGATTCATCGGCCATCAGCGCCAGCGGAAAGCGCCGCACCAGCCGCCCCAGCGCCGCCGCCGAGGCCACCGGCTGTTCGACCAGCTCGCAGCCGGCATCGGCCAGCGCCGCCATGCCAAGCGCGGCCTCGGCTTCGCTCCAGGCCATGTTGACATCGACGCGCACGGCGGCGCGGTCACCCAAGGCGCGCTTGATCGCGGCGACATGGGCGATGTCCTGACGCAGCTCGCGCGCCCCGATCTTGAGCTTGAAGATGCGGTGCCGGCGGCGGTCCAGCATCTCTTCGGCCTCGGCGATGTCGCGGGCGGTATCGCCCGAAGCCAGTGTCCAGGCCACCGGCAGCCGGTCGCGCCGGCGCCCGCCCAGCAGTTCGCTGACCGGCAGGCCCAGCCGCCTGCCATGCGCATCCAAGAGCGCCGTTTCGATGGCGCTTCTGGCAAAGCGGTTGTCTTTGACCATCTTGGCGATGCGCGCCATCAGCGCCTGCACGCGGGTCGCATCCTGTCCGATCATCAGCGGCGCCATATAGCGGTCGATGGCCAGCTTCATGCTTTCGGGGCTTTCGGCGCCATAGGCGAGACCGCCGATGGTGGTGCCCTCGCCCATGCCGGTGATGCCGTCACTGCAACTGATGCGGACCAGCATCAGGGTCTGGCCGTTCATCGTGGCCATCGCAAGCCGGTGCGGCCGGATGGTCGGCAGGTCGATGATCACCGTCTCGACCCGGGTGACGACGGGCGTTGCGGTGGCGGCGGTTTGGGGGGCGAATGACTGGTTCATGGCACCAATCTGCCGTGCCGTGCGGGCCGCGGTCCAACACCGTTTGGGTTTGTAACCATACCTGAAAGATATAGTATGGGAAAAACATGGCCGATTCCGGGGCTTCCGGGTCGCGGGCATACCCGAAGAGCAGCGTCTGGCACCGTCGCCGGCAAGGGGGCAGGATGGATCTGCGGCAGTTGCGCTATTTCGTTGCCGTCGCACGCGAGCGGAATTTCACCCGCGCCGCGCAGATGCTGAACATCGCCCAGCCGCCGCTCAGCCGCCAGATCCAGCTGCTGGAAGAGGAACTGGGCGTCACGCTGATCCTGCGCAGCAGTCGGCCGATCCGGCTGACCGACGCCGGGCGGCTGTTCTATGAGCAGGCGTTGCAGATCCTCGGCCGCGTCTCGCAGATGAAAGAGGCGACGCGGCGCGTGGGGATGAACCGCAATCCGGTGCTGTCCATCGGTTTCGTCGCCTCGACCCTATATGGCGGCCTGCCGGTGCTGGTCCGAAACCTGCGCCGCAATGCCCCCGAGGTGGATATCCAATTGCTGGAAATGCTCTCGATCCAGCAGATCCCCGCGCTCAAGGAGGGGCGGATCGACATCGGCTTTGGCCGGCTCCGGCATAGCGACCCCTCTATCATCAGCACCGTGCTGCGCGAAGAGCGGCTGGTGGCGGCGCTGCCCTGCGATACCGCGCTGGCGCATGACAGCGGGCCGATCCCGCTGTCGGCGCTGTCCGGGCAAAAGCTGATCGTCTATCCCAAGGAACCCCGGCCCAGCTATGCCGACCACATCATCAACCTGCTGTTGGCCGCGGACGTGCAGCCCGCCGAGGTGCTAGAAGTGCGCGAGATCCAGTCGGCGCTGGGCCTCGTGGCGGCCGATTCCGGGATCTGCGTGATCCCGGCCTCGGCGCAGCAGATGCGCGCGGATGTGCGCTACCGGATGATCGAAGGCCCGCGCGCCAGCTCGCCGGTGATCCTCTATCACCGCGCCGGCGATGCCTCGCGCTATGTCGAGCTGGTGATGCGGCTGATCCGCGACATGTATGCCGACCACCCGGCATGGCTGACCGATCACAACCTGCGCATGCCGATCACCGATCACTAGCCGGTCCCGGTCGCTGCGGCGCAAATAAACTCCGGATAGTCATGCTGCTGTCGTTAAACGACGTTAGCCGCTGCATGAGCCCGCTGCTCTGCACGACATTCAAGAGGCATTCATGCGTATCCTTATCGCCGCACTGGCGGCCAGCACCGCTTTCACCAGCGCCGCCATCGCTGCCGAGATCTATCCGATCGACCGCGCCACCATCCTTGCGAAATCGCCCTTTGACTTCAAGGTCGAGCTGGACGCCGTCTATGGCGAAGGCGACATTCAGGTCACCGTGAACGGCAAGCCCTATGCCGAGGTCTTTGGCAAGCCCGCCGAATATGTCGCCGAAGAAAAAGGCAAGGAAGACAAGGTTCTGGGCTCGGCCCTGATCCTGCGCGACCTCGCTTTGGCGACGCCGGGCGACTATACCGTCGAGGTCAAGGCCGGCAATGAGACGAAATCGGCCACCTGGCAGGTCTATGGCACCTCCGAGGTCGCCAAGGCCAAGAACGTGATCTTCCTGATCGGCGACGGGCTGTCGGTGGCGCACCGCACCTCGGCGCGCATCATGTCCAAGGGCATGACCGGCGGCAAGGCCAACGGCCGCCTGGCGATGGACGATCTGGACCACATGGCCTTCATCGGCACCTCCTCGACCCATTCGATCGCGACGGATTCGGCCAATACCGCCTCGGCCTACATGACCGGCCACAAGAGCCGCGTGAACGCGCTGGGCGTCTATGCCGACCGCACCCCGGCCACCCTTGACGATCCCAAGGTCGAGACCATCGCTGAGGCGCTGCGCCGCACCACCAAGAAATCCATCGGCGTCGTCACCACCGCCGAGGTCGAGGACGCCACCCCGGCGGCCGTCGTCTCGCACACCCGCAAGCGCAGCGACAAGGCCGAGATCGTCGGCATGCTCTATAACGTGCAGCCCGATGTCCTGCTGGGCGGCGGCTCGGCCTATTTCCTGAAATCCGACGTCCCCGGCTCGAAGCGCAAGGACGACAAGGATTACATCAAGATGTTCGGTGACGCGGGCTATACCATCGCCACCACCGGCACCGAGCTGGCCGCCTCGGCCGGCACCAATACCGGCAAGATCCTTGGCCTGTTCCACACCGGCAACATGGACACCTGGCTGGACCGCAACGAGCTCAAGAAGGGCACGGTCGAGAAATTCCCCGACCAACCCGGTCTGGTCGACATGACCCAGGCGGCGCTGGGCCAGCTGTCCAAGAACCCAGAGGGCTTTTTCCTGATGGTCGAGGCTGCCTCGGTCGACAAGATGTCCCACCCGATGGACTGGGACCGCGCGGTTCTGGAAACCGTCGAGCTGGACCATGCCGTCGCCGTGGCCCGCGATTTTGCCGCCAAGAACCCCGACACGCTGGTCGTGGTCACGGGCGACCATACCCATGGCGTCTCGCTGATCGGCACCATCGACACCCAGAAAGAGGGCACCGACATGCGCGAGAAGGTCGGCGTCTATGACGATGCCGGCTTCCCCGACTATGTCGATGCCAATGGCGACGGCTATCCCGAAAGCGTCGACGTGAAACGCCCGCTGGCGCTGTTCTCGTCGAACTTCCCGGATTACTATGAAACCTGGGGCCCGAAACTGGACGGCCCCTTTGTTCCGGCGATCCAGGATGGCGAAGGCAAATATGTCGCCAACGAGGCCTATAAGGACGTCCCCGGTGCCGTGCTGCGCGTGGGCAACCTGCCGCGCGAGAACGACACCGCCGTCCATGCCGTCGATGACATCGTGCTGCAGGCCACCGGTCCGGGCGCCGAAGCCTTCAAGGGCTACATGGAGCAGTCGGACGTCTACAAGGTTCTGGCGGATGTCTTTGCTCTCGACGCCCCGCAGAAATGAGTTCTGATCCCCGCGGCTGCCCGGATCCCTCCGGGCGGCCGCATCCCTTTCATGGAGGATAGCATGTCCCAGATCCTGACCCGCCGGTCCTGCCTGGCCACGCTGGCCGCCGGAATGTCGCTGGCCACGCTGCGCCCGGCCCGGGCCGCCACGCCTGATCTTTCCTTTGGCGAGCTTTACGGCTCGTTCAGCGCGCTGGGCCTTGAGTTTTCCGACAAGGTCAAAAAGCTGACCGGCTCGCGCGTGACCATTCAGGGCTTCATGGCCCCGCCGCTCAAGGCGGAAAGCGCGTTTTTCGTGCTGACCGAGATCCCGATGGCGCTGTGCCCGTTCTGTTCGACCGATGCCGATTGGCCCGACAATATTCTGGTCGTCTATCTGGACGGCAAGCAGACCTTTACCGATCCCAACCAGCGTATCGAGGCCGCCGGGATGCTGGAGCGCGGTTCGTGGACCGATCCCGACACCGGCTTCGTCAGCCAGCTGCGCCTGCGCGACGCGCGGTTTTCGACGATCTGACCGGCCGGCATGCTGTCCTTGCATCTTTCCGGGGTCGAGGTCCGGTTTCCCGGCCTCGACAGCCCGGCGTTGACCATTCCCGACCTGCGCCTGCCTGCTGGTGGGCGCGTTGCGGTGGCCGGCCCTTCGGGCTCGGGCAAATCGACGCTGGTGAATGTGATCACAGGGCTTGAACGGCCCAGCCGGGGCGAGGTGCGTTGGGACGGCACCGATATCGCGCGCCTGTCCGAATCCGCGCGCGACCGCTGGCGTGGCGCCAATGTCGGCCTGATCATGCAGGATTTCCATCTGTTTCCCGGCCTGACCGCGCTGGAAAACGTGCTGTTGCCGGCGCGGCTGGCGCGGGTGGCCAATGCGGCGCTGGTGGCGCGGGCGGGCGAGCTTTTGGCACAGGTCGGGCTGCAACGCCCCGGCCAGCGCACCGGCACCATGTCGCGCGGTGAAATGCAGCGCGTCGCCGTCGCCCGGGCGCTGCTGCGCCGCCCCGGCGTCATCATCGCCGACGAGCCGACCGCCAGCCTTGACCCCGCGCATGGCGCGGCGATCGGCGCCTTGCTGACCGGGCTGGCCGCCGACAGCGGCGCGACGCTGATCGTGGTCTCGCATGATCCCGCGCTGATCCAGCGCCTGCCGCGCCGGATCGCGCTGGCCGGCGGTGAGGTCCGCGACGATGCCATGGGGGTGACAGGCTGATGCTGCGGTTCATTCTGGCCGATCTGGGCCGCATGAAGGCCGGTGCCGTGGTGATCGTGCTGCTGATCGCGCTGGCCGTGGCGCTGGGGCTGGGCGTCAGCCTGTCCGAGCGCGCCCTGCGTCTGGGCAGCGCGCGGGCCTCGGACAAGTTCGATCTGGTGATCGGCGCGCCCGGCTCTGAAACGCAACTGGTGCTGTCGACGGTGTTTCTGCAACCCGCCGCGCTGCCGCTGGTGTCAGGCGATGTGCTGGCGGCGCTGGCCCGCGACCCCCGCGTCAGCTGGGCCGCGCCGGTCGGCTTTGGCGATTTCCATCGCGGCTGGCCGGTGATCGGCACCACCACCCAGCTGGTCGAAAACACCGCGCCGGGTCTGGCCGAGGGCCGGATCTTTGCCGCCGAAGGCGAGGCGGTGATCGGCGCGACGGTCGGTCTGGCGGTGGGCGACGCCATCCGCCCGACCCATGGCGAGCTGTCGCGCGGCGGCCATGACCATGAGGATGTGAGCTATCGCATCACCGGGCGGCTACAGGCGACCGGCACCCCTTGGGACCGGGCCATTTTGGTGCCGATTCAGGCGGTCTGGCATCTGCACGGGCTGGAGACGGGCGCCGGGCACGATGACGCGCCCGCCGAGGCGCATGATGAGCATGAGCACGGCCATGGTTTCGACGCCGATGCGCCCCTGACCGAAGCATGGCAGCCGGGCGAGGTGCCGGGCCTGCCCGCGATTCTGGTCAAACCCTCCAGCATCGCCAATGCCTACAAGCTGCGTCAGGAATACCGCCAGCAGGGCGGCACCATGGCGGTCTTTCCCGCCGAGGTGCTGACCAGCCTTTACGGCACGCTGGGCGATGCCCGGCAGGTGCTGGCGGCGGTGGCGGCGGCGACGCAGGGGCTGGTCGCGGCCGCGCTTTTGCTGGTGACCATGGTCCATATCGGCCAGCGCCGGCGCCAGATCGGCGCCCTGCGCGCGCTGGGCGCGCCGCGTGGCGCCATCTTCGCCCTTGTCTGGGCCGAGCTTTTTGCGCTGATCGCGGCGGGGATTGTGCTGGGGGTGCTGGGCGGCTGGCTGGCGGCCAGCTATCTGGGCCGTCTCGTCACCGCACGGCAGGGTTTTCCGCTGCCGGTCGAATTCAGCGCGGGCGATCTGGCGGGGCTTGCCATTCTGGCGGGGTTCGGGGCGCTGATGGCGGCGCTGCCGGCATGGATCGCCTATCGCCAGTCGCCGGCGGCCAGCCTGCGGCAATAGTCCACGCGGACGCCGATCCTGCCCGGCTGCACCAACCTGGCGGGCGCAGCCGGGCGGGACCGGTCGCGACCCGGACCCCGCCGGGCGCGGCCCCTGTCATCGGCTCAGGCCGGCTTGCCGTCCTTGTCCTGTTCTTCCAGATAGCGCACCAAGGCGGCATCGGCGGCCATCCAGACCTTGCCATCCTCGGTCGAGCCAACATCGTTCAGCGGCAGATAGCGGGGCTGCGGCGTGGTGATGCCATGCGCGGCATCCTTGCGCTTCAGCCGGATCCGGCCGGCCTCGATATGGTCCACGTAACCGACATGGACGCCATCGGCGCCGACGACCTCGGCCCCTTCCTGAATTCGACTGGCATCGACCATGACACGCTCCTGCTGTGTTTCCCTTGGCTGCCCGGTCAACCCGCGACGGACGGCGCGGGTTCCGCCGGTGCCGCGCTTGGTGATCTAGTCACCGTCGACGCGGGGCCCGCTGCGCCAGACCGGGGCATCCATTCCGGCCATCGAGGACAGCATGACAGACGAACACCCCCATCCCGAGGTCACCGGCTTTTTCGATCCGGCGAGCAATACGATTTCCCATGTCGTCCGCGATCCGGCCTCGGACGCCTGTGCGATCATCGATCCAGTGATGGATCTGGACTATGCCGCCGGCCGCATCGGCCATGCGCAGGCCGACCGGATCATCGCCCATGTCACCCGCCACAAGCTGCGCGTCGAATGGCTGATCGAGACCCATGTCCATGCCGATCACCTGTCGGCCGCGCCCTATATCCAGTCGGTGCTGGGCGGCAGGTTGGGCATCGGTGCGCAGATCACCACGGTCCAGCAGACCTTCGGCAAGATCTTTAACGAGGGCACGGCATTCCAGCGCGACGGCAGCCAGTTCGACCGGCTGTTTCGCGACGATGAGACCTATCATCTGGGCCGGATGGAATGCCGCGCGCTGCACACCCCCGGCCATACGCCCGCCTGCATGACCCATGTCATGGGCGATGCGGCCTTTGTCGGCGATACGCTGTTCATGCCTGATGCCGGCTCGGCACGGGCCGATTTTCCGGGCGGAGACGCCGGCACGCTTTACGATAGCATCCAGAAGGTGCTGGCCCTGCCGCCCGAGACGCGGCTGTTCATGTGCCACGATTACGGCCCGAACGGGCGCGAGATCCGCTGGGAAACCACCGTGGCCGAGGAACGGGCCCGCAACATCCATGTCGGCGGCGGTCGCAGCCGCGAGGAATTCATCGCCTTTCGCACCGCCCGCGACGCACAGCTGGACATGCCGCGCCTGATCATCCCGTCCTTGCAGGTCAATATGCGGGCCGGCGAACTGCCGCCCGCCGAGGAGAATGGCGCGCATTACCTGAAGGTGCCGGTCAACCTGCTGTAGGGCGCCGTGCTGCTGGCCTTGGCTCGCGAGATCTGGAAAGACTGCGAGGCGCTGGCGCCATAATGCAGCCAAGCCGCAAGGATGACCGACATGGCACAAGACGATTGGACCGCGCTGTTTCCCGGTCTTGCCCAGATGCCCGAGCGGCTGCGCGATCAGCTGCTGGCGCGGGCGCGGGTGCAGGTGCTGCCCGAAGGCCGGCGGCTTTTTGGTCCCGGACAGGCCCCGACCGCGTTGGTGCTGGTGTTGCGGGGCAGCGTGCGCGTCCAGCAGACCGGCGAAAGCGGGCGCGAGATCACGCTTTACCGCGTGCAGGGCGGCGAAAGCTGCGTGCTGACGGCGGCCTGTCAGCTGGCCTATCAGGATTATCAGGCCGAGGGCATCGCCGAGACCGAGGTCACCGCCGCGCTGGTGCCGCGTCAGGATTTCGACGAGTTGGTCGCCGCCTCGGCCGAGTTCCGGCAGCTGATCTTTGGCGCCTATGCCCGGCGGATGTCGGATTTGTTCACGGTGATCGAGGAAGTGGCCTTTCGCCGCGTCGACATGCGGCTGGCGGCGCTGTTGCTGAAAGAGGCGCGGCAGGGCGTGGTCACGGCTACCCATCAGGCATTGGCGGTCGAGCTGGGCACGGCGCGCGAGGTGGTATCGCGCACCCTGCAGGATTTCGCGCGGCGCGGCTGGATCGGGCAGGCGCGGGGCACGGTGCAGCTGACCGCCCCCGCGGCGCTGGAGCGGCTGGCGCGGGGCTGACCCGGCCTAGCCCGCGCGCCTGAGCGCCCGCGCGATCAGGAGGCCGCCGCCGAGGGCCGCGACGAACAGCAGCGCCTCGGACCGGAGGGTGCCAAGCGCGGGCAGCGCGCCGCCGGGGCAAAAGCCCGCGATGCCCCAGCCGATGCCAAAGGTGATCGAGCCTGCGACCAGTTTCAGGTCGATGCGCCGGGTGTCGGGCAGCTGAAAGGCGGGCGCCAGCGCCGGCCTTTGCCGCGCCAGCACCAGCCGGTAGCCGGGGACGGCCACCGCCAGCGCCCCGGCCATGACCAGCGCAAGGCTGGGATCCCAATCCCCGGCGAGGTCAAAGAAATTCAGCACCTTGGCCGGGTTGATCATCCCAGACAGGGCGATGCCGCTGCCAAAGATCAGGCCGATCAGCAGGGCGGAAAACAGGCGCATCTCAGGCTCCGATCAGGTGGCGGGTGACGTAGACGGTGGCAAAAGCCGCCGCCATGAAGCACAGGGTTGCGGTGATCGACCGGCGCGACAGGCGCGCATTGCCGCAGACGCCATGCCCCGAGGTGCAGCCGCCGCCATAGCTGACCCCGATCCCGACCAGCAGCCCGCCGCCGATCAGGCTGGCAGTCGGGACCGGAACCTGCAGCGATGGCCAGTCGCCCCAGATCAGGCGGATGCCCGCCGGGGCCAGAACCATGCCCAGCAGCAGCGCCGCCCGCAGCGACCAGTCGCGTGGATCGCCCCGGCGCAGCAGGCCCGACAGGATGCCGGTCACGCCAAGGATGCGGCCATGCAGCGCCATCAGCAGCACGGCGGCCAGCCCGATCAACATGCCGCCGCCGAATGAGGCAAAGGGCGTAAAGCTGGTGCTCATGCCGGCCCCGCGCCGCTTGGGGTTGCCAGCCGGGCAGCCGGCTGCGTCATGCCGGGGGGCGGATCATCGGGGGTTCTGGTCATGGGCTGTGCCTCGCGCTTGGTTCGGTCTCCTGATGCCACGGGCCGGTGCCGCCGTCGGTGACTAGATCACCGTGGCGCACCGTGGCCGGGCATGGCCTGCGCAGGCGAACGCCTGCCCCGGAAAGGGCGAAATGCTTCAAGGAACAGGGAAAAATGGCAGCCCGTAGGGGAGTCGAACCCCTCTTTTCAGGTTGAAAACCTGACGTCCTAACCGATAGACGAACGGGCCACACGCTGCCCTGCGGCTTTAGGCCAGCGGGGCAGCGACCGCAAGGGGAAAGCGCAAATCTCTTGTGGGTAACTGACTGGCCCGGATTCCGCGCGCCAAGCCGGGTCGAATTTGCAGGCAATTTACGGCAGTCATCAGAGAAATATGGATATTTTATAACGATTTCTGCCGGGTCTGGGCTAGGCGGTTGACCTTGGTCGTGGCTTGGGGGATGCTGGCGCCGGCAGACCCGGGGGCGTCGCGATGCCGCAATGCCGGCCTGGTCTTGGCAGATGGCGGGGACAGGCGTGAGCAGGCACAGGGAATCGGTCGTTTTTCTGGCGCCGGGCGTCGATGACGGCTTCATGCCCGTCGAGCCCGAGCGGTCCGACCTGCAACCCCGCTACGCGCCGCCGGCATGGTTGGGGGCAGTCGTCGCCAGCAGCCATCCCGAACAAAGGCTGGATCTTTATCGGTTCATCCGCAATTTCCGCGACAACCGCACGGCCCGGCAATGCGTGGTCTTCAGGTCCATTCCGGTGGTGGTCGAGGATCTGGACTATCGCGGCAAGATCCCCAGCGTGTCGGGCCGGGTGCTGCTGGCCGGCGCCTCGGCGATGCGGGTGCGCATGAAGCTGGCCAAGCTGCATCCCGAGGACGCGATCGAGGCCGATCTCGAGGCCCAGCGGGTCACCGGCGGCGCGGCGGCGCGGCGGCTGGCGCGCCAGTCCGGGCTTGGCGGCGACGAACGCCGGCTGCCCTTTGTGATCGAATGCCGGAATTTCTTCAATTTCTACCACTTTACCACGGAATCGCTGATCTATTTGCAGATGTATCGCGATTACGGGCTGCAGGGCGAAATCTGCATGATCACCTCCAGCCGGAAACCGGCCAAGGCCTTCGTGCAGCGCGCGGTGCGGGATTTCTTTCCCGAGCTTGCCGGCCGCGTGCGTTACCTTGCCGGCCCGGTCCGGTTCGAACGCGCGATCATTCCCTTCAATACCAACCATCTTTATCATCAGGCCGATGCGCGGCTGATCGAGGATATCGAGGTCAAGGCAGGCTTTGCCGCCGCCAGCTCTGCCGGGGCTCTGCGGGCGCCGCGAATGGATCACTACAAGATCATTTATAACAACAGCCGCGACGGCTATCTGGACCGCCACCGCGCCGCCGTGCTGCGCGATCTGCCGCCGGAGGCGGCGGACATCGGGCGGAGGCTTTATGTCGGGCGCAGGCCGGGGGCGGGCAAGGACCGCGCCCTGCTGGGCGAAGAGGCGCTGCGCGCGATGCTGCGGCGCCATGGCTTTCGCGGTGTCTATCTGGAGGATCTGTCGCCGCGCGAACAGGCCGGGCTGTGCCATTCGGCCGAGATCTTCCTGTCGGCGCATGGCGCGGCCTTTGCCAACATGCTTTATGCCCGTCCCGGCGCCTGGTTCGTCGAGCTGAGCCACCTGCAGACGGCGCGGCACCGCTTCGGCGATTTCAACATGCATGCGGCGGTCTCGGGGGCGCGGCATCTGCATTTCTTTGCCGATCACGCCTTGGGCGAAGGCGGCGGCGTGCCCAGCATGGAGGATGACGGCCATGCCGGTATCTCGCTGTCCGATGCCGCCATCGACCGGCTGGAGGGACTGGTGGCGATGCTGACCGATCCTGCCGGCTATTCGCGGTTCTATCGCGGCATCGGCGCGGCGCTGGAACGGGGCGAGGCGGCCACGGTTTTGGGCATGGTTGCGGGCTCGGCCTATCGGCTGGGCTGCGCGCGCAGTCAGGCCATCGCCGCCGAGGCCTGCCTGCTGCTTGGCGATCCGGTCGGAGCGCTGGAGCATCTGCGCCAGGCGCTCGAGATCGCGCCCTATCGCGCCGATCTTTGGCAAAAGCGCCATGATCTGGCGCTGCAGCTGGGGTTGGGCGATGAGCTTTTGCACACGCGCCACGAGATGGCCGCGTTCCGGCCGTTCCGCGCGCTGCGCTGGCAGGGCGACCGCAGCGGCGCCCTGCTGATCCAGCGTCAGAGCCGGGGTCAGGACCGGGGTTGACCCCGGGCCATGGTGGCCTCAGGGCTCGGCGAATGTCTCGGCGCCACCGCGTTCCTGCCGCCAGATGTCGGGGGTGGTGCCCTCGGTCTCGCGGAACACCCGGATCAGATGCGAGGCGTCGCAAAAGCCGGTTTCCTCGGCGATGCGGGTCACAGTGCGATCGGTGCGCGCCAGCAGCATCCGCGCCTGTGCCAACCGGATGCGGACCGAGGCATCTGCCGGCGGAATGCCCAGATCGGCGTTGAAATGCCGTTCCAGCTTGCGCCGGCCGACGCCCAGATCGCGGGCGATGCGGTCGATGGGCAGCGGCGCATGCAGGTTCTGCTGCATCGCCAAAAGCGCGCGGCGCACCAGCGGGTCGCGGGCCGTCAGCTCCAGCGGCAGGCCGGGCTGCGGCCGGTCGCCGGCCATCGGCTCGTCGATCATCAGGATCGACAGCGCCTTGCGCGCGGCGGCGCGGCCCAGATGGCGGTCGACCAGAAAGGCCGCCAGGTGTGCGGCACTGACCCCGCCCGAACAGGACAGCCGGTCGCGGTCCACGACGAAGATCTGGTCTGAAACCGGACGCATCTTTTCGAATTCGGCCAGAAAATCCTGATGGTGGAACCAGCTGACGCAGCAGCGATAACCGTCCATCAGCCCCAGCCGAGCCAGGGCAAAGACCCCGGTGCAGATTCCAGTCAGCACGACCTTGGCCGCCGCCGCCCGCTGCAGAAAGGCATTCTGTTCCGGCGACAGCCCGGCGCCGCCGTCTATCAGCCCGCCGACGACGATGATATAGTCAAAGCGCGTCGGATCGCCCAGCCGCTCTTCGGTCTCGATGCGGATGCCGCATGAGGACTGGACCGGCGCCATGTCCGAGGACAGCACCGTCCAGCGACATCGGATCGGGCGCGAGCCGTCGCCGTCATCGGCGGCCAGTCGCAGCACGTCGATGAAATTGGCAAAGGCCGACAAGGTAAAGCGCGGCGCAAGCATGAAGCCGATGCGCAGCCTTGGGCTGGCCGGTTGCTGACGGGTCGGAAGGGGCTGGCAGTCTGCGGGCTCGGACATGACGCGAATCGACAATGAAAGATGTCGTGATCATGACAATCGCTTCCGATACGTAAAGTGGGCTTAACGTGGCAGGGGCTACAAATCTGCGACAACGGCCCCGCCGGGCGCAATCTCGGGCGGATTGCCGCTTTGCTGACCGGGGTCGCGCGCCGCGTCGTCGTCTTCGTCCTCCAGCGCGGGGGGATCCTCGCCGGCAAGGAAGTTGCCGAATTTCTCAAGCCCGGGGATGTGATCGGCCAGCACGCGCATCACCACCAGCAAGGGCACCGCGACGATCATGCCCAGCACCGACCACAGCCATGCCCAAAGCGCCACGGTCAGAAACACCACCACCGTGTTCAGCTGCAGCTTGCGCGAGACGAAATAGGGGGTGATCAGCTGGCCCTCGATCGAGGTCAGCGTCAGATAGGTCAGCCCGACCATCAGCGGCCCGAACAGATCGTCAAAGACGAAAAGCGCCACCAGTGTCGAAATCAGCACCCCGGCGATCGGCCCCAGATAGGGGATGTAATTCAGCAAAAAGGCCGCCAGCCCGAACAGGATCGGGCTGGGCAGGCCCCATGCCCACATCGCCAGACCGATGGCGATGCCCAGACAGGCGTTGATCAGCGTGATCGCGCCTAGATAGGCGCCCAGCCGGTCCTCGATCTCGCGCAGCGCCAGATAGGCGGCGCGCTTGTCGCGCATCCGGTCGAAGCTTTGCACGATCTTGAGGTAAAGCAGATCGCCCGACGAGATCAGGAAGAACAGCATGAACAGGGTAAAGATGATCTGGCCGACGAAGGCCGGGCCCAGATCCATCACGCTGGCGATGGCCGAGCCCTGCTGCACCGCATTGACCTCGACCCGGATATGCTGGTCGCTGGGGGCGGGCGCGCCGGGCGTGGGAATGCTGGTGACGGTGCCGGTCACCGTGCCGCTGAGCCCGCCTGCGGTTTCGGGCGTACCCGAGGGGGTGGGCGGGCTGGTCGGCGTGGTCTCTCCCGGATCCACCGCCGCCCCCCCCGAGGTCAGCTGGTCGATCTTTTGTGCCGCCCGCTCCAGCCCTTTGAAATTGCTGCGCAGTTCTGAAAACCGCTGTTCCAGGCGGGTCGAGATCTGCGGCGCGTTCTCGATCAGCCGGTCCACCGGCCCCGAGATGGCAAAGCCGATCACCACGACCAGCACCACCAGCCCGACCGAGACGATGGCCCCGGTCGCCGCCGCGCCGATGCCGATGCGCTCCATCAGCCGGCGAAAGGGGATGAAGACGAAGAACAGCAGGATCGCCAGCGTCACCGGCATCAGAAAGCCACGCGCCTGCGCGAAAAAGCCAAAGAGCAGCAACAGAAAGATGCCGACGACCGCCCAGTTCGCCACGCGAGGCAGATCCGGTTTCTGGTGACGTTCGGAAACCGGGAACATGCGGTTGTCGGCTGGGGTCACGGCAGGGCTCCTTGCCTGAGGGTAGGCAGGAAACGCGCACCCCGCGGCAGAGTTCCTGCGCGCGGGGGCTGTCTTTATCGCCGGTGATTGCAGCCTGTCACGGCGCGGGGCGGGCCCCGGCGGATGGCCTTACAGCGGGTGATCGCCGGTTGCGTCGATGACGCGGGTCGGCAGGCCCAGCGTGCCCAGCAGTTCAAGGAAGGGCCGGGCCGGCAGATCCTCGACATTGGCCATCTTCTTCACGTCCCAGGTGCCGCGCGCGACCAGAATCGCCGCCGCCACCGGCGGCACGCCGGCGGTATAGCTGATGCCTTGGCTGCCGACCTCGTTATAGGCGTCCTTGTGGTCGGCGACGTTGTAGATGAAGATCTCGCCCGGCTTGCCGTTCAGGCTGCCCTTGACCAGATCGCCGATGCAGGTCTTGCCCTGATAATCGGGCGCGAGGCTGGCGGGGTCGGGCAGCACCGCCTTGACGACTTTCAGCGGCACGACCTCAAGCCCCTCGGCGGTCTTGACCGGCTTTTCGCTGAGCAGGCCAAGATTTTGCAGCACGGTAAAGACGTTGATGTAATGCGCGCCAAAGCCCATCCAGAAGCGCACATCGGCGTCCTTGTAGCGGGCGGACAGGCTGTGCACCTCATCATGGCCGGACAGATAGGCGGTCTGCTTGCCGACGACGGGCAGGTCCCATTCGCGGCCGACCTCGAACATCCTGTTTTCCTGCCAGGCACCCTTTTGCCAGGAATAGACCGTGCCGGTGAATTCGCGGAAGTTGATCTCAGGGTCGAAATTGGTCGCGAACCAGCGGCCATGCGAGCCGGCATTGATGTCGACGATGTCGATCGACTCGACCTTGTCGAAATATTCGTCCTCGGCCAGACGGGCATAGGCATTGACCACGCCGGGATCAAAGCCCGCCCCCAGAATGGCCGTCACGCCCGCCTTTTCGCAGGCTTCGCGGCGCTTCCATTCGTAATTGCCATACCATGGCGGCGTTTCGCAGACCTTGCCCGGATCTTCGTGGATGGCGGTGTCGATATAGGCCGCGCCGGTGTCGATGCAGCCTTGCAGCACCGTCATGTTGACGAAGGCCGAGCCCACGTTGATGACGATGCCGGCATCGATCTGGCGGATCAGCGCGGCAACCGCTGCGCTGTCCATCGCATCCAGCGGATGGGCGGTGAAGCTGACCGAATGGCCCTTGTCACGAACGCTCGCGATGATCTGTTCCGCCTTCGAGACGGTCCGGCTGGCGATATGCAGCTGGCCGAACTCGCTGGCGTTCTGCGCCATCTTATGCGCGACCACCTGCGCGACGCCACCGGCGCCGATGATGAGCACGTTCTTGGGCAATTCGATCTCCTTTTCGGGGGCTGGAATAGGGGCTCGCCGGTTCAGGACAGGCTGGCTTTGTAATCGTCATAGGTGAAGCGGCGGGTTTCGCGCACCGTTCCATCCTCGTCCTTGATCGCGATCGCCGGCATGGCCACGCCATTGAACCAGTTCTTCTTGACCATCGTATAACCGGCGGCATCGGCGATGCTGATGCGGTCGCCGACCTGCAAGGGTGCGGCAAAGCGGCCCTCGCCGAAAATGTCGCCCGCAAGGCAGGTCTTGCCCGCCACCTGATAGGCATGGGCGCCGTCCTGCGGCAGCTTGGCGGTTTCGCGATAGATCAGCAGATCCAGCATATGCGCCTCGATGCTGCTATCGACGATGGCCACGTCCTTGCCGTTGTGGATGATGTCGAGGACCGACACCTCCAGCGAGGCGGATTTGGTGATGCTGGCCTCGCCGGGTTCAAGAAACAGCTGCACGCCGAATTTCTGCTGGAATGCCTTCAGACGCGCGGCCAGCTTCTCCAGCGGATAGCCCTCGCCGGTGAAGTGGATGCCGCCGCCAAGGCTGACCCAGTCGAGTTTCTCAAGGAAGCTGCCGAATTCCGCCTCGATCCGCGACAGCTGGGCGTCGAACAGGTCGAAATCGCCGTTTTCGCAGTTGTAGTGGATCATCACGCCGCTGATCCGGTCCAGCGCCGATTCCAGCCGCGCCAGATCCCATTCGCCAAGGCGCGAGAAGGGCCGCGCCGGATCGGCCAGATCAAAGCCCGAGGTCGAAAAGCGCGGGTTCAGCCGCAGACCCATCTTGATGCCGCGCGCCTTGGCCTTGGTGCCGAACCGGTCCAGCTGGCCAAGGCTGTTGAAGATGATCTTGTCGGCGTAACCCAGCGCCTCGTCGATTTCATTGTCGGCCCAGGCCACGGAATAGGCATGGGTCTCGCCGCCGAATTCCTCATGCCCCAGCCGCAGCTCGTAAAGCGAGGACGAGGTGGTGCCGTCCATGAACGGCCGCATGAAGTCGAACGCGCCCCAGGTGGCAAAGCATTTCAGCGCCAGCAGGCATTTCGCCCCGGACAGCGCGCGCAGATGCGCGATGCGCTCCATGTTGACCCGCAGTTTGGCGAGGTCGATCAGGTAATAGGGGGTCTGCAGGTCGGTCATGGCGGCTCCGGTGGGCGGGGGCGGATCGAACGGCTCATTTAGGGCCCCATGCGCCATTTCGCAAGGAATGGTGACACTTGCGTAACGTCGGCGCGGTTGCGGTCGCCGCCGGGGCGGTGTTTTCTGGCGCCGGCAAGGACGAGGGGGCTGATGCGCTATTTCCTGGGCGTGGACGGGGGCGGCACGGGGTGCCGCGCCATGCTGGTCGATGCCGGTGGCCGGCTTTTGGGGCAGGGGCTGGCCGGGCCGGCCAATATCATGTCGGATGCGCAGGCGGCCACCGAGGCGATCATGGAGGCCAGCCTGCAGGCGCTGCAAGGGCGCCCGCCGGCCGAGGTCTCGGCCTGTCTGGGGATCGCGGGGGCGCGGATCTCGGGCGCGGTGGGCTGGCTGGGGCCGCGGCTGCCCTTTGGCCGCTGCCGGGTGCTGGGCGATGGCGAGATCGCCGTGGCCGGGGCGTTGGGCGCGCGCGATGGCATCGTGGTGGCGCTGGGCACGGGGTCGCTGTTCACGCGGCAGCTGGCGGGCGCCTTTGCCAGCATCGGCGGCTGGGGGCCGGTTCTGGGCGACGAGGGTGGTGGCGCATGGATGGGCCGGCAATTGCTGGCGCGGGTGCTGCGCGCCCAGGACGGGCTGGAGCCCGAGACGCCGCTGGTCCGGCGCGTGCTGCAGCGGATGGGCGGCGCGCAGATGGTGGTCGGTTTCGCGCGCAGCGCCAGCGGGGCCGATTTCGCCGCGCAGGTGCCCGAGATCCTGCATGCCGGCGACGACCCGCTGGCGCAGGCGATTCTGGCCGAGGCGCAGGCCCATGTCGAGGCGGGCATCGCCCGGTTGCAGACCGATCCGGCGCTGCCGGTGATCTTTGCCGGGCGGCTGGGCAGCCTGCTTGCGCCCCGCGTCACGCGCTGGCCCCGGGCCGAGCCGCTGGGCTCGGCTCTGGACGGTGCGCTGCGGCTGGCGCGCGCGCCTTAATCGTCGACGATCGAGAACAGCTTGGGCAGCGCCGGGCAGGGCAGCAGCTGGTTGCGGGCCACGTCGGCCAGCGTGTGGTTGTGCAGGAAAACATAGACATGCGCCGACAGGCTTTCCCACAGCCGGTTCGACAGCGTCTGCGCCCGCGACCCCGACACCCCGCCCGAGGCACCGGCGCCGACATGCATGGCGCTGACGGTTTCATCCACCGCGCCAAGGATATCGGCGATGCGGATGGTTTCGGGCGCCCGTGCCAGACGATAGCCGCCGCCGGGGCCACGCACCGATTCCACCAGCCCGGCGCGACGCAGGCGCACGAAAAGCTGCTCCAGATAGGGCAGCGAGATGTCCTGCCGCTTCGAGATTTCGGCCAGCGAGGTCAGGTCTTCGCCCCGGGCAATGGCCAGATCGACCAGCGCGACCATGGCATAGCGCCCCTTGGTGGACAGTTTCATGCCAGTCTCCTCTGTTGACGCAAGGCGACCGGCGGGCTAATCCGCCAACGCCGTCCTTGACTGCGTCTTGCCTATGTCGGACGCGCTTCCCAGATTGACGATCTAGAGCCGCGCCGACACAGGGTCAAGAAACCCGAGTTCCAAAGGAAGCCCATGCCCGAACTGATTTTCCCCGGTCCCGAAGGTCGTCTGGAAGGGCGCTATCACGCCCAGGCCAATCCCGACGCCCCCATCGCCATCGTCCTGCACCCGCATCCGCAATATGGCGGCACGATGAACAACCGGGTGGTCTATAATCTGCACTATGCGTTCCACCGCATGGGCTTTACCGTCATGCGGTTCAATTTCCGGGGCGTGGGCCGCAGCCAGGGCGAGTTCGATCAGGGCATCGGCGAGCTGTCGGATGCCGCCTCGGCGCTGGATTATCTGCAGGCGATGAACCCCAACAGCAAGCATTGCTGGGTAGCGGGCTTCAGCTTTGGTGCCTGGATCGGGATGCAGCTTCTGATGCGCCGCCCCGAGATCACCGGCTTCATCAGCGTGGCGCCGCCGGCGAACATGTATGATTTTTCCTTCCTCGCGCCGTGCCCCAGCTCGGGGCTGATCATCAACGGCACCGCCGACCGGGTCGCGCCGCCCAAGGATACCCATACTCTGGTCGGCAAGCTGCGCGAGCAGAAGGGCATCACCATCACCCACGAGGAAATCGAGGGCGCGGACCATTTCTTCCGCGACGACGAGGTGCATATGAAGCCGATGATCGACACGGTGCAGACCTATGTCCGCCGTCGTCTGACCGAAAGCACGCGTTGATATCCAGGGGCCGGCCAGACCGGCCCTTCTTCATTCCTGCCGAGTCGAACATGTCCGACCTGACCCTGAAGTTCGCCTTTCTGACCGAGGCCGACCGCCTGAAATCCGTTGATCGGGCCAATGTGCTGATGGACCTGTCGCGCCCCGAAAACAGCGCCGAGCACAGCTGGCATGTCGCGCTGTTCGCGCTGGTCATGGGCGCCAGCGACCGCGCCATCGCCATGATCCTGATCCATGATCTGGTCGAGATCGACGTGGGTGATCATCCGATCCATCTGGTCCATGACGCCGCTGCCGTGCAGGCGGCCGAGGATGCGGCGGCGCAGCGGCTGTTCGGGATGCTGCCCGAGGGCGAGGCGCTGCTGGCCCTGTGGCACGAATTCGAGGCAGGGGTCAGCCCCGATGCCCGCATGGCCAAGCGTATGGACCATGTCCAGCCGCTGTTTCAGGTGCTGGGCAGCCCGCAGCCACTGGCCGATCACCTGATCATCGTGCGCGACAATATGGACGGCGGCCGCGCCGCGCGGCTGTGGTCGGAATGGCCCGAGATCATGCAGGCGGCCCGCGCGATGCTGGATGGCCAGCCGGTGCAGGGCCCTCTGGCCGGGCCGCTGGCCTTTCTGGCCGAGGCCGACCGGCTGAAATCGGTCTGGCGCGCCAGCACGCTTTGCGACGGCTCGCGGCGCGAGAACAGCGCCGAACACAGCTGGCATCTGGCGCTTTATGCGCTGGTCATGGCCGGCGAGGCCGGGCCGGGTGTGCAGATCGGCCGCGTCATCCGCATGCTGATCCTGCATGATCTGGTCGAGATCGACGCCGGCGACGTGCCGATCCATGCCCAGAACGGGCAGGCCCATCACAGCGTCGCACAGATGATGGCCGAGGATGCGGCCGCCGATCGCTTGTTCGGGATGCTGCCGGCGCCGCTGGGGGCGGAACTGCGGGCGCTTTGGGCCGAGTTCGAGGCCAATGAGACGGCGGATGCGGTCTTTGCCAAGGCCTTGGACCGGGCCCAGCCGGTGATGCAGAACATCGCCTCGGGCGGCGGCAGCTGGATCGAATATCAGGTCAGCTATGCCCAGCTGGTCGAGCGCGTCGGCCTGCGCATCCAGCGCGGCGCGCCTGCGGTCTGGTCGTGGCTGGACGAAAGCGCGCGGATCTATTTCGCGGGCTGAGGCCGGAGCTGCACGGGCGGATCCCGCCTGCCGCCGGCGCGGGCTCTTGCGCGGCAGGCGCGGGCAGGGTGATGATGCGCCGTGCACTGCGGCGGTCACGGCCAGGATCATTGGTATGCAATTGCATACCGGGCTTTTCTTTGGCGGGAAATACGGCTATAGGCCAGCCGAGCCGAATCCTAATCGAAGGGACCACCCATGTCGAAGATCAAGGTAGAGAACCCCGTCGTCGAGCTCGACGGCGACGAGATGACCCGGATCATCTGGGACTTCATCAAGCAAAAGCTGATCCTGCCCTATCTGGACGTGGACCTGAAATATTACGATCTGGGCATCGAGGAGCGTGACCGCACCAACGACCAGATCACCGTGGATGCCGCCGAGGCGATCAAACAATACGGCGTCGGCGTCAAATGCGCCACCATCACCCCCGACGAGGCCCGCGTCGAGGAATTCGGCCTGAAAAAGATGTGGAAGTCGCCCAACGGCACCATCCGCAACATCCTGGGCGGCGTGATCTTCCGCGAGCCGATCATCTGCAAGAACGTGCCGCGTCTGGTGCCGCACTGGACCAAGCCGATCGTCGTCGGCCGCCACGCTTTCGGTGACCAGTACAAGGCAACCGATTTCCGCTATCCGGGCAAGGGCACGCTGTCGATCAAGTTCGTCGGCGAAGATGGCGAGACCATCGAGCACGAAGTCTATCAGGCGCCGGGTTCGGGCGTGGCGATGGCCATGTACAACCTGGACGAGTCGATCCGCGATTTCGCCCGCGCCAGCCTGAACTATGGTCTGAACCGCGGCTATCCCGTCTATCTGTCGACCAAGAACACCATCCTGAAAGCCTATGACGGCCGTTTCAAGGACATCTTCGCCGAGGTCTATGCCGCCGAGTTCGAGGACAAGTTCAAGAAAGCCGGCATCACCTATGAGCACCGGCTGATCGACGACATGGTGGCCTCGGCGCTGAAATGGTCGGGCGGCTATGTCTGGGCCTGCAAGAACTACGACGGCGACGTGGAATCGGATATCGTGGCGCAGGGCTTCGGCTCGCTGGGGCTGATGACCTCGGTGCTGATGACGCCCGATGGCAAGATCGTGGAATCCGAGGCCGCCCACGGCACCGTGACCCGCCACTATCGCGAGCATCAGAAGGGCAACCAGACCTCGACCAACTCGATTGCGTCGATCTTTGCCTGGACCGGTGGTCTGAAGCACCGTGCGAAACTGGACAACAACGAACAGCTGCTGAACTTTGCCCAGACGCTGGAGCGCGTGACGGTGCAGGCAGTGGAAGACGGCTACATGACCAAGGATCTGGCGCTGCTGGTCGGCCCGGATCAGAAATGGCTGACCACCATGGGCTATCTGGAAAAGGTCGACGAATATCTGAACAAGGCGCTGGCCTGATCGGTTCGGAGCGGATTGGAAAGGGCCGGGGGAAACCCCGGCCCTTTTGCATGGGACGGGTCGGCGAGGGGTTGCGGCGCCGCGCCCCTATGGGCAACGGCGGTGGATTTGGCGCGGTTTTGTCGGGTATTTGTGAAATGGTGAAGGGCGAAGGCGCTTAACATGCCGGCCGGGCTGGAGTATGGGAGGCGCAAGCCCAAACGGAGTCCTCGCCATGAAAGCCGCCGTCATCACCTTTCCCGGATCGAATTGCGATCGCGATCTGGCCGTTGCCCTGCAACAGGCGGGGGCCGAGGTCAGCCGGGTCTGGCACAAGGATGACGCCCTGCCCGACGGGGTGGATCTGGTGGCGGTTCCGGGTGGTTTTTCCTTTGGCGACTATCTGCGCTGCGGCGCGATCGCCGCGCATTCGCCGATCGCGGCGGCAGTGCGCGACCATGCCGCCCGTGGCGGCTATGTGCTGGGCGTCTGCAATGGCTTTCAGGTGCTGACCGAGCTGGGCCTGCTGCCCGGGGCGCTGATGCGCAATGCCGGTCTGCAATTCATCTGCCGCGAGGTCGAACTGGAAGTGGCGAGCGCCGAAAGCGCCTATACCGCCGGTTTTGGCCGGGGTGAGCGGATCCGCGTGCCGGTGGCCCATCACGACGGCAATTACCAGATCGACGCCGAAGGTCTGGCCGCGCTGCGGGATCAGGACCGGATCGCATTCACCTATGCGCCGGCGATCAACGGCTCGATCGCCGATATTGCCGGGGTCATGTCCGAGAATCGTCGCGTGCTGGGCATGATGCCGCATCCCGAGCGCGCCGCCGAGGCGCAGCACGGCGGCACCGATGGCGCGCGGCTGTTCCGCTCGTTGATGGCCGGGGTTGTCGCCGCCTGACACCGCAAGGTTGAAAGCGCATCCGTCAACCCGCTTGGCGGAGCGTGTCGCTTGAGCGGCAGTAAACCGCGCATTACATTGGCGCATGGCCTAGGATATGGGCCCGGCGGAGGTTCATGCAGGACGAGGACATATCCAGCGCTTCACCCGAAAGCGGCAGGGCCGGATCGGCCGGGCGCTGGGGGCTGCGTGCGATCATCGCCGCGCTGCTGGTTCTGGCCGTCGGCACGATCTGGTTCACCAACAGCTGGCTGTCCTCGCGGTTTTCGGAGAACGTCCGTGTCCGCACCGAGCTGCGCTCGGCGCTGTATACCGGCAATATCCTGTCCGAGTTGCAGCGCACCTCGGTGGTGCCGCAATTGCTGGCGCGCGATCCGGCGCTGATCTCGGCGCTGATGGGGAATGATTTTTCAGGCACCTCGGCGCGGCTGATTTCGGCGCAGAAGGAAATCGCGGCCTCGTCGATCCGGCTGCTGGATGCCTCGGGGCGGACGGTGGGCTCGACCGACCGCAACCTGATCGGCACGAATTACGTGCGCGAACCGTTCTTTGTCGAGGCGTTGCGGTCCAAGGACACGGTGTTCACCGTCTCGGCCTCGCCGCAGGGCGCTTATGAATTTGCCTATTCGCGGGCGGTGGTGGCCGATGGGCGCACGCTGGGCGTGGTGGTGGTGGGGGCCGACCTGACCCGGCTGGTGCGCAGCTGGGCCGGGATTTCGGATGCCATCGCCGTGACCGACAGCGAGGGCGTGATCATCCTGTCCACCGAGCCGCGCTGGCGCGGGCTGACCCTGCCCGAGGCGCTGGCGGTGCGTTCTGCGCCTTCGGCGATCACCCGGGCGTTTCAGGTGACGGCCGACTGGGCCTCGTCCCCGGTCGATGCCTATGTCAAGGGCAAGGCGGTGATGCAGGCCGAGACGCGGATCCCGTTCCGTGGCTGGAAGATGATTTCGTTCACCACCTATGAGTCGGTGCGCGAGCGGGTGAACGCGGTGCTGGCGCTGGTCATCATGGGCTTTGCCATCCTGCTGGCCGCTGCCTTTTACCTGTTGTCGCGTCGCGCGCAGGTTGAATCGGCGGCCTATATGCGCGAATCGGCCGATCTGCGGGCGCTGAACCAGCGTCTGACCCGCGAGATCGCCGAGCGCGAGCGGGTGCAGCGCGAGTTGCGCGTGGCCGAACAGACCGTGCAGCAATCCTCGAAGCTGGCCGCTTTGGGCGAGATGTCGGCCGGGGTCAGCCATGAGCTGAACCAGCCGCTGGCCGCGATGAAGACCTATCTGGCCGGGGCGCGGCTGCTTTTGCAGCGCGGCCGGGCCGAGGAGGCGCTGTCGAGTTTCCAGCGCATCGACGATCTGGTCGAGCGCATGGGGGCGATCACCCGGCAGCTGAAATCCTATGCCCGTAAGGGTGGTGAGGCCTTTGAGCCGGTCGATCTGCGGGTGGCGCTGTCGAGCGCGCTGGTGATGATGGAGCCGCAACTGCGCAATCGCACCATCAAGTTGCAGCGCAATATTCCGCGCTATCCGGTCATGGTCTATTGCGACCGGATCCGGCTGGAACAGGTCATCATCAACCTGTTGCGCAATGCAATCGACGCCATCAAATCGGTCCGCGACCCGGCGATCGAGATCACGGTCAGTTCGGGGTCTCACGCTTTCTTGTCTGTGCGCGACAACGGGCCGGGCGTATCGGATCTGGAAAAGCTGTTCGAGCCCTTTTTCACCACGAAGAAGCCGGGCGAGGGCACAGGTTTGGGGCTGGCGATCTCATCGGGGATCGCCGCCGATTTCGGCGGGCGTCTGACGGCGCATAACGTCGAGGGTGAAGCCGGCCAAGGGGCCGTATTCGAATTGGAGTTGCCGCTGCATGACCCGCGCCGCAAGGCCGGGGCACAGTTGGCAGCGGAGTAGAAGGGGTAACGGGCATGAGCCGCACGATGAAGATTGCCGTGGTGGACGATGAACCGGACATGCGCGAATCGATCAGCCAATGGCTGGCGCTTTCGGGGTTCGACACCGAGACATTTGCCAGCGCCGATGACGCGCTGAAGGTGATCGGGGCGGATTGGCCGGGGGTGATCATCTCGGACATCCGGATGCCGGGCACCGATGGCATGGCCTTTCTGAAGCGGCTGATGGGCATTGATTCCGGCCTGCCGGTCATCATGATCACCGGCCACGGCGATGTGCCGATGGCGGTCGAGGCGATGCGGATCGGCGCCATGGACTTCATGGAAAAGCCCTTCAATCCCGAGCGGCTGACCGAGCTGGTCAAGAAGGCGGGGCAGGCCCGGCGGATGACGCTGGACAACCGCGCACTGCGCCGCGACCTGAGCGAGGGCCAGCAGGTGATGTCCAAGCTGATCGGCGCCAGCCCGGTGATGGAGCGGCTGCGCGAGGATATTCTGGATCTGGGGCAGGCCGATGGTCATGTGCTGATCGACGGCGAGACGGGCACCGGCAAGACGCTGGTCGCCCATGCGCTGCATGCGGTCGGGCCGCGTGCCAGCAAGAAATTCGTGCCGATTTCCTGCGCCGCCTATAATGACGAGGTGCTGGCCGCGAAACTGTTCGGCCCGGTCGAAAACGGGCTGCCGGCGGTCGAGGAGGCGCGGGGCGGCACGCTGTGCCTTGAGGATATCGAGGCGCTGTCGGATGGGCTGCAGGCGCGGCTGCTGGCTTTTATCGCCGAGCAGGGCACCCCGGCCGAAACCCGGATCATCGCCATTTCCAATGCACGCGGCGAGGGGCGCCGGGCCGAGGATTCGCTGCGCCCGGACCTGTTCTATCGCCTGACCGCGCTGAAAATCACCCTGCCGCCGCTGCGCTCGCGCGGCGAGGACATTCTGGCGCTGTTCACCCGCATGACCGAGCAATTCAGCGAGGAATACGGCTGTGAGCCGCCGCAGGTCACCGCCCAAGAGGCCGCGCAGCTGCTGCAGGCGCCATGGCCGGGCAACGTGCGCCAGCTGATCAATGTGGCCGAGCGCGCGGTCCTGCAGAATCGGCGCGGCTCGGGCTCGATCGCGTCGCTTCTGATGGCGGATGGCGAAGAGACGCAGGAGGCGACCACCACCGAGGGCAAGCCGCTGAAGGAATATGTCGAAAGTTTCGAGAAGATGCTGATCGACAACACCATGCGGCGGCACAAGGGCAGCATCGCCGCCGTCATGGACGAGCTGTGCCTGCCGCGCCGGACGCTGAATGAAAAGATGGCGAAATACGGGTTGAGCCGGGGCGATTATCTGTAATCGCGGCGGGCAGATGTACGATTTGGTGAAAAACCGATTGTAACAGCTTGGCCTTCCCCGCTATCCTTCAAGCCAAGAGCAGGACATTCCAGCAACCGTTGGTTGTTCTCTCTCATCAGTTTCGCAGCGCATCTGCCAGCCGCGACCCGGAAAAGGCCGGTGGCAGGATGCGCGGAAAATCGGCGCCCATGCCCCGCCTGGGGCCTCTGGGCAATCGTATCGCCGCCCGAACCGCATTCGCGGCGCGGGCCAAGAAAGGTAAACAGACGCGATGGATCGCGCAGCGCAGTTTGATCGACAACGGCACCAGGGAAAGCTCCCCGGTGCCGCGATTGCTGCTGTCTGCATGATGCGGCGCGCCCCTTCATTGTGCAGCCTGTCCGCATTTCCGCCGTTGCGCGGGTCCGGCGGGCTGCCCGGAACACGGAAACATGTCAAAGAAAATGCTGATCGACGCCACGCATGCCGAGGAAACTCGGGTTGTCGTGGTCGACGGAACCAAGGTCGAGGAATTTGATTTCGAGACCGTCAACAAGCGGCAGCTTGCTGGCAACATCTATCTGGCCAAGGTCACGCGGGTCGAACCCTCGCTGCAGGCGGCCTTTGTGGATTACGGCGGCAACCGCCACGGCTTTCTGGCCTTTGCCGAAATCCATCCCGATTACTACCAGATCCCCGCAGCCGACCGTAAGGCGCTGATCGAGGAAGAGCGTCAGGCCGCCGCCGCCGAAAGCGAAGAGGCCGAAAAGCCGCGCCGCAACAACCAGCGCCGCCGCAAGGCGCCGCAGCCGGCGCAGGCCGATGCCGGTGATGTCGTGGTCTCGCAAGAGATCGCCGGCATGACCGTGGTCGATCCCGGCGAGGGCGAGGACAGTCTGGCCGCCGGCTTTGACGTTGCGGTGACCGCCGTGGCCGCGCCCGCCGAGCCTGCCGCCGAAGCCGCTGCCGAAACCATTGCTGCGCCCGCCGATGAGGCCGAGGACGATCAGGCCGCCGAGGATGACGGCATCGAATCCGTCGCCGAAGAGGACGTCGCCGAGGAAATCAGCGCACCCAAGCGCCAGCCGCGTGCGCGTCGCTACAAGATTCAGGAAGTGATCAAGGTCCGGCAGATCATGCTGGTTCAGGTCGTCAAGGAAGAGCGCGGCAACAAGGGCGCCGCCCTGACCACCTATCTGTCGCTGGCCGGTCGTTACTGCGTGCTGATGCCCAATACCGCGCGCGGTGGTGGTATCTCGCGCAAGATCACCAATGCCGCCGACCGCAAGAAGCTGAAGGAAATCGCGTCCGAGTTGGAGGTGCCGGAAGGCGCCGGGCTGATCATCCGCACCGCGGGCAGCCAGCGCACCCGGACCGAGATCCGCCGCGACTATGAATACCTGATGCGGCTGTGGGAACAGATCCGCGAGCTGACCTTCAAATCGATCGCGCCAGCGCCGGTCTATGAGGAAGGCGACCTGATCAAGCGGACCATCCGCGACATCTACTCGAAAGAGATCGACGAGGTTCTGGTCGAGGGCGAGCGCGGCTATCGCACCGCCAAGGACTTCATGAAGATGATCATGCCGTCCCACGCCAAGAACGTGCGGCATTATCAGGACCAGATGCCGCTGTTCGCCCGCTTCCAGGTCGAAAGCTATCTGGGCGGCATGTTCAACCCGGTCGTGCAGTTGAAATCGGGCGGCTATATCGTCATCGGCGTGACCGAGGCGCTGGTTGCCATCGACGTGAACTCGGGTCGGGCCACGAAAGAGGGCTCGATCGAGGATACGGCGCTGAAGACCAACCTTGAGGCCGCCGACGAGGTGGCCCGCCAGCTGCGCCTGCGCGATCTGGCCGGTCTGATCGTCATCGACTTCATCGACATGGAAGAGCGCAAGAACAACGCCGCCGTCGAGAAGCGTTTCAAGGACAAGCTCAAGACCGACCGCGCGCGGATTCAGGTCGGCCGCATCTCGGGCTTTGGCCTGCTGGAAATGTCGCGCCAGCGCTTGCGTCCGGGCATGCTGGAATCGACCACGCAGCCCTGTGCGCATTGCCATGGCACCGGCCTGATCCGCAGCGATGACAGCCTTGCGCTGACCATCCTGCGCGCCATCGAGGAAGAGGGCACCCGCAAGCGGTCGCGCGAAGTTCTGGTCAAGGCGCCGATCGCCGTCGCCAACTTCCTGATGAATGCCAAGCGCGAGCATATCGCCGGCATCGAGGCGCGTTACGGCATGTCGGTGCGGGTCGAGGCTGATCCCACCCTGATCTCGCCCGATTACGCCATCGAGAAGTTCAAGACCGCCACCCGCAATGTGCCCGAAGTGGCGCATCCGGTGGTCTCGGTCGATGCGAGCCTGATGGCGCAGATCGACGGCGAGGATCCGGCGCTGGACGAGGAAGATGACGAGGAGATCGTCGAGGACACCCGCGCCGAAGATGCCGGTGCCGACGAGGCCGAAGCCCAGTCCGATGAGCGTGGCGACCGCGACGAGGCGGGCGAGAATGGCGGCAAGCGCCGTCGCCGCCGTCGTCGCCGCCGCAATGGCCGCAACGGCGAGGCCGAAGGCAGCGCCGGCGCCGATGAGGCGGGCGACGATTCCGCCGATGAGGCTGATGAGGCCGAAGCCGCCGCCCCGGTCGCGGACGAGGTTGTCGATCTGCCCGAGGAAGCCGCCGAAGAGGCGGGCAAGGGTCGCCGTCGCCGCTCGCGTCGCCGCCGGGACGATTCGGTCGAGCCCGCCGTCGAGACGGTCGAGGCAGTTCAGGCCGAGGTGGCCGAGGTCGTCGAAACCGCCGAGGTTGCCCCGGATGACGCGGCCGAAGTCGCGCCGCTGCTGGCCGAGGTCGATCTGGTCGAAGAGATGGCCGTGCTGACCGAAGAGCCCCAGCCCGAGCCTGAGGCCGCGCCCGAGATCGCAGCAGAAACCCCGGCCGAACCCGCTGCCGAGGTTGCTCCGGCGCCCGAGGTCGAGCTGGCCCATGTGCCGGCCGCGCCCGAACCGGCCCTGACCGCCGAGGAATCGGCGCCCCGGCCCAAGCGCCGCGGCTGGTGGTCGCAGGGCTGAGCCGCCCGAAATGATGCAAGATTGAGGCGCGGGGGCTTTCCCGCGCCTTTTTCATGGTTAGTCTGCGCCTCATGTTGGGAATCGAACTCGCTGATGCCGCCTTCCTGCCCGCCGCGCTGGTCGCGTTGCTGGCGGGGATCCTGTCCTTTCTGTCGCCCTGCGTGTTGCCGGTGGTGCCGCCCTATCTGGCCTATATGACCGGGGTTGGGGTCGGCAGCCTGCGCCAGCGCGAGCGCAGCGCCGTGGTGCCGGCGCTGTTCTTTATCCTTGGCCTATCCACGGTATTCCTGCTGATGGGCATGGCGGCCTCGGCCTTTGGCCGGCTGTTCCTGCAATGGCAGGGCTGGCTGGCGCGTGGTGCGGGCGTCGTGGTCATCATCATGGGCCTGCATTTCCTGCGCATCATCCGCATTCCCTTTCTGGACAGCGAGGCGCGGCTGGATGCCGGCGACAAGGGCGGCAGTTCCTTTGGGGCCTATGTTCTGGGGTTGGCCTTTGCCTTTGGCTGGACACCCTGTATCGGCCCGCAACTGGGGATGATCCTGTCGCTGGCCGCGACCGGGGCCGAGGCCGGGCGTGGCGCGGCGCTGCTGGCGATCTATGCGTTGGGGCTGGGCATCCCGTTCCTGCTGTCGGCGATCTTCATCAACCGGGCCATGGGGTTGATGAACCGGATCAAGCCACATCTGAAGCTGATCGAGCGCATCATGGGCGGCCTGCTGGTCGTCGTCGGTGTGGCGCTGCTGACCGGGGCGTTTCCGACCTTTGCCTATTGGCTGCTGGAAACCTTTCCCTGGCTTGCCGCGCTGGGTTAGGCCCAGTCCGGCGGGCGCTTTTCCAGAAATGCCTGAATGCCCTCGGCCGTGGCCGGCAGCGTCAGGTTCTCGCAGATGACCCGGCCCGTCGCGGCATAAGCCTCGGGCGGGGCCATGCCGTTTTGCGCATGAAAGGCGCGCTTGCCCAGCCGCACCGCCTCGGGCAGCTTGCTGGCGATCTGCCGGGCCAGCGCCATGGTTTGATCCGCCAGCGCCTCGGGCCGGCAGATGCGGTTGATCAGACCCAGCTCGTGCGCGCGGGCGGCGTCGATGAAATCGCCGGTGACCAGCAGCTCAAACGCCGCACGCGGCGGGATGGCGCGGCTGAGCGCCACCATCGGCGTCGCGCAGAACAGGCCGATATTGACGCCATTGACGCCAAAACGCGTCCCTTCGGCCGCGACGGCCAGGTCGCAGCTGGCGACCAGCTGGCAGCCGGCGGCGGTGGCGATGCCCTGCACCTCGGCGATCACCGGCTGGGGCAGGGCGGGCAGTTTCTGCATCATCTCCGCGCAGGCCGCAAACAAGCGTTCATGCGCCGCCCGGCCGTCATCGGCGTCGCTGCGCGCACTTTGGATCTCGCGCAGGTCATGGCCGGCGCAAAAGGCCTTGCCGCGCGCGGCGATGATCAGGACGCGGGCCGGTGAGGCCGCGACCGCATCCAGTGCCTCGGACAGCGCAGCGATCATCGCAACCGACAGCGCATTGTGATTCTGCGGGCTGTTCAGGATCAGCCGCACCACCGGCCCGTGATCTTCGCGCTGCAGCAGCGGCTCGCCATGCGTCATGTTCTGCTCCCTTGTCCTCTGTATCCCCGCGCGCCAGTCTAGCTGCGGGCAGGGCAGGGGGAAAGCATGGGGCTGGCGATGGATGTGGCGGGGCTGAACGGCTTCATCGAGCGGGCCTTTCCGCAGGTGGCGGGCCAGATCCGGGTCGAGTCGCTGGACGAGGTGCTGGTGGCGCGGCTGGTGGTCGATGACAGCCATTTGCGTCCGGGCGACACGATCAGCGGCCCGGCGATGTTCGCCCTGGCCGATGTGGCGATCTATCTGGCGATTCTGGCCCGCATCGGCGAGGTGGCGCTGGCCGTGACCACCAATGCCTCGATCGACTTCATGCGCAAGCCGCAGGCCGGGCGCGATCTTCTGGCCGAATGCCGGATCCTGAAGCTGGGCCGGCAGCTGGCGGTGGGCGATTGCCTGATCCGCTCGGAGGGCCAGCCCGAGCCGGTGGCGCGCTGTTCGATGACCTATGCGATTCCGCCCGGGCGCGGCTGAAAAGCCTCCGAAACGCGGGCTTGCGGAGCGGTATTAATATACCTATTTTGTAAGCGGCTGATATTGATGGGGAAAACGCCGCTCACCGCGCTTGATTTGCGCGCGGCTTTCGTCGATACACCCACATCTCGAATTCACATCCCCAAAGGGACGACAGATGAAAACTTATACCGCAAAACCGGCGGAGATCGAGAAGAAGTGGATCCTGATCGACGCCGAGGGCGTCGTTCTGGGCCGTCTTGCCTCGATCGTTGCGATGCGCCTGCGTGGCAAGCACAAGCCGACCTTCACGCCGCACATGGACATGGGCGACAACGTCATCATCATCAACGCCGACAAGGTGCAGATGACCGGCGACAAGCGCGACCAGAAGAAATACTTCTGGCACACGGGCCACCCGGGCGGCATCAAGCACCGCACCGCGCGTCAGGTTCTGGAAGGCGCTCACCCCGAGCGCGTCGTGACCAAGGCTGTTGAGCGCATGATCTCGCGCAACAAGCTGGGCAAGAAGCAGATGACCAACCTGCGCGTCTATGCCGGCGCCGAACATCCGCATGAAGCGCAGCAGCCCGAAGTTCTGGATGTCAAATCCATGAACGCCAAGAACACCCGGAGCGCCTGATCATGGTCGAAGACATCAAAACCCTGGACGACCTGAAATCGGTCACCACCGTCGCTGTCGCCGAAGCGCCCGTGCGTGAAGCGCAACGTGACGCCCAAGGCCGCGCCTATGCCACCGGCAAACGCAAAGACGCGGTCGCCCGCGTCTGGGTGAAGCCCGGTTCGGGCAAAGTCGTCGTCAACGGCAAGGACATCTCGGAATATTTCGCGCGTCCGGTGCTGCAGATGATCCTGCGCCAGCCCTTCGAGGTTGCCGGCGTTGTCGGTCAATACGACGTCTATGCCACCGTCGCCGGTGGCGGTCTTTCGGGTCAGGCTGGTGCGGTCAAGCACGGCATCTCGAAAGCCCTGCAACTGCATGAGCCGTCGCTGCGTGGCGCCCTGAAAGCCGCTGGCTTCCTGACCCGCGACTCGCGCGTCGTCGAACGCAAGAAATACGGCAAGGCGAAAGCCCGTCGCTCGTTCCAGTTCTCGAAGCGCTGATCTGGTTCGCCATATGCTTGTCGAAACGCGGTCCCTCGGGGCCGCGTTTTGCATTTCCGGCCCCGGAATCGCCGAGTCGGCGGTGGGCCCTGCGGGCATCGGGTCCGTTTCCGGTGTGATTCCGGCGGGAGATTCGGGGAATCGAGTCTCGCAGCTGCCGACGGCGCGCGCATCTAGCGTCAGCGCTGCCCGGAAAGGTGACATAAAAATGACGGAATTTCATTGGCTTGATGAAAAACTTTCGTCTCCCTTCATTTTTTCACTTGCGGGTTTGGTTTGTGGGGCCTAGATACCGCCTCACCGAAACGGCGGCAGCGTCGGACGGGACGGACGGACCGGGAAGTACCTGGGAAGTTTGGGAAAATTCGGG
>NZ_WMIF01000035.1 GCF_009711185.1 Paracoccus limosus
GAAGCCCTCGAAGAAGGCCCACTCATCGTCGGATATCAGGTTGCGCGCCAAGCCCATCTCCCAAGCAGAGATGAGCTTGAATCATAGGACGACTGCCAACGGAACCCCTTTTGTCAACACGGCCTAGCCACGAAAGAATGAAGGAGCCTTTGCGGGCCCCTTTTTCCTTATGCGGCGCTGAGATGCAGGGGGGTCAGATCGCCCTGCGCAAAGCGGCGCAGCACCTGCGGATAAAGCCGGTGTTCCTGAACCAGCACGCGGGCGGCGAGGCTGTCGGAGGTATCGCCGGGCAGCACCGGGACGCGGGCCTGACCCAGCAGCGGGCCGGCGTCGAGTTCGGGGGTAACCAGATGCACTGTCGCGCCGGCCTCGGCGTCGCCTGCGTCGATGGCGCGTTGATGCGTGTGCAGGCCGGGGTATTTCGGCAGGAGCGAAGGGTGGATGTTCAGCATCCGGCCCTGAAAGCGGCTGACGAAATCCGGCGTCAGGATGCGCATGAAGCCTGCAAGGCAGAGGATATCCGGCTGGGCGGCCAGCAGCGGCTCGATCAGCGCGGCCTCGAATGCGGCGCGGTCGCCCTTGTAGATGCGATGGTCGATGGCAAAGGTCGGCACGCCCAGCGCGCCCGCCCGGGCGAGGCCGGCGGCGGCGGGATCGTTCGAGCCGACCAGAACCGCGCGTGCCGGATGATCGCCGGTCATCGATTCGACCAACTTGACCATATTCGAGCCGCCGCCCGAGATCAGGATGGCGACGCGTTTCACCCCGCCGCCCGTCGGCGCCCCCGTCACCGCAGCGAGCCGGAGTAGCGCACGCCCTCGCCCGGGACGACATGGCCCAGACGCGAGACGGTTTCGCCGGCCTCACGCAGCAGGGCCTCGATGGCCTCGGCGCGGTCGGCGGCGACGGCAAGGATCATGCCGATACCGGAGTTGAAGGTTTTCAGCATCTCGGCCTCGGCGATATTGCCGGCCTCGGCCAGCCAGTCGAAGACCGCAGGCAGGGTGAAGCTGTCTAGGTCGATTTCCGCGCCCAGACCCTTGGGCAGGACACGCGGCAGGTTCTCGGTGATGCCGCCGCCGGTGATATGGGCCGCCGCATGGACGCCGCCCGCACGGATCGCGGCCAGCACCGGCTTGACGTAAAGCCGCGTCGGGACCAGCAGCGCCTGACCGAGCGTGCCGGTGCCAAAGGGCGAGGCCGCGTTCCAGTCGAGACCCGCATGTTCGGCGACCTTGCGCACCAGCGAGAAGCCGTTGGAATGCACGCCGTCCGAGGCGAGGCCCAGAAGCACATCGCCATCGCTGACGCCGGCGGGCAGCGCCGTGCCACGCTCCATCGCGCCGACGGCAAAGCCCGCCAGATCGAAATCGCCCTTGGCATACATGCCGGGCATTTCCGCCGTCTCGCCGCCGATCAGAGCGCAGCCCGAGCGGCGGCAGCCTTCGGCGATGCCGTTGATGACGCGGGTGGCCTCATCGACCGACAGCTTGCCGGTGGCGAAGTAGTCGAGGAAGAACAGCGGCTCGGCGCCCTGGCAGACCAGATCGTTCACGCACATCGCCACAAGGTCGATGCCCAGCCCGTCCAGCTCGCCGGTGTCGATGCCGATGCGCAGCTTGGTGCCGACGCCATCGGTCGCGGCAACCAGAACCGGGTCGGTGAACCCGGCCGCGCGCGGATCGAAGAGCGCGCCAAAGCCGCCCAGACCATCCATCACCCCCGACCGCTGGGTTGCGGCGGCGGCCGGCTTGATCCGCTCGACCAGCGCATTGCCCGCGTCGATATCCACTCCGGCCTCGGCATAGGACAGGCCATTCTTGCGCTCGGTCATCTTGGGATCCCCTTTGCTTTCGGTCCCGATAGCGCAGGCCGCGCCCGCAGGCAATGCGGCGCTGCATCGGCTGAGTGAAACAAGGAGGAAAGAGGCGCCAATCAAGGGCGCCCGGGAGCGGCTGCCTCCGCCCCCGGGCTGCTGGATGCAGTCGCCCAGGTCAGACTGTATCCAGCACGCCATGCGAGACTGCACCCCCGCAGCGCGTGATCGGTCGAGGAAGGTCTCGGCCGGTCTGGCTTCACCATGCACGGGGCGCGTGAATCCAGTGTGAAATCAGTTAACGAACCGGCGACGGGGGCGCAAGATCGGGCGTCATGCCCAAGGACAGCTCGCGCCCGGCCGCGATCACCGCCTGCGCGATGGCCGCGATCCTGTCATCGCCCATGCGATGCAGCGGTCCCGAGACCGAGATCCCCGCCGCCGCCTCGCCGGCCAGATCGAAGATCGGCGCGGCGATGCAGCGCATGCCAAGGGTGCGTTCCTCATTATCCAGCGCATAGCCCTGCACGCGGATCCGGGTCAGGTCGGCGACCAGATCCTCGGGCGTGGTCAGGGTCATCGGGGTAAAGCTGTCCAGCTGCAGCCCCCGGATCAACCCGCGCAGATCCTGCGGCCGGGCAAAGGCCAGAAGCGCCTTGCCGATCCCCGAGGCATGCAGCGGCGAGCGCGTGCCGGGCGGGAAAAAGGCACGGATCGTCTCATGCGTTTCGGCCTGCGACAGAAACAGCACCGCATCGCCGTTCAGGATGCCAAGGTTCGCCGTCTCGCCCGTGGCCTCCATCAGCCGGCGCAGCACCGGGCGGGCCCGTTCCACCAGACCCGACCGGCGTATGAAGGCCGAGCCGTGGCGAAAGGCGGTCGGGCCGACATGCCAGGCCTGGCTCTGGGCATCCTGTTCGGCGACCCCGCGCGCGGCCAGCGTCACCAGCACCCGATGCACGGTCGAGGGTGCCAGTTCCAGCCGCTGCGCCAGCTGCGTCAACGTCAGCCCTGCCCCGGCGGCCAGCGCATCCAGCACGTCCAGCGCCCGGTCCAGCGCGCGGACACCGCCCTGATCCGCGTCCCCCGCCGCACGGCCGCGCGGCCGGCCTCTTTTGCGCAGT
Organism: Paracoccus limosus; assembly: GCF_009711185.1. Taxonomy (GTDB): domain Bacteria; phylum Pseudomonadota; class Alphaproteobacteria; order Rhodobacterales; family Rhodobacteraceae; genus Paracoccus; species Paracoccus limosus. The sequence continues at coordinate 2,941 of NZ_WMIF01000035.1, forward strand.
TCCTGCGACATTCAAGAGATCCTTTCGACAGAATATCCGAATTGGAGAAAATAGCCCGTCCGATGTGAAAAAGTCGAAGTCGCTGTTTCTGCGCCAGATTATCGCATTTTTCCGCTATTGCGAAATGTTTTTCAGAAAAATTGCCCGAATGGACAGGTGCGCCTAGGCTGGTCCACAAGCGCAGGAGGAATTGCCATGACCAGCCAGAACCCGATCTTCATTCCCGGCCCGACCAACATCCCCGAGGAGATGCGCAAGGCCGTCGACATGCCCACCATCGACCACCGCTCGCCGGTGTTCGGGCGGATGCTGCACCCGGCGCTGGAAGGCGTGAAGAAGGTGCTGAAATCGGAAAAGGCGCAGGTGTTTCTGTTCCCCTCGACCGGGACCGGCGGCTGGGAAACCGCGATCAGCAACACGCTGTCGCCCGGCGACAAGGTGCTGGCCGCGCGCAACGGCATGTTCAGCCACCGCTGGATCGACATGTGCCAGCGCCACGGTCTGGACGTGGAATATGTCGAGACGCCCTGGGGCGAAGGCATCCCGGCCGACCGCTTTGAAGAGATCCTGACCGCCGACAAGGGCCATCAGATCAAGGTCGTTCTGGCCACGCATAACGAAACCGCCACCGGCGTCAAATCCGACATCGCCGCCGTGCGCCGCGCGCTGGATGCGGCCGGTCACCCGGCGCTGCTGTTCGTCGATGGCGTCAGCTCGATCGGCTCGATGGATTTCCGCATGGACGAATGGGGCGTCGATGTCGCCGTCACCGGCAGCCAAAAGGGCTTCATGCTGCCGCCGGGTCTGGCCATCGTCGGTTTCTCCGAAAAAGCCATGGCGGCGGTCGAAAGCGCCAAGCTGCCGCGCACCTTCTTTGACATTCGCGACATGGCGACCGGCTATGCCCGCAACGGCTTTCCCTACACGCCGCCGGTCGGGCTGATCAACGGGCTGAACGTCGCCTGCGACCGGCTGCTGAGCGAAGGGCTGGAGAACGTCTATGCCCGCCACAATCGCATCGCCAGCGGTGTGCGCGCCGCCGTCGAGGCCTGGGGCCTGAAGCTGTGCGCCGTCCGCCCCGAGCTTTATTCGGACAGCGTCAGCGCCATCCGCGTACCCGAGGGCTTTGACGCCAACCGCATCGTGTCCCACGCGCTCGAGACCTATGACATGGCCTTTGGCACCGGTCTGGGCGAGGTCGCGGGCAAGGTGTTCCGCATCGGCCATCTGGGCAGCCTGACCGACGCCATGGCGCTGGCCGGCATCGCCACGGCCGAGATGGTCATGGCCGATCTGGGGCTGCCGATCCGGCTTGGCTCGGGCGTGGCCGCAGCGCAGCAGCATTACCGCCAGTCCACCGCCACCGCGCAGAAGAAAGCCGCCTGAGCATGAAGGACGCGATGGTGATCCCGACCTATCAGGACATGCTGGACGCGCATGAACGCATCAAGCCGCATATCCGCCGCACGCCGATCCGCACTTCGGATTACCTGAACGATCTGACCGGCGCGCAGCTGTTCTTCAAATGCGAGAACTTTCAGGAGCCGGGGGCCTTCAAGGTCCGCGGCGCCAGCAACGCGGTCTTTGGCCTGTCGGACGAACTGGCGGCCAAGGGCGTGGCGACGCACAGTTCGGGCAACCATGCCTCTTGCCTCAGCTATGCAGCGATGCTGCGCGGCATCCCCTGCAACGTGGTCATGCCCCGCACCGCGCCGCAGGCGAAAAAGGACACCGTGCGCCGTTATGGCGGCGTCATCACCGAATGCGAGCCCTCGACCAGTTCGCGTGAAGAGACCTTTGCCCGCGTGCAGGCGGCAACGGGTGGTGATTTCGTCCATCCCTACAACGATCCGCGCGTGATCGCGGGTCAAGGCACCTGCGCGCGCGAGGTGATGGAGCAGACCGACGGTCTGGACATGATGGTTGCCCCCATCGGCGGCGGTGGCATGATCTCGGGCACCTGCCTGACGCTTGCGACGCTGGCCCCCGAGGTCAAGGTGATCGCGGCCGAACCGGAACAGGCGGACGACGCCTATCGCAGCTTCATGGCCGGTCACATCATCGCCGATGATGCGCCGAAAACCATCGCCGACGGGCTGCTGGTGCCGCTGAAAGACCTGACCTGGCATTTCGTGAAAAACCACGTCAGCGAGATCTACACGGCCTCGGACGCCGAGATCGTCGATGCGATGAAGCTGATCTGGAAGCATCTGCGCATCGTGATGGAGCCCAGCAGCGCCGTGCCGCTGGCGACCATCCTGAAAAACCCCGAAGCCTTTGCCGGCAAGCGCGTCGGCATCATCGTCACCGGCGGCAATGTCGATCTCGACAAGCTGCCCTGGATCTGAGGAGCATTCCCATGAACGCGAAAGCGGATTTCGCCGGCTTTGAAGTCGGCTACGACATTCCCGCCCTGCCCGGCATGGACGAGGCCGATATCCAGACGCCCTGCCTGATCCTTGATCTGGACGCGCTGGAACGCAACATCAAGAAGATGGGCGACTACGCAGCCGCGCATGGCATGCGCCACCGCAGCCATGGCAAGATGCACAAATCCGTCGATGTGCAGAAGCTGCAGGAAAGCCTTGGCGGCGCCATCGGCGTCTGCTGCCAGAAGGTGTCCGAGGCCGAGGTCTTTGCCCGTGGCGGCATCAAGGACATTCTGGTCAGCAATCAGGTGCGCGACGCGGCCAAGATCGACCGTCTGGCCCGCATGCCCAAGCTGGGCGCCACCGTGACCGTCTGCGTCGATGATGTGAAAAACGTGGCCGACTTGTCGGCGGCGGCGGTCAAGCAGGGCACCAATCTGGGCGTTTTCGTGGAAATCGACTGCGGCGCCGGGCGCTGCGGCGTGAAAACCACGCCCGAAGTGCTGGAGATTGCTCGCGCCGTCGCAAGCGCGCCGAACCTGACCTTCAAGGGCATTCAGGCCTATCAGGGCGCCATGCAGCACATGGACAGCTATGAGGACCGCAAGGCCAAGCTGGATGCGGCCATCGCGCAGGTGAAAGACGCCGTGGACGCGCTGGACATGGCAGGGCTTTCGCCGGAATTCGTCTCGGGCGGCGGCACCGGCAGCTATTACTTCGAGTCGAACTCGGGCGTCTATAACGAGCTGCAATGCGGCAGCTACGCCTTCATGGACGCCGATTATGGCCGCATCCATGACAAGGACGGAAAGCGCATCGATCAGGGCGAATGGGAAAACGCGCTGTTCATCCTGACCTCGGTCATGTCGCACGCCAAGCCGCATCTGGCGGTGGTCGATGCCGGTTTGAAAGCGCAATCGGTCGATAGCGGCCTGCCCTTTGTCTATGGCCGCGACGATGTGAAATACATCAAATGCAGCGACGAACATGGCGTGGTGCAGGACGACGGCGGCGTGCTGAAGGTCAATGACAAGCTGCGCCTTGTGCCCGGCCACTGCGACCCCACCTGCAACGTCCATGACTGGTATGTCGGCGTGCGGAACGGCAAGGTCGAATCCGTCTGGCCGGTCTCGGCGCGCGGAAAGGCCTATTGATGCTGGTCGTCGCGGAAAAGGAAATCGGGGGGCTGATGACCCCCGAAGCCGCCTTTCAGGCGGTCGAGGCGGTGTTCGCCGCCATGGCCTCGGGCAAGGCCTACAACTTTCCCGTGGTGCGCGAGGCCATCGGGCATGAGGATGCGCTTTACGGCTTCAAGGGCGGCTTTGACGGCGCCGCGCTTACACTGGGCCTGAAGGCGGGCGGCTATTGGCCGAACAACCAAAAGCACAACCTGATCAATCACCAGTCGACGATCTTTCTGTTCGATGCCGATACGGGCCGCGTCGCGGCAGCGGTGGGCGGCAACCTGCTGACGGCGCTGCGCACGGCGGCGGCTTCGGCGGTGTCGATCAAATATCTGGCGCCCAAGGGGGCCAAGGTTCTGGGCATGATCGGCGCGGGCCATCAATCGGCCTTCCAGATGCGTGCGGCCGCCGCCGTCCACAGCTTTGACAAGGTCATTGGCTGGAACCCGCATCCCGAAATGCTGACCCGTCTGGCCGATACCGCCGCCGATCTGGGCCTGCCGTTCGAGGCGGTGGACCTGCCGACGCTTGGCGAACAGGCCGATGTCATCATCTCGATCACCTCGGCCTTTTCGCCCTTGCTGCTGGACCAGCACGTCAAGAGGCCGACCCATATCGCCGCCATGGGCACCGATACCAAGGGCAAGCAGGAGCTTGACCCGGCGCTGGTCGCCCGCGCCCGCGTCTTTACCGATGAGATCGCGCAGTCGATCAGCATCGGCGAGGCGCAGCACGCCATCGCCGCCGGTCTGATCACCGAGGGTGACATCACCCAGATCGGTGCCGTCGTGAATGGCAGCCATGAGGGGCGCGGCACCGCCGAGGTGACGTTGTTCGACGGCACCGGCGTCGGCTTGCAAGACCTTGCCGTCGCGGCAAAAGTGCTCGAACTGGCCAAGGCCAAGGGCATCGCCCAGTCGGTCGAGATCTGATCGCAGAACATCTCCGGCCCGGCACCCCCGCCGGGCCGACTTGAAAGGAAAGCCATGAAAACCCTGATCCGCAAGGCCGAAGTCGTCGTCACCATGGACGGCACCCGGCGCGAGATCGCGGGCGGAGATGTGCTGATCGAAGGCGGGGTCATCCTTGCCGTCGGTCAAGATCTTGCCGGCGAAGGCGCCGAGATCATTGAGGCGCGGGGCTGTGTCGTCACGCCCGGCCTGATCAATACCCACCACCACCTGTTTCAGACCCTGACCCGCGCCGTGCCCGCCGCGCAGGATGCCGCCCTGTTCGGCTGGCTTCGCACCCTTTATCCGATCTGGGCGCGGATGACGCCCGGCGATATCCGGTTGTCGGCGCAGATCGGGCTGGCGGAACTGGCGCTGTCGGGCTGCACCTGTTCCTCGGATCATCTTTATTTGTTCCCGAATGGCGCGCGGCTGGATGACAGCATCGAGGCGGCGACGGAAATCGGCATCCGCTTTCACGCCACGCGCGGCGCCATGTCGATCGGCGAAAGCAAGGGCGGCCTGCCCCCCGACAGTCTGGTCGAGGACGAGGCCGCGATCCTGAAAGACAGCGAACGCCTGATCGCCGCGTTCCACGACCCGAACCCCGGCGCCATGGTGCAGGTCGGACTGGCCCCTTGCTCGCCCTTTTCGGTCAGCACCGGCTTGATGCGCGACGCGGCCATCCTTGCACGTGAAAAAGGCGTGCGCCTGCACACCCATCTGGCCGAGAACGATGAGGATATCGCCTATTCTCTGCAGAATTTCGGCATGTTGCCCGGCGATTACGCCGAAAGCCTTGGCTGGACCGGCGATGATGTCTGGCACGCGCATTGCGTAAAGCTGTCGGACAAGGAAATCGATCTGTTCGCGCGCACCGGCACCGGTGTCGCGCATTGTCCCTGCTCGAACGCGCGGCTTGCCTCGGGCATCGCGCCGGTGCGCGCCATGCGCGATGCAGGCGTGGCGGTGGGTCTGGGCGTCGACGGCTCGGCCAGCAATGATTGCAGCCATCTGGGGCTGGAGGCGCGGCAGGCCATGCTGATGGCGCGGCTTAAGAACGGCCCCGCCGCCATGGGCGCGCGCGAGGCGCTGGAAATTGCGACGCTGGGCGGCGCACGCGTGTTGGGTCGCAGCGATCTGGGCAGCCTTGCCCCCGGCAAGCGCGCCGATCTGGTGCTGTGGGACGTAACCGAACTGGCCACCGCCGGCGAATGGGATCCGGTCGCGGCCCTTGTCTTCTGCGCGCCGATGCGGCCGAAATCGGTCTATGTCGAGGGGCGTGCCGTGGTGCGCGACCACCATCTGCTGACCGCCGACCCGCAGAAATTGAACGAACAGGCCCGCGCGGCGACCAAACGCCTCGCCAACGGATAGGAGCGAACATGTCCGGCTATCTGACCACCCATGTGCTTGACACCGCCAACGGCACCCCCGCCCAAGGCATGCGGATCGAGCTTTTCCGCCTTGATGGCGGGCGCCGGCTGCTGAAAGAGGTCGTGACCAACCACGACGGCCGCACCGACAGCCAGATTCTGCCCGAGGCCGAGTTCCAGACAGGCGAATACGAGCTGGTGTTCCATGTCGGCGACTGGCTGGACGCACAGGGCCACCCGGCCGCCAAGCCGCGCTTTCTGGACCAGATCCCGCTGCGGTTCGGCATGTCGGAACAGGACCACTATCATGTGCCGCTGCTGATCTCGCCCTACGGTTTCTCGACCTATCGCGGCAGCTAGGCCGCCCCGGCCACGGCCGGGACCAACACGCATCCCCTCGGACGGCCGCTGTGGCCGCCCGGCGACCCCGTATTGCCGGTCGTGGCCCGGTCCTGATCTTCAACCAGATCTTTGATCAGCCTCAAGCCATCCTGGAAAGTCATCACCATCCAAGCTCGATAAGTTCCGACGAACCCCGGGAGGAGAACACGGGGTCCGCGGAACGGGAGGAAAGAACGTGCAACCGACCCCAGAAATGCCCACCCGGCCCGAGGACGAAAAGCTCGGCCTCTTTGCCAATATCGCCTATGGCATCCAGCATATCCTGACCATGTATGGCGGCATCGTCGCCGTGCCGCTGATCGTCGGACAGGCGGCGGGCCTTGCGCCGGCCGACATCGGGCTCTTGATCACCGCCTCGCTCTTTGCCGGCGGGCTCGCCACCATCCTGCAAACCATGGGCCTGCCGTTCTTTGGCTGCCAATTGCCGCTGGTGCAGGGCGTGTCCTTTGCCGGTGTCGCCACGATGATCACCATTTCCGGCAATGGCGGCATTCAGGCGGTGTTCGGCGCGGTGATCGCGGCCTCGTTGATCGGGCTTCTGATCACGCCGCTTTTCTCGCGCATCACCCGCTTTTTCCCGCCGCTGGTCGCGGGCATCGTCATCACCACCATCGGCCTGACGCTGATGCCGGTCGCCGGCCGCTGGGCCATGGGCGGCAACAGCCGGGCCGAGGATTTCGGCAGCAGCAGCAACGTCCTGTTGGCCGGGGTGACGCTGGCCATCGTGCTGTTGCTCAGCAAGCTCGGCAGCGCGACGATCTCGCGTCTGTCGATCCTGCTGGCGCTCTTCGCCGGCACCGCCATCGCATGGATGGCCGGCATGACCGATTTCTCGCAGGTCGGCAACGGCCCGACCATCGCCCTGCCCAACCTGTTCCACTTCGGCTGGCCGACCTTCGGCACGGCCGCGACCCTCTCGATGCTGATCGTCATTCTGGTCACGCTGGTCGAAACCTCGGCCGACATCTTCGCCGTGGGCGAGATCGTCGGCACCAAGGTCGATTCGCGCCGTCTGGGTGACGGGCTGCGCGCCGACATGCTGTCCTCGATGCTGGCCCCGACGGTGGGCTCGTTCACGCAAAGCGCGTTCGCCCAGAACGTCGGCCTCGTCGCGGTGACCGGGGTGAAAAGCCGCTATGTCGTGGCCACCGGCGGCGTGATCCTCGTCTGCCTCGGGCTCTTGCCAATCATGGGCCGCGTGGTCGCCACCATCCCGATGCCGGTTCTCGGCGGCGCCGGCATCGTGCTCTTCGGCACCGTGACCGCCAGCGGCATCCGCACGCTCGCCAAGGTGGACTATCAGGACAACATGAACCTGATCATCGTCGCGACCTCGATCGGCTTTGGCACGCTGCCGATCATGCTGCCCGAATTCTACCACCACTTCCCGACCTGGGTGCAGACCATCTTCCACTCGGGCATCAGCTCTTCTGCGATCATGGCGATCCTGCTGAACCTGATGTTCAACCACTTCACCACTGGCAATTCGCAGCAGCCGTCGGTCTTTGGCGCGGCGGCGGAACGCGTGATCCGCTACACCGACCTCTCGCAACTGCGCGACGGCGACTATTACCTCGACGGCAAGATGTATGATGCCGAGGGCAAGGAAATAGCCCTGCTCCCCGCCGGAGGCCACTGACGGGAACCACCAGCCCCCAACTGCTTCTTTCGTGCACAAATATCCTGGGGGAGGAGGCGCCACGCGCCGGAGGGGGCAAAGCCCCCTCTTTTCCATTGCAACCGCCCGCCCCACGCAGGATTTTCAACGCAGGCTAAAGACAGCCAAGGCAACTGGCCCGATTTTCGCCCATCCCTTCGCTGCGCTAAGAAAATCCCAGCAAGACAGGAGCATTTCATGTCCGATTTCGCCGTCATCTGGGATTGGCTCGCCTTTGCCATCCGCTGGACGCATGTCGTCACCGCCATCTGCTGGATCGGCTCGTCCTTCTATTTCGTCGCCCTCGACCTTGGTCTGCGCAAGGTGCCGGGCCTTCCCGCCGGCGCCCATGGCGAGGAATGGCAGGTCCATGGCGGCGGTTTCTACCACATCCAGAAATATCTCGTCGCGCCCGAGCGCATGCCCGATCATCTGATCTGGTTCAAATGGGAAAGCTACATGACCTGGATCTCGGGGGCCGCGCTCCTGATGGTCACCTATTGGGCCGGGTCCGAGCTCTTCCTGATCGACCCCGCCAAGATGGAGCTCGCGCCCTGGCAAGCGATCCTGATCTCGGCCGGTTCGCTCTCGATCGGCTGGCTGGTCTATACCAACCTGTGCAAATCCAGGCTGGGCGAAACGCCGACGCTGCTGATGCTGCTGCTCTTCGTGCTCTTGATGGTCATGGGCTGGAGCTACAATCAGGTGTTCACCGGCCGCGCCACCATGCTGCATCTGGGTGCCTTCACCGCCACGATCATGACGGCGAACGTGTTCTTCGTCATCATGCCGAACCAGCGCATCGTGGTTGCCGATCTCAAGGCCGGCCGCCCGGCCGATCCGAAATACGGCAAGATCGCCAAGCTGCGCTCGACCCATAACAACTACCTGACCCTGCCGGTCGTCTTCCTGATGCTGTCGAACCATTATCCGCTGGCCTTTGCCAACGAATACAACTGGGTCATCGCCGGGCTGATCTTCCTGATGGGCGTCACCATCCGGCACTTCTTCAACAGCATGCATGCCGGCAAGGGCAATCTGTGGTGGTGCTGGGCGGTGACTGCGATCCTGTTCGTGGTGGCCATGTGGATCTCGACCGCGCCGATGCTGCGTCAGACGGTCGAAGAGTCCGAGGCCCGCGTGCTGACCCCCACGCAACAGGCCATGGTCGATGCCCCCGGCTGGGACGGCGCCTATGGCGCCGTCATGGGCCGCTGCAGCATGTGCCATTCGCGCGAGCCATCCTATGACGGCATCCACACCGCGCCCAAGGGTGTGCTTCTGGAAACCCCCGACGACATCACCCGCGCCGCGCGCGAGATCTATATTCAGGCCGGCGTGACCAATGCCATGCCGCCCGCCAATGCCAGCTTCATGGAACCGGACGAGCGGCGCGCCATCGTCGAATGGTATCGCGCGCTGCCGCAGGGCCTCGCGCTGCTGAACTGATCAGGGCCTGCGCCCTCAGGGGTGCAGGACGTGCCAGACCCCGCCCATCCCGTCGCCGGCCATGTCGCCGGGCTTCTTGTCGCCGGCAAAGTAATAGGCCGGCTTGCCGTCATAGGCCCATTGTTTGCCGCCATCGGTGCGCGCCACCATGGTCCAGCCCTTGCCGGGCTTGGCCGCGGCATCCACAAAGGGCGGCCATTTCGCCGCGCATTGCTCATAGCAGGACGGGCTGCCGCCCTTGTCCTTGTCGAAACTGTAAAGCGTCATCCCCTTGGCACCGGTCAGCGCCATCTGCGCCTGTGCCGTACCCATGGACAACAGGACAAGGCCTGCCGCCGCGCCAATTGCAACCCTTTTCATGGCGATCTCTCCAATTGGCCCCTGCCGGGGCGCCCCCGGATCCCACGGCCCGCCCCGCCTGCGCCGGGCGGCCCTGCCGGTGACATCATGCTAAGCCCGCCCCGGCCCCGCGTCGCGTCAATTTTCAGCGACCGGCGCGGCGGATGGCCTGCGGCAACGTCACCTCGGGACGCGCGCCCGCCACCCATCTGGACAAAGCCATACCGTTTCCGCTTGGCCGATCGACTTGCACAGCGCACATCTCATCGCCAGACTGGAGTGCATCCGGCTTGGAGCGCCCAAAATGAAAACCACCCTGACAGTTTGTGCCGCGTGGCTGTTGATGGGGCCGGTTGCATGGGCCTGCTCACCCATCGAAGTAACGTCCAGCCAGATCACGCGCGGGAATGCCTGCCAACTGACCTACGTCTCGCCAGATAGGACGGTAAGCTCATCTCCGGCCATCCACCCCTCACCACATATGGTCCGGCAATTCATTACGGTCGGTGTCTGCAGTGGCGAACAGATCGCAGTCTATTACGATTGCCGGAAAAAGCGCGGCTACTGGCTTGGAGGCGACTACGACATGATGGGCGCGAACACTGGTTTTCCGGTCGCACCACCGGCATTGCCGACGGCACCGATCATGCTTTATTCAGGTCCCGCAGAATATTTCGCCCGCCATGACCAGCCAGACCTTGGCGATCCGAACGCCCTGGACCGGATAGCGGCCAAAGCGCAAAGCCTGCGCTGGATCAAGCAGCACGGCGCCCTAGGTCAGTCCCGCATCACGGTCGAGGGCAAAGCTTTCGACCTGTCCTGCGGTTGCCGGCTTCCTGTGGGGCAATAACCCCTCAGCCGAAAAAGCGTCTCGTCTCGCGGGCGATGAAATCGGCAAACAGCCGCACCTTGGGATCCTGCAGGCGGCGATGCGGGGTCAGCACGCCGAATTGCGACGGCAAGGGCGGGTTCGCGGGCAGCACCTCGACCAGCCGGCCCGAGGCGATCTGCTCGGCCACCTCGTAATGCGGGCGGTTGACGATGCCCCGCCCCTCCAGCGCCCAATCGGTCAGCACATCGCCATCGTCGGCATCGAACTGCCCGTTCACCAACAGCTTTTGCGGCCCTTCGGGCGTCTGCACCACCCAGTAATATTCCGGGCTGCGCGGATAGCGCAGCAACAGGCAATTATGCCCGACCAGCTCGTCGGGCCGGGCTGGCGTGCCGTGGCGCGCAAGATATTCGGGCGTCGCCACCAGCACTCGGCGGCATTCGGCGATGCGGCGCCATTTCAGCGCGCTGTCCTGCGGCTCGCCCAGAAAGAACGACAGGTCGATGCCATCGGCGATGATGTCCACATTGCGATCCGACAGCCGCAGCCGGATCTCGACCCCGGGATATTCATCGCAGAACTTCGGCACCAGCGGCGCGATCAGCCGGCGGCCCAGCCCCAGGGGCGCCGTGACGCGCAAGGCGCCGTGCGGATTGCCCGAAAAGCCCGAGACCACCGCCTCGGCCTCGTCCACCGTCTCGATCACGCGACGCGCGCTGTCATAGAAGGCCCGGCCGACTTCGGTCGGCACCAGCTTGCGCGTGGTGCGATTGAGCAGCCGCACGCCAAAGCGCGTCTCCAGATCCTTGATGCGATTTGAGGCAACTGCCGGCGACATGCGCAGATCCCGGCCCCCGGCCGTAATCGAGCCAAGTTCGATCACCCGCACGAAAACCCGCAGACTTTCAAGATATGGCACGGCTTTTACCTGCTGCTTTCAAGGAATGGCTGAAAGTCTTATGCTCATTCGGTGATTTCGCAAAGAGCATTTCGCATCTAGGCTTTCCTCATACCCAGCGACCCAAGCGAGGACCAGATGGGCGGCGAGATACGCTTTCTGTTGAACGACACCGAGATCCGCCTGAGCGAGGCCGGATCGCGCGACACCCTTCTGGATTTCCTGCGGCTGGAGCAGCGCCTGACCGGCACCAAAGAGGGCTGCGCCGAAGGCGACTGCGGCGCCTGCACGGTTCTGGTGGGCCGGCTGCATCACGGCCATCTGCATTACGAGCCGATCAACGCCTGCATCCGGTTCCTCGCCTCGTGCCACGGCTGCCATGTCGTCACCATCGAGCATCTGCGGGGCCGCGACGGCGGGCTGCATCCGGTTCAGGCCGCGATGGTCGAACATCACGGCAGCCAGTGCGGTTTCTGCACGCCGGGCTTTGTCATGGCGCTTTACGGGCTCTGGATGCAGAACCCGCGCCCCGACATGCTGGCGATCGAGACCGCGCTGCAAGGCAACCTCTGCCGCTGCACCGGCTATGAGCCGATCGTGAAGGCGGCCTTCGCGGCCTCCGAGGCGGGCGGCCAGAACTTCGATGCCCTGACCGTGGAACGCGACCGTGTCACCGCCGCACTGAACGCGATCCCGCGCGAGCGGGTCGAGGTCGCGCGCGGCAATGACCGCGCCATCCTGCCTGCGGACGCCGCCGATCTGGCGCAGGTGCTGGCCGAAAACCCAAAGGCCACCATCGTCGCGGGTGCCACCGACGTGGGCCTGTGGGTGACGAAATTCCTGCGTGACATCTCTCCGGCGGTGTTCATCGGCCATCTGACCGACCTGAAGAAAATCGAGATCACCCCGGGCCATATCACCATCGGCGCCGGCGTGACCTATTCCGAATTCGAGCCCTTCGTGCTGGCGCATTTCCCCGAGGCGCTGGACTATTGGCGCCGCATCGGCGGCTGGCAGGTTCGGAATGCCGGCACCATCGGCGGCAATGTCGCCAATGGCTCGCCCATAGGCGAGACCCCGCCCCTGCTGATCGCGCTGGGTGCCACCCTGCGCCTGCGCAGCAGCGCCGGCAGCCGCGATCTGGCCGTCGAGGACTACTTCATCGACTACGGCAAGCAGGACCGCCGCCCCGGCGAATTCCTTGAATCGATCACCGTGCCGCTGAAGGCCGAAGACGCGCGCATCGCGGCCTACAAGGTCAGCAAGCGCCACCACGCCGATATCACCGCCTCGGCCGCCGCCTTCCATGTCGAAACCGATGGTGCGACCATCACCTGTGCCCGCGTGGCCTTCGGCGGCATGGCCGCAACGCCCAAGCGCGCGAAAAGCGCCGAGGCCGCGCTGAAGGGCCAGCCCTTTACCGCCGAAACCTTCGAGGCCGCCGCACAAGCCGTCGCGAATGATTTCCAGCCGCTCAGCGACTGGCGGGCCAGCGCCGAATACCGCCAGCAACTTGCCGCCAATTTCTTCCGCCGCTTCTGGCTTGAACAGTCGGGCGCCGAACACCGCCTGAGGAGGGTCGAATGAAACAGGACGTTTTCGTGAAGGGCGCCGCACATACCTCGATCATCCATGACAGTGCGGTCAAGCATGTGACCGGGCAGGCCGATTACACCGACGATCTGATGATGCCCGAGGGCACGTTGCACGGCTATCTGGGGCTCTCCTCGGTCGCGCATGGTCGCATCACAACGATGGATCTGGACGCGGTGCGCAAGGCGCCGGGCGTGCATCTGGTGCTGACCGCCGAGGACATTCCCGGCGTCAACGACATCAGCCCCAATGGCCTGCATGACGACCCGGTCTTTGCCACGCCCGAGGTGCAGTTCCTGGGCCAGCCGATCTTTGCCGTCATCGCCGAAACCCGCGATCAGGCGCGACGCGCCTGCCAGCTGGCGCGCGTCGAATATGACGAACTGCCCTTTTCGCTGGATGCCATTGCGGCGCGGGATGCCGGGATGGGCTATGTCACTAAGCCCCTGAAACTGGCGCGCGGCGACATGGCGGAAATGGAGAGCGCCCCGAAAAAGCTGCAGGGCCGCCTGACCGTCGGCGGGCAGGAACACTTCTATCTGGAAAGCCAGATCGCCTTTGCCATCCCCGGCGAGGATGACGAGGTGATCGTCAACACCTCGACCCAGCACCCCAGCGAGGTGCAGCATATGGTCGCGCATGTCCTGGACATCCCCTCGAACGCGGTGGTGGTGCAGGTGCGGCGCATGGGCGGCGGCTTTGGCGGCAAGGAATCGCAGATGAACGTGTTCTGCGTCACCGCCGCCCTGGCCGCGAAAAAGCTGAAACGGCCGGTCAAGGTCCGCCCCGACCGCGACGACGATTTCCAGATCACCGGCAAGCGGCATGATTTCGTCATCGACTACAGCTGCGGTTATGACGAGACCGGCAAGATCCACGCGGTCGACGCCGATTTCTACGCCCGCTGCGGCTTTTCGGCCGACCTCTCCGGCCCTGTCACCGACCGCGCGCTGTTCCATGCCGACAACGCCTATTACTATCCGGCGGTCGAGCTGCGCAGCCATCCGATGAAGACGAATACTGTCTCGAACACCGCGTTTCGCGGCTTTGGCGGCCCGCAAGGCGTCATCATGGCCGAGCGCATCGTCGAGGACATCGCCTATGCACTGCGGCGTGATCCGCTGGAGATCCGCAAGCGCAACCTTTATGAAAACGGCCAGCTCACCCCCTATCATCAAGAGGTCGAGGATCAGATCCTGCCGCGCCTCTTCGAGGAGCTTGAAGCCAGCAGCGATTACCACGCCCGCCGTCAGGCCGTGCTGGATTTCAACGCCCGTGGCGGCACCATCCGCAAGGGCATCGCCCTGACCCCGGTGAAATTCGGCATCAGCTTTACCGCGACCTGGTACAATCAGGCCGGCGCGCTGATCCATATTTACTCGGACGGCTCGATCCACCTGAACCACGGTGGCACCGAGATGGGTCAGGGCCTGAACACCAAGGTGGCGCAGGTCGTGGCCGAGGCTCTGGGCGTCGACATCGGCCGCATCAGGATCACCAAGACCACCACCGAGAAAGTGCCCAACACCTCGGCCACGGCGGCGTCCTCGGGGTCGGACCTGAACGGCATGGCCGCGCTCAATGCCTGCGAGCAGCTGCTGGCGCGGCTGGCGACCTTTGCCGCCGAGACGCGCGGCATCGCCCCCGAACAGGTCAGCATCGGCGAAACCGTCCGAATCGGTGACGAAAACCTGCCCTTTGCCGATTTCATCCGATCCGCCTATCTGGCGAGGGTGCAACTGTCGGCGGCGGGCTTTTACAAGACGCCGAAAATCCACTGGAACCGCGACACCGGGCGCGGGCGGCCCTTCTATTACTACGCCTATGGCGCCGCCTGCGCCGAGGTCTCGGTCGATACGCTGACCGGCGAATATGTCGTGGAACGCGCCGATGTGCTCCACGACGTGGGCCGCTCGCTGAACCCGGCGCTGGACAAGGGTCAGGTCGAGGGCGCCTTTATCCAGGGCATGGGCTGGCTGACCTCCGAGGAACTCTGGTGGGATGCCAAGGGCCGGCTGCGCACGCATGCGCCCTCTACCTACAAGATCCCGCTGGCCTCGGACCGGCCCAAGATCTTCAACGTGGCCTTGGCCGATTGGTCGGTGAATCGCGAAAACACCATCAAGCGCTCCAAGGCCGTGGGCGAGCCGCCCTTCATGCTGCCGATCTGCGTGTTCCAGGCGCTGAACATGGCCGTGGCCAGCTTCAACGATTACCGTGAAAACCCGCGCATCGACGCCCCCGCCACGCCCGAGCGTGTGCTGATGGCCATCGAGAACCTCAGATGATCCGGGTCGAGATCACCCGCGCGCGTGGCTCCGTCCCGCGCGAGGCGGGGGCGGTGATGACCGTCACCCCCGAGGCCACGCAAGGCACGATCGGCGGCGGCCAGCTGGAATATATGGCCATCGACCGCGCCCGGCAGATGCTGGCGCGCCACGAAACCACCGCGACGATGGACGTGCCGCTCGGCCCCGAGATCGGCCAGTGCTGCGGCGGCCGGGTGGAACTGGCGCTGACCCATGTCGACAGCCAGCCGGCCGCGCCCGAACATCCGCAGGTGCTGATCTTTGGCGCGGGCCATGTCGGCCGGGCGCTCGCCAAGGCGCTGACCCTTTTGCCGCTGCGGCCGATCCTGATCGACCAGCGCAGCCATGAACTGGCGCAGGCGACGAGCGAAACCCGCCTGACCCCCCTGCCCGAGGCCGAGATCCGCGCCGCCCCATTCGGCACCTGCGTCGTCATCCTGACCCATGACCACGCCTTGGACTTCCTGCTCGCAGCCGAGGCGCTGCGCCGCCTCGACGCCCCCTATATCGGCATGATCGGCAGCGCGACCAAGCTCGCCCAATTCCGTCGCTTCGCCCGCGCTCAGGGGCTTGATACCGACCGCCTGACCTGCCCCATTGGCGCCGGCTGGTCCAAGGACAAGCGCCCCGAAATCATCGCCGCCTTCACCGCCGCCGAGATCATCGGCAGGCTGACCCAAACCGTTTCACCATTTGAAAAATACCCATGCGACAGCTGATCCGGGGGCGCACGCTCTCCTTCCATGCCGACCCCACCGACACCGAGAACGCCTTCACCTATCACGAGGACGGCGCGATCATCACCGACAACGGCCGCATCGCCGCCATCGGCACCTATGCCGATCTGCAAGAACCCGGCCTGGCGGAAATCGACAACCGCCCGCATCTGATCCTGCCGGGCTTCATCGACACCCATATCCATTTCCCGCAGGTGCAGGTGGTGGCCAGCTGGGGCGCGCAGCTTCTGGACTGGCTCAACACCTATACCTTTCCCGAGGAATCGCGCTTTGCCCAGCAAGGCCACGCCCCGCAAATGGCCGAGCATTTCCTGAACCTGCTGCTGGCGCATGGCACCACCACGGCAGTCGCCTATTGCTCGGTCCACAAGCAATCCGCCGAAGCGCTGTTCTCGGCCGCCCATGCCCGCAACATGGCGATGATCGCCGGCAAGGTGATGATGGACCGCAACGCCCCCGAGGGCGTGCTGGACACCCCGCAATCGGGCTATGACGACAGCAAGGCGCTGATCGAAAAATGGCATCGCACCGGGCGCCAGCGCTATGCCATCACGCCGCGCTTTGCCATCACCTCGACGCCCGAGCAGATGCAGATGACCGGCCAACTGGTGCGCGAACATCCCGATTGCCACATCCAGACGCATCTGTCGGAAAACCGCGACGAGATCGCCTTCACACTCAGCCTTTACCCCAAGGCGCGCGACTATCTCGACATCTATGAGACTTACGGGCTTCTGGGCGACAAGATCCTGCTTGGCCATTCGATCCACCTCGAAGAGCGCGAGATCGCCCGAATGGCCGAGACCGACAGCCATCCGGTCTTCTGCCCGACCTCGAACCTGTTCCTTGGCTCCGGCCTTTTCGACGAAGGCGGGTTGCGCGCGCGCGGCATCTCCTCGGGGATTGCCACCGACATCGGCGGCGGCACCAGCTATTCCATGCTGCAGACCCTGAACGAGGGCTACAAGATCCTGCAGTTGCGCGGCCAGAAACTGCACCCCTTTGCCGCCTTCCATTGGGCGACGCGCGGCAATGCCTGCGTCTTGGGGATGGAGAACGAAATCGGCACCCTCGCCCCTGGCTCAATGGCCGATCTGGTGGTGCTCGACAGCCGCGCCACCCCCGCCATGGCGCTGCGCATGGAGCGCGCCACCACGCTGGCCGAAGAGCTGTTCATCCTGCAAATCATGGGCGACGACCGCAGCGTGGCCCAGACCTATGTCGCCGGCCAGCCGATGCTGGGCTGACGGGGCATGAAAAAGCCGCGCCCTGCTTGTGCAGGCGCGGCTTGATCCTGCGCGGCGCCCCGAGGGCTCAGCGCATGCCGAGCGCCTCTTTATAGACTTCCAGCACGGCTTCCTCTTCGGCCAGATCGTCCTTGTTCTTCTTGCGCAGCGAGATGATGGTCTTCAGCGCCTTGGTGTCATAACCGCGACCCTTGCTTTCGCTGTAGACCTCTTTGATCTGCTCGGCGATGTCCTTCTTTTCCTGTTCCAGATGTTCGATGCGCTCGACAAACTGGCGCAGTTCATCCGCAGTGACCTGATAGGCGTCCATTGCTAGCCATCCCTTTCCGTGGAGCACGACGCCCCACATCCGTGCCGTTTCGCGCCGGTCTAGGCGGTCTTGCGGGCGGGTGCAATCATCGCTAGGCCCAAACCCAGCAAGGAGGCAGGCATGACGATTTGGGACGGGCTGATCTGGGGCGGAACCGCCCTGACTGCGGTGGGTCTGGTGGCGCTGGTCTGGTGCATCATCAGCGCCGCGCGCGCCAAGGCGCGGGTCACCGATGACGCCACCATGCGCGAGCTGATGCGCCGCGTCATGGTCGTGAATATGGCGGCGCTGGCGGCCTCGGTCCTTGGGCTGATGTTCGTGGTGCTTGGCATCATGCTGGGGCGCTAGATCATGCGGGCCCTGATCCAACGTGTCACCGAAGCCAGCGTCACCATCGACGGCGAAACCGTGGGCCGCATCGGCGCCGGGCTGATGGTGCTGGTCTGCGCCATGCAGGGCGATCCCGAGGATGCGCCCGAAAAGCTGGCCGCCCGCATCGCCAAGCTGCGCATCTTTCGTGACGAGGCCGGCAAGATGAACCGCTCGGTCAGCGATATCGGCGGCGCGGTGCTGGTGGTCAGCCAGTTCACCCTGGCCGCCGACACCCGCACCGGCAACCGCCCCGGTTTCTCCAGCGCCGAGGCCCCGGCACGCGGCGAGGCGCTGTATCTGCGCTTTGCCGAAAGCCTGCGCACATTGGGCCTGCCGGTCCAGACCGGACGCTTTGGCGCCGATATGGCGGTGGCGCTGGTCAATGACGGGCCGGTGACGATCTGGATGGACAGCACCGACCGCAGTTAGACTTATCCCCACGCAACTGTTGACTTTCAGGCGCGGACAGCCGATATGCGTCGGGTTGCCGCCCGCTGCCGCGTGAGCAGCCGACGCCCCTTGCGTCAGGTCGGCACCATTTTCCGGTTTCCCATTCACGCGGGGAGGCTTGCGGGCAGACCGTATCTCGCCCGCCCCTCGCAACCCGCCGCGCGGCCCGGATCCTCCGGCACGCGGCCCCTTGTCCTCGTGCGCCGATACGGCTGGCGGCGGGGCCGAAAGACGACATGACTGAGCAATCCAGCCGCCCGAACCGTTCGGGCAAACCCCGCCAGCACGGCGAGAACCCCTCGCGTGGCGGCAAGCCGCAATTCCGCGGCGGCAATGCCAAGCCGACCACCGCGCACCGCCGCCTGCGCGACGAGCCCGAGGAAAAATTCATCCGCCGGGCCATCCCCGATATCGACACGCCCTTTACCCGCATGGGCATCGACGCCCGCGTGGCGGTGAACCTGCCGCCGATGGGCATTGATGCGCCCTCGCCCATTCAGGAAAAGGCCATCCCCGGCATCGTCGAGGGTCGTGACCTTCTGGGCCTTGCCCAGACCGGCACCGGCAAGACGGCGGCCTTTGGCCTGCCGATGCTGACGCGCCTGCTGAACATCGGACGCAAGCCCGAGCCCA
The DNA here is from genome assembly GCF_009711185.1 of Paracoccus limosus. Classification (GTDB taxonomy): domain Bacteria; phylum Pseudomonadota; class Alphaproteobacteria; order Rhodobacterales; family Rhodobacteraceae; genus Paracoccus; species Paracoccus limosus. Next base: position 22,048 of record NZ_WMIF01000035.1, read on the forward strand.
AGACCTGCCGCGCGCTGATTCTGGCGCCGACGCGCGAACTGGCCACCCAGATCGCCGAAAACATCGACGCCTATGCCGCCGGAACGCCGATCCGGCAGTTCCGCGTTGTGGGCGGGGCCTCGATCAATGTGCAGACCATGCGCATGGAACGTGGCGTCGATGTGCTGATCGCCACCCCCGGCCGCCTGATCGACCTGATCGAGCGCGGCGCGGTCGATCTGTCGCAGACCAAATATCTGGTTCTGGACGAGGCCGACCAGATGCTGGACATCGGCTTTATCCACGCGCTGCGCCGCATCGCCAAGATGCTGCCGCGTGAACGTCAGACGCTGCTGTTCTCGGCCACCATGCCGAAACTGATGGAAGAGCTGGCCGAAAGCTATCTGACCGATCCGCTGAAAGTGGCCGTGAACCCTCCGGGGCAGGCCGCCGCCAAGATCGAACAGGGCGTGCATTTCGTCAATCAGGGCGACAAGGCGACGCTTTTGGCCGAATATCTGGCCAAGCACCGCGACGAGCTGGCCATCGTCTTTGGCCGCACCAAGCATGGCTCGGAAAAGCTGTCGAAGCTGCTGGAGAAATGGGGCTACAAGGTCGCCGCCATCCACGGCAACAAATCGCAGGGCCAGCGCGAGCGCGCCCTGGCCGGCTTCCGCGCCGGTGAGACCAAGGTTCTGGTCGCGACCGACGTGGCCGCGCGTGGTCTGGACATCCCCGAGGTGGCGCATGTCTATAACTACGATCTGCCCAACGTGCCGGAAAACTATGTCCACCGCATCGGCCGCACCGCGCGCGCCGGTCGCGACGGCCGCGCCATCGCCTTTTGCGCCCCGGCGGAAATCGGCGAGCTGCGCGCCATCGAAAAGGCGATGAAGTCGCAGATCCCGGTGGTCGGCGGCGAGGTCCCCTTCGAGGCGGCCAAGATCCGCGAACGCGGCGGCCCGGCCGGCCGTGGCGCTGCGGGTCAGGATGCGCGCAAACGTCCGGCACGCCGCCCGTCGCGCGCGCCGAAATCGACCCAGCGCACCTGACCGCGCAAAAACGTGAGCCACGGCCTTGCGCCGTGGCTTGCGGCCTGCGGGCCCGCACGGCTATCTGCCGGCATGGCCAAGCTTTATTTTCACTATTCGACGATGAATGCCGGCAAGAGCACGCTCTTGCTGCAAGCGGCCTACAATTACCGCGAACGTGGCATGGCGACGCTTTTGCTGACGGCGGCGCTGGATGATCGTGCCGGTCCCGGCGTGATCGCCAGCCGCATCGGCATCAGCCAGCCCGCCACCGCCTTTACCCCGCAAACCGATCTCTTCGCCCTGATCGCCTCGGTCCGGGATTGCGCCTGCGTCTTTGTGGACGAGGCGCAATTCCTGACCGAGGCACAGGCATGGCAACTGGCCCGCGCCGCCGACGATCTGGGCGTGCCGGTGATGTGCTATGGGCTGCGGGTGGATTTTCGCGGGCAATTGTTTCCGGGTTCGGCGGCGCTGCTGGCCTGGGCCGACGATCTGCGCGAGGTGCGCACCATCTGTCATTGCGGGCGCAAGGCCACCATGGTCGTGCGTCAGGATGCGCAGGGCCGCGTGCTGCGCGATGGCGCCCAGGTGCAGATCGGCGGAAATGAAACCTATGTCTCGCTTTGCCGCCGGCATTGGCGCGAAGCCCTGGGAGAAACCTGATGAAAGCCAGCAATACCGCCCGTGCCTATGGCGGGGTCGCCCGCCTGTTCCATTGGACCATCGCCCTGCTGATCCTGGCCGCCATCGGCCTTGGACTTTATGCGGGCAGCCTGCCGCGCGGCTCGCAAGAGGCGATGCAGGCGATTTTCCAGACCTTTTCGATCCACAAGACCATCGGGGTCGCAGCGCTGATCCTTGCCGTGCTGCGCATCCTGTGGACCCTGACCCAGACGCATCCGCGCCCGCTGCACCCCAACCGCGCGGTCGAGACCTTTCTGGCCGGCGTCGTGCATTGGGGCATGTGGATCGGCATGGTCATCATCCCGCTGTCGGGGTGGTTGCTGCATTCGGCGGCGCCGGGGGGCTTTTCGCGCATCCTCTGGCCGCTGGGCCAGCGCCTGCCGGGCGTGCCGCAGGATGCCGCGCTGGCCGAACGCTTTGCCAGCTTTCATGAAGCAGGCTGGTGGCTGCTGGCCGGGCTGGTGGTGCTGCATGTCGCCGGCGCACTGAAACATGCGCTGATCGACCGCGACGGCACGCTGCACCGCATGGCGGGCAGCCCCGACAAGGCACCCGTGCCGCCGGCCGCCGGCCCGTCGCATGCGCTGCGTCATGTGGTCGCGGCGGTGCTGGGGCTGGGGCTGTGGGTCGCCGTGGCGGTGATCTCGGTCATCGCCCCCGAAGAAGAGGCCAAGGCCCCGCCGGCCGCAACCACGGTCCAGACGGCCCCGCAGACCGCAGCGGTCACCACCGGCACTGCGCCCGCCTGGGCCGTGCAGCAGGGCGAGCTTGCCATTCAGGTCCAGCAGGGCCAGAGCCCGGTCAAGGGCCGCTTTGGCAAATGGCAGGCCACGATCAGCTATGATCCCGAAACCCGCAGCGGCCATGTCGAGGCCACGGCGGACATCGCTTCGCTGGAGCTGGGCTCGGTCGCCGATACCGCCAAGGGCCCGGATTTCCTGAACGCTGCCGCCCATCCCAGCGCCACCTTCTCGGCCGATATCCTGCCGCCCGCGACCGAGGGCGGGCCGGAGACGCTGAAGGGCACCATGACCATCGCCGGCAAGGCGATGCCGCTGGAATTCCCCGCCACCATCACCACCGAGGGCGATACCGCCACGGCGCGCGGCCAGTTCCGTCTGGACCGGCGCGACTATGGCGTGGGCGCGAGCTACGCCGATGAGGGCACCGTGGGCTTTGGCGTCGAGGTGACGCTGGATCTGACGGCAAAGCGGCAATAGCGAGCGGGGGATGCAGCAGCCGGCCCTTGCCGATCTTGCGGGGCCAGCAGCCATCCCCTACATCTGGACGGAAAGCAGAAAGGACTGCCCATGGCGATGGAAGCCCAGGATATCGAAGCCCTGATCCGCGCTGCCTTTCCCAAGGCGAGCATCACGATCACCGACCTTGCAGGCGACGGCAACCACTATGCCGCCGAGGTCATCGACGACAGCTTCAAGGGGTTGAACCGGGTCCAGCAACAGCGCGCGGTCTATGCGGCGCTGAAAGGCAGGATGGACGGCCCGAACGGCGCCCTGCACGCGCTGGCGCTGACCACCAAGGCCCCGGAATAACGGCGCGCGGCGGGGCCCGCCATGGCCCCGGCAATGCCAGGACAACAAAGGACAAGCAGGAAATGACCACCGATACCAGCGATGTGCGCCAGAAGATCCAGGACCTGATCGACGGCGCCGATGTGGTGCTGTTCATGAAGGGCAGCAAGGAAATGCCGCAATGCGGATTTTCCAGCCGCGTCGCCGGCGTGCTGAACTACATGAATGTCGATTACCGCGACATCGACGTGCTGAAGGATGCCGACATCCGTCAGGGGATCAAGGATTTCTCGGACTGGCCGACCATCCCGCAGCTTTACGTCAAGGGCGAATTCGTCGGCGGCTGCGACATCATCACCGAGATGACCCTCTCGGGCGAGCTGGACCAGCTTTTCGACAAGTCGGGCGTCGGCTATGACAAGGACGCCGCCGACAAGATCCGCGAAGCCAACGCCTGAGCGGCCGCCGCGCGTCATGAAAAAGCCCCGCCGGATTGGCGGGGCTTTTTGCGTTGCAGCGGCTCAATAGCCGTCGTCCAGGTCGTCGTCATCCTCGGGCGGGTCATCGCGGTGACGCCAGTCCTGCAGCCGCGTGGCCAGCGTGATGCCGACCGCCAGCGCGCCCAGGACCGGCGCCAGCGCCGCCGCGTTCGAGCCACGGACCCGATCCGCCGCCGCCCGGGCCTGCGTGCCGGTAAAGCCAAAGCGCTGCGCGGTGGCATCGCCGACCTGCCGGGCCGTGCCATAGACGCGGGCCTCGGCCTGATCGGCAAAGCGGTTGGCGCGATAGCCCAGATCGTCAGCGACGGCATGGACCTTTTGCTCGGCCCGGTCCATCAGATGGCTCGCCTTGTCCGAGGCCCGTTCCAACGCCGCATCGGCCGCGTCCGAGGCCTTGCCGATGGCGGTATTGGCCATCAGATGCAGCTGCTGCTCGACCTCGGTCTTCAGCTCGTCGGTGCTGGGCAGGCGGTGCTTTTCGCGCCCGGCCAGCGCCAGCAGGATCAACCCGATCACCGCCAGCGCCCCGCCGATCACCAGCGAGGCCCGCAAGGGGCCCCAGCCCAGGCCATGCGCCAGCCACGTCCATAGCGCCGCCAGCAGGAAGCCCGCCGCAAGCAGCAGCACGACTGCCGCTGCCCCGGCCAGCCCCGCCCGGCGCAGCCGGTCCGAAAGCGCAAGCCGCATGTTTCGGGTATAGGCGAACATCGATGTCCCTTAGCGGCGTGCGATGATCAGGCCCAGCAGGAAGCCGACGCCGGCCGCGATGCCCAGGGCCTGTGCCGGATTGCGGCGCACCATGCCCGAGACATCGTCGTAATAATCCTCGGCATAGCCCGCGACCTCGCTGGCGCGGCGCTCGCCCTCGCGGTAAAGGCGCTTGGCCTCGTGCCGAGCCTGTTCGGCATAGTCATGCCCGCGCGCGCGCAGATCTTCGGCATAGTCCTGACCACGGCGACGGGCGTGTTCGACGAATTCGGCACCTTTTTCGCGCGCGGTTTCCAGCGCCTCGGCGCCGCGTTCGCGGACATTGTCCAAGGCCTCGCCGGCATCGTCGACCGCGCGCCGGGCATGGTCACGCGCCTCGTCGGCGGCGCGGCGCGCCTCGGTGCCGATGTCGCGTGCCGCGCGACGAGCTTCGTCCTTCAGCTCTTCGGTGTCCCGGTTTGCCATGACTGCATCCTCTCAAGATGATTTGCTCTTCGACAGGGAAACGGCGCAAGGGCCCGCTTCGTTCCGGCGGATGCAGAAATTTGTGCTGCGGTGCAGATAAAGCCCGCGCACCGAATCGACGCGGGGCCGAAATGCGCGTGCAGCGTCACCGCCAGCCGCAGAAACCGAATCAAATCATGGGATTGGTTTTATGGTACCGCCTCCCCGGCTCGAACGGGGGACCTCTAGATCCACAATCTAGCGCTCTAACCAGCTGAGCTAAGGCGGCACTGGCGCGGGTATTAGCGCCAGCCGCCGGGGGGTGCAAGCCCCGTCTTGACGGAAAATGTGCGGCTTGCCGCAAAACCCTTGCCGCGCTAAGCAGGCTTGGGTCACGACAGCCGGAAGTTCCAGACATGAGCATCAACAGCGAAAGCGATATTGCCGCCAACCTGCAGATCGGGCCGACCGATCAGGGCATGGTGCGAATCTATGTCGAGGCCGAGGGCGTCGATCTGCCGCTGGATTTCGACCCCGAAGAGGCCGAGGAAATCGCCGAGGAACTGCTGGCCGCCGCCGAGGCCGCCCGCGCCATGGGCAATGCCGGCCCACAGGGCGGCAAGCCCGCTAAGAAGCGGCGCTGATCGCGCTGCCCGCCCCCAGGGGATCGGTCGCGGCCAGCAGCCGCGCCGCCGACACCCGGGCGATGTCGCGCAACAGCCGGTTGCGCCGCGCCCCGGCCAGCCGGGTTTCGGGCGCCATGCGCAGCATCTCGGCGCCGAAACTGTCGGCCCGGATCAGGCCGGCGCCTTCGGGCAGGATCTCATCGGGGAAATCGCAATCGACCGCCCAGAAGAACCGGTCGCAGAATTCCAGATAGCCCTGCCATTTGCGGTCCGAGACGAAATCGGCCCGGCAGCTCTTGCATTCGACGATCCAGATTTCGCCCTTGGGTGAAATCGAGATCACATCCACCCGCAGCCCGCCGGCCGGCACGAATTCCGCCAAAGGCGCATGGTCCAGCGACAAGAGCATCCGCGCCACGCCGCGCGTCAGGCGCTGGCCGGGTTTCGCCGGCAGCTTGTCGGAAAGATCACTGGCCATCATCGCCCGAACATGAACCAAGAGCGAACATCTTGCAAGCGCACCTCTGCGCCACCTTGCACCGGCACGGCCAAACGCCTATTTTCGGGCTTGGCGGGTTTCTGCTCTTCTCGTGTGTGGCCTCTTTTTCCACTGGCCTATAATTTCACCGAGGGGGCTGGCTCTGTCGGGGCCTTGGTCCCGTTATCCGGTTCCCACCTGGACATCCAGGCTTTCGGGGAAACTTGCGCTGCCACGGTTGCTGCGGTTCCCGCCGCCCCGCCCGCCCTGCGGTGCCAAATAATCCATAAATTTCAGGAATATGCGCGAAAAACCTGATTCCGGTTCGCGCGGATGCAGCCCGCCCTATCCGGGCGGGCGCAGGGATGCGGTCAGGCGCGGCCCAGCTTGGCCAGACGCGCCGCGCGCAGCGCCGCGAAATCGTCGCCGGCGTGATAGGACGACCGCGTCAACGGCGTCGCCGAGACCATCAGGAAGCCCTTGCCATAGGCGGCCTTTTCATAGCCCGCGAATTCCTCGGGCGTCACGAAGCGGTCGACGCGGTGATGCTTGGGCGTCGGCTGCAGATATTGGCCGATGGTGATAAAGTCGATGTCGGCGGCGCGCATGTCATCCATGACCTGCAGCACCGATTGCCGATCCTCGCCCAGACCGACCATGATGCCGGATTTGGTGAACATCGCCGGGTCCAGTTCCTTGACCCGTTGCAGCAGCCGCAGCGAGTGGAAATAGCGCGCACCCGGCCGCACTTCCAGATAAAGCCCCGGCACGGTTTCCAGATTGTGGTTGAACACATCCGGCCGCGCCTCGACCACGGTTTCCAGCGCACCCGGTTTCGATTTCAGGAAGTCGGGGGTCAGCACCTCGATCGTCGAATTGGGCGAGCGGTGTCGAATCGCGCGGATGGTCTGGGCGAAATGGTCGGCACCGCCATCTTCAAGATCGTCGCGGTCGACGCTGGTGATGACGACATGGTTCAGGCCCAGCTTTTGCACGGCATGGGCGACGCGGCCCGGCTCGAACACGTCCAGCGCATTGGGCTTGCCGGTGGCGACGTTGCAGAAGGTGCAGCCGCGGGTGCAGATCTCGCCCATGATCATCATGGTGGCGTGGCCCTGCGACCAGCATTCGCCCACGTTGGGGCAGCCGGCCTCTTCACAGACGGTGGACAGCCGGTTTTCACGCAAAAGCTCGCGGGTCTGCTTATAGCCTTCCGAAGTAGGCGCCTTGACCCGGATCCAGTTGGGTTTCTTGGGCTGTTCCTGATCGGGCCGGTGGGCCTTTTCGGGATGGCGCTGGTCGGGTATCCGAAGATCGCGCAAGGTCATGTCCTTTCGGTCGCGGTTCCGACAGAAATATCCTTTTGGACGGGCAAAAGCAACGAGGCGCTGGCAGGTGGGCAAGGCGCCGCAGCCCTGCCCTGCCAAGCCCTCGGCGCCGCGCCGCAGAATGGCCGCGCGCCGCCTGCCGCTTAGCTTGCCTGACCGCACAGCGCATCGACCCATTCCGGCACCACGCGGGTCGCCGGGCCCAGCCGCAGCTCGCCGAAATCGCGGCTGATCGCCGAGGGTTCGATGTTCAGTTCGACCGTGGCGGCACCGCAGCGCCGGGCATGTTGCGCAAGGCCGGCTGCGGGATGGACCTGCCCCGAGGTGCCGATGGCGGCAAACAGATCCGCGCTTTCGACCGCCTGCCAGATGCGTTCCATGTGATAGGGCACTTCGCCGAACCAGACGATGTCGGGCCGGGTTTCGGGCTGGCCGCAGGACGGACAGGGATCGCTTGCGCGCATGACCAGCGTCGCCGGCCAGCGGTGGCCGCAATGCGCGCAAAGCGCCCCCAGCAGGCTGCCGTGCATGTGGATGACATCGGGCGAGCCGCTGCGTTCGTGCAGGTCGTCGACATTTTGCGTGATCAGCGTGACGCCGTGATGGCGCGCCAGCCGCGCCAGCGCGCGATGCGCGGCATTGGGCCGGGCACGGGCGGTATCGGCGCGCCGCATGTTGTAGAAACGATGCACCAGCACCGAGTCGCGGCGGAACCCCTCGGGGGTGGCCACGTCCTCGATCCGGTGCTCCTCCCACAGCCCGTCGGTCGCACGAAAGGTCCGGATGCCGCTTTCGGCAGAGATCCCGGCACCTGTGAGAACGGCGATCCTCATGTCAGTTCGCGCAATAGGCCTCGGCCGTGGTGGCAAAATTGGTGTAGCGCGCCCAGAAGGCGTTATCGGCATCCGACTTGGACATGCGCACCTGCTGGGCGGCATCGGCATCGCGGAAAAACCGCGCGGCGCGGCGCTGGTCGGCACGCGACAGGGTCTGGTCGGCAACCTGCTGGATGCAGCCGCACAGGCGCTGGCTGCGCGCCGAACGGTCAGAGCTGACGCAGGCGGTATCGATCGGGCCGGCAACGGCAAGCGGTGTGGTCAGAACCATCGCAGCGGCGGCGATCTTCAGGCGGTTGATCATGATCAGTCTCCTCGGCTCTCGGCCCGGCTTCGGGCAAGTGGCGGCGGGGCTGAACGCCCTCGCGCGGCCGCCTTGTTATGTCATTGAGGTTAACAGAAGCGTTACATCGGCTCAATCGCGGGACCGCCCCATTACTGGAACCCCCGCCACGCAAGGTCGCAAGATATGCGATCAGGCCGGCACCGGCGAATAGCCGGCATCGCGAATCACCTGCTCGGCGCGGGCGGCATCCAGCCCTTCGACCTCGACCTGATGGCTGGCCAGATCGGTCGTGGCCTTGCCGCCGGCCTCGGTCACCGCCTGTTCGATGGTGGCGGTGCAATGCTTGCAGGTCATGTCTTGGACGTGGAATCTCATGCTGTCACCTTTCACGCTGGACCGCGCCATGATCGCGGCATAATGGCTGGGCTGCAATCTCCCGCAACCGAGGATCCGATGGGCAGCGAAAACTTTCGTGCCGCGCTGTTGATGGTCGTCTCGATGGTGCTTTTCGCCTTCGAGGACATGTTCATCAAGCTGCTTTCGGCCGAACTGCCCTTTGCCGAGGTGCTGGGGCTGATCGGGCTGTTCGGCTGGCTGGCGTTCTGGACGGCGCTGAAGCTGCAGGGCGGTCATCTGTGGACCGCAGATCTGCTGCGTCCGGGCGTCGTGGTGCGCAATCTGGCCGAGGCCGTCGGTTCGATCGGCATCGTGGTGGCGCTGGCGCTGTCGGAGCTGTCCTCGACCTCGGCGATCATGCAGGCACTGCCTTTGATGATCGTGCTGGGCGCGGCGCTGTTTCTGGGCGAGCCGGTGGGCTGGCGGCGCTGGTGCGCGATCCTTGTCGGATTTCTCGGCGTGATGCTGGTGATCCGGCCGGGGCTGTCGGGCTTCCAGCCGGTGTCGCTGATGGCGGTGGTGGCGGTGATCGGCCTGTCCACGCGCGATCTGGTGACGCGGCGCATCCCGGCGCATATCCCCTCGTTGCAGCTGGCGGCCTCGGCCTTCTTCACCATCCTTCTGGCCTCGATCGCGATGGGGCTGGTGCTGGGGCAGCGCTTTGTCTGGCCCGGCGCGCGCGAGGTCTTGCAGCTGACCGCCTGTCTGGGCGTCGGCATCGCCGGCTACAGCCTGCTGGTGACCTCGACCCGGCTGGGCGAAGCCTCGGCGCTGGCGCCCTTTCGCTACACCCGTCTGGTCTTTGCCCTGATCCTTGCCCTGACCGTCTTTGGCGAGCGGCCGGACGCGCTGACCCTGACCGGCGCCGGGCTGATCGTCGCCTCGGGTTGCTATGCCATGTATCGCGAGGCGATGCTGCGCCGGCGCCAGTTGCGTGCCGCCGGCATGGCGCCGATGTGACCCGACCCCGCCCCGCAGCAGATCCCTCTTTTCGCAACGCCATTCCCCGAGTATAGCCCGGCCATGACCGACCTTGATCTCATCCGCAATTTCTCGATCGTGGCCCATATCGACCACGGCAAATCCACCCTGGCCGACCGCCTGATCCAGATGACGGGGACGGTGGCCGAACGCGACATGAAGGCCCAGCTGCTGGACAGCATGGACATCGAGCGCGAGCGCGGCATCACCATCAAGGCCAACACGGTGCGGATCGAATATCCGGCCAAGGACGGTCGCACCTATGTGCTGAACCTGATCGACACCCCCGGCCACGTCGACTTTGCCTATGAGGTCAGCCGCTCGATGCGTGCGGTCGAGGGCTCGCTGCTGGTCGTCGATGCCTCGCAGGGCGTCGAGGCGCAGACGCTGGCCAACGTCTATCAGGCCATCGACGCGGGCCACGACATCGTGCCGGTGCTGAACAAGATCGACCTGCCCGCCGCCGAGCCGGACCGGGTCAAGGAAAACATCGAGGAAGTCATCGGCATCGACGCCTCGGACGCGATCCCGATTTCCGCGAAAACCGGCCTTGGCATCCCCGACGTGCTGGAGGCCATCGTCACCCGCCTGCCCGCCCCCAAGGGCGACCGCAATGCGCCGCTGAAAGCCATGCTGGTCGACAGCTGGTATGACGCCTATCTGGGCGTCGTCGTCATGATCCGCGTCATGGACGGCGTGATCAAAAAGGGCGACCGCATCCGCATGATGCAGACCAATGCCGTCTACGGCATCGACAAGCTGGCGGTGCTGAAACCCGCCATGGTCGATATCGGCGAACTGGGCCCGGGCGAGATCGGCGTGCTGACCGCCTCGATCAAGCAGGTGCGCGACACCCGCGTCGGCGACACCATCACGCACGAGCGCAAGGGCACCGACACGCCGCTGCCGGGCTTCAAACCCGCCCAGCCGGTGGTGTTCTGCGGTCTCTTCCCGGTCGATGCAAATGACTTCGAGGCTTTGCGTGACGCCATCGAGAAACTGGCGCTGAACGACGCGAGCTTCAGCTATGAGATGGAGACCTCGGCCGCGCTTGGCTTCGGTTTCCGCTGCGGCTTCTTGGGCCTGCTGCACCTTGAGGTGATCCGCGACCGGCTGGAGCGTGAATACGATCTGGACCTGATCACCACCGCGCCCTCGGTCGTCTTCAAGCTGCACATGAAGGATGGCGAGGTGCGCGACCTGCACAACCCCGCCGACATGCCCGACCTGACCTATGTCGACCATATCGAAGAGCCGCGCATCAAGGCCACGATCATGGTCCCGGACGAATATCTGGGCGACGTGCTGAAGCTGTGCCAGGACCGGCGCGGCATCCAGATGGACCTGACCTATGCTGGCAACCGCGCCATGGTGGTCTATGACCTGCCGCTGGCCGAGGTGGTGTTCGACTTCTACGACCGCCTGAAATCGGTGACCAAGGGCTATGCCAGCTTCGACTATCAGATCAGCGAATACCGCGAGGATTTCCTGGTGAAGATGTCGATCCTTGTGAACGACGAGCCGGTCGATGCGCTGTCGATCATGGTTCACCGCGACCGCGCGGAAAGCCGTGGCCGGGTGATGGTCGAAAAGCTGAAAGAGCTGATCCCGCGCCACATGTTCAAGATCCCGATCCAGGCCGCCATCGGCAGCCGCGTCATCGCGCGTGAGACGCTGTCGGCGATGCGCAAGGACGTGACCGCGAAATGCTACGGCGGCGACGCGACGCGGAAGAAAAAGCTGCTGGAGAAGCAAAAGGCCGGCAAGAAGAAGATGCGCCAGTTCGGAAAAGTCGAGATCCCGCAGACAGCGTTTATTCAGGCGCTGAAGATGGACAACTAAGGGAGGGGCGCTGCGGCGCCCTTTTTTGTATGCGCTTAGGCCGTGTTGACAAAAGGGGTTCCGTTGGCAGTCGTCCTATGATTCAAGCTCATCTCTGCTTGGGAGATGGGCTTGGCGCGCAACCTGATATCCGACGATGAGTGGGCCTTCTTCGAGGGCTTCA
>NZ_WMIF01000036.1 GCF_009711185.1 Paracoccus limosus
AGCAGGCCGACATTGCTGATGGTAAAGCCGTCGACGTCCTTTTCCGGTGCGATGGCATTGATGACGGCCTCGGCGTCCAGATGCCCCGGCAGCGGCAGCTGCACCAGAATGCCATGCACCGCCGGATCGGCATTCAACTTAGCAATCAGCGCCATCAGCGCGTCCTGCCCGGTCGAGGCCTCAAGCTTGTGCTCAAAGCTCACCATCCCCGCTTCGCGCGTCTGGATGCCCTTGTTGCGCACATAGACCGCCGAGGCCGGATCCTCGCCCACCAGCACAACCGCAAGACCGGGCACAATCCCGCGATCCGATAACCCAGATACCGTCGCGGAAACTCGCCCGCGAAGCCGTTCTGCAAAGGACTTTCCGTCGATGATGCTCATGCCGGCACCTCCTGTCGTTCGGCGGCTTCGACCAGCGCGTGCCAGATCGTGCCGGCGGCCGAGCGCATGCCCAGCACCGCCAGCCGATCCGGCGCGCGGCGGATGACAAAGACGCTCATGTGATGAAATCCGGTTCGCGTGGCCGAGCCGGGGCCGAAACGGCGCGCATCGACATTGACCAGCTTTTCCAGAAGCGCGACCAGTTCGGCGGCCGGGCCCTGAATCTCGAAGGCGGTGAAGCCGTCGGTCTGTTCGGTGACGGACAGGCCGGGACCGGCCAGTTCCGCCGCCAGATCGCGCCCGGCGCCACCGGGAAACTCCAGCATCCATTGCCCGGCGCCAGTCCAGAATGCGGCAAGCCCCGCACCCTCGGCCCAGCCACCGGGGCCGGGCAGCACCAGCCCCAGCGCGGGGGCAGGCGCCCCGGCGCGCAGGGCCAGCGAGGCAAGGCCCAGCCCCGCGTCTTCGCGCAGGCTCAGCGCGCCGATGCGGCGGCTGGCGGGTTCGGCGCCGCCAAGGGCGCAGATCGGCTTCAGCTCAGTCACGGACACGTCCTCCTTCGGGGTCCACGAAATGCGGCGAGACGACACGCAGCACCACCTGCTGCGCCTGCAGCGGGTTGGCGGCGACGATCTGTTCGCCCAGTTGCGCATCGCCATTGTCCAGATAGCCAAGGCCGATGGCGCTGCCGACATGCGGCGAATAGCAGGCCGAGGTGATCCAGCCCTGATCGCTGGCAGTGTCCTGCGCCGCACCCTCGGCAAAGAGATGCGATCCCGCGACGACCGGCTGGCTGGCATCGACGGGTTGCAGCCCGACCAGCACGCGGCGTTCCGCCACCAACCCTTCGCGCCGCGACAGCACCGCCCCGATCGAGTCCTTTTTCGTGCTGACCATGCGGCCCATGCCCAGCATCTGCGCCGTGGTCTGGCCGTTCAGCTCATTGCCCGCCGCATGGCCCTTTTCGATGCGCAGCACGCCCAGCGTTTCGGTGCCATAGGGCGTGGCGCCCAGATCGGCGCCGATATCGATCAACCGCTCGATCAGCGCATTGCCGTAACGGGCCGGGACCGCGATTTCATAGGCAAGCTCGCCCGAGAAGCTGATGCGGAAAAGCCGCGCGCGCAACCCACCGCAAACCGTCAGATTAGCGCAGGCCATGAAGGGAAAGCTCTCGTTCGACAGATCGAACCCGTCCACCACGCGCTGCAACAGTTTGCGCGCATTGGGGCCGGCGACGGAAAGCTGCGCCCAGGCATCGGTGGTCGAGATCAGCTGCACGTCCAGTTCCGGCCACAGGCATTGCCGGCAGAACTCCAGATGCCGATAGATCGTGCCGGCATTGGCGGTGGTCGTCGTCACCACATATTGCGTCTCGGCCAGCCGAGCGCAGGTGCCGTCATCCCAGGCAAAGCCATCCTCGCGCAGCATCAGGCCATAGCGGACCATGCCGACCTTCAGCGATTTCATCGCGTTGCAATAGACGCGGTCCAGAAATTCGCCCGCATCCGCGCCTTGGACGTCGATCTTGCCCAAAGTGGTCACGTCGCAGATGCCGACGCCGGTGCGGGTGGCCAGAACCTCGCGGTCGACGGTCTGGCGCCAGGTGGTTTCGCCGGCGCGCGGAAAATATTGCGCGCGCATCCATTGTCCGACCTCGACAAAGACCGCGCCCTGACGGCTGGCCCAGTCATGCGTCGGCGTCAGGCGACGGGGGCGGAAATGCGTGCCGGTATCGCCGCCGCCCAAGACCGACAGCGCCACGGGTGTATAGGGTGGGCGGAAAATGGTGGTGCCGGTGCTCTGGATCGACTGGCCGGTCAGCTCGGCCATGACGGCCAGCCCGGTCACGTTCGAGGTCTTGCCCTGATCGGTGGCCATCCCCAGCGTGGTCCAGCGTTTCAGATGTTCGACCGGACGCATGTTTTCTTGATAGGCCAGCTTGATGTCCTTGACGGTGACATCGTTCTGGAAATCGACCCAGGCGCGGGATTTGCCCGGCACATGCCACAGTGGCTTCAGGTTCAGCGCCTGATCCTCGGCCTGCGGCAGATCGGGCAGGGTGGCAGTGATGCCGAGATCGGCCAGTGCCGCCTGCGCAGCCTTGGCACCCGAGACCAGCGCCTGGGCCGTGCTGCTCTGACCCGATGTCGCGCCTGCCGGGATCAGCCCGACCGGGCCGCCGGGACCGGCGACAAAGGCCTGCAATCCATCGTGCCAGACTGGCCGTCCGCGATGATGCGAGGCGATCTGGATATTCGGGTTCCAGCCGCCCGAGACGCCAAGCGCGCCGCAGTCGATCCATTCGCTGCGGCCATTGGCGGTGACCTCGATGCGGCTCAGGCCCAGCCGGCCCTTGGTGCCGGTGACATGGCCCTGAATGGTGCGATAGCCGGCACCAGAGGCTGCGGGGCGCGGGTCGATCACGGCGGCGATCTCGACGCCCTTGGCCAGCAGATCGCGGGCGGTGCGGTGGCCGTCGTCATTATTGGTAAAGATGGCGACGCGCTTGGCCGGGCTGACCGCCCAGCGGTTGGCATAGGCCCGCATCGCCCCCGACAGCATCACGCCGGGGCGGTCGTTGTCGGCAAAGGGGATATGCCGCTCGGTCGCGCCCGAGGCGAGGATGGCGCGTTTGGTGGTGATGCGCCACAGCGTCTGGCGCACGCGCTTGCCGGGGCTGGCCAGATGGTCGCTGACGCGTTCGACCGCGCCATAGATGCCATGGTCAAAGGCGCCCCAGACCGTGGTGCGGCGCATCACGCGCAGGTTGGGCAGGCCGGCGAATTCGGCCTCGATCCCGGCAATCCAGTCGGTGGCGGGCCGGTCCAGCGGCGCGCTTTCGGCCAGAAGCCGTCCGCCCAGCCGGAAATCCTCATCCGCGAGGATCACCTGCGCGCCGGCGCGGGCGGCGGTCAGGGCGGCGGTAAGTCCGGCCGCGCCGCCGCCGATCACCAGAAGGTCGCAATGCAGAAAGCCCGCGTCATAGGCATCGGGATCGGGCTCATGCGTCAGGCTGCCCAGACCCGCCGCGCGGCGGATCGCGGGCTCATAGAGCTTTTCCCAGAAGGCGCGCGGCCACATGAAGGTCTTGTAATAGAACCCCGCCGAGAAAAACGGCGACAGAAGGTCGTTCACTGCCAGAAGGTCGAAGCCGAGGCTGCCGACCTTGTTCTGGCTGCGGGCGGCAAGCCCGTCGAAGAGCTCGGCCACGGTGGCGCGGGTGTTGGGTTCCTGCCACGCGCCGCCGCGCAGCTCGACCAGCGCATTGGGTTCTTCCGAGCCCGAGGCAATGACGCCGCGCGGGCGGTGGTATTTGAAGCTGCGGCCCATCAGCCGCACGTCATTGGCCAGAAGCGCCGAGGCCAGCGTGTCGCCGGCATGCCCCTGATAGGTCTTGCCGTCGAAGGTGAAGGTCAGGCTGCGGCTGCGGTCGATCAGACCGCCGGACAGACGGGTCATGCCTTGGCCCCTTTCGCGTCGCGCGCCAGTTCCGCGCCCAGAATTTCATGCGTCAGCGTGTTGCGGGTGACGATCAGCCAGCTGCGGTCGCCCTGTTCGTGAAACCACAGCTCGCGGTGGATGCCGGCCGGGTTGTCGCGCAGGTGCTGGTATTCGTAGAACTGCTGTGCGGCGTCGGGGGCATGCGGGTCGGGGCGATCAAGCAGGCTCGCGTCACCCAGATAGGTGAATTCCTCGGCATCGCGCAGGCCCAGAAGGGGATGGGGGATCAGCATCTTGTGGGGCCCTCAGTGCAGATTGGGCGTGGCGCCCATGCCTTTTTCGTCGATGGGATAGCCGCGTTCGAACCGGTCCAGCCGATAGGCGCGGGCGGTGTCATGCGGCCTGTCGGTGGCCAGAAGATGGGCAAAGGCATAGCCCGAGGCGGGCGTCGCCTTGAAGCCGCCATAGCACCAGCCCGCATTCAGATAGAGGCCCTGGATCGGCGTGCGGTCGATGATGGGCGAGCCGTCCATCGACATGTCCATGATGCCGCCCCAGATGCGCAGCAGCCGCGCGCGCCCGATGGCGGGCATCAGCGCCATGCCGCCCTGGGCCACATCCTCGATCACCGCCATATTGCCGCGTTGGGCGTAGGAATTGTAGCCGTCGATGTCGCCGCCAAAGACCAGCCCGCCCTTGTCCGACTGGCTGACATAGAAATGCCCGGCGCCAAAGGTGATGACCCCGTCGATAAAGGGCTTCAGCCCCTCGCTGACAAAGGCTTGCAGGACATGGCTTTCGATCGGCAGGCGCATGCCCGCCTGCGCCATGACCCGGCCGGACGAGCCGGCGACGGCCACGCCCACCTTTTTCGCGCCGATATAGCCGCGCGAGGTCTCGACCCCCTTGAGGGTGCCGTTTTCGATGCGAAAGCCGGTGACTTCGCAATTCTGGATCAGATCGACGCCCGCCAGATCGGCGCCACGGGCATAGCCCCAGGCCACGCCGTCATGGCGCGCGGTGCCGGCGCGGCGCTGCACCAGCCCGCCCTTGATCGGGAAGCGGGCATTGTCGAAATTCAGCCATGGATACATGGCGCGGACCTGTTCTCGATCCAGCAACTCGGCATCGGCACCGGCAAGGATCATGGCGTTGCCGCGCCGGCGATAGGCGTCGCGCTGCGCATCGGTATGGATCAGGTTCAGGATCCCGCGCTGGCTGACCATGGCGTTGAAGTTGAATTCCTGCTCCAGATTCTCCCACAATTTCATCGAGAACTCGTAGAAGGGTTCGTTTCCCGGCAACAGGTAGTTCGAGCGGATGATCGTGGTGTTGCGTCCGATGTTGCCCGAGCCGAGCCAGCCCTTTTCCAGCACCGCGATGCGCGCCTGCCGAAAGGTCGTGGCAAGGTAATAGGCCGTCGCGAGGCCATGCCCGCCACCGCCGACGATGACGTAATCATAGGCGGGCTGCGGTTCGGGGTTGCGCCAGATCGGCTTCCAGCCCTTATGGCCGGTCAGTGCCTCCTTGATCACCCTGAAGCCTGAATATCGCACGGCCCAAGACCTCCGATTCGCGTTTCCTGATTAGAAGTTAGCGCGCGCCGCAGCGGCAGATTTGTCTGCAAGGGACAAATTCTTGCCAATCCGGGACAGAGCGCGTCATATTCATGAAAGATCACGAAGGCCCGCCATGCCCCCCTCTGCCGCTTTGCCATCCCCGCCCACCCGCATCGGCTTTGTGCTGACGCCGGATTACTCGCTGATGTCATTGGCTGCCGCGGTCGAGCCGCTGCGTGCCGCCAACCATCTGGCCGAGCGCGAGCTTTACCGCCCGCTTTACCTGTCGAGCGACGGAGGTTTTGCCGCCTCGACCTCGGGCGGCGGCTTTCAGGCCCAGCCGCTGGCACAGGCCGGGGCGCTGGATCTGGCGCTGGTCGTGGCGGGCGGCAATCCGATGCAGTTTCACGACGCGGCGCTGGCGCGCGGCCTGCGGGCGCTGCAATCGCGCAAGGTGCCGCTGGGCGGCATCTCGGGCGGGGCGGTGATTCTGGCGCGGCTGGGGTTGATGGAGGGGCGGCGCTTTACCCTGCATTGGGCCCATGCCGATGCCTTGGCCGAGCAGCGCCCCGAGCTGTTGATCGAACGTGCGCTCTATGTCGTTGACCGCGACCGCTACAGCTGCGCGGGCGGGGTGGCGGCGCTCGACATGATGTGTGCGCTGATTGCGCGCGACCATGGCGCGGGCTTTGCCCGGCAGGTCGCGGAATGGTTCATCCATCAAGGCACCCGTGCCGCCGAAGAGCCGCAGCTGGGCCCGGTGGCCGAGCGGTTCGACCTGCGCCACCCGCTGCTGGCACAGGCGGTCGAGCTGATGTTCAGCCATCTGGCCGATCCGCTGTCGCCCGAACAGGTCGCGGCTCAGGTCGGTTGCAGCCCGCGCCAGTTGCAGCGCCTGTTCAACGACCGGCTGGGGGTGCCGATGATGCGCTTTTACCGCGAGATGCGGCTGAAAAAGGCCGATGAGCTGGTGCAGCAGACCGCCTTGTCGATGCTGGACGTGGCGCTGGTGACCGGGTTTTCCAGCGCTGCGCATTTTGCCCGGCTCTATGCCGAGCGTTTTGGACAGCCGCCCAGCCGGCGGCGGCAGGCGCTGCGGGACCGGCCCGGCACGCCCGCGCGGCGCGGCGGCTGACCGGCCCGGCGCCAGATATCGAAAAGGCAACAGGGCAGGGGCCCCGCCTGCCGGACGCGGCCCCGGCCCATGCCACGGACGGGCAGGGGCCGGGGCCGCGCACCGGCGGATTGCCGCAAGACCGTCCAGCCGGCGCGCCGGGGCGCGGTTGCGGTTGGACAAGAGCGGTGGGAGCAGGACCACCAGCGGGCCCGCATCTGGCGATGCCGGCCCGCTGGCGTGCCACCTCCCTGTCTGGGGGGCATACCTGCTAAACTCACAATATCCCACATGGGCCGGGCGATGTGCCCGGCGCAGGAGAGGCTACTGGTTACTGTTCACTCATCAACACCAGACCCGCTCTCCGACGAGCCGAAAGCAGCTCCTTCGACGAACAGTCGAAGCAAGACCGAACCATACGGTATATTTCGGGTTGCGAAATTTCCGATCATGTCATCTGGTGCTGCCGAAAAGGCAACAGCGGGAAAACCCATGCGAAAGGACTCGGCAACAGCGGACAACGCCGCCCCGCCCACCCGTGGACAGGCGCTGTCCCCGGCGCTTTTGGCGCGGATTTTTGTATCAGGCGGCGCTGGTCCACTTCAACGCGGTGGCCGAGCATCTGTCGGTGCGCGAGGCCTCGCGCCGGCTCAATGTCGCGGCCTCGGCGGTGTCGCGCCAGATCAGCCAGCTGGAAAACGCGCTTGGGGTCGAACTGTTCATGCGCGACCGGCAACGCCGGCTGACGCTGTCGCCGGCGGGCGAGATCCTTTATGCCCATACCCGCAATCTGGGCGAGATCCTTGATGTGGCCGTGGGCGAGCTGGAGCTGCTGCGCGGGCTCAAGACCGGCACCGTGCGCATCGCGACCGTGGAAAGCGTCGGCATCGCCTTTCTGCCCGAGATCATCTCGGAATTCGGCCGCCGCTATCCGGGTCTGCAGCTGGAGGTCTCGATGGTGTCGGCCGCCGAAGTGGTCGAGCGGCTGGTCAGCGAACGGGCCGAGGTCGGTTTCGGCTTTATCACCGACCGCAATCCGCAGGTCAGCATCGCCCTGCAACGCGATGTCAAGATCGGCGCCGTGCTGCGCCACGACCACCCGCTGGCCGGCAATCGCGGCCCCATCGGCCTGTCGGAATGCCTGCAACATCCGCTGGCGATGGCGACGCCGGAAATCTCGATCCGCAAGGTGGTCGAGCCGTTTCTGATGCAGGCGACCAAGACCCTGCCGCCGCTGGTCGAGGTCGATTCGATCCGCATGCTGGTCGAACTGGCCCTGACCGGGCGTTATGTGTCGATCACCACGCCCATCGGCGCGCAGACCGACATTGCCGAGGGGCGGTTGGTGTTCCGCCCGCTGGTCGAGGAAGGGCTGCCCGAAAACCGCTTTGGCCTGATGGTGCGCGCCGGCAGCAACCTGCCGCTGGCGGCGGCGGTGTTTCTGGAACATGCGCGCAACCAGTTCCAGCGCATCGACCTGCCCGGCGCCAGCAATCCCGATGACGCCGAGCCGCACGACCGCGCCACCACCCGGCACGGGTGATCTGGCGCGGATGCCTGGCGGCGGGTGATCCCGCCCGCCGGCCTTTCTCCATGAAACCTCCATATATCCTGCGCGATTCGTCGACGCCGGGATGTCATCGGGCGGCTCGATGCCCGATGATGGAGTTCCGCGATGACGCCCCGCCCCCTGAAGCCGCTTGCGCTGGCCGCTTTCCTTGCCTTTGGCCTGCTCTCTGCCAGCGTGGGCGCGGCGCAAGAGACCGAGGCCGTGCGGCTGACCGTCGCGGTGCTGGCACCCGAGCGCGTGGTGCTGCGCGACGAATTTCCCGGTCGAGTCGCCGCCCTGCGCCGGGTCGAGATCCGGCCACAGGTCGGCAGGCTGATCCTTGAGCGTCCGGTAGACGAGGGCGCGCGCGTCGCGGCGGGGGATGTGCTGTTCCGCATCGACCCGGCGCCCTTGCAGGCCGAGCTGGCCACCGCCGAGGCGGCGCTGGCGCGTGCCCGTGCCGCCGAAACCCATGCCCGCCGGGCGCTGGAACGTTCGGATGCGCTGCTGACGCGCAACGCCACCAGCGCCGAGCGCAACGAGATCGCCCGCAACGATCTGGCGCTGGCCGGCGCGGGGCTGGCCGAGGCGCAGGCGCTGGTCGAACGGCGCCGGCTTGACCTTGGCTATGCTACCCTGCGCGCGCCGGTGGCGGGATATGTCGCGGCGGGGCTGGCCGATATCGGCGGGCTGGCGGTGCCGGGGGCCGAGCGGGCGCTGGCGGTGGTGCAGGATCTGGACCGGGTCTATGTCGATCTGCGCCTGCCGGCCGCGCGGCTGGATGCCGTGCAGGCCGCCGCCGCGCAAGGGCTGGGCGAGGTCGAGATCCTGACCGATGGCGGCCGAGCCTATCCACAGCCGGGACAATTGCGGTTTTCCGATGTGATCGTCGATCCGGGCACCGGCAATGTCTCGGTCCGGGTCGAGGTCGACAATCCCGACATGGCGCTGTTGCCCGGCATGTTCCTGCGCGCCCGCCTGCCGCGCGGGGTGCTGCCCGCTGCGCTGCTGGTGCCCGAGGATGCTGTGCTGCGCAATGGCGGCGGCGGGGCGCAGGTGGTCGTGGTTTCGGACAAGAATCAGGCGATGCGGCGCGATGTGGTTCTGGGCGATGCCGTCGGGGACCGGGTCGTCGTCGCCTCGGGCCTGCAGCCGGGCGAACGCGTGGCCATCCGCGGACAGGACCGCGTCCCCGAGGGCGTCCCGGTGGCCGTCACGCTGGCCGCTGTCCCTGAAATGACAACCGCAGCGACCGAGCCCGCGCTGTCGGTCGCCGGCCACTAAGGGATCACCGCCATGTCGCAATTCTTCATCGACCGCCCGATCTTTGCCTGGGTTATCGCCATTTTCATCGCGCTGGCCGGCATTGTCGCGATCCCGCAACTGCCGGTGGCGCGCTTCCCCGATATCGCCCCGCCCAGCGTCAGCATCTTTGCCACCTATGCCGGGGCCGATGTGCAGACGGTCAGCGACAGCGTGATCCGTCCGATCGAAAAGGAACTCTCCAGTGTAAAGAATGTCTTGTATTACGAATCTACAGTAGATTCTACAGGAGGGGCCAATATCTTCGTGACCTTCCGCCCCGGCACCGACCCCGAGCTTGCGCAGGTCGATGTGCAGAACCGCATGAAGAACGCCGAACCCCTGCTGCCCGAGACGGTGCGCCGCGCCGGCATCGGCGTCGAGGGCGCGGAATCGGGTTTCCTGATGGTGATCACGCTGAAATCGCGCGAGGGCAAGACCGATGAGCTGAGCCTTGGCGATTACCTGACCCGCAATCTGGCCGAAGAGCTCAAGCGTCTGCCCGGCGTGGGCCGGGTCCAGCAATTCGGGGCGGAGCGGGCGATGCGGGTCTGGGTCGATCCGGCCCGGCTGGCGGCCTATGGCCTGACCATGACCGATGTGACCGAGGCCATCGCGCGCGAGAATGCGCAGGCGACGCCCGGCCGGCTGGGCGACGAGCCGACCGTGCCCGGCACCCGCGTCTCGGTTCCGCTGACGCTGCGCGGGCAGCTGACCTCGCCCGAGGCCTTTGCCGCCATCCCGCTGCGGGCGCAATCGGATGGCGCGCGGCTGCTTCTGGGCGATGTCGCGCGGGTCGAGCTGGGCGCGCAGACCATGGCTTTCAGCGTCAGCAGCAATGGCAAGCCCGCCGCCGCCGCCGCCATCCAGATGTCGCCCGGCGCCAATGCCGTGCGCACCGCCGCCGCCATCGAGGCGCGGCTGGCCGAGCTGCGCCCGGCGATGCCCGCCGACATGGAGGTTTCGGTGTCCTACAACACCGCGCCCTTCGTGAAGGTCTCGATCACCAAGGTGGTGCATACGCTGATCGAGGCGATGGCGCTGGTGTTTCTGGTCATGCTGCTGTTCTTGCAAAAGCTGCGCTATACGCTGATCCCGACCATCGTCGCGCCGATCGCGCTGGCCGGCACCTTCGCGGTGATGTGGCTGGCGGGCTATTCCATCAACGTGCTGACCATGTTCGGCATGGTGCTGGCCATCGGCATCATCGTCGACGACGCCATCGTCGTGGTCGAGAATGTCGAGCGAATCATGATGCGGCAGGGCCTGTCGCCTCGCGACGCCACCCGGCAGGCCATGCGCGAAATCTCGGGTGCCATCGTCGGCATCACGCTGGTGCTGGCCGCCGTCTTTGTGCCGATGGGGCTGGCCGGTGGCTCGGTCGGGGCGATCTATCGCCAGTTCACGCTGTCGATGGCGGTGTCGATCCTGTTCTCGGCCTTTCTGGCGCTGACGCTGACGCCGGCGCTATGCGCCACCATCCTCAGGCCGGCCACGGGCCATGCCACCGGCGGTATCTTTGGCCGCTTCAACCGGGGCTTTGATGCGCTGACCGCGCGCTATACCGGCTGGGTCGGGATCGCGCTGCGGCGGGGCGGGCGGATGCTGGTGGTCTATGCGCTGCTGCTGGCGGTGCTGGCGGTGGGCTATCTGCGGGTGCCGACCTCATTCGTGCCCGAAGAGGATCAGGGCAGTTTCATGGCCATGATCGAACTGCCCGCCGGGGCCACCGCCGAACGCACGCGCGAGATCGTCGCCGCCTATGAGGCGCATACCGCCACCCGCCCCGATATCATCGAAAGCACGGTGATCCTTGGCTTTGGCTTTTCCGGCTCGGGGCCCAATGCCGCGCAGGCCTTTACCAGCCTGCGGGACTGGGACGCGCGCCAGAGCACCGTGAACGAGGAAATCGCCGCCGCCGAGGCCGCCATGGCCAATATCCCCGAGGGCACGGCGATGATCATGAAGCCGCCTGCCATCGAATCCCTTGGCACCACCTCGGGCTTTTCGCTGCGGCTGGAAGATCGCGCCAATGCCGGGCCCGCTGCGCTGAAGGCGGCCGAGGACCGGCTGATCGCGCTGGCCGGGCAAAGCCCGCTGCTGAGCGGGGTGATAACCGAGGGCTTGCCCGACGGTGCCAGCATCGCCTTGCAGATCGACCGGCAAAAGGCGCAGGCGCTTGGCCTGTCCTTTACCGCGATCAATGACACCATTTCGACGGCCATCGGCTCGGGCTATGTCAACGACTTTCCCAATCAGGGCCGCCTGCAGCAGGTGATCGTGCAGGCCGATGCCCCGGCGCGGATGCGGCTTGATGACGTGCTGCGTCTTGAGATGCGCAATATCGACGGCGGCATGGTGGCGCTTTCCGAGGTGGCGACGCCGGTCTGGCAGGCCACGCCGCTGCAACTGGCGCGCTATAACGGCTATCCGGCCGCGCGCATCTCGGGCTCGGCGGCGGCGGGCGTGTCCAGCGGTGCCGCCATGGCCGAAATCGAGCGGCTGGCTGCCGAACTGCCGCCGGGCTTTGGCATCGAATGGACCGGCCAGTCGTTGCAGGAACAGCAATCGGCCAGTCAGGCACCGATGCTGCTGGCGGCCTCGATGCTGGTGGTGTTTCTGGTGCTGGCCGCGCTTTATGAAAGCTGGTCAATCCCTCTGGCGGTGATGCTGGTGGTGCCGCTGGGCGTGCTGGGCGCGGTGCTGGCGGTGCTGGCGCGGGGGGGCGACAATGACGTGTTCTTCAAGGTCGGGCTGATCACCATCATCGGCCTGTCGGCCAAGAACGCCATCCTGATGATCGAATATGCCCGCCATCTGCGCGAACAGGGTCAGGGGCTTTACCGCGCCACGCTGCAGGCGGCGCGGCTGCGCCTGCGGCCGATCCTGATGACCTCGCTGGCCTTCATCCTTGGGGTGGTGCCCCTGATGCTGGCGCGCGGCGCCGGATCCGAGATCCAGAATGCCATCGGCACCGGCGTGTTCGGCGGCATGGTCTCGGCCACGGTGCTGGCTGTCTTTTTCGTGCCGGTGCTTTATGTGACGGTGGCCCGCATCGGCCGCCGCCGCCGCGCCGGCCAGATTCAGGAGGCCAAGCTGTGACCAATGCCCTGATCCTGATCGTCGAGGACGAACCCGAGATCGCCGAGATCCTTGAAGCCTATTTCGCGCGCGAGGGCTATCGGGTGATCAGCGCCGGCGACGGGCCGACCGGCCTTGCCCATCATCAGCGGCTGCGCCCCGATCTGGTGGTGCTGGACATCAAGTTGCCGGGGCAGGACGGATATGAGGTGCTGGCCGCGATCCGCAGGCGCGGCGAAACCCCGGTGATCATGGTCACCGCTTTGGCCGAGGATCTGGACAAGCTGCAGGCCCTGCGCATCGGCGCCGATGATTACGTGGTCAAGCCCTTCAACCCGCTCGAAGTGGTGGCCCGCGCCCGCGCCGTCCTGCGCCGCACGCTGGGCCATGCGCCCGAACATCTGCTGCGGTTGGGGCCGCTGACGGTCGATCCCGGCGCCCATCGTGCGCAGGTCGAGACGGGCGCGGGTCCGGTCGCGCTGGAGCTGACGCCGACCGAATACCGCATCCTTGCGCAGATGGCGCGCTCGCCCGGCCGCGCCTTTGGCCGGGGCGAGCTGGTCGATGCCTGCCTGCCCGAGGGCGAGG
Organism: Paracoccus limosus; assembly: GCF_009711185.1. Classification (GTDB taxonomy): domain Bacteria; phylum Pseudomonadota; class Alphaproteobacteria; order Rhodobacterales; family Rhodobacteraceae; genus Paracoccus; species Paracoccus limosus. The sequence continues at coordinate 13,021 of NZ_WMIF01000036.1, forward strand.
CGCTGGACCGCACCGTCGACAGCCATGTCAGCAACCTGCGTCGCAAGCTGGCGGCGGCGGGGGCGGACGGCATGCTGAGCGGCGTGCGCGGCATCGGCTATCGGCTGGAGGCGCCCCATGGCGGATAATCTGAACGCCCGCATCACCCGCGCGATGATCGCGCTGACACTGGCGGCCATCGCGGTGGTCTATTTCGGGCTGATGGCCTATTTCGTCTTCATCTACGACTGGCTCTATCCCGATACCCATGACGAGCGTTGGCGGATGGGCGACAGCGTCATGGTGGGCCTGCTGCTGACCATCGGGTTGCTGACTGCCTCGCTGATCGGTTGGCGGCTGGCGCGGCGGATCGTGCAGCCGCTGAAATCCGTGGCCGGCGCCGCGCGGCTGGTGGCGGCGGGCAATTTCACCGCCCGCGCCGACCTGCCCGCCGGCAGCTATGGCGAGGCGCGCGAGCTGGTCGCCGATTTCAACGACATGGCCCGGCGGCTGCAACGGGCCGAGGCCGAACTGGCCTATTCCAATTCGGCCATCGCGCATGAATTGCGCACGCCGCTGACCATCCTGCGCGGGCGCCTGCAAGGGCTGATGGATGGGGTCTATGCCCCCGATCCGCAGCTTTACGGGCGGCTGATCGCCCATGTCGATGAGCTGGCGCGGATCGTGGATGAGTTGCGCACCCTTGCGCTTGGCAATGCCGGGCAGCTGGACCTGACCCTTGCCCCGATGGATCTAGCGGCTGAGGCTGCCTCGGCGCTGGCGATGCTGGGCAGCGAACTGGGGGTGGCCGGCATCGCCACCAGCAGCGCGCTGGCCCCGGCCGTCACCGCGGGCGACCGCGCCCGGCTGCGGCAGGCCTTTGTCGCGGTGCTGGAAAACTGTCGCCGCTATGCGCCGCAAAGCCATGTCCATGTCGAGACCGGCGTTGCGGACGGGGCGGTGTTCTTTCGGTGCAGCGATACCGGGCCGGGTCTGCCCGCCGAGGGCCGTGCCCGCGCCTTCGACCGCTTCTGGCGCGCCGACGATTCGCGCGGGCGCAGCCTTGGCGGCTCAGGGCTGGGCCTGCCCATCGTGCGCGCCATCGCTCGCGCCCATGGCGGCGAGGCGCTGATCCTGCCGCCTGCCGGGGCGCCGGGCCTTGCGGTCGAGATCCGGCTGCCCCGCGACGGGGCAGGCTAGCTCAGGCCTTGCCGATCCATGGCAGGAAGCGGCGCTCGACCCAGCGCAGGCCCAGTTCGGACAGGGTGGCAAGGGCCGAGATCACAAGGATGCCCGCGATCACCATGTCGGTGACCAGAAATTGCGCGGCGGATTGGATCATATAGCCCAGGCCGCGCGTCGCCGCGACCAGTTCGGCCGCGACCAGCGTGGTCCAGCCCGCGCCAAGCGCGATCCTGATGCCGGTCAGGATCGAGGGTAGGGCGGCGGGCACCATCACCTCGCGGATGACCTGCCAGCGCGTGGCGCCAAAGGTGCGCGCGGCCTGGATCTGGCTTTCCGATGCTGCCCGCACGCCCGAGGCGGTCGAGATGACGATCGGCGCCAGCATGGCGATGGCGATGACCAGCACCTTGGACAATTCGCCAATGCCGAACCAGATGATGATCAGCGGCAGATAGGCCAGCGGCGGCAGCGGCCGGATGAATTCGATCAGCGGGTCAAGGATGCCGCGCCCGATGCGCGAGGTGGCGATGACCAGCCCCGCCGGCACGCCCACCGCCATCGCGGCCAGCAGCGCGCCGCCCACCCGCCACAGGCTGGCCGCGACATGCTGGGCCAGCGTCGCATTGGCATAGCCCTGACCTGCCACCCGCTGCAGTGCCGCCCAGACCCGGGCCGGCGAGGGCAGAAACAGCGGCGAGGCCCAGCCAAGGGCCGAGGCCGCGCTCCACAGGATCAGCAGCCCGCCGATCGTCGCCAGTCCGACATAGCGGGCCCATGACAGCGCCGGCCTGCGCCTGCGCGGCACCGGGGCGGGTTGCGTGATCGGAAGGTCAACCATGAACCGGCTCTTTCCCATGGATGGCGGCCAGCAGGCGCTCGCGCGCGGCGATGAAGGCGGGCTCGGATTTCAGGGCGCGGGGATCTTCGCCACACAGGAAGCGGCGGCCAAAGTCGAAATCCTCGCGATGCACGATGTGCCCCGGCGCGGGCGCCAGCACGATGACCGAGGTGGACAGGAACACCGCCTCCTCGACGCTATGCGTGATCAGCAGCGCCCCGGCATGGCTGTCCTGCCACAGCCGCAGCAACAGCTCGTGCATCTGGTCGCGCGTCATCGCATCCAGCGCGCCCAGCGGTTCGTCCATCAGCAGAAATTCGGGCTCGGAGGCCAGCGCGCGGGCCAGCCCGACCCGCTGGCGCTGACCGCCCGAAAGCTGCCAGATCGGCTTGTCGCCATGGTCCTGCAGGCCGACCTCGGCCAGCCATGCCCGCGCCCGTTCCGCCCGCGCCGCCGGCGCCATGCCGCGTAGCTTCAAGGGCAGGGCGACGTTTTCGCGCACGCTGCGCCACGGGTATAGGGCATCGTCCTGAAACACCACGGCGCGATCCGGGCCGGGGCCAGTCACCGGCCTGTCATCAACGCTGACCTGCCCTGAGGAGGGCGCCACAAAGCCGCCCGCCAGATTCAAGAGCGACGTCTTGCCCGATCCCGACCGCCCGATGACCGAGATGAATTCACCGCGCGCGAGCGTCAGCGAGACATCGTGCAGCACCGCAAGGCCGGCGCCGTAATGCAGCGACACATGCGACAGGGCCAGCGATCCCGCCCGCGATGCCATCGGCCTAGTTCCGCGCGGTTTCGGTTTTCAGCGCGGCCTCGGCAAAGCCCGCATTCACCGCGCCGTTGTAATCGTCCAGCGCCGTGGCCGAGCCCTGCTCCTGCAGGAATTGCGCGGTCGCCTTGATCGCCTCGGCGGTGCGGCCGCCCAGAAATTCGGGGCTGGTCTGATCCTTGAGCCCGGCAAAGGCATAGCCTTTCAGCAGGGCCGGAACCTCGGCCACAGGGGCGCCGGTCAGCTCGGCGATCCGGGCCGCATTCTGCGAGCCCGCGCCCCAGGCGTCGGGATGGGCCAGATAGTCATCGGTGATCTCGCCCGTGACCTTGACGAAGGCGGTGATCACGTCGGGATGCTGCTCGGCGTAATCCTTGCGCACGATCCATGCGTCAAAGGTCGGCCCGCCCCAGGTCGCGACATCGGCGCTGTCGGCCAGCACCTTGCCGCCGCTGGACTTGATCTGGTTCAGCACCGGATCCCAGATATAGGCGCCGTCGATGTCGCCGCGTTCCCATGCGGCAGCAATCTCTGGCGGGCGCAGGTTCAAAAGCTGCACATCGGCCGGGGCGATGCCCCAATGTTTCAGCGCCGTCAGCAGCGAATAATGCGCGGTCGAAACGAAGGGCGTCGCGATCTTCTTGCCCTTCAGCCCCTCGGGGCTGGTCACGTCCTTGACAGCCAGCGCCTCGGCCTGGGCGATATTGCCGACGACATAGATCGTCTCGATCGGCAGCCCCTGCGAGGCGGCGGCGGCCAGCGGCGACGAGCCGACATAGCCGATGTCGATCGACCCCGAGGCAAGGGCCGCGATCACATCCGCGCCGCCGCCGAACAGGTTCCAGGTGATTTCGGCGCCGGTTGCCTTTTCATACTGCTGGCCGGCCTGCGCCACGCGCGAGGGCTCGACGATCTGCTGCCAGCCGATGCGCAGGCTTTCGGCGCCGGCCGGCAGCGCGACTGAGGCCAGAAGCCCGGCAAGGGCGATGCGGGACGAAAAACCGATGAGAGACATGTCACAACTTTCCAAGGGTCAGGGCGCCGGCTGGATGCCCGCGCCGAATTGACGACAAAACTGACCGAGATTTCTCTGCCGCGCCATTCCATATCCCGACACGGGCCGCGTGCGATCTTCTCTTTCCTGCCGGGCGCGGAGAGAATTTTTCCATGGTGCCGGGGCAGGGCCTGTACATGCTCGTCACTTGCGCGACACCTATCAAATAGGGTACCCCCCTATGCTATGAGCCATACCATCAAGCACAAGACCAAGCTGCTCGCCCGCGTCCGCCGTCTGAAAGGCCAGATCGAGGCGGTCGAGCGTGCCTTGGAGACCGAGGCCCCCTGCGGCGAGATCCTCAATCTGACCGCCTCGATCCGCGGTGCCGTCAGCGGGCTGACGGCCGAGTTGATCGAGGATCACATCCGCGAACATATCTCTAACCCCGATCGCGACGAGGATGGCGCGCGTGCCGAGGCCGCGGCCGAGCTCATCGCCATCATCAGGACCTATCTGAAATGACGAACCCGAGCTCCCGTCTCGCCGCGCCGCACGAGCATGTGTATCTGGGCGACAATCACCACCGCAACGAACGGCGGACCTGGCTGGTGATCGCGATCACCGCCGCGATGATGGTGGCCGAGATCACCGCCGGCAATATCTATGGCTCGATGGCGCTGGTGGCCGATGGCTGGCACATGTCGACCCACGCCGGCGCGATGCTGATCGCCGCGCTGGCCTATCGCTATGCGCGCCGCAATGCCCGCAACACGCGCTTTACCTTCGGCACCGGCAAGCTGGGCGATCTGGCCGGCTTTGCCAGCGCGGTGGTGCTGGCCCTGATCGCGCTGCTGATCGGCTGGGAAAGTCTGGTGCGGCTCTATGCGCCAGTCGAGATCGACTTTCGTCAGGCGATTGCCGTGGCTGTGATCGGCCTTGCGGTTAATCTGCTGTGCGCATGGTTGCTGCGCGACGACCACGACCATCACCATGGTCACCATCACGACCACCACGCGCATGGGCACGACCACGATCACGGGCATGAGCATGGCCACGATCATGAGGCGGGGCATGACACCGGGCACGCCGCCGACAATAACCTGCGCGCGGCCTATCTGCATGTGCTGGCCGATGCCTTTACCTCGGTTCTGGCCATCGCGGCGCTGACGCTGGGCAGCATCTATGGCTCGACATGGCTCGACCCGATGATGGGCATCGTCGGCGGGCTGGTGATCGCGCGCTGGTCATGGGGATTGATCCAGAGCACCGGGCGGATCTTGCTGGACTACACCCCCGAAGACGAGAGCCTGCCGCAAGAGATCCGCACCGCCATCGAGACCGGCTATGACCGCGTCACCGATCTGCATGTCTGGCAACTGGGCCCCGGCCATCATGGCGCCATTGTCGCGATCCGCTCGGAAAACCCGCAGGCGCCCGCCGCATATCGGGCCCGGCTGTCCCATCTGCACGACCTGTCGCACCTGACCATTCAGGTCGAACCGGCGGTGTAAGGGATCGCGACGCGGTCGCTGTAGGGGGCGGTTTCCTCAACAGCGACCTTATCGCCAGCCTTGGCTCGGTTCCGGGCAAAGGGAACGCGAAGCCAGCCCCGCGCACGGGAAAGGGCAGCGGCCCTGCCGTTCTGGCCCAATACCCCCGGAGATCGGGTGGGCGGTTCTGGGGCTCAGCCCGATATCGCAACCCTCCGGCACAAGATGCGAGCCAGATCGGCTGCAAGCGGTCGTGCAAACGCATCCCCCCCGGAGCGAGTGTTCGGAGCACTTGCAGCGCCCAGCCGCAGCGCCTTACATCGCGGCGGCGCGCGACCTGCGCCGTGCGCAAGCTGTCGTCCAGCGCCTCGACGCGCTGAAGCTCACGCTCGCTCGTCAAAACAAGTCCCATGCAGAACCCTCATGTCCCGCCGATCCGGCCAGCATCTGAAATGACGGCCAATAAGAGGCCATGGCCGTAAAATTTCTTCATTGGAATCAATGACTGTTTTCGAATCCGGCGGCGGTTCTGTTCCATTCCGAGGGCAAATAACGCCCATCGAAACTCGCCTGTGACCTCTGATACGCAACAAAAAAAGCCGCCCATGATGGGCGGCTCGCAAGAGTTCAGGCTTGGATAAGGGTCAGATGTCGGATCGGCGGAAGATTTGAGTCGCCAAGGGCATGCCTGACAGAATCGGCAAGATCCCGCGCTGCTGCAAGGCTGCATGCATTTCCGCGATCGTCGTGCCTTCAGCTTCGGCCAGTTCGCGGATCGAGATATGGTCGTGCTGGAACCGTTCGAAGTCGGGCTTCGCGACCTGATGGCGACGTTTCAGCGGGCCGATGAGCGGCACAACGCGCCGGATGATCGGCGCTCCGCTCTCGTCGGGAATGCGCATGATGTTCTCGAGGATCTTCACCTCGACGCTTAGTTCCTTTGCCGCGTCTTCCTTCGAGATTGCGGCCGTCATCGGTGGCGCCTCCAGGATGCGCAGCAGCTGGCGTTCATCGATCAGCAGGCCATCAAAATCGGTTCGCCCGACCAGGCCATAGAGGTCGAGGCTCCCGGACAGGACCAGCCGAATGATCCGGTCGACTTGCCAATGTGCGTGGCGCGCGGCCACGCTCAGGGTGGCGAACTGGACGGGGACAACCTCAAGGGTGGTGGCGTTTTCGAAGAGAATGGCCAGAAGGTCGTGGACTGAGTCCAAGCTGACCCGCTTCAGGGCATCCGCGTCGCGATCGAAAATAATCCTGTCGTCCAAGACCCTTTTGACCAGTCCCGCATTGAGGATCGCCGCTGCCGTCGTCGTGTCGCAGCCAAGATGGGCGGAGAGTGCGTTGGCGGGAACCGATCCCCGCAACTCGCACGCGATAGCTTCGCTTTCGGTCGCGTCGAAGGTAAGCGCATTCAAAGGTCGACCGTCATCTGCCGACAACAGCCCCAGGCCGGCGAATACGTCTCTCACCTGCAACCTGGACATTCCGGACACCGCGGAGAGTGTGGCCAGGTCATGTCGACGCCGCGCAGGCACCACCTCCCCGAAGATCTCATCGCCGGCTGCGAGAGGAATATTGTCCAGATGAACCGCCGATTGACCTGCGGGTCATAGCCGGCAATCTCGATCAGGCGTTCGGTGCCGCTCAGGATGACGACGACGGAATTCGGACCTTTCATCAGGCCCTTGATCATCTTGAGCATGTCATCGATTTCCCGGGTTGATCGGGAAAGGAACAGATCCTGTGCCTCATCGAACCAGATCGTGGTTGCCCCGGTCGCTGCGATCCGGTTCTTCACCAGGTCGAGGAGTTCCCAGGCGCTGGTTCGGGACGATACCCTGGTCAGGCCCATTTCCCGCAGAAGGGCACGCAGGATGCTGCGCAGGGTTGCGGGACTTTCGACCTGCACCTCAAGGACACGGGGCGCTCCGGTTTCGTGATGGGTGCCCAAGGCCGGGAACTCCTGCAAGACATTCCGGATGGCGGTGGTCTTCCCGCCGCCCGCCGGCTCGATGAGGATGATGCCGCGGCTTTCCAGTCCCGCCGTGAAACGGACAGGTTCGGCGGTGATCTGTCCCGTTTCATCGACGTGGAGGAGGCGGCAAAGCTGTGCCTCAACCTCCCGGTCGCGTTCGGTGACGACATGACGCGCGCGAAGCTGCGCCATGAGGGGGGCAATGGCGGCATGACGGGTCTGGGTATCGGTGTTCATCATCGTCATCCTTTTGCCTTGCCATCGAATTTCGGGCCGCGATCGGGCTTGGGAAGCGCGGCCGCCTCGCTTCCGACGTTCTCCATGGGCGCACGCGGCTGAATGGTCCGGCCGTAGTCGTCAGCGGTTTGATGGGTGCGCGGGGTATCGGGCCGCACCTCGAAGCTCATCATCACCTCCTCGCGCGCGGCGAGGCGCTTTTCCGACCAGTCCTGATTGATGACCTTGTATTCCAGCTGCTGGCGGTGGTTCATCGCCTGGATATCCTTGATCGCAGCATGGACGACGCTTTCATCGAAGGCCTGGCGCTTCGGATCGCTTGCACGCAATGCCCGAACCGAGGCGTCCCATTCCGCGGCGCTGAGCCCATCGAGCGCCTGGCCAAGCAGGCCATTGCGATGAACGCTGCGCGCTTCGATCCAGCGGTTTTCGACGCAGACAGCAATCCTGCCGATATCGGTATGGTCCCAGCGGACCTCGACATCGTGATCCCCATGGGACAGGTGCCTGTGCGCCAGCACTTCGTCGTGATAGCGGATGCCGCCGACGGTGATGCCGGTCTTGCTCAGCTGTCGCATGATCGGAACCCCGAAGGCGATCCGGGTGGTGGCGCGGGTTGGCAAGGCGTGAAGCGGATAGTTGCCGTCCTCCATGTCACGGCCCCACTGCTGCAGCGGCGTCAGGCCTCCAAGCCCTTCGTGCGGCGTGTTGTGATAGATATCGACGACCCAACGCACGATGGCGTAGGCCAGCTGTTCGGTGGTCAGGCAGGCCCGCTCTTCCGAAGGATGATCGCCGCGCTCGAGAACGTTCGAGAAAACCCGACCGGACAGACGCGAAAACAGGCTCATGATGGCGGTGCGGAACAGCCGCTCGATCATCCCCCGCATGCCCGGAGCGCCGGCAACGGTCCGCAGGAGGCCGATACCGAGATTGGCATAGGTGTCCGTAAACTCAATGGACCGGAATACGCCATTGTCCGTCACCAGACCTTCGGGCTTGCCGCGATGCGACCACGGGGTCAACGCGCCTACGGCATCTGCAAACTCACCCTTGTCTTCCAGGACCATGCGCAGGCATTCGCTTGCGGCGGTCGTTTTCGGCTCGTTGGTGAGCTTCATCCCAAGGATCATGCGGGTGCGGCAGTCGATTGCGAATACCAGCCACCAGCGGCGCTTCTTGTTGTCCAACCCCATTTTCACCAGTTCTTCCGGCGTGAAGAGCTGCAGAAGGCCGGCCTGCGCCATGATCGTGATGAGATCGATTTTACACTCGTCCATCTCGACGCGTTCCAGAGGGCGGCTGACCTCAAGGCCCCTGGTCACGGGTTTCATCCGCTTCAGGGCCTCACGGTGGCCATAACGCTCGACAAGTCGGGTGAGCTCATCGATGCCCTTGATGAAGGATCGGACGGCATCGCGGCTCGGAATCCGCATCTCCGTCAGGCCTTGTTCCCGCCGCACTGCATTCTTCTCCAGAAATACGCGCCGGACCTCCGTCACCGTCTGCGCGACGCTTGGACGGTTTAAGTCGAGATAGAACTCGCGGATGACGTTCGACAGCAGCCCCTGCTCGTCAGTGGTGAAGTGTCCGTTCTTGTTGCCGCGGTTGCAGCACTTGTCGCGAAGCGCCCACTTGCCGCCCACCTTCATCGCCGCTGACCATTTGCGAAGCTTCCGCGGCGCAACCGCCTCCGGACGGGCCGCCGTCTGGCCACCTTGAGGTTTGCGGCCACCATTCTCGCGGTATTCGCGCACACGTTCGACAAAATCGGGGGTAGGCCCGGTTTTGCTCAGATATTCCGCCGCGGTATCGCGGATCAGGTCCATATTGGCCGCGATGCTTTCATCGGTGCGCTTGATTCTGGCCGCACCCGCGTCGTTGTCCGACAAGACGTCGAACGCCATAACCAGGGCATAGCGGGCGTCGACGCGTCGACGTTCCGCATCAGACAGCGTCGGCGCGATGACGTCGATCTCGTTGCGCAAGGTCGTGCTGCGCTGCGCTACGGGCAGATAGAACTCCGGCTCGTGGTGGATTTCCCGCGCAGCATTCATCCGACGCAGCTGGGCATAGCTGAAGGTTTCCGAAGGGCCGGCACCATCGGCGGGCTGGAGCACCACACCCTCATCGGTGGCGTAAACCAGACGCATCGATTTTCCGGGCATGCCGGGCAACATCCCAACGGTCGGGAAGGTGATCCTGTCATGCTTGCCGATGATGAACTGGGGCAGGTGGCGGTCGATTGCGGTCATTGGATGGTTCCTTTCCGGAAAATGAGGATGTCAGGAGTGAGCCGATGGCCGGGCTGGCCAACGAGCGCGCGCATTCGGACCAGGCGAAGCAAGGCGCGATAACCACGTTCGGCCAGGCCGAGGTCGCGTGTGAGATCGCGCAAGCTGCGACCGCCCACGAGGTGTCTCGTCAGCTCCCAGGCTGCCGCATCGGCATCGGGGTCGGGGTGGGGGTCGCGAAATGCCGCAAGAGCATGGGCGTTGTGCAACTCGACAGGATCGATGTCTTTCTCGGTGAGCAGACGGACTTCGTCTGCGAAGTTCCTTTCCTGCACCCAGAACGAGACCGTTTGCATATGCGTGATGAAGTCCTCTCCCGGCATCTGGTGCTCGCCGCGCTTACGGGTCCGGGCGTCGGGCTTTACCGTGCATGCGATCCGCCGCCCGTCGACTTCGGTCACATAGAAGTCGAAGATGTGCCGCGTCTTGCTGTCCTTAAACGGATAAGGAAACGAGACTTGCTCGCGAAAGTCATAGGTCTGCAGCCTGGAGTTGATGATGAAGGCATGGCTGCGTTCCAGCCCGGACTCGCATTGGATGCGGACCCCTGCGCCGTGACCCAGCACGTCATGGGCTGTGCAATGCCGGTTCGAGGCGATGGCAATGTCGCGCTCCGCCTTGGAGGGCGTAGGCAGGACCACTGCATTTTCGAGGCCCGAAGCGAGAAGGGGTAGCGCGAGCATGGGCTCGATCGGATTATTCACGTTCATTGGGGATGGTTTCCTCATGGGGGATCGGTCTCCGCCCGGTCGGGCGGATGCGGTCTCGTGCCCCGATGACCAAGGGCCGATCGGGATGAGGTTTCCTGCCGGGATGCAGGCATGGCGGTGCCGTCCTTGCCCCGCCGGATTTACGGACGGGGCAAGGTCGGCCTGTCAGCCGTTCCCGGAAAGAAGCCTGCTATGTTGAGGAGGATCGTCGCCCATGGCGGATCCTTGCGGCGGACCGCTGAATCTGCTAAAGGAGCAGTATGAGAGCTGGAGGGCTTCGGTCTTCCTGATAACGATCACGTCGGAATGCTCCAACATTCCGGCGTTTTCGTATCTGGGGGCATCAGATCTTCATCGTTTCATCCTTCCGAAGTTTGCGAGATTGTCGCGCGGGACATTATCCCGTGACCCGGCGGATTGGAAGAAACAACGTCTTATCAATGGGTTGTTCTGGCGGCTAAAAGGGGTTCCGTTTTTCGAAGCCCGATTGGCGCCAGGGGAGGGCAGGTCTTGTGGACCGGCCACCGCAAGCCGCGACAGACAGTTCTTCCGCTCCGGTCCGGATCGGGCTGTCAATCGGCATCCAAACGGCCCCCCCGATCGGCGCCCAAAAGTGACCCCTTTGGCGCGCGGTTGAGCGTAAGCGCGACGACGAGGCCCTATGCAGCGAGGCTTGACGCTTGGTCGTAGCACCAGGGCATGAGGTCCTCGATGCGGGATCTGGGGTGTCCGTCGAGGATGGCCCGGAGGGTATCGGCGAGGTAG